>NZ_LZFV01000002.1:0-603668 GCF_001675935.1 Shewanella sp. UCD-FRSSP16_17
TTACAAAAAGAATGGTGGTCGATACTGGGCTCGAACCAGTGACCCCCTCCTTGTAAGGGAGGTGCTCTCCCAGCTGAGCTAATCGACCTGGGATTTACACAATGATTTAATTCTTAAAAAAGAATGGTGGTCGATACTGGGCTCGAACCAGTGACCCCCTCCTTGTAAGGGAGGTGCTCTCCCAGCTGAGCTAATCGACCTCGCTGTGTGGGGCCGTATTATAGGGAGCAACAAAATACTGTCAACGACTTTTTCACGAAACAAAGCTTAGCAGCGCTAAAAACGTGCACACTGCTGAATTGTTAAACGCTTTAAACCCATAACAGACATGAATACTTAACCTTTTGATGCATTATTAAGCAAGCGCTTAGGGTCATAAGCTTTCATGTCTTTTCTTTTGTTTACTTTCGTCATTAAGCTTGTATCAAGAATTTAAGCTTTAGCATTAATTTTAATCGCCGAGCTTTATCCAGATTAAATCTATCTTGTGCAATCAAGAACTCATTCAGTAATTAGTAAACTTCAAGCAGCAAGACATTCGCCTGTTAGCTATAGTTTTTCTTCACAAGAATAATATCACTTAAGTAAAGCGACCCAGCTTATATAATCAAAAGTGAAACTCGCATAATAAGGTAGTTTAGGTATAGAATATCGCCCACTTTATTATATCTGTCTTTATATAGACGTTTTTGAAATAGGTTAGTGTCCCATTATGACAACTAAGACGCGTTTTGCTCCTAGCCCAACAGGCTTTTTACATGTAGGTGGTGCTCGAACAGCACTTTATTCTTGGCTTTATGCCCGCGCAAACCAAGGCGAGTTTGTTTTACGTGTAGAAGATACTGATATTGAACGTTCAACACCTGAAGCATGTGCAGCCATTCTTGAAGGAATGGAATGGTTAGGACTAACTTGGGATGAAGGTCCATATTACCAAACTAAACGTTTCGATCGTTATAACGAAATCATTACGCAGATGCTAGAAGAAGGTACTGCTTATAAGTGCTATTGTTCCCGTGAGCGTATTGAAGCAATGCGTGAAGAACAAGCTGCGAATGGTGAGTCACAAAAATATGATGGTCACTGTCGTGATCTTGAGCCTCGTGATACAGATGAACCATTTGTCATCCGTTTTAAGAACCCGACAGAAGGCAGTGTGGTATTTGATGATCATGTACGTGGTCGTATCGAATTTGCTAATGACACTTTAGATGACTTAATTATCGCCCGTACAGAAGGTACGCCGACTTATAACTTTTGTGTAGTTGTAGATGATTGGGATATGGGTATCACTTGCGTTGTACGTGGTGAAGACCACATCAACAACACCCCTCGTCAAATTAACATCCTTAAAGCATTAGGTGCACCAGTACCTGAATATGCTCATGTATCGATGATTTTAGGTGATGACGGTGCAAAATTGTCAAAACGTCATGGTGCTGTTGGTGTAATGCAATATCGTGATGATGGTTACTTACCAGAAGCACTGCTTAACTACCTTGTACGTTTAGGTTGGTCACATGGCGACCAAGAAGTGTTTTCGATGGAAGAAATGATCTCGCTATTCAAACTAGACGATATCAATAAAGCCGCTTCTGCCTTTAATACTGAAAAGCTAAATTGGTTGAACCAACACTACATTAAGGAGCTTGCTCCAGAATATGTAGCAAAGCATCTTCAATGGCACATGGATCACCAAAAAATTGATACAGCAAACGGCCCAGCATTAGCTGAAGTTGTTACTGCATTATCTGAAAGAGCAAAAACCTTGAAAGAGTTAGCAGCTTCTAGCCGCTACTTTTACGAAGATTTCGACGCTTTTGACGAAAATGCCGCTAAAAAGCATTTACGTGGCGTAGCCATGGAGCCGTTAAAGCTAATTCAGCAAAAAATTGCTGCACTTCCAGAGTGGACTGTTGAAGCAATACATCAAGCAATTGAAGATACTGCTGCAGAACTTGAAGTGGGAATGGGTAAAGTCGGAATGCCTTTACGTGTAGCCGTTACAGGCGCTGGCATGTCACCTGCTGTAGATTTAACCTTATTTTTAGTTGGAAAGGCTCGTTGCGAACAAAGAATATCCAAAGCGATTGAATTTGTAGCAGATAGAATAAATTCTTAAAAAACGAGTTGACACTTTTGGCGAGGCTGCATAGAATGCGCCTCGCAGTTGAGACACAACGTGATTATTTATCGCAGCATGTCCAAATGTATTAAGTATAGTTGAGGGGCTATAGCTCAGCTGGGAGAGCGCTTCGCTGGCAGCGAAGAGGTCCACGGTTCGATCCCGTGTAGCTCCACCAATTATATTTAAATCAAAGCATTAAGTTTTAGCCTACAGAGCTTAATGAGTTATTCACTCTTTGCAGAGTCTAATGCAGTCCGGGTCCCCTTCGTCTAGAGGCCTAGGACACCGCCCTTTCACGGCGGTAACAGGGGTTCGAATCCCCTAGGGGATACCACTATTTATTTTTTCTTGATGAACTTCGAGAAAATAAAAAGCATTAAGTTTTAGCCTACAGAACTTAATGAGTTATTCACTCTTTGCAGAGTCTAATGCAGTCCGGGTCCCCTTCGTCTAGAGGCCTAGGACACCGCCCTTTCACGGCGGTAACAGGGGTTCGAATCCCCTAGGGGATACCACTATTTATTTTTTCTTGATGAACTTCGAGAAAATAAAAAAGCGTTAAGTTTTAGCCTACAGAACTTAATGAGTTATTCACTCTTTGCAGAGTCTAATGCAGTCCGGGTCCCCTTCGTCTAGAGGCCTAGGACACCGCCCTTTCACGGCGGTAACAGGGGTTCGAATCCCCTAGGGGATACCACTATTTATTTTTTCTTGATGAACTTCGAGAAAATAAAAAAGCGTTAAGTTTTAGCCTACAGAACTTAATGAGTTATTCACTCTTTGGTAGAGTATAACGCCAGTCCGGGTCCCCTTCGATTAAAGAAGAGAGAGCCTAGGGCACCGCGCTGTTATTACAAGAGCACGGCGGTTTCACTTTAATAGCCTTCTAAAGTGTTACTTATAGGTCTTCGTTATATTGGAAGTAAAACAATATGTCCGGGTCCCCTTCGTCTAGAGGCCTAGGACACCGCCCTTTCACGGCGGTAACAGGGGTTCGAATCCCCTAGGGGATACCACTGCCTAGGACACCGCCCTTTCACGGCGGTAACAGGGGTTCGAATCCCCTAGGGGATACCACTTTCTTAACTCTGAGTTATCAAACTGAGTTTTAAGTAATATCAAAGCCACTTAATTGTGGTTTTTTTATGTCTGAAATTTATCACTAACTCAAAAAGACCTCTCTAAATGAATACCTATACGTAACGACTATAATGTCAACGCCTAAAGTGTTAGTTAGCAACGCCAATCAAATCAAGATGAGCTCTTAATAATTACATAATCTATCTAGGATACTTAGTGAGTTGAGGCTTTAGCTATTCTTTAAAGTTCACTCTAAAATGAGTGCTGAACAATTAAAATCAAACATTACGTATTGTATTTGTACATGAGGTACAAAGTGAATGTAATAACTGGATACTAACGTTGTTTCAATAGACAACTCAGTTTTGAACGTCGAGCAGGCTTAGCGCAAGAAAAAACAACAAAAAAAAGAGGCCTTTAGGCCTCTAATTCAAAGGTAGAAAACTTATCTATGTCGTTACTGTGTTTGCGTATTGAGCTCTTGTTCAGCTGCCTTCGATTGATGATGTGTCAACCTTAAAATAGCCACTAATAACAGAGACAATAACCCTACCGAACCAATAACAACACCTTGCCACTCTGATTGATGCCAAAATATCATCAAATAAGGGCCTCCAAGGGACGCTCCTAGATAATAACTGCAAAGGTATAGGGAAGTCGCCTTAGCTCTATGAGTCGATGCTCTTATCGCCACAAACGAATTACAACAACTATGAGTTAAGAAAAAACCACTCGCAGTCAGTAAAAAACCAATTGTAATGCAAAGTAGATTATCCATTAAGGTCAATAACGTGCCAAGCAGCATCACAACCAATGCGCCTTTGAATAATCGTTGGGCGCCAAATTTAACCACCCACTTAGCAGATAAATAAGACGTTAATGTTCCACTTAAATAGCAAAGAAAAATTAAAGTCGCCGCAAAACGGCTAAAATTGTATGGGTCGGCCATCAAGTGTAATTGAATAAAGCTGAACTGATTCACCATCATCATAAAAGCAAGTCCACCGATGGCATATACAAGCCGCATCTGGGGATCTGTCAAATGATAAATAAAACCACCGATATCGTGCTTTATTTTATTAATGACGCTCGTTGAGTGTTGGGTTGCCGCGCACTTTATTTCTCTTCTTGGTAGCAAATATGTGACTATAGAAATCCCAATCAAAGTAACCGAAAAATTCACCATCATGGCTTGTTCCCAGGTAAAGTTCTGAGACAAAAGCCCTCCCATTAACCTGCCACCAATACCGCCTAAACTATTTGCCATAATGTAAATACCAGCCGCTTTTAATAAAAACCCTGCTGGTAATTGTTCTTTAAAATATGCCATTGCAATGGCAGGCACTGCTGCGAGTAATACCCCCTGCAATAGCCTAACCAATAATAAAGCATCAAAGTCTCGAGCAAAAATAAGTAATAGATTGGAAGCGACTAACATCCATAAACTGACCATAATAGGTGCTAAACGGCCTATTCGGTCTGAAATTACCGCATAAATAAGTAACGAAAAAGCCAGCGAAAAACTGGTAACAGACAAGATCAATGTTGCTTTAGCACCACTGACATTAAAATACTCAGCAATTAAGGGCAGCATGCCTTGTACTGCATATAAATTGATATAAACAACGATAGATGCGAGACACAATGCCCAAATTAATCTTTGTTCGCCACCAGATTGGTTTTCAGGGGCTTCTTTGGCAAGTAAATCAGGCACAACATAAGCCTCGATTAAGTAGTTAACTGAGCATTGATTATTGCTCGATGAAGACCATAAGCAATTTGAGAAAGTTAAAGATGTGAGTTATGTCTTAATTTGTCAGCATAATCATTAAGACATAACGTAAAGTTCGAGCAATAGTTTTACTATTGAACCCTGCTGTTTTTAAGCAGGTATACAGTGATCAGTTTAGCGATCTACCTTTTTCATAATAACTTCAGTGGTGAACTTATCATTATTGATAACCGGAAATTTCTCATAGGTTTGAAAAATAGGTCTATCTTGATACAGAATCATCGCAACAACCCCATACTCAATATCTTCATCAATACTGTCCGCAGGTAAAGTAAACTTAAATGGTACTGGTGCTCTGGCAATATCGAACGTTTTTTGCGAGATAATTAAACCTGGGGTATTAAGACCAATAATCGCAATGTTAATTTTACAGTTTTGAGGCAATACAATTTTCTCGAGGTAACCCGCATAGCCATTAATAATAACCGGTTCATCTGGGGTAACGGTTACACACGCTGTCATCATAAATGTCATCAACGCAAACATTGCTGCTTTTACACCGAACTTCATATTTTTATCCTTTCGTCATTCTTAATAAGCCTTCTTGTGTTGCAGATGCAACCAAGCGACCTTGTTGATCAAAAAACTGCCCTTTAACAAAACCGCGGCCACCGCTGGCATTGGTACTTTCTACACTATAAAGCAACCAATCTGAAAAATTAAACGGCCTATGGAACCACATGGCATGATCTATCGTCGCCATTTTAATCCCTGGCGTTAAAAATGACACACCATGAGGCTGAGCCGCAGTCACCAGAAAGTTGAAATCTGACGCATATGCAAGTAAATATTCATGAACACTGTGATCACTTGGAATATGGCCATTCGCTCGCATCCAAATATACCGCTTGGGTTCAGTAGAGTCTGGAGCGATAGGATGTATTGGATTAACCAAGCGCATTTCTATCGGCGAGTCAGCCATGAATTTTTCAAGTATGTTAGCGGGTACTTTATCGCGCATTGTAGAAGCTAATTCTTGCTGATTTAGTAACCCGTCTGGACCATCGACGACTGGCATTTCAGCTTGATGTTCAAAACCTTCTTCAGGAGCTTGAAACGAGCAAGTCATGTAAAAAATAGGGCGGCCTTTTTGAATCGCTTTTACTCGTCTTGCACTGAAACTGCCCCCATCACGCATGTTTTCAACATCGTAAACAATAGGAAGTTTCTCATCACCCGCCCGCAAAAAATAAGAGTGTAATGAATGCACATGCCTATCTTCACTTACTGTTTGCTTTGCAGCACTTAACGCTTGCCCCATCACTTGTCCGCCAAAGACATGACCGAAGCCTAAATCCTGACTTTGCCCACGGAACAGCCCTAGTTCGATTTGCTCTAATGAAAGCAATGATAATAAATCGTTTAAAACTTGACTCATAATTTCCCTAACGTCTGCACAATCTGACCCAATAAACTTAGATTACCTTAGAACCACACGCCTAGCGTAAATATATTCTCGAATTTACGTACAAATAAACAAAAAAACGATAAAATTCAGCACAATTAGTAACAAGATTTTACTTAATTGCGCGATCACAACCTCGTACTTAATCAAAAAAAGTTGCTATGCTATTAGTCTATCCTAATTTAACTCGATATCTTGAAGCCTTAACAATATGCAATCTTGGATTTTAGCCATTAGACCTCGCACTTTACCTGCTGCCATTGGTCCATTATTAATTGGTAATATTTTAGCCCTACACCTTGAGCAATTCAGTTATACCATTGCTTGCATTTCAATGTTATGTGCCATTTTATTGCAAATTGCCGTCAATTTAGCCAATGATTATTTTGATTTTAAAAATGGCATCGACACAGAAGAACGAGTAGGGCCTGTCAGAGTGACCCAAAGCGGAATGTTATCACCTAGCAGTGTACGCAATGCCATGGTTGTCTGCTTATTGCTTGCATTATTGGTTGGTTCAGCACTTATTTTTCATGGTGGCTGGCCTATTGCGATATTAGCCGTGGCATCCTTACTTGGTGCGGTATGTTACAGCGGCGGACCTTACCCTTTAGCATCACATGGTTTAGGTGAAGTGGCAGCATTTGTATTCTTTGGACTTGTTGCCGTCGTTGGTAGTTATTACTTACAAGCAGGTGACACAAGTACCAGTGCTTGGCTGTTAGGAAGCGCTATTGGCATGTTTAACGCAGCGATTATGCTAGTAAATAATACCCGTGATATTCAAACAGACACCAAAGCAGGTAAAAATACCCTTGCAGTCAAAATTGGACAAGCTCAAGCTAGAGTCTTATATCAAGCATTAGTCTATTTACCTTTTGGTCTTATTATTGGTGGTTTTTTAATGGGTAACCTTGCAGGCCTTCCAGTGCTGCTAGCAGGTTTATCATTAATCTACGCTCGTCAACTCAGCGGAGAGTTCAGTAATACCAGTGGTGAAGCCTTAAACCCAATCTTGGGGCGCACAGCTAAATTAACAATGATTTTCAGCCTATTGTTCAGCATAGGATTAATCTTTAGTTTGCCAATGTAACTGACCGCTCGCACAATAAGTCTTCCTATGAACTTGCTTTAACATTAATACAAGCATGTCATAGGAAGCTTTTTACCTTATTAAGCCTATACTTAATCCTGTAATAATTACCCTTTTCTTCCCTCTTCATGCCATTCAAGAATAGCACTATCATCCAGCCTATAAAGCGGATAATACACAGCTTCATTTGGTTTAAATGCTTGATTAGTAATTGCATTGTAAGCACATATCATCGACCATCTAGGTTTATCTGAGCGATTTTGATTTGATTTATGCAGCAAGTTGCAATGAAAAAACAGAACATCCCCTGTTGCTAACTCAACATTGACTAAAGGATGATACTTCATTGCTTCTTCGACAAAAGTCATGTCTGCGCCTTTTTGATCGCCAGTGTTAGCGTGATCTAACCTTCCTATATGATGTGAGCCTTTTAGTACCTGTAAGCAGCCATTTTCAACTGTTGCAGGGTTGATGGCAATCATGCAGCTAATCGCTTTTGGGTACAGCATAAGGTTATCTTGATGCCAATAACCGAAGTCTTGATGCCATTCCCAAGCGCCTCCAACCAATGGCTCTTTCATCATGATTTTGGTACTCGTATGGTAAGCCTCCTCTTCTAGTATCTTTTCTACTGAATCAACAAGTCGTCGGCCTCTAGAAAACATACTGTATAAGTCATCACCAGTTTGCTGCCAAATGCACACCTTGCTTAAGGCACCTTGACTGTCTTTCTTATTCCATGCTTGTTGGTACAAACCCTCATCATTAAAAGCGACTTGCTGCAATTTCGCCATTTCTTGTTGAGAATAGTACCCCTTTACAATGACATAGCCATCACGATTAAAATCTTTAATCTGTTCAACTGTTAATTCAAGCTTACTCATCTTCCATACCTCCTTTTAATTGCTAATGTTAGTTCCGTCTTTATTCATCTTGCTCGATAATGGCAAAATAAATGCCTAAGCAAATCGAGTATTGTTAACAATAATCAATTAAACTTATTAAGATCGCAAGTTTTTATTTACATATAAATATTAAATTTATATAAGTATTGAGCTTATAAATAAATACCCAGTCGGTTTTATATGCAAATTTTGCTCAAATAGCCTTACCTACATCTCAAAGAAAAAGGCCAACCGAACAATTGGGCACCATTAATAAAAGGGAAAGGTGATATGCCAGCAAGTGTTAACTCAATTGCAGAACAAAAATACTCTGTGCCAGCATTGGACAAGGGCTTTGATATTTTGGAATTTTTAGCTGAGCAACAAACCCCTTTACTTCAATCAGAGATAGCCAAAGGTATTGGGCGTAAGCCAAATGATATCTATCGGGTATTGGTTAACCTTGAAGCTCGGGGGTATCTTCATCGGGATGAGTCTTCTGGTCGATATCGGCTGTCTTTGAAAATATATAACCTCTCAAGAGGAATATCGCCGATTGATAAAGTGAGGCAAGCAGCGCTGCCGTTAATGGAGGATTTGGCGGTTACAACAGGTCAAGCTTGCCACTTAAGCATGCTTTACCAAAGTCAGGCAATGGTTATTGTACAAGCAAAAAGTCACTCCCCAGTGTCAATCAACATAACTGAAGGAGCAATGTTCTCTACCGTTTCATCAACTGCAGGTAAGGTATTACTGGCAAACAGTAACCCTGATGTCGCCTTGATGATACTAAAACGAGATGCACTTTATTTAACAATGAATCAAAAACAGAAAATGGCTTTATCTGCTCAACTGGAAGAAGTTAAGCAACAAGGTTTTTTGTTTACACATACAAGCCATATTGAAGGTATCGCGGAATATTGCGCATTGATTGGAGAACCAGAAGGACAAGTGATTGCCGCACTCACCTTTTCAGTGTTACCCAATGTGCTAAACCACACAGAGCTAAACCTGCTTCAAAATGCGCTGAAGCAAACAGCGAAACAAATTACCCACCAGTTAATAAGTTAAACGCAATCCGCTTAATACGCCTTTCCTTTATGGGAAAAGGCGTTTTGGCATACGTAAAAACTTAGCACTGTAGACTTTTAAGATTCAACTTCTGCCGTTGCATTGGCCGAGATCTGTTTTCGGTCAAAATCATCATTAAGCAAGATCATGTCGGCTAAAGAAGCTCTTAACTTCACTGATGCAGGTGCTTTAGCTGCAGTTCTTTGACTTAACGATTCCCTTAGCAGTACGACTTCAAGTAATTTTTCTAGTGCATCATTATTGTCAATTTCAAGGGGGGGGAGTTTTTTGGCAGCATTTTTGGAGTATTGTTCATATTCAAACGTGACGCTTTCTATCGCTTCGGCTATTCGTTTCTTTTTATCAGCTTTTGTCGGCATTATATTCCCTCATAACTATGAATTTTTACTTACAAACCTTACTGCTTATAGTTGAACCTATAGCAGTCAAGCCGCAGTTACAAGTTTTGCTTACCCGCTGGATTGGGTAATATCATTATTCTATACACAAAAAAGCACTTCTAAATAGAAGTGCTTTTAATCAATAGCCAGCTAAAAGCTGTTATTCAAACTCGATATCAGACTTTTGATAATGTGCGTTGCTTAGCACTCCAATCTAGATGATATTTTTCACCTGCTGGTTTATCGGTACGTTCAAATGTATGAGCCCCAAAAAAGTCACGTTGACCTTGGAGTAAATTTGCGGGCAAGGTTTCACTGCGATAGCTATCATAATAAGCCACTGCAGAACTAATGCAGGGTGCAGGGATCCCTTGCATGACAGATGCCGCAACGGTCTTGCGCCAATTCATATGCTTAGCTGATAAACTCTCGCTAAAGGTATCCGCCATGAGTAAGTTTGGAAGCGCTGCATCATCTTGATAAGCTTTAGTAATTGACTGTAAGAAAGTGGCACGAATGATACAACCCGCACGCCAAATCTTGGCGATTTCAGCAAAATCTAAATCCCAATTTTGCTCTTTAGCCGCCATCGCCATTAATTGAAAACCTTGGGCATAACAACATACCTTGGCGCAATATAAAGCATCTTCCAGGTTAGCGATAAACTCCGCTTTTTCGGCATCGTTCAATGGTATTTTTGCAGGACCAGAAAGCTTACTGCTTAAATTAACCCGCAAGGTTTTTTGCGTACTCACCGCACGTGCATAAACCGCTTCAGCAATTGTTGGCGCAGGGCAGCCAATTTGTAAGCTGCTTACCGCAGTCCATAGACCAGTGCCTTTTTGACCCGCTTTATCTAAGATCATTTCAACCAGAGGTTGGCCGGTTAACGGATCATCTTGTTGTAACACCTCTGCGCTTATTTCCATAAGATAGCTATTTAAACTACCTTGGTTCCAAGTATGGAAAATACTACCAACTTCATGAGCAGATAAACCTAAGCCATCATGCAATAATTGATAAGCTTCGCAAATGAGTTGCATGTCAGCATATTCAATACCGTTATGCACCATTTTAACGTAATGGCCAGAGCCCGCAGGACCTATGTAAGTCGTGCATGGCTCCCCTTCAATCACTGGATTGCCCGGCTCAAACCGCTCAATAGGCAAGCCTGTTGCAGGATCAACTTTTGCTGCCATTGCTTTCCATACAGGTGCCACGTATTGCCAAGCATCTTTATCACCACTAGGCATTAAAGAAGGTCCAAAACGTGCGCCAACTTCTCCACCTGAAACAGCAGAACTAAAAAATACAAACTTACCTTTAAAGCGCGCTTCACGCTCCACAGTATCAGTCCATAGACTATTACCTGTATCAACAATGATATCGTCTGATTCGATACCTGCTTCAATAAGCGCATTACACACGCCATCAACAGGTCCACCAGCAGGCACAGATAACACAATGACGCGAGGTTTAGCTAAAGAATCAAGCATTTCAGTAAGATTATTACAGCCTAGCATTCGGGGAGCTAAGTTTGCTTTTCTTTCTGCTTGTTCTTGATTTATTGCGGTATTCACTTTGTCGCTGTCGAGGTCGAAAGCCGCGACCTGGTAGCCATTATCAGCAATATTTAACGCGAGATTCTTGCCCATTACACCGAGGCCGATAACACCGATGTCTGAACGAAAGGGTTGGGTAGTCATTATTATTTTCCAAAGGTCACAGAGATTAATCGCGCGTAGCGAATCCATTTGGACGGTGATTATACTGATTTATGTAACTAAATTACAGTCGCAAAATGTGCACACACAATTGCATAATTAGGAAAGCAAACTAATAAACAAGTTTTAGCTAATAAACACAGTGAGTTAGAAAAAATTAAGACGGATTGTAAATAATCGTTACAACATTTATTCCAGCAGTCTGAAAATACAAGATTTTTGGTTAAATAACCAAGCCAGCGACGTTAATAAAACATGATTAATGAGCTCACTTTAGCTTAAAAGTAACTAAAAAAGGTTGTATAAGCTAATCTAAGCAAGCTAACTCATACAACCTTTAACACATTGATGAACGATTTAGTTCAGTCCGTGCATCACATCAATACCTAAGCTTTTCCCTTCGCCATGACAGGTTTGGCAAGACTCATCACCAGGATGATATATTGCGCCAGAGCTTGCATCTTGTTGGAATACACCGCCGAAGCTTTCTGCATGAGCTGACCAGCTTGCTTCAGTGTTATGGCATGAGGCACACACAGCAACAGTCGGTGAATACTCAGAAACTTGACCCGATGAGGTCGCATCACGAGCTGCCACTATGACTGAGTCTTGCGCAGCAAGCGTATCCATTTGGAGCTGACCTTCATCATGACAAGCACGACAATCGTTCGCAGAAGCCGGATACGTCATTGCTTCACGTTCACTACCGGTATAGCCTTTGGTTGTGCGAGTGTTTGCATGCAGTGAATGCACTAACTCTCGATAACCTAGACTATTATTAATAGTTCTAAATGCTTTAATACTTGCATCACCAGGTGTGTGCTTGCGTGTCGCATTCATGTATTTAACCATGTCGTTGGTATGACAGCTTTGACAACTACCATCCGTTAAAGTTGTCGCAACTTGTGGCGAGTGACAAGCACCGCAAGTTGCCCCATTGGCTGGTGTAGAGATTTTACTGTGAGCTTCATTCACTCGTTGCTGGAACTGTTCATCATGGCAAGCAATACACTTTTGGTTATTCACTAATTCAGTATAAAGCTCAACATTAGTGGTTAATGGTATCGCTGCATCAGCTGGGACCTCAGCAAGCACGATACTTGCTTCCGTCTCTAGTGCCTCACATGAAGCTGCTAGACCCGTTAGTTTGTCTCCGCAAACCATAACCTTCGCATATAAGGTACCCGTCGTATTCAGCCCAAGATCGGCAACACCAGCATTGTTAATCGTCACAGTAACAACTGAGCTCTCTCTAATTAACGTGATATCTTCTGAGCTTGATACTAGGTCCCACACTTTACGCTGGCCATTGTTTTCTGGCATTACAGCTTGTTGCGGATTACCTGATGCCACCAGCCAAAGGTTATTAATAGCGGGATCAGCATCTGGATTCGTGCTTAATTGGTTAAAAGTTAGGGTAGCTGTTAACGTGTCTTGCGCCTCATCTACCACACTGTCAGTTAACGCAAACTGATATTGCTCAATCAAGGAATCTGTCACACTCACAGTAGCATTGTGGAAAATAGCCGAACCTAATGGATTATTACTATCTGGGTGACAACCACTGCAGCTCATCGCCCATGCATCAGGAAACGCATCTCGATCGTGAAATAAGCCTACCGCAGTCCCATTCCAGGTGTCAGGTGCATATTTCTCATGACAGCTTAAACAGGTTTCTTGACCAGGGTATTGGTAAAAGTCAGCTTGAGGCGCACCATCTTCAATATGACATTGCTGACATTGATGCATATCACCAGGATAAGTCAGATCGCTATAATCATGGACAGATCCTTTATAACCAATGACCAAATAATCACTTTTATGGATTCTATGTACTAAGCTGGCCATACCAATGCTCACGCCTGTTTCAGGATCGCCAGAATAACTGGTATGACACATCACACAGCCTTCGTAATCAAAACGTTTATTGCCATGCATTAATAAGCTATTGTCAGCACTTAAGTCATTTGTATGGCATCGATAACAACTCTGCTCCGCTGTCAGTAACACCCGAGTATCTTCTGCTGGAGCGTTTACGCCAGTGGTCGGGTCAAAGTCAAATGTGGTGTTCACCAACATCGTACTGATGTCTGCATCGGAAAAAGGCATTAACTCTAAATACACCCGATGAATATTTTCTACATTGTATTCAGTATTAATTCCATCAATATTTGAATAGCTATCTAAAGGCTGTGAAAACGTATAGCGATATAAACCGTTTCCAATAGCTTCAATACAAGCTTCTTTACAATCCGACTCAATACTTGCTTGCCACTGAGTCCCTTTGTGCTTGTCCCAGCCCTCTTCTAAATCATTGTCCGCAACGTCTCCAGGCTCAACCACGTTATTGATATAACTCGTCCATTGTGGTGATAAATCAGTTTCAGCAGTTGTCACAATAGTAGCGCTATCTGCTTCATTCAATGGGCGCACGCGCCTTTGTTGAACTCCGAGCTTAGCAATGCCTGCCCCTAAAGTTGAAATGGACGCCACATCGGCTAAACCACTTACAGCTACACCGTTGGCATTACTAAGATAAAACTCAAAAGAAACCTGCAACGACTCATCAATCGTGACCTTTTCAATTTCAGCTTGTAATGATTTTGCCGATGAAATTGCAATGTTAATGTCACCAGATTCTCCATCATCGCCATTTTTTCCGTCATCACCGGAACATGCAGTAAGTGCAACCATTGGAACTAAAACAAGCGGTGTTATCCACTTCTTATATTTCCTAATTAACAATTTGCTCATCATTATTATTCCTTTTATTAATTCACGGCATTTTTAATTTTTAGTAATAATTATTTATTTATAAAAATCTTATTGTGATAAAAATCATGAATCCACTCAAAATATTAAAACAACAACTAACAAAACAGTACATTCCACAAAGTAAAATACTCAGTTCAAAAGTAACAATTCCAAAAAATGGAATCGAATAGGATTTTTCAATAATTAAATAGAAAAGCAACTTTTAATAAATGGAATACACAGCCAAAAAATGTGACTTAAGATATATATTAAGACTAATTAGAAAAACAAGAAAACAAACGTGATCATAATCAACTTGTTTTTAAATTAATTAAATAATACTCGAATCATAAATATAAACATAAAAGCAATATTTATAATTAAGAGGAAACAAATATGATTACAAGGAGAGCACTACTTGCTAATGGCGCTAAGGTCGCTGTCGGAACCGTTTATGGTGGAACATTAGTCGGTTTTTTAACTGGGTGTGGTAGCAGTGATGACGCAGAAACCCCAATAGTTGAAGTCATACCCGGTGGACTCATGGTCGTCAACCCTATCTTATGTGTAGGTTGCCGACGTTGCGAAATAGCCTGTAGCTGGAGCCACGGGAAATCAGCTGTCAGCCCAAGTACCTCAAGAATTAAAGTTGCCAAAAATCTCAATTTTGGCCCCCATGGCGTGCAGCCAAACTATCAAGACCAGCGTGGTGAACAAGGTGATAGCACCATTGTGCCATCAACCTGTCGTCAATGTGATGTTTGCATGACCGTTTGCCCTCAAGAAGCGATTACCGTTAACGAAGAAACGGGAGCCAGAGTGGTCAACGATGACTTATGTGTCGGTTGTGGCTATTGCGCTGACAAATGCCCGCAGCAAGTTATCACCATAGATAAAACCACTCGAAAATCTCTCAAATGCGATCTCTGTGAAGGCAGCCCTAATTGTGCCCAAGTTTGCCCAACTGGCGCAATTAAGTTTTATACCTGGGAAGACGCTGTTGCCGAAGTTGAACTTCATGAAAAGTATTTAGAATTAGTTTAAAAACTAAAAAGGAATAATTATGACTACTACATATGGTGGCTGGGCCGGTTATATTTTAAGAGTTAATTTAACTACAAAAGTTATTACTAAAGAAACAACAGAAACCTATCACGATTATATTGGCGGAATGGGAATCGGTTATAAAGTTTTATGGGATGACCATGTCGACGGAATTAAAGCAACTGATGAAGAAAACCAATTAGTTATTTCAGCGGGGCCATTAAGTGGCTCAGGTGCAATTTGTTCGGCTAGAACAACGATTACTTCTCGTAACCCTGTTATTCGAAATCACTTAATCACTGATGGCCACTTTGGCGGTCACTTTTCACCAGAGCTTAAATTTGCTGGTTACGATGCAATTATTATTGAAGGTAAATCAGAAACCCCTGTATGGCTAAAAATTGTTGATGACACTGTCACCCTCGAACCCGCAGATTTTTTATGGGGAGTAGGCATATTCGATACCTTTGCCAGCATCAGTAAATTAATGGGACAACAAGCTCAGGTTGCAGCAATTGGCCCTAGTGGTGAACACCTTGTAGCTCAATCAACTATTCAAACTCAAGGTGGCCACTCAGCAGGCGGTCATGGGGCTGTACTAGGCTCTAAAAAACTTAAGGCCATTGGTATTATTGGCACTGGTACAGTCGATATCGCAGAATCGACAACCAATGAGCAATTACGTGCATTAGATGACCATATTCTTGGGATCATTGGTGCTAACAATCAAGGAGTTGTTCCTAATCAGCCGCAATCTTGGGCAGAGTATAGCTCTACAGGCAGTCGTTGGCGCGGCGGTCCAGGCGTCACATGGGGAGCAGCAGACAATCCTGTAGATGTGGGTGAAACACCATGGGATGACCGCCAAAAAGTAGGCATGCGCACCTCAATGGCCGAAATGTATTTTGGCCGTGATGAAGCCAATAAAATCTTTAAACGTCCAGGAGGCTGCCACTCTTGCCCTATTCGCTGTTTTTGTGAAGTTAAAAACCCAAAAATGAAAACCGAATACAATCTGCCAACTGAAAACATTACCAATGTATGTTTAGGTTTTCTCGATCCTTGGTACGCCATGGGGAAACCAAGCAATGGTGAAAAACGAACCGACATTCAAACCGTTGGTGCCTATTATATGGATGATTATGGTATTTGGAGTGCTTACGGCCAACTGTCCCATTTAATGCGAGAGTTTACCGCCCGCGGCTTTTGGGAAATCATTCTACCAGCTGAAGAATATGCTGCGATTAATTGGGCACAATACGCTGATCTCGATGCGCATTTTATGCAAGATTTCTATACCCGTATTGCCTACAGTGAAGATTATCCTGGCTCAAATATTCTAGGTCGCTGCCTAGGCCGTGGCTTACATGAATTCATTAATGAAGATGGTGAACTGTACAACGTTGAAGATATTCTTAATGAGGTAGAATCCCCTCGTATGGCGGAATTGACCTTCGAGTTAGAATCTGATGCAAATTATGATTTAGTCGGTAAAACCTACAGTGTATTTCTCGATAAAAACATGAAAGTGTTTAACCGTTCTATGGTGGGTGGCGTTCACCACGCCAGTGAATCAGCAGGTCAAGTAGGAGCGCTGCTAAACACAGTATTTAACCGTGATCCGCAATGTCACTCGCACATCAACTTAATTAACTGTGGCCTTCCCCACGCCAAGATCGCCGAAGTAGCCGCGTCACTATGGGGCGAAGGCGCATTTGATCCAGTTCAACATTACACCGCCATGAATACCTCCAAAGCAAAATTTGCTAAATGGTGTTTAGTGAAAAATGTATTACATGATTCATTAACCCTATGTAACTGGATGTTCCCACTCGTTGTTTCACCAGATGCCAATCGAGACTATATCGGTGACAGCTCAATCGAAGCACAAATGTTCAGCCTTGTCACAGGCATTGAAACATCAGAAGCCGAACTGGACGCCATGGCAGAAAGTGTCTTGCAATTGCACCGCGCACTTACCGTGTTGCAAATGAATGAAATTGATCAGCGAAATAAACATGATGTCTTGTCTGAATGGGTTTATGACTTAGATCATGACAAGAACTTCGGCGACGAAGGCACGATTAAAATGGATCGAGACGATATCCAAATAGGCTTAGACATGTTTTACGCTGAAATGGGCTGGGATAAGGATACTGGCGTGCCGACTCGTGCAACATTAGAAAAATTCAAACTGGGTTACGTCGCTGACAAGCTAGAAAGCTTGGCATTGTTACCGGCATAGGTAAATAAAATATGATTGAACTGGTTGATTATATTCGCTTGCTAAGTAAGGACGGTCGTCTGGTGACGGCCGAGCAAGTTATTGCTGTCGCAGGCCTTGATGTAGAAATAGAAGATGTTGAACTCGCGCATCAGCAATTGATTGAAGATAGCCAATATCACGATATCGCCATTATAGCGGGAGAAAAAGAACACTATTTTTATTCTAAAAGATTCATTGTAAGAAGTTACGCCATCCAATGGATTGGGGTAAAAGATGATAAGTTAATTGAAACAATGGCGGATTATATTCGCCGTTATTCAGCAATGGGCGAACTCGTTGCAGCGGTTAACTTTAGCTATCCCCCTTATAAACTTGAACTCAGTGAATTAACGACATTAATTGATAAATTTAGCCAAACTGAGGGGTGCGAAGACATTCATTTTCAAGCCGATGCCAAGAATCTTGAAACCCAAACTCATGGTTATTACTTCTCCATAAAAACCATGACCAACACTTATGCCAAAGTGTTGGCTGACCATGATCCATTTGAGTGGTCTGCATAGGTAAACGTTATTGCCTTATATGCCGTGTATAAGGCAATAACACCCCAATAAAATGAATATAGGCTAAATTTCTTATTTATATTTAAGCCAGTTTGGCTATGTACAGAATAAACTTTTGACTGATTTTCGCTAATCTTATTCGTTAGTTAACACTTCAAGAATAAAAACGCCGCTTTATCGTGACTAAGGTAAAACTTATCTAGTTTTTAACTCCTAAATTACCTCCTAGTTGGTACATTACTCATACATGATTCCAACTAAGTGTGATATATGAAGCCAACAACTACACAAGAAAGTCTTCTGCATCTTGATTACATGACTTTGCTGGTATTTCTTCGACTTTACGAGTTTCAAAGCGGTAAACTCACAGCTGAGTCATTTAACGTTCCCCAATCAAAAATTAGTCGTTGCCTGTCTAGGTTACGAGAAGCTTTTGATGATCCCTTGTTTATCAAAAAAGTGTCAGGCTTAGAAATAACCGATAAGTCTCAGCGCCTTTACCCTATCCTTAAACGTATTGAGATCAACCATATCGATCTTGCACAAGAAATAGATAAAAGCATCGAAACACTTAACAGTGAAATTGTCATTCATGCGCCTTCTGGTTTTACAAATGGCGTGCTAAGGAAACTGTATAACTGCCAGTGTAATAACGCGTGTATGAAACCCTGCGTTAAATCTGCAGTATTGCAAGACAACGGCGCAAATGACGAAGAAATGTTACTGAATAGTCATTGCGACATCGTCATTACCTGCAATCCGTCCATTCATGTTGGCATACAAAGTCAGAAAATTTGTGAAGTTACCGACACCTTTGTAGTCGCAAGAGAAAACCACCCAATTTGGGATGAGATGTATAAGCCAATTTTAGATCGTGTGCTTAATTACCCTGTAATTTTGACTGAAGTGCTGCATTTTAATAGCGAACTTGAAGCAACACCGCTAAAACAGTTTGCCGATTCTCGTCAAAGAGAATTACTCGTTGCCGCTAAAACAAACAACCTCAATGAAATTTCTGACTTCTTAGTCGGCACTGACGCTATTACTTTAGTGGTATCTCAAGGTGCGGTAGATTATTTAACCCATGATGACACCATCAGAGCGCAAATTGTCCCACGAAAAGAACGTGAAGAATTAATGCGTAATAAGCCCAATATGACGCTCTACATGCAAACCAGAAAGTCTGAACGTAAGCTATCTGAATGTGTAAAAAATAAAATTGCAGAGCTCATCACCACAGGAGCAAATGGCTGCATTAAAGCTTGTCAATTTGAGCGCTAAAATGATTGCCAGATTGTTAGTTAACCTAATACAAATAAACAAAATACCAGAAAGACTCATCAGCTAAATACTAAAACCTTACTCTATACACCAGCCACAATGGCTGGTGTTACCGTGCTTTGCCATCACTTCCCTTTCAATCACAAAACACGAAAAGCCATCGCAAGGCTCATTTCTAAATACACCTGACAACTCGAGATACTGGTTCCGTAAGATTTCAGCAGTAATCTCTCCGGCCCACGGTTTAAATAGTATCGTTATTATTCACTCAGATTTGACACTTGTTTGGAATGTCCGCAAGATAATTTGAGCTTTTGCTCTTTTCTCATCCAATCGGTTGAAAAACAGCAAGAAATTTATCGATAAAAATAACACAGAAACAACGTTAAGTTTTCTTGTTCGTGTTTAATCAGAATGGAATCAAGATGCATAGACAAAATATCATTATCACAGGGGCAAGCTCAGGTTTAGGTCAAGGTATGGCCATAGAGTTTGCTAAACAAGGCTGCAATCTAGGACTTTGTGCTCGTAGAACCGAACGATTAGATGCATTAAAAAGTCAAATCGAGTCGATTAATCCGAATGTCAACGTCTGGTTATTACCGCTAGATGTCAATGACCATCAACAGGTGTTTGACGTTTTTGAGCAATTTACTCAGTTAATGGGGCAAGTTGATCGCATCATAGTGAATGCAGGTATGGGAAAAGGTGCCTCAATAGGCACAGGATTATTTGAAGCCAATAAACAAACTGCACAAACTAATTTCATCGCTGCTTTAGCTCAGTGTGAAGCTGCAATGAGTATATTCCGTAAACAAAACGCGGGCCACTTAGTCACAGTTTCCTCAATTAGTGCACTGCGAGGTTTTAGACGAGCAATGACCGTTTATGCAGCAACTAAAGCAGGATTAAGCTCGCTTTCCGAAGGCATACGGTTAGATGTAATGAATACACCGATTAAGGTTACTTGTGTACACCCTGGTTACATAAAAACAGAAATTAACGATCACGCCGATGGGGCATTATTTATGGTCGATGCTGAAACAGGCTGCAAAGCTATGGTCAAAGCAATCAATAAGGAACCTGCGAATTGTTATGTGCCGAGTTACCCTTGGGCGATGATTCAATTAATCCTCCGTATATTACCTGATAAGTTTTTACGTAAAATGAGCTAGAAAATCGCTTACTTTTCAGCTTGTCGTCATATGTTGTTTACACTAAACCGCAAACATAAAAGAGCAATAAAACAACATATTGCAGATATATCAAACTAAAAGCACACAAAACTGTTCATTAAATAATTTGATACCAGTTCATAAAAATTAAGTCAGAAACATAAAAAAGAGAAGCGTAAAGCTTCTCTTTTTTATGTTCAAAATACTGAAACAGGATTACTTTAGCTCAGTAATATTAATCGAGCCTTTGCCATAGGTTGGATGGCCTTTTTGTTGTTCTTCCGGTAATTGATTTATGCAGTAATTAATATAAAAAATATTAAAAATTACCGTGAAGAACTTATTCATCTTGTAATCAATATCGAAGTTAACGTGAGCATAATCTTGAATCGCCGCTCTGGCACGAAAAGACCAAAAAACATAAAGACCAAATGCGATCAGCAACATCATATTTCCGACAAATCCGAATAATCCCATATCACTGTGGGTTAGCACGCCGCCAAGGCCAAAACACACAGCAATAGTTATCACGAAGCTATCGTCAGCAGTGCGAATTGAGGTGATATCATCCATTTTAGGGTATTTCGCAAACAACCAAAGAATGGGATAAATACCGCCAGTGAATACCGTCAACCAAAACAAACGACTTGTTTTAGTGTTAATTTTTTCAGGCAATTCTTTAATATTGGAAATCATGAATGCTAAAACCTTTTTAATCGAATAAGCTGCTAACAAAAACGGATTGTATTAGCTTATTATAAAACTAATTTGCAGTCGTTATTATCATGCAAAGTAAAATTAAATAATAAAATCAGTGTTTAGCTCTCATTTTAGACTAATAATGTCGCTTCGCCAGTCATGCCATATTGAGTCACCTTTTAGCGACAAACCCCCAGCATTACACGAGATTTCAGGCAATTATTCATCAAGGCGCAAAACTCATCAAAAAAAGCTGAGCGTAGATTAAGCTCAGCTTGCTCCCAAACGCATATTCTTGTCACAGCTATACCACAGTGTAACTTAAGAGGCTGTGAGTTCCTTTGCTAACGCATCGGCATATCCCATCTTAGTTAACGCTGAGCGCACAATATCTAAAGTCATGGGATCTTCGATTGTGGCAGGCACAGTAAAGGCACTATTGTCGGCAATTTTACGCATCGTCGCCCGTAATATTTTACCTGAACGGGTTTTAGGCAGCTTTTGCACCGCACTCACCAATCTAAAGGAGGCAACAGGACCTATTTCATGGCGAACTAAGGCTAATAACTCCTTATATAATTGCTCATCAGAAATATCGACACCATTTTTTAATACCACTAACCCTAGAGGCACTTGGCCTTTAAGTTTATCTTGCACACCAATCACTGCCGCCTCAGCCACAGCATCATGCTGACATAATACTTCTTCAAATCGACCTGTCGATAAACGGTGCCCAGCAACATTTATGATGTCATCAATACGACTCATAATATAAAGATACCCGTCTTCATCGATGTAACCAGCATCACCCGTTAAGTAATAACCGTCATACATGGATAAATAACTGTCGACGTAACGGCTGTCGTTATTCCAAAGCGTGGTGAGATTTCCTGGCGGCAATGGCAATTTAATCACGACATTACCGCTTTCATTGGCAGGCACTTGCTCACCCATAGCATCAAGTACTTCAACTTGGTAACCCGGTACTGGCCTTGCTGGCGATCCTGCTTTAACTTCAATAGGATCGGCTCCCATTAAATTGGCAGCAACTGGCCAACCAGTTTCAGTTTGCCACCAATGATCAATCACTGGCTTGTTCAACTTTTCTTGCGCCCAGTAAAGCGTATCAGGATCGCAACGCTCACCCGCTAAAAAGACTTGCCCAAGACAAGACAAATCAACGCCGTCTAATCCATCACCATTAGGGTCTTCTCGTTTAATTGCGCGAATGGCCGTAGGAGCGGTAAAAAAACTTTTAACGTTATATTGTGCAATAATTCGCCAAAAAGCCCCAGCATCAGGCGTGCCAACGGGTTTGCCCTCATACATTAAGGTTGTCGCTCCCGCCATTAACGGTCCATAGACAATGTATGAGTGACCTACAACCCACCCCACATCCGATGCAGCCCAAAATACATCGCCCGCATCAATATTATAAATATGCTTCATTGACCACATCATGGCGACTGCGTGGCCACCGTTATCTCTTACAACTCCTTTTGGTTGCCCTGTGGTACCTGAGGTATATAACACATATAAAGGGTGAGTTGACTCAAGGGGAACACAATCAATTAATGGTGCATCTGCTACTGCTTGCTGCCAATCAACATCGCGCTCACTCAGTAATTCAGCTTGATATTGTGGTCTATTTAAAATGACACAATGATTAACTTGATGAGTCGCTTGCTCTAACGCTTCATCCAGTAGCGGTTTGTATTTTACAACACCAGATGGCTCGATACCGCATGATGCTGATAACACAAGCTTAGGCTTAGCATCGTTAATTCTGGTCGCAAGTTCATTAGCAGCAAAGCCACCAAAAACGACAGAATGGATTGCACCGATACGAGCACAAGCCAACATTGCATAGGCGGTTTCTGGCACCATGGGCATGTAAATGACAACTCTATCGCCTTTTTTAATACCAATGGATTCCATGTAACCTGCTAAACGACTGACTTGAGATAACAATTCTTGATACGTAATACTGTAGTGATTTTGAGTCACAGGACTCACATACTCGATGGCAATACGATCGCCATGACCCGCTTCAACATGCCTGTCGACAGCATTAAAACAAGAGTTCATTTTGCCACCAGCAAACCACTGATAAAAAGGGGCATTCGACTCGTCCAACACAGTGTTAAAGGGGGTAAACCAAGTCACTGCTTGTGATGCTTGTTGCCAAAACGTCTGCTTATCTTGTATAGATTGCTGATGCATCTTCATCCCTAATCCAGCCATATGCTATTCCTCTATCAGTTTTTTATTCGCAATTGATATTTTTATTTCTGATCATAATTTTTTCATTATGGCGTGGTTAAAAAATAAACCCTATTAGACCAAGGGATATAGAAATACCGATAAATCCCGCTGCAATTTGCATAGAAATAATTAACTAACTAGCTGAAATTAAAACAGTCGTATAAATTTTCATGATAAACAGCAGCAAAAATTTGCTACACTTCGCCCAATTAAACACAAGCCTTTTCACCTCACCGAAACTGAGATTTTCTCAGTATTGGCAAGCTCAATTTACAACTTCATCAAGCGAAAGCACGTCACAAACCAGTGACAAACTTTACCTTTACGTAAACTTCATATATCTTGCATCAAAAGACGTATTTTTGGTGAGATGATGAGCGCGAATATAAACCCACAATCAACCTATTCAATTAGTGATTTATCAAAAGAATTTGATATCACGACTCGGAGTATTCGTTTTTACGAAGACCAAGGGCTTATTAAACCTAAACGCCGTGGGCAAACCCGTATTTACAGCTTAAAAGACAGAGTTCGTCTAAAACTGATTTTGCGTGGTAAGCGATTAGGCTTTTCGTTAGCTGAAACCCGTCGGTTATTCGAACTGTATGATGCGGATAAAAGCAGTACGTCACAATTACATACCATGCTCGACTTAGTAGAAGAAAAGAAAGCTTCGCTGCAGCAGCAAATGGATGACATCAAAGTCGTACTCATGGAGCTGAATTCTGCAGAGCAGCAATGCCGAGCGGCGCTAGAACAAGATTAAATAATTGGGGGGAGCCCCCCTCAAAGCATCACAATTAACAACTAAGCTCAAAACGTCGCACTCATCGACTCGATATAACGTTAAACCAAGCAATTAGTCACTAAGAACTGATGCTTAACCAATACAAAGTTCAACATAAAAATTATAAGCCTAAGAAACAACATAGTTTCACGGTAAAAGTACCTAATATTCAACAGGACACAAGACAATGACATCACTCTACACAAGCCTTAATTTCGGCCTGGGCGAAGACGTGGATATGCTTCGCGACGCCATCAATGATTTCGCAACAAATGAAATCGCACCGATTGCTGCGCAGGTCGATCAAGACAATACATTCCCTAACCATATGTGGCCAGTATTAGGCGAAATGGGACTACTAGGCGTGACCGTACCTGAAGAGTTCGGCGGCGCTAATATGGGCTACCTTGCTCATGTTGTAGCCATGGAAGAAATCTCCCGCGCATCAGCTTCAATTGGCCTTAGTTATGGCGCACACTCAAACCTTTGCGTTAACCAAATTAACCGTAACGGTAATGCTGCTCAAAAAGCCAAGTACCTGCCTAAGCTGGTTAGTGGTGAGCACATTGGTGCCTTAGCCATGAGCGAACCTAATGCGGGTTCCGATGTGGTATCGATGAAACTTCATGCTCGTAAAGAAGGCGACCGCTACATTCTAAATGGCAACAAAATGTGGATCACTAACGGTCCTGATGCCGACACTCTAGTGATTTACGCTAAAACCGATATCGATAAAGGCCCTCACGGCATTACCGCTTTTATCGTTGAAAAAACCTTTAAAGGTTTCAGCACCGCTCAAAAGCTAGACAAACTCGGAATGCGTGGTTCAAACACCTGTGAGCTTGTTTTTGAAGATTGTGAAGTCCCAGAAGAAAACATACTAGGCGGCCTAAACAATGGCGTAAAAGTATTAATGAGCGGCTTAGATTATGAACGTGTCGTATTATCTGGTGGCCCATTAGGCATCATGAATGCGTGCATGGACATCGTTGTGCCCTACATTCACGAGCGTGAACAGTTTGGTAAATCAATCGGTGAATTTCAGCTTATCCAAGGCAAAATCGCTGATATGTACACCGGCATGAATGCCGCAAAATCATACGTTTATAATGTGGCGAAATCATGCGATCGCGGTGAAACCACTCGTAAAGATGCCGCTGGCGCTATCTTATACAGTGCAGAGTTGGCCACGAAAATGGCGTTAGATGCGATTCAATTACTCGGCGGCAATGGCTATATTAATGAATATGCCACAGGACGATTATTACGAGATGCCAAGCTATACGAAATCGGTGCTGGCACATCAGAAATTCGCCGCATGCTAATTGGCCGTGAACTGTTTAACGAAACAAAATAGTCAAGATAGCAACACGCTATCGTAAGCACATAACCTAAGCCGTTCAAACGGCGGGCATCCGTAACTAATCGGTAAATCGAAAGTGTTTTGCGTAGCGTGGTTGAGAGTTTCCCCCATTGTCTCAGCCATGCTAACGCCTCACTTGATTCAATAAGGATATGCATTGTGACGCAACTGAGCAGCCGTATTAACTCCCGTAGCGATGAATTTAAAGCCAAACATAATGACATGGCTGCCATCGTAGACGACCTAAAACTCAAACTCGCTAAGATTGAACAAGGTGGCGGCCCCGCTGCACTTGAACGTCATCTTTCGAGAGGTAAATTGCTCCCTCGCCAACGTGTCGAAAAGCTACTCGATCCAGGTTCACCTTTTCTGGAAATTTCTCAATTTGCAGCATACGAGGTGTATGATGAAGCCGTACCAGCGGCTGGGGTCATTGCCGGTATTGGTCGTGTTAGCGGCGTTGAATGTATGATTATTGCTAATGATGCAACAGTCAAAGGTGGAACCTACTACCCCATCACAGTGAAGAAGCATTTACGCGCYCAAGATATTGCAAGTCGCTGTCATCTTCCTTGTATCTATCTGGTTGATTCTGGCGGAGCAAACTTACCGCGCCAAGATGAAGTCTTCCCTGACCGAGATCATTTTGGCCGTATTTTCTACAACCAAGCGCAAATGTCAGCGAAAGGGATCCCGCAAGTGGCAGTGGTTATGGGGCTATGTACCGCAGGCGGCGCATACGTTCCAGCAATGGCTGATGAATCAATTATCGTCAAAGAGCAAGGCACCATCTTCTTAGCTGGGCCACCATTAGTTAAAGCMGCTACAGGTGAAGAAGTCACAGCAGAAGAGCTTGGCGGCGCTGAAGTGCACACCAAAATTTCTGGTGTGGCAGATCATTTAGCGCAAAATGACGATCACGCATTAGAGCTTGCTCGTAAATCCATTGCGCGCCTTAATCATCAAAAAGACATTGCTGCGCAGCTAAGTCCAGTGAAACCACCTAAATTTGATATCAACGAGCTTTACGGCATTGTAGGCACTGACCTTAAAAAGCCATTTGATGTAAAAGAAGTGATTGCTCGTGTCGTTGATGACTCTGACTTTGATGAGTTCAAAGCGAATTACGGTAACACCTTAGTGTGTGGTTTTGCCCGTATTCACGGCTACCCTGTCGGTATTGTCGCCAATAATGGCATTTTATTTTCAGAGTCAGCACAAAAAGGCGCTCACTTTATTGAGCTATGTTGTCAGCGCAAAATCCCATTATTGTTCCTGCAAAACATCACTGGCTTCATGGTCGGTAAAAAATATGAACATGAAGGCATCGCTAAGCACGGCGCTAAAATGGTAACAGCTGTTTCTTGTGCCAATGTGCCAAAATTTACCGTGATTATTGGCGGCAGTTATGGCGCAGGTAACTACGGCATGTGTGGCCGTGCATTCGAGCCAACGATGATGTGGATGTGGCCAAATGCCCGAATTTCCGTCATGGGCGGCGAGCAAGCTGCAGGCGTTTTAGCTACCGTTCGTCGTGACGGTTTAGCTCGTAAGGGACAAGATTGGTCAGATGAAGACGAACAAGCCTTTAGAAAACCCATTGTTGAGCAATACGACAAAGAAGGACATCCATATCATGCGAGTGCACGATTATGGGATGACGGCATTATCGACCCAGCGCAAACACGCGATGTGGTAGGTCTTGCTTTATCGGCGGCACTAAATGCGCCTATTGAAGATACCAAATTTGGTGTATTCCGCATGTAATTGCGGTTTAACAATAGGAGTACATGATGACTGATACAGTGACACTACCGCTTTCTTTTCAACACATCGAATGTCAGCTTAACCAAGGTATTGGTGAGTTAATACTTAATCGTATTGAAAAGCATAACGCCTTTGATGAAGTGATGATTAATGAAATGATCACCGCCATTGAGTTTTTTGCCAATAACGAAACTTGCCATCAATTAATTCTACGAGCCAACGGGAAAAACTTCAGTGCAGGCGCAGACCTTAATTGGATGCGCAAACAAGCTCAAATGGACTTCGAGCAAAATCTCGATGACGCCCATGAGCTAGCCAAATTAATGCATGTTTTAGACAAATTTCCCAAACCGACCATTGCCTTAGTCAATGGCGCAGCCTTTGGCGGTGCACTTGGCCTTATATGTTGCTGCGATATCGCCATCGCCAATAAGCGTGCAAGCTTTTGTTTAAGCGAAGTCAAACTCGGCCTTATCCCTGCGGTGATTAGCCCTTATGTCGTCAGAGCAATGGGGAACCGCCAAGCAAGACGTTACATGCTCACAGCTGAACGTTTTAGTGCTGACGTTGCGTTAAATCATCAAGTTATTCACGAAATTAATGATGATTTAGATGCCGCTGCACAACCCTTTATCGATGCTTTTAACGCGAATAGCCCACAAGGCATGGCATGGGTTAAAACCTTAGTATCTCACCTCGAAGATGGTGTTATTAACGACGACACTCTTGCCTACACCAGTGAGCAAATCGCCCGTATTCGGGTCTCTGATGAAGGTCAAGAAGGTCTTAACGCCTTCTTTGAAAAACGCCCTGCTGCTTGGACAACTGCCAGCAAAAATAATAACGATAAAAGCCCCCAAGCAAGCACAAAGACTGCTGCACAAGGAGTTCAGTAATGTTTACCAAATTATTAATTGCTAATCGCGGTGAAATTGCGTGTCGCATTATTAACACCGCCAGAGATATGGGCATACGCACAGTCGCTTTATACTCTGACGCTGATGCCAATGCCCGTCACGTTGCTATGGCTGATGAGTCATTTCACATCGGTGGCAGTGCTCCTGCTGACTCATATCTAAAAGCTGATTTAATTATTGATATTGCTAAAAAATCAGGCGCTGAAGCCATTCATCCTGGTTATGGCTT
The DNA here is from genome assembly GCF_001675935.1 of Shewanella sp. UCD-FRSSP16_17. Classification (NCBI taxonomy): domain Bacteria; kingdom Pseudomonadati; phylum Pseudomonadota; class Gammaproteobacteria; order Alteromonadales; family Shewanellaceae; genus Shewanella; species Shewanella sp. UCD-FRSSP16_17. The sequence goes on from NZ_LZFV01000002.1 coordinate 28,650, forward strand.
TTTATCAGAAAATGCAGAATTTGCTCGCAACTGTGAACAAAATGGCATTGCATTTGTCGGTCCAGGTAGTGATGCAATTGATGCCATGGGCAGTAAAAGTGCCGCTAAAATCATTATGGGGGCGGCCAATGTACCATTAGTGCCTGGTTATCATGGCGATGACCAAAGCGATGCGACATTACTTGATGAAGCAAAAAATGTTGGCTACCCAATGCTCATTAAAGCCGCTTATGGCGGTGGTGGTAAAGGGATGCGCATTGTTGAGAGCCAAGCCGACGTGCTTGAAGCCATTAACTCAGCACGTCGTGAAGCTGCATCATCATTTGGCAATGACAAACTATTGATGGAGCGCTACCTTCGCCAACCTCGTCACGTTGAAGTGCAAGTCTTTGCTGACACTTTTGGCAACACGATTTACTTATCCGATCGTGACTGTTCAATTCAGCGTCGCCATCAAAAAGTGGTCGAAGAAGCACCAGCACCAGGCCTAAGTGATAGTTTGCGCAAACAAATGGGTGAAGCGGCAGTCGCTGCAGCAAAAGCTATTGATTATGTTGGCGCTGGTACGGTTGAGTTCTTACTTGATACCGATGACAGCTTTTACTTCATGGAAATGAACACCCGCCTGCAAGTTGAGCATCCAGTGACAGAAATGGTCACAGGGCAAGACTTAGTCAAATGGCAATTGATGGTAGCAAGTGGCAGCGAATTACCTTTGTCTCAAGATGAGGTGCGGGTTCACGGCCATGCTTTTGAAGTGCGTATTTACGCCGAAGATCCCCGTAATGAGTTTTTACCAGCTGCCGGTAAATTAAACTTCCTACGTGAGCCTGATCAAAACCGTCATGTACGCATTGATTCGGGTATCCGTGAAAACGATACCATCAGTAACTTTTACGATCCGATGATTTCAAAACTGATTGTATGGGACGAGTCTCGCCCTCGCGCATTGCAGCGTTTAACCCACGCATTAAGCTCGTACCAAATCAGCGGTCTGAAACATAATATCGAATTTTTAGCCAATATTGCCGAACATAAAGCCTTTGCAGAAGCCGACTTTTGCACCGACTTTATTGAGCGTTACTCAAATAGCTTAATTGGCGATGTCACCGATGAAACTGAAAATGCACTGGCATTAGCCGGTCTTTACCAGGTATTGGCCCGTCAACAAGCTGCAAAAATCAATGCCACCAATAGCGATGATCCTTACTCGCCTTGGGGTCAAGTCAGCGGCTTTAGGCTCAACAGTGCCAGTGTGCATCATGTTGCATTGCTGCATGTCACAGGCGCAGATGGTGAACACGAACTGCAAAACCTAGTGATAACTGATTTAGGAGACTCGCTGCACCTTGGTTTAAATGGTCAAGCCCTTAAACTGGCTGGCAGCATCAAAGATGAAGTCTTACTGGCTGAAATTAACGGCCATAAAAGTAAAGTACCAGTTAGCCATGAAGGCGATGAGTTCACGCTATTTTTACCTTCTGGTAGTTATCACTTTAAAGCGGTTCTCGCCCAAGAAGCCGAAGAAACAGTTGATAGCGCAGAAAAACTAAAAGCCCCGATGAATGGCACTGTGGTAACACACCTGGTTGAGGTCGGTGAAACCGTCGTTGAAGGACAAGGGCTGCTAGTCATGGAAGCCATGAAAATGGAATACACCATCGAAGCCCCTTTTGATGGTGTCGTGAGTGAATTTTATTTTCAAAGCGGCGAGCTCGTCACCGACGGTGTTCAGCTTTTAAATGTCGAACCAACGGCTGACGCCGAACAAGCATAAGGCGTAAATAATGTTGCCGCATAAAGTCAGTATTTTTGAAGTTGGCGCCCGTGACGGATTACAAAATGAGCTTCCCGTCAGCACGCAAGACAAGTTAACGCTCATCGACCAGTTAGCTGATGCAGGTGTAACGCGAATTGAAGCGGGTAGCTTTGTTTCCCCTAAATGGGTGCCACAAATGGCCGACTCGGGTGATATTTTTAAGCAATTAACCCGCAAGCCAGATGTTGTTTACTCCGCTTTAACCCCTAACTTAAAGGGGCTGGAACTTGCGCTTGACGCTGGAGCAGATGAAGTTGCTATATTTGGCGCAGCATCAGAAACCTTCAGTCAGCGCAATATAAACTGCTCTATTGAAGAGTCTATTGCACGCTTTGAGCCAGTCATGGCAATGGCTAAAGCCCGTAACATTCCAGTACGTGGTTATGTCTCATGTGTCCTTGGCTGCCCTTACGAAGGTGACATTGAGATTGATGAAGTCGCTCGTGTGTCTGAAATACTTTACAAAATGGGGTGTTACGAGATTTCACTTGGCGACACCATTGGTGTTGGCACCCCCATTAAAGCCCGTAAGATGGTTGAAGCCGTGGCTAAATTAGTGCCTGTTGAAAAACTGGCACTACACTTCCACGACACCTATGGCCAAGCGCTTGCCAATATACAAGCTTGTTTAGACACGGGCATCAGTGTGATTGACTCATCTGTGGCCGGCCTAGGTGGTTGCCCATACGCTAAAGGTGCGTCAGGCAATTTAGCGACAGAAGATGTTGTATACATGCTTCATGGTATGGGGATTGAAACCGGTATCGACTTACACAAATTAGCTAAAGCTGGCCAACAAATTAGCGCCGCTTTAGGCCGACTAACGGGCTCGAAAGTTGCTCAAGCAATTTGCAGTGAATAACCAAGGTTATTCTGGCCCCAATAATTTGCACTTAACGCAAGATAGAAAAGGACAAGATGATGGCAGGACTCAATAAAGTCGTTCATAGCTACGAAGAAGCCTTAAACGGACTCACCAATGACATGACCATCATGGTCGGTGGCTTTGGCCTTTGTGGTATTCCAGAAGGGTTAATTAACCACATGGTAAAAATGGGTGTAACAGGATTAACCGCCATCTCAAACAACGCTGGTGTTGATGATTTCGGCTTAGGCCTTCTGCTTAAAGAACGTCAAATCGCCACCATGATTGCCTCGTATGTGGGCGAAAACGCCACGTTTGAGCAGCAAATGTTATCGGGCGAGTTAAACGTTATCTTGACTCCACAAGGCACATTGGCTGAAAAAATCCGTGCTGGCGGCGCTGGAATTCCTGCGTTCTTTACCGCAACTGGATACGGAACGCCTATTGCTGAAGGCAAAGAAACCCGTGAAATAAAAGGCCGACATTACGTGCTTGAAGATTCACTGACGTCTGACTTTGCCCTTGTTCGTGCATGGAAAGCTGACACGATGGGTAATCTGATCTTTCGTAAAACGGCAGCGAACTTTAACCCTATGATGGCAACTGCGGGCAAGATTACGGTCGTTGAAGCTGAAGAGATTGTCCAGCCGGGTGAATTAGATCCAAACCACATTCATACCCCAGGTATTTATGTTGACCGCGTCATACAAGCAAGCTTTGAAAAACGCATCGAACAACGTACTGTCAAACCAACTGACGCGGCTGCAAAATAAGGAGCAAGAACATGGCTTTATCAAGAGAACAACTTGCTCAACGTGTAGCACAAGAAATGCAAGACGGCTTTTACGTTAACTTAGGTATCGGTATTCCAACCTTAGTCGCTAATTACATTCCAGACGGCATGAGCGTCATGCTTCAATCTGAAAATGGCTTGCTGGGTATGGGCGAGTTCCCAACCGAAGAAACCATTGATGCTGATTTAATTAATGCAGGTAAACAAACGGTCACCGCTGTTGATGGCGCATCTTTTTTCTCATCAGCAGAAAGCTTTGCCATGATCCGAGGCGGCCACGTTGATTTAACCGTACTAGGTGCATTTGAAGTGGATGTTAATGGTTCAATTGCATCATGGATGATCCCAGGGAAATTAATTAAAGGCATGGGCGGCGCGATGGACTTAGTGGCTGGCGCTGACAATATTATCGTCACCATGATGCACGCAGATAAAAAAGGTAACTCAAAGCTACTGCCTCTATGTGAGCTGCCTTTAACAGGCTACGGCTGCATCAAACGTGTCATGACAGACTTGGCCTTTATGGAAATCAAAGACGGCGCATTTCACTTGCTAGAGCGAGCACCAGGGGTGAGCGTTGAAGAGATTGTTGCTAAAACTGCAGGTAAGTTGGTAGTGCCAGAGCATGTACCAGAAATGGTGTTTTAAATTGAATGCTTGATTCAATTTTACTTTGAAAAATCAAAAGCGAGCGTCATTGTAGGCTCGCTTTTTTGTTGGTGTGATTTGAGTTTATACTGGTGCAATAAAAACAAAGATAACAGCAAGATCAAGGTCGTGGCGCTTCGCCCACACCAGACCAAAAGGGAGTGGACGTCAACTCCTTCTTGGAACACCCACCCGCTCCAACGAAGTGTTTTTCCTCTGACTAGCTAAGCCAATTCACTACCGCCTCAGATTCGCCATCCATGGCTCAACTGAGGCTATGTCGGCGTCCTGCCTCCATCACGTGAATTGACTTAACGTCATCGGACACTTCAATGGAGATTGTTGAATCGGCAGGTTTGTTTTTAATTAGATATTCAATTTACTTTACCTAAACTTATTTTCTTCACTTATTGCCTTCTAAATAAACTCGTTCATATACATAATAAATATACATAATCCAACAGGTATCAATCACTATAAGAATCAACATTGGTGAAAATTTATCAAAGAAACCTAAGATTGCTGAATACAATCCAGTGGAAGCATAAACACATAAGAAAATAAGTTTGAAATCTGCATCATATTTAAACAGTTTTATTTCTTCCTGTGTAAAAAGCGCGACTAAAAATATAATTCCACTTACAACTCCGACTGCATAATTTCCCAAAAAGTGAAAAATAGACTTCCTTGCATAAACATAATTGGAATTATCGACGACTGTATAAAAGAATAGGTATCTTGACGCTCACAGCCTTCATACGGATTTTCCATTTATATCATTCCCTTTGGTTATTATCTAAATTCTGGCCTACAAATCATTACTCAAAATCTGAGGGTTCCCACTTATTCGTTAGCGGATAACACTGGCTTGCTATATTTATTCAGCCCCCCAACAAAAGATATGGTACTAAAAAACAATATAGGTGTTTTAAATTCTGTCCCTTGGGGTTGCGCCTTTATCAAAAGTTACTCCCGATTTCATATAATAAGTGGGAACAGATCAAACTTTCTTTATCGTACAGCAAAATTAATCTGCGGGTTCGATGATCTCCGTTGGAAGTGTCTGAATCCGTTAAGCTAATTTTAGTGATGGAGGCAGTTCATTCTCTTGCATCCATGCACTTCATGACATTCAAGCATCCAGTCTATCGAAACTGATATTACCTCAGTTGAGTCATGGTCACTCTGATATCCCTGTCTCCGAGACATTCATATATCCACATACATCAGTAAAACCAGCTAATTTAATCTCCACTGTTAAAAAGAGATTGCTAATAGCTGTAATATTTATTTGGATATTCTTCGATATAAATAAAAACAACTAATTCATAAATAATTGTTATTAAGGTAAGATTTCATTTATAAAATATGAAGTTTAATTGTTTATGGATGAACGTATGACCCCTATAAAAATAGTCGCTATGATTATAGCTCTCACAACCTTAATGTCTTGTGCCTCATATAGGGACGCAAATACTGAAGGGTATAGTGTAATAAATGGCGGGTTTACCGACCAAAAAATAATGGAAGGGTTGTTTTATATTGAAGTGCAAAGTGGAACCTCTGCTATTTCCAACTTAAATACCGTTGAGAAGAACTGGAAGAAAAGAGCGACTGAGCTATGCGCTGGTGAGTATCAAGAATTTCAATATTCTGCTGTTGATTCACAACAGCCATTTAGTTACAACTCATCTAATGGATTAGGCATTAATTACTATATAAGCAAAGCATTCGGCTATGCGGTTTGCCCCACTTACGATGGCAACATGTCTGAAATCAGCAGCCTAGTCTCAGGTTATTCAACTGAAAAAGAACAAACTTTTGAAGTTTATACACAGTTCCAGCATCAAAGTTGTGTTACTCCCATAGAGAATATCAAAGAACTAGAAAATACTGGTGTAGTTCTTTTTAAAGAAAAATCTTACTCAAAAGCTCAAGAGGTATTTCTTTGTATTTACCAACAAGATAAAGATCAATTAACTCAAAGAAAATCATATGAAATTTTAGGTACTATGCATGAGTTAGGACTTGGAGTTAAAAAAGATATGAAACAAGCCATGTTTTGGTATCAAAAAGCAGGGTTACTTCCGCATTAACGAACTAAGTGAGAATCTGAGTAAACTTTCTCTATCCAACACCAAATTAACCTGAGGGTTCGATGCTCTCCGTTGGAAGTGTCTGAATGCGTTAAGTTCATTTGCGTGATGGAGGCTGGTCATTCTCGTGCATCCATGCACCACATGACATTCAGGCATCCTGCCTATCGTCGCCGACATAGCCTCAGTTGAGCCATGCTCACTCTTAGCATCCCAGCTAGAGTCACATTAAAAAATATTAGCCTTCTATCACAAAGCTGCCTTGCATAATCGCCCAGTGACCTGGAAATGAACAAAAGAATCGGTAAGCGGCTTTGCTATCTAACCCCTCGATATTAAACGTTATTGATGTTGAGCCACCGCCGCCAATAACGTCAGTATGGGCTAACACTCTTTCATCACCCGCTTTTATATAGCTGTTATCAACACCTGCAGTCATGCCGTCACTCGCAATAGCTTGAACATTGTCAGCAGTGCTTAGTACCCAGTTATGGCCCATGGCTGATTTAGGTAAGTTGCCGGAGTGTTTGAGGTTTAATGTGACTCCTTTGCATGTGGCTGGTACTGATAAGGCTTTCTTATCAAACTGCATTGCATCATTGGCCGTAATTGTTAGTTCGCACTCACTTGCGTTAACGTTTAGGCTCATTAACATTACGCCTAGTGCAGCTGTAGCTTTAATCATGTTGGTCATATCATTTCCTTGTGACGGTATAGAATGCATTGTTATTAAAAACGAAAGCATACTAAAACAAATCACAACAAATGAGAATGATTATCAATTGTAAATAAGTTAAATATTGATTAGCACTTAGCGAATAACCCTTTAGGAGAAATCAAAAGAGTTTGCGTATTCTACTCTTCTAGGATGCTTACTTCATATGTCTGCGTATATAAAAAATATCGATTATGTGGCGAAAGAGCGCTGTAATTTAATCTTTAATTACCGCTTTGCATGTAAGATAGGGGGTTAATCTTCCCATATAGGCTCTGCCCTATTGCCATTGTTAGGCTAATTTCATGACGTTTGATATTTTATTACTGTTACTTGCTGGTTTTTTTGGCGGCGTTTTAAACTCGCTAGCTGGCGGTGGCAGTTTTATCACTTTCCCTGCACTAATATTTGTTGGCGTGCCACCGATTATGGCTAATGCAACCAATACTTTTTCGTCTTTTGCTGGATATCTCAGTGGTGCATTTGCATTTAGGCGAGAGCTGCTTGCTCATAAAAAAGAGATTAAAACCATTATCATCACCAGTTTATTTGGTGGTGCTTTCGGCGCATGGCTATTACTCATTTCTCCAGAGACCGTGTTCCAACAAGCGATTCCTTGGTTACTATTATTTGCCACCTTACTGTTTATTTTTGGCTCTAAAATCAATGCCTTTTTCAGTCGCTTATCGAATCAACATAAATATGCCTCTCAATTGGGCGCGGTAATGTTATTTTTAGTGCTACTAGCTGTTTGTATATACGGCGGTTTTTTCAATGCGGGATTAGGCATTATCGGTTTAAGTTATTTGGCATTAGCTGGGCACACTAATATCAATGCGATGAATGGCATTAAGCTAGTCATTTCTTCATCGGTTTCCTTAATCGCTATTATTTTATTTATCTACAATGATGCAATTGCTTGGTTCGAGGGGGTTACGGTACTGGTTGGTACTTTGATTGGCGGTTATATGTCAGCCCATATTGCCAACAAGGTATCCCAAGTACGCATGAGGCAGTTTGTGATTGTGATGAGTTGCGCCATTACGGTTTATTTCTTTTACTCCACATATTCTCACCCTCTGTAAAAACTAGATGCAGCTTGTTATTGTAATGAGCTGCGCCATTACGGTTTATTTCTTTATACACCACATATTTAAACCTTCCCCCAAAAAACTAGATGCAGCTTGTTGTAATGAGCTGCAACATTACGGTGTATTTCTTTTACACCAGATATTTAAACCTTCCTAAAAACTAGATACACCTTGTTGTAATGAGCTGCAACATTACGGTGTATTTCTTTATACACCACATATCTAACCCTTCCCCAAAAAACTAGATACAGCTTGTTGTAATAAGCTGAATCATTTCGGTGTATTTCTCTTACTCAACTTATTGTCATCCTCTCAAAAAATGAGATACATGTAGTGATTGACTCATATTCTAGTTTCATTCTTAACAACAAAGCGGTGTTGATTGCAGATATAAGGTTTTCGTTTCTGGCAGGTCACCGCTTTGTTACTGAAGTAACAATTCAGGGTTTAAGCAAAGTAAAATTAACTTCTAAGCTTCAACCAAAAGTCCCATACCGAAGAGGCTTAAACTAAAATAAAATGAAATAATTCTGTAACAAGCAATAAATCCAATGAAAACCCAGACAAATATAGTAAATGGAACTTACGATACTGAAAAAATGTACCTCACGATTGGTAAAGACTCAGTAGAGAAGCACTTTAAACCTTACCGTAAATACATTAGTCGTTATAACATCGAAAAAGAATCATTAGTTAGACTTCAAAATATTAATGGGGTCCCCAATTTAATCGACTGTGATGACAGAAACAAAACACTGGTGATGTCAAAAATTTCGGGTAAAACGCCAGCCCATCTAACCCGTGATAACTTGAAAGATTTGATTGAATTAGTCAATAAAATGCTCGAAGCAGGTGTTGCTCGGCACGCCTTACCCATAAGAGATATCATTGTTGATAATCAGAATAAATTAGGCTTAGTAGACTTCGAACGCTCTACTTTACGAGGCTCAATCATCCGCCTTGATTGGTATGTGGCAAAAAAAGTCACTCACTACCACTTATATCGATTAATTGCTCAATTCCAGCCTGACCTACTTACGAATAAGCAAAGCCAAAAACTCAATGCTGTAACTCGAATTCGACACTTCTTCAAACGCTAGTACAGCGCGCTTTACTAGAAACAGCCGGCGATTGTCATGCTTTAACTGCTTTCAGTGCAAATCAGTCTATTGGTTGATAGCGGTTGTTTTTAATCAAGATTAATCAACCTACAAAATTCACAATATATCGTAAAATCAGTAAATTAGATCGAATTCGTTATTATATTCAACATTAAATATCACCTATTAATTCTGTGGGTTTAATCGTGCAAGTTTTGCATTTTATATTAGGCTTAAAGATTGTCATCTATTGACATAAAGCAGTGATTTGACAAACTTCTAAGGAGAGAAAAATGTCTAAGAAATTAATAGCGCTACTTATCTCAGGTCTATTGCTGGGTTGTGGTAGTAGTGATGATTCAGAAGATCCAGCACCAGAAGCTGAAATACCGCAACCAGAGGTTGAAGAGCCCGCTCCCACACCAGCCCAAGGTATCTTTATCGATAGTGCCGTTATCGGTATTGGATATCGAACAGAAACTCAATCTGGAGTCACTGATGAAGAAGGTAATTATAATTACCTTGAAGGTGAAACTGTCACTTTCTTTATCGGCGACCTAACCTTCCCAGCAACACCAGCATCAGGAATTGTCACCCCTTTTAATATTGCGGCATCTGAAAGTGTTGATGACAATCAAGTAGTAAACATCGCAAGGTTGCTACAAACGCTTGACCAAGATGGCGATACTTCCAATGGGATTACCATTACCGATACCGCAATCGCAACAGCTGAACCGGTTGATTTTAATTTAAGCACAGATGAATTTGCCGACGATCCTGCGGTTAAAACCACTATTGAAAATGGCGGTCAAGATACCGCTGTAACAGACTTGGTTGATGCAGACGATGCTGTCGACCACTTAACCGAACAAGTTGCGGCGAATGGCGTTCAGGTTGGTATCACAGGCACTTGGCATTATCCAGATGACGATAATGATTTACTCACGTTAGTGTTCTTTAACGACGGCACCTATGCGCATTTTGAAGTTGACTCGGAGGATGAAGAGGAAGAGTCAGGAATGGAATGGGGAATGTACAGCCGTGACAGCGAAACCAACCGTGTTATTGCCAGTCAAACATTTGATGAAAATGGCGATACAGGCTTAACAGATTTTACTGACGTAGATGGTGCACCTTTATTATTTGCCGAAGTTATGGAAGAACAATTGGTCCTTTCAATCGACGAAGATGCCAATGACTCAATTGATGAAACACTTAATTTTGATAAGCAAGGCAGCGAGGGTGTTGTCGGCACTTGGTTAGTAAAAGCAACTGATGATCAACCCGGTGATGAAAATGACTTGTTGATGTTGTTATTTAACGATGATGGAACATACATTCATGCAGAAATAGACCTAGATGGTGAGGCCGAAGAGTCTGGCATGGAATGGGGAACCTACAGTATCGATAGTGAAAGCAATATGGTCACAGTAACCCAAACATTTGATAGTAATGGAGACACTGGGTTAACTGACTTTGTCGGTGAAGATGGGCCTTCCCTATCAATGTCGGCACAAGGCAATACATTGCTTTTATATATCGACGAAGATGGTGATGGCGACGTTGATACTCAGATGTTATTCCAGCGTCAATAAACAATGTACACAAGCTAACTCAGTAGGTTCAATCTACACCTTTAAGAATGCGCAATACACGCCATGCTTGAATCTGCTGAGTTTTATTACCCCACCATAATTAAGGCTTTATCATTACGAGTTAATCAATAACGACACATTAATTGGTCGTTAGTAGCGAATACACATGCAATAAACTCAAGTAGCCATTCTTAAAAAATAATTCTTTAGGGAAGCAAGGGGTTTTGCTTCCCTCCTTATCTAACAAACTGCTAAAAATGATACCTAACGCCACCAATAGCCTCTAATTCTACTTTGACATCATCAACTAGGTACAATGTAGGCTGCGCTTCGATGAAAAAAGTAAACCGCTCTACTTTAGTGTGAGCACCAAATACCGCTCTTGCGCCCAATTTAATATCATCATTTTTTTTATCAGCAATCTTGCCGCCCACGCCCCAATAAAAATGTGGGTGGTCCTTAAAATTAAATGTTTTATCTAAGGTAAATGAAAAGTCATCAAAACCCACCCCAAACTTATACTCATTCATTTTTACATTAATGCCTGAGTCGCTACCTACCATTAAACCGACTTCAGGCGCAGCATTGGCCTTAGGTGTAAAAATGATAACCAGAGAAAGCATGATTGAAACAAAGACGGTGACAAACTTCATGATGGACCTTGTTAGAAAATAAAAGGCGACATCCTAGCGAGTTTGCTTTTAAGAGTAAATTTGACGAGTAACATTGGGACATTTTTAAACAAATAACGCGAGTAAAGCGCCAGTATACATAACGATTTCATAGCGATTTTGCATCAAGTGTTTCAATGCAGGGCAAAAATAACACACAATAAAATTGAGGTGTATATGAAGCATGAATGACAAAGTAGCATCTGGGTCGGAACCTATTCAAACTCGTCAGTAAATCATGAACAAGTCCCGATTATCTTATTTCAAGATAATTTCTCGCATTCTATATTCCCCTGTTAAGGTTCTCACTTCGGGGTATTTGGCAGAGATTTCGTTAGACATTTTTTCATCCGAATCACTCCATTTCTGCATAAATTGTTTGTACTTTTCCTTATTGGGTTCAATATCTGCGGCATTGTCAAAAGTCACCACCAGCAACATATTAAAGTCACCACTGGTTGCCAGATCGCTGCCGTAAATTTTCCAATCTTTAATAAAGCCAAGCTCCTTTTGAATATTAACTGCTTTAACCCAGCTACTGCGTAAACCCGCTAAGTAGATATCTCCCATATTGGGATCCACTTTTACCGTGGTCATCATCATGATTTCGCTGCCGAGATCGTAATCTTCATATACTTCTAATCTATCCTTTGAAAATACAGAACTACTAAATAAAACACATAATGCAATTATTAAGGTCTTGTTCATGTCGTTCACTCCTAATTGTCAACTTAATTCACTGGTCGTTTTTTAACCAAATTAAGCTTTAAGAGTATAGTCGAAAGGGTTATAAAAGCAGGAAAAATATAAACCTGAAAGTTATCAGTTCATTAGCCGTGAATATAAAAGAGCATAAAGAAATAAGTCAGTCTAAAGTTATACAAATGACTGAGATTAAAGGATAAAAACCGCACATAAAAAAGAAATAAAAATGAATCTCGAAGTACATTAAACGTATATAAAGTAAAACACCGCCCGAAGAGCGGGTTTTCACCGCTCAAAAACGTATCACTTTAGACTTACATAGAAAGAGTTGTTAATTAAGCATCTTTAGCGGGGGCTGCAGTAAATAATCCCTGAATTTTCGGTGTGATACTAATAAATTGATTGGTCAATAAACTCATGCTGTAACCCAACATGGCGCCCAATAATAATGGCGGTAGAATAGCAGCTAAATCAGCGCCTAATGCAAATGTAATACAGCAGCCAATAAACGCACCTGGGATAAACGCCAGTTTTTGATAACTCGCCTGTAAACACATTGCAGCAGTGGCAACACCGGTAAATGCGTAACCTACCATCGGTGAAATAAAGAACCCACTCCCCGAGATAATAAGCCAACCCCAAAAAACACCTGACAAATTTGTACTCATAGCCATCAGCATGCCTTTAATGCCAGTTTCTGTTTGAGCAAAAAAAGTGCTACAGCTTAAAAAACCAACCCAAGTCACTAACTGGAAAACATCGGCAACCCCAGCCCATAGCGCTGCGAGTAGACCTGCTGATATTGCTATTTGCCAACGATGTTCCATATTGCCCTCTCGAATGTCGCCAAAATAAAACGTAGAGTTTATAAAATAATACAATCAACACGTAATCTACGCTATTTAGCGATGAAACAAAAGTGATCTAGAACAGATTAATGAGCAAAATACAGTCAACCAAAGTGATAAAGCCGCTAGTACATTTAATATTACTAATTCAAGATACACTTATTGTTAAGGATTTTTATCCTCCTCAATGAAGTAAATCTGTAAATCTATCGACAAAACCCATAACACTTGTCACTTCCAAACAAGCTAAAACCATTCATAAACGAACTATTTAAGTGATACCGTTCAAATTTTTACTACAAGAACACCGAGTTTATGTAGCTAATTGTATTTTCTTGCGAGAGCTATCATTTTCTATTCTTTGACTCCTCTAGTCTGATATTCAACAAGTCATCAACAGCAAAGCTGCCTTATTGGACTAAACAAAACCAATAGTCATGACAATAATTTGAGGAACGCCTATGAAAAACTACCTATCAAACTCAAGATTAAATCTTGCGACAAATAGTCTTGACTGGGTCATGGGACACACCATCAAACAATCGCTAAGTCTTAAAGATGCAGTGCCTTTAGATGGAATTCAGCAATTAGCGGTACCAGAAAAACCGATTGAGACCTTATACATTCACATTCCTTTTTGTCATACATTGTGTCGATTTTGCTCGTTCCACAAAATTAAGTTTAATGAAGGCGTCGCTAAAACTTATTTTAAAGCCCTAAGACAAGAAATTCGCACAGTAATTGCACAAGGATACCGATTTAATCGAGTGTATATTGGCGGCGGCACGACCACGATTTTAGAAGATGAATTAATCAAAACTATCGAACTGATTAAATCTATTACCACGATAAGAGAAGTCTCTTGCGAGAGCGATCCGATATACTTTAAAGAAGGTAATCCGCATTTACTTAAAGGCTTAGTGGATCGCATGTCTATCGGGGTACAAAGCTTTGATGACAAGATTTTAAAGGCCAGTGGTCGATTTGAAAAATTTGGTAGTGGATTACAACAAGCCGAATACGTTAGCCGTGCGATTGAAGTAATACCAACGGTTAATCTCGATATGATGTACGGCTTTAAAATGCAGACCCCAGAGACTGTAGCCAATGACTTAGCCCAAACAATTCGTCTCAGCCCAGATCAAATCACCACTTATCCCCTTACCGTAGGCATTGGTCAAAACCGTAAAAAAGCGGGTTGCCTTGCAGGCCAACCCGAAGAACTTTGGCCACAATTTTTAGCGGTAAAAGAAGCACTGGCTGAGCGATATATTATGGAATTCCCATGGACTTTCAGTCGTAACTTTGGCCAACCCGTTGAAAATAAGTATGTATTAGATGGCGAAGATTGTTTCGGTGTTGGTTCAGGTGCTTTCGGGCGTTTTGGCGAGCAGTTCAGGATCTCAAGCTTTGATATCCCTGACTATATTGAGCGTATCCAATCTAATCAAACCGGAACCAGCTACACCAAACCATTAGATAACAAAGCGTTATTACAACATCATTTAATGATGATGATGGGGCATGGACTATTGGATAACGCCCAATTTAAAGCACATACAGGTAAAACATTGTGGCAAGCGTTCCCACTTGAGATGAGTTATTTGATTTCAGCTGGCGCACTGAATAAACAAGGCAGTAACTATGTGACCACACCGGCAGGTCAATTTATTGGTTTGAAAATGTTCTCAGGCTTTTTAGCTGGGATGGACTTCTTACGTGAACAAGCAAGAGAACTGCCCTTATCAATGAAATCTGACAGCGAAGCATCTGCTAATAACTGCATCGCTAATGAAACAAAAACAGATTCAGGCATTATCGTTTAATACAGGCTCTGCGGCTTACTATCTAAGTCGCAGAGCAAACATCCCTTAAATTTGCTTCGACTTTATTAGCTTATAAAAGGATAACTAAACGGTATTACGGCGTAAGGATATATTCTATGGCTTGAGCTAGTTTAGGCGAGTCAGGGTCGGACACTTGTGTCACCCACACCACTTCCCCACTTCGGTTTATAAATACGGTAGTTGGTGTACCTTTAACGCCATATAAGTCGGCCACACTGTCACCATTTATCAGCGTTTGTATCTCTATTCCTCGACTTTTTAACACGCTTTGCGGTTGTGCGCCCTTATCTTCACGAAAACTAATCGCTATCATCTCTAAATCAGTATCTTGATAAGTTTGCCGTAATCTTTCTAAACCAGGTTGCAGCTTTTTGCAGTAAGGACACCAAGTCGCCCAAAAGTGAATGACAACGGGCTTGCCAGCAGTCGATTCAAGTGACCATTGTTTGCCATTAGCATCAAACAGCGCAAAATCGGCGGCTTTGGGAAATTGATACCCTTTATCACCTTGCTCATCAGCGCCCCATGCTAGCGATGACAATAAAATACCTTGTATAACTGCCGCAGTGAATAGTAGCCATTTGGCGAGTTTTATATGGTCACCGTTATGGTGAATATCAATCACATTCATACAGAC
This sequence comes from Shewanella sp. UCD-FRSSP16_17, assembly GCF_001675935.1. Classification (NCBI taxonomy): domain Bacteria; kingdom Pseudomonadati; phylum Pseudomonadota; class Gammaproteobacteria; order Alteromonadales; family Shewanellaceae; genus Shewanella; species Shewanella sp. UCD-FRSSP16_17. Next base: position 44,080 of record NZ_LZFV01000002.1, read on the forward strand.
AAACCTCGGAAATATTAAGAATGATTTAACGCAAATGTCATCTAAATTCTGTCTTAAACGCTCTCTTAAATTCGGCCTTTAATTCGGCCTTGCTTGAGCACCTATATACAGACCGAGCTACCCGCTTATTGCTTTCATCACTATTAACTTTTAACTGAGCTTGTCACAGAAATATGTTCATTTATCCAAGTCATCAGCCATTTTACAAACTGGTCTAATCAGGTTAACTTGGCATAAAAGGTAAATGGAGTTCACATGCCGACATTGACTGACTGGCAACAAGATAGCTATTTTCAGCAATTTTCTTTTGCCAAAGAAGCTGACTATTCTATTTTCGTAAAACATGCAGGAGATACTAATAATCCCGCGTTATTACTGATTCATGGCTTTCCCACCAGCAGTTATGATTGGCAGCCTATATGGCAAAGTCTCAGCGCTCAGTTTCATGTCATTACCTTAGATATGATTGGCTTTGGATTATCAGATAAACCCACCCAATTTCACTATTCGTTCGCCGCTCAGGCCAATTTAATCGAGCAACTACTCGCGTCACTCAAAATAACTAATGTGCATATTTTGTCTCATGATTATGGCAACACAGTCACACAAGAGTTACTGGCGAGGCAGCTGCACAATCAACCCAATTATCGAATACTGAGCACAGTGTTATTAAACGGCGGTATTTTCCCTGAAGTGATTCACCCAATTCTTATCCAAAGATTGTTATTAAGCCCACTCGGCTTTTTAGTCGCTAAAGGAATGGGGTTCAAAGCATTTAAACGTAACTTTGATACCATTTGCACAATCAACATTTCAGAAAGCGAACTACAAAAACATTGGCAGTTGATTAAACATCATCAAGGTGAGCGAGTGTTTCATAAGCTTATTCAATACATGAAAGAGCGAAAGGTGAATCGTGACCGTTGGGTCAATGCGCTTATTGATAACCCAACGCCGATGCGCTTCATTAATGGTCTAGATGATCCTATTTCTGGCCAAGATATGCTTGAGCGATATGAAGCTCTGATTGATACTCCAGATGCTATCAGCCTGCATGATGTTGGTCATTACCCTCAACTAGAAGCGCCAAGCCTAGTATTGAAGCATGCAATGGCATTCTGGCAGCGCCACCAAATTATTGATTAATCTGCGTCAATAAAACCAAGCAATGAATGAAGGATAATGGCGCTCAAGCAACACAAATTATTACCGCTTAAATTAACTGAGTTTTTACTCAAAGTTCGCTAAAGTAGACTAAGTTATAACCAGTCGCTGAAAAACTTATTCAATAATTAATAACAACCACGACGACTCTACAACCACAACTATGGTGCGAAAAAACGCAAAAAACAAAGGACCGTATTATGCCGATTTATCAAGCCCCACTGCGTGATTACCAATTTATCCTATCTGAGCTGCTATCTATCTATGATCAAACCGAACTCGCAGGCTTTGATGAAATAGACCCAGAGCTAACCGACGCTATTTTGCAAGGCGTCGCCGATTTCACCACCGACATCATGTTACCTTTAAATGCCTCAGGGGATCTTGAAGGATGCCAACTTAAAGATGGCAACGTCATTACGCCTAAAGGTTTTAAAGAGGCTTACCAACAATACATTGATGATGGCTGGGCTACGCTCACTTGCGATCCTGAATATGGCGGTCAGGGCTTACCTGAAGTCATTGGCACCTTTGCCACCGAAATGAAAACCGCCACCAATATGGCTTTTGCCATGTATCCTGGGTTAACCCATGGCGCTTATTCAGCCATCCATGTCCATGGAAGCGATGCACTGAAACAAAAATATTTAGCCAAATTAGTCAGTGGTGAATGGACTGGCACCATGAACTTAACTGAATCCCATGCTGGAACCGATCTTGCCCTTCTTCGTACTAAAGCAACCCCCGTTGCTGATGGCAAATTTGCAATCAGTGGCGAGAAAATTTTCATTTCATCAGGGGATCATGACTTAGCTGAAAACATTGTCCATTTAGTTTTAGCCAAATTGCCTGATGCACCAGAAGGGGTGAAAGGTATTTCATTGTTCGCGGTGCCAAAGTTTCATGTAAACGATGACGGCAGCTTAGGTGAAGCCAATCAGTTATGTGCCAGTGCGTTAGAGCACAAAATGGGGATTCATGGTAACTCAACCTGTGTCATGGTGTTTGATGGCGCTGTAGGAGAGTTGGTTGGCGAACCTCATCAAGGTCTAAAAGCCATGTTTACTATGATGAACCAAGCTCGCCTTGGCGTTGGTATTCAGGGCTTAGGCGTATCTGACATCGCTTATCAAAATGCGCTGGTTTATGCTAAAGAGCGCATTCAAGGCCGAGCCCTTTCTGGAGTTAAACAGCCACAACAAGCTGCAGACTCGATTATAGTTCACGGTGATGTGCGTCGTATGTTGTTATCTCAAAAGTCATTCAATGAAGGAACGCGTGCATTAATGGGCCAACAGGCTTTATGGCTTGATCAGGCTGAACGACACAGCGATCCCGTAAAAGCTAAACAAGCGGCAGCGCTTGCAGCCCTTTTTACGCCAATCGTAAAAGGGTTTGTGACCGATCAAGGCTTTAAAGCGTGTGTTGATGCTCAGCAGATTTATGGCGGACACGGCTATATTAATGAATGGGGTATGGAACAATTTGTACGTGATATTCGAATTGCGATGATTTATGAAGGCACAAATGGCGTACAAGCACTCGATCTTGTTGGGCGTAAATTATTATCAGATAAAGGCGCAACACTGACATTATGGTCAGATATGGTTAAAGGCTTTATTGGTGAGCATAGTAATAATGACGCGATGAAACCTTACCTTGCAGGGTTAATGGATGCAGCCACGGATTTAGAAAAAGCCACCGGCTTTATTGCACAGTCAGCGGCTAAAAATCCCGATATGATTGGTGCAGCCTCAATGCCATATATGCAGTTATTTGGCATTAGTGCCCTTGCTTGGATGTGGGCACGAATTGCAGCGACGTCAATTGCCGCCCTTGATGCAGGTACAGATGAGTCTGATTTTTATCAAGCTAAGTTAAATACAGCCGAGTTTTATATGCGATATTGGGGATGCCAAACGCGCAGTTTACGCAAGCAAGTCGAAATGAGCAGCGCGCAAATTGCAACCTTTGATGAAGCCGATTTTTAGTCTGACTTCATACAAGCAATCTATGTGAGCTTTATAAAAAACAGCGCCTTTAGGCGCTGTTTTTGTATTTCTGGAAATAGCCTTTAATGACTAATCCCAGATGAATTCTCTAAAATGCTTACGACACACAGACTCATAGCTTTCATTACCACCAATAGCAACCTGCTCACCTTCACGCATAGGTTTTCCATTACCATCAAGGCGAACGACCATATTGGCTTTGCGACCACAGTGACAAATGGTTTTTAACTCAACCAATTTATCTGCCCAGGCGAGTAGATATTGACTGCCGCTGAACAGCTCCCCTTGGAAATCCGTTTTCAGGCCGTAACACAATACTGGGATATCAAGGTTGTCCACCACATGAGTTAATTGCTTCACTTGTTCTTTACTTAAAAACTGGGATTCATCAATTAAAATGCAGTGTAATTGCTGAGATTCAAGCTCAGCTTCAATCATGGTCGATAAATTATCGTTTGCTCCAAATACTTGAGCATCTGTTTCAATCCCTATTCTAGACGCCACTTTTCCAACACCGTATCTGTCATCAATTGACGCTGTCATAACAAGCGTATTCATGCCACGTTCACGGTAGTTATAAGATGATTGGAGAAGCGAAGTTGATTTGCCGGCATTCATTGCCGAATAATAGAAATAGAGTTGTGCCAAAACAGAAGATCCTTATTGTTATAATCGAGGTTAGTCTACCATTGAATCGATTTAGAGATAAGGCATGTGAGGATTAAATAGCGTGAACTTGCTAGCACTATTCCTTGATGATGAATCCCCTTTACCATCACAGTTAATTTGCTTTCCCTATTGATGGTTAACTCGCCCTCCTTATCCGTTTCTCAAGAGAATATCGCACAAAGCCAAAGCATGACTGATGAAAAGAATGTATTCCAAACAAGCATCTATTAACATAATTTACATTTTGCAATAAATTAGATCACAGTTTTCAAGCTCACTACCAGCACAACATATACAGGCATCACGAAACGACAAAATCTTCATATACGATTAAGAAACAATTGATAAATTGCATAAACAATTATAATTAAGGAAGTAGAAACACAATGCATAAAACAATTGTCGCTGTCGCGATTGCTGCAACACTCGCATTAAGTGGTTGTAGTCATACTCAAACAGAAAACACCACTCAGGGCGCTCAAGTGCAATCTCAAAATCCATTGATGCAAGCAAGCGTACTCCAGTATCAAGCACCTGACTTTAGTCAGCTTAACAATGAGCATTTTCAGCCAGCGCTTGAGCTGGGAATTGAACAGCACCATCAAGAAATCCTCAAAATTGCTGCTAACCCTGCCTCACCGACATTTGAAAATACCATTGTCGCTATGGAAAAAAGCGGTGCATTACTCACTCGCACCTCAAGTATTTTCTATAACTTAACCGGCTCAAACAGCAACCCTGAATTACGTAAAGTACAAGGCATAATGGCGCCTAAGATGGCGGCACATTCAGACAATATTAATTTAAATCCGCAGTTATTCAGCCGTATTCAAGCAATTTATGATACTCGCAATAACAGCTCGTTAACTGCAGAAGAAGTTCGTTTAGTAGAGGTTTATCATCAGCGATTTGTGCTCGCTGGCGCCAAACTAACTGAAGCGGAAAAACAAAAGATTCGAGAATTAAATGAAGAGCAATCAACACTCACCAATGAGTTTGCACAACGACTGTTAAGACTCAGCAAGGAAATTGCAGTAAAAGTAGACGATGAAGCCCAACTGGCAGGTTTATCACAATCCGCTATTGCAGCAGCAAAAGCAGATGCTGAAGCGGCAGGGCTTAAAGGCCAATATCTACTCAATATCACCAATACCACACGTCAACCTGTTTTAGCTCAATTAGATAACCGTGAGCTGCGTCAGCAAGTTTGGGAAGCGTCAGCAAACCGTGGCTTAACGGGTGACAACGAAACCGCTTCATTAGTCGCTCGTTTAGCGCAGCTTCGTGCTAAAAAAGCCAAACTACTTGGCTTTGACACTTGGTCTGATTACCGTTTAGCACCGCAGATGGCTAAAACGCCCGAAGCGGTGTACGACATGTTTGGCTCAATGGTGCCATCTGTGGTGGAAAACACTCAAAAAGAAGCCGCTGATATACAAGCCATGATAGATAAAACTGGCGGTAACTTTACCCTAGCACCATGGGACTGGGCATATTACGCAGAGTTAGTCCGTAAGGAAAAATATGACCTCGACTCAGCGTCTATTAAACCTTACTTTGAGTTCAACCGTGTTTTAGAAGATGGCGTATTCTTTACCCTAGAAGCATTGTACGGTGTTACGTTAAAGCCACGTCCAGACTTACCGGTTTATCACCCAGACGTAAAAGCTTACGAGATGTTTGATGAAGATGGCAGTAGCATGGCTATCTTCTATGCAGACTACTTTGCTCGTGAAGGTAAACGTGGCGGTGCGTGGATGAGCTCGTTTGTCGGTCAATCTGAGTTATTAAATCAAAAACCTGTCGTCGTAAATGTCATGAACATTAAAAAGGCGCCAGAAGGCCAGCCAACCTTTGTGAGCTACGATGAAGCGACCACCATGTTCCATGAAATGGGCCACGGTACTCACGGTATGTTCTCTAAAGTGAAATACCCATCTTTAGCAGGTACTGCTGTATCTCGTGATTTCGTTGAATTCCCTTCAACTTTTGAAGAGGACTGGGCTGCGCACCCTAAAGTACTTGCAAACTACGCTAAACACTACGATACAGGCAAACCTATTCCAGACGATTTACTGCAAAAGCTATTAGCTTCTCGAAGCTTTAACCAAGGCTTTGACACCTTAGAATACATGTCAACTGCGCTGCTTGATCTAGAATGGCATGCACTGGATGCTGACACGCCGCTGCAAAATGTTGAAAGCTTTGAAGCTGCTGCGCTTAACAAACATGGTGTCGACTTACCAGCAGTACCACCTCGTTACCGCTCAACTTACTTTGCTCATGCCTTCCCTGGGGGATATTCAGCTAGTTACTATGCATACATGTGGAGTGAAATTCTTGCTGCTGATGCCTTTGCTTATGTGCAAACTCAAGGTGGGCTGAATCGAGAAATCGGTATGAAGTTTAGAAAAACTATCCGTGAAGTCGGCAATAGCGTGCCGCCAATGGAAGCCTATCAAAACTTTAGAGGCCAAGCCCCTACCACTGACGGCTTGCTTGAGCGCCGTGGCTTAAAGTAACTTAGCTCAGGTTAACGAGCAAAAAAATGCCACTCAATTGAGTGGCATTTTTATTGTTAGATTTTAGCCTAAACTGGGATCTGACTTTAACAAGTCGAGCTCACATTAAGTCACAAACTAAATCCAAGTGCTTAGGACTACTTAGTGGCTATTTTTAGCCCTAAGATTGCTAATACGAACAATACAGAACACGTAATAAAGCCCATCGCAACAGAACCAGAGAAACCAAGCACGGTATAACCCACAATACTGATAACCGCTACGATTATCGCGTAAGGCAATTGTGTCATAACGTGGTCAAGATGGTGACAGCTCGCTCCTGTCGAAGACAAGATAGTGGTATCAGAAATCGGTGAACAATGGTCTCCAAATACCGCACCAGAAAGCACAGCGGCAAGCATTGGTAACATCATAGTGCTATCACTGCCCATCGCCATATCGGCAGCGATTGGTAACATAATACCAAATGTACCCCAGCTAGTGCCGGTTGAAAATGCGGTTAAACCAGCTAATAAAAATAGCACTGCAGGCAGTAATGCAAATGGAATATTACCCGTTGCCAAGCTCGCCATATATTTACCCGTTTCAAGCTCGCCAATCACTGACGCAATTGTCCAAGCAAATAACAAGATATAAATAGCTGGCAACATTGACTTAGCGCCAACTTTGATTCCAGTAAACATCATGCTGGTGCTAATTTTTTGCTGCATGGTTAATGCAATCGTCACCACTAGACCCACTAATGAGCCGTAAAATAATGATTCGCTGACTTCAGTGTTTTCAAATGCACCTAAAACACTAAATGGTAACCCTTCACCCGCCAGCGCATCAGCACCAGTTGAAACCATAAAGTAAATAGTTGCCGCCACAAGCACAAAAATCGGCAGGAATAACCCCATGATTTTACCTGTATCAGCTTCTGGTAAATCAGCGGTCGCGCCTGGAGGTAACCCTTTGCTTTCGTCAAAGAGTTCGCCTTTTTGCGCATTACGCTCATGTTGGCGCATTGGGCCAATGTCTAAACCAAAGATAGCAACACACAATAAAAGTAATAGCGCAAAAATGGCATAAAAATTCATCGGCACCATTTGTAAAAACACGCTTAAATGGCCTGTATCAGCAAAACCATGTGCCGTTAAGATACCGCCAATTAGGGCAATAATGTATGCGCCCCAGCTTGAGACAGGAGAGATAACACATACTGGTGCAGCGGTTGAATCTAACAAGTAAGCCAGTTTTGCACGTGAAATATGGTAGCGATCAGTAATAGGACGTGCGATTGAGCCAACCACGATACTGTTGAAGTAATCGTCGATAAATACCACACAACCTAAGAACATGGTCATGAGTTTGGCGTCACGTTTATTGCGAATACGTTGGTGTGCCCAATCAGCAAACGCACGTGCTGAACCACTCACGGTAATTAAAGCGGTGATCATCCCCAGCACAACCAAGAAGCCAATAATTTGTAAATTCCAGGCATTGAGTGCGCCGTCATCCCACACTAAACTGGTGACAGTACTCACTAAGTGGCTTGCAGCTCCAGTAAAAGAGAAGTCAGTCAGCAATATCACGCCAGCAATAATACCTAAACCTAATGAAAGAAGTACTTTGCGTGTAACTACTGCTAATACAATTGCCACAACAGGAGGCAAAAGAGAGAGTGCCGAATCGGCATAACTTGTTATCATCATTTATATATTTTCTTCGTTGAGTACGAATGGAGGATAACTGATAAGGCAAGACATCGCATAAAGCGAAGACAAGAAACTTTTCAGTAGCACTCCACAGTAATATCGATATCAACATCGATATCCATTGTTTTATCCTCACGGATAAAAATTACTATGACAGTGCAGCCCCTTTCGGAAACTGCCCCAGCAAATGGTATTGATCGTACCGATTCACTTCGGCACCAAATCCTTTCAAATTAAGTTATTGGTATCAACCAACTTAACCATACTGATATTTGATGCGCCTCTACTTATGTATACGACAGTTTAAATGCTTGATAAAAGCTCACTGCCGCGACACAAGACCATACAAACATAAGCACGAGGTTAATTACCAGATAAAACTAGCTTATCTTGTGAGAAATAACATCACAATCAAAAAACAACACAAGACGATATCGACACCGTAACGAATTGTTAGCAAGCGAAGGATTATCCATCAATTAACGACAGTGAGATTAATATGCTTAAAAAATCTGATTATTGAATTAATTCAGGTGTATTTATATCGTTCAATAGGTTTAGCAATGATAAAGCTGAAAAACAATGTCATTTAATGCGCACTGACACTAAAACAAACTATCGAATAATCACGCCATAAACTGCGACCCAAAAAAAAGGTTTTTGCCTAAAAGACAAAAACCTTTTTCTACAATCAGTTTATAATTACAAAGATTGAGTTAACTCTGGAATCGCATCAAATAAGTCTGCTTCAAGTCCATAATCAGCCACTTGGAAAATTGGCGCTTCAGGATCTTTATTGATAGCCACAATCACTTTAGAGTCTTTCATACCCGCTAAATGTTGAATAGCGCCAGATATACCGACAGCGATATACAGATCAGGAGCAACAATTTTACCTGTTTGACCGACTTGTAAATCGTTAGGAACATAACCAGCATCAACAGCGGCACGTGAAGCGCCAACGGCAGCGGTTAGCTTGTCAGCTAATGCTTCTAGAATAGCAAAGTTCTCACCGCTACCCATGCCACGACCACCAGAAACAATCACTCCAGCGCTGCCTAATTCAGGGCGCTCAGATTCTGTGAGAGTTTGCGAAACAAAAACTGTCTTAGCTTCTGCAACAAAATCAACGTTAACCGCTTCAGCATTGCCATCGTTGCCTGCAGCATCAAATGCACTGGTACGAACCGTCATCACTTTTTTGTCATCTAAGCTTTGTACTGTCGCCAATGCAGAACCTGCATAAATAGGACGTACAAATGTGTCAGCACTCACCACATCTACGACTTCAGAAATTTGCGCAACATCTAATAATGCTGCCACACAAGGAAGTGTATCTTTACCTACACTGCTTGCTGCTGCTAGCACGTAATCGTAATCACTGGCGACATTAACAATTAACTTAGAAAGGTTTTCAGCCATTTGCGCTTCATAAGCAGCATTGTCAGCGACAAGGACTTTACTCACACCCGATAGTGCTTGTGCAGAAGCAACCACAGCACCAACATGACTACCAGCAACAAGCACATGGACATCGCCGCCAATTGCAGTTGCTGCACTAACGACTTTGGCCGTGTCTAATTTTAAACTTGCGTTATCGTGTTCTGCTAATACTAAAATAGCCATAATTAGATCACCTTCGCTTCATTTTTTAACTTTTCAACAAGTTCAGCCACCGAACTCACCATGACACCTGCTTGACGTTCTGCAGGTGGCGTCACTTTAATCACATTTTGATGTGCTTTAAGGCTTACACCCAAGTCATCAATAGAGAAGGTTTCAAGTGGTTTACGCTTTGCTTTCATAATATTAGGTAATGAAGCATAACGAGGCTCATTTAAGCGTAAGTCCGCAGTCACCACCGCTGGTAACGGCATTTTTAATGTTTGTAACCCACCATCAACTTCACGAGTCACTTCAGCACTGTCAGCAGTTAATGTTAATTCAGAAGCAAATGTTGCTTGTGGCATATCAGTTAAAGCAGCAAGCATTTGGCCTGTCTGGTTATTGTCGCCATCAATTGATTGCTTACCAAAAATAATCACATCAGCTTGTTCTTTTTCTTGAACCGCTTTTAAAATTTTAGCAATTGATAACGGCACTAAATCTTCATCAGTCGTCACATGAATGGCACGGTCAGCACCCAAAGCCATTGAAGTACGTAACTGCTCTTGTACTGATTTGGCACCAATACTCACCACTACAACTTCTGTGACACTTCCCGCTTCTTTTAGTCTAACGGCTTCTTCTACCGCGATTTCACAAAATGGGTTCAAGGCCATTTTCAAATTAGCAGTATCAACATCTGTGTTATCAGCTTTTACTCTGACTTTCACATTGGCATCGACTACGCGCTTTACAGGCACCAATACTTTCATGGGATTTCCTTCTACACCTTCAATGTATGTGGATGGCACATTGGCTTCAGCCAATGCAATATGGCATAACTTTACGTCCTGTTAACGTTAACGTCAACCAAAGTCAAACACTTGTTTATATAATTTTTAGTTAAGAGACTGCTGATAAATAACTTATATATGCAAATAAAATATTACTTTTAGACTTAATTAACGCTTTTTAATTAAAATTTGCCTATTTAAAGGTTTTTTTATTTGATCCAATCAAATTTACTTTCTATTATTAAGAGCAATTCAAGTAACCGTGCTTTTTTTACTATCTTTTTTTGTTTTAACAATTTAAATAGTCGCATCAATTTACACTCTAGTTTGATAACAATTAACCAATTTAGAGTATTGATAGGTATTATTTAATCATCACAGAATTACTTGAGATACTTATTAATTAAAATCATTAGGATGCACATTGATATGAGTGACTTTTTAGAAATTTTGACACATGGTCGTCGTTTTAAAGCTGCTGTAAAAGAGTTATCACTAGATGAATTACGTGAACTTTCTACTAAGCTTGAAAAAATCATTACAGAAAGAGAAGAAGACGAAAAAGCTGAATTAGAAGCCAATGCTGAGCGTAATGCACGCATTGCTGAAATATTAGCTCAAATTGAAAATAGCGGTTTATCAATTGAAGATTTAGGTGAAGTAACAGCAAAGCCTGCGCCTAAAAAGCGTGCCCCACGCCCTGCTAAATATCAAATTGAAGTAGATGGTGAATTAATTCAATGGACTGGTCAAGGCCGCATGCCAACTGTATTTAAAAACCAAGTAGATAATGGTAAAACAATGGAAGACTTCTTAATTCCTGGTATGGAATAAGTCTTAATCTACGATATGATAAAAAGCTTACTTCGGTAAGCTTTTTTGTTATCTAGGATGAGTAAACAGTATTTCCTCGACGCAATAAGCCATGTAAACTAACCCCTTCGCAGCACACCACTCAATTAGGCCTGTATTATGAATGTTTCTCGTCCAATGATGTCTTTCGCACTAGTATCAAGCTTTTTATTATCAGGCTGCGCAAGTGATTATACTTTTAATAGTAATTTAGACAGTAAAGCCATAGATGAGTATTTCAAGCCAACAAGCGTTGAACTATTTAAAGACGGTGAACGTCCAACTGGCGCATTTGATATTGTTGCCCTAGTTGAAGGCGAGTCTTGTCAAGAAACGGAAACTGGCGTCCCCGCTAATGTCGCTGATGCCCGCACACAAGCTCGTAAGAAGGCCAATGAACTGGGTGCTAATGGACTTATCGTTAAGAAGTGTCTATTAACAGAACAACCAACAGAAACTTGCTTTACCCAAGCATTCTGCGTCGGCCAAGCAATTAAAATGCACAATGTGCAATAACCTTTTTACTATTATTTAATTCATGACTACTCATTCTGACCAGCCGTTTCAATCTGATATTGAAGCGGTTGCAATTTGTCGCACGCCATATAAACAAAAATTTGGTATTCCTAGGCAACCTGGCCTAGTTAATGTCAAAGGCTGGGTTGAGTTAACCCCCAAATTTAACCAACTCGATGCCGTCAGGGGTATTGAACAATATTCACACCTTTGGCTACTTTTTTGTTTTCATGAAAACTTAGCACAAGGCTGGAAAAACACCGTTAGACCTCCTCGACTAGGCGGAAATGAAAAGCTAGGCGTATTTGCTACCCGCTCTACTTTTAGACCAAATGGCATTGGCCAATCTGTAGTTAAATTACATTCAGTTGTTAGACGCAACGGTAAAGTTTGCCTAGAAATATCTGGAATGGATTTATTAGATGGCACACCAATCATTGACATAAAACCCTATATTCCATTTTCTGACGCCATTGATAATGCAACTGGGGGCATTGCTCAATCAGCACCAGAATTAATAGAGGTTCAATATTCATCATTAGCTGAAACACAAGTTTTGGCTCACTCTAAAGCGCTTGATATATCGCATTTACAACAAGTAATTACGGATGTTTTAGCGCAAGACCCGAGGCCTGCATATAAAAAAGCCAAAGTTGATCTTAAAATTTATCAAGTTGCTTTATTTGATATAGATGTATTTTGGCGAGTTAATGATAAAACGATTGAGGTGATTGAAATTAAACCGACTAGCGTATGTTAAAATAAACTTAGCTTTTCGATTAACTATGTCATTTTCACCCATTTTTAGGCGAATTGATTTATCTAACAATGTTTTAAATCTAACGGTCATAATAATAATTTCGTTAACTTAATCTTAGGCTTAATAATGAATAATAAACCTGATTATCAAACTCAGCATAAAAAACGCCTATCTTGGATGCCTTGGCTTTATTTTTCGTTAAAAGAAAAACACTTAGTCTGGGCAAAGCCTTGGCAAGACGAGATCCAACAACATTTAACCCAAGTTGAAACTATTCATATTGGTGAGCACAGTTTTATCGCTCCTGAAGCCAACCTTTTTGCAGAACGTGGACGTGACATTCATATAGGTAACCAATGTATGATTGCAGCTGATGTGTTCCTCCACGGCCCTATTACACTGGGTAATGAGGTCGCGATTAACCACGGCTGTTCATTTGATGGCGGAAAAGTAGGGATCACGATCGGCAATAAGACCCGCATAGCAAATAACGTGACTATATACGCATTTAATCACGGGATGTCCGTCGATAGCCCTATTTACCAACAAGCTGTTACAGCCAAAGGGATCACAATTGGTGATGATGTTTGGATTGGAGCACAAGCTGGTATTGTTGATGGTGTCACTATTGGTAATCAAGCCATTGTCGGTATGGGCAGCATTGTCACCAAAGATGTCCCGGAGTTCGCTATTGTTGCAGGAAACCCTGCTAAAATAATCGGCGATAGGCGCGATAAGTAGTTAAAAAGTGCTGCACAATAACGCCTTGTCGTTCAATTTTCCTTGCTAACATGGCGATGTTAAACCAGCGTCTTATTGGTTTAATTATTTCAATGCCCTTGTTCCATATATTAAAGCCAAGATGTTGTTAATTATCTGGTGACAACATCGTTGCAAGTGCTAAAATGTCGCCCATTAATAGCTACTAAGTGGACATTGGGAATGCGAGTTAGCAATTACCTGCTTTCAACACAAAAAGAAACTCCTGCAAATGCAGAAGTGATCAGTCATCAATTAATGTTACGTGCAGGTTTTATCCGCCGTAATGCATCAGGCCTTTATTCATGGCTGCCCAGCGGATTACGCGTATTGCGTAAAGTTGAGGCGATTGTTCGTGAAGAAATGAATAATGCTGGTGCTGTTGAAATCTTAATGCCCCTAGTTCAGCCAGCCGATTTATGGGCTGAAACTGGTCGCTGGGAAAAATTCGGTCCAGAATTGCTCCGCTTTCAAGATCGCCACAATCGCGACTTCGTATTAGGTCCAACGCATGAAGAAGTCATTACCGACCTTGTACGTAAAGAAGTTAGCTCTTATAAGCAATTACCATTGAACTTATATCAAGTTCAAACAAAATTCCGTGATGAGGTTCGTCCTCGTTTTGGTGTGATGCGTGCTCGTGAGTTCTTGATGAAAGATGCTTACACATTCCATTTAAGCCAAGAGTGTTTAGATAACACCTACGCACAAATGCATAATGCATACAGTAAAATTTTTGAGCGTATGGGGTTAGCTTTCCGTCCTGTTATCGCAGATACAGGCTCAATTGGCGGCAGTGCTTCACATGAATTCCATGTACTTGCAAATAGCGGCGAAGATTTAATTGCTTACTCAAACGGCAGTGATTACGCAGCCAATATCGAGAAAGCAGAAACAGCTGAGCCTACAACAACGTTAGCTGCACCAACTCAAGAAATGACTTTAGTTGATACGCCAAATGCTAAAACGATTGCCGAGTTAGTTGAACAATTTGACGTTGAAATCACTAAAACAGTGAAAACATTGATTGTTAAAGGTGCGACTGAAGAAGCGCCGCTTGTAGCGCTAATCGTACGTGGCGATCATGAGCTAAATGAATTAAAAGCCGATAAGCACGAACTTGTTGCTGCACCACTTGAGTTTGCAACTGACGCAAAAATCAAAGATGCCATTGGTGCAAGCACTGGCTCTTTAGGCCCTGTTGGCTTAACAATACCGACCATCATTGACAAAGATGTTGCTGTGATGAGCGATTTCGCAGCGGGTGCCAACCAAGATGGCAAACATCATTTTGGCATTAACTGGGAACGTGACTTACCAATGGCGCAAGCGATGGATATTCGTAACGTTGTTGAAGGTGAGCCAACGCCTGACGGTAAAGGCACTTACGAGTTTGCACGTGGTATCGAAGTGGGTCACATCTTCCAACTTGGAACCAATTACTCAGAAGCCATGGGTGCAACCGTACTTGATGAAAACGGTAAAGCAAAAGAAATGCTGATGGGGTGTTATGGTATCGGTGTCAGTCGTATTGTTGCTGCAGCAATTGAGCAAAACCACGACGACCGAGGCATGATGTTGCCAGCGACCCTTGCCCCATTCACTGTGGGTATTTTACCGATGAACATGCACAAATCGCATCGTGTAAAAGAAATGGCAGAGCAGTTATACAAAGATTTGAGTGCTGAAGGTATTGAAATCTTACTGGACGATCGTAAAGAGCGCCCAGGTGTCATGTTCAATGACATGGAGCTAATTGGTCTACCTCACGTTGTCGTAATTGGTGACCGTAATATCGACGCTGGTGTATTTGAATATAAAAATCGCCGCACTGGTGAAAAGCAAGAAATTCCTTTTGACCAAATCGTTGACTTCATTAAGTCATCTATTAAAGGCTAAACCTTTACTCAAACCTTCACTAGGCTAGCTAAAACCTGCCTCAGTGAAAGACATTAAACGCACCTGAGGGTGCGTTTTTTTTACTAAAAATTTATACGATGGTGTAAAAAAAACTTCATTAACTCGTCTAACCAGATAATATTAACCATACTGATATCATGATGTTAAACACAATAAGGAGATAAACGTTGTCAGAGACTATTGCACTGGTATTAGGTGGCGGTGGCGCTAGGGCTGCATACCAAATTGGTGTGTTAAAAGCCTTAGTACAACTGTACCCTCGCAATCACCACATTCCATTTGCAATCCTCAGTGGTTCTTCAGCTGGTGCAATTAATGCCACTTCGTTAGCAACCCATGCATCGTGTTTTCATTTAGGTGTTAAAAAGCTCGATTGGGTATGGCGTCATTTTGAAACTAAAAAAGTATATCGCTCTTCTTTTTGGGATGTATTCAAACACCTTTGCAAGATGGCATTAAAAGGCCTACAGACTGATAAAATGAACACTGATGCCGGTAGTTTGCTCGATAACTCTCCGTTACGTCAGTTACTTAACCAGCTAATAGACTTCCAACGCATTGAGCGAAACATTGGCAGTGGCGCGCTAAAAGCGATTAGTATTGATGCTTCTAGTTATAACGACTCACATTCATACAGCTTCTACCAAGCCCATAATAGTGTCGATGATTGGCAAAGAGCCAGACGGCAAGGAAACCGCTGCACACTGACGACCAACCATTTGATGGCAACATCAGCTATTCCTTTGGTTTTTCCGTCAATTAAGCTCAATCAAGCTTACTTTGGCGATGGCTCAGTGCATCAATTATCCCCGCTATCAAGTTCAATTCATTTGGGGGCTGATAAAATCATGGTTATTAACCTCGATAGCCCACATAAAAAACCACAACACGAAATTGATGCTCACCCAAAAGCTGCCACCATCGCGGGTCACTTACTCGATACCATTTTTTCTGACACCTTAAACAGTGATCTTGAGCGGCTTGAAAGAATTAATACCACCTTAGATTTAATTCCTGGCGCAGATGTGGAAATGATAAACCTAAGGAAGATTAATACGTTAGTTATAAAGCCTAGTGAGGACCTAAGCGAAATTGCAGCAAGATATTATAAAGATCTTCCCCTCGCGATAAGGATACTCCTCAAATTCATTGGTATAGATAGTCAGTCAGACTCAAGTGTGGTTTCTTACCTATTATTTGAAAAAGCCTACACAAGTGCTTTAATTGATTTAGGTTATCAAGACGCAATGACACAGATAGACACCTTTAAGGACTTTTTTAATATCAAGACTACCTAGCTGGATAAAAGGAATGTTATGGACGCAATAAGGATAATTGCTCTAGCAACTTTGCTGATGTTAGCAGCCTGCAATGACACTAAGTTACAATTTGACCCCGATCCTCTCAAAGGCAGCTTACATACGGTTGACTGGGCAGGCACTTACCAAGGCGTTTTTCCTTGTCCAAGCTGCAACGGAATGAAAACCATACTCACCTTAATTGCCCCTAATCAATACACCATTTCAACAGAGCACTTAGGACAAGACCCTAACCCATTTGTCAGTTCAGGTGAGTTCAATTGGGATAGTACAGGAAATATAATCTATTTAGATCGAGGGCAAATTTACCAAGTTGTAGAAAGCAAAATGTACTTATTGAATGTGGAAAGTCAACGAATACGTGGGGAACACGAAGAGCAGTACATTGTTCATAAAATCAGTTCATAAAATCAGTTCAAAAAATCAGTTCAAAAAATCAGTTCAAAAAATCAGCTCATAAAAAAGCCTTCCCCTTATATGTCCAACAGTATGTCCAGTCGTCGATATACATTGTTAGCAATTAGCTTCCCGGCTACCGCCTAACATAAGCGAATGATACCAGATAGGTCGGAAAGAATTTTTCACCAACAAAGCACATATATTTTGCTTTCGCTTCAAAATAAAATTCGGTAAAAAGTACGGGTAACCAGTCATGATATACGCTATGACAGCCCTAAAAACTCAGCTGTAGTAGCATCACTTTGGAAAGAGTTATGTCTCAAAACTATAAATTCGATATCGACGATCTTCTTTGGGATGAAGAAGTTGAAACCAAGCCCAAAACGAAAAAAGTCAATCATCGTAGAAAGGATACCAAAAAACGTTATGCCGATGATTACGCTGAATTAGATTTTGAGGCGAACCAATATCAGTGACAGACTGCCATAAAAAAAAGCAAGTTGCTCAGCAACTTGCTTTTTTATATATGAACGACCAACGATGTAAGTGCTAGAATTTTGCCGTACCGCCAATATAGAAACCATCATCAAATGAGCGATCTGAACGGTCGTCATATTTGAATGTTAAGTTACGGTAACCTACAAACAATGCCATATTCGGGTTAAAGCTATACTTCACTTTTGCACCGAGCTCGGTGTAGCCATCGACGTTAGAAAAAGATAATACAGAAGGTGCATAATAAGCATCACCATGTAATGATAAATTGTTATTCAGCGCCAAGCTGTAATGACCACCCACTGATATCACACTGCCATTTGGATTATTATCAAACCAAACTGAAGACCATTTAGGGCCTACTTCAATAGTATGTGGACCAGTTTGATGAACCATGTGCATCGCAAATTCAGCCAAATGTCCTTTTTTATCAGAATAAATGTAACCCGCTTCAAGGTTGGTATGCTCATTAAGGTAAGATTTTAAATCAGCAGAAACCACATGTTCGCTTATACCAAACGTTAATTCGGATGCACTTGCATTCAACGATAGTGCACTTACTGCCGCTATGGCTACAGCTTTAATGGTTTTGCTCATGTTAATACCTCAATCAAGAATCATAATTTGCCGAGATTATACTGACCATTATTATTAAGTCTTTATAAATCAGTCACGCTGGTGACAAATCAATCACTCGCATACAAACTTCAAACGCGTTAATAACAATTTAACCAAATGATTCATACTTGCTACTTATAAATATTGATGACGACATTGCTAAAAAATAAACGAAATAGCAGTGTTTTTGATATCTAACTCACAACAAAAAATTTAAATTGCGCGCAACTTAATTGTGCTATTAGAGTTGATCAGATATAGTAAGAACAAATCTATGAGGAGTAAGTTATGAGTCAGTCTTTTTACGATCAATCAGCAGTTGATATTCAAGGTAATACCGTTTCAATGGCACAATTTAAAGACAAAGTTGTGTTAGTCGTTAACACCGCTAGTGAATGTGGCTTTACTCATCAATACAAACCACTGGAACATTTATACCAACTCTACAAAGATCAAGGTTTTGTGGTATTAGGTTTTCCGTGTAATCAATTTGGTAAACAAGAAAAAGGCGACGAAGCAGCTATCAGTGAATTTTGTGAAATTAATTTCGGGGTCACCTTCCCACTATTTAGCAAAATTGATGTAAATGGCCCAGATTCAGCACCGCTATATACTTTCTTGAAGTCACAAGCTAAGGGATTATTAGGTAGTCAGTCGATAAAATGGAACTTTACAAAATTTTTAATCAACAAAGATGGCAAGGTTCTCAATCGATATTCACCAACAACAAAGCCGGAAAACCTAATGAGTGAAATTGAGGGCTTATTAAAATAAACATCAACCCACTGAATTTAAATACAAAAAATTTATCAAAAGTCATATCAAAATAAATATCAAAATAAATTGTATTTTTTTTGAACTATCCAGAGAAGGGAGAGTCTTACTTACTAAGACAGTGTGATTTCACTTTCATCATCTCCCTGGGACTTCTAGCGCGGTCCCCTTGATCTCAAAGTGGATCGATAGGCAATCATTTGATTGCCTTTTTTTATGGCTCTAAATACGTAAGCCAATACATCGACATCTCAATCATAATAGTACTCCTCTCCGACTAGCTAAAACTCATAAAAAGCGGCGTAATGGCAAGACTCTAGGTCATCAAAAATCAGTTTTTTTATATTTTTATAAAAAATTTTAAATTTATTTGAACCTTTTTGAATAGCAACGCTCTGAGTATATGTAGCAAGTTGGTAAGCGTTAATGGTAAAGCAAACCCTTCATCACGGTTTACTTCACAAGACAATTTATCAACATGGTCTCATCAACCAATGCTAACCGAATTATTTTTAAGACTGCTTTACTGGTTTTTGAATTGTTCATCATCATCCCCCCATTCGGGAACCTGTTAATCTGCTAGCGCTTGATTAACTTATGTCCCACAAGAAATACTTCTGGCAACCCATTGGGTTGCCATTTTTTTTATCTATGCTTTAATCAATACAAAAATCACCCCTTCCATACAAAGCCCGCACGCTTATGTTGGTATGAGATAGAAAGGAGTGTTGGTTAAAAATGAATCTTGGATATAAATAAAATGAAAAGATCATTTTTTTATAAAATCATTGAACCTTTTATTAAACCACCACTCTGAGTAACTGTAGCGAGTTGATAATGGTTAAGTTGATTCTTACTTACCAACTATCTCAAGTTTGATTAGCCCTTCATCACGGCAACATTAAATGATCGCTAACCGAATTAGTTTAAGACTGTTTCATTGTTCATCATCATCCCCCTTATTTGGGAACCTGTTAATTCGCTAGCGCTTGATTAACTTATGTCCCGCAAGAAATACTTCTGGCAACCCATTGGGTTGCCATTTTTTTATCTGTGCTTTAATCAATACAAAAATGACCCCTTCCATACAAAGCCCACACGCTTATGTTGGTATGAGATAGAAAGGAGTGTTGGTTAAAAATGAATCTTGGATAAAAATGAAATGAAAAGATTATTTTTTTATAAAATCATTGAACCTTTTATTAAACCGACACTCTGAGTAACTGTAGCGAGTTGATAATGGTTAAGTGGATTCTTACTTACCCAACATCTCAAGTTTGATTAGCCCTTCATCACGGCAACATTAAATGATTGCTAACCGAATTAGTTTAAGACTGTTTCATTGTTCATCATCATCCCCCCTTATTTGGGAACTTGTTAATTCGCTAGCGCTTGATTAACTTATGTCCCGCAAGAAATACTTCTGGCAACCCATTGGGTTGCCATTTTTTATTTGTGCTTTAATCAATACAAAAATGACCCCTTCCATACAAAGCCCGCACGCTTATGTTCGTATGAGATAGAAAGGAGTGTTGGTTAAAAATGAATCTTGGATATAAATAGAATGAAAAAATCATTTTTTTATAAAATCATTGAACCTTTTATTAAACCACCACTCTGAGTAACTGTAGCGAGTTGATAATGGTTAAGTGGATTCTTACTTACCCAACATCTCAAGTTTGATTAGCCCTTCATCACGGCAACATTAAATGATCGCTAACCGAATTAGTTTACGACTGTTTCATTGTTCATCATCCCCCTTATTTGGGAACCTGTTAATCCGCTAGCGTATGATTAACTTATGTCCCACAAGAAATACTTCTGGCAACCCATTGGGTTGCCATTTTTTTATCTTTAATTCAGCAAATAAAATTTGAGGTTAATCGGGCAAGTTTCGCTCAAAGCAAGAAGAGTTGGGTTAATTTTAAACAGGTCTCTTTAAGCTAAAAAATTTTTCCTAAAAAATGTATTTTTTTACTCATGACATTGAACCTTTTGTTAAACCGATACTCTGAGTAACTGTAGCGAGTTGATAATGGTTAAGTGGATTCTTACTTACCCAACATCTCAAGTTTGATTAGCCCTTCATCACGGCAACATTAAATGATCGCTAACCGAATTAGTTTACGACTGTTTCATTGTTCATCATCATCCCCCTTATTTGGGAACCAGTTAATCCGCTAGCGTATGATTAACTTATGTCCCACAAGAAATACTTCTGGCAACCCATTGGGTTGCCATTTTTTTGTTCGTTATTTAGCTAAGGAGTATTGAGGTAACTTGAGTTTTATGACGTAAGCATAACATCCAGTTGTACTTGTAATGATGGGTGATAGCTTGCTCTTGTTTGCTGATAAATATCTGACACAAAATCCACATAGCCAGCAATAAGCAATTCACTGTAGAGTGGTTTTACAAATTTTGCTCGTCCAATACTTCCTAAGAATTCAGCGACGGTTGGCAGCACTATCTCATAATGGTTTCGAATGGCGACTCTAAGCCAGTCACATGCAAGCTCTGCATTTTTACTCTGAGTAAAACCAAAGGTCATATCCAAATCTTTCAACTGAACCTGCGTTAATTGAAATGGCAATTGGTTGATAAAGTACTGCCAATGGTGCACTCGCCAGCCTGCCACATTCAATTGCTTTGCATGCCCTCCTGCGCAAAATTGTGTTAATGCCGAGGTCACTTTGTCTAAGCTACTTGATGTTGGGCCCTCGAACCACTCAGGTAGGCCCTCACCATAAACCCAAGTGAGTAATTCACCCTCTGATATTTTATCGCCATGCTGGTGTAATAAGGTTTGTTTGGCATACTCTACAAACGTCTCTGTTGTAATAGCCTCAAACTTAAACTGCTGAACATAATTAAATAAGAACACATCAAAATCAGCGCGGCCTAGCCTCGATTCAAGCTCATGTACAAACATAGAGGCTTTATCATAAGTAAATCGATTAAATGAGTCGTTAGCATCTTGAAACTGGACATTGGCTGGCAAAGTTTGTGCACTTAGTGGCATTGATAGCATTTCTTCTTTTAAGCGGCCATATTCAATCACCCACTCAAGTTCCGCTTGTTCTTGGCCATATATTTTTTCAACCAAACGATTGGTGAAATATGTGGTAAAACCTTCATTTAGCCATAAGTCACGCCAGGTTGCATTACTGACTAAATTGCCTGTCCAAGAGTGGGCTAATTCATGCGCCACGGTTGACACTAAGCTTTTATCACCTGCAATTAATGTTGGAGTAATAAATGCTAAACGTGGGTTCTCCATCCCACCAAAAGGGAAACTGGGTGGCAGCACTATCATGTCATAACGATCCCAAGGGTAAGGCCCCAATAAAGATTCAGCAGCCACAATCATTGATTCGGTATCTTCAAACTCCTTGAGCGCCTTATCAAGCATGCCAGGTTCTGTATAAATAGCGCATCGATGGCTAATCTCACCATAAGCTAAATCGCCAACTGCAAGCGCAAGCAAATGAGTTGGAATGGGTTTTTCCATTTCAAAATAGAATTGACCATCTTGAGGTATAGCAGAAGAATTAGCGGCGCTCATTACTGCACGAAGACCGTTATTAACTTTGACACTCGCATTGAAAGTGATTCTGGCCTTCGGGCTGTCTTGCAGCGGGATCCAGCTTCGGGCATTAACAGGCTGAGATTGACTAAATAGATAAGGGTGTTGTTTACCTAAGGTTTGCTCAGGAGTTAACCACTGTAATCCTTGGGCACTAGGCGAAGTACGATAATGAATAACCACTTCGGTAATCTCTGTACCGATATCAACAGTGATTTGCCCGCCTTGAAACTCGCTTAAGCTTTCCTGTGAATAGTGACACTGGTTTCCATGGATATCTGTCACGGCATCAATCAACAAATCACGGCTATCTAGCACTAAATGCACAGCGGATGTTTGCCGTTTAAATTGCAAATTAACCTGTCCATGAAGTTGCTGTTTGTCAAAGTCAACATCAAGGAAAAGCGTCATATGATGCACGATAATGTCATCAGTGTTAGCAACAGAATGGTAGTCACGAGTGAAATCTAATTGTTCAGCCACATCAAACCCTTATTGGAATTATTATCGGGTTATATTAACTCACTTAGGTCTTTTCATCGAGTCTATTAAGCGGACACAAAAAAGCCTCACGAATGAGGCTTTTAGTGTCAAAAGTGGGATTGTATTACAGCTTAATTCCAGCTTTTTCTAGGTCTTTTGCAACAACACTACGAGGTAGTGGTACATAACCGTCTTTTTCTACGATTTGCTGACCTTGCTTAGATAACACGTAACGGATGAATTCACGATCCATTGGTGATAAATCTTTGTTAGGGTGCTTGTTGATGTAAACATATAGGTAGCGAGATAATGGGTAAGTACCATTTGCAGCGTTACCTGCTGTTGCATCAATGTATTTAGTGCCTTTCTTAGAGATTGCTACAGCTTTAACACCTGCAGTCTTGTAACCGATACCTGAGTAACCGATTGCATTAAGGCCTTGAGAAACAGATTGAACTACTGAAGCTGAACCCGGTTGCTCGTTTACATTTGCTTTGAAATCACCTTTACAAAGTGCTTTCTTTTTGAAGTAACCGTAAGTACCTGATACTGAGTTACGACCGTACAACTGGATGTCTTTCTTAGACCAGTTGCCGTCTAAACCAACATCACCCCAACGATTTACGTCGTTGCCGCCACATTTCTTAGTTGACGAGAAGATAGAATCGATTTGCTCGATGCTTAAACCTTCAATTGGGTTATCTTTATGTACGAATACTGCTAATGCATCGATTGCTACACGAATTGCCGTTGGTTGGTAACCGTAATGCTTTTCAAATGCTTCAACTTCGTTAGGCTTCATTTGACGGCTCATTGGACCGAATTGTGAAGTACCTTCAGTTAATGCTGGTGGTGCAGTAGAAGAACCAGCAGCTTGAATTTGGATATTTACGTTAGGGTAAATATGTTTGAACTCTTCAGCCCATAACGTCATCATGTTAGCAAGTGTATCTGAACCCACTGATGATAAATTACCTGAAACACCACTTGTTTTTTCGTACACAGGTAATGTTTTATCAATTGCTGCCATCGATGTTGCTGAAAATACACCAGCTGCAGTAAAGGCAATAGCGCCAACTAGCTGTTTAAGTTTCATTGTAATGCTCCGGTATTATAAGCGTTGTTATTTAAGACACGCTCAGTATCAATTGCTACGATGACAAGTCTATGACCAATATGTGACAGTTGTATGACAATCAACATTTTTGACATTCTTGTTACACCTGCTGCAACCCCGCAAATACTAACTTAAAATACTATTTAAACAGTGACTTATAGAGGCTCATTTTATCCTCTCCCTAAATACACACTTATTTTTTATTGACGTTATATGACAATCTTTGTTGATTTCAATTAAAAACGGCGCCCAAAACCGATAATTAAATGCTGCCAATTTAAAAAGCCATACTCAGCATATAAATTCCATTCATTTTTCGGCCCGAAGTCATAGTTCATACTCAATGACATATTTTTAGTTTCTTCTTTCGCCAAATCGATATCAAATTTCACCTCTTCCATTAAAGGTTCAAGCTCTGTGCCAACAAAGGAGTAATCACCGGTGACATTCTGATCAACACTTTGATGGCTGAATGCTAAAAACCAAGCTAGCTTGTCGGTGCCTACATCAAATCGTTGCCCTACTCTTACTGAAGCAATTTTAGTTTTAATGACACTATCAGTTGTATTTGTGTTGGCTTTCACTATTGCCCCCACGGCCATCACAATTACAGGAGTATCACCAATAATGGGATCTATTTGTCCCGCAAGCACAGTACCGATACCGTAATTTTTAGCGGTATAATTAATAGGAATTGGCAGTACCACGCCATTACAGGCCTCATCACAAGGCAAACCTTCAACATTATCTAACTTAGCCAAGATATCTTTGTTGCCTTCGGTATACCCCAACAAAGCATAGACATTCCAAAACGGTAATATCCACGCATCAATTTTAAGCTGCACACTTCTATCAGAACCTGAAATACTGACATCTTCAGCAGGCACGACGTAATCATTGGGGCCACGAAACCCTAATAAACCACCATCTACTTGAACCTCAAAGTCATTAACAGCAATGTAGTCGGCATCTATGTTGTTATAAAAAAGGCTTACGCCTACGGGGATAGGTAACTCATAGCCTCGCTCAATCGCTTTATCAGACAATAAGGGCAAACCACTCCAGTGAGACGGCTTAGTCTGTTGTTGTACTACAGTGTTAACATCGTTGTTGGCATTAGCAGTAAAACTAACACCTAAAAGTAAAACACTGACCAATAACACTGATTTAGATTTAACTGAGTAATTAAACATAATTCCGAAACAAAAGTAATTAAATGAGGTTCAGCCAAAACAGCTGAGCGAAAGCGTCACAGAGAAAGCGCTTTGATACATATTGTAGGGCATGTTAATGAATTGCGAGATACTTTACGACTTACTCTGAGCGGGGATGTTAACTGCATCACAAGCAGTCTAATGACAAGCAGTTAAAACGATTAGCCTATAAATTAAAAAGCCAACTCGCATTGACATGAGTTGGCTTTATTAAATGAAGTAATACTAGCAGTTAATTACTTGTGTTGTTTTTTACGACCAAGTTTGTGGGGATAATAAAACTAAAACAGCTGCCTTTATCAAGCTCACTAGTAATGGTTAACTCACTGTAATGATGGCTTAAAGCATGCTTTACAATAGCTAGGCCTAGTCCACTACCGCCCGTCTTACTTGAACGTGCATTATCCACACGATAAAAACGTTCGGTTAAACGATTAATATGCTGTGGAGCAATACCAAGACCTGTATCAGTCACACTAAATTGGGCGCCTGTTGGTACCATTTCCCAGCGCACAGTCACCTTACCACCAGGCTCGGTATAACGAATCGCATTAGAGATTAAATTTGTGCACGCGCTACGTAATTGTAGCTCGTTACCGTGGCAATCTAAGTCGTCTTCGCAATAAAAAGATAAATCATATTGATCAAGGGCTAGCGCTGAAGCTTCATCTTTTAAGATATCTAACATCGCTCTCATATTGATGGTTTTTTCCAAATCAATATCGGCACCATCTTCGATACGAGACAAAGCTAACAATTGCTCGACCATTGATTGCATACGTCTTGTTTGTTGTTGCATCAGATTCAATGGTTTATGGTTCATGCTGTCTGGCTCTTCCATGCTTTGCATGATTTCTAAATAGCCTTGAAGCACTGTTAGCGGTGTCTTAAGTTCATGGGATACATTCGCTACAAACTCTTTTCGCATCCCTTCTAATTGGTTAATTCGTGTGACATCGCGAGCGATTAATAATAATTGCCTGTCACCGTAACTCATTAAGCGGATTTCTAATAAACGCTGCTCTGACACTGGAGATGCCAATTCAAGCGGTTCATTAAATTCACCTTTTTTAAGGTATTCAGAAAAATCAGGGTGACGGATTAAATTATCGATTCTTTGACCATTATCTTGCGGCCAAACAAACCCTAAAATCAGTTGAGCAAGCTTGTTACACCATAGAATATTCAACTCGGAATCTAGTACAACTGCAGCATCAGGCAGTGCTTCTGCACCTTGTCTAAAGCGGCTCAATAATGAAGCGAGTTGGCCGACTCTACGACGGTTTTTACCTTGTAAGCGATAGATACCATTGAAAATACCTTCCCAGCTACCCGTCCCTTGAGGAGGCGTTAATTTTCTGTCTTTCCAAAGCCAAAAATTAAGACGACTAATTTGTCGGTAATGCCATCCTAATAAAAGAATACTGCCGATAATAAGGGTGAGTGCGACTTGATTTATCAATAAGCCGATAAGGGCGAATACAAGCTCAATTCCGAGGAGCCGTAATAGCAAGCGAGATCCTGAATAAGATCGAAACATAAGTAGCCTAAAATTAATGTAAATAATCCAGTTTGCGGATTATTACCTAATTGTTGGTAGGTAAATATTGGCTCACAAGATAGCGTAAAATGAAATCTCTGACCACGACTAATTGTTAAAAAACCACTGAGAGATTGTAAAATACAACAACATACTCCTTATGTCGTTACTCAATGCAATCTACTGCAGTAGTTTTTTATCTGCGGCTTTAAATATTACATTCTGGTCGAAAAACGGTAACCAGCACCACGTACGGTTTGAATTAACTTATCATGCCCAGAGTCTTCAACCGCTTTACGTAAACGACGAATATGTACATCAACAGTTCTGTCTTCTACATAAACATTCGTGCCCCACACATTATCTAATAGCTGTTCACGGCTATAGACACGCTCTGGGTGAGTCATAAAGAAGTGCAGCAATCTAAACTCGGTTGGCCCCATGTCTAGAACCGACTCGCCTACCGAAACGCGATGACTGACAGGATCCAGTAACAATCCTTGCACATCAATGGTTTCTTCTAGACGCGTAGGTGCACTACGACGTAAAACGGCTTTAATACGTGCCACAAGCTCTTTAGGAGAGAAAGGTTTAGTGATGTAATCATCAGCTCCCACTTCTAAGCCTTTTACCTTATCTTCTTCTTCACCGCGAGCAGTGAGCATGATGATAGGAATTTGACGTGTAAATTCATCTTGCTTTAAGCGTTTAGCCAATTGTATGCCACTGCCGCCAGGGAACATCCAATCCAACAGGATGAGGTCCGGGTAAGGCTCTTGCAATAGCTCAACGGCTGAATCAAAGTCTTCAGCAGCAGATGTGGTAAAACCATGTTGTTCCATAACAAAGGTCAGCATCTCACGAATGGCTGACTCATCTTCTACAATTAAAATCTTAGCTGTCATAATCTTTTCTGTGTTTAGTAAGCCGCTTGAGTATTATTGGTCAGTTTTATTACAGAAATATGATCTTAGCACTCAAAAAAGCTATAAAATCATATTTTTGTCATAAATCTATCATTCTTTTCAATCTAACTTGATAACAGTTCAACGTATAGAGAGCTAACTCACTATTGCTGCAATAAAAAATAAAGGAGACTAACGCCTCCTTTATTATCAAGAATCTAGCTGAAGCATTGATTAAATGCTTAATTTAGAACTTGTGTTCAATACCTACAGCGAAGTAGCTTTCATCGATAGAGATATCGATGATGTCACCATTGTCTTCTTCTACTGTGCCCATTGAAGTACGGTCAGTGTAGAAAGCGAATAGTTTTGTAGGCTTACCTAACGAGTAATCTGCACCAATTGACCATGAATCACCTTTGTCTTCCATGTCTTGGTATTGTGCTTTTAACGTTACTTCTTGAATTTTGTAAGCAGCACTTAATAAGTAACCATCGATGCTTGAACCGCTATCAACTTTTTCTTCTTGCTGGTACATACCACCTAGTACAAAACCAGCGATTTTACCTTGAACAGTACCACGAACGATGTCGTAACCGGCAACTTCAGAGTCGTAAGCAATTGCAGCATAAACTGGACTTTTCTTTAGACCAGAATCACCGTACATAGCCGCAATACTGAAACCATCACTTTCTTCTTGCTTGCTATCACCTTCAGCAGCGTAAGTTACACCAACTTGAAAATCACCAAACTTTGGCGTTAAGTAAGTTGCAGTTTGCGCTAGACGGTTTTCACCTTTGAAAAGTGCTTTTAAATCGCCTGAGTAATCGTTAAATAGGTCAACTTTACCTTGTGATTTTTTCAGCATAGTGTCGTTACGACCCACAGCGAAAGAACCAAAGTTACCTTTTAAACCAACAAACTGGTTACGAGCAGTGAAGTTATCTGAACTAGCATTGCCAGTATCAACTTGGTATTCGATAGTGTAAAACGCTTCTAAAGACTCACTTAATTCAAATCCGCCTTTTACACCGAAACGTGATGCATTACTTTGAATTTCAGTTACTGAACCGTCACCTTCGTCATTCGACTGAACTGACACATTCAACTTACCATATACTTCTAGAGGTTCTGCTGCATGGGCAGTTGAAAGCGTAGCAGTGGCAATAGCAGAAGCAACTAACGTTTTATAAAAAGCATTCATCATTTCATCCTTTAGACATATTTTTTGGTGTTTTACACCATTTTTTGTGCTGCTATCAGGTTGGAACAAGCAGATATTTGCTGCCTAATAGCTTGGGAACGATGCGAATAGTGCACGCCTTTTGTTGCAGAAATATTTCAAAAAGCCGAGTTTATTAAGTTAAAGCTAATTCAGCAAAAGCGAAGAACAAACAAGCTGCTGATTTTTAATGGTTTTAATTAGAAATTATGAAACATTACAGTTTAATGAATTCTGAATATAGAACAATCAAGCTGCAGTATTTTGATGGTTTACCCCAGCGCATGGATCCCGTAAACTGCATTTTTAATTTTTGATGAGTGTCTTTTTATGTGGTTTAAAAATCTCACCCTTTATCGTTTCAATAAACCTTTCACTACCGATACCGAGGCACTAGAAACAGCATTAGCTGATTTCACTTTCTCGCCATGTTCTAGCCAAGACATCAGTAAATTTGGATTTTCAAAAGCCTTAGGTAAACAAGGCCATGCATTGGTGCACAGTGCTGAAAATCGCCACCTCATTTGTGTGACCAAAGAAGAAAAGATTCTACCAGGTCAGGTGATTAAAGAAGCTTTAGATGAAAAAGTGGCATTAATAGAAGATCAAGAAAGTCGCAAAGTCACCAAGAAAGAAAAAGATGCGATGAAAGAAGAGATCACTATGACGCTTCTGCCTCGGGCATTTTCTCGTCGCAGTCAAACTCACGCGTTAATCATGCCAGAACTTGAGATGATTCTGGTTGATAGCTCAAGTGCAGCAAAAGCAGAAGAGTTACTCGCATTGTTACGTAAAGCGCTCGGTAGCTTGCCAGTTATACCACTTCACTTTACTACGCCAATTGAAACCACATTAACTGAATGGTTACGCAATGGTTCATCGCCACAGCCATTTGAAATGCAAGATGAAGCAGAACTAAAGTCAGATTCAGATGAAGGTGGTATCGTGCGCTTTAAACAGCAGGTACTGCAAGAAGATGAAGTGCTAGCACACCTTGCTACAGGTAAGCAGGTGCACAAGTTAGCGCTACATTTTGGCCAATCTATCGCATTTTTATTGCAATCAGACGCCAGCGTGAAGCGTCTTAAATTTTCTGAAGAATTCAGAGCGGCAACTGATGATGTTGGCACTGAAGATCCTTTAGCCAAATTAGATGCTGACTTCGCACTAATGGGCGGAGAGCTTGTTGCCTTTATCAATGCATTACAACAAGCATTAGGCCCAATAGAAGAGAATATCTAAATGACTTCCCCTGCTAGGATAACAAGCAGCGGTTAAAATTATTGATACATAAAAAAGCCCTCAACGCATTCGCATTGAGGGCTTTTTAACAATTAATAACTAGATGAATTTACCTGCATCATCAAATGGCCAATCAATACCAAGCCAAGCTTTTAAGAATGCTTTTTGCGCATTAGTCGGATTAGACACACCTTCAATCGCTAAGTCACCTTTAGGTTGCTCTTCTAGTGTCAGTGAAACTTGAGTTAACTTATCATTATTAAAAATAGTCAGTTCAATTTCGTCACCTGCGTTAAAGTCTTCTAAACGCTTTTTGAACCCAGCTGCAGTCACTTTTAATCCATTAACCGCAATAATTTCATTGCCCGCTACAATACCCGCCAGCCATGCAGGGCTGTTACGTGTCACATGAGCAAGCGTGAGATCGTTATGCTGACCAGTTAATGTAAGACCGCTGTAAACGGTCGCTTTTTCACTGTCGCCATAAGATAAGACCAATCCAGCTTGAGCCAGTAATGAGTCAAACTCTAAACTAAATGGTGATGTAATATGTGACTGCCACCAAGGTTGATAATCTTTGCCAGAAAGCGTTGCTAATATGTTTTTCACATCATCAACGTTATACCCTTTAGGTAACTTGAAGTCTTGATATAACTTACGATGAACATCACGATAAGAATGAGCAAGCTCAGTGTCTGCTAAAAGGTTAAAATCTAAAGATAAAGAAGCTAAATAACCTTCAGAATAAATATTAACACCATGGTTAATGGCATAATCGCCACCTGTATTAGTCCATTCATTCAAGCTAGCTTCAGCAACAGATTGAATTTCCCGCCCAGGTTTGTTGAGATTTCTATCAATACGTTTTGCTAAATCAGCAAAAAACTCTTTTGGCGTAATAACGTCAGCACGAAGCAATAATTGATTTTGGAAATAACTGGTTGAGCCTTCGGCCATCCACAATAACTCAGTCATGCTTGCCTTTTGATAGTCGTAAGGTACTAACCCTTCAGGACGGTAGGCTTTCACATTCCATGTATGGATAAACTCATGTGATGCTGTACTAATGAAGCGTAGGTAATCCTTTCGCTCACGAAAGTTAAACCTTGGCAGTTGAATAATGGTCGAATTTAAGTGCTCAGTTGCACCACGTGCGCCACTGGTAGCGTGGATCATGTAGACGTAACGTTCAAAAGGATAATCATCCCATATGACTTCCGCTGTGCTACTGATTTTTGTTAGGTCTGTGACGATTTGTTCAGCGTCATAGTTACCTTCGCCCCAAAAAACCACTTCATAATCACGTCCATCAGCTTCAAAGCTGTAGTGCGTGTTTACTCCAGTTTCGATTGGAGAATCGATCAATACATCATAATTATCAGCAACAAAAGAGTGCTTACTGCGTCCTGATTCCATTCCTGAATAACTTTGCCAGCCTTTAGGCACCGTCATCGAAACATTCACCTTATCTTGGCGAAACTCGGGGCTATACATAAATACGCCACTGGCATCTAAATAAGCATGGGATTCATCAATATGGCGAACACGAGTTCCTAAATCATTAGCGTAAAGCTGATAACTCACATTGACCTCTGTCGGCTCTTGTAGCTCAATCGTCCACTCACCTGTTGCAGTTCTCTGCCAATTTAGTGCATTACCATCGTCATCTGTCGCCTTAAATAAACGCACACCATCTGCAAGTGGAAGCACTGCATATTTACCAGTACGCCAAACCGGTAAATTTACTGTAAGCGTATCTGCAGATGACTCTGGAAAGGTCACATTCACTTTTGCAAGGTGATGTTGTGGTTGTGTGAGATCAATCTGATATTGCACTTCAGCCAGGGTAGAAGCTGAAAAAAATATCCCTGCGGTAAAAATAGCCAGTTTTGAGACTTTCACTATCGATTCCTTCTGTTATTATTCTTGTTATATTTTTACACGCTGTAGTTAAGCGTTTTCAACATCATATAGATTTGTTGTAATAAATATTACATTAAATGAGGTGGCATTATAACAAGAGCTTATTGTAGGCTCACCCACTTCCAACAAAAGCTTACAAAATAATAAGGTCACTGTTCTTACATGCGAAAATTGATACCAAACTGCTTGGCCTTTATTTTATTAATAATTTCAATTCCGGCATTAGCAATCGATCCACAAGAACGTGAAATTGAATTTAATGAAACACCGCAAGCGCTATTTGACCAACTATTAGTTCGAACACAATTTCCGCTTTCATTCAATAACCGCCAAGAATTTGAGTTAATAGCAAAAGAACTCAAATATACGCCAGATGAATTACAAGCAGACCTCGAAACTTTGGCTCGTCTGTATATGGAAACGGTTGTCAGAACACCAAATAAAACTGAAAACTCCCGTTTATTGACTCAACAGTTAGAATCAATTGCAGTAACCCCAATGCAAGAAGCGATGATATTGCTACTTGAAGCAAAGTTTCGCGGTATAGAAGATCAACAGTACAAACAATCTATTATATTATTTAAAGAAGCCTTGAAGAAAATCGCTTCAATACGTGATGAGCACAGCCTCACCTTACAATTTGTTTTACATGGCGGTTTAAGTAGCCTTCATGCCATATTAAAGCAAGATACCCAAGCCCTATATCATTATAAAAGTTATCGAGAAATTGCTTACCAGCTGCGAAATGACTATTTTATTGCCCAATCTGAAACCGCTATTGGTAAATATTACACTGGTAAAAACCAGCTAGCGAAAGCGCTGCAGCATCATAGCGAAGCCTATCGAATTTCCAATCGATTGAATTACCCAGTAATTCAAGCTCACGCTCAATTTCAGCTTTCAAGGGCTTATCGAGATTTAGGCCAATGGGATGAAGCATTAAAAAATGCAAATGAAGCTGCCATTAGCTTTCAAGAATTAGGACATGAAGCCTTACAGTCTAATGCCATGACAGTCATCGCCATGGTATACGGCAACCAAAAACAATGGAATAAAGCCATTGATTATTATTTAAATGCACAACAGCTCGATAAAAAAAATAATCAGGTTATTAGCCAAGGGCTAAATTTCCATAATATTGGCGAAGCGTACATGTATCTAGACAACTACCCGTCTTCTGTCAGTTATTTGAAAATGGCTAACGAGATTTTTAAAAGCCGTAGAGTCATGCATTATCTGGTATACAACGAGTTGCTGTTTGCTGAAGTGATGTCAAAACAAGCCTTATGGGAAGAAACGATTACTCATGCCAAGGCCGCGCTAGTCATTGCAGAAGAGAAGCAACTTATTGATGCGCAAAAAGAGGCCCTTTCTTTTCTTTCCAAAGCTTACCGCGGGATAAAAGATGATTCCTCAGCGCTTGAAATGATGGATAAGCTTGTAGCGATAGATAATGAACAGCAAGAAAATATTGTGGATGAAGCCGTAAACTCTAACCTGAATGAAGAAAAGCTCAAATTTGAAATAAACGTTTATCAAAACAAGTTAAATGGCTATATCAAGAGCAGTAAAGATCAGCAAATGGCGATTATCATTCTACTGGCCGCTATCTTTATTTTGTCGTTTGTGTGGTTATATAGCTTAAAAAGAATTAATACATTAAAACAAAAACAACAGTCATTAACCGCCAAAGTCATTCAAGATCCACTCACCGAAGTAAAGGGCTACAGAGGAATGCTTGACTGCATGTCCACTGGCACATCGCCTAAAACCATTGCCTTAGTTAACATCAAAGCACTTACCGATTTAGATATTGACTTTGGGCTATCGGAATCAAAATTAATTACAGAAAGCTTGATCCAGCAATTTGAGAAAGACCTTCCAGCTTGTGTTTATGTCATTAAGCCAGGCGAATTTGCTTTTTGCTTTAAAGAAACATTCACAGCTAATGAAACACTCAAAAAGATTGAGGCAAGTTTGGCTTCGCAAGATTTAGCAATCAATACCAATATTCCTAATTACTCGGTAGTAAAACATGACCCCCTTGAATGCATCATGGGTCATATTAATCTCCCTTTATTGGCAAACCCTGATTTACGCCTTACCAACGACCTTCAATTTGAAACGGTACAATATGCCCTTGCAGCAGCAAAAACCATTGATAAAGGTAGTACTTACGTCAGTATACGCACACTAAACTTTGCTCCAGCGGCCATCTTTTTCAAACCTTTATATTTAAACCTTACTCATGCATTGCAAAGAGGCATTATCAGAGCTGAAAGTAATAGACCTATCGCTGAGATAAAATGGCCTACAAATTAACCAATAAACACAAACATCATTAATCTTTCGTCCACAGCGGCCGATATAGGTATATAGTTATTAATATTATTTCTATAAAAATACCAAATACAGTATTATAAACGTCACTAATCAATCAAATAGGTGATTGATGTTGTTAGTTATTTGATTGATTTAGGAAGCTCATAAGCATGAAAGATTCTTCGACGGCAGTGTCACAAGTTTCACTTTTGAAACAGAAACTAAACTCTGCCAAGTTGGCGCTTGAAGAAATCCATGAGGATCGTAATGAAAAATTACGCACCCTAATTCAATTTTTAGGTCATTTAAGCCTTGCCTGTAAAGGTCAAAATCTAGAACTTGATAATCGATTAGCCAAGCTAAGACATCATTTACAAGGTTATGATCAAATTGATGAGGCCTTGCCTGAGCTCGTTGAAATAGAGCGCCTATTAAAAGGCCAATACAATCATACAATGACTCAACTTGAAGAAAGCCGCACCAGCCTTTCTCGAGTTATCAGCCAAATTCAACGTGTAGACTCCGCCCCAGAAGAAATTAAAAAAGAAATTAATTACTTCAAAAAAGATCTCAATAAACCGATTCATACCATTTGGGAGTACATCCCTAAAGTTGAACAAGTCATCGGCTTTTACGAGCATATTTTACAAAAGCAATTTGCAGGTACTGATGAACACGTTATTTTGCCTCAGCACCTTATTTTAGCCAAAGAGCTAGCCCAAAAAATTTCTGAGATAGAATTTAGAAAAGAACAGCGTGATCAAATTTTGGTCATGAAAGAAGTATTAATGGGTGATATTAAACTCAATACCCTACTTGAGTCGTATCAAACAATATTAAGCCTTTTACTCAATAACATCGCACGTGAAAAAACAGCATCCCAAGACTTTTTATATGCTTTAAATGATGCCATTAGTGTCGTTAGAGATGTGGTAAGTAACACGGCTAATAACAATGAACGTTCACAGCAAATAAAAAGCCAGCTGAACAAAGAGATTAACTTACGTGTCGACAATGCCGATGGCATTTTAATTGAGTCAGATGATTTAAACGCATTAAAGACAGCGCTGACAATTCAATTATCTTCGCTTAAAGATGCGCTAAGCCGTAAAGAAGCATTGGAAAACAGAGAGCAAACACTGCTCAGAAAATCCATTGAGTCAATGCGAAAGGAATTAACCAGTATTACCAAAGAGGCAAATAGTTATAAAGAAAAACTATTTGAACATCAAAAACTTAATTTACTTGATCCATTAACACAATTGCCTAACAGAACCGCACTTGAAGATAGAATGGAGCAAGAATATCGCAACCATAAGCGTTTTAATGCACCGCTTTGGGTTGCTGTTACTGACATAGATTACTTTAAATCAGTCAATGATAACTTTGGTCACAGCACCGGTGATAAAACATTGCAAGTCATTGCTATGGCACTAAAAAACTCATTGCGAGAAAGCGAGTTTGTCGCACGATACGGCGGTGAAGAATTTGTTTTATTACTTCCAGAAGTCAATGAAGACAATATTGGTTTATTATTAAATCGTGTCAGAGAGAAAATTAAGAATATTCCATTTAAATTTAAAAATCAGCGAATTACAGTTACATTATCAATAGGTGCTGCGCAAGTAATGGAAAATGAACGTATCGAAGAAACCTTTGAACGTGCCGATGCAGCCCTATACAAAGCCAAACACAATGGCAGAGATAGAGTCGTAATCGATATCTAACCTTCGATGCAACTCATCTCAAGAGGAGTTGCATATGATAGTAAAAATAAGCCCTCGCGGGAGTTTAGATCAACTTTCACAAATGGAAGTTAATCGACTCAAACAAAGCGCTAAGAGTGATTTATACCAACTACTTCGAAACTGCGCCCTTGCAGTGCTTGCCTCAGGATTACAAAGTGATAATTCTGAGGCCCTATTTGATAAATACACCAATTTTGACATCAATGTTCTCCAGCGTGAACGAGGCTTATTAATTGAATTGATTAATCCGCCAGAGCAAGCCTTTGTTGATGGCGAGATTATCGCAGGGATTCAAGAGCATCTTTTCGCCGTTCTTCGAGACATCGTCTATATCGACAATAAATACGACAATCTCAAACACATCAATCTTACTAATGCGAGCCATATCACCAATGTTGTGTTCGATATATTACGCAACGCAAGAGTCATCTCACCAATGAAAGATCCTAATGTCGTCGTTTGTTGGGGAGGCCATAGTATCAATCCTATTGAATATCAATATACCCGTGAAGTGGGCTATGAACTTGGGCTGCGTGGACTCGACATTTGTACAGGTTGCGGCCCTGGAGCAATGGAAGGACCCATGAAGGGAGCAGCCATTGGTCATGCTAAGCAAAGGGTTAATAACGCTCGTTATATTGGCTTAACTGAGCCAAGTATCATCGCCGCAGAGCCGCCAAATCAAATTGTTAATGAGCTAGTGATTTTACCCGACATCGAAAAACGCTTAGAAGCCTTTGTGAGGCTAGGCCATGGTATTGTTATCTTTCCTGGTGGTGCAGGCACAGCCGAAGAACTGCTTTATATTTTAGGTATCTTACTTAACAATGCTAACCAATCCTTACCCTTCCCTTTGATACTCACAGGTCCCATTGAGAGTGCCGATTACTTTACCGAGATCGATGCGTTTATTGGGGCCACTTTAGGACCTGACGCTCAAGCTAAATACCAAATCATTATCGATGATCCCGTCAAAGTAGGACAAATCATGAAACAAGGTATGCAAGCCGTTAAAAATAGCCGTAAAGAATTGGGCGATGCATATCAATATCAATGGTCTTTAAAAATAGAGCCCGAGTTTCAGCTACCATTCGATCCGACCCATGAAGTGATGCAAAACCTGCATTTATATTTCCAGCCTAATAAGGCCGAGCTAGCAGCGACCCTTCGACGTGCTTTTTCAGGGATAGTCGCTGGCAATGTGAAAGGAGACACCATAAAGCTCATTGAAGAGCGAGGCCCCTTTGAGATCCGCGGTGACAAGCAATTAATGATGATGATGGATAAACTGCTCAATGCATTTGTTAGCCAGCAACGAATGAAATTACCAGGCAGTGCATACGTGCCTTGCTATCGCATAATGAATAAAACGGAAAATGAAACGGAATCCCAATAGGGTTCAGTCAATATCTGTCGCTTTAATGGTGGTGATTGTTTAACAAAACGTTAAATAGCTATATGATTAGTCATCATAAATTAAAACTGAATTTAATCACCTATATGGTGAGCTAAAACTATTCAATCTAACGTGGGCTCACTTGAGCCTTACCACCAGCGACGAAAATAAACATGAACAAACTGTTGATCATTGATGGTCTGAACCTTGTTAGACGTATTCATGCAGTACTACCAGATGAAAATGATATTGCCAGCGTCAAAGAACGTACGTTAGCCGCAGCCAAAAAACTGTTAGTTCACCATGAGCCCACCCATGCGATTGTCGTCTGGGATGGTGATGAAGAATCTTGGCGAAAACAGTTATACCCTGAATATAAAAAAGGGCGTAAGCCGATGCCTACGCCTTTAAAATCGGGATTAGCCGATATTAAAGCGGCGCTTTCTGAAGCACATATACATTCTCATGACGCCGTCTCAGAAGCAGATGATGTCATCGCTACCCTAGCGACTAAAATCACTGAAAATAAAGGTAAAGCAATTATCGTCTCTACTGATAAAGGTTTCAGCCAAATCATTGATGACAATATCGTCATATGGGATCACTTCAAACAGCAATATTTCGATTTAACTGAATACGAAAAAAAGCTTGCTGTACAACAAAGTCAGATACTTGATTTTATCGCGCTAGCTGGAGACAGCGGCAATAAAGTACCAGGGATAGCAGGTATTGGGCCGAAGTCAGCAGCCGATTTATTAAATAAGTTCAGAAGCTTAGCAAACCTATACAAGTCCATTGATAACTTAGGTGCAAAACAGGCGCAAAAACTCATTGATGGTAAAGACATGGCGAGAGTGAGTTACAAGTTAGCCCAACTGCAATGTCATATGCCCCTCAATATCAATCTCAAACAATTCAGAGTCATTAGCAATAGCGAAAGGAACACCTAAGCAAATGAATTCAAAAATGTCCTTTATCATCGCCTCCATGTTCATTGCCTACATCGTCTTCGCAATTGCCGTTGTGATGGTTTATGAACCGAAACCAGAAGATAGAAGTTGGCAAGAAAGACAAGAGTTTAATCACAATATGCTCAGTGAAATCAATATAGGCCAGCCTATTGAGAACATTAGAAAATTAATGGGTCGAGCG
This sequence comes from Shewanella sp. UCD-FRSSP16_17, assembly GCF_001675935.1. Taxonomy (NCBI): domain Bacteria; kingdom Pseudomonadati; phylum Pseudomonadota; class Gammaproteobacteria; order Alteromonadales; family Shewanellaceae; genus Shewanella; species Shewanella sp. UCD-FRSSP16_17. Next base: position 82,805 of record NZ_LZFV01000002.1, read on the forward strand.
GACTTTACCGAAGCGAAAGCAACTGACAACGCTAACTTTCAGATCATGTTTTATCGAACCCATCATGTTAAATCTGACGGCATCACCACTAAAGATGAGTGCACACCATTGTTATTTAAAAATGGAAAATTGATTGCGTGGGGACAAGAGACTTACGATCAGTTTTTACAAATTCCCATTTTAAATAATGTCATCCCAGCTTCTCCCCCTGCAGTCGCCGAAACAGATTCTGATGACCATAAGACCCCTTTATCAGAAGGTGAAAAGTAATCTAGCAATTGACCCTAACATCTCAGTTTTAAAACGAGAATTCGACTGTCAGCCTATTGAGCCACAATCGTGTGCAAGGTTACCTTAACCATAAAAAATGCCACATAATGTGGCATTTTTATTAATCACAATTAAGTCTATTTTAACTGTTATTGATACTCTTTATAAGCCTCACCTTTCTCTAACCATTCAGGGGCTTTAGCACCTTTAAGATAATGGTCAAAGTACTGCTTCATTCTGATTGTATAGTCGAGTTTATTCGGATATTTCTTCAAATGATGCGGCTCGTCTTCATATTGTAAAAACACGACATCCTTACCAGTACGTCGCATTGCAAGGTATAACTCAACGCCTTGCTCCCATGGCACCGCATCATCTTTATCACCAAACATGATCATCATTGGTGTCTGAATACGTTCAGCATAAAATACTGGTGAATTCTCAATATATTTTTGTGGGGAGTTAAATAAACTTTCTCCAATTCGACTTTGGCCTGTTTCATACTGGAACTGTCGAGCTAAACCAGAACCATGACGAATACCACTGTATGCACTCGTCATATTAGATACAGGGGCACCCGTTACAGCTGCTTTGAAGATATTGGTTTGGGTAACCGCAAATGCAGTTTGATAACCACCCCATGAGTGTCCTTGAATACCGACAGCATCAGGATCTGCAATGCCCATATCAATTAACTTTTGCACACCAGAAGTTAACCCTTTAACCGCTGATGCACCTGGATAGCCAACTTCAAATCGAATGTCCGGTAAGAAAATCGCATAACCATTGTCAGCGTACCAAGCAAAGTTAGGACGATGATTAATAGCCATATGAGGGAATGAATGTAATCGGTCGCTCATAAAGCGATAGAAATACACCATAACAGGATACTGTTTACCTTCTTGATAATTAGTTGGCTTGATCAATACACCATCAGTTAAACGGCCATCTGCATCACGCCATTGCACTAGCTCGGCACTGGCCCAATTAAAATCATCTCGCTGTTTATCTAACGCAGTTTGCTTAACACCATCTTGCGGCGCTGCAATGTCAGCGGTGTAAAGATCAGGGTAAAGATCATAACGCTCCTTTGAATACACGATAGTGTCAGCATTTTTACTTTTTGCTAGCACTTTCACTTTCGCATCGGTTTCCATCAAGGTTGTTAACCCAGGCACACCCACAACGGCACTGTATAAGCTATCCGCTTTGGTTTTTTCGTTGTAGCCATGCACCAACACCGTTTGCTGCTGTGCTATCGTTGCCGGGACATTCTTGTCTTCATACAACCCTTCAATTCTCATTTGCGTACTGGTTTTACGCCCCTCACCGGCCGTCAGCATAAAGCCATCGAATGATGCACTGCTAAATTGCCAAGCATCATACTTGTCGTAAGCAATAATACCTGAACCATCAGCTAACCAAGGGCCAAAGCCATAACTCGGTGCATTACCTGGGTAGTCATGATCTTCATTGGCAAAGCTCACGCTAATGTCTTTAGAGATGGTATGTCTTCTTACTCCTGCAATGTCATAGAGAAAGAGCTGACCTTGCTGATAATAAGCCACAAATCTCGCATTAGGTGATAGCGTCGGCATTTCATTCGTTGGGTGCTGGGTTAAAAGCTGCTGCTTTCGGCCTGTATTTAAGTCCACTAAATACACATCTTGATAAAAACCAGCCCAAGTGATCATTTTTTGATAAGGCACATCTGATGTGGCCAATAGATATCGTTTTTGCTCACCATATTGCACATTTGGTACATCTTTATCTGCTAGTTGCACAATACGATTGGCATTGACGTGAAGAACAGCTAAATAAGTACGTTGTAATTCTTTACTGTATTGTTTGACTTCATGGGGCTTAATTTTAGGATCATCCCCGTGCCATACTTTCAGGTTTCGTAAGCCGGTTACGATTTCAGTATCAAACAAATCAGCTTGCTGTTTAATTTCAGGTAAAGAAACCACTTTATCAACCTGTGGTACTCGACCTACAAATAACCGCAAACTATCTTCTGAGAAAAAGATTTTTGAATATTGATTAAGTGTCCATTCTTCCGTTGTAGGCGTTGGCTTAACCTGACTATTTTTCAAATCAATAATAGATAACTGATACTCACGTTCATCACGCTTAACGGCGGCATCACCACTGGTAAACGCAAGCCATAATCCGTCGTCAGATACGCTTAACTCTCCAAATTGTTGAGTTTGGCTTTGGTGTAGTTGGTTTAAGGTATTATTGATTAAATTAACTTTTGTAATGGTGTGGCGCTGATTATTGATATCGTTGCTCGCAACAACAAAGTTTTTACCGACTCTGTCAAAAGCAAACTGTGTCACATGCTCAAACTCATGAACATTATTATCAGCTAGATGAATAAGTTTGATTTTACTGCCAGTGTCTTTCTCATCAACTTTGGCTTTATCGTCTTTATCCGCCTCCTTATCAGCCTCTTCGGATTTTTCAACTTCAAACCATATCGCGACAAACTCACCATTAGGGCTAAATTCTGCGTGTTTTACCTTTTCAAACTGCTGTTGCTCTCCAGTGCTGGTATTTAGCAATACCAAACCACTATGAAGCTCAGACTTTTTGAGCGTCTCTGCAGATAATAAACTCGGCTCAATTTTCGCTATTGCAAAAGAGCCTTGGCTATTAAGCTGAAGTGCCGAACCACCATCAATAACGTACTGTTTTTGAGTCGCGGCAATATTCACTAAGGCGCGACTGTCGCCTCGATCAGGCATCGCTTCAACCGCAATAACACGACCATTATCAGAAATAACAGGCTGTTGCAGGGTTTCAAAATGCATGATGTCATTTAAGCTTAACGTTTTTGGCTGCTGCGCAGCGTTTACTGCAACGGACGCGGCGAGTAACGTCAGTGGTAGAAATGTATGTAACTTCAAAGTCATCCTCGTGAGTTATTATTATCGAGCAATTAAACAAATGGATCTTTATTCAATCAAGCGCTTTGACACATACGCAATGAATACGAGCTAACATTTAATCGACTTGAGTGATGTTGAGGTAAAGCATCCAGCTATTTACTGGTGCATTTTTAACCTGTTAGACCAAAGTCGTCTGTAAAAATATTCTTATCTACCTAAGCTACTCAGGTAAAATCATTGCCGCGCCAACCTTTTTGCAACATGTAAAGTGTATTTATGACGCTAATTGAATCTTAAATTTACGCTATTGTGAATATATTAAAGCAATCAGCTGAGGATTAACTTAAAAAATACAAAAAATATGTGATTAAACTCACTAAATCCTGTAAAAAAAATTCTAAATTCGTTAAAATGCGGCGCATTAAAACGTTAGTAAATCGTTCTGTTACAAGCTTGTTAACGTAAACAGAGAAATGCAGTAACTACTAGGTGGAAGGACTATCCATGCCAAAACGTACTATAACCGTAATCCCAGGTGACGGGATTGGACCAAGCATTATCGATTCCGCTTTAAAGATTCTCGACAAAGCTGGTTGCGACTTTGAATATGAATTTGCAGACGCCGGTTTAGCCGCTTTAGAAAAACAAGGTGAATTAGTACCTCAGCGTACCTTAGACCTTATTGAAAAAAACCGTATCACTCTTAAAGGTCCATTAACCACTCCAGTGGGTGAAGGCTTTACTTCTATCAATGTTAGCTTGCGTAAAAAGTTCAGCTTATACGCAAACGTACGTCCAGTGCTTTCGTTTAAAGGTACTCAAGCGCGTTACGACAATATTGATATCATCACCGTTCGAGAAAACACCGAAGGTATGTACTCTGGTTTAGGCCAAAAAGTATCTGAAGATGGTGCTACTGCAGAAGCAACGAGTATCATTACTCGCCAAGGTGCTGAACAAATTACCACTTTCGCTTATGAGCTTGCTCGTAAAGAAAACCGTAAAAAAGTAACGATTGTTCACAAAGCAAACATCATGAAGTCGACTTCAGGTTTATTCTTGAAAGTAGCGCGTGAAGTAAGCCAGCGTTACCCAGATATCGAAACTGAAGAAATGATTGTTGATGCAACATGTATGAAGTTGGTCATGAATCCAGAAAATTTCGATGTATTGGTAACAACTAACTTATTCGGTGACATTTTATCTGACTTATGTGCAGGTTTAGTGGGCGGTTTAGGTATGGCACCTGGTGCTAACATCGGTAGCGACGCTGCGATTTTTGAAGCCGTACACGGCAGTGCACCTGATATTGCGGGTAAAAACTTAGCAAACCCAACTTCAGTTATTCTTGCATCTATCCAAATGCTTGAGTATCTAGGTATGGCTGATAAAGCTGAAATGATCCGTAGTGCAGTATCTGCAGTGATCGAAGAAGGCGACCGTACGACTCGCGATTTAGGTGGTACACACGGTACGACTGACTTCACTCAAGCCGTTATTGACCGTTTAGGCTAATCTTTCATTAAGCTAAGCTAAATAGATAATAAAAAGCCCTTAGTGAGATTCACTAAGGGCTTTTTTATAGCTGAAACAATAAACATCACAAAAAATGCCAATATCGCTTCAAGGATTAATTAAAGTTCCATGGTGTATTTGGTTTAACCCATAAATGCACTGTCACTTCATCACGGTCATGATAAAGATGCTTACATTGGATTTTAAAATCTTCGATTTCGTTTTCTTTTAAAATCTCAGCCATAGTATCAAGGATTTGCCTAACTTCTTTATAACGGCTTTTCATTGGTAGCTTAAGGTTAAAAATAGCTTCTTTAAACCAACCATTTATCGCCCATGCTTCCATAAGCTCTGCAACCCGTGAAGGCTTTTCAACCATGTCGCACACTAACCAATAAATGTTTTTTCTTGGTGGCTCAAAACGAAAACCATCAGCACGGTAGTGACGAACCTGACCTGTATCCATCAACTTTTGATCCATAGGACCATTATCAACAGCGGCGACAAACATACCGCGGCGAACGAGCTGATAGGTCCAACCGCCAGGACATGCCCCTAAATCAACTGAATGAAGACCTGAGCGACAGCGCTGTTCTTGTTCTTCTTTTGTTAAGAAGTGCCCAAATGCTTCGTCTAATTTCAAACTTGACCGGCTCGGAGCATCAGCCGCCATTTTAAGACGTGGGATCCCCATAAAATGAGGCGAGCTATTATTAGTCAGTGAGTAACCAACGTACGCTTGACCTGGTCCAACAAAACAAACGTGAATAATGGGTCTTTTGTCATTTTCTTGAGCAAGCAATGAGCCTGACTTTTTCAAACCTTGCCTTAGTGGCACGGTAAACTTACGACAAAAACCCGATAATTCCTTCGCTTCATTAGTATCCGGCGTTTCAACACGTAACTCCCCCGCTTTTGACACTTCCGCTAAAGCTGCAACAATTGGAGAGACACGGTCTGATTCTGGCAAATCTTTTAGTAAATCATTTGCCGCAAACATTTGTCGCGCGAACACCAAAGAGTTGAGCTCAATTCTTTTTGCTAGTTGTTCACCACCATCTTCTTCAAAGCTTTGGAAAATAACATAAGCATCATTGGTATTGGTTTTTACAAAACCACCAATATTCAATTCAGCTGCACGCTGTTGAATTTCTGCTGCGCAATCTTTCTCATAGCCCGCACGGCAGAATAAAAATAGGTTTTTCATGATGAACCTTTGGTGTCGATAACGAGACTGTACGTTCCATTAGAATAATGACGCCAGTGCTTGTGATTAAAAATAGTTTGCTGGGCTGCATTATACGCAAAATTCATAATTCTGTGTGAAATGAAACGAGAAATACAGAAACTAAAAAGCAGCTAAAACGATGTTTCGGCTGCTTTTAATAAACTCATATTGCTTTTCAGTAGGTTAACTCATTAATCTTTCTGATACTTAGCAATGGCAACTGCAAATAATATCCAACCAATTAACATGCATCCACCACCCATTGGAGTTATTGGACCGATCCACTTAGCCCCAGTAAAGGCATAAAGATACAATGAACCAGAAAACAGTAAGATGCCGATAAAAAACAGATACCCCGCCCAATCAAGTAACTTTGACGAGATCCAATGGCCTGCAAACGCAACAGCGATAATCGCAAAGGTATGATAAAAGTGATAATCAACGCCTAAATTAAAAATGGCAATTAACTCTGGTGAGGCAATATTTTTTAATCCGTGTGCACCAAATGCGCCAAGCGCAACGGCTAAAAAACCATTTAGCGCTGCTAAAAGTAGTAAACCTTTTTTCATCATGATTGCCTTTAAATGATCAATTTATATGTGCATTAATGAAATGCTGACATTGTTGAATACAAGTTTGCAGATTATCCTCTAATGTGGTCTCTGACGACTTCCGTGGTTTAAAACTATGATCGCCATCCTTAATCCACTGTATTTTAATCGACTTGTTTAAAGGCCATTGCGGGAGTTCTTCTTTACCGCCAAATTTGTCCCGCTCTCCTTGCATAACTAATAACGGTACAGTGCAATCATTGACTGGTGCTAACCTAGGTTCTCCACCTTTTAATGGAACAAAAGGATAACCAAGGCAAATCACGCCTTTGATCAATTTAGCGATCTCAGAAAATTCAGGTACAAGTTCGACCTTCTCCATTTCACCTAACTCTGGCGTCATCAATATGGCCGACATTCTGCCCCCCATAGATTTCCCCATCAAAATGATATTCTCAACCGCTAAGGTTTGCTGTTTATTTTGCGCTAGTACTTGCTGCAATACTTGTTGAAAATGATTGAGTAGTTTTGGCGCCCTATCTGGAGGTCTGCGTTTGCCATCTTGCATGTTGGCTTGCATATACAAAAAGTTAAAACGTAACACTTGAACGCCAGTTTGGCTAAGTCCAGATGCCACAGCCTCCATAAACTCATGATGCATATTAGCGCCAGCACCATGGGCAAAAACCACTAAGGTTTTGCTCTGCTCACCTTGTAAAATATATTCTATTGCTTGACCATTGATTTCACTAGAGCACAACTTATTTGTCATTGATTGGGGTTCACTTATTGATGAATAATTGTTGAATGGTAAGCTGAGGCCTCTTTGCAACACTTTGCTTTCAACGCCTCATAGTTTTGTGCAGCTAAAGCACAGCAAGTAATAAATCACTTCTAGAAAGTAACGACTTATTTATCTAACCAGCTAATAACTCACTGCGTGACTCTTCAGCAAACATATCTACCATCCATTCTCTGAAAGCTGCCACTTTTCCGAGCTCTGAGTGGCTCTGCTGACACACAAGGTAATAAGCATCTTTACTGACTAATACTTCCGAGAACGGACACACAAGTCGACCGGCTTTAATATCAGGCCTTGCCAATACGCTATACCCCAATGCCACACCTTGACCATGAGCCGCAGCTTGCAATACTAATGATGAATGACTGAAGATAGGACCAGAATTAACATTAATTTCACTAATCCCGCATTGTCTAAACCAAGCCTGCCAATCTTGACGACTCGAGTCGTGTAATAAGGTGTGATTTTTTAAATCGCTGGGTTTTTCAAGCGGCTTAGGACCGCTCAATAACAGCGGCGAACAAACAGGAATTAACACTTCATTACGGAGTTTATCTGCACGTAGCCCAGGCCAATTACCTTGACCATAATAAATCGCGACATCGACATCATCAGTCAATGAGTCGACCTCGCTATCTACAGCTTTAATTCGCACATCAATGTCTGGGTTTTTCTCACTAAACTTTGCAAGTCTTGGCACAAGCCATTGAATTGCAAAGCTTGGTGACATGCTTACCGTTAACGAACCAATCGCGCTTCTGGCTAATAGCCTATCGGTAGATTCGCCTAATTGGATAAAAATATCTTTGATATCGAGGAAGTAGCTTTGACCTTCTTCAGTCAATAATAGCGAGCGATTTTTGCGTCGAAATAGTTTTAAGCCCAAAAAATCTTCCAGTGCTTTTATCTGGTGACTGACTGCTGCTTGCGTGACAAATAGCTCTTCTGCCGCTCGAGTAAAACTTAAGTGCCTCGCAGCAGCCTCGAATGCTTTGACTGCATTCAAAGGTGGCAATCTTCTCGACATAGTGATCAATCTCTCGTTTTTTAATTAGTTTTTCTAATGATTATCGTTATTTTTTGTCGTTTGTAAAGAACACTGTGTTCGTTTAAATTATAACCATTGAAATTTAGTGAGTTGGACAATCTCTACCAGGTAATAAGGGAGTGTCCGACAGTGTGATTTGTCACCTAGGAGGCGACCCTTTATGTTTAACTTAACAACGTTAGCAACAGCTGCTTTACTCTCTTCATGTGCATTTATGGCCACAGCAAATGATACCACAATTGATATCAGCGACCTTCAAGCATCAATTAATGCTGAACTTGAGCAAAGCATGAATGAAATGCAAAACAACATCGATGTTAACGTGAAAAACACGCTAACCGAAGAGAACGCAGACAAAGCGACAATCAAAACGGCTGAAACACGTATTGCTGATTAATTTACTGTAAAAACCGTTTCAAAAAAACCGCATTAACCATTTTATTGGTAATGCGGTTTTTTTATATTCAATATTCACAGCTATTTCAGGTAAAAAAATAGCCACTAGAATTAATCTAATGGCTATTTAGCATTAACATAGTTTATCCGAATAATTCGAATCGACGAATCAATTAAGGACGGTAAACCTTAACGTTAGTGTAGCCTTGCTCAGTTAAATACAGAGCTTGTAATTTACTCATCACACCACGATCGCAATACAATAGGTAAGTTTTTTCTTTACTTAAGTCTGCAAATTGAGTGGCTAGTTTGAAGAAAGGGATCTTCAATATTTCTGTATCAGCTATTTTTAGCGGATTTTGCTCTTCTTCATCTTGAGCACGAATATCAATAACTACTTCGTCGTTATCGATTGAAGCGACTGTTTCAGTTTCGCTTACCGTTGTTTCGACCTTTTCTGCAATTTGCTTGATATCAATCACGACAGCGTCATTAACGACTCTATCGACAAGATCTTCTGAAAACTTCAATTCTTCAGCTTCAATTTTAGATAAAATGGCTTTCACTGTTGGTTTCTGTGAAATAACACCACAATATTCAGGAATAGCTTTAGCAAAATCTTCTGTGCCAATTTTACGGCTTTCATTAATGATATCTTGCTTATCCATGGTGATCAGTGGACGCAGAATCAATAAATCGGTACAACGGTCGATTACATTGAGGTTAGTCAAGGTTTGACTTGAAACTTGACCGAGACTTTCACCTGTAACTAGTGCTTGAATACCGTACTTCTCGGCAATTTTAGTGGCTGCACGCATCATCACACGCTTTAAAATAACGCCCATTTGACCATTATCGATTTTCTCAAGGATCTCTTCTACAACTGGCTCAAAAGGCACTGTGATAAAGCGAACTTTATGAGATTCTCCATACTTTTGCCATAAGTGGTAAGCAACTTGTTTAACGCCGATCTCATGTTGAGCGCCACCTAAGTTAAAGAAACAGTAATGTGTACGTGCGCCCTTTTTGATAAACTGATAGCTAGAAACACCAGAATCAAAACCACCCGAAATAAGTGATAACACATCTTCTTGAGTGGCCATAGGGAAGCCACCTAGACCTTCAATACGACGTACAACCATGTATAGCTTTTCATGATCAATCTCAAGATTCACTGTCATATCAGGATTTTTTAACTTCACGCCAACAGCGTCAGTGTGCTGGTTTAAACCACCACCGACATAACGTTCGACTTCAATTGAATTGAAATCATGTTTACCTGTTCGCTTAACACGTACACAGAAGGTTTTACCTGCTAGTTCATCTTTATATACAGGCAAAACTTGCTGGTAAATGTCATCAATTGACTCAAATGAGTATTCATCAACTTGAATCACATGAGCAATACCAGGGATACATTCTAATCTAGCTGAAATCGCATCAATTCTTGCTTGTTCATCGCTCGCTACGTGGATCATGATACGATCCCATTGGCGTTGCACTTTTACATCGTCATCAACTTTTTTAAGTACATTGCGAATGTTTGTTTCAAGGATTTTAGTAAAACGCATTCTCACCGTTTTACTTTTCATCATGATTTCTGGGTATAGCTTTACGATAAACTTCATTGGATTTCCGCGGGCTTCTGTTTCGGTATTACCTTACTAGCAAACTAAACCAATGATATAAAACAAAAATATATCAAAATTTAATATGTAAAAAGGCTTAAAAATGATGGCTAGAAAAGCAACCAGCCATTAAAGGCGGGATTATAACAAAAATTGTCTATTTACCAAACACAATAAATCACCAGATTTGAGCACAGGCTTATTGATTTATCAGGCTTCAGGCCAATAAAAAAGCCGCAGTAATAACAGAATTAATCTGATACTAAAACGGCTTGATAACTCACCATAAAAACAATAATCAAAACAACAAACTTAACAAAAACGCCACTGATGATAATCCAATCATAGGTTATTATTAAGCCACTGTATGTCGCTAAAAACTATGATTCAAAAAACTATGGTACAAAAAACTATGGCGTCATAACCTCAATTTCATCTGACTCTTTAGCTTTACCTTGCTCAATGGCAATTTCCACTCGACGATTACGACTGCGATTTTGGTTAGAGTCATTGGGTACTAACGGCGCGTTGGATGCCATACCAACCACTTGCATTCTCGCTTCATCAAACCCTTTCACTTTTGCTAGCTCATGGGCGACAGCAACAGCACGTTTACTAGACAAGTCCCAGTTAGAGCTATAAAGCTCATTACTAATATGCATTCCGTCTGTATGCCCCGAAACCGTGACAATACCAGGGACATCTTTTAATAACTCACCAATTGAACGAACCACAGGCTTAAAACGAGGCTGTAGAAAACCAGATCCCGAAGCAAAGGAGCCTTTCTCACGAATTCGAATAATAATTTGCTGACCTAATGATTCAATTTCTATGGCACCATCAACAATCTCTTCATTGAGCTTTTCAGCCATTTTCTTAACTTGATCGTTAATATTCTCTTGTTCTGATGAAGCTTGAGATTGCTGAGCTTGAGCTTGTTGCTGCGCAGTCGCAGAAGAATTGCCGCCTCGGTTTTCACCTTGTTGCTTTTGAACGCCGCCAGCACTGGCATCTTCACCTGCTTGATACTCAATCGTTTGTTGAGTCATCTCATTGGTTTGTTGGTTAATAATTTCAATCGGGGTTGGATCGGGCTTGCCTGGGCGAAACTCCAGCGCAATCACAGAAGTACCTTTGGGAATATCTTTCACTTCGACTTTATTTTGCACCCCGAAGGCGTATTTCATTGAACCGGCAATTTGCTTGAACTTCATCACATCCATTTCTGAAAAAGCCAGCAACAGTACAAAGAAACACATTAGCAGCGACATTAAATCAGCAAATGTCGCTAGCCATAAAGGGGCGCCAGGTGGCGGACAATTACACTTGGCTTTTTTGGCCATGAGTTACTCTCCGTCCGTGGTATCGATTTGACGTTGTTTTTCAGCTAAGTAGTTTTTCAAAAATCCTTCAATTACACGTGGATTCTGACCATCTTGAATCGCTAATACAGCATCCATGATTAAATTACGATTGAGGAGTTCTTCACTCATTCTTAACTGCAATTTATCCGCGATTGGAATAGCAATCATGTTGGCAATGATTGCACCGTAAAGTGTGGTTAATAATGCCACAGCCATCGATGGTCCAATAGATTTCGGGTCATCCATGTTTGATAACATGGCAACCAAACCAATCAAGGTACCGATCATCCCCATTGCAGGTGCTACATCACCTAAAGATTTAAAAATGCCGATACCGGTTTTATGACGTTCTTCGGTCAAGGCTATGTCTTTTTCTAAGGCTTCTCGTACGACATCGCCATCGTGACCATCAACCAGCATATCAACTGCTTTTTGCATAAAACTGTTGGTGATTTGCGCTTCTTCTAAAGCTAAGAAACCACCTTTACGAGCGGCATCTGCCATATTGACTGATTGCTCGATGAGATCTTCTGGCTTGTCAATTTTGAACATAAAAGCTTTAGCACCAATTTTAACAGCGCCAAGAAACTGCTTTAAATTGTACTTCATCATGACCACAAACAATGAACCGATAAATACGATCATAATCGACGGCACATCAACAAAGATGGAAATACCACCACTGCTGACCATTGACCCAATAATAAATGCAAATGCGCCTATCAAACCGATTAGGGTTGCTAAATCCACAATGTCTCCTTGATTGCAGTCTTAAAATGCTGCCTTAGCTGATAAATCACTACCAACGCAGCACTTATCTTTTCAGTATCAATGTAACACCCTGTGCAACAGGGATAATAGTTCAAATATCAAAAAACACTGAAAAAACAGCATTCGATTATAAAATAACGGCCAGTGCTAAAAAATTCATCAATTATTAGGTCACTATTTACGAGTGGGCCATCAATTAAATGAATGCGAATGAAGGAAACTGGCTTTCGTTATAGTTATCGGTCAAACTTAGCCCAAGTTTAGAGATTTTTTACTAATTGTATAAATTTTCAGTCTTAAAGCGTGCTATTGAGCAAATAAACAACGACTGAATTTGACCCTTAGGTCGCCCTGATATACCTTGTCATCCGCAAATCAGAAGGAATCATAATTGTGGCTAAAAAACCTGAGAATCTAAGTTTTGAAGAATCGTTATCGGAGCTTGAAAACATCGTTGCAGATCTTGAGCAAGGTGAAGTCACACTAGACAATGCCCTCAAACAATTCGAGCGCGGAATTAAGCTTGTACGTCAAAGCCAATCTAAGCTTGAACAAGCCCAACAAAAAGTATCTATCCTACTTGATGAAGATGATACAAATCTGACCCCATTTACCGTTGAAGGCGAATAAGCGTGTTAGACCAAGCTATTGAAAAATATCAACAACGTGTCAATCGAGTTCTTGAAGCAAAACTGAATGAACTTGATGACAATGCTCCCCAATTAAAAGCTGCAATGATTCATGGTGCTTTACTTGGCGGCAAGCGTATTCGTCCATTTATGGTATACAGTATCGGTGAAATGCTTGGTGCTGATAGTCGCATACTCGATAATGCCGCAGCGGCCATTGAGTGCGTCCATGCTTACTCATTAATCCATGACGATTTACCCGCTATGGATGATGATGCGCTTCGCCGAGGCCAACCAACGGTACATATTGCTTTTGATGAAGCAACGGCGATATTAGCAGGTGATGCACTACAAACACTGGCATTTGAGCTCATTTGTCAGCCAGTGGAAGGGATCAATCCACAGCAACAATTGGCAATGGTAACGGCGCTAGCTAAAGCCTCAGGCTATAGTGGTATGTGTGGCGGACAAGCAATTGATCTGAGTTCGACAGATAAACGTATTAATATTGAACAGCTGACCCAATTACATAACAAAAAAACTGGTGCGTTAATAAGTTGCGCCGCAGAATTAGCGTTAATTGCCGCTAATGCCTCTGACACAGAGCAGCAAATCATCAGAGAATTCGCCGAAAATATTGGTTTAGCTTTTCAAGTTCAAGATGACATTTTAGATATCACTGCCAGCACCGAAGAGCTCGGTAAACCACAAGGCAGTGACGAAGAAGCCAACAAAAGCACTTTTCCGAGCTTACTTGGACTTGACGGTGCTAATGAATGCGCCGAAAAACTAATTAACGATGCACTTTCAGCGCTGGCTAAATTGACCTACAATAGCCAGTTAATTGCAGACTTCGCCCGCTATATCATTGCGCGAAGATTATAAAAGAGACAGTTTATCTCATTATGAGTTTCGATAATTCTCAATTTCCAGTGTTAGCACAAGCTAATACGCCTGAAGATTTAAAAAAGCTACCGCAAGGTATGCTGCCACAGCTGTCTGATGAGTTAAGACAATTCTTACTAAAATCAGTAAGTAATTCCAGTGGCCATTTTGCATCAGGCTTAGGCACAGTCGAATTGACCGTGGCGCTTCATTACGTCTATAACACGCCATTCGATCGTTTAGTTTGGGACGTTGGTCATCAAGCTTACCCGCACAAAATTTTAACTGGTCGTCGTGAACAAATGCATACTATTCGTCAAAAGAATGGTTTGCACCCGTTCCCATGGCGTGAAGAAAGTGAATACGATACGTTCAGTGTTGGTCACTCAGGTACGTCAGTTAGCGCTGCTTTAGCGATGGCAGTTGCAGCTGAAAAAGAACAAAAAGATCGTAAAGTTGTTGCCGTTATTGGTGATGGTGCTATGACAGGCGGCATGGTGTTTGAAGCCATGAACCACGCCGGTGATTTACACAATGACATGTTAGTTGTGTTAAATGACAACGAGATGTCAATTTCTGAAAACGTCGGTGCACTCAACAACCACTTGGCACAATTAATGTCGGGCCGCTTTTACACCACGATCCGTGAAGGCAGTAAAAAAGTCCTCAAAGGTATGCCGGTCATTAAAGAAATGGCAAAGCGCACCGAAGAGCACCTTAAAGGCATGGTTGTGCCTGGAACACTATTCGAAGAACTTGGATTCAACTACATCGGCCCTATCGATGGTCATGATGTAGATTCATTAGTCGAAACATTGCGCAATATGCGCGACCTTAAAGGTCCACAAATTCTTCATATCATGACCAAGAAAGGTCGTGGTTATGAACCTGCAGAAAAAGATCCTATCGGCTGGCATGCGGTCCCTAAATTTGATCACACTCAATTTAGAAAGCCTAAAGCGAAACCAAGCTCACCAACCTTCTCGCAAGTGTTTGGTAAATGGTTATGCGATGTTGCCAAAGAAGATGAGCAGCTTTTAGCGATTACGCCTGCAATGCGTGAAGGTTCGGGAATGGTTGAGTTTTCGCAAAAATTCCCTAAACAGTACTTTGATGCCGCCATTGCAGAACAACATGCTGTCACCCTCGGCGCTGGTTTTGCGTGTGAAGGGTTCAATGCGGTTGTGGCAATTTACTCAACTTTCTTACAACGTGGCTACGATCAAATCATTCATGACGTCGCCTTACAAAAACTGCCAGTACTATTTGCCATAGACCGCGGTGGTATTGTGGGTGCCGATGGTCCTACACACCAAGGTGCATTTGACTTAAGTTTTTTACGTTGCGTACCTAATATGGTCATAATGGCACCATCTGACGAAGATGAGTGCCGCCAAATGCTTTATACAGGTTATTGCTATAAAGACGGTCCTACCGCGGTTCGATACCCTCGTGGTAGTGCTACTGGCATTGAGCAAACTGAAGTTATGACTGCTCTGCCAATTGGTAAAGGCTTGATAAAACGTCAAGGCAAACGAATTGCCATTGTTAATTTTGGTACGACATTGGCCGCAGGTTTAGAAGCTGGCGAAGCGCTTGACGCTACCGTTGCTGATATGCGCTTTGTTAAGCCGCTCGATGAAGCTTTACTGGCTGAATTGGCTACTAGCCATGATGTGATAGTGACATTAGAAGAAAACGCCATTATGGGCGGTGCTGGTAGCGGTGTTATTGAAGCATTGCAAAAAATGAAAATCATTAAGCCTGTTTTACAAATTGGTTTACCTGATGAATTCATTAAGCACGGCGCACCCGATGAGATAATTAAAGAATTAAAACTCGATGGTGAAGGTGTACTCGCTCAAATCAATGCCTATTTAGATTAACTTACTCCTTGTTTGATTGCCTCGTCATTTAAACGATTGAAGCGAGTATTTTATTTAAATGGCGATAAGAAGACATAAAAAAGGACTGCAATTGCAGTCCTTTTTTTATGATACTTAATCGCTGTTTTAAAGCTTGAATAGTCTCTTCGTGTGAGCCTATTCGTTTGAGTATCTGCGCTTTAGTCTCTACGTTTGAGTATCTACGCTTGAGTATCTACGCTTGGGCCACCTTGAGAAACCATAACCATAGCTGGACGGAGTAAGCGTGAATTTAAGGTATAACCCTTCTGCATAACCAACATGACAGTGTCTTTTGGATATTCTGCGCTAGGTTGCATACCAATTGCTTGGTGATGTTCTGGGTTAAATGCTTCGCCGATTGGGTTAACTTGTACCACTCCGAATTTCTCTACTGAACCTAAGAAACCTTTCATGGTTAATTCAACACCTTCAACGATAGCTTTAGTCGCTTCATCTTCAGGATTAACACCTGTTAACGCACGCTCCATGTTGTCCAACACAGGTAGCAGTTCGTTTACAAACTTCTCTAAAGCGAATGCACGTGCTTTTTCAACATCTTTAGCCGCACGAGTACGGATATTTGCTGTTTCTGCTGCCGCACGAATTTCTACATCTTTACGTTCAGCTAATGCTGCTTCAGATGCCGCAAGTTGTTGTTCTAACTCTTCAATTCTAAGGTTAGCTTGAGTTAACTCATCAACTTCTTGTGTTGCTTCAGTTTCAACTTCTGTTTCGATTTCAGTGGTTTCAGCTGCATCAATAACGTCTTGATCTGCTTTATTTGACTCGTTGCTCATTTTCACTCCAGCTAAAAATGCTTTGTTTCTGATTACTATGGGCATATTATGGGGATCAATTTCTTTGTTTCAAGCCTTTGAGCAAATCAAATACTAATATGACCAAAAAGTTCCAAACAATTGGCCTAATCGGCAAACCACACCACAAGGGTACAAACCTCACTTTGAAGCGTTTGCATCATTGGTTGTCGATGCAAGGTTTCGATATTTTAGCCGAAGAACGTGTCGCTTCAGAACTGAAAGTCGACATTGAATCGGTTGATTTAACAGAATTAGGTGAGCGTTGCGATTTAGCCATTGTGGTAGGCGGCGACGGAAATATGCTTGGAGCTGCCAGAGTATTAGCTAGGTTCGATATTGCAGTGATTGGTGTAAACCGTGGCAACTTAGGTTTTTTAACTGATTTACCTCCAGATAACTTCGAAGCCTCGTTGTCGAAGGTGTTAGACGGACAATATGACACTGAGTACCGTTTTTTGCTTGAGGCAGAAGTCCATCGCCATGGCATGCTCAAATCAAGTAATACCGCTGTCAATGAGGCCGTACTGCATCCAGGTAAAGTGGCGCACATGATCCAGTTTGAGGTCTATATTGATGATCAATTCATGTATAGTCAGCGGGCTGACGGCATGATTGTCTCAACGCCTACAGGCTCGACCGCGTACTCATTATCTGCTGGCGGCTCAATTCTCACCCCTAACCTGCAAGCATTAATTTTAGTGCCAATGTTTCCACACACCTTATCTTGTCGCCCTATTGTTGTGGATGCAAGCAGTACAATTAAGTTAGTCGTCTCGCCCGATAATGGCGAAAACCTTGAAGTAAGTTGTGATGGTCACGTCCATTTATCAGTATTGCCTGGCGATGAGATTTTAATTAGTCGTAGTGAAGATAGGCTTAGAATGATCCACCCTAAAGGCCATAATTACTTTAATGTTTTGAGAGCCAAATTAGGCTGGGGAAGTAAACTATTTTAAAAGGGCTTTAGAGAAATAAGTGTTTAAGAGAAATTTAAATTGATGCGCATTATTGCGCATCAATTCTTTTATTAAGCTAATCTATATCACTTCACTCAGCAATTAAGCAAGCCTGTAACTGTTCGGTGATAACCGTTTCATCTAATGGCGCCAGAGAAATAACCTCAATCCGAGAGTCCATCGTTTCATCTAACTCCATAACGGATAGTTTGCTATCAGACATATTAAAGCCTGCAATCCCTTCTTCAGTGATCATAACCGCCTTTATACGAACAACATTTTGTTCGATGAGTTGATTGATAAAGACAATAAGCTTATCAAAATCAAAGCATAAACTAGGCTCAAATATCCAACCAATGCTATATGCCCCTTCACCTTGATTCGATTTTACCCAGTAACCACTTTGATTAAAATCTATGGCTTGCAGCAAGGGCTCAGTGGATGACACAGGCTGAAATATTGAAGCAGAGCGATTAGTTAATGATGCCCCTTTACCAAGACCAACTGACTGACTTATCGGCGTTGCCGTCTTTTTAGCTAATGAGCGTGGTTTATCAATATCGTTCAATAACTGGCTTATCGCATTTTCATCAATAGAGCTAACTAAGTTAGCCTCTTTGTTAACCTGCTCGATGAGTAAAGATAAGCTTTTATATTCTTGTGCTTGATATAAGTCCGCTTTACTTGCAAACACAATGTCGGCGATAGAAATTTGTTGATTGAAATTCTCATTTTCACGATACATTTCATTAAGCACTTTGCGTGCATCTACAACACATACCGTTTGATTGACCGATAGTACTTGGCGGTTATATTCGTTGGTTAATACTTTTAAAATCTCAGCTGGATGCCCTAAACCTGTAGGCTCGATAAAAAGTCTGTCAGGTTTGGCTTTTTGAATCAGTTGGTTAATAGCAACTTGAGTCGGGATGCCAGCAGCACAGCACAAACAACCACCAGCAACTTCTTTAATCACCACTTGCTCGGATGAGTGAGTGCCAGCCATTAGACTGGCATCAATACCAATTTCACCAAACTCATTAACTAATATGGCCCATGTTTCATTTTCAGGTTTTAACTTGAGTAAAGACAAAATAAGGCTAGTTTTACCTGCGCCTAAAAAACCCGTAATTACATTTGTTTTGATAGTCTTGAGAATCACCCAACATTTCCTTGTTCAATTAGTACTTAATAAAGCCATAATGATCACTTAGCTTTTTTAGCATATTTACCTTGTCGACTTGGTTTGGCTTTATCATTGCCACGATGACCATTTGGTCTTTTATGCTTAAAAGACTTCTTAGGTTTAACGACTTCAGCCTCACGGTATCTGGCTGGTAAAGGTGCGCCAGCTTCATAGCCAGGCTGAACATGGACTTCTATTTGGCATTGAATTAGCGACTCAATATCACTTAATAATTCCATTTCATTTTGAGCTACTAACGAAATTGCCTGTCCAGCAAGTCCTGCTCGCCCTGTTCGACCAATACGGTGAACATAATCTTCAGGCTCTGGCGGTAACTCAAAGTTAATCACCAAAGGTAAAGCCTCAATATCTAGGCCTCGAGCAGCAAGATCGGTAGCAATCATGACACGCAGTTTACCGCTTTTAAATTCTTCTAACGCTCTATTTCGTGCTCCCTGAGTTTTATCGCCATGAAACACTGCAGCTTTAATACCGTCTAATTTCAACTCTTTAAGAAGGTGTTCTGCAGTTTCTTTCATACTGGTAAACACCATAACTTGTTGCCAATTATTACGGCCAATCAGTTCTGATAACAACTCTGCTTTACGTCGTTTGTCCACTTGAAATACCGATTGAGAAACCGTATCGGCAGTGGCTTGATTTGACACATGCACAAACTCAGGCGACTTAAGCATTTTTGCCGCTAAGCTTTTGACATCTTCTGAATAGGTTGCTGAAAACATCATGGTTTGATGTTGACGATTGACTAAACGTTTTACCTTCTCTATGTCTTTGACAAAACCAAGATCAAGCATCCTGTCAGCTTCATCAATCACTAAATGAGTGACAAAAGATAAATCCAGATCGTACTGGCCAATAATGTCAAATAATCTACCAGGCGTAGCAACGAGAATGTCTACCCCTTTATTTAGCGCTTTACGTTGGGGGTTAATGCTTGCCCCGCCATATACTGCGACGCTCTCAAACGGTAAAAATTGAGCGTAATCAACAATGTTACGCTCAATTTGGATTGCTAACTCTCGTGTTGGCGTCATAATTAACACACGGAGTCTTTGCCAAGCAGTTTTAGTCTCTTGTTGCTCAATTTGTTGCGACAACAATGATAATAATGGCAACGAAAACGCAGCAGTCTTACCTGTACCTGTTTGAGCACTTGCTAAAACATCTTTACCTTCAATCACAAGTGGCATCACAACCTGCTGTACTGGCGTCATTTTGTCGTAGCCGCACGCCTTAACCGCATCTAAAATAGGCTGTGAAAAGCCAACAGAATCAAAAGTCATATTTTTCTCTAATCTACACAAGTAATAATGGCGCTATTGTAGCGGCTCAATGACATTTAAGCGATGTATTCAAGCCTGGATCAGTCCCTTTCACTATTAAAACCACAAAATTCAATAAATACTGTTTTTAAGTGCAAAGTAACAGTTTGTATCTTGTGGTTTTTTTTGTTGATTTACCTAGACCAATTAAGCAACATAACCGCAACAAAAACAAAACACAAAAAGGCCCACAATGAAATTGATGTACCCGTTGTTATTTGCATTGACCTTATCTGCATGTGGTGGAAGCTCAGATTCAAGCACAACCGATCCAGTAGAACCTGTCGATCCCAATCCACCTGTAGAAGAAAAAGAGCTTCAAGCTGATATTTGTTACATCATGTCGACATCGCTAGGTGACATTACACTTGCTATCGATACAACAAACACACCGATCACTGGTGAAAATTTTAAAACCTATGTTGAAGAAGAGTTCTACAATGGCACAATTTTTCACCGTGTAATTCATAACTTTGTTTCGCAAGGTGGTGGCTTCACATCAGGATTAGTCGCAAAACCAACTAATGATCCCATTGAGTTAGAAAGTAACGTCGGCTTATCGAATGCTCGCGGCACCATTGCAATGGCAAGAACCAATGTGGCAAATTCAGCAACATCGCAGTTTTATATTAACGCGCTAGATAATACACAGCTGGATTACAGTTCAAGTACAAGTCCTGGTTATGCTGTTTTCGGTCAAGTTGTACAAGGAATGGAAGTCGTTGATCAAATCAATATCACTGATACTAATAGTAGTGATGTGCCGACGACAGATATCGTCATCAACACAGTAACTGAAACCGCTTGTCCTCAAGTTTAACGACCTGAATGATAGCGGGTATATTCTAGTTTTATCGCTAACGGTTTCTCTTATTTAAATGCTGATAACACTTTTAGTTATCAGCATTTTTTTTAGTGGATAATGTGCTCAATATCTCGCAAAAAACTAAAATAAGCGCCAAATCCCCATTTCGTATTAAAACTACAAAATGACAAAAATTTAGTATCAATATATGATTTTCATCACAAACCACAGTGCATTTGGTTGTTACTTTAACGACAGAAAAGAATTTTAACTTTATTAATTTCAAGCGTTGAAGAGGTTTATTATGGCGACTAAATTTTTCATTCCAAGTGTAAATGTTCTCGGTCAAGGTGGTGTTGATGAAGCAATTAATGACATTAAAACATTAGGCTTCAAACGTGCTCTGATAGTCACTGATACGCCATTAGTTAACATTGGTTTAGTAGATAAGGTCGCTGCTAAACTCATCGATAATGGCATTACAGTATTCATCTTTGATGGCGTACAACCTAACCCAACAGTGAGCAATGTTGAAGCCGGTTTAGCCATGCTAAATGCACATGAATGTGATTTTGTTATTTCATTAGGTGGCGGTTCACCGCACGACTGCGCCAAAGGTATTGCATTAGTCGCAACCAATGGCGGCAGTATTAGTGACTATGAAGGTCTGGATGTATCAACTCGTCCACAATTACCTTTAGTTGCTATCAATACAACTGCCGGTACGGCCAGTGAAATGACGCGCTTTTGTATCATTACTGACGAAACTCGTCACATTAAAATGGCTATCGTCGACAAAAACACGACACCAATTTTATCAGTAAATGATCCTGAGCTTATGATTGAAAAGCCGGCAGCATTGACTGCCGCTACTGGTATGGATGCACTAACGCACGCAATTGAAGCATACGTTTCAATCGCTGCCACTCCCATTACCGATGCTTGCGCGATTAAAGCAATCGAGTTAATTAAAGCCAATTTAGTCAATGCGGTAGAGCAAGGCGATAATATTGACGCTCGTGAACAAATGGCATACGCGCAATTCTTAGCGGGTATGGCATTTAATAATGCAAGCCTTGGGTATGTCCATGCAATGGCGCATCAACTTGGTGGTTTTTACGACCTACCTCATGGGGTTTGTAATGCATTGTTACTGCCGCATGTTCAGGCATACAACGCAAAAGTGGTTCCAGGTAAGTTAAAAGACATCGCTAAAGCAATGGGGGTAGATGTTGCTCAACTATCCGATGAACAAGGTGCTGACTCTGCAATTGAAGCAATTAAAGCGTTATCTGTTGCAGTGAATATACCTGCTAACTTAACCGAGTTAGGTGTGAACCCTGAAGACATTCCAGTCTTAGCTGACAATGCGTTAAAAGATGCATGCGGATTGACTAACCCGCAACAAGCAACACACGCAGAAATTTGCGAAATTTTTACCAACGCTCTATAAGTTAATAAGTACCTAATCAGAATAAGCTGACTCATTGTCTAGCATGATGTGTTAAGAAAGACAGAAATTGTACTGCGGCAAGCTAACTTGGTTGCAGCAGTACGATTTTCATTCAAGTATCGAGCTAAAACAACTGGCAAGTTTGGTATACCTGCTTGGCAGTAATTCACGCTTGTGCTTATAGGCAAACTATCAATATTAAGCGTCAAAAAATAAAGTACCAACCACAGACAAAAACACATAAACAACTGTTTAATATATACTTTTAATTACCATCATTTAAGAACTGTTAACTGGCTCTAACTTCTATAAATAACCATTGACCAAAGTTAAATTAGCAGTCTATGATGAATTACATTCTTAAAAAAGTAGGTAAGCTATGACAGCAATCACTCATGTGTATAACTACACAGTAAGATGTCCTCATTACAAAGAAAATGAAAAACCAGCAAGCTGGTTAAATCATGTCGAAATTAACCAATCTAGTGAAATCGCACTAAATAGAATTACTAAGTGGCACTGTGAGCCAGGCTCAAAAGCATTCGAAAATGGTGAGTTTGTGGTTAGAAAATCTGACACTGACGATACCTACTATGCAATGCAAAGTAACCGCATGTTAAATAACGCCCACTCACTGGTGACGTTTAAAATATTCTTAGACCAATGCTGCCAAGATGCAGATCCCGAAAAAATTGTAGCTCACCTTGTTGAAGATTATAACGGCCGACTGGCTAAAGCTCAGTAAATCAGTCATGACAACTTAATAAAGCACAATTGTTTTCCAAAATCTCCACTGACTCGTATATCGTTCTAAATGGAAAACAGTCATATCAACCCGACAATACATTGCGATTGTCGGTGTTGTTTTAACTGTAATTAACTTTCCAACTCTGCGCACATTTTGTGATCGACTCTTCGTTTTTGGTAATAGCATTGATATGCGATCACAGTTTATCGATCAAAATCTGACGAACTCCCCTGTATTACTATATAAACACTGCTCAAATTTCTATTTTAATATCAGAACACAGTGAACTTACAGGCTCAGTCAATTGAACTTAGTCTCACTGAAAACAAGTGATTTAAAACGCGTTTACAATTAGCCCAGCTTTATCAAACTTATCCTTACATTATAAAGATAAGACGAGTTGATAAGGTTCAATATGGCCAAGCTTTTCGATTTCTGCCATTAACCAAATTAACAAGTGAGCTAATTGACGTTCATATAACGCTCCAAATAGAAATTAACTGAATTTTTAAACTTACCTTTATAGGAGCATCATCAGATGCAAGCAGTTCCAAATATCGTCATTATTGGTGGCGGCGCAGGTGGTATGGAAATCGCCACAAAACTTGGTCATAAAGTTGGCAGAAAAGGCAAAGCAAAAGTCACATTAATTGATTGCGCCGAAAGCCATGTGTGGAAGCCGTTATTGCACGAAGTGGCAACAGGCGCATTAGATATTGGCCTAGATGCAATCAGCTATCGAGGCCACGCATCAGCCCATGGTTATCATTTCCAGCAAGGTGCGATGATTGATATTAATCGAGACGAAAAACAGATTGTTTTGGCGCCAATTAATGACGAAGAAGGTCAAGAGCTGTTACCAGCGCGCCATATTCCATATGATTATGCCGTAATCGCAATTGGTAGTGTTGCAAACGACTTCAATATACCAGGCGTTAAAGAACACAGTTTATTCCTAGATAACACTGAACAAGCCATGTCTATTCGTAAAATATTACTGAATAAATTCATGCGCTACGCAAGCCACCATCAACTTGATGAAAAAATCAAAATTGCTGTCGTTGGCGCTGGTGCTACAGGTGTGGAAATGTCGGCGGAAATGCACCATGCAGTTGAACAACTAAGTGGCTTTGGCTATAAAATTGATACTAGCTTGCTTGAAGTGACCTTAATTGAAGCTGATGAACGTATTTTACCAAAGGTCGATAAGGTAGAAATTTCAAATTCAGTTACCCGTGAGCTGAAACAGCTTGGCGTAAACGTGATGACAAATACGCGTATCACACAAGTAACCCCTGAGGGGTTATCAACAACTGAAGGCAACTTAATTCCTTCAGACATGGTTATTTGGTCTACTGGTGTAAAAGCGCCTGACTTCCTGAACAATATTGGTGGCCTTGAAAGCAACCATATCAATCAGGTGATGGTAAAGCAGAACATGCAAACGACGCTAGATGACCATATTTTCTCAATTGGAGACTGTGCAGCGTGCCCACAAGAAGATGGCAGCTGGGTACCGCCTAGAGGTCAATCAGCAAGACAAATGGCGTTAATGACAGCCGATAACATTATATTAATGCTTGATGGCAAAGCACCTAAGAATGAATATGTGTATAAAGATTTAGGCTCTTTGGTAAATTTATCTAAGTTTCATACTGTCGGTAATTTAATGTCATTCATGGGCGGTGGTGTATTAGTGGAAGGTAAAATTGCCCGTTTCGTTTACACTTCTTTATATCGTCGTCACTTGATTGAATTACACGGTGTAGTTAAAGGGACATTAATGATGTTGGCTAAAGGCATTGGTCGCATCATTCATCCACATTTGAAACTACATTAAAGGCAGGTAAGCCCTTTTAGGCTTTTAGTGCGTTTTAGCAAAAGCCCATTTCAATATTGAAATGGGCTTTTTTGTTTTAAGCCTTACGCAGCATTCG
This sequence comes from Shewanella sp. UCD-FRSSP16_17, assembly GCF_001675935.1. NCBI lineage: Bacteria > Pseudomonadati > Pseudomonadota > Gammaproteobacteria > Alteromonadales > Shewanellaceae > Shewanella > Shewanella sp. UCD-FRSSP16_17. The sequence goes on from NZ_LZFV01000002.1 coordinate 107,939, forward strand.
CTCTGATCCCATGTGGCACAGGCAAACCACGTTCATTGATATTCACAAAAACAACTTTATCAACCACCGCAATAGGCGCGTTTGTTGATTGATTTCGTGCTTTACAGCGAAGTGTTATAGAGCTTTGACCTAAGCTAATAATTTCCATTCCAAACTCAACTACATCACCCAAGCTTGCTGAGCACATAAAATTAATTTCCGACACTAGCTTGGGCATCAATAATTTACTGTGCATTTCACATCGAGCATAAAGAGACGTTTCTTCATTTAGCCACTTCATCAACTGGCCACTGCATAATTTCTTATCTGAATTTAAATCAACTAATTTGACAATATGACGGCCTAAATATTCCATGATATTGATCCTTTTATAGAGAATACCCCTAAAGAGGTAGCAACATTAATACCACTAAGGTAAACACTTGAAATATAAGGAATAGAACAAGATAAACTTAACCCAAAAGAGATGGCTTGCGCTACAAATGAGCATAACATGAGTAAGATTGCACGATAAAAGCGCAACGATAGTCGCTCGCTACGCTTTGTCTTTGATTGGCAATATTTTAGATAAACTACTTAGTGAGAGCCTGAGGCAAACATGCTTTAAGTGCTTTAACAAACGTCAGTATGTCTTGTCGGCTAATATCTTTATGGGTCACAAAGCGAAGAGAATAACTAGAACTGATTAATATCCCTTGTTGTGCGAGTAACAAGGTTAAATGCTTTACATCAAAGCGTTTATCTAACGTCGCAAAAACCATATTAGTCTGCACTTGTGAAATATCTACGTTAAGCTCAGGCATCTCAAGTAAATGTTGCGCGAGTAAAGCTGCATTATCGTGATCTTCTGCTAATCTATCAACCTGATCGGTAATCGCAAGTTCTGCGGCGGCTGCGATTATCCCAGCCTGACGCATACCACCACCTAACATTTTACGCCATCGAATTGCTTTATTAATTAATCGCTCATCGCCTAACAAAATTGATCCAATTGGCGCCGATAACCCCTTTGATAAACAAATAGAAACAGAATCAAAATATTGGGTAATATCACTTATCGCTACATTTTGAGCCACTGCAGCATTGGCAACTCTAGCACCATCAAGGTGAATTTTTAAATTATGATTAAACGCTAACGCTTGGGCATCAGCCAAATATTGTTGCGGTAGGACTTTTCCCCCAATCGTGTTTTCAATGCTCAGCAAGCGAGTTCTGGCAAAGTGCACATCATCGGGTTTAATTGCTGCTTCAATATCCGTTAATAAGATACTGCCATCAGCTTGATTATTTAGCGGTTGCGGTTGAATACTCCCCAGTACGGCAGCCCCACCACCCTCAAATTTGTAATTATGAGCCTGCTGACCACAAAGGTATTCATCGCCTCGGTCACAATGGCTTATCAAGGCCAGTAAATTGGCTTGAGTGCCAGAACTAACAAACAAGGCACTGTCAAAGCCGAATCGCTCAGCGGCCATGTCTTGCAAACGATTCACCGTCGGGTCATCGCCATAAACATCATCGCCGACCTCAGCATTCGCCATTGCCGCTCGCATCGCATCGGTAGGTTTTGTGACTGTATCACTACGAAAATCTATCATGTTTGTTCTCATCAACATCAAGCTTGTAATAAGCAGCTAAATTAAAGGCATTCATTCTACCTTAATTAATCATGCCTTCATTATTTAATGTCACACCATTTGAACCAATTCAGCCTATGTTGATTAAATTTGTCACAAAAAAAACCAGCAACAAGTGCTGGTTTTTTTAAAAGAGTTACCGACTTATTTGGCAGGCATCTCTTTTAAGTGAAGATCCATTTGTGGGTATGGAATTTCAATATTCGCTGCATCAAGTGCATTTTTAATTTGTTCAAGTAGTTCGAACTTAGCACCCCAATAATCTGGTGTCTTTACCCAAGGACGTACAACAAAGTTAATTGAAGAATCAGCAAGCTCAGCCAGTGCGATTGTGTACGCAGGATCTTTTAAGACATAGGCATTGTTGTCTAACACTTCAGTTAATATTTTCTTGGTTTGAGCAATATCAGCACCGTAGCCAACACCAATAACCATATCGATACGACGTTTTTCTTGTGCAGAATAGTTGGTAATTGTGCCATTCATCATTGCTGAGTTAGGAGCAACAATCACCTTGTTATCAGGCGTTAAAAGACGTGTTGAAAAGATAGTGATTTCATCAATCGTACCAGAGACACCTGCCGCATCAACGTAATCGCCTACGCGACATGGACGAAATACAACCATAAGCACGCCAGAAGCAAAGTTTGATAATGAACCTTGAAGCGCTAAACCTACCGCTAAACCAGCCGCACCTAATACAGCAACCAATGACGCTGTTTGCACGCCAATTTGGCCTAAAGTGGCGATAATGGTAAATACAAAAACAACGCCCCAGACTAAGTTACCGACAAAAGAGGCAACTGTTTCATCAATTTTACGGCTTAGCATCATCTTAGTGGTTAAGTTCTTAGCCACGTTTGATAAGTACTTACCGATAATAAAGATAACAATTGCCATGACCACTTTCAGTCCATAAGTGACTATAAATTCTGGCGCTTGTTGCATTAAGCCTTCAATATTTTCCATTGTTTAACTCCCTTAATATAAATTATTTTGTACTTTTACTATTTAATAAAATGTCTACTCGTCTATTTAATTGACGTGATTCTTTAGATAAATTATCAGTCATAGGCTGACTGCTGCCCTTGCCTAACACTTCTATAAACTCTGTATTAACGCCATACTCTTTACTTAGTAATGACTTCACTGCTTTAGCCCGTGCTAAAGACAAGGCGTTATTAAACTGCTCTGATCCAATATTGTCTGTGTGCCCTACCAACAACACCTTTGCGGAATGCCTAATCTCTGGTATAAATGCCTGTAAAGAAGCTCTCTGCGTTTGCGATAAGTCTGCGTGAGCAAATTCAAAGAATAGCCGCATTGGAGATTCAATAGCTGAAACTGAATAACCTTGCACATCAGCAACATCTGCAGCTTTTTCATCGATGACATTCGTTTCACTTGATAACAAAGTAAGGTCCTGGCAGCCATTGGCTAACACAACCGCATCAGCGGGTGTATCAGGACATGCATCTTTTTTATCTGGTACGCCGTCTTTATCGGTATCAACCCACGCCGAACAAGGTAAACTCAAACTTAATAAGCAAGCTAAGACAAATACTTTGTAAAACATCTTGCCTCCACGCTTATAAATCCAAGATTAGGCATGCGAAAACAGCACATGTTACTAACACGTAAATCAAACAATTGAATATCTAATTAAGACAAACAGATCCAAAGAGTTACATTTTATCTTTTTGTTAACAGATTGCAAAGCAATTAACCAAACTTACTCTAGTATAGGTAGGATTTTTTAACTTGCTTATCCTTAGCCCCTCTCGCTTCAACACTGCATTAACCAAAACAGTGAAATACAAGCTTGAACTTGCACCAGCGTTAAACGAATACAAACCCACTACAAATCTCAACAAAGGTATCTAAAAATCCAACGAAGTTGTGATTTTATACAAGTATTTACAGAGCCAGATGTCGCATTAGCATTGACTTTTAAGGCCTTTAAAGGGTATATAAGGTTAGCTTTTTGAGGTTTTAATGATTAAAACTTTAAAATGATGACATTTAATATAATAAATAAACAACAAAGTGATTAATTTTATAGCAACTAAATTGAAACACTAACGGGCGTAGACCCTTAAATAATCAATACGTTGAAATTAATCACCATTTGCAGACAACAATTTCTGTGGCGACCCTTGTCCCGCAGGCAATCACAAGCTTAAGGTGGAAGACTTAATGAGCAATGCAAAACCACAGGGGACCATGCTTGGTCATCCCAAGGGGCTTTTCCTGCTGTTTACAACAGAATTATGGGAAAGATTTAGTTACTACGCAATGCGCGCCATTTTGGTGCTCTATCTAGTCGATAAGGTTCAATCAGATGGTGGTCATGGTCTTGGTTGGACACAAGCAGATGCAATCTCTCTTTATGGTACTTTCACAGGTCTAGTATACTTAACACCGCTTATTGGTGGTTGGTTAGCTGATAATTATTTAGGTCAACGTAAAGCCATCATGATTGGTGGTGCATTAATGGCTGCTGGTCAATTTACTTTGGCATTTCCTCATAGTTGGGCACCAGGTGCCGAAACGACTATTTTCTATATCGGTCTATTTACTCTTATCATTGGTAACGGCTTATTTAAGCCAAATATCTCTACTATGGTAGGTGACTTATATGAAGAAGGTGATCACCGTCGTGATGGTGCATTTACTATCTTCTATATGGGTATCAACGTAGGTGCATTCCTTTCAGGTATTATTGTTGGTTCGGTTGTTGCAGCTTACGATGGTAACTTCCAAATGGGCTTCTTGTGTGCAGGTATCGGTATGGTACTTTCACTGATTATTCAATTTGTTTTTGCGCAAAAATTATTAGGTGACATTGGTCGCTACCCTGCTGCAAAACTTGAAAAAGAGAAGCAAAAAGAAAAAGGTGATGTACGTAAAGAGCCATTAACTAAAGTTGAGCGTGACCGTATTAAAGTGATTATGGTTATGGGTCTGTTCACCATTATCTTCTGGGCTGGCTTTGAGCAAGCTGGTGGTCTGATGAACTTGTTCACTAATGACTTTACTGACCGTATGATTGGTAGCTGGGAAGTACCAACAACTTGGTTCCAGTCTTTAAACGCTATGTTTATTGTTATTTTTGCGCCAGTGATAGCCTCTATTTGGGTACGTCTTGGTAAAAATGAGCCTAACTCACCTGTAAAATTTGCTTTAGGTTTAGTATTACTGGGTATTGGTTTCCTATTCATGATTGGTGCGGTATTAGAAATGGGCGGTGACGCCAATGCCAAATCAAGCATGTGGTGGCTTGTAGGTGCATACTTCTTCCATACTATGGGCGAACTATGTTTATCTCCAATCGGTCTATCAATGGTAACTAAACTTGCTCCACTGCGTATTGCTTCTCTAATGATGGGTGCTTGGTTCCTATTCGTTGCTATTGCAAACAAAGTTGGCGGCATTGTAGGTTCATTCATTGGTCATGGTGGCGAAAAAGAAGAGCAACTTGCTAATGCAATGGCTATTTTCGCTGGTATCGCAATTACTTCTGCTGTATCAGGCATTATCCTTTACTTCATGGCTGACAAGCTCGTTGACTGGATGCACGGCGCTGAAGGACACAATGAAAGCGAAGAAGAAGCATTAGCAGAAGAAATCGCTGTTACTGCTGAACATGAAGCGATTAAACCAAGTTAATCGATAAGTGTTAAAAAGCTAAAAACCTCGCAATTGCGAGGTTTTTTATTTTACTTTCTTAATGCTTGTTGGCTAATGACTTATCACTTATTTAAAAACTTGAAACAGCCCTAAATAAACCCACCTTGTCTTATACTAGTAACCCACTAGTTAACCGCTAACTCAATAAAACCACCAGCAGGCACAGTTTCATCATAATATAATCCGTCAAATTCATTATTCAAAAGTTTATTACGATGCTGACTAATATTACTGGCGATACAAATTTTTTCTTCAGGCATTAACGTTCTAAACTGCATACTTGGTTTATTCCATTCAACAGTTCCCAGCTGTAACGATTCAGACATTGCCAATGGCGCAAGCCCATTATTATTACGTAAATAACAGCGTAAACCGCTACCAGCTTGCCCTATTGCCACTCTAAAGTTACTTAAATCAATGCAGACATAAACAATATCTACAAATAGATTAATGCCAGAGTTAACCATACGGTCATTTAGGTAGCTCAACATATTAAACGGCTCAATGAGTGTGGTGCTCAATCCATTTCTAAATAACTTTAGTTTTTGATTTACGAAACTTCTTAATAGTACGCAGCCAAATGCAGCACGATTATCCTCGGGATGGAAATGAGCCATATACATCATTAAGTGATTGTCACCCACCATCGTTGAGTCAATAAAGTAGGCACTGACATCACTATTTTTGCAGAGGCTATAATGAATTTTAGCTGATGGATAACACACATTTGATGCAGGAAATAATTGCTGCTGAACACTTTTAGCCGCTTCTGAATTATGTTCAAGCAAACTGAAATTATCAGTTAACTCTTGGTAGGATAAATCCTGACTCATGTTTGCCGCTGAATTAATCACCGCGTCGCTATCATTAAAATCGAGATGTTCTAATTGCGTGTTTTGTGGGGAAATAGCTTGCAAGATGGCTTGTTCGATAATACTAAAATCAGCCAAAGGTTTAACCAAATAATCACTGGCGCCATATCGCAAAGCCTCAACAACATCGGCCATGACATTGTTTCCAGAAATGACGATTGAAGGCACTGCTGGATTAATTTTAATAATTTGCTTGAGCATCCCTAACCCATCGAGTTTAGGCATACTCAAGTCTGCAATCACAATATCAACAGTATGAGCCTGAAACTCACTGACTCCTTCGTTACCATCTGCGGCTTCGAATACAACAGCACCTTGCTGGACTAAAAAATCGGCCAACAATTGCCTAAAAACTGAATCATCTTCAACTAACAGCACAGCGACATCTGTTAATGCCATACTTTTCCCCGGCAGATTATCTACCGGCGAAATAATTAGTCCGGCAGGTTTACTCGAGCTCTAATAGGTATTCTTCGAGTAACTCGTCATCGTCTTGTTTTGAAGGCACATTGCCGTCATAAACTTTATAATCCATATACTGAAAATAGGCTTCTTTTACAAAGGTATATGGATCAAGCGCATTATCCAATAAGCGTTCTTGATCAATAGCAGCAGCACGAGAATCAAGGTTTTTTAAACCCCATTTCAAAATGGACTGCCATAACAAGAATTCTGATAAAGGAAAGTATAGACCATCAACCCAATCTGAGGCGAGTTCCCTTGTCACATAGGGCCCAAAAAAAGGCGCCATAAAATAAGGCCCATTTGGTACACCGTAATAGCCCAAAACTTCGTTAAATTGATCTTGTTTTCTTACCATCCCCATCATGTCAGCAACATCAATAATGCCGAATAAACCTAAGGTGGTATTAACTGTGAAGCGGCCACCAGCATTGGCCGCCCAGCCCCATTTTCCTTGTAATGCATTATTCACAAGTGAACTTGGCTCTTCAAAGTTACGTACAAAGTTATTGACACCTGATTTAACGGGTAAGGGTAAATAATCGTTGTAGCCGTGGGCTATGGGGCGAAATAAATGCCTGTCTAGCACCAAGTAATTAAAGTCCCACATTGCACGGTTAAAACCTTCAATGGGATCTCTTGGGTCGTTATAAATAACTTCAACTGCTGGTTTTACGGTTGCTTGAGGTGCATTGGTTGAAGCTTCTTCAGCGTGCGCTAAAAAAACCGAATTACCCAACATCAAAGAAAGTAACATCCATTTATACTTCATACATCTCTCTTTAGGGAATTAGTAACTACCAGCAATTGACAATATTTATGATACTAATGAGTACGTTATATACATATGATGAGATCAAATAGAGACTACAAAGAAAGTTGGAAATCATCATATTCTTGCTGATAGTGTTAAAGCTTAATCTTAGTAAGTCGATAAAAGAGCACTGAGGTTATAACTTGTTCGTTGAGCTTATCGGCAACGATAAATAACAAAATTATTTAAACAATAAGTCAATATTTGTAAGTTTAGCAATGTTACAAATACCACCAAGTGACTTACGATTAGGCTACACAATGACTTTTAAGGATACGTGTGGCCAACAAGATATCAACCATTAAATTGTAATAGAACATATTATAAGGTGCTATTGCCCTGTTATGACAACTATCAAAACAAGTGCACATATAGACAAAAGTGAGGTAGGTGCCGCATTAAAAAATGCAGCTAAATCCCACAGTCTAGACTCATCCTCGTCAAGGCCAGCATCGTCACAATTAGAGCAAGGTGCTGTGCTGGTTCCTGCTAAAATAATTGCTGATAAACCAATAGCTAATTCTTCAACAAGTCGTGCGCAAGTGGACAAACCTCAACCACCAGCAGCGAATCCAAGTCAAGTTACACTTGATATAAAAGGTAAACAGATACAATTTAAACCGAGCCTGCAAGTCAACCAACTGTTGCAGGCTGGCGCTAAAGTCATGATTAGCGCCGAGCAAGGCACTCAGTTGACAACCAGCACACAGCCAAGCCCAACACAAGCCGTTAATCTAGGGCAACAACAAATTGTTATTGTGGGTCAGCCTGTTAGGCTTAACTTACCGGATGAAATTTTAAATATTGCCTATTCAAATGGAATTTCATCCAAGCAGCTTTTGACGTTAGCATCTCGACCACAGGGTTATCCGCTACCAATTGTAAACATCAATACCAATGTAATGAGATTCGATAATGGCACCAATGTCACGGTTTCAACATTACCCACACTACCTAGTGGTACCCAAGTTGCCTATGTATCTCAGATCGCAGGCAAACTGCAGCTCATATTAAGCCCAGTAAGACTTATAGAGTCGGTACCAATGACACTAAAAGTCGACCATATTACCGATGCGAGTACTAAGGCTGCGCCCAGCTTGACCTCCCAATTAGACCAACGAATTATCACTCGAAATGAGCCGGTCCAGGTCTTATCGCAATTTTTAAAAAAGCTTGAGCACATGCCTGCAGCTATAGAGAATAGTCATGCCAGACCGGTAAAATCTAATACAACCACGTACCCAGTGCAGAATCCTGCTACAGAGTTGATTGCAAARCAAAGCCATCAAGAACAAGCGTTGTTTATAAAAATTAAAGATGTATTAACGAGTCCTTTCAATAACAGAAGCATTGACCTTCTCAACAGCAATGTTTCGCAATTTTTATCTAAAGGGGCGTCGTTATCTCCAGAGCAATTTAAACAACTCACCAACCTTAATTTGCAAATGGCTCAATCAAGCAATGCTGGGAGCTTGAGGGTGACGCAGGATCAAATAGCTGCGATTACTGCGCAGGTGAATAAGTTAACCCCTCAAGCTAAGCTTGATGCCGCTCATATTAGCGCAGCAACTAAACTAACTGGCAAGACTTTGGCGAATACAGTCTCGAATAGCACTGTGGCTGGTAATAGCCTAGTTAGTCATAGTAAGTCACCATTTGAAGTACTAAACCAAAATTTATCTAAAGCTGGTGCAATGCCCTCTCAGCAAGCCGATACTGCTCAATCACAAAGCCTAGCATCACAACTATTAAAAATACTGCCTAAGCTCGATCCATCACCAATAACTGAGTTAGTTAATCCTCAGCTTCTAAAGGCTGAACTAACACAGCTTGCAAACCTTAACCTGAGCCAAACAGCATCTATTCCAAATAGCGCACTAATGGGCGGAGCAATAACAAGTCTATTTCAATTATTGCTCGGATTTAAACTCAAAAGTGTTAATACCAGTATGAGCCCGAAGCTGCAAAACTATATGACTAAATTACAACAGAAAGTTGTTAGTTCAATGACCGCCAATCATCCGATGCTAGCAGCATTAGATAAAGCGGGCAGCTTAGAATCACTCACTAAATTTGCATCAAGTGTGAACCTTTACCAACAAGCCAGTAATGAAAACAGTCAAACGCAGACTTGGTATTTTGCTTTACCTTATTCTATTGGGCAAAGAAATGAGCAGTTTGAAGGCAAATTTGAACAGTCCACAGCTAAGGATGAAGATGAAAAACAGCAAGGATGGCGTCTTCAGCTTAAGTTTAACCTTGCCCACGGCCCATTACTAATTAATGCCCATAAACAAGGTGAGTACCTAGACTTAGCCTTCACTGGTGACAATCCTGCTATTTTGTCAAAAGTGGATTCATTTCAAGAAGCTTTAGCTGAAAAAATAAACCAAGCAGGCTTACAAGCGCGAGAGATAAAAACCACTGTAGCCCCAGTTGCCGCGACCTTATTACCTGGCGACCATTACTTGGTGAAAACCAACGCTTAATAAAGCTGGGAGAGTAAAACCAGTACAAGTGAAATCAGTGTTGAATCAAAACACATTTTAATTGAAAGCAAAGTAAAGAATAGGATATGTATGAGTAAGATTAAGAAAGCGGTTGCGTTGAGCTTTGATGGAAAAGAAGCGCCAAAAGTAACTGCAACAGGCAAGGATTTAGTCGCGCAAGAAATCATTGCTTTAGCAGAAGCAACGGGGGTTTATATCCATCAGGATGAGCATTTAAGTGAGTTTTTACAATTGCTAGAGCTAGGTGAAGAAGTTCCCAAAGAGCTCTACACGCTAATCGCAGAGCTCATTGCATTTGTCTATATGCTAGATGGTAAATTTCCTGAGCAATGGAACAACCTTCATCAAAGGATCCTAGATAAAGCCTAATGACAATGTACGCTATTTTTTATGTAAACGAATGATAAGTTCAGCTTCGGCTTTCGGTAATTCACATTCTTCCATTAATTCTTGTACCCCAGCGCCTAACCCCACCATTTTTAATGCGCGAGAATATAACTTAGACTGGGGATCTTGCTGACTGGCCTCTTCAATCATATCTGATTGTTTAGCAATCTTTTGCTCGAGTTCTAATACTCTTTTACCTACCCCTATGGTGCCACTTCTTAGCTCTTGCAGCTCGCGCTTAACCGACTCGCGCTGTCGATCATTTTCTTTCACTAACAAGGTAAGTGCATCAACTTTGCTTTGCAGCTTAGCTGTTTTTTTACTAAACACAGCCCAAAAAATTGCCCCTGCAACAACAATAATAGCGGTAAGAATCAGCAACTCTTGTGACATTTATTTTCCTTGGTAAATTTTTTAGTTATTAAAACACAAAAGCCAGCAAAAATAATGCTGGCTTTCATTGGTATAGCGTTAACACTATAACTGAGTGATTTCAGCCCACTCATCATCCGATAATAATTTATCTAAGTCGACTAAAATAAGTAACTCATTGTCACGGTTGCTCACACCTTGGATAAATTTAGCACTTTCTTCAGTGCCGACATTCGGTGCATTATCAATTTCAGAGCGGCGTAAGTAAACGACTTCAGCAACGCTATCCACTAAAATACCAATAACTTGTTTTTCAGCTTCAATGATCACGATACGAGACGAGTCATCGACCTCAGCCGAATCAAGGCCAAAGCGCGAGCGTGTATCAATAACAGTAACCACATTACCACGAAGATTAATAATACCCAGTACATATAATGGCGCACCTGGTACAGGGGCGATTTCAGTGTAACGTAACACCTCTTGTACTTGCATCACATTAATGCCGTAGGTTTCATTATCTAACTTAAATGTTACCCACTGTAAAACTACATCTTCTTTACCCGTAGCAACCGCTGCTACATTTCTTGAGTCTGTCATAAATAACCTCAGTCAATCGAATCTTGACAACCTAATCCTGCATCTAGCATTTCAATAAGCGCTTGCACGTTTAAAATGCCACACATTTGTTCTTTTACCACACCAGCAAGCCACGGACGCTTACCAGGTTTTTCACGCCAATTAACTTGTGATTTATCTATTTTTACAGYGTTAACTAATGACTCACAAGCCAAGCCCCAATCACTGTCTTCTAGCATTACTAAATACTGATAATCTACGCTTTCAGCCAATTCTTTAGTGTATTTCTCTGGCATAACCCAGCGGCAACTATCCACTACGTTAACTTTTTGCTCCCTGCGTGTTTGTACTCCTAAAAACCAATCCGGGCGACCTATTAGATGACTAATATGCTCTATTTTAACAATACCACCTAGACTTACCAATGGCACAGCAAGTGTCAGCCCTGCAACATTAAAAAACAGTACCTGAAACTCATTATCAAGCACTTCTTGCAAGTTTTGAGTGACACTTGGTGGTGTTGCTCCAGTTTGTAAAGCAGGAGATGACTCTCGTTTACTATCAAGGGTGTCTTCCCTTGAATGGTTTTTCTCTAATGATATATCGGCAGTTTTTTCAGATACTTTACTGACAGATGCGCCAGAAGTGTCAATTTTTTTATCTAGGCTGTTTGCCTGAGTTTCAGGGCTTGCTTGGCTAAGCTTTTCCCTCAATAACTGTGCTTTTAATTTAATATCATCTTGAACCTTGCTACTTGAAGGTTGTTTAATATCCGCAGCAAGATTTTCTTGTGCTTTTTCTAATGTAGGCTCGACAACACCTTGCTTCTTAATCGTTGCACTAGCAGCTGGTTCAGCATGTTTCGACACGACTGAAAGTAATTTAGATAAAGCCGCTTTATCAACTGGAGGTTCAGCAAACGCTTTGCTCTGTTGTGATGTGCCAGCAACCCTAGCCTCGTTGAGCTGCGGAACATCGTCAGTTGGAGCGACAGGCTTGTGTACCACTTTGCTGTGCTTTTTCTTGAAATCTACTGAATTGATATCTCGAGGGTTAGCTGCTGTTTTTTCATTTATTAATGCCTCGTGAGTATCAATAGTCTTTTTCGTTGCGGCAATAGAGTTAGTTGCATTGTCTGTTTTAGCAGTTGTTGAATTAGAAAAGGGAGTTTCGGAGTCAGCTACGCCTGCCGGCTCTTCTGGAGCTTCTTGTAATAAAACAGAAAAAAAATCAAAAACAGTTTCGTCAACCGATTTTGACATGCTTAAACTCCTTGGCGAGCAAAAAATCTAATAGTCGATTATAAGCTTTCATACCTCGGCTGCTCGGGGAATAGTGAGAAGCAGGGACATGCGCAAGACTCGCATCTCTAAACTTAGTATCGACAGGAATAACATCTGGCCACAAGGTATCAGGATATTTTTCTTCTAACGACTTCAATGCAATAGGTGATGCTTTGGTTCTTCTATCGAACATGGTAGGTAAAATGGTAAAACTATAGGTCGTTTTTTTAGAACGCCCCATTAACCCCATTGTTTTAACCATACGTTCTAAGCCTTTAATCGCCAGAAATTCTGTTTGCACAGGAATAACAATATGCTGGCTCGCAGCCAATGCATTGACCATCAACACCCCTAAAATAGGTGGACAGTCGATGATAGCCACATCGTATTTATCTGCAAGTAACGAGGTCACATTTCTAAGTACTAACCCCATCCCCTCTTGATGACCGAGCGCTCTATCTAGGGTAGCAAGGGCCATTGAAGCAGGAATAATATCCAATCCATCTATGGATGTGGGGACGATATGCTTTTCAACACTTTCAAGAGTAAGGGTCTTATGTGAAAGGAAAATATCATATAGTGAACTTGGGATTTCTTCTGAATCAATACCGAGATAGTAACCCAATGAAGCATGAGGATCCGTGTCAATCATAAGCACTTTTTGGCCACGTTTTACTAACGCACCCGCTAAACTTGCCACCGTTGTGGTTTTGCCGACACCACCCTTTTGATTAGCAATTGTCCATACTTTCAAATCACGCCTCATTACTCATAAGTGTTTGCACTATATTATTGTTATTGTTTGTTATTGCTATTACTAGGCTCAGCCTCACGTGTGGTAACTCTGATCCCCCCATGGGGTAAGGTAATCACTTTCACACCTTGTGCATTTTCAGTTACAACTCCGTTTGAAATGACTGAGTTTGAAAATTGCTGCTCAGCATTAGTGCTTGCCGCTGACTGTGATGAAACCGCATCGCTCCCTGGGCCAAACGTCATTGTTATTCCTTCTCCATCAGCCGCTCTTGCGGCCAAAGCTTTAGTTTGTTCAGGGTATTTTGCTAACCAATTGGCAATATCTGCAGCCTGTTCATCGGGTACCATCAATAATACTTGCGATGCTTTAAGCTCTTCTACTTGTTTTGTTAATTGTCGATTTTCTTTAGCAAGATCAAAATAAAGTGCGCCAAGCGCAATCACTCCAATAACCAACAAAAACACGACAAGCATGTGCTGGGTCGACATTGAATGGCTCGCTTTAGCCACGAGCTGTCTCTTTCAAAATCGCTTCAGCCATATTACCTAAGGCTATAGAGTGTGATGATATTCCCGCTGATGTAACGGCTTGAGGCATGCCATAAACAACACAACTCGCCTCATCTTGCGCCCAAATAGTGGCGCCAGCGGCCTTTAACATTCTAGCACCTTCACGGCCATCTGCTCCCATTCCTGTTAGCACAACGGCCATAACATCGCTGCCAAATGCTTTTGAAGCAGAAGCAAAGGTAATATCGACACTGGGTTTGTAGTTCATGTCAGCATTACCTGCAATCACTTTTAATCGCCCTAGCGCCCCCGCTTTTTCTATCATCAATTGCATGCCACCTGGCGCTAAATACGCACAACCGGGTTTCAAGGTATCGCCAGTTTGTGCTTCTTTCACGTCAATTTTGCATAAGCTATTGAGTCGACTGGCAAATGCTGGAGTAAAAGCAGCAGGCATATGTTGAATTAGCAATATTGGATGAGGATAACTAGCTGGAAATGACGTCAAAATTTTCTGCAGTGCGACTGGACCACCTGTCGATGTGCCGATTAGCAATGCTTTATATTTTTTACCACTTGCTCTAATGGATGACACAGATGTGGCATTAACTGGTTGTTCGCTAGCTGAACTCGTTTTTGAACGCAGTGATGTCAGCGAACTGGTAGGCTTGCCTGTTGAATGACTAGTCAACGGACGAGAAGTCGCATTGGCACGAGCTATAGGTTTATACAGTCTTCTACGACCTAACGCTTTTACCCTTTGTTGTAGTAGCTTAATCGCATCATCTTTATTAGATGCAATATCTTCAAATCGTTTAGGTAAAAAGTCTAACGCACCCGCATCTAATGCATCAAGCGTCGCCTGCGCACCATCATGGGTTAATGATGAAAACATTAAGATCGGTGTTGGATTCGAAGCCATGATATGGCGCACGGCAGTAATACCGTCCATAACAGGCATTTCAATATCCATAGTAATCACTTGAGGCTTAAGCTTCTCAGTCATCTCAATGGCTTCTTTGCCATTAACTGCAACACCAACAACTTCTAGGTCAGGATCTTGATTAACAATCTCACTGACCCGTCGTCTAAAGAAACTTGAGTCATCTACAACTAATACTTTGGTAGCCATTTAAGTCCTTAAAAATTGGAACTCTTACTTCTTATTCTTGGCGTAATATTTCAGCAATCCAGGTACATCTAAAATAAGTGCAATACCACCATCAGAAGTAATTGTTGCCCCAGCCATTCCTGGCGTACCTTGTAACATACTGCCAAGAGGCTTAATCACAACTTCTTCTTGGCCGATCAAGGCGTCAACGACAAAACCAATTTGCATTGTCCCTAACTGAACAATCACTACATGGCCTTGCTGCTTATCACCATGAGTAAAGTTGGTCTTATTTCGATGTAACCATTGCTCTAGATAGAATAGCGGTACCGCTTTATCACGCACAATGACAGTTAATTGACCATCTACTACATTTGTTTTAGTTAGATCGAGATGGAAAATTTCGTTAACACTTGATAACGGTAAGGCAAAGACTTGTTTAGCCACATCCACCATCAAGGTTGGCATAATTGCTAAAGTCAGAGGCACTTTAATTTCTAAAATGGTGCCTTTACCCTTCACAGAATCAATATGTACGGTTCCGTTAAGCTGGGTAATACGTGTTTTAACGACATCCATACCAACACCACGGCCGGAGATGTCTGAAATTTCAACTTTGGTCGAAAAGCCTGGTGCGAAAATCAAGTTATAAGCTTCATTATCAGTCATTCTAGCGGCTGAATCTTCATCCAATACACCACGACTAATAGCAATTTCTTTTAACTTATCAGCATCCATTCCAGCCCCATCATCTTCAATTTTGAGAAGAATATGGTCACCTTCTTGGCTTGCCGACAGGGTAATTGTACCTGCACGTGACTTGCCATTGGCTTCACGAGTGATAGGCATTTCAATACCATGATCCACTGAGTTTCTCACCAAGTGAACCAAAGGATCGGCTAATGCTTCAACCAAGTTTTTATCAAGGTCGGTATCTTCACCCACCATGACTAAATCAATTTCTTTATTTAATGTTCTCGCTAAATCACGTACAACTCGAGGGAAGCGACCAAACACTTTCTTGATCGGTTGCATACGTGTTTTCATCACTGCGCCTTGAAGGTCAGCAGTAACAAGATCGAGGTTAGCTAAAGCTTTAGACATCTCTTCATCATCGCGAGAAATACCTAAACTCACTAATCGATTTCTAACCAGAACCAACTCACCGACCATATTCATAATTTGGTCGAGTCTCGAGGTATCTACGCGAACAGTTGTCTCACCTTGAGGCATTTGCGCTTTTGCAGGCTCTGCCTTCTTAGCCACTGCAGCTGCTTTAGGCGCTGCTGGCGCTTTTGCAACCGGAGCAGCTTTCTCTACTTTAGCAGCAGGAGTTGCAACTGGTTCAGCAGCTTTAGCTTGGGTAGTTTGCGCTTTATCGGCAGCTGACTGACTTGCGTTTGATGGCGATGAGCTTGTTGCTGATGAAGCAGGCTTTGAGGATGTCGATGCTGCAGGTTTAACGGCCGCTGGTGCAGACCCCTTTCCATGCAACTCATCTAATAATTTTTCAAATTCGTCATCAGTAATATCATCGGCATCTACGGCAGGTTCTTGTTCAACTGGCGCAGGAGTCGCTTTCGCTGTTGGCGCGGCATTAAAACCACTTGAACCATGAAGCTCATCTAATAGCGCTTCAAATTCATCATCGGTGATTTCATCGCTGTTGGCAGCAGGTTCAGATTCAGCAACTGGCGCAATTGCAGGTTCAGGGTCTACTTGAGACGTTGGACTTTTTCCTTCACCATGAAGTGCATCAAGTAAAGCTTCGAATTCACTTTCGTCGATATCATCAATAGAGCCTGACGCATCTGAGGTTTCGTCATCAAGTTGTGCTTCAACTGCAGGTTCTTCAACAGTCTCTACAACGTCTTCAGAAATTGATTCAATAAATTCTTCGACAACTTCAACTTCATGATCAGCATGAGTTGCACTACCAGCAAGCTCTGATGGCAAAGGCTCACCAGAACTTAATAATTTGAGTTTTTCCAACAACTCAGGATCAGCATCATCTTGTTGCTGACCTTGTTGAGTTTGTTCGAACATGCTGTTGATGGCATCAACTGCTTGCAGAATAATATCCATTAATTCTGCATTTACTTGGCGCTTGCCCGTTCTTAGTAAGTCAAAGGTATTTTCTGCCTCATGACACACATCGACCATTGGGCCTAAACTTAAAAATCCAGCACCACCTTTAACAGTGTGGAACCCTCTAAAAATAGCATTCAGTAAATCAGCATCATCAGGATTATTTTCAAGAGCGACAAGTTGCTCTTGCAGAAGCTCTAAAATTTCACCAGCTTCAATTAAAAAGTCCTGGAGTATCTCTTCATCAACATCAAAAGACATTAAATTTGACTCCTAGTTAGAAACCCAGACTTGAGAGCAGATCATCCACTTCATCTTGGCCAGTCACCACGTCTTCACGTGTTTCAGCATTCAAGATAGGGCCTTCTGCTTCAATTTTATTTTCATCAACGACCCGTGCCGAGTCAGCTGCATTTTCGCCAAAGATGGTTAGCATTGACACTAAACTGCTTTCCACTTCTCTGACTAAATCAATAACACGACGGATCATTTGCCCGGTTAAGTCTTGGAAATCTTGCGCCATCAATATCTGATTGAGCAATTCTCTTAATCGACTTGAGTCATGTTCGCTATGAGACATGATATGTTGGACGTCATGACACAGAGCCTTAAACTCATTAAGAGCAATGTCCCTACGCATCAATTTATCCCACATTGGCGTGACCGATTGAATGTTATTTATTATTGTATCGGCCAAAGGTAAACATTCTTCAACTGCATCCATGGTTTTATTTGCAGCTTGCTCTGTCATATCGATGACAAAGTTCAATCTTTCTTTTGCGTCAGGTATTTCGTTGTTGGCAAGTTCGGCTAAACGCGTATCTAATTGGAATTCATTTAATGAACTGTGTAATTGACGTGTCAATTTACCCACTTCATCAAACAACTCTCTTTGAAGCGGCGCTGATAAGTCACGAATGACGTCATCAGCTTGTTCTTGTTGTCCATCTTCAAGTAGTGCTACGAGCTGCTTGGCTTGCTCAAGGTCGATTAACCCCGATATTGCTGCCTGCATAACTTATCCTTAGCTTATGCTAAACGCTCAAAGATTTTATCGAGTTTTTCTTTTAGCGTTGCAGCGGTAAACGGTTTAACAACATAACCATTCACACCAGCTTGCGCTGCTGCGATAATTTGTTCGCGTTTTGCTTCTGCGGTCACCATTAAAACAGGTAAATGTTTTAATGAATCATCAGCACGAATAGCCTTTAGCAAATCAATTCCTTGCATGCCTGGCATATTCCAGTCAGTGACAACAAAATCAAATTCGCTTTTTTGTAACATTGGTAAGGCGGTTGAGCCATCATCTGCTTCTTGGGTATTATTAAACCCCAAGTCTCGCAACAAGTTCTTGATGATGCGTCTCATTGTTGAAAAGTCATCAACAATAAGAATCTTCATATTCTTGTCCAAGGTTTCCTCCGGTGAGCTTCACACTGTGCTTTTATTAATAATTATACCTGTGTCCAATGCTTAAGCTTGCCTTTAAGACGCAGCATTGCCTGACTTAATATCTGGCTAACACGCGACTCGCTGACCTCAAGAATGGCACCGATTTCTTTTAAATTTAATGCTTCGTCATAATATAGCGACAAAACTAACGCATCTCTTTCGGGTAATGTTGTAATTGCTTCGGCTAACGCAGATTTAAACTGAGTTTCAGCTAAAGAATCAAAATTTTCATCGTGAGTTGTTTCCTCACTTACAATCACATCTTCAGAAACACCAAGATCTTCTATTCCGATGACTTTACCGACTGACACATCATTGAGAATATGGTGATATTCTTCTAATGTCATTTCTAGCTTTTCAGCAATTTCGGTATCTCTAGCATCACGGCCAAGTTCTTGTCCTAGTTCATCAATAACCTGAGCCACTCGGCGCTGATTACGGTGCACAGAACGAGGAACCCAGTCTCCGCGACGGATTTCATCAATCATAGAGCCACGAATTCTGATGCCTGCAAAGGTTTCAAATTTTGCCCCTTTGCTTCCATCAAACTTCGTTGATGCTTCTAGCAACCCCATCATCCCTGCTTGTAATAAGTCATCTAATTGCACTGATGCTGGCAGCCTTGCTAGCATGTGATGTGCAATTCTTTTTACCAACGGAGCATACTGTTCAACAATTGAAGTTTTATTATCAAACTGAGTATACGCGGCGGCTTTATTCACTCGTAGTATCCTCTTGTGGATCTTTACGCTGAACTAAACGTTCAACAAAAAATTCAAGATGTCCACCAGGCTGTTGCGGTATCGGCCAGCTCATAATTTTATTCGCTAAACCATGGTATGCAATGGCCGCAGGAGACTTAGGAAAGGCTTCGATAACTAATTTTTGTTTACGTACAGACTTACGTAAGTTCTCATCGAATGGCACCGTAGCAACCAATTCTAAAGCCACATCTAAGAATCTATCGGTTACTTTACTCAGTTTGGCAAATAACTCCATACCTTCGCGTAAACTTCGTACCATATTTGCTACAATTTTGAACCGGAACACACCATGTTCACGACTCAGAATTTTTATCAAGGCATATGCATCGGTAATTGATGTCGGTTCATCACAAACCACAATCAATACATCTTGTGAAGCACGAGAGAAACTTAACACCATATCTGAAATACCTGCTGCCGTATCGACAATCAGTACATCAAACTGGGTTTTCATTTCGCTGAAAGCACGAATGAGTCCAACGTGCTGAGCTTGAGTCAGTTCAACCATCGCTTGTGTACCTGAAGTGGCCGGTACAATACCGATCCCTTTAGGGCCACGAACGATAATATCATCCAGTTCAGCTTCGCCAGACAGCACATGAGATAGGTTACGTTCAGCTCGAATACCGAGCATCACATCGACGTTCGCTAAGCCTAAATCGGCATCAAGTACGAGTACTCGTTTACCTTTCTCAGCAAGGGCAACAGCTGTATTAATTGACACACTGGTTTTACCCACGCCGCCTTTACCGCCACTTACTGCGATTACTTTTACTTTGTCGTTATTTGGTTGATTCATCATACGTAAACCACTTGCTTGATCTCGGGTCATATTTTTACTCGAATGCGTAGGCCATGTCATTTGACCACGCAGTGTCAGGTGACGTTTGAGGTTTGGTGTCGTTTAATGCTGCTAACGCTTGTTTCGCTAACATTAGCGTATCTGCAACTTGCATATCTTCTGGAACACGTTGACCATCAGTTACATAACTTAATGGTAACCCATTTTGAATCAATACACTTAATGCGCCGGCAATCGATACGGATTCATCTAGTTTTGTCAAAATAACTCCCGATAACGGGATGCGTTTAAAATGCTCAACTGCATCTTGTAACACTCTGCGTTGTGAAGTTGCTGACATCACTAAATAACTTCTAATCGGTATTCTTGTATTTGCCATTAAATCATCTAATTGCTGATATAGGCGTAAATCACGTTGTCCCATACCTGCAGTATCTATTAATACTAACTTACGATTCTTAAACTGATAAAGAATTTGTTCTAATTCAGCTAAATCATGTGCCTGTTTAACAGGACAGCCCATTATTTTGCCATAAGTTGCTAATTGCTCAAAGGCTCCAATACGATAATGATCGGTTGTAATTAATGCAACTTGCTCTGGGCCATGATGTGCAGCAAATCGAGCAGCTAGTTTTGCTAGTGAGGTCGTTTTTCCAACACCTGTTGGACCAACAAAAGCAACAACGCCACCAGTGCGCACAATATCATCACCTTGATTATCTAATAAATTCGCTAAACTCTGTGGTAGTGCTCTAACCAAATCTGCTGGGGTATATTGTTGACTAAGCCCTGCTAATTTTGCGGCGACAGCTGGAGAAAACTCAGCATTAATGAGTTTACTTTCAAGCATAGCCCCAACTGGGTCTGTACGTTTTTTCTGATCCTTCATCAAGGATGAAACTTGATGGGTCAACAATCCGCGTAATGACGCCATTTCTTCGCGCATGGCTTCCATTTCTTCAGATTGACTATGATTTCTTGATGAACTTCTTGGTTGGTCGAATTGCGGCTGCGGTTTACTGTCAGCTTTAGCGGCTTTAGTATCTTGAAGCTGTTTTGCCCAATCAGGTAATTCCGTTTCTTCTACTCGCTGAGTCATCTGTTGCTGTAAACGATTATGCTGCTTTTCTAATAACGCTTGCAGAGAGTCTGCCGCAGGTGGTGGGCTCACTTTGGTCTGGGCTTTAACTGATGGCTTGTTGATACCTAACGAAACTTGGTCATCACTCACGTCCATAAAACCAGGAACAGGTGAGTTCACTGCAACATCAGCTTTTGGCTCGTCGTAATCAACAGCTGCAACAATTTCTATACCACCAGTGACTTTCTTATTTGACATGATCACAGCATCTGACCCCAAGGTGTCTTTCACTTGAGCTAATGCTGAACGCATGTCTTTGGCAAAAAATCGTTTAATTTTCACTTAACACCTCTTTCAAACAGAAAGTCATCGCTATTGCCCTACTGCAGATACTATGCGTATTTGCTTTTCATCAGGAATTTCTTGATAAGAAATAACCCGTAAATTCGGGATAGTATATTTAACAAATCGTGACAGCGTTGACCTTAGCATACCTGATGTCAATAAAATGGCTGGCTGACCGACCATTTCTTGCTTCTGAGAAGCGTCTAATAATGACTTCTGCATGCGTTCTGCAAGGCCTGGTTCAATATTTGGCCCTTCACCGCCTGTCGCTTGCATAGACTTGTGCAACATCTGTTCCAACTCTGGCGCCAATGTTATGACAGGGATTTCTAATTCTGGTCCAGATATCTCTTGAACAATCATTCTCTTCAATGCAATCCGCACTGCGGCTGTTAATACTTCAGTATCATTACTCTTTGTACCGTATTCTAACAGTGTTTGCACTATTGTACGTAAATCTCGTATAGAAACACCTTCATTAAGAAGGTTTTGCATCACTTTAACCACTGAGCCAAGTGGCATGATGTCTGGAATAAAGCCATCAATAAGCTTCGGAGAGTTTTTAGCTAGCATGTCCATTAATTGCTGTACTTCTTCATAGCCCAGTAATTTCGCAGCATTGTTCGTCAATAACTGACTAATATGAGTCGCTACTACCGTTGCGGTATCCACGACCGTATACCCTAATGTTTGGGCATGTTCACGCTGCTCAGGTGCTATCCATACTGCTTCTAAACCAAAGGCTGGGTCAGTTGTCTCAATGCCATCAAGTTTACCGTAAACTTGTCCAGGGTTGATGGCAAGTTCACAGTCATGCCTAACTTCAGCCTCACCAACAACAACGCCCATCAGCGAGATTCGATAACTATTTGGTGATAAATCCAAGTTGTCGCGAATATGCACAGCGGGAACAAGGAAGCCTAACTCTTGAGATAGTTTTTTACGCACCCCTTTAATACGGCCAAGTAATTCGCCGCCTTGACCTTTATCCACAAGAGGAATTAAGCGATACCCCACTTCTAGTCCAATAGTGTCAACATGTTGAACATCTTCCCAGCTCAGCTCTTTGGGTTCAGCATCTTTAACTTCTGCTGGGCTGCTCACAGCTTTTTCAAGGGCCGCAGTTTTAGCGTCATTATTACGTTTATAAATCATGTAAGCTGCTATGCCAGTAATCACAGCAAAAGTTAAGAAAGCAAAATGAGGCATTCCAGGGACAATACCCATGATGAACAATACAGCAGATGCAATCGCCATTGATTTATGACTATCAAACATCTGGCTAATCATCATACCGCCCATGTCACCAGATTCATTTTGACGAGTGACCATTAACGCAGCAGCAATCGATAGTAACAATCCTGGAATTTGAGCAACTAAGCCATCACCAATAGTGAGCAGAGTATAAATTTCAACGGCACTCGAAAAATCTAGCCCATGTTGCACCATACCAATAACAAAGCCACCAAGAATGTTGATGACCAAAATCATGATACCCGCAATGGCATCACCTTTTACAAATTTTGACGCACCATCCATCGCACCGTAAAAGTCTGCCTCTTTAGTCACTTCAGCACGTCTAACTCGAGCTTGGTCTTGCGTCAATGTACCTGCGTTAAGGTCAGCATCAATCGCCATTTGTTTGCCGGGCATAGCATCCAATGTAAAGCGAGCACTGACCTCAGAAATACGTCCAGCACCTTTAGTTACAACGGCAAAATTAATAATGATCAAGATAAGGAAAACCACTAAACCGACAGCATAGTTACCACCGATAACGACTGAGCCAAATGCCTCAATGACTTTACCTGCAGCATCTCCACCGTTGTGGCCTTCTAACAATACAATCCGAGTGGAAGCGACATTGAGCGCTAGACGTAATAAGGTCGCAACAAGAAGCACACTAGGGAAAGCAGCAAAATCTAATGGACGATCAGAATAAATAGCAACTAACAGCACAACCAGAGCAAGTGCAATGTTAAATGAAAACAAGATGTCGAGTAAAAATGCGGGCATTGGTAGCACGACCATGCCGAGTGCAGCAAGTACCAATAGCGGTGTACCAACACCTTTGAAAGTACTGAATCTAACTTGTTTAACTTGGCCTAATGCTGCTTTTACATCCATCAGTAGGAAACCTTTATAGTAATATTCTTGACGCTAACGTCTCTAGTTAGCAATTACTACGCCAAAAGAAAGGTTCAAACAGAAATTCTCAGCTGAGTGACCAAGTTATAACCAAAAAACAATAAATCTCAATTAGTGTTTTAAGTCATCGGGGATAGGTTGATTTAAAGGGATAGGTTTAGGGCGCTTCCCTTTGCCTTTTTGATATTGTTTAAGCTGAAAAACATAAGCAAGAATTTGCGCAACAGCAGTAAAGAGCCCTTCTGGCACTTGCTGTTCAATTTTCGTCGTATGATAAATGGCGCGGGCTAAAGGTGGTGCAGAGACAATCGGCACTTCATGCTCTCGAGCAATTTCGCGTATTTTAAATGCGACATCATCCACACCTTTCGCGACTAAAAATGGCGCAGATGATTGCATAACATCGTATTTTACAGCCACAGCGTAATGCTCGGGGTTTACCACAATAACATCGGCATTAGGGACTTCAGACATCATGCGCTTATTCGCCATTTCATGCTGCATTTGCCTAATACGCCCTTTCACTTCCGGCTTACCTTCAGTGTCTTTATATTCGTCTTTTACTTCTTGTTTGGTCATTTTTAATTGTTTGTTGTGATTCCATATTTGAAATGGCACATCAATAATTACAATGAATAACATCGAAGAACACAGTAAAATAAACATCCACACTAATAGCTCTAGCGCATGATATACATTGCCAGGCAAGTGGTCAGTCGACAGTGTTAAAATGTCAAAGAAGTAAAAACTTAACAAGAAATAGGCTGAAATGGCCACCACAGAAAATTTGGCAATCCCCTTAGTCAGCTCAACCAATGCTTGAGTACCAAACATCCGCTTAAAGCCTTTGGCAGGATTCATTTTACTGCCTTTAGGCATAAAAGCTTTTACAGAAAACGTCATACCACCAAGAATGATATTACCGATAAATGCGATGACAGTTAAAAAGCCAATAAAGCTGAATAACGGGAACGCGAGCTCTGTGCCAATAATTCCCCAAACGAGAAACATGGAGTTGGTATCAAAAATCTGGTCACGTTCCATGGTCAAAATTTGCGTCATGATGGTATGCAGACTTCGCGCAAGGTTTGGTCCCACAATAGCAAAACCCACTGCTGATGCGAGTAATACCGCTGCTGTACCTAACTCTTTTGAACGTGCCACCTGCCCTTTATCACGCGACTGTTGCAGTCGCTTGGCGGTGGGTTCCTCGGTGCGTTCTTGACCAGTATCTTCTGCCATCAGTAATTTACCGAGTTATCGAGCCGTCAGTTTGACAGGTCAGTTGCAAAATATCACACATCAATACTTGGCCTTGCAGCCAAACCTCATCGAAATGAGACATGATGGGTCCTAAAGTTAACCACAAAATTAGCAATCCACTCACCATAGTGACTGGAAAACCAATTGCGAAAATATTCAATTGAGGTGATGCACGAGTCATTACCCCAAAAGAAAGGTTTATTAATAATAAGGCGACAATCGCTGAAATTGACATGGTGAGTGCAGCGCCAAACATATAGCCACCAAACTCAGCAAGTCTGCGATAATTTGTAATTGTGAAGCCCTGATTTGAAATAGGAATCGTATCAAAACTCGCCACCAGCATAGTAAACATCAGCAAATGCCCGTCCACGGCAAGAAAAATCAATGTTGCCAATAATAAAAAGAAATTACCTACAACGGGTGTCTGCTGTCCTGAGCCTGGGTCAACCATTGACGCAAAACCTAAACTGGTTTGCATACCAATAATTTGTCCAGTTAATACAAAAGTTTGCATGACCAAAATAGTGACAAACCCCATTGCAGTACCGATAAGGATTTGTTGCGCTGTAATAAACACTGCACTTAACGAAAATAGCTCAATATTGCCAACGGGTTCAGGTAACACTGGCGCCACAGCAATGGTAATGGCGACTGATAATAATAAGCGGACTCTTGCTGGAGTGGTATTAGCGCCAAATACCGCCATGACCATCAACATTGAAGAAATTCTGAATAACGGCCAGACATAAGCTGCTATTGTTTGGCTAATTTCCTCAAATAGAATCTCCATCAAGCTAGCCTATCACTTGCGGGATCATATCAACCATGGTGTAAAAGAAATCCATCATGGTTTGCACTAACCAATGGCCTAAAAACATTAATGAAAAAAGCGTCATTAACAGCCTTGGTAAAAAACTTAAGGTTTGTTCATTAATTGAGGTGGCTGCTTGAAACACAGCAACAATCAAGCCGACAAAAAGACCCGGTAAAATAATCGCTGAAACGATCAATACAATAACCGACAGCCCTTCACGAAATATATCAATTAACGACTCTGGTGACATAGTTGGCCCTTACGTGCCGAAACTGTTGGCAAGTGTTCCCATGACTAATCCCCAACCATCAACTAATACAAACAACATAATCTTGAATGGTAAAGAAACAATCATCGGCGATAACATCATCATACCCATCGCCATCAAAATACTCGCAACCACTAAATCGAGCACCAAAAATGGCACAAACAACATAAAGCCAATTTGAAAAGCCGTTTTTAATTCGCTGGTGATAAAAGCAGGTACCAGAACACTCATAGGCACTTGCTCTGGAGATGAGATATTGGTGTAACCAGAAATTTCAATAAAGGTTTCTAAGTCTGTGGTTCTGACTTGAGACAGCATAAATGCCCTAAGTGGCTCTTTGCCTACCTCATACGCTTGCTGCATTGTCAGTGATTCATTGATATATGGCTCAACCGCTTGGTCGTAGATTTTGTCGAAGACTGGCGCCATGATAAAAAATGTCATGAACATGCTCATACCAATCAACACTTGGTTTGAAGGGGTTTGCTGTAATCCAAGCGCTTGACGCAAAATAGAAAGCACGACAATGATACGGGTAAATGAAGTCAGCATGATGACCATGGCTGGAATAAAGCTCATCGCCGTCATCAATAACAAAATCTGCATTGTTACTGAGTATTCAGTGCTACCATCGGCCCCTGTTGTGACTGTGACGGCTTTTAAAATGCCGTCTTCTGCAAAACTATAAGGGGTGAAAAATAATGCCGTCAATAATGTCAGAACAATCCATTTTTTCATTATCGTTATTCCTTGGAAGCTGACTTAGCTTGCTCTTTGGCTTGCTTTAAACGGCTTGCAAATGAAGTGGTTTCAACTTGTACTGCGCTGTCTAATTTTTCAATCAGATTCACTTGCTGCGCGGTCACGCCGAGTAAATATTGTTGGCCTTCTAGCTCAACAAGCACCAGTTTTTCTTTTTGCCCTAACGGCGTCATTGCAACGGTTTTTATGACACCTTGATTAGATTGAACGAGGTTTAGCTTTTTAACGATGTATGCCAGAACAAAAATGATCGCAATCACTAATATCAGGCCACCCATCATACTGGATAAGGCTGCAATATTTGATGTTTCCGCCCCCCGAGTAGCCACCACGGGTGACGCAGCCTCATTGACAGCAGAACTCGCAATGGCGAACAAACTAACAGCATTTAACACAAATAAATCCTTTACTAATTGATGGGTGTTTTATCTCTATTTTACTTAAGCTTTTTGATCCGTTCAGTTTGGCTGATCACATCTGTTAGGCGAATACCAAATTTATCATTCACCACAACCACTTCACCATGGGCAATCAAGGTACCATTAACCATAACATCTAATGGTTCACCCGCCACCCTATCAAGCTCAACAACTGAGCCTTGGTTAAGCTGCAGTAAATTACGAATACTAATAAAGCTTCGCCCTACCTCCATCGAGATGGTGACAGGAATGTCCATGATGCTATCAAGTTTTTCTGCTTCTTCTTTTGAAATAGGCGCAGACTCATCAACTAACTCATCAAGCTCGACTTGTTCAGCAACATTTGCTTCTTCAAGAGCTTGCTCTGCCATCGCTGCTGCCCAATCATCAGTATCATCACTCATTACTTCACCTTATAATTCTGAAATATCACGCGCTTTACCTTTCTTACGCGTAATTAATTGTAGTTCCGATTTAGCGGTTTCTGGTCGAGGTATTTTCTCGCTGATTTTTAACGCTAAGTTATCTCTAGACTTACCTAATTTACATCGATAAGTCGGTAAATCTTCGATTCGCATCATGATGTGTTCTGGTAATTCAATCGGTATCACATCACCAGCTTTAAACTCCATGACATCTCTAAGAGTCACTTCATGTTCAATAATATTGGCATCGATTCCAACCTGCACGTCCATGATTTCATCACGTAATGCTTGGCCCCAGCGCATGTCGGTATCTTGTTTATCACTTTGAACACCCGCATCTAATAATTCTCGAATCGGTTCAATCATTGAATACGGCATCGTGATATGAAAATCACCACCGCCGCCATCCACTTCAATGTGGAAGGAGTTAATCACCACAACTTCAGTTGGGCTAACAATATTCGCCATTGCAGGGTTAACTTCAGAGTCAAGGTACTCAAACTCGACATCCATCACTGGCGCCCAAGCATCCTTGTAGTCTTCAAAAATAATTTTCAGTAATAGTTGTACAATGCGACGCTCGGTCGGGGTAAATTCACGTCCCTCAATCTTGGCGTGGAAACGTCCATCACCACCAAAGAAGTTATCAACGAGAATAAATACCAGACGTGCTTCCATCGTGATAAGTGCAGTCCCTTTTAGCGGACTGAAACGCACCATATTTAAACTTGTTGGCACAAATAACGTATGCACGTACTCGCCAAACTTGAGCATTTGTACGCCATTAATCGAGACTTCGGCTGCACGGCGCATCATATTAAACATGCTAATGCGAAGATGACGAGCAAAACGTTCGTTTACAATTTCCAGCGTCGGCATTCGCCCACGCACAATTCTATCTTGAGATGAGAAGTCATATACCCGAGTATCATCATTCTCATTAATGTCATCTTCATCGACATCATCAACACCATGGAGTAGCGCATCAATTTCGTCTTGGCTTAATAAATCACTCACGTCATCACCTTGGCTTTTTCACTGGCGTTATTGCATTACGAAGCCAGTAAATAGTACTTTTTCGACTATTTTTCGACCCGCTACAGGTTGCAATGTATTTTGCACGTTTAGTAAGGCCATTTGTCTTAACTCGTCTTTTCCAGCTTGAGTACTGAGCTTTTGAACATCAGCAGCACTAAATGTTGTCAGTAACGCATCTTCAATTAAAGGAATATGCATTTTAGCTGTTTGACCATCGTCGCCTCGTACCATTAGTTGAACTTTAATTTCAACTAACCTTGCTCTATCGACTCCTGGTAAATTAAACAAAAACGGCCTAGGCATACCGACGTAGTTCGCTTTACCTTTGGTTGAATCATCTTCCACCACTTCACTTGTTGCTGCTGTGCCCGGTGTTGTTGAAGCAGACTCTTCATCTCCACCTAAAAAGAACATTGCAGCACCTGCGATAACCGCAAGCAACACCACACCTATTACAATAAAAATGATGAGCTTCTTTTTACTTTTAGGTTGGTTCTCTGTGGTTAACTCTAAAGACTCTTCTTCAGCCATAATTCATTCCATTTATTTATTGCGCTGCCAGTAAAATTATTAACATTCGCTATAGCGCACCAACAGTCTTAACTTGTTGGCTATAGATTACCGACTTAGGCGTAATAATCTATAGCAGAATTGCTACTCAGTGAATGTTTTGCTGCAATGTCGAGTTCTTGTGCTGATATTTCATCCAACATCGCATCACCATTGCTGTTTTGTTCATCATATTCAGATTTCGACTCGTTATCACCATCTTGAGAAACATGACTATCAGCAAGTTGAAGTCCTTCTTCAGCTAACATTTCGCGTAACTTAGGAATCGCTTGTTCGACGAGATCTCTTGTTTGTGATTGTGCGACTTGGAACTGTACTTGAGTTTGCTCACCGTGAACTTGAACTCTCACGACCATATGGCCGAGCTCGGCAGGATCAAGTCGAATTTCAGCATGTTGAACGCCTTGTCCAACCATAGTGATTAATTGCTGCTTCATCACTGGAGCAAATTTTTGAATCATATCTTGCATGTTCACCGCAGCTTCAGCCCCTTGGCGTAAAGATAGCTGGAATTGTGGGACATCACTTTTATGTTGCGCCGTAAAGCTGCTTTGATTTTGTAATGCTTTTACTTCAGTTGACTCTGGTGTTAACTCAGACGTTGCTGCGCTAGCAGCTGAACTGGCCAACGCTGCATTTTTAGCTATTTGTTTATCCATTGACACAGTTAACTCAGCTTTGGACAAATTGATTTGAGGCACCTCTTTAGAGGATGACTTCGTCTCTGCTTGGCTTGCTTCGCCTATTATCGTGCCTTTTTCGGCATTGAGATTCGCCTCTGCAGTATTTTTACTGGCTTGCATTTCAAGTGTCGTATTAACCACTGACTGAGGGTTCACTAATGATGCATTATTTGTTTGATTGGTATTAGCTTGCGTATTGGATGCTAAATTAGCGACGTTTTTAACTGAGTCACTGTCAGCCGCACCTTCATTAGCATTTGCAAGCACAGCTTGCTTATCTGTCAGAGCCATTAAAGGCAACGCTTGTTCACCGCTTAGCTGATGCTGACGATTGAAATCAGCAATCAATTGATTAAGCTGCGCTGGCGTAAGGCTCGCTAATTTCTCGCTATCCATTGATGAAAACTCACTTAACTGAGTGAGCTGTTCAGCCGTCAACGATGATAGAAAAGCGTTGACGGTTTCATCAGTCTCAAGTTGTTCATCAGAGTTGATTGTCTGAGTATTTGCCAATAATTCAGAATCCAGCATGTCAGAATCTATTGCTGAGCCTTCGTCCGCTAAAAGCTCTTCATCTAACGGCAATTCTTTGCCACTTGGATCTGAAGGACCGACTTTATCAAAATTTTCAGACATACCAATTTGCGCAAAAATTAACTCTACATCAGCCTCTTCAATTGCGACATCAGACTGCTCTTCTACATTTGTCTCGCTACTTCTTGCCAACTTGGTCTTTTCAACATCCATTTGTGACGCTTGGTTAAAAACAGATAGAAAAGATTGATTATCAGCACCTTGCGATTTATCTGAACCAGTAACACTTGCAACTTTACCACTATTGCCTAATAAAATATTACTCATCTGCTGCATAACCAACTCCAAATCACTCCCCTAATCGAAACCATTAACAAGGTCATTTCTGGGGGTTTATCCATTGTCACAAAGCTGACACTTTGCGAAGTTAATACAAGTAACTAGCAAATTAAATGCCAAACTTTTATCTTTGTAAAAAGTTGCAAATTGGTAAGAGTAGTGACAGTAAACAGTGAAATGAAACGAATGATGAATTGATAAAAATAATAAAAAGACCTTAGCGAGATTTCTTGCGGATAAACTGCTGCATAGCAAATTCATCTGATGCTTTTTGTTCCTTTTTATTGGCAAGCTGCTGGGCTTTTTGGGCGTTTTTTTCAAGTAACAATTCAACAGCTTTGCGCTTTTGTTGTTTTTCTTGCCAGTGAACCTGACGATAACCCGTTTGTTTCTCAGCCTCTTTTACCGCATTAACTTGTTGTAATAAGGCTTGATCTACTTGCTTTATAAATTCATGAAAAGAATGATACTGGCTTGCGCTGAGGGTTTTTCCTTGGTTTTCGCCCATTTGTTTCATGTATTCAAGCCGATAATTATTAAGCGCATCAAGTTGGCTTTGATGTTTTTGTTGTTCAAGCTGAGCAGACTTTAGCTGAAGCGCAGCTTGCTCTTCAGCTTCTTTGTTCAACTTTAATACGGTTAACAAGGGATCAGTTCGGCGCATTATTTACATTGAGCAGCAATCTGCCCAACCATAGTTTGACTATCATCAAAAGTAATTACATCTTTAAAGCCTTGCCTTAAAAAGGCATTCATAGCCGGTTGTAGGCGAATCGCATTATCAATTCGAGGGTCACTCCCTTGGGAATAAGCACCAATCGAAATAAGATCTCTGTTTTGCTGATACAAGGAATACATTTGTTTAACCAGTCGCATCGACTCAAGGTGCTCTGCTGAAATAACCATAGGCGCAACACGACTAATAGATTGTTCAATATCTATTGCAGGGTAATGCCCTGAATCTGCAAGCGTCCTTGATAACACAATATGACCATCTAAAATCGCTCGAGACGCATCTGCAATGGGATCTTGTTGATCATCACCTTCGGTTAATACCGTATAAAACGCAGTAATAGAACCTTGCCCCGGTCCACCATTACCGGCTCGTTCCACTAAACGTGGCAGCTTGGCAAATACTGAAGGCGGATAACCTTTGGTTGCAGGCGGCTCCCCGACAGCAAGGGCAACTTCACGTTGCGCTTGAGCATATCGAGTTAAACTGTCCATCAATAACAAGACGTTATAGCCGAGATCTCTAAAGTATTCAGCTATTCGTGTAGACGTTTCACACGCTCGAAGTCGCATTAACGGTGAAGTATCAGCTGGCGCAGCGATAACGACCGAACGAGCTCGACCTTCAGGGCCCAAAATTTCTTCAATAAATTCTTTTACTTCTCGACCACGCTCTCCCACTAAGCCAACGACAATAATATCTGCCGTTGTCCCCCGAGTCATCATGCCAAGTAGCACACTTTTACCGACACCAGAACCAGCAAATAATCCCATACGCTGACCTTTACCTACGGTTAGCATGGCATTAATCGCTCTGACTCCCACATCCAAGGGTTCTGAAATAGCCCGCCGAGAAAGCGGGTTAATCGGTGGTGCATGTCTTGACGCTTGCTGTTCTGTGTTTAATGGGCCTAAACCATCCAACGGTGCACCACTACCATCAAGCACGCGCCCTAATAAACTTAAACCGACATTTAACCCTGATTGCTCACCTAAGGGTTGAACTCTTGCTCCTGGTAACACGCCTCTTAATTCTTCTACCGGCATCAAATACAAGAGTTCATCATCAAATCCAACCACTTCAGCAATTAGCTCACCAGCCATAGTTTCAATTGAACATAAACTACCGACAGGTGCACGACAGCCCGTTGCCTCTAGCGTTAACCCTACAACACGCACCAATTGCCCACTTGCAACAGGGCGCAAAGGACTGACTTTTTGGCTTTGTATTTTGAGTTTATTCAGTAGCTGATGTTGACGGCTTTGCATCGTCTATATCCTCAGCAGTTACAGAAGTGTCAGGAGCTTGACTCGCTTCCTCTACAGGCGCGTCTGATGCTGCTAGATTGGCTATTTCAGGGGACAGTTGTTTTGGCGACAATGCAGCGYCAGGCTCATTCACATCTGCAATCGTTGTTTCTGGCTCATGTCGAACTGGTGAAGATGTCGCCGTTGAATCCAAATCTCTTGCTGGTAGTTCATCGACAATATCAGTTTGATAAAGGTTAGAATCCGATTTCACTGTTTGAACATTATGTTGAATACCTTGTGCTTGCTCTTGAAGCTGAGAGAGCACCTGCTTCATTCTCTCTTCAACTCGCAAATCCACGCTTGAACGTAAGCTATTAATAATACAGTCACCGGAATTCAGAGAAGGATCGGCATCGATTTCCCAATGGTTTTTTGCTAACTGAGCATCACTGTACATTTTGGTGACTAAGGTGGCGTCGTCAGGATGTAATCGAAGTTTTACTTGCTGTTCTTTAATAGGCAGTGAGTCAACACCTTGGCGCAGCACAGATAAAATATGTTCTGGATGAGTTTTTAGCTCATGGCCCACAATGGATTTTGCCAGATTAATAGCAAGGGTGAGCATTTCTGACTCAATTTCAGCGTCGAGAATCATTAACGGTTGCTCAAACTGTTGCACAATGCCCGTTAAGCGCTCTAACATCTCATGCGCTTTATTCAACCCCTCTTCATAGCCTTGTTGCTCGCCTTGGCTAAATCCTTCTGAGTGACCTTGTTCTAACCCTGCTAATTTCCCCTGCTCAAGCCCTTGGTTATACCCATCAACTTTGCCTTGTTCAAACCCTTCTTGCTCTGCCTCTGCTCGAATTTGCTCAATCTCAGCCATGGTTGGCGGTAATAACGGTTTGTCATCCGCTTGCGGTGGCGGATTATTGGCACCTAAGTGACCAAATAAGTTTGACGGAGCATCAGCTTGAGATTCAGTCACATCAGGTAATTGCCAGTGACTAAAATCATGTTCTTCATTTTCAAGCGGTTTGTTGGTTTTAGCGTCCGTCATCTTAATGGCCTAATTGACTGCAAAAATACTGGTTAAGTCGGTGATGTCACTCACTCGTTTAGCACAAGTGATTATAAGAACTCTTCTCCACCACCGCCGCCAAGCATAATTTCACCACTATCACTCAAGCGTCGTGCAATTGCGAGAATTTCTTTTTGAGCCACTTCCACTTCACTGATCCTAATCGGTCCCATAGCCTCAAGATCGTCACGTAGTAACTCACCTGCACGCTTAGACATATTACCCACGATTTTATCAGATAACTGGTCATCGGCTCCTTTCAAGGCTTTCATAAGTACATCTTGTTGTACTTCTCTGAGCAAGACTTGAATGCCACGGTCATCAACGTCAATCAAGTTCTCAAATACAAACATTAAGTCTTGGATCTGTTGCGCCATTTCCTCATCAGATTCACGCATGGTTTCCATAATCTGACTTTCTACTCCGGTATCAAGGAAGTTCATAATATTTGCAGCTGCTTTTAAGCCGCCCATTTTAGCCGCTTGTGCGCCGCCTTGGCCTGCAAACTGTTTCTCCATGATGTCATTTAACTCTTGCAGTGCAGCAGGTTGCACTTCTTCCAAGTTAGCAATACGCATCATTAAATCTAAGCGGGTATTTTCTGGGAACTGACTAAAAATTTCAGCCGCTTGATCGGGCTCTAAATAAGATAAAACAATAGTTTGGATTTGCGGATGCTCGTTCTGAATAATGGTGGCAACCTGACGTGCATCCATCCATTTCAAAGAATCCAAACCTTTGGCACCACTGCCCATGATAATTTGTTCAATCAAATTACCCGCTTTATCTTCACCAAGTGCCGCTGTTAATGCTTTTCTGACAAATTCTTCACTATTAAAGCCAATAGATGAGAATTTTTGGATTTCTTCAAGAAATAACTTATGAACGCCAATGACTTTTTCTTGACCAAACTCTTCCATAGCTGCCATTGCCATACCGACTTTCTGGACTTGCTTAGGTTCAAGATGCTTTAAAATCGAAGCTGCATCAGCTTCACTTAGGCTTAACAGCAAAATAGCCGTTTTCTCGATACCCGTTAAGTCATCAGGGTTAAACCCTTTAGTTGCCTCTGCAACTGCTACGTCATCATTTGCCATCTTCTTGTAACCAACTCTTAATTACTTGGGTAGAAAGTTCAGGTTCATTAGCCACTAATGCCCTAATCGACTTGATCATATCATCATCTTTATGCAGGTTCGGTATTTGAATCGAACCGTCATCAGCATAACTGTAATCTGCTTGCTGAGTATTTAACATGCCCAATGTGTCTGCAGCGTACTGATCTTCAATTTCAGCAAGCTCATGGCCTAAACGTGTTTCTTCAGGCATCTCAACTTCGTTAGATTTCAATAACCTGTTTAGCATTGGACGAATAACAAATAATATCAGAACTAGCACTAATAAAGCGCCTAGTATTAGCCTTACCGCTCGCCAAAACCATGGTTGCTCCCACATTTCAAGCGCTGGTAATTCTTCAATTAGTTGGTCCATAAATGGAACCGTTACCACCTCCAACGTATCACCACGTTGACTGGTAAATCCCATCGCCCCTTCTAATAAACGTCGGATATTAGTCAGCTCTTGTTCGGTTCTAGGTACTCTTGTTACCACACCATTTTCATCAACAGGTCCAGGCTTGTAGTCAATGGCGACCGATACACTTAATCTTCTAACCACACCAACTTGCTGACGAGTATGGCTAATAGTCGTATCAAGCTCAAAGTTACGAGTCGCTTCACGGAAACTGTCTCCAGTAGCTGCAGTGGCTTCAGATTCACCCACTTCTTGTGGAATATCAGACTCCATAGGTGGTTGGTTTGATAATGCACCTGGAATACCACCCATTGCCTGACCCGATGAATTACGCTCAATGGTCATTTCGCTGCGTACTGCTGGTAAATCAGGAGAAAAACGTTTTGCTGTTTGCTCAACGGCAGTGAAGTCCATATTGACATCCACTTGCGAGGTAAAGTTTTCAGGGCCTAAAATCGGCATTAAAATAGAATCAACTTTATTACGGTATTCAGATTCTTTTTGTTGAACTAACTCTTGTTCACGGCGAGCTCTTGCTGAAGCGCCATCTTGGCTTCCAGAGTTAAGTAAACGGCCATTAGAGTCAGTCACTGTGACTCGAGTAGGCTCTAAACCCTGAACAGCAGAAGCGACAATATCAACAATGGAATCAATTTCTTCTTGACCTAAGCTGCCACGGCGCACGTTAACGACTACGGTTGCGCTAGGTTTAGATTTGTTTCTGGCAAATACATTTTCTTTTGGTAACGCTAGAATCACTTTGGCACGAGTAACACTTTTAAGCTCTTCAATTGCACGAGCTAAATTGACTTCTTGGCTTTGTTTTAATCTCGCCTGCTCCATGCGTTGACTCACACCAAAGCCACTATCTTTACTCAAATAATCGGTTGGTTGACTTGAGGTTTCAACACCTGCACGGCCTAATAGTAATTTTACATCTTGATACTTATCTTCTGGAATACTGACTACATCACCAGAAATTTTATAGGCAATTTTATTTTTATCGAGAACGTCCAGAACCTGGATCATTTCATTGGTTTCCATCTGACCTAGAGGTCTAAACTCAGGCTCTTGCGCCCAAATCATCATGAAAACCGCCAGCACCAAACAGACTGCCAACGCTAATATCATGGTGATTTGACGCATGAAATCAGCACTGCCAAATGAACTCATTAAGCCAGATTTGTTCTCTTGCTGAATCCCAGTGCTATCAACGGTATCTGAATCTAATACGAGATCTGTGCTCACAATAATTACCTACTTTCTAATCTGATAAGAGCCTAAACAGGCATGCTCATAATTTCTTTATAAGCTTCAACAAGCTTGTTTCTTACTTGCACAGTTGCTTCAAATGCCACACCTGACTTTTCACGAGCTATTACGGTATCTGACAGTGTGACTGTCGAATCACCCATTTCTAAACGTGTCGCTAGGTTGGCGGAATTTTTTTGTAAAGCAGTAACACTTCCAACGGCTTGAGAAAGTAACTCTCCAAAATCAGCCCCTGATGTATTACCCACCTTCTGAGTCATATCCGGTTGAATTGGAGAACGAAGATTAGGTGAAATTTCACCACGAAGTGATTGCATTTCTTGTAAAAAAGGATTTCCGCTAACCTGCATTGTAAACTCCTATTCGTCGGATATTTGACGACTAAAAACCAGTTACAATAGATTTAGCAATTAGGATGCCAATAATATAAAAATGCCTATTAACAATAGATATTGGGGGTAAAAAGCAGTGCGTTTGCTCAATGTGTGCGCAGTAATCGTCATTGTAGATAAGAAAACCTAGCGAAAGTGCTAGGTTTTCTGGCTGACGTTAACAACAGAAACGTTAACAGGAGAAAATTAAGCCGGCACTTGAATGCCCATATCGCGCATTTTCGCCATTTTATATCGTAAGGTTCTTGCGCTAATTCCCAGCTTTTCAGCTACCGCTTTGCGACTGCCATTACACTGATTTAATGTTTCCAAAATAATCACATGTTCCTGGGCTTTTAATTCACCCCCTAAGCCATCTGTTTCTGTGCTCGGTTTAGCTTGTTGCTCAGTAGGCTGCAGCGGCACTTCGGCACTATCAAGCACAATATCATTGCTAGTCACCTCTTCACCTGTATGCAATATCAGCGCTCGTTGAATGACATTATCAAGCTCGCGCACATTACCAGGCCAGCGATAAGTCAGCAGCCTTCTACAAGCCACATCATCGATTGTGGGTACTGGTGAAATATTCGCAAGCTTTGCATGTTTCACAATCAAGTGACGAGCAAGCGGTAAAATATCAGCAGGTCGCTGATTTAGTGCTGGCCAAGTAAGCGGAAACACATTAATGCGATAATATAAGTCTTCTCTAAAGGCACCTGAAGATGCCATTTCTTTCAAATCACGGTTGGAGGTTGCTAACACTCGAACGTTTAGCGATATCGTTTTACGACCGCCAAGACGCTCTACTTCCCTTTCTTGCAGCACACGTAAAAGTTTAGCTTGCAGACCAAGCTCCATTTCAGAGATTTCATCTAATAAAATCGTCCCGCCTTGTGCCTGCTCAAATTTACCAGGACACGCCTGATAAGCGCCAGTAAAGGCGCCCTTTTCATAACCAAATAGGGTTGCTTCAAGCATATTCTCAGGTATAGCGGCGCAGTTAATGGCAATAAAAGGCTCATCTGCTCTGGCACTGTTTTGATGAATGTATCGTGCAAGCACTTCTTTACCTGAACCGCTCGGCCCCATAATCATCACTGATGCATCGGAACTTGCGACTCGTTGTGCAATTGACAGTAATGCCAAACTTTTGTCATCAGCCACAACAGGTTGATCGAGGTTTTGTTTTAACGGCAAGTAGCGTGACACTTGATTGAGCAGCACCTCTGGCGCAAATGGCTTCGCCAAATAATCCACCGCGCCTAACTTAATGGCACTGACCGCATTATCAATGGTGGCGTAAGCTGTCATTAATAATACTGGAATCTTATTATTATTTTGCTGGAGGTAATTTAATAAGCCGATGCCACCAATGCCATCCATCTGAACATCACTGATAACCAGATCAAAATCATTAGATTTTAACGCTATGATGGCTTCTTCGGCTGAACCAACATCAACACAATCGTAATGAGCTAGCATTAATGTATCCAGTAATGCTTCTCTTAACGATGCATCATCCTCAACGAGTAGTAATTTTGCTTCACCCATGAGAAGTCTCCGTTTGAGTTAAACTTGCCTTAGTGTTGACTTGTTCATCAACATTATGCACTGGAAATGAAAGCCTGATAAGGCAACCTTTATCGGGTTGCGATGACACCTGCACCGTGCCGTTATGGTTTCTCACAACGGTTTGCACTACAGCAAGCCCAAGCCCTGTACCTTGGCTTTTTGTGGTAAAAAAGGGCTCAAGTATTTGTTGCTGCATATCAACAGCTAGCCCTTTACCATTATCAATCACATCAATATTCAGACGATGATCGGTTGAACTGGTTATGATACGTACTTCAGTTGCATTGGCTTCTAAGCTGTTCATCACTAAATTGTTAATCGCTGAACTTAATGCATTACCATTAGCTAAAATCGCATCACTAGAATGATTAAAATACTGTAATTTACACGACTTGTTTTCAGCAATAGGTTCACAGTTAGCTAACACAGGTTCAATAATTGCTTCAGCCAATAAAGCCTCTGAGACATCGTCTTGTTTATTCTTAGCCATTAGCAGCATGTCATTAACTTGTCGCTCAAGTTCATTAAGGCGATCAACTAACTTAGACTGAAAGCGTTTTTTAGCCGTTTCAGCCAACTTAGGGCTGGCTAAATTCGACGCATATAGCATTGCAGCAGAAAGCGGAGTTCTGACTTGATGAGCCAATGTTGCGACCATTTTCCCAAGCGCTGATAATCGCTGTAAATGCGATAAATTCTTTTGAAGTAAGCGGGTTTCAGTTAAATCCGTCAGTACAATTAACTGACCAGGCTCCGGTGTTAAAGGGGTAATTGCTAACTTAACTCGACGACCATTTTTAAGAGAAACCTCATGACCATCATCTTCTTGGGGAGAGAAAGCGCGATTAATAATTTCAAACCACTTGGCACCTTGTAAAGGTCTGCCTAATAATTCAGTGGCCACAGGGTTAGCAAGAGTGACAACACCATCCCCATTAATAATCACAACGCCAGATGGCATGGCTTGTAATATATGCGCCATTTGATTTGACATATTAGCCGCCTTTTGCGGAACCGCTCGCTCATTTTGTTCAATAAACTGCTGATTAAAAGGCACCGATGAACTGACTGAGCCAGTTAAGTCAATTTTAGCAGTGCTTTGCTGAACTGAATCGTCATCTATATTAAAGGCATAGTGCTCTGCTGATGCTTGCGCCGTTACTGATTGTTCTGAAACTAGTTGCGCTGAAAACATAGCCACTCCGTCAAAATATTTACTTTTAACAGGCTAATGCATTTGGTATGCCACTTTAATCAAACTTATCAAGAGGCATAAAAAAGCATGCCAGAAGGCATGCTTTAATAGAACATTTTTTGCGCGATGATACTAGTCTTTACTCATACCGTATTTACGCATTTTCTCAACAAGTGTCGTTCGGCGAATACCAAGCATTTCTGCAGCTCTTGCAACGACGTTATCTTGCTGCTCAAGTGCTTGACGGATCATATCGATTTCAAGCTCGGCTAATAAATCTTTTAAATTCACGCCTTCAGGAGGTAATTCGCTTGGGAATCGTGTTTCAGGGATTTCGATAGGCTCATCATCACTGAAAATTGAAGCTAAGGCGTCACGCTCTTGTTGCTCCTCACTGATTTCCACGCTGTATTCAGGCACATCAATATAACGATACTTACGTGGTAAGTCATTGACATCGACAAGCCCGCCTGGGAATAAAATGGTTAGTCTTTCAACTAGATTCGACAGTTCACGTACATTACCAGACCAGTTATGTTCTTTTAATGACTCTATCGCACGTTGGGTAAAACGAATTTTACCGCGACCTTCATTAAACACACGGCTAACTAATTCTTGCAGTAACAGTGGTACGTCATCACGTCGTTCACTTAACGACGGCATTTCAATTGGAAATACGTTTAGTCGATAGTATAAATCTTCACGAAACTCATTCTTATCAAT
Source organism: Shewanella sp. UCD-FRSSP16_17 (assembly GCF_001675935.1). Classification (NCBI taxonomy): domain Bacteria; kingdom Pseudomonadati; phylum Pseudomonadota; class Gammaproteobacteria; order Alteromonadales; family Shewanellaceae; genus Shewanella; species Shewanella sp. UCD-FRSSP16_17. The sequence continues at coordinate 148,453 of NZ_LZFV01000002.1, forward strand.
CATGGTTTCAAGATCACGATGAGTCGCAGCAACCACGCGCACATCTGTTGTAATCGTTTTAGAACCACCGACACGTTCAAAGACTTTTTCTTGCAATACACGTAATAGTTTTACTTGCATCTGCAGCGGCATATCGCCAATTTCATCTAGAAATAATGTGCCGTTTTCAGCTAATTCAAAACGACCTTTACGGGTAGAAATCGCGCCAGTAAAAGAGCCTTTCTCATGGCCAAATAACTCACTTTCTAATAACTCAGGTGGAATAGCACCACAATTGACAGGAATAAACGGTCCATCACGTCGCTCTGACATATAATGAATATTACGAGCAACCACTTCCTTACCTGTACCAGATTGGCCCAGCACTAACACTGTGGCATCAGACGTTGCGACTTGGCTTATTAGGTGACGAACATTGGCAATCCCTTCACTACGACCAACAAGTGATCTAAACAGTTTGGTTTGATTAGCGCTGGTTGGTATTTGAGGTTGCTTAGCTTGACCGTAAATTTGGCAAAAATGAAGCAGCTCAGTGAGCTGAGGATAGTTTATTGGCTCTTCGATTGTACCAAGTACATTCACGCCATTAATCTCTTGCGAACCGATTAATAGAACGGGTTGCCAAGGAATTGAGGATTGCACATCTTTAATGAATTCAGCTGAAACAGATTCAGTGTCGATAACTAAAGCTCTAAAACGAGAGTCACGAGTTAACGGCGCAAGATCATCAGTTGAAATGAGGTGATGTTTTTCATCTAAAAATTCAAAAATACAACAAAGACGAGACACGCGCTCAGAAGGTTCAGCAACAATTAAAATTCGTTGTTCTATTTGCATCATTAAGAAGGCCAAAGCTCTAGTTATTAGTAATTCAGAGTCAAAATTCTTCGTTATCAAAAATCAATAACGCTCACCTGACTTGAATGTAGTTTATCACGCTATATTTCTATGAGTCAGATGACACAATTATAATATAAACATTAACATAGAAGATCGCGAACACATATTTTTTAATCTTTACTTAAATATAGCCAAAACTGCAATAAAGTTTAAACGAATACGCAAAAATAAATACTGTATTATCAGAGCAAGAGAATCAAGCTTGATCAGCCAATATTCTACCATGCTATTGATTTAAGTCACTAACAGCTGTTTTTATATACAACCAATACGATAAGCCAGACTGGAAATGCCATTAATGGACGAATAGAGACGCTCATTTTTACCTGTCGAAATACAAAAAAGGCGCCTATGGCGCCCTTTACAATGATATCAAAATTAACTCGCTTCTGACGTCATTTGATGCATCTCTGCAGGGATTGCATCCCAACCTTCTTTAATCGTTCTAAGGATGTTTGTGACATCATCAATGGCTATCACATCATTATTCACGTTTGCCTCTGAAATACGGCGTAACATGAAATCATAAAGATCACTTAAATTGCTTGCAACAGAGTCTTTGACGTCCATATTAAGACTATTATTCAAGCCATTTATGATACCTATTGCTTTGTTAATCGCGACACCTTTAGCCTGTAAATCATGATTTTCAATTGCGTATCGGCTTTGCGCTAATCGTAATAAAGCACCATCGAACATCATTTGAATAATTCGATGTGGAGAAGCAACAGCTATCTCACTGTCGATTGATACCTTTTGGTAAGATTTAATTGATCCTCTCATAGGGTTCACCTTTGCTACTTATTTGAGTCTATAGATTGATAAACATTAATTTGGCGCTGATTTTTCTTTCTAGCCTGAAGTAAAGATTGAATGTGTTTTTGCAATGCTATGACCTTCTGCTCAAACACTTTGCCAATAGAAATCTGTTGTTCTAACATTTTTCTTTCAGTTTCTTCATCTTCAAATTTCAGGTTATCGAGTAAAATTTGACGCTCACCTATAAGTACTAGCAAGTTAGATACCAACTCATCAGAAGATTCATTTTCTGAAGGAGTATTATCAATATTTTTTAGCAATTCTTCTATTTGCAGGTTTTTTTCAGATAGTTGTTTCATATAAATTAGCTACTTGGCACAGAGCCTGGTAATGAATTTAATCGCTCTGTTAATCCAGAGCTTTGTTGATTCAATGATGCAACGACCAAATCCATGGCATTAAACTGTTTAAATAAACGTGCTTCAAGTAACTCCATTTTCAAACTAAACGCATCACGCTGATCGTCTAAACGGCTTTTCTCACTGGTTAAACTATTATTACGGCTATCAATTAACCCACCCGTTTTAACATAACCTTCGACCATGGTATCTAATTGGCTTGCAATACCTGTGTCAGGAGTCGCAAATAATCCTTCAACTAAATCCATGTTTTCACTGATAGATTCATCTAGTTTTTCGGTATTAATTGACATTTTTCCGTATCGATCAGTTTCAATACCAATGTCATATAATGCAACGCTCTGTCCGTCAACATCGACTCGATTACTGATCATGCTTCTCATTTGGGATTCTATCGAACGAATCATTGAATCCCCTTGCAGCGCAGCGGCTTCTTCTTTTTCAGTGTCATATTTAGACATATCACTGATTGAAGTCACTAACGTATTGTATGCATCCACAAATGCTTGCACATTTTCTTTAACTAGCTCGTCATCTTGCTCAATTTTTAATGTTGAGGTTTTTGATACATCAGCATCAGTTAGCGAAAGCGTGACACCAGCAATGGCATCGGTAATTTCATTAGATTGAGAAGTAACCTTTTGACCATCAATATAGATAACGGCATTTTCCGCATTTTGAAGTGTCGTCAAATTTCCAGCGCCAAACATGTCATTTAACCCTGAGCCGGCTGTATCATTCGCAGTCATTGTCACTTCATTGTCGGTACCTGGCTCATCAGAGCTAAACACGATACGGCTACCATCATCACTTTTAATGATCGTTGCGGTTACACCAGAATTGTCTGTAGCGCCATTGATTTTTTTGGCGATATCATCAAGTGAATCAGTGGCTTCAATATCTACTGAGAAAGCTTCACCATTAACCGATAAATCCAGGCTACCAGTTCCCACCCCTAAACTCGGGTCGGCCACATTAGCTCCAGCCACTTTATGAGAAGACGCCAGCTGTTCGACTTGAATTTGATAACTGCCTGATTGTGCATTCTTATCGGCTGTAGCGCCAAAATAAATGCTTTCGCCAGTCGACACTTTTCGAATATTAAGTGCATCTGGGTCACTCAACTTCTCTAGTGCATCTTGGAATGTCGATAATTTACTTTTCAACGAACCAATGGCTGACACTTTTGCATCTATTGTCGCTTCACTTTTATCGAATAATGCTTCTTTAGGGAGTTTTTCAGCATCGACGAGTACACCGACAATGGTGTTGATATCTAGACCTGAGCCAATACCAGTTGCTGTTAATGCCATAAATTCCTCACCTATTATTCAATAATTCTTACATTAATATTAAAGCAAAAAAACGCCTTAATTATGCCTCTGTATTAAGCAAAATCCCTGCCACTTCAGCTAATTTTTTCGACAGTTCTAACGCTTCTTCATTAGGTATTTGCCTAATGACATCACCAGAGTCAATATCCATGACACTGATCACATTTTTCCCAGAGTCATCATCCACTTTAAAGGCAAGCCCTTTACGCATTATTGACGCCATATCATTTAGGTCATCAGTAACTTCGGTTAACTCTTGATTATTTGACTCTTTATCAACATAGTCTTTAGCTTGTTGATCTGACTTTACTAACTCAGCAACTTTGGTTTTTTCTTCTGCGACCTGAGCTTTACTCTCAGTCAGTTGACGAGTCCCCATATTATCAGTAAGGGTATTTGAGGTACCAGTAAAATTGATATCCATAGCCATCTTACGCCTCTTAATTAGTTTAGTACGATAATCAATATCAAAACGACAAAAGGGAGACCTAACAAGATCTCCCTTCTCTAATCATCAAAATTTAATTAACTAATCAAATTATAGAAGAGATAATGCCACTTGAGGTAACTGGTTAGCTTGTGCAAGCATCGCAGAACCTGTTTGTTGTAACACTTGGTTTTTAGTCATTTCAGCGGTTTCTTTCGCGAAATCAACATCTACAATACGTGATTTAGCATCTGCAACGTTTGCTTGTGTATTTGCACTGTTAGCGATGTTATGCGCAAGACGGTTTTGTTTCGCACCTAAATCTGCACGTTGGCTATCAATTGTTTTAATTGCCGCATCGATTTTAGACAGAGCAGAAGCACGGCCCGCTGATGTTGCGTTAGTTAGTGCGGCAACTGATAAGCTTGTAGAGTCACTTGTTTTAACTGTAATAGTGATATCTTCACCATCTTGGTGACCTACTTGGAAGTTTTTACCACCTGAAAAACTACCATCTAATAATTTAGTTTCACCAAATGCGGTGTTATTACCAATTTCAGTAATTTCTAGTGCAAGTTCGTCCATTTCAGCTTTAAGAGCCGCTAAATCTTCAGTACTGTTTGCACCATTCTCAGATTGTACCGTTAAATCACGCATACGCTGAAGCATGTTTGTTTGCTCTTGCATTGCGCCTTCAGAGATTTGAGCGATTGAGATTGCGTCGTTAGCGTTACGCATACCCACTTCTAAACCACGAACTTGAGAGTTCAAACGGTTCGAAATAGCTAAACCAGCCGCATCATCTTTTGCGCTGTTAATACGTAAACCACTTGATAAACGCTCCATTGAGGTTGCTAAGTTACCTGTAGAAGCATTTAAGTTCTTTTGCGCTTTCATTGATGTTACGTTTGTATTTACTGTAATAGCCATAATTTGTTTCCTCTTTATACCTGGCTTTAAAACTTGCCTGTCTCTATTGCCAGGCGGGTCTATTGGGTTACAAATACTTTAACGGCAGCAATTTAGGTTACTTTAGAATTTTTTTGAACATTTTTCGCACATCAAGTCTTAATCACATAAAATCAATAACTTAAATAAACAAAAAAGCCATACTTGTTATTATTTAAACAAGTATGGCTTAATTTTTAGCCCGAAAGATTTTATAAAAAGCTTTAGGGTGTTAACTCGGTGTCATTAACCTAATAATGATAGCGCCACTTGTGGCAATTGGTTAGCTTGAGCCAACATTGAACTACCCGTTTGTTGCAACACTTGGTTTTTAGTCATTTCAGCGGTTTCTTTCGCGAAATCAACATCAACAATACGCGACTTAGCATCTGCAACGTTAGCTTGCGTATTTGCACTGTTTGCAATGTTATGTGCTAGACGGTTTTGTTTTGCACCTAAATCTGCACGTTGAGTATCAATATTTTTAATTGCAGCATCAATTTTGGTTAGCGCTGATGCACGTCCTGCTGAAGTCGCATTTGTTAATGCTGCAACAGATAGACTTGTCGCATTACTTGTTTTAACTGTAATGCTGATATCTTCACCATCTTGGTGACCAACTTGGAACGTTTTACCAGCAGAAAAGTCACCTGTTAATAATTTCGTGTCACCGAAAGCCGTACTATTACCAATCGCGGTGATTTCTTCCGCTAATTGATCCATCTCAGCTTTCAATGCTGCTAAATCGTCAGGGCTGTTTGCACCGTTTTCAGATTGAATAGTCAAATCACGCATACGCTGCAACATGTTTGTCTGTTCTTGCATCGCACCTTCTGAGATTTGCGCTATCGAAATTGCATCGTTCGCATTACGCATACCAACCTCTAACCCACGAACCTGCGAGTTCAAGCGGTTAGAAATAGCTAGACCGGCCGCATCATCTTTTGCACTGTTAATACGTAAACCACTTGATAAACGTTCCATCGAAGTACTTAAATTTTGCGTCGACGCATTTAAGTTCTTCTGTGCTTTCATTGATGTAACATTGGTATTTACTGTAATAGCCATAAATAAATCCTCATTCTTAGTTTTGTTGCCAAGACTTTGGAGCTTGGCTAAATTTTACAATTTAACGTTGGTCTTTCTTGCTTTATATATCTTGCAAGATCTGAACGCCTTACTAGATATAATCAAACAACGAAATAGAACCGACTTTGCCGAACACACTCGACACGGCATTTAATGCCAGTTGCTGTTTTTCAAATTCAGTTATTGCTGCGGCATAGTCCAAATCTTCAAGCATGGATAATGCGCTATCATTAACGATTTTTTCTTCAGCGTGATTCGTAGAGATACTCTCTAAACTTTTCAAGCTATTGCCAGCAATACTTCTTGCTGTACTGACTTGATTTTGACCACTATCGATATTATTCAATAGCTGTGCCAACTTTGAGTTTCCTTGAGAAGTATTTGGAATAGTAGGATCTTCAAGCATCGCAATCGCTTCATTAAAGGTATCTAGAATACTAACGGTTTCTTGAGGTTCCATGGTAAAAGAGTCACCCGCGACAGGCTGACCTGACAGTTGAACTTCTATGCCGTTAAAACTTACCGGATTGCTAGGATCAAAGTTTGCAACCGTTGATACGACGGTGCCGCCCGAATCTTCAATTTGTAAATCAAGGACACCAGCGTTATCAACAAACTTAAAGGTATAGGTATCTTCTACGTGTGCGGCAGAATCAAAAATGGCCGCCTTATCAACAACAAAATCACCCTGTTGAGATGGCAAATAATTGACACCATAATCACCAAGCGGATTAGGAGCGTTCATAAACACAGTGTCACCTGGCACATTTGTTCCGATGGTAACACCCGAGGCAACGATACTTTGCCGCTCGCCACTGTCACCGCTGTAAATTATTTGACCATTATTATCAAACGCAAAAGGTGGATTATTAGTATTGTTGCCAGCAAAGATATAATTACCCGATTCGTCTTTTGTGTTGGCAATCGACATTAACTCTTCGAGACTATCTTTCATTTCATCGGCAATCATTTGCCGTTCCGATTGAGATAGGCTGCCGTTTGCGGCGCGCTGTAGTTGCTCACGCATACTACTCATAATTGTTTCTGTGCTGCCTAACTTACTTTCGCTTAATCCAAGGTGCTTTTGTGCATAGTCAATATTCTTGACGAATTGATCCACCAAGGCGTTTTTCTGTTTTAAGTTATCAACACCAATAGCTGCAACAGGATCGTCTCCCGCGGTATTGAGCCTTTTGCCACTTGCCAGTTGTTCCAAAATTTTATTGGTTGAAGACTGACCTTTAGACAGACTTAAAGTATTTTGATGAAACATTTGAGCAGTTGAAATACGCATGACTAATTCTCCTAACGAACAGAACTAAGCAATGAATCAAACATTTGCTGAGCTGTTGTCATGATCCTGGCTGAAGCTTGGTAAGATTGTTGATAACGCATTAAGTTGGCAGCTTCTTCATCTAAGTTCACTCCCGACTCACTTTGTACACGGTTATATGCTTGTAGATAAACAGCTTCATTTGATTCAAAAGACACGGCAGCGGCTTTGGTTTTGCTAGCAATATCAAGCTTACTACCTTCAAACACGCCAGCTAAGGTCGTTGTGCCGCCATTCATTAATTTTTCATCTGACAGTTTCGCCATTTCTATCGCATTGCTGTTATCTCCTTCGGCAAATGATAAATCGAAGGTATAACTGTCGGTTACGCCAGCTGTTGACGTGTCGCTAATTTCAAAATCAAAACCATAAGGTGTACTAATTTGTGGAGGAGTAAATGCCGTTGGGCCACCAATTGCTGCGCCACTGGCGTCAAAAGCTTGATAAGTATTTGTAACGGTATCGATTTGAATAGTGATTTCACTATCAGTCACAGGGAAATTAGCATTTGCTCTATCTATGCTAGTTAACTTAACACTGGTGTCACCCGAGTTAGTGGGTTCACCAGTAATTTTAGGGGCAGCAGCTGCAATACCTTTGGGATCGGTCATTTCGACACCAATACCTGCTGCGGCGCCTGCATTAGGTCTAATTTCAAACTTATCACCATCTGCAAAACCTGCTGGCACCGAGTCAATTTGGATACTGAATCCATCTCCGCCCGTTAACTGGTTATTGACAGCATCATAGGTCAAAGCTTGTACTTCACCTGTTTTAGTATCTTTTAACTCATAGGTTGAAGGTGCAGTAAACGACAGTTCATATGAACTTCCTGTCAATTCACCGACATCATCTATGTTGACTCGGATTTTGGCAGTACCAGTATTTCCGTCAAATTCACCGACACGCCCAGCTGACATCAGTGGATCATTTATATCAGTAAATATATTTTGACCAATTTCACCATTTAAATCATAGCCATTTGACTGCATTTCATTGAATGCATCAGCAATACCTAACGCTAATTGACCTAATTCTTGGCCAACAGGCACTAAGGTTTCATCGCGAAATTTAAATAGCTCCCCAAGTTGACCGCCTAGTTTTGAGCCATCAATAACTAAACTTTGATTACCAGTGGTTGTGGTCAAACGAGATTCATTGGGATAAGGGTCTCCAGTCGTGGTACCGATTTGCATTGAAACTTCACCAGACACCAGCATCACAGAGCCGCCTAACATGACACTTTTAGCACCATTCTCAAGCGGAATAACGTTGACTTCGGAATACTCACTTAACTCCAAAATAAGTGCATCTTGTTTATCTAGTAACTGGCTGTCTGGACTTTCGCTTTTCATTAGCTCTAGATTAATGCTAGCCAGCTCATTGCTGATTTCATTGATGCGATCAGCCATCGCACCGATTTGACTATTAGTCTGTTTCATCTGTGAGTCGAGATGAGACTGCATTTGATTTAGGCTACTTGCAGCTTGTTGCGCTGCGCCAAGCATACTGTCACGCATACCGATATCGGTTGGTAAATCCGCCACACTATTAATGCTTGAGAAAAAGTCATTTAATCGATCTGGCACCATTGAACCAATTTGTGAATAGAGCTGATCCATCTCATTCATTTTGGTGTAACGAGTTTCTGCGGCGCTCATTGAGGTTTGACCTATACGTAACTCTCTGGCAGCAAAGTCATTGTAGATCCGTTTTACATCAGTAACGTAAGTACCCGTGCCATAAAAGCTGTTACCAATCTTTTGGGATTCTAACGACGACTGCTCGGCAACTTGACGGTGATAGCCAATCGTATTGGCGTTAGCAATGTTATTACTGGTAACGCCCATTTGAGATTGAGCCGCCAGTACGCCGGTGCGGGCGATATTTAATAAATCAACAGCCATTAGTTAGTCTCTCCTGGTAATGCAGACTTAAGTCCATTAGTCACTGTTTCCATCACTTTTAGCACTTTCTTTGCGTATTGAGGATCAGTGGCGTAGCCAGCTTTTTGTAACTCATTAATAAATTTTGCAGGTTCTGCAGCCACTTTTTTGGCCTCTTGGTAACGTTCACCATTGGCAATAAAGGACACAAAATCATTAAAGCTTTGTTCAATACTGTCGTACATTCTAAAGTCAGCTCTTTGTTTAACAGCCTTGCCTTGCTCATACTCCAAGGTGTTCACCGATGTCTTATCACCCTGCCAGCGAGTATCGGCTTTAATGTTAAACAGGTTATTACTAGCCGTGCCGTCTTGACGTCTGATCATTTTCTGACCCCAGCCTGTTTCAAGTGCTGACTGAGCAAGCAACACTTCAGGTGTTGTTCCCAGGGCTTTAGCTGCTTTTTCAGCATGGGGATAAAGCGTATTAACAAAATGCGCAGGGTTGCTAAATTCAGACGGCGCTTTATTGACTGATTGCGGCAATTGATTGCCATTAGCGGCAACTGAAGTACCCTTTTCGCCTGCCAGAATTTTCGCCATTGCTTGCTCATCGATAACCGAGTGATGACTGGCAAGCTGATTAACATTTACTACTGGTTTATTGGGTGTTTTTTGCGCAAATGACGCTATTGGACTGACCGCAATATCTGCTGATTTGTTATCAAATAAACCATGTTGAATGTTTGCATCAATATCGCCACGAAGGACAGAGGCAGGCTTAAATGGTGTATCTTGAGGTGATAATTGCTGAACCATTAAATCAGCAATGCCCAGCATACCTTTATCAGACAAGTCCACTGACATTTGTTGATCACGCATGTTCTCAAAAAACTCAGTGGTTTGACTGTTCATTGGACTGTCTGATTTAAAAGCTGCGTTAGCATCACGCATGCTTTTCATCAGCATTTGAATAAAGATACCTTCAAACTGTTTAGCGACTTCTTTAAGTGCCGCTTTCTCGTCTTTCTGAGCCTGAGAACGTAATGAATCTAGTCCTCCTAGATCCAGAAAGTGCGATGAATTTGACAGCTTTTCCATAGTCGTACCGACAATATTTAGATGATGATAAGTTCACCATGCAAAGCGCCTGCCATCTTTAACGCTTCTAATATTGCAAGCACATCAGAAGGCGCTGCGCCAACCAGGTTAACTGCACGTACAAGCTCATCTAATGTCGTACCAGGGTCAAACAAAAACATACGACTGTCTTCTTCAGCAACATCAATTGTGCTATCTGTAGTGACAACCGTTTGACCATTTGCAAATGCATTTGGCTGCGAAACTTGCGTTGCTTCTGCAATGGTGACCGTTAATCCGCCATGCGTCACAGCTGCAGGCATTAAACGCACATTTTGGCCAACGACAATGGTGCCAGTGCGTGAGTTAACAATCACTTTCGCAGATTCATCAGCTATCTCGACTTCAACATTTTCTAATGTCGCTAAAAAAGAAACTCGCTGTGATGCATCACGAGGCGCACTGACTTGAATAGAGGTTGCATCTAACGCTCTTGCCATACCTGGACCTAAAAAGTCGTTAATTGCATCTGCCATACTTTTAGCGGTAGAAAAATCTGAACGACGTAGGTTAAAAGTTAGATGATCCCCTGTCGCAAATGGACTCATCACACTGCGTTCAACAATCGCGCCACCAGGAATACGCCCAACTGTTGGCGTATTTTGAATCACTTGCGAACCATCTAAACCTTCTGCACTGAAACCACTAACCACTAGACTACCCTGTGCAATAGCGTAAACATTGCCATCAACCCCTTTTAAAAAGGTTTGCAGTAAAGTACCACCACGTAAGCTTTTTGCTTCACCTAAACTCGATACGGTAATGTCAATATTTTGACCGGGCTTAATAAATGCTGGCATCTCTGCATGTACCGCTACCACGGCCGCATTCTTGGTTTTAGGGTTCACATTATCAGGTAAATTAATGCCAAAGTTTTTCAGCATGGTTCTGAATGTTTGTTCAGTGTATTTGGTTTTTTCACCAGTGCCGGGCAAACCAACCACAAGGCCATAACCAATCAGTTGGTTACTACGTACACCTTGAACGTTGGCAATATCTTTAATTCGCTGTGCTTGAACTGGCGCAGAAAATACCGTTAATGCAACTGAGGCGGTAAGGGCAATGGAAATAAATAAAGATGAAATTTTCATGGCATACTCCTTAGAAAGGCCACCATTCGCTCATAAAGAATGAGCTTAACCACCCTACTTTTTGAACATCTGCAAATGTACCCGTTCCGCTATATTGAATGCGGGCATTGGCTACTCGAGTTGACTGAACTGTATTCTCAGGAGTGATATCTTGACTTCTTACCATGCCTGTAACACGAATAAATTCATCGCCATTGTTAATCGAAATCCATTTTTCACCACGGATAACCAAGTTGCCATTACTGAGCACTTGCATCACGTTAGCTGAGATACTGCCATCAAGGCTGTTAGATTGGTCAGCATCAGCTTCACGCTTGGTGTCCATCGCATCAGAATAACGTAAATCAAGTGGTACACCTTTAATGGTCACATTGCCGCCACCAGCATAGATAGGGTCAACACTCAAATTAGAGTCTTTTTTGATTTCGTTATTGGCGCTTTTTTTAGCTTGAGTCGATTCATTTAACAACACTGTGATAATGTCACCGACTTTATGTGCTCGTATATCTGAATATAAGCTCGACGATTGATGGTCCATGTAAATCGACCCCGTCGACACCATTTTAGTTGGTGGTGCTTCTGGATACACTGGCGCATAAAATGGATCATCAGGTATAGGTTTTTGTTGCGTTGAACTACAACCGGCAATGAAAATAACGGATGCTAACGCTAGGTATTTATTCATAATCCAGTTCCTTTCAATAACAGTTATAGGTTCTGAGTCACGTAAGACATCATCTGATCAACAGCTGATATCACTTTAGAGTTCATTTCGTAAATACGCTGACTTTGAATCAGGTTTACTAGCTCTTCAGTCACATTAACATTTGATGTTTCTAATGCCCCTTGGCGAATAGCGCCTAAGCCATCTAAAGAAGCTGTGCCCTGAATAGGCGTTCCACTTGCGCCAGTTTCGGTATACAAGTTTTGCCCTAATGGATCTAACCCTGATGGATTAATGAAATCGCTCATGGCTAACTGTCCAACAACTGTGCTTTCTGTCGCGCCAGATAATTTTACGGATACTTCACCTTCGGCAGAGACTGTAATTGAAGTTGCGTCATCAGGTATGGTGATTGACGGTTGCACGACATAACCAGAACCTGGAGTCACAATCTGGCCATTTTCATCTAAGCTAAATTGACCATTTCGGGTATAAGCAGCGGTGCCATCAGGCATCTCGACTTCAAAAAATCCAGGGCCTTCAATCATTAAATCTAAAGAGTTATCAGTGGTTAACATGTTACCTTGGGTGAACATTTTTTGAGTTGCCACGACCTTAGTACCGGCACCAATGTTCAAACCATTCGGCAGCTTAGTATTATCAGCACTTATACCACCAGCTTGATTGACTGTTTGATATAGCAAGTCTTCGAATACTGCACGGCTTTTTTTGTAGCCTACGGTGCTCGCATTCGCCACGTTATTAGAAATAACTGCAATATCGGTTTGTTGGGCATCTAAGCCTGTTTTACTGATCCATAAAGCGGGATGCATAATTATTACTCCTAACTCACTCTCATTAAGGATGATGAAGCACGGTCTAGCTCTTCGGCATTTTTCATCATCTTCACTTGCATTTCGTATTGACGCTGGATATCAATTAACGCCACCATTTCTGAAACAGCGTTAACATTACTGCCTTCAACAGCCCCTGTTTCGATATTCACATTAGGATCGTTCGGCGCATTTAAGCCCGAAGTCAGCCTAAATAACCCATCTTCACCACGCATCATTTCTTCATTTGATGGATTAACTAATTTAATTCGGGCCACTTCTTCAACCACATCCGCAGTTGCGCCCTGAGGTCTTACAGAAATAATGCCATCAGGCGAGATTTGAACTTTGTCGATTGGTAGTGGCAAAACTATCGGTCCAGCCTCTCCCATAACAGGGTTGCCTCGACCATTAGTTAATAAGCCTGTACTGTCAAAACTTAGACTACCGGAGCGGGTATACGCTTCGCCGCCATCAGCACCTTGCACTGCAATCCAACCTTTATCTTTAATCGCAATGTCTAAATCACGACCCGTAGTTTTAATTGGGCCTGAACTAAAATTTTGCCCAGGGCTTTCAGTCATAGAAAAGACACGTGTCGGTAAGCCTTCCCCAAATGCTTGCATAGAGCGAGCTTGAGCCAAATCAGCTTTAAAACCATCGGTATTCGCATTGGCTAAATTATTGGCACGAACAGCCAAAGCATTCATATTTTGCTTTGCCCCACTCATGGCAACATACAGTAATTTGTCCATCTGCCGCTCCGTCAAACTTTTTACATAACTAAAGATATAACTAGAACTAGCAATGAGTGTGCCAATATATAAATTGTGAATAGAGAATGGCTAACTAAATGAAATGTATTTGAAAAGCAGGAAGTGAAAAGAAAAACAATAAGAGGCAAAAAACGAAAAGGCAAAGAGTTGCCGTTGCGGCAACTCTTTGTCAAAACAAGTCAAACTTATCGAATTTGAAGAATCGACTGATTTAACGTGTTATTCACTTCAAGTGTACGAGAGTTCGCTTGGAAGTTACGTTGTGCAGAAATCAAATCCACTAACTCAGTGGTCAAATCAACGTTAGATTGTTCAAGTGCTGATGAACGAATACTACCAAAGGTACCACTATTTGCTTCACCTGCTAGCGCTGAACCAGAATCTAAGCTGGCTTTCCAAGAAGTATTACCCACTTGGGTTAAACCTTGCTCGTTAGCAAAACGAACCAAAGCAACTCGAGCTAATGGTTCAGTCGAACCGTTACTGTAACTTGCTGTCACTAAGCCATCTTCGCCAATACCTACGTTAGTCAAACGACCGACGGTTGTACCATCTTGAGTTAACTCAGTCACTTCAAATGGAGATGCATATTGAGTTGGGTTATTAAATCCAACGGTGACTTTTTGACTGCCATCAGCGCCAGGGCCTAATACGTTAGCACCATTAACACCCAGCTCAACAGTTTCAACCACCGCAGGATCTGAGCCTGTATATGCGCCCGCATCATTGAACTTTAATACCGAGCCTTTCCAACCTGATGCATTTTCAGCAAACCTTGTCGTATCAGCAACACCGTCACCAGTCGTATCAGCGCCGTATGAACCACCATTTGCTTGGTCAATATCAACTTGTTTGCCATCTACAGCATAGAATGCAACCCAATTACTTTCACCGGTATAAGCCCCTTCTGTCGGCTTAACAAAATAGGTGGTCATAATGTGCGATTCACCAAGTGAGTCATAAATCGTCACTGAAGTCGATTTATTAAACGTGTCAGGATCGTTGGGATCAAAGTTAGCAGGATCTAATGGCGTTTCACCCACATCAAGGTTCATTTGTAGGCCAATATTCTCAGTTTTTACTGGGCTACCTGCCGTATCAGGGATCTTAATTGGTTGAGTCGTCGTTAAACTAACCGAGGTAGAGTTACCGTCAGCATCGACTGGGAACCCTTGTAAATAGTTACCAGCTGAATCAGTCATGTAACTTTCTGAGTTAACTTTAAATGCGCCAGCACGAGTGAATGCGTGATCTTGAACTCCCACACCTGATGATGTCACAAAGAAACCACCGCCACTTATCGCCATATCTAAAGAGTTACTAGTAAACTGTAAACTGCCTTGCTGAAATTGCTGTGCAACCTGTGTCGTTGTCGCACCGCCACCGACAGCAGTTTTGCTGTTTGAGAAAATTGAATTAGCATATACGTCAGCAAACTCGGCACGAGATTCTTTAAAGCCTACGGTGTTAACGTTAGCAATGTTATTCGCAGTGGTATTGAGATCTTTTTGAGCTGCAGAAATACCACTCAAAGCAATGTTAAACGACATAATTCACCCCTTTCCTACTCATTCTGTTTGTTTTACTGACTGCCACAGCTGCCAGCTTTAAATTTGATAAGCTAATTAACTTTCAGTGACAGCTAAGACATCTGACAACTGAATACCACCAATACCACGTAGGTTTAATATTGCCCCTGTTGTGGTGTTACCCAGTGACACGCTCGTCACATGCGCATAGGTCGATACTGCTAAATCTTCTGATTTTCCATCAATTTTGCCGTTCGCTTTTATCGCGTAATTGCCTTCAGGAGCTGGGTCGCCATTTTTATCTAGCCCATCCCATGACACATCAATGTTACCGCCAGCAGAGCCGTCAACTTCAAAGGTTTTAATAACTTGGCCACTTTCATCTTCAATACTGACTGTTATCGTATCGATAGAAGTTGGTGTACTTATCACGCCATTGACTTCTGGACTATCTGACGATATGTGCCCCGTATCAGACGGAATTAACACTTTACGGCCTACTAAACTTGAAGCCTGCAGCGCCTGACTCGAACTCGTTAAGTTATTTAAGTTGAGAATTTCTTCATTCAACTTGGCAATACCGTCAACGGTTGAGAATGATGCCATTTGCGAAATCATTTGATCGTTTTCAACAGGCTTAAATGGATCTTGCATTGATAACTGTTGACTCAATAAAGCAAAGAAATCTGATTGAGTCAGTTCCTGGCTATTAGGTTCAGGTGTTTCTGGCTCTCCTTGTAAGGCCACACTGTCTAAAAATGCATTCCCCGTACTGGCTGTTTCTTGTGTATTGGATGCAATACCAGTACTACTAGCAGATTGAGTCTGTGGTAAAGACTGACTGCTGTAAGGATTAATGAGGCTCATCTTTTACCCCCCACAAAATTCATATTACTTACCCATACGAAGTGTTTGTTGCAGCATAGATTTTGCCGCATCAGCCACTTGGACATTCATTTGATAAGAACGAGATGCTGAAATCATATCCGCCATCTCTTCCATCACATTGACATTCGGTTTGTAAATAAAGCCGTCACCATCAGCCATAGGATGATCAGGAGAAAACTCCTTTAATAACGGTTTATCACTTTCAACAATGCCCTTAACACTGACACTGTGAGAACTATTTTGCTCATGGCTTGCTTTGGCCATTTCGGCTTCAAAAATCGGGTGACGAGCCTTATAAGTTTGATCAACACTACTGGAAACTGAATCAGCATTGGCAATGTTACTGGCGGTAGTATTAAGTCGCACTGATTGTGCTGACATACCAGAACCCGACACATTAAAAATATTAAATAGACTCATGATTAATCACCTCTAATAGCTTTACGCATGCCTGAGAACTTGCTTTCAAGAAAACCCAGTGACATTTGATATTCCAAGGAATTCTGCATAAAGGCCGCTTGTTCTTGTTGAGAATCAACGGTGTTGCCATCACCTGTATCTGGTTGATTAGGCACTCTAAACTTTACGTTTTCCTGGCTTAACGCTTTCAAGTCGAAATGTTTGTCAGTTGTTTGACTCATCTGTAATCCACTTTGCTTAGCGCGTGCGCTGTTCATTGCAGCAGCAAAGTCGACATCTCGAGCTTTATAACCTGGCGTATTAGCATTGGCGATGTTGCTGGATAGCACTTCAGCCCGTTGTGCACGTATGCCCAAAGAGTATTGATGTATACCTAAACCATTTTCAAAATTAATCGCCATAAAATTGCCTCCACCAGCTAACTGACAGAATTAAAGCAAAGCTTATGCCAAAAAAATTAGATTATTAGAAATGAAATGATAAAAATGAAAATGCCAACGAATGCTGGCATTAATAAATAAAAATATTCAACTATTACAATAGATTATAGTTAACTCTTCTTCTGGTAATATATACCAGGGTTGCACCTAACCATATTGAACTCGTCCGTTAATCCCGAGATAGACTCTGACGCCCCTAAAAACAAAATACCGTTAGGGTTTAAAGCGGCAGCAAATTGCCGCAATATTTTTGCTTTTGCCTCTGGGGCAAAATAAATCAGAACATTACGGCAAAAAATAATATCAAACTTTCCTAAAAGGCTATAACTTTCAAGAAGATTGTGTGCCCTAAAGTTTACCAAACGCTTTACATTATCTTTTACTTTCATGTTACCGGAAGGCAAAGGATCAAAAAATTGGCGCTTACGCTCAGGTGATAACCCTCTAGCGAGGGCTAAACTATCGTATTCAGCATTTTTACAACGCTCAAGCATTGACGGAGATAAATCTGTCGCTTGAATGGTTGCATTACCCGGTAATGCGCCTGGTTTACGTTGCTGGTATTCCAAAATCGTCATCGCAAGCGAATAAGGCTCTTGGCCTGAAGAACAAGCAGCAGACCAAATTTTTAACGGTCTTCCTAAGCGACTGTATTCAGGTAATAACGCATTATTGAGCAACTCGAACGGATATTTGTCCCTAAACCACAAGGTCTCATTCGTTGTCATTGCATCAATGACTTCCGCCCTTAAATGCCTTTCCGTTGGCTTCATCGACCTTTTAACCACTTCTGATAATGACGGCAAATCATATTTACCCATCAAAGGAGCTAATCGGCTTCTTACTAAATATTGCTTGTTGTCACCTAATACAATGCCGCTGTGCTGTTCTAAAAAGAGCTTAAACTGATTATATTCTGCTTCAGCGAGTGATTTATTCGTCACATTTACATCCTATTATAAGAAATGACACTAGCGTCACTTCAGAGTGAACAGGTTACTTTTATTAACTTATCACGACTATCGACAAGCACAACGTATTGCTCACAATAACTGTCTGACTATCTATTTAATCATAGTCAGACTTATCAATATTGCTTATAAAATTAGGTGTTTATTTACAGCAGATGCTAATTCATCTGGATTAAACTTGGCGATAAAGTCATTGGCACCCACTTTCTCAACCATTGCTTGGTTAAATACACCACTAAGGGATGTATGAAGTACCACTTTAATGTCTTTCAACTTAGGATCGTCTCTAATTTCAGCCGTTAAGGTATAACCATCCATTTCTGGCATTTCGATATCCGAAATAATCAAAGGTATTTCTTCAGCAACATTATCCATCTCAGTCGCAATCGCTTTAAGCTTTTCTAGCGCATCTTTACCATCAATGGCGGTATCAATTTGCAAATTAAGCGACTCAAGCGAACGAATAATTTGTTTACGGGCCACTGCAGAATCATCAATGACCATGATGTGATAATGCTGGTCACGATCAATGGTTAACGCTTCATTAGCTTCTTCACTGATTTCAGTCTTAACAGGTGATATTTCGTCTAAGATTTTTTCAACATCTAAAATCTCAACCAATTCACCTTCGATTTCAGTTACCGCAGTTAAATAAGAGTTACGCCCAGCCCCTTGTGGTGGTGGCATAATCGATTCCCAGTTCATATTGATAATACGTTCAACTGAACTGACTAGGAACCCTTGAATACTTCGGTTGTATTCTGCAATGATAATAAAACAATTCTCTGTCGATGTAAGAGGACGCCCACCTGTTGCAGCACTCAAATCAATCACAGAGATGGTTGAACCACGGATATGGGCAATACCTTTAATCAGCGGACTCAAACGAGGTAATGTCGTTAACGGAGGACATTGCAGCACTTCTTTTACTTTAAATACATTAATGCCAAAACGCTGACGTCCATTCAACTTAAATAGTAACAACTCTAATCTGTTTTGACCTACAAGCTGCGTACGTTTATTAACTGACTCAAGAATACTCGACATAACCCTGCCTTGTTTTATTTATACTGCCCCTAAGGACTTTATTACTTATGACTTAAAGCGACCATAAGCCATATTTGTCAAATTGTAGCATACGCTGCAATTATTTATGTCGCGATGACTATCGCATTTAGGTAATAGGCATACTTATTGCTTATTTAAACCGTATCGGTGCTTTCAAGCCAAAAAAGTCAAACTTATGACGCTTTATTTGCCCGATAACCATTTATCCAAAATCAAAGCGTTGTTAGCTTAACTTAAAAGTATAGAGGTATTCTGGCCACCACCGCTAGAAACAAGATATGAAGAAAAACACATTACTGTTATTGCTCATTCTTTGCATTCATTTACCGGTTTTTGCCAGTGAACAAAGCACTATTACCTATACTTTATCGACCATCACCGAGCTAGCTAAAGAGACAGTTGCAAAAAAAATTGCAACCAGTCCAAATGCCAACCCCAATGCGAAAGTGAATATCATTCCCCAAAGCTTAGAAGGAAGGTTAACGCCACCCGCTTGTTACCCTCCTCTTTCTGTTGCTATGGCAAGCGACCGACCGATTAACCGAACCAATACCGTTAAAATTAGCTGCATCAGCCCAGACTACGATTACCCTTGGCAAATGTACTTATCGGTTAAAGTCGAAGTCATGTATCCCGTCGTCACCGCAATTGGCATCATTGAAAAAGGTGAGCTCATCACTCCTGAAGCCATCGAAATTAATTACGTTGACCAACACAGTATCCGAGGACAGTTTTTCTCAAACACAAGCAACATAATCGGCACCCGCTCTAAAAGACGTGTCGCAGCGAAAGCCCCATTGCTGAATAATAACCTATGTTTTGTCTGTAAGGGGGATTCGGTATCCATTTACGCAAAAACAAATAGCTTTGAAATAAAAACAGCTGGTGAAGCATTAAGAGATGGCAATATAGGCGATGCAATAAGAGTCAGAAATGCCAACTCAAACAGACGATTAGATGTCATTGTCACAGGAGTTGGCGAAGTTGAAGTTAGGATGTAAAATATTCCTAAAGTTTTTTCCACCAGGGTCGATAGCCTGTTAGGAAAACCATAAATTACGCTGGAGCCTAAAATGGCAATTGATATTAACAATCTTAAAACAGCATCACACACTCAGTTGCGTACTAATCGTGACTCAGGTGCTGCCCCAAAAGCTGCCGAGTCAGCTGGGCAACAGGCCGCACCTATTAAAAGTGATTCGGTCAGCATTACCTCGCAAGCACAGCAGCTGCAAGGAGCCCAAACTAACATGGCATCTTTACCTGAAATTGATCAAAGCAAAGTTGATGCAATAAAGTCAGCCATTTCAGAGGGACGTTATAAAGTCGACCCTGAAAAATTAGCGGCGAATATTGCAAGCTTTGAAGCTGACATGAGCGGACTAAATTTCGACCAAGAGTAGCGTCATACCTGCTCTTGGATAAACAATCATCATCGCATTACGCCTTGTCGTTATGATGTGGGTTTTTATAAAGAGTAAATTATGAATGAATTACTACAGCTGTTATCTTTTCAGCACGGCACTTTGTCGTCGCTGAAAAAACTTGTATCTGCAGAAAAGCAAGCCTTAGCAGATCAAGATGCCGACACCTTGTTAGCACTTGCACGCGAAAAAGTGGCGTGTTTGAATACGCTTCAACAAAATGATGAGAAATTAGCTAATCATCCTGATAAATCTTTGCTCAATTCAGAGCCTAAACTCATTGAGAAAGTCGCTGAAGCTAAAACCATTCTCGAAGAGTGTAAAGACATCAATAATCAAAATGCTAGCTTAATCGAACTGAATATCGCGAGCTTAAACCGCTTTTCTCAAGCCATGCAAATGAGTAGAAATGCCACCAGTTTAACTTATAACGACAAAGGCCGAACGTCGACAATTTCATCTTTAGGCCAAAACCTAAAAGCCTAAGTTAAGCTAATATCAATTTAAGCCATGTAGACAGTTCATCCTAGGTCAACTGCAATTTCTCCAATGGCAAAACATCATCGTTAATGACAAACATAAAAAAACCGCCTTTATTGGCGGTTTTTTTATGTTTGTCGGAATTTACATTAAAAGTATGTCACTTCTTTTACACGACGGGGGCGGTTTTGTTGCTGATAAAGATCCCACACCTGAGCAAAATCCAGCTCTAACTCGGTCACATACATATCCCCCGCAGGATAGCTTTTTACGACTTTCGCCCCTTTAATCATTCCTGACACATTGGCAGAAACGGTTTCGTTATTGAGCATCCAGTCGCTCATTTGGCTATGAGCATCAATCTGTTGACCATATACCTGCTCGGCTAATTCTCGATATGCCGCGATTTTTGACGCTTGCATGGCCATTAGAACTTTATGTGACTGCTCTTTCGCAGGCTGAGTCGCTAAAGGCGCATAACCAATTGCAGTTAACTTAGGGAACTGATCTGGCGCTTCTGTTTCCCATTGCACATATTTATCATTACTTGCACAACCACTTATCGAGATTGCCAATAATGAAACCAATAGAACCACTAACTTATTCATAATTTCGCTCCCAATACTACGGCATTACCTTGACCAGACGCTTCATGGCGGAAAAGCAATCCATCTTGAAAAATGACTTGATTTGAAGGTGATAAATAGCCAGGTAGACTATTCATATTCACAAAAGTTTGCACTGCTGACACCACCCGATTATTAGTCACATTCACAATTCTTGCATTAAGAACTAAGCCCATTGGTGTGGTATCCATAGTCGAAACGACAACGTGAGAGACAGGCAAATCAGACGGAAGTAACTTCCAATCTCGACTTAAAATAAACTCGCCATGCTCAGTTGAACGTAATGCATTCGCCACATTTAAATCGACCAAGTTAAATTCATGACTATGAAAAGCGGCAACAAAACCTTGCTGTAACTGTAAGCCTAAAGCATCCGTTTTGCTGTAATCACTGGTATTAACCGGAGTGGTGACAAGTAAAGGTTGGTCAGAGCGTAAACTGTCATTTTGTAAAACCAATTCATTTACGACTTTTTCAGCCAATATATTYACATGTGATTTAGGGGCTAGACCGGCTTTAGTAATGTCATATTGTAAAGGCGCAGGCTGCACTTCAGCATCATCACTAAACCAAAAGCTAGTTTCAGTAGGCTTTTCTACATAAGCTAACTCATTTGTCGACACAGGCGGCTCGCTAGCGCAAGCAGCCGCTAGCAACGCAATGGGAAAAATGATTAAACGGCTCATGGCTTATTCCTTATTACAATGACGTCTCAGCATTGATGTGATGTTAGGTTCAGTAATGTTGCCGCTAACTGGCTTTAGGCCCAATCAGAGCACACATTAAACACACTATAGATAGTGTATCGACCACACATTCAAAACCTTTACCTTGAAATGAAGAATTTATCTCCATCTGTTCACTGCTAAAAGCTCATACAGGCATGGTTTTTGCTTTTATTATGATAATTAATTTAAGTCGTGCTAAACCGTCATAGAGTTGGCACCCTTTTTCTTCGATATTGTGAAAAGCGAACATGAACATGCCAAACGTTAGCTCTAAATATTTGACGATTATCATGCTGGTTATTCTTTCAGCTTGTTTCAGTCACTCTGTATTAGCGCAAAGAGTTGAAGTGTCAGGAAAAGCCAAAATTATTGACGGCAATATAGATAAAGCCCGCGAGGATGCGATTAATCAAGCATTAAACTATGCCAGCTTAAAAGCGGGTGTGAACTTTAATAGCCAGCAAAGTATTAATCAGGGCAACTTAACTCAAGATGCATTTCAAATAAAACGCATGGGTCAAGCTAACGATATTGAGCTCGTGTCTGAAATCATCAGCGCATCAGATATCACGGTTATGTTGCGGCTCAATCTTGAGTCTAAACCCCAAGCACAGCAATGCCACAGCCAACAATTAAAAGCGGCAATAATGATCCCCCAAGCCATCATGCGTGACCGCTCACAACTTCGATACGGACAACTTGCTAACTTTGAACAAGCTTTATCACAGCAGTTTGGCAATATATTAAATAATGGCTCTGACTACAGTTTTGCTCGTATGCACGCCGAGGAGAAGCTTGACCATACCAACCAACTCATCAACTTCAAAGGCCAACGCATACCAAGCTGGCTTGGCGAAATAACCGACAGCCAATATATCTTACAACCGGAAATCCTGGATATTTCAACCGAGCCATACTCGAGTTCTTTATTTGGATTATGGGATGAGACACCTTTAAGACAAATTAATTTACGGTTTACCATGTTCCATGGCATTAGTGGTGAAAAAGTGTGGAGCAAAGACTATCAAGCAGAAGCTGAGTGGGATTTTGAACGAGATGAAACCGTTTCACCTTCAACCCAACGGTTTTGGGGCTCAACGTATGGTCAAACTATGAATCAGCTTTTACAACAAAGCACTCAAGATATTGATAATTTACTAAATTGCCGACCTTTACTCGGTCAAATCGTTGCTAAGCAAGGTAATAGAATCATCATTAATTTAGGCCGTCGAAATAACGTCAAAATGGGTGATAACTTCCAAATCGTGTTACAACAAAACATTCCTGATAGAGTGAATTTAATGCGAGCTGTTGCAACTAAAAATAGAGCTACGGTCACAATAGAACAAGTTTCAGAAGAAAGCGCCACAGCCCTACTAGAAGGTATTGAAAGCTCTGGCAACATACAGATCCAAGATATTGTGATTAAGATTTAAACATCAGTGAACGTGAATCGATAAAACATATACCAATAGACAAGAAGGTTTTACTTACAATGGCTACATCACAATCAGTTTTTAATAATCAGTTCGCCATTAGTCAATTTGATGAGTACTACTTGCCCTGCATCAACAGGAATACCTTTGAAAAAGAAGACTCTATAACCGCTTTTAAAAAGAAGTATAAACAGGATATTTTTAAGGAAGATACATTACACATCATTCTAGGTCTCGATTCTGGCTTATTGGTTAATTATATTCTTGAGTCTCCACAGGTAGCAGGAAGTAAATACATTTTTGTAGAGCTTCCAGAAGTCATGTCGATGTTAAATATTGATATACCAGAGGAGCAGAAACACTACCTTAAAGTGCTAAGTCTTGAAGAACTTAATGAACATATAGAATCGGGCGAAGATGATTTATTCCTTATAAAAGATCAAATCGCCATTACACTCTCATTAGCCGCCTCTGCAGGCGTGGTTGAAGAATATTCAGGCTACTACAGCCAAATTTATAAGTTAATAAAACAACAAACCACCTCACATAAAGCAAATTTTACTCAAAAGTCATTTTTTGTAGAACAATTTTTCAATGTTGTCGAAAATAACCAACCAGCTTCGATATTGAAAAATCAATTTGCAGGTAAAACTGCAATAGTGATTGGTGGTGGCCCATCACTTGATGAACATATTGATTGGATTAAAGCTAATTATGAACAGCTTTTCATTCTTACCGTATCAAGGTTCGCATCAAAGTTGTCTGCTGCTGGGATCCCAGCTCATATAATTGTTTCAGTAGATCCTCAAGATACAAGTTTTGAGGTTAACCGCGATATGATGGGCCTCGCAAATGAAAGCCTGTTTATTAACTCACATCATGTCAATCATCGAATCATTGCTCAGTGGAATGGAAAATCATTGTTCTTAGGCAATCGGTTCCCATGGGAAGAAACTAACAACATTCTTACCATTGGTCCTACGGTAACCAATAGTGCTATCAGAGTGGCAATTGAAATGGGCTTTAAACAAGTGCTTTTAAGCGGCGTTGATTTATGTCACTCCTCTGCAGGCGTCACTCATGCAAAAGGAAGCGTTGAAGCCAGTGCCGGAAGTAATAATAGTATTATTCATGAGTGGGTAGAAACCTACTCAGGTAGCATTGCTGAAACGCCCATTCAACTGATACATGCAGCACTCGCGCTAAAAGAAGAAGCTGAGACTTACCCTAATGTTGAAATCGTTAACCTATCTATAAATGCAGCTAAAATTCAAGGTATTACCCATATACCAAAAGAACAAGTTTCAATTGTTTCAGCTGATTGCAGTCCAAGTCAGTTACTCGACATGGTTCCATCTGCTAGTGAAAACAAACAAGAAAAATTACAACGTATTCAAACTGAATTATTTGCTGCTAACGAGGCTTTCAAAGCAATAAGCAAGCTGGCTATCAAAGCCTTACACATTAATAATGAAGCTAAAAAGTTGAAACAGCACTCTGCAGCGTTTCAAGCTAAAGCGAGTGAAATCGATAAAATTGAGCAAAAAATAAATAAGAAATTTCCAAAATATAATATGTCGATAAAGGTATTCGGCTATTTTGAGTTTACGCAATTTCTGACAACAAAGAAGACTCAGGATTGGTCCTTTAAACAAATGAATTCAATGACTCATTTGTACTATAGTGCTTATCAAATCATTACTGAACAGCTTCAAGAATTAACAGAGACCGCGCTAGATATTGTCAAATTAAGACGTGAAGAAATAAGCGACACACCATCAATAGAATTGATTACCGAAGGCTGGAAAAAACATAACCAACCGGGACGAGTCAATATTTTTCAAGCGATGCTCAACAACACAGCCGCTAGCTCTTTGACACTAGATGAAAAATCCAAACTAAAATCAGCAAGTGACAGCTATCAAGATCAACTCACAAGCTTTGCTCATCCATACTTTTCGATGAAGAAAAAGAACCAAAATTTAGACAATACATTAGCCAAAATTCTAGATTTGAAACAACATAAGAATATCGATGGTTTAACACTACTCACTAACAATATAGAGCCATTAATTGCCAATGATAAGTTTGCACATAGGTTATTCCATCTCGCGTTGCATTATGTACATTTTTTAGAAAATAACTTTGATGCAGCTTTAACTGCGTTACTGGAAATTGAACCCACAAGCCGAACTGAAGTCGAATTAAAGCAGCAGTTATTGCTGGCGCTTAAATTACACAAAATTGACTTAGCAGAAGAAACAATAACGTCTTTGGCTCAGTACAGTGACGAATATTACCCTCAGCATGCCCACATATTGTCCTTACAAGGTAAAAACCAGCAAGCATTGGATTTGTATTTAAATTATTTAGACAAATACCCTACTGACGAAAGTACATTGATTAAACTCGGCGTCTTTTTAGCAGGGCTTGGGCAAATCGAAGGGGCTAAATCAGCTTTCGATAATGTGATGCAAATCAATCCTGATAATGTCACCGCTAGAAACTACCTAAATCAGTTAGCAACAGGTAATGCATCTTAAAAGTCTATGATGTTGAAACTACGCGTTAGTTGACGATTAAAGGTCAACTAACTCAACTGCTTAACTATTAAGCATTTAAATTTGAAGCCTTTTAATCATATTAAAAGCTTGTATAATTGCCCAGTCTCCCTATAGCTCAACAGGATAGAGCAGTCGCCTCCTAAGCGATCGATCAGGGTTCGAGTCCTTGTGGGGAGACCATAACACCTCTTTTACCTATATTTATCATCAACTTACAAAAAGCCCTGAAAATTGTGCCGCCTATGTGCCGCCATAGAACACCCCTTATTTAGAAAAAAATTTTAAGCCGTTTTCAAAAACCTCTGTTTTACTCAGTTCATCTCAGTTATAGACTTTTCGCATCATTTCTAATAGTTTTGTATCAAACAAGAATATGGAAATTGAACGTGATGGATGACACCTCATCAAGTAGTAATCACAATAAAGTCACTGATGAATCACTTTATAAAATATTCAGTGAAATGCCTGCAGAACAAAAAGAACAACTATTAGCAATTCTTACCTCTAAAGAAAATAGCACTGTTGATAATCAATATTTATTGAAAAAATTCGTTACTCTCGAATCTTTATCTTCAACAGGTTCAGTATTAAAAGAACACCTCCCTGAAGATATTACCGAAGAAACACTAGCAAAAGCTCTAGCCCAAATAGATAACAGCCAACAAACATTGGCAGATGAACAAACACTGCTGATCAATGTATTCACTGAGATGTTTGAACAGTTTTCAAATACAGCACCTTGTGATGACATAAATGTTATCCGAGAGTTTGCTAATGCATCTTCTATCTTTGAAGCTTTCAAACAAGCAGGCACTTCTGAGCTCTCTAACTTTGAAGATATAATTTCTCAAGATACTGATGAACTCCTGCATGCGGCTATGTCATGCCAAATAGCTGGACTGACAAAAAACTCACAGTACCTATTTAAGCTTTTTATTCAACAGCAATTTATCGACCAAAACGAGAGTTATCAATCTCTGCAAACAGATATAAATATTGAAAAAGGGATTATTAAAACTGCTCAAAGTCATTCTGAAAAAGGGCAAAATACTAGGCATGGTAAAAACCGCCAACGGAAAGAATTTGCTCTGAACTTGTATGCAACGAAACCATACAAAAATCCAAAGCAAGCTGCAGAGCGCTTATTCCCATCGATTAATGATTTTTCCAATAAAATGAACCACCCTTTCACAAGCGAATATCAAGGGTTTCAAACAGTATATCGCTGGTTTTTAGCGGCAAATAAACAATAACAAACACCGCCACTGCACAAATTTACTCCAATAAACTTGATTCAACTTTCTCTTTAATATAAATTCTTGTACTAGGCGCCCGCCACACTTACATGCGAGTGAAAACAGGCACTAAAAACGAAAGTTTAAAATCAGAATTTAAAATCAATTTTTCATAAATGACTAGGTTGAGAAGCCTCGCCGTAATCGCATGTGGTATTGCTTTAATGCACCTCGCACTCAACCGCGGAGTTAATTTATGAACATGCTTTCAACTTACACCTATAACGTATCCTCACGTGCAAAAAAACTACCTGAATGCACGATTTCTAGATCACAAATCCTCGAACTAATTGCCGCATATCTAGGTAAAAAAACTTATGCAGCCTTAAAAACATCTTCAATTACAAACCTATTAGAACTATTAGAACTAGCAAATAAAGAACCTTTAATAGCCTTTGAGAGGTGCAAGCTCAAAGCAATCCATCTAAACCAAAGCCAAACATCCTCAACTCAACTTGCCAATTTAATACATGATGAATTAGCTTCGCTTATTGGTATGCAATCATCACTAATCAATAAGCAAGCACTTTATTACTTAACCAATGTTGACAGTCTTACCGACTATGATGATTTTGTTCGCAGGGACTCCAGTGAATCTAGTAGCAGATTTGAAAATGAATCAGTAAATAAGTTTTCTTATAATGGATTCGAAATTGACATTAAAAACCTCTTTACTGAGTTACAGCAGAGTTCTATAAAAGGCGATAAACAATCAACGCTTTTGGAGTTTTTATGGCTACTAAATGATTTATCTTCAGTTACTGGAGGTGAAAGTAGTCAACACTGGTATGAGCAAAGCTTAAAAGGCCAAACTATGGGCGACACCCAAAAAAAGTGGGCAGATAACTATGCGAAACAGATAAAGCCTACTCAAGCATTCGAACGGTTTATTTCTCAAGTAACTATTTCTGATTTAGCTTTTCCCAATGTAGATGATATTTTTGAAGCAAATAATTCTAGTTCAATCGAAAAATCAATCTGCTACCTTTTAGATGCTGAGAAAACACTCTACTTACTCAATCAATATTGGGGGGAAGACTATGATAGTGACTTCAAAAAGCAGCCCTTTAATCAATGGTTAAAGTTATCAGCCTTACAGCAACCTAATCGGGATATAATTGCTGAATTAATTGAAAACTCTAAAGAGCCGATTGAACAGCACGCATGGGCTCAATTTGCTAAAGAAAACAAAATTGATGTAACTCAGGATGATCACTATGCGATCAATATGGATACTGGTGAGCGTTGGGATGAAGATTATGGCCCTATTGAAGTTGGTGGCTATAGTGGCATTCGACTACCTCAATTAGCGCCTGAATATGAATCTAAAGTTTATGAAAGAAGCCAAATAATGCTTAAAATAAATCAAAAATATCAGAATAGAACTTAAATTTTAAAAGGTGTTTCTCCCCCTGAGAAACACCTTTTTGAGCCTCAGAAACGCATACATATAAATTTATAAATTTTATTGTTAACCCGACAAACACAAACTAATCGGAGTTAACATGAATAACCTACTACTTACCCCTGCTCAGGTTTCTGAGTTCTTGGGTGTCACTATTGGCACTCTCTCTGTTTGGCGCTGCACTGGGCGCTACCCTCTTAGCTTTATCAAAGTTGGTCGTCGTGTGATGTACCGTCAAAGCGATGTTGAAAGCTTTGTTGAAGGGAGGGTTTATGAACACACTCTTTAAGTTCATCTTTAGCATTTCATGTTTAAGACTTATCAATCGAGCTTTGGTTGTCATTCTCATGCTTTGGCTTTCATACATGAATGGTTTCTTAAACGGTGCTTATCCTAGTACCGATGAGCAACATCAAACTATTAATGACGTTGCTCATGATTCTTACTGGTGCCATTACGTAGAATTATTTTGTAGGCGTGATGATTCTCGTCAAACCCGCGAACCACCTAGGAATGAAGCGGTATTAGAACCAAATTTTGATTGGACTAGATTTAATCCACATTCGGGAATTGCGGCAATCAACCTTGGAATTGCCGAATTAAGTTCAGGATTGAAACCGAAAATTCCAGAAAACATTGCCGAAACGAATCCAGAAATTACTAAATTTGGTTCGGGAATGATTACCGAAAATCCCGCAATATTCACGGAAATTCCCGTAAATAGGTCTTTAAGCCCAAATACATCAACCGAACAACGGAGAGTGATTAAATTCGGTGATGCACTTATGACACAGCATGTAGACATGAACTGTTCTGGCTTTGCGATTCGGGAGTGTGCTTGGTATGAAAATTAGAACACCCGCCTATGCAGTCGTAGGTCACATTGATGGCTACACGCCAAATTTTGTTAAGGTTAAACCAAAGGTTAACGTTACCGAGCGAGTGAAACCGCTTGGTAATATCTATTACCTACCAAAGAAAATTCAAAATAAGTTAACCAATAACTACAACAAGCGTTTAAAAAGCGTAGTTAAGCTCAAGCATGTTCAAGCGTTCGATGCAGAAACCGAAAAGCAATTAGGTGTATTAAGTCGCGTTTGGCAGCAATACCCATTTAAGCTAGTGCCGTATGGCGCACAAATGATTCGCTATAGAAAAACAAATGCGCTTATTGCTCAGGCAAATACTAATGCCAATGAGGCGTTAAGACGAATTCAAGCGGCATCTGATGGCGGCTGCAGTATTTTTTCGGCTTATACTGATGCCGCGAAACTATGCAAACACTGGCAGGTTAACCCGCCTTATGAAAATGCCGTATTAAATGATGGTATTGAGCAGGCGGCTGAATGCGGCATATTACGCATGATTTGCCCTAAATGGTGGTTAGGTAAATTGTCAGCTATACGTGACCAATGCATTGAACACTTATTCATTGCCGCAGGCATGGTTGGCAAGCATTCACCTTATATTTCCAATGAAAGCTTTTCTGAATGGCAAACGCAACAGCGTAGTGCGCAAGCTTGGCTTGAATCAACCATGATTGAATCTGAAAGCGGCATGATGTTGCCTTTGGCTGATGCATCAAACGCTGGTGTGGCCAATCCCAAAAATCGCTTTACTGAATTAGTGGTTCGCGCTCGCGGTCTTGAAGAAATGGCGCAAGATGCAGGCAAAGAAGGCTTGTTTATCACCTTAACTGCACCGAGTAAGTATCATGCAGTTAGTCGTAAGTGGAATGAAAAAAGCCCGAAAACAGCACAAAAATATCTTGTGGCTCAGTGGGCTAAAATTCGCAGCAAGCTAAAACGTCAAGGTATTGATATGACAGGCTTGCGGGTAGTTGAGCCACACAAAGACGGTACACCACATTGGCATTTATTAGCGTTTATGGCACCGAATGAAGTAGATGAATTCAAATCAATTTTGCATGACTATGCTTTTGAGGTAGATGGTAACGAAAACGGCGCAGCTAAAAGCCGATTACTCATTAAAAACATCGACCCGTCCAAAGGAAGCGCTGTGGGTTATGTCATTAAATATATTTCTAAAAACATTGCCGCCGAACATATGGAAAGTGAGCAAGATTTTACCGCTGATTGTAGCGCGTCTCATGGTGCCATGCTGGCTAGTGCGTGGGCATCCCGCCATAAGCTAAGACAATTTCAATTTTTTGGTACATCTAGCGTGTCGATTTGGCGAGAATTGCGCCGTCTTAATAATGGTGGTCAAGATATCGAGCAAGCACGCGCCGCCGCAGATCAATCCAATTGGCTAGAATTTGAAAAGGCGTTGAGTGTTACCCCATTAACGCTCGATTATGAAGAAACCGAATATGGCAATGAATACGGCGAAACCGTAAAACGTATTAAAGGCCTCATTACGGATAGCACAGTGATTGTGACTCGCGAAGAGCGTTGGWAGTTACGCCCAATG
This sequence comes from Shewanella sp. UCD-FRSSP16_17, assembly GCF_001675935.1. Lineage (NCBI taxonomy): Bacteria > Pseudomonadati > Pseudomonadota > Gammaproteobacteria > Alteromonadales > Shewanellaceae > Shewanella > Shewanella sp. UCD-FRSSP16_17. The sequence continues at coordinate 179,758 of NZ_LZFV01000002.1, forward strand.
GAGAACCAAGAAAGGTTAGCATTTTCTGAATTAAAAAAATCTCGTGCTTTAATTAATGCATCAAACGCTAAGTTAGATAAAGCAAAGCGCATTCAGCTACCAACATGGAAGCAACCTGCTTTAGATGTTTATTTTCGCTCTCCTTGGACTTGTGGGAATAACTGTTCGGTTGAGACTAGTACACTCAATTCCTTACCCAAAGCAGAAATTAAAAGTGTGATTGATGGAACCGATATGGAAGAGCGCATCAAAACTACAAGAATGGATTCTAAATTCGTCAAAGCATTAAAAGCGGTAGGTGTAGTTGATGACTTATCAGTGAATCAATTACTCGCAGGTGCGATGGTGATTTGTGATTCGAGTGGATTGGCATACCAAATTGTTAATAACTGCTTGGTAGAGCGAAATGTTGATTAGACATACTTTGCTGGAGATTTTAAACAGAGTTAGAGGTATTCATAGCTTAGTCTTTTTATTCTATGTAAAACCACGTTCTTCATAACGTAGATGAGCCCATCATATCATTGATAAAATTATCTTTAAAACTGACTAAGCTTTTGCATGAATCCTACCCTGCCCAATTGACTTAAACAATCTCTTTACTAATTGATATCAAATCATTTTTTAAGGTAGTTGTTCAAACGTTAAGTATTAACTTAATAATACCTAAAAAGTGACAGGACGATCAAATAATATATTGATAAGTAACTGTTTTTAAGTTAGATTTATGTAACTAACAAAACTGTGAATTCCACAGATTACTGGAGTTTTGGTGTGGAAAAAATTATAGCAACAGAAATTGTTCCATTAGGTACTGACAGTGAAATTCTGACTTTTCTAGAAAAAAACTCTGATGATTTAGGTTTAAAAGACTCAGTTTTATATTATGGTTTTCCTGTTTTTAAAGATTACGAAGATACTACAGTTAAATCTAAGTTTTGTATCTTATCTCCAAAACATGGAATCATTTTATTACACTCAACAACCTTACATGAACAGTCTATTGATGATGATAATCTAAGCCAGTTATATAGTTTTGTTGAAGCGGCATTGAAGAAAAGTAAAACAATAAGAATTAATCGTAAAAAATTAGCGATAAATCTTGAGTGCCTATTATTTCTCTCTGGGCAAACAATCGAAGATAGTCTTGAAAATGAATGCTTAACCTCCATTAGTGATATAAAGAACACATTAGAATCATTAATTACAGATACTGAAATTACAGATGAAACTTTCGATGAAGCAAGGTCAATTATCGAAGGCTCAAAAGCCTTAGCAAGAGCATCGAAAAGAACTAAGGTATCAGAAGATCCTACTACTAAACTTAATATATTAATCGAATTGGAAAAAGAAGTTTCTAATTTTGATGTCGAACAAAGAAAAATTGCAATAAGTTTAATAAACGGACCTCAAAGAATAAGAGGATTAGCAGGTTCAGGTAAAACTGTTGTTCTCGCAATGAAAGCGGCGCATATACATTTGCAACACCCGAACAAGAAAATTTTATTCACATTTTACACAAAAAGTTTGTATGGACTAATTAAAGAGTCAATTGCTAGGTTTTACAGGCACTTTGCTGGTGAAGAACCCAATTGGGAGTATATAGACGTTTTACATTCTTGGGGAGGGCGTACTATTGATGGTGTTGCTTATAATGCATGTAATGATAATAACATTTCCAGCATGCCTTTTTCAGAAGCAAAAACAATCAATTATAAAGACCCTTTTGATGCTGTATGTAAACATATCGATTCAGGAAGTATAAAGCAAAAATACCATTATATTTTAATTGATGAAGCTCAAGACCTTCCTAATCACTTTTTCCATATATGTTATAAGCTCGCTATTGGAGAGTTAGGTAGAGAGAAAAATATTGTCTGGGGTTATGACGAATTACAGTCAATATTTAATGTTTATCAAAGAACACCGCAGGAGCTGTTTGGTTTAGATGATGATGGCTCTGTAAGGATTGACTTAGATTTATTTAAAGCAGATTTAGAACATGGGCAAAGCAATGACTTAGTTTTATATAAATGTTATAGGAATCCTCTAGAGGTACTTGTAACTGCTCATGCTCTTGGCTTTGCTATCTATTCAGAAAAAGCAGTCCAAATGCTAGAAAACAAAGAACATTGGGTAGATGTTGGTTATAGAATTGAAGAGAATGAAGAGTTAGTTGTAGGCAGAAAAACTGTAATTAAAAGGGAAGTTGAAAACAGTCCACTATCTATTTATGAGTACCAGAAAGCTGAAGATATAATTCAATATTTTGAGGCAAACACTACCACAGTTGAGTGTCAGTGGATTGCTTTAAATATTTCAAAAGCTATAAATGAAGGCTTAAAAGCACATGATATTCTTGTTATATGTCTAGATGACAGGAATGCAAAATCTTACTTTGCAAAAATTTCAACATACTTAGCGCAAAGTGGAATTCGCTCAAATAATATGCTTTTATCAAATGCAGCCGCCCCAGCTTTTAAACTCGACGATATGGTAACACTATCAACAGTTCATAGGGCTAAAGGAAATGAAGCTGCAATGGTATTTACAGCAGGAATTGACGCATTATATTTTAACAAAAATTCAAGAAGCGGGCGAAACAAAATCTTTACAGCTTTCACTAGAACTAAAGCTTGGCTAAGAGTTAGTGGCGTTGGAAAAAATGCTAAATACTTTTTTAATGAAATAGATCAAAGTATTAAAAATTCTCCAAGTTTAATCTTTGATGTCCCTGATGCACAGGAAATTGAAACTATACAGCGTGATCTAAATAGTAAGCCTAATGAAATGGTTAAACTACAACAAATTTACGGTGAATTAATAGAGAAAGGCTATTCAGAAAATCAGATCCAACAAGAGTTAAAGCTCTTCACTGGAGACAAATAAAGTTGAACAATGATTTTTCCAAAAGCATTAGCAAATGTATCAATCTTGCTCTAGAACTTGAAATATTAGCTCAGGCAGGCTGTGCTAACTCTTTAGACGCTTCTGTTGAGTTCAAGTATGAAGCAAGAAACTCAACTTCTTACAAGCATTTATATGATATAGGAGTCAAACACCAGGATTTTTGCCTCATGTTATTTGACCATTCCTTTTTTCAGTTTACTGAAAATAAGAAAGATGAAGATTTAAGGTTAGTATATTATCCTAACCCATATCAGTTTGTTGAATATATGGATCAAAAAAAAGAAGCGTTATCACTGTTTAATAGTGGTGAATTAACTCTGTATGAATACGAACAAATTATAACTGAAGATAATTCATCCTGTGATGCACCTGTAATTCGCTATGATCTATCTCTAATGCAGCACTGTAAAAATTATCACCCCGCTGCACATTTTCATATAGGGTTTTATGTTGAAAATAGGTGGCCAGTAAAAAGGATACTAAGTCCTTATGCATTTTTTTTAAAGATACTTTCTCATTATTATCCCAAAGTTTGGCATTCAAAGGTTGATATAAATAATCCTGATATAAATATATTAGATATAAATTATCGTAAAGAGTTAAAGGAATGCAGTCATCTAGAAGAAGCTTACTTCCAAAAAAATGAGGAAGAAAGATTATACTTCACATAAGTGACATAGTTAAACAACCAACAATATCAACAATTTAAATTAAACTTTTACTTAAAGTGTTTTATTTAGTTTAAGTTTGAGTAAGGATTAAAATGGAAATCTTTATTAAAATTTTAACAATTCTAGGTGGAATCACAGGGTTAGTATTAGCATTTAATACTTTAATATCTAGAAAATTAGATAAAGACATAAAGAATTATGAACTTTATAAAAGCCTAAAGATGTTGTCCTCCGTTGAGGAACCAAGTTCAAACTTATCAGAAATCAATGTAATATTAAATTGTATAACTTCAATAAATCTTACTATTGACGAAGTTAAATGGTTTATTGAAACGCCAAACGCATATAAATATATTGAACAATACGGTCGTTTAAATCGGTATATTGAAGTATCAAATAATAAAGATAGTTTTATATTCAAGGGGAAATATAAATCTAAAACAAAAAGAAACTTTGAATTTTGTATTTTCTTTTTGTTATATCTTTCTTTCGGAGGTTTAAGTGTCTTTCTTTTCTTAGAGTCCATTACTACAAATGACTCCAGCACGCTTCCGATACATGTAACCCTATGTATATGTTCGCTAATTTTATCTATGTTTTTTTTAATAGCTAGTACTTCCTTCTCTGAATGTAAAAAAATAATTCGCGATTTCAATCCACGTAGTTAAATTTTATTTTTGAATTAAGCTCTCTTCTATCCTCCTCAGAGAGCTGTTCTATTTCCCTCACCAACCTATCAACATTCGATTCTTGCTCAAACGTCCCAAGTAAATGTGCCGTAGTAATGCCTAACTCTTCTCGAACATGTTCAATATCCAAATGGGCGTAGGTGCTGGCAGTGATGCCAATATCGCTATGGCCTAGTAACTTACTGGTTGTTTGTATGTTACCGCCACGCATAACGCTCCAACTTGCTATGGTGCGCCTTAAATCGTGTATGGTAACGTTATCACCCTTTTCGACTCCACGAAGCTCTGCGCGCTCGGTTATGCGATGCCAGAAACTACCCTTACCAGCCTTTTCGATTACATGGCCTGATTGACTGCGCTCGCTTGGAAATACAAAACGCTCGCCTTGAATAGCGTCTTGACTGCGCCTAGTTAAAATTTCCATCGCTTCTTTAGTGAGTGGCACAGCATGAGGCTTTTTAACTTTCATTTTGCTAGTCGGTATAAGCCAAATACCACGCTGATGATCTATCTCTCGCCACTCCATACTGAACACACAACTTTTACGCTGACCTGTTAACAGCAGCATCATCACCACATCACGATAGATAGGTAACTCAAGTTCTAATGCTTGTAGTAATCGCCCAACTTCAAGCTCACTTAAAATACGTTCTCGTTTAGTACCAGCGAGTTTTTTGATATGAAAAAATGGATTGGGGTTTTGGGCACTAAACATCGACTTGAGCAAGGTTAAGCATTTATTGCGAATCGCAACAGAGCTTTTAGTGATGATGAGTTTGATAAAATTATCAGCATCGACAGTCGAGATACTTTCAGCTTTTAAATGACCAATGCGCGTTTTGATATGCTTATTCCAAATCGAATGAACATCATCTAAGGATTTTTGACGGCGCTCACCAGACTTAATTTTAATGGTGAACTCTGCAACGTAGGCATCAAACAGTTGAGCAACCGTTATAGACAATGCATCTTCTAGTGCTTGAGCTTGTTTTGCCTCACGTTTTGACTCGTTAGGATTAACGCCTTGGGCAATATCAACAGCGATTAACCTAGCCTGTTTACGGGCTTGTTCGATGGTAATGTCTGGGGAGAGTCCTATAGTAACAGTAACGTCTTTACCTAAGTGCTTGCGTCTAAAGCGAAAATACTTTTTCCCTGATGGCATAACTTCTAAAATTAGGCCGTTTACGGAGTCTCTAAGGCCTAAATCGGCAATTCTATAGCGTTTCGGGGCTGTTTTTAGCTGATCAAAACAACGTTTTGTGAAGGTTAATTGTTTATCCATAATCACTTAGCCTCAAATATTGTGCCGCCTATGTGCCGCCATAGGGAACTATTTTGACTAATTTACAGTAATTTTGGTTAATGTCAAAAGTGACAAATTTATCGTAACATATTGATAAATAATATTTAGTTAAGAATGGTTAACATTGGTTAAAGTCAACCAAACTCACTTGTGGGGAGACCATATCAGCTTATTAAGATGCCAATAACTCCCCCCTCTAACTCTTATGTGAACTTTACTTATAAAGACTTAACCCAAACTCTTGTGTTTATAGAGTCGCAATTCTGAATTAAATCCGTCTACCGTTTCAAACCCAAATGGATGAACATTCGTTGATACCAACTGATAATCAGGTAAAAAGGTATCGTAATCATCACCTTTAATTTGCTCTTTAACCCCTGCATGGCTGCCATCTGTTGCCAATTGTTTTCCTTCACGTAGATTTCGTAAAAGCACGTATTTACAGTTGAGTCTGGCAACATGTTCAAGATAGTTCTTAACGATATCAGGTTCCATTTCTTGAAAAGAAATAAAGTTAACGAACAAGTCTAAATCGCCGCTCACCTGAGGCAATTGCCATGGACACAAAACGGCCCCTTTATAACGTTTAGAAAGGTTAGGTAAAGATGGTTCTTGCATCGATTTAACCGTTTGATAATCAGCAATATTATCTTTTCCAAAATGCGTTTGGAGGTAGTAAGTCGAAAATAAGCAAGTCGGTGCAATATCAACATTCATATAGAATGTGTTGTTACGACTATCGCTTAATAAAATCTCGCCGAGGGAGCCAAAACCGCCACCGATTTCAAGCACTGTATTAATTGGAACATCTTTAATTTGCTGTTTAAGGAAATTAAGACCCAATAAATAATTCAAACTAGAGCGACTAAACTTACGGTTTTCGAACTCAAAATGTTCAATTGGTGTACCTACCGAGCTTTCACTGAACTTATCAGTAAACGGCTGTTTGTTACTCTCACTTGCTTTATACACTCTAAAATCACTTCTCGCATGGCTTTCACCCGACAAGAAATCCTGCATAGATAGAATTGCTTTTTGATCTCCAGCTAACTGAGTTTCGCAAACTCCGACCAGGTCTTGATACTTTTCAGGACGCGTCGCCCAACCATGAAATTTATAGGTTGGTACAAAAAACGATAATGCACTCTTAAGACTTCGGAAATTTTCAATACCATGAGTTTCAATATCTTGCTGCAAGCCATTAGCACCAAATTGCCAAAAGCTGGTTGGCAAATATTTGGAATCAACTTGCTTCATATCTTTACTGATTATTTCAATTTGTTCAGTCCACATGGAACATCACCCTTTCATTTTTTATTATTAACGTCCTGTTAAAGTTAACAAAAACAATAAAGCAGGAAGTAAGTAAAATACATTTTAGCGAATAGCCCACACACAACGACTCCATTGCGTTATGACCAGTTTCACTATTGTTGCAGAAAATCTTTTTTATCAAGATCCTCAGCCAATACTGGCTCACCAACATTAACGCTGCGAATCAATGTTGCCCCAATTAAAGACTTCATATGCTTTGGATGTAAACCACTGCCATTACGCAATACTTTAATATCCTCTTCGCCTATCAGCTCACCGGCAGAGCGGTCTCGGCAATAAAAAATTGAGCGGCGGCGAAGTTTATCTTGTTCAGACACACTGTAATTGACTTTACCTAAACATGATTCGACATTTCTGATCTGATTTACCATGTCACGAAACTCATCAGGCTCCATTGAAAAAGCAGAATCTGGGCCGCCATCATGTCTGTCTAATGTGAAGTGTTTTTCAATGATTCTGGCTCCCAGGCTCACAGCTGTCATCGGGACTAATGAGCCCATGGTGTGATCGGATAACCCAATCGGCACATTAAACTTTTTCTGCATATCGGTGATCATATGAAGATTGGCATCGTTTAAGCTTGCAGGATATTGAGAGGTACATTTAAGTAAAGCAACATTAGTATTGCCTGCTTCGAAACAAGTCTTAAGCGCTAACTCAATGTCCTTATCATCCGCAACGCCTGTGGAAATAATCAGAGGTTTGCCTGTACGTGCGGCTTTATCAATGAGCGGAATGTGGTTAATTTCGAAAGAAGCAATTTTATAGTAAGGAACATTAAGTGTTTCAAGAAAATCCACACCCTCAAGATCAAACGGACTTGAGAAAAACGCCATACCTAACTCGTGGGTAAGCGCTTGCAATGGCTGGTGCCATTCATAAGGCAATGCGGCTTCTTGATAAAGACTCCATAAGGTACGTCCTTTCCACAAACCCGCTTTCCGTTTGCCAAAATAGTCATTATCGACATCTAGACATAACGATTCTGGACGGTATGTTTGAACTTTAACAATATCCGCTCCAGAATCAGCCATCGCCCTTACCGTGTCGCAAGCTCGTTGTAAGCTACCATTGTGATTGGCTGACAATTCGGCAATCACTATGGCTTTTTTAGGTAACCAATCAGTCATTTAATTTACTAAAATAAGCGATTAAAGCGGCTGGGGAAGTTAACTCGTCAATCAGCTCATCAGGAACTTGATGACCTGTAAGCTGCTCAAGTTCAACAAATAAATTAAACATATCTAGGCTATCAAACCCTGCTTCTTCAAAGGTTTTATCAAGCACTAGACCTTCGGTATCAACTGCTGCACCTGACTCTTCTAAGGCTTTTTTTATTACGTCTAAATTGACCATGTTGGCCTCCTAATTATCTATACATTAATGCACTGGCCCACGAGAAGCCTACACCAAATCCACTTAGTACAATGTTATTCCATTCACTATTCATTGCATGTTTTTCTATCAAAAGAGGAATAGAAGAAGAAACCGTATTACCCGTGTCCTTCAAGTCTTTAATAAAGCGCTTTTTGTCCGTAAAACGCCGTGCAATGGTATCCACAATCGCTGCACTACCTTGGTGAATTAAAAAAGCATCCACTTCAGCCTCTGTTAATTCGCAAGCGGCCAACAACTCTTTGATATGCTTAGGGACATTCATAGAAGCAAAGTTGAATACTTGTCGCCCATTCATCGACAAAATGCCTTCTTGAACTTGTAGGCTTTCTGCCCCCTCTCCGTCCGTGCCGAACAGGACAGGGCCCAATTTGAATACAGGATTTTGTGAAATCCAACTCACAGTAGCAGCATCGCCAAATAACATGGAAGTGACTCTGTCAGAAGTATCAATAACCTTCGAATAAGGATCTGCTGTTATCAACAAAGCTTGTTTCATTCCAGCAGCTTGCAACAACCCTTTAATAATATAAAGGCCATACACATAGCCTGAACAGCCAAGCGATACGTCAAAAGCGGCAATCGTTTTTGGTAGCCCCGCTTTTTGTTGCACTATTGCTGCAGTATGAGGCAGTTTTTCACCATCACCATTTTGAGTCACGACAATCAGAGCATCGATTTTTTCTTTATCAAAACTCGGCTGTTGCTTAACGAGCTGTTCAATGGCTGCGACACATAAATCAGAACATTCTTGATCTTCGGCCTTACGAGGCAACTTAACGGGGCCTAATTTAGACTCAACAAATTCAGCAGTTTCGCCAAAGTGACTACCTTGCTCTACATTATCAATTGAGGAGGTAGGGATATAGCTTGCAATAGCTTGAATACCGATTTCCATTATTGTCCCTCCACGATAAATCTAATTTGACCTAGCTTTACTCCGTCTAGCCACACTTCAGACACTGAAAATTTGCCATGTAGCATGGATTGAAGCTTTATTTCTGCGCTTTGATATTCTGTCGGTAAATTTTGTGTCAGGTTTAACTGGCCGAACAACCATTTCCCTTTGCTAAGAGGAGCAATTTGGTTATGCATTTTTTTGGTCAACGCTACAAGCACTTCAATACAGGTGTAATCGTCAACCGGTTTGTGCATCTTTATTGTTGCTGGTGATATTGTTAGTTCCGCATTAGCAACTAACTCATCTTCATCAAACTCATAACGGCCTTCAACAAGAGTATTTCCCTCAACCCACCATAATGGAACTGTGTCACCATCACTGGGGCTAAATTTACCTGTTGCCACTACCGTGCCAGTATCAGGTCTTTGGGTTGTTAACTCACATTGAAACCGTGCAAGCTTTCTAAAACTCAGTTGGCTCAACCTTGTGTTTTCAGGCATGTGTTGAGCGGCATAATCAAGCGTAAACCGATAAAAATCAGTCCCGTGTAAGTAGTTTCGGTTACCTTTAAATTCAAACATATAACCACCTCTTATCTAGCTGACTCGACGGGCTGGATTACCAAGCCATGTAGTGCCTTCGCCAGCATCTTTTAACAGCGCAGAGCCCGCTCCAATAACAGAAAAAGCTCCAAGGTTTAAACCATCACGTACTACGGCATTGGCAGCAACATGTACCCCTTCTTGCACGCAGGCATATCCACACAAACACACATTAGGACCAATATCGACATAATCAAAGATTTGTACATCATGCCCCACATTCGCTCCAGCTCGAACAAACACATTGCTGCCGATTTTAACCTGAGGTTGAATAGATACATTCGAGCAAATCACACTACCAGCACCAATTTGCGAATCAAAACCTATCATTGCACTCGGGTGAATTAAGGTCGCCATCCGCTTAGACGGAATGCCCAGCGACTTTAATAAATCAGCCCTTTCTCGCATTTTCCCAACACTTAACAAAGCAAATACAAAGAGTACATCTTGGTCTAAGTCGCGCCATTGTGAAGGTTTCCCTAGCACTGGCCAATGAAACAGTAATTCATCAGTACTGTGATGATCATTAAGAAATCCGGCTAGCTCAATATCATCACCGGCGCGCTGCATATCCAGTATAATTTGCGCTAATACTGCCCCATTTCCGGCGCCACCAATGATAACGATTCGCTTTTTAACCATACAATTTTATTCCTAATTTTAATCACTTAGTTGAGTATGTGTTTCATCCAAGTATTTTTCTTATCCCACCCTAACATGACCTTTTTTGCACTCGCAGACATCGCTGACATTATTTCGGGTTGTGCGAATAATAAAGCCATCTTTGACTCAAGTTCGTGCGTTAAATTTTCACTCACTTTTCCGAGGTGAATAATGGCATTTAAGCTGGCTAGTTGTTCATTAGGTACGGTCTGATTATCTGCAATCGTCCAACAAAGCGCTGGCAATGCTGCGGCGCAACGTTCCCAAGAAATCCCGCCACCAGCACCAATGGCTAAATCAGCATCAGCCATCAGTTTTGATATTCGTGTCGATTGAACTTCAAGATTCAAATAACCTGAATATTGCTGACATAACACACTAAGTCGCTCAATGTGAGGGTATGACGAACCAACCACAACATCGACTTTTTCTAACTTGTTTCGAAATGACGGCTGGGTTAACACATCACAAACTTGTCCCGTGATGTCATCTTTATCAACGCCACCAAAACACACAAACACTTTGTTAAGTTCAGTTCTTCGTTTCGGATTAATCTCGGTAAATTCCTCACGAAGGGGAATATGCCAAGGGCCAAAAAGTACCTGACCTTCTCCTGGTGTAGCTGAACGTTTATTTAGTGTTGGATCAATAAGAAGCTGACATTCATGTGGCCTATCTCTGAGTCCATCAATGACCAAAGCACGAGCGTGGGTTTCTGATGTTAACTTTTGCTCCCAGATTGCACCTAAAGAGAAATGGTCAACGATGACCCAATCAGGCTTTATACCAGCTCGTGTTAACTCACGTATCGTCTGCTCAGCATCTTTTTCTTCTGTGCATCCCAACCAATGGCTATGAGGATAATCACCATGCTCGTGGGTATATTTTTCAGGCTCTGGCAGCATGACAAGCGGAAACGCTCTCAAAACGTCAGATTGATGACCAAAATGATTACGACAACAAAATGTCACTTCTGCACCCAGTTTTTTGAGTAACTTTGCAATAGTCAAACAACGCATAATATGACCGCTACCGATATGGCGGCCACTATCTGCACGGATTACGACTTGTTTCACATTCTTCCCGCTAGAAATATACGTTCAGCAAACACCCAATCTTCTTCAGTATCAATATCTTGCACTTGATACCTCGGCACAATAAAAGGCGTAGCATGGTTGGAGTACATTATATCTCCTCGTAAAAAAGCTTCAGCTTTACCCCAATAAAACTGTCCAGCATCGTGATAGGCCTCGACGAGATCTTGAGAGCGAGTTTGTAATTGATGCGGGGTAAACATTTCAACATGGCCAGCGTCATTCATAAATAATGCACGCTGGATAGGTGAGGCAAAACTTGTCACGGTAAAGCAAAAGTCTGTCCCCACTTCAATAAGTTGAGCAAAACTTTGCTTTATCGCTTTAGCTGTTACAAACGGTGCTGTTGCATACAAGCAGCAAGCATGCTCTACATCACCTAAGTTATCGTTGACCCAATTAATGGTGTGATTTACCACAACACGCGTTGTCGCCACATCATTTGATAATTCAGCGGGTCTAACAAAGGGAACTTCAGCGCCGTAATCTTTGGCAATTTTTGCGATTTCCTGACAATCAGTAGACACAATAACGTGATCGAATAATTCAGATTCAATCGCCGCTTCAATCGATCTTGCAATGATTGGCTTACCACAAAAAGAGCGGATATTTTTCTTTGGAATACGTTTACTGCCACCACGAGCAGGAATAATTGCAATTCTCACTTGATTAACTCCTTTAGAGTGCCACAAATGAATGCTAATTCCTCGGAGGTTAAATCAGGAAACAAAGGTAAAGTGAGGCAAGATTGATAGTAAGCTTCAGCTTGCGGAAAATCACCTTTCTTAAAGCCAAGCTCTTGATAGTATGGCTGCAGATGAATCGGGATATAATGAACATGCACACCAATGCCTGCTTCACGCATCTTTTCAAAAATTTGTTTTCTGTTGCAGCCTTTTGGCAGCCTAACAAGCAACAAGTGATAAGCACTTAATGTGTCTTCTAAAGGCGTAACGACTTTAATTTGAGTATCGTTAAACTGTTGCAGGTACTCCAAAGCAAGTGCATTTCGCTTACTTATAAACGTACTCAAAACATTAAGCTGACTATTACCAAGTGCCGCTTGCAAATCCGTCATGCGATAATTAAACCCTAAAGCGTGTTGTTCGTAATACCAACCTCCTTCATCAGGGTTGAGCAATTCGGTTTGTTTTTTGGTAATACCATGACTACACGTTAGCGCCATTGATTTGGCCAATAAAGGATCATTCGTTGTCGCAACGCCACCTTCAGCTGTGGTGATAATTTTGACTGGATGGAAACTAAAAACGGTAATATCACTATATTGGCAACTACCAATAGGCGAGTTTAGATAATGGCCACCAATAGCATGGGCAGCATCTTCGATAACGTTAACCCCATACTGTCGCGCGAGTGCCGAAATCTGCAACATATCGCAACTATGGCCTGCCATATGAACTGCAATAATGACTTTAGGCAAAGCCCCTTTTTTCGCCGCAATGGCCAATTTTTCAGCTAATGCAATCGGACACATGTTTGCAGTTTGTGGGTCGATATCAACAAAATCTATTTCAGCCCCGCAATATAGAGCACAATTTGAAGATGCAACGAAAGAGATAGGGCTTGTCCAAACTAATGCTTTCTCGGTCACTCCTAATGCAATACAGGCGGCATGTAATAAAGAGGTTGCACTGTTGGCTGCGACCGCGAATGATGACTTAGTGATGTCAGCAATATTTTGTTCAAATAACGGCACTTGCGGGCCTTGGGTCAAAAAATCCGAATGGAGTACCGAAACAACTGCGTCGATATCTGCATCAGAAATGGATTGGCGCCCATATGGAATCATTATTACGCCTCATCCAGATTTTTAATTTGTTCGATCGATAAAAAATCAGGGTTCTTACCGGAATCATACTCAAACCCGAGTTCTACTAACTGCCCTTTCTCACCGAGTTTATTGGTTGAGTAATCGTTATCTCTGCCAAAAAAAGTAATACTCGGGGTAATCACAAAGTGATCATCAAACTCTAAAGTATGGTGAGAATCATCTCCTGGGCACATCACTTCATGCATTTTTTCACCAGGTCTAATCCCCACAATGTCTTGCTTAAGACCTGGTCCACATGCTTCAGCTAAATCAGTAATTCGTACAGAAGGAATTTTAGGGATGAATATCTCACCACCTTGCATTCGTGAGAAGTTTTTCAGCACAAAATCAACACCATCTTGAAGTGTGATCCAAAACCGTGTCATATCAGGGTGAGTAATAGGTAGAGAATCAGCGCCGTTGGCAATAAGCGATTTGAAGAAAGGAACAACCGAACCACGAGAGCCGACGACATTACCATAACGCACAGCTGAAAAGCGTGTTCTGCCATCACCAACAATGTTGTTACCAGCAACAAATAACTTGTCTGAAGCCAACTTAGTTGCGCCATATAAATTGATTGGGTTAGCCGCTTTATCAGTTGATAATGCGATGACTCGTTTTACATTATTAGCAATCGCTGCCTTAATGACATTTTCTGCACCATGAATATTGGTTTTGATGCATTCCATCGGATTGTATTCAGCAGCCGGAACTTGCTTAATTGCCGCTGCGTGAATGACATAATCTACATCTTTGAATGCTTGCATCATTCTATCTGCATCACGGACATCACCTAAAAAGTAGCGCATGCAAGGATCATTATAGACTTGCTGCATTTCGTACTGCTTTAGTTCATCCCTTGATAGGATAATCAACCTTTTTGGCTTATAGCGCGCTAAAATAGTCTTTGTATATTTCTGTCCAAACGAACCAGTACCGCCTGTTATCAGAATAGATTGATTATCAAACATGCACTCTCCAAATCATTGTAATTATGTCCATGCGGTAGGCTGAAAACCCATTAAACTTATGCAATATATGATTAAAAGCAAAAATCACACCACAATAAGCTTACTTAACGCACTCTGGGAAAATTTCTAGCCGCGTATTTCTAAGCCTGTATTTTTTGAGTAATTAACCAACAATAATATGCATTACTTTTAATTACTTAACTAAACCTACCGCTAGCTTGAGTCTATCACTCTATAAGCTCAACTAACTATCGACTTAGGCATTTTTTTATCACCCGAGTCTAAAAAGGTGGTATTTGAAGCTCACATTTTCGCATGTCGCCACCTTTGTCAAAATGTTGACTAATGAAATTGAATACTCTGCACACAGCAACTGACTAATATTTCTAGCATAGAAAATTTCATTCATTCAATCTTTAACAATAATATAGTTGAGCAGCATCACCGAAAGCTTGGCATTTGGCCTTATTTCAGCCATAAAAAACGACATAGGGAAACCGTATGCCGTTTTATTCACTCAATGAGCTCCATTGATATTCTTTACTTTGGTTTTCTAAATACCAAAGTGAATCTGTCCGTATTGCCAGTCACGGTTTTACGCCCAACCTCGTAACGTAATTCATCATCAGGGCGGTAAAACATATTCGATGATTTCTCTAACACAAATCCTGCGGCTTGCACTTCTAAAATCACATCGACAGGATCTTCACGGCGACGCATTTCATCAGTTTCAGGCATCATGTGGCGTCGAGTATGATCAACAATCACATAAATCCCCCCCGGTTTTAACGCATCAAATGTGGCTTTATTCAGTTTAGTTTTATCTTCTACATTGAAGTTATGGTACTCGCGAATACTGAGCATCATATCGGCATCTGTCATACCAAAATCAATATTACCTAATGTGTAACTTCTTGCTTTTGGGTTCCAGTCCAATGCTATAGGTAGCTTTTGCGCTTTACTCATCGCATCTTTTGCTAACAGATCATTCAAACCTTCTAACCATTCTGCTTTATAGGCTAAGTGCAATTCACCTTGATCTTTTAACAGCGGGGCCAGTATTTTGCTATACCAACCATCACCAGGAGCGAATTCAATAACCTTCATCTCTTTTGTTAAGCCAAAAAATTCCAACGCATAATAAGGGGCACGATTATCATCTCTTTGCTTATCGGCATCTGTACGATGCTCCATTTTCATCACTTCAATGACATCTTGTTGAAATGGCGTAAGGGCAGCAAAAGATGAAAAACTACACAACAAAGAGGTTCCAGCTATCACTGCAGCAATCCAAGTCTTACTCTTATCAATCCTTAACATGTCAATCTTCCTTTTCCGCTCAATGTAATGAGTTGCTAGTCAAATTCGCTTAAGTTAAACAATTATCTTAGTTATTGTATGCCGTAATTTTATGCCGTAATTGTATGCCATAACGACTATACGTCACTGCCGTTATATGCGCACACACTAATATGTTGCCAATTATGTCTATATTTAACCGACTTACGAGAGACAATATTTAGCATCGTAGAATACGAAAAATAACGTTATAAAAACTACTCTTAGCAACCGGTTTGGTTTGCAAAAAAACTCGGTTCGGTAGCGCCAGGAAATGCTAAGTAAAAAAAGTAGCAAGTATCAGTGAAGGTATAGCCTTTTGGAAATAACAACACCAAGATCCCTGCAATTTCAAAGGTGCCCCAATCAGCAGTGATCTCAGCATTAAGGTTATTAACTTGCTCAAAACTTCCCTCTATCGCATTTTCAATATTGTCAGCAGTAGGCGAAATAAAACCAAAGCTTGTGGTGATAGTTTCTCCGTTAAGTTCAATAGAGGACGAAGAAAGTTTTTCTTTACCTTCAATTGCCAGCTTAGAGTAAACAATTGAATTAGCGGACTTTATGGCGGCCTCTAAGCTATCGAGACTTGCAATGGATGCATCGGTTTTCAAGTTTAAAAACTTGGGGGCAGCGATGATTGCAAGCACGGCTAAAATAATGATAACCACAACCATTTCAATCAATGTAAATCCCGCATTATTTGACTCAATCAGGTTAAATTTTTTCATAGTTCACCTAAGCGGTTATAAAAAGCAACGTCAGATTTGTTCAATAAAAAATCATTCTAATATCAGTTATAACCCTACCTAACGCCTTATTCAAGCTAAGAAAACCAATGACCTATATCCATAGCCATAGCCACAGCCACAGCCACAGCCACAGCCACAGCCACATAATAAAAAACCAACACTATGCTGGTGTTGGTTTTTTAGTTGGGCAACATTTATTTCAGTAATAAGCTAGGCTGTGAGTAATCGCCACCACATCCCGGGTAAACTGGTAAAGCCGGTGGTGTAATATTGCAATTCACCGTTTTTAAATACCATGACAGTTGGCGTCACTTGCACAGACCACTTACGAGATAAGAAACCTTGTCGATCATTTATCGTACTTAATGTATACCCTTTGTCAGACAAAAAGTGCTTCATTTTTTCATCACTGCCTGAGCTCATTGCGACCGAGACCACTGAATAGTGTGCACTGAGTATATCTACTGCTGGAGTCACAAATTGACATACAGGACACCATGTTCCCCAAAAGTAGACTAACACAGCATCGTCATGGCTCATGGCCAACACATCAACAAGGTCACCATTTAAGTCGACTGCAGTCATCGTTGGTAATGACTCTGTTGGTAAATCTTTTCCTCGCCAAAGATCAACCACTGTCGATACCAAAATAAACAATACCAACATAATTGATAATTGTTTTAAACCACTGAGTAGTTTCTTACCCCATGTTTTCTGGTTGGGCTCTTTCATCGTTATCTGGTGTTCCAATATCTTATCGTGTCTAAGAGGGCTCGATTATCGCAATACAGGTTTCACGACTGATTTCAATTCTGATATTCAGACTCAGGTTTTTACTCAGTACTGCGACTGCTCGTTGACTAGACCGCCAGACTCAACATTTGTATTCACATTGGTTGATAAAACTTATCGAGCTGATGCTTGCTCAATTGCTGCAAGCACTTGTTCTGTCGTTAAAATGACCGGGAGCTTTATCCCATCTGGTGCATTAGGGCCGTAAACCACGTTAAACGGCACCCCAAATCGGCCATGACTTTGTAAGTAATCAGTAATCGGTTGCGATGCTGTTGTCCAATCACCTTCCACTAACGCCATATGGTCTTGTTTTAGCGTTGAATAAACAGGGTCTTGTAAAATCACCCCAACCTTGTTGGCTTTACAGGTAATACACCAATCAGCGGTTACATCCACAAATACCGTTTTGCCTTGAGCCACGCTACTTGCAATATCTGTTTGCTCAAGAGGCGTCCAAGCGAGATCCGTTGGCAGCGGATTTGACCAGTCGTCAGACGTTGCAAATGCGCCAATAGCAGCAAACATCACCACCATGCTAAAACTTGCAATAACAGCTGGAACGCCATATTGCTTGGCCATAAGCCCAAAAAAACCTAGCACTAACACAGCCGCAAGGACCCATAGAGCTATGACATTGATAAAGCTTGATAATAGGCTGATTAGCCATAAACTTGTCATCAACAATAGCACCGAGAAGAACACTTTAACGATGTTCATCCAGCGCCCTGGTTTAGGGAAATAACGGGCTATTTGCGGAAACATAGCCACTAATAGCCAGGGTAGTGCCATTCCTATTGCTAATGCAGTAAAGATGACCATTAAGCTAAGTACATCAGCCCCTAAGGCAAAAGCCACTGCGGTCCCTAAAAACGGGGCACTACAAGGGGTGGCGAGTAAAGTGGCAAACATGCCTTGTAAAAAATGACCTCGATGATCATTGCCACCCGTGGTAGCAAGTTTAGTCTGCAAGCTCGATGGAAGATTAATTTCGAATGCACCAAGCATATTCAGCGAAAATACAGAAGTGACAATCACCATAAACCCAATAAACCAAGGGTTTTGGAATTGCACGCCCCATCCCACAGCTTGTCCCGTAACCTTCAGCATAATCACAAAGGCAGCCAACAGCCAAAACGACACAATAATGCCAAATGCAGAAGCGATAAATTGGGTTCTTATTTGATTTTTCTGCAAGTCAGGCGCAGCAATAACAGAACTTAACTTCATCCCTAATACAGGTAATACACAAGGCATCACATTAAGAATCAACCCGCCTAGTAATRCAAAAAATAGCATAGTCAGTAATGAATTATCTGACATATCAATTGAGGCTAACTGAACATTCGCTGCGTATTCATACGCTCGCTGATTATCACTTACCGTAATATTCAGTTGCTTCGTATCCAATTGGGCATCTTCGTTCCAAGTCGATACCTCAAAAAAAGCCGTCCATACTTTCGAGCCATCATCACGTGTTTGTCGACTTACGCTAATAGGATTGAAATTGGTTTCTTTATCGCCATCAACAATGACCTGTGGCTGACGCCAACTGTCATCTAATAACGTCACTTGGAGTAGGTTTTGCGCTTTGTCCCACCCCACATTAACTTGATCATTAGCCATATCAATATCCACTAATTGTGGCACGGCCGAAATAGCTTTATTGAACTCGAACATTGCTTCTGTATCGGCTTGAAGCTGACTCGCAGTAAAGTCCAGTTCTAGTTGATAATCTGTTAACACACAAACCGTGGTGCACGATGATAAGGTAAATTTGCCCATCAGTGACGTTGGCGCATTAATATCTTCTACCTTCAGCGCAATAGGGAATACCACCTCACCTTGATAACCTTGGGTTTTATAACCCATGATGGTGTATTGCTGAGGCGTCGGCCATTGCCAATTCACGTCTCCAAGATTAGATGACTCACTCCAATCTATTTTCGGGGCAATGCCGCCCTCACCCGGCGTACGCCAGTACATCTTCCAATCATCATCTAATTGCACATCTAAAATGGCAGGAACCGTATTGGTTTTTTCATCAAGCTCTCCGGTCAGCATAAAGCGAACTTTTACTGGCGGATGATTATCATTGACTAGCCAACCTGTCGTAGCAGCATTGGCCAATGGAGTGATGCTTGCCAGCATCAACATCAAAGTAGAAAAAATGATCGTTTTGACAATATTCAACAAACTTTCCTTATATTGCCCTCATTCTGCTCGAGCAATAAATACGGTTGTAAAATGACAATAAAAAAATGCGTTACCAAGGACATAGACAATGGCAGCTTAATAGACCGAAATAATGACAAAATAGTTCATCTAATGTCACTAAATTAGTGGATAAAGTGTAAATCTGTGAAGCGGTACTTTATTTATTGATTTTCATGACAACACACCCATTTTACCCACTCTCATCTAGCGCTTTATTTCTGACATAAACTGAAACAGGTTAAATATAGACATACGTTTGAATGATTGCTTTAATCGAATCAGGTGTTTTTGTTGTATTTCGATATTGTGGCCCTAAAGGCACAACTGCTCTGAAGTTGAGACACCAAGGAAAGGCAAGACTCACTCATTTATCAATAAAATGAGACAACAATAATAAGGATAATTTTCCATGAAAGTAATGCATTTGAATAAACTCATGCTAGCTATTGGCGTTGCATCTTCAGTTTTTATCGCTGGTTGCGGCAATGACACAGACTACTCTCGCTCCCCTGAAGTTACCCCTGAACCTGAAGTCACACCGCCACTGCAAGCTTTTGCACCAGACGGGATGCTTAAAGCACAAATTCGTCGAACTGCTTATGGCGTTCCACATATTCAAGCTGACAACCTTGAAAGCTTGGCGTTTGGCAGCGGGTACGCCCAAGCACAAGATAACTTATGTATACTTGCCGATGGATTTATCAAAGCCAATTCTGAACGCTCAATGTATTTTGGGCCTCACGCCTCAATTGACTTTGCCACAGGACTTCCAACAGCTGAAGATAACGGCAATTTAATTTCAGATTTTGCTTATAAAGCACTTAAAATTCGCGAGTTAGCCGAAAACCAATACTCACAATTTAGTTATAACTCACGTGCATTAATGGAAGGCTTCAGCGCAGGATACAACCAATATCTTGCTGACGTCGATGCAGGGGAACAGCAAGCTTCCCCTTTTTGCGCAGGTCAACCTTGGGTTAAACCCATTGAAGGGGTCGATGTTGCAAACTATTTATTCTCTATCGCCTTATTACCGGGCGCAGCTAACTTTTTAGATTTAATCTTTTACGCTAATCCTGGTGATGCTGAAGAGTACCTGCCACGTATTGTTGGCCCAGCGCCATCAGCAATGCAAACCGCCTTTATTCAAGATGTGAAAACCAAATTAATCGCTCGTGCCAATACCATTACGACACCAGATACCAACCCTCGTGATTTAGGCTCAAACGGCTGGGGACTCGGTAAAGATAAAACTGAAAATGGCAAAGGAATGGTGCTAGGTAATCCGCATTTCCCTCATACGGGCAACTTGCGTTTTTGGCAATCGCATATCACGATTCCAGGCCAGCTTGATGTCATGGGCGGATCACTCGTTGGCATGCCAGGGTTAATCAATATTGGCTTTAACAAAGACCTAGCTTGGACACATACCTTCTCAACTGCCGAGCATTTTGTGATGTATAACCTTGAGCTAGTCAGTGGCGATCGCATGCAATACCTTTATGAAGGTAACCCCATGCCAATCAACAAAGAAACCGTGCAAGTCCTCGTTAATGGCGGACCTGCAGGTATGCTCATTGCGGAAAAAGACATCTACAMCACGGCTAAAGGACCAATTGTAGAAGCCCCTGTCGGACTTGCTCCTTTTGGTTGGGATGATGGCCAAGCCTTTATGATTCAAGATGCCAATATGGCAACTAAAGATCCTATCGATCATTGGTTTGCAATGAATCGCGCTACCAATAAAGATGAGTTTCAACAAGCCTTTAAGAACTATGACGGGGTTATTTTTAATAACACCATGTATGCGGATAAAGAAGGTAATGCCTTTTACATTGATGACTCAACAGTGCCGGGCTTAAGTGACTTTGCCGTATCATTGTTAAAAACCAACCCAGATATTATTGCGGCTAGAGAACAAGCAGGCTTTACCATCTTACCTGGTAACACCTCTATTTTTGATTTCGACAGCCCAATGCCGTACAACCGAGCGCCAAAGCTTGAACGTACTGACTTTGTGCAAAACTCTAATAACTCATTCTGGTCAACTAACCTTGATGAGCCATTAGAGAATTATTCACCAATGTATGGCCCTGAGCGAGGCCAACTGTCACTTCGTACCCGCATGGCACTTACTTTAATGGAAGATGCAGCAGGTGATGATGGTAAGTTTAATATTGATGAGCTAGAGACCGCGCTGCTGTCTAACCGGATATATTTAAACGATCTTATTTTCACTGACCTAATCAGCCAGTGTGATGCACAAGCTGACACGCCAGTCATGGTGACTGATTCGATTTCTAAAGATATCAGTGGCGCTTGTATTGCGCTAAAGGCGTGGAACGGTAAACAAGATAACGACAGCGTTGGCGGCGCATTAATTCGTGAGTTTGCACATCAGTTTGATCAAAACAGCATGTTAGCGGTGCCATTTGACTACAACAATGCCGCAACTACGCCCCATACCTTAACCACAGATGGCAGTGCGCTCGTAGCACTTGCTCGTGCAACTCTTAATGTTGAAGCGGCAGGATTTGAAGTTGATGCGCCAATGGGGTCTGTTCAATTTGTTGAAAAATCATTACCTGATGGCAGCGCTTCTGGCACCAAACTACCTTGGCCTGGAACCCACAATGCAGAAGGCGGATTTAATGTATTTTCTACCAGCTTGTCAGGCGATGATACGTTAATACCTCAGCATGAATATGCCGCAGTGATGGACGCGGTATCAGGGGCGCCTTTGGCTTCAGGGTTAACTGCCGAAGGCTATCACATTCGCTATGGTTCAAGCTGGATGATGGCGGTGAGCTTTACTGATGATGGCCCTGTGGCTAAAGGAATCTTAACTTATTCTGAGTCGAATAATATTCTTAGTCCTTCTTTTGCCGATCAAAGTGTGTTTTATTCAACAGAAAAGCAATTGCGTCCGTTTCTATTTAATGAAGCTGATATTGCCGCATCCGTTGAGTCAACGACTGAACTAAGCTTTCAAAAAGGTGAATAGCTTACTGTTAACTCGTTAATAATCACTTAGCGGCATCTATAGATGCACCTTTAGCTGCATATAAGTTGTCATCAATACTAAGCCCGCATTTCGCGGGCTTTATATTGATACAAGTACAGCTAAAAAGCTCAAGACGTAATGGTAAAATCAAGTTAATCCAACAGCGGCCCACTCAATTAAGCAACTCGCAATAAACACCAACAAAACCAACCTAAGCGCAACTCACAGTAAACACTCAAGACCCAATTAAGACACAAACGGATCTGCGATTAACCCCGCGTTTACATTGGTATATTTTATTTGTAGCCCCTCATTACACATGGCTAAAATCTCGCTCAATTCCCAGTAAAGGGAATACATAAATAATAAATGGGGTTCAATATGAAAATGTTTAAAACTGCTGCAGCTTTAGCTGTCGGTGTAGCGTTGCTTACGGGTTGCAACGACGAAACAAACAACTACTATCCAGGTGAACCAGCACCTGAAACAACAGATGTACGCATCGGTGCTTATAACTTGTCATTTGACAGAAACACCTTTGAAGATCTTGTCGCTGAAATGGCGTTAACCGTCGCAGAGCAAGATGAATTAATGGAGAAATGGTTCGATGAGTCACTTAGCGACGAAGAACTAGCTGTTGCAGAAAAGGTTATTCAAATTCGCAACGTTGCAGCAATTATCCAAACTGAACGACCTGCAATCTTATGGATGGGTGAATTCAATAACGACGGGACAGCAGAAAGCCAACAAGCAATTCAAGGTTTCCGTTTAAACTACCTGACTGTGCCACAAAATGCGTTAGGTTCAACATCTGAAGAATTTGAAGCCCTTGAGCCAATACAGTTTGGTTATTTTGAAAACTTCGCCACAAATACTGGCCTATTAAGTGGTCACGACTTGAACCACGATGGTAAAGTTGCCCTTCCTGATGATGCTTGGGGCTTTGGCTTCTACCACGGTCAATATGCATTCAGCTTACTGTCTCAATACCCAATTGATACAGATAACATCCGTACTTTCCAAGACTTCAAATGGAAAGACATGCCAGGCGAAACCAACCCAACCATCATTAACTGTGAAGACGAAAACAATCCGATCCCAGAAGGTAAGGCATGTGGTGATGAATGGTACAGCGCTGAGGCATGGGCAGAAAAGCCAATGTCATCTAAGAACCATGTTGATGCCCCTATTATCATTCCTACAGCAGATGGCGATAAAGTCATTCACTTATTAATGTCGCACCCAACACCACCTATTTTCGACACTGTGACTGAAAACAACAAGTTACTTAACCGTGCTGAAATCAAATTCTGGGATGATTACACATCTGGTGAAGGTAGCTATATTTACGATGATGAAGGTAACAAAGGCGGTATCGATAGCGATGCATCATTTGTGATCTTAGGTGACTTGAATGCTGATCCAGAATCTGGTGATGGCTACTTAGATACCATCAAAGACTTAATGTACAGTGACCAAGTTAACCAACTTGCTACTCACGGAATTTACGCACCAAGTAGCTTAGGCGGACCAGAGTGTTTGTCTAACGGTGAATGTAAAGAAGAAAACTGGGGCACTAAGTACCCAGATCTTGTGACCAGCACATCTGGTTTACGCTTAGACCACGTTATCCCTTCAAGTGACTTGAATGTGACTGATTCAGGTGTATTCTGGCCAGCGACTTTTGAAGAAGGTCGTCTAATGATGAATGACGAGCGTGTAGGTAATTGGGGCGGCGGCGGAAAATCAGTCTCTTCTGATCACCGTTTAGTCTGGATTAACGTAGAACTTTAATCCGTCAATATAGTAAGCTGAAACAGTTTATTTCTAATACAAAAGCCCGCAAGCATTGCGGGCTTTTTTGTGTCAATTTAGTGATGAAAAATCAGTATCAATTTCTTGCTGTAATTTCTCTAACTCATCTAGGATGCGTAAAAACTTTTGGCCAAAGTCAGTTACCTTGTACTCAACTCTTGGTGGAAGCTCGTTGAAAGTGACTTTTTCTAAAATACCAAACTCAACATTTCGCTTTAAACACACATTGAGCACTTTTGTGGTTAAGCCCTCAACATGACTCACCATAGCCCCAGGTCGATTGATACCATTTGCCAATAACTGATACACAGTCAGTGACCACTTACATCCATAAATCGCTTCAACCATACGCGCACTTTTATTGGGTGCTGACTTCTTTGAAAATAAATTTTCTTTTGTTTTCATAAATATGTACCAATAAGTACCTATGACACTAAATTGTGCCTACTTTTCAATAGCCTAAAGCGTTTATTAAACTGAGTCTATAGGCAATATAACTCAAACAATTTGGAGTCAACTGATGAACAATTTAACACCATCACTCGATGCGTTTTCAGCCATCGTCTTAGGCGGTTCAAGTGGCATAGGGTTAGCAAGTGCTAAGCGTTTGCTTGCTCAAGGCATCAACACCTTAATTGTCGGCAGTTCAGTAGATAAATTAATCGCAGCTAAAACCGTATTAGATGAAATACCTTCAACAGCCACACTACAAACCCTGCAAGCAGATTTATATCAAAGTGATGATATCGCACAACTCATCAGTATCATTGAACAAGCACAGTATCACATTCAATACTTTGTTAACGCAGCAGGTAAATTCATCCCAACCGCCTTTTTAGACCACCAGCAATCAGATTACGATAGTTATATAAACCTGAATCGTGCGAGTTTTTTTATCTCCCAAGCAATCGCTAAAAACATGCGTCAATATCAAGCTGGCGCAATTGTACATGTTGGCTCAATGTGGGCTAAACAAGCGATTAAAGCAACGCCATCATCTGCTTACTCTATGGCAAAAGCGGGTTTGCACTCACTAACTCAGCATATGGCAATGGAGCTAGCTGAATACAATATTCGAGTGAATGCAGTCTCCCCCGCTGTGGTCAACACCCCTATCTATGGGGCATTCATTGAACCTGATGCAATGGATGAAACCTTAGCCTCTTTCAATGAGTTTCACCCCATTGGCAGAATTGGTACCTCAGATGATGTAGCGGCAACAATCGACTTTTTACTCAGTGAGCAATCCAGTTGGGTTACAGGCGCCATATGGGATATTGACGGCGGAGTAATGGCAGGTAGGAATTAACCACAAAACAGAATATCTTCTCGATTTTCTAACCAAAGCGGATGTTTAGTCATGACTTTACTGAACATCTTGCTTTGCAAATAACGGTTCAGCCAAATACGTAAATGAGGATATGGAGCGTGTAGATACCATTGGCGCTCAACCCGGGCAAATTGACGAATAAACGGCAGTATTGCAATATCTGCTAAGCTTTCTCTATCAGCCATTAAAAAGCGATGCTGTGACAGTAATTCTTCCAACTTAACGATGTACTTTTCGCAAGCTTGTCTGCATTCCACAATATTAGATTCACTATAACGTTTAGCGCATTTGTAGTTTTCTAAACAGCGCTTAAACTCGCTATCAAAGATGTAGATTAACGCCAGCATGCTATCTAAAGTGTCATCATCGGCAAACAACAAGTCATCAGGATCGCCTTGGGTCAACGCCCATAACATCACTTCAAAACTTTCTTCTATAATAGTACCCGTTGGGGTCACAACGACTGGCACAGTGCCTTTAGGCGATACTGATAGCATTTCAGCGGGTTTGTCGCTTAATACTAAGTCTCGCAGTAATACAGGCTGTTTTGACTTATAAATGGCAATACGAGCTCGCATTGCAAACGGACAATTTCTTAACGAGTAGATTACAGGTAAATCCATGATTTTATTCATTGTTGTCTTGCTTCCCTTACAACTTATATACGGGTTTACTAATTAATTATGTACTTTAACCATATTCATTCGCAACATATACGGGTAACATCCCCCCATTAAAATTAACTGAGAACCTTATAAAGCATGAAATCTAAGATTGAATTATTAGCCCCAGGTGGTGATGTCGATGCAATTAAAGCGGCCATTATAGCTGGAGCAGATGCTGTTTATTGCGGCCTAGATACTTTTAATGCCCGTAACCGTGCTGCTAATATTTCATTCGATCAGTTAGTTGGCATAATTAGATTGGCTCATCAATATGACTGCCAAATATTTTTAACCTTGAACATTGTGATTTTAGAGCAAGAGTTTAAAACACTCATAAAACTACTCAACAAATTGGTTAACACCACATTAGACGGCGTTATCGTTCAAGATATGGGCTTACTGTACGTATTGCGTAAGCACTTCCCTACGCTGGATATTCATGCATCAACTCAGTTAACCACTCATAATGCTGGCCAAATTCCATTTTTAAAGACCTTAGGTGCAACCCGAGTTAACTTATCTCGAGAATTAAACTTAAGAGAAATAACCGCACTTGCAACGGTAGCAAAAGAGCACGATACCTTATTAGAAGTGTTTGTTCATGGCTCATTGTGCGTGGCATTTTCAGGGCTTTGTTACTCAACATCTGCTAGTGCAGGTAACTCAGGTAACCGTGGCCGCTGCAGCCAAGCTTGTCGTGAAGAATACGAAACCACTGAGTCGGGCAATAACTTCCCGTTAAACATTAAAGATAACTCAGCATTTTTTGACTTACCTAAACTCATTGATGCGGGTGTTTATTCCTTTAAAGTTGAAGGTCGGATCAAAGGCGCAAGCTACGTCCATACCGTTATCGACAGTTTCCGTAAGCAAATCGATGGCTATATAGAAACCGGAGAACTCACCCAAGATGGCGAACGACTTTATAAAGTCTTTAACCGTGATTTCACCAATGCATTTTTACGTGGTGACTTAAACCAATCGATGTTTATTGATAACCCACGTGATAACTCTAAAAATCATTTGGTCGATAAGCTTAAAGCCGAAAAAGGCGAATCGATTTCAGTCGTCCAAATCCATGACGCACAGCAACAATTGCAAGTGGATAAAAAACAAATCAATGCCTCGGTCGATGACAAAATTGCGCATTTGAGTATTGAAAAAATTAAACTCAAGTTAACGTTTGCCAGCGAACAAGAAAAGCCCTTAACACTGACAGTAACCACTGAGCAAAATAGCAGTGATTTAAGTGATATTGACTCGAAGACAATTGTGTTGAGTTCAACTAGTTTAATGCGCCCGAGTGAAAAATTAAGCGTTGATCAAGAAGCCATTGAAAAGCGCTTTAAAAATATTAATAACGCCAACTATGATTTAGTCGAGCTAAACACCCAAGACCTCACTGATGGCATGAGTATCCCTTATCGTGAAATCACCACGCTGAAAAATGAGTTATTAGCTTATTTAAACGATGGTATTGAAGTCATCCCAGAAGTGGAATTGCCAAAGCTTGCACGCCACCCAAAACCTGAAGGCCAAAAGCCGGCGCTTTCAATGTTGATTTGTGATGAAGCCGACGCAGATTTAGCCAACATCACTGACGGGGATATTTACTTTAAATTACCCGATGCTTATAAACGTGGTTGCACCAAGTATGTCGACTTTTTACAGCAAAATCCTCGTCTAATACCTTGGTTCCCGCCTGTGCTAATTGGTAAAGATTACGATGTCGCATTGAATATTCTTGAGCAAGTGAAGCCGCCGTTAATCGTTACGAACAATACTGGTATCGCTTATCATGCTAATCGATTAGGCATTAAGTGGATTGCTGGGCCCTTCCTAAATACGACTAATTCATATGCACTATTAGCATTACAAGAAGGCTTTGAGTGTAGCGGCGCCTTTATTTCAAACGAAATCAATCGCCAACAAATTAAGCAAATAGCCAGACCAAATAACTTTAAGATGCTCTACAGTATTTATCATCCAATTTTATTAATGGCTAGCCGTCAGTGTTTCTTCCAGCAAAGTGTTGGCTGTGAAAAGCCAAGAATTGATAATGGCTGTATGTTGTCCTGTGACAAATCAACTAGCATCAAAAACCTCAAAGGTGACTCATTTGCCATTGATAAACAAAAAGCAGGTTACCCAAGTATTTATAATCAAGATCAATTTTTAAATACTGACATTATTGAAGATTTAAGCCATATGTTTGATGGCTTTATGATTGATCTAACCAATATTGGTGCTGGCGATAGAGAGTCACCTGATAAAGTGGCGCTCATTAAGCAATTTGAAGCCTTACTCGATGGGCATCGTAATGCCAGTGATACGTTAGCCAAAATGGTGCCAGAGTCTACTTATCTGCAATACCAAAATGGTTTGTAAGTCTGACGGCATTATGACTTAGCAATAAAGATACTATCTAGCCCTGCTTACTATTTTGCAGGGCTTTTTTATGCCCATAACAAACTGAAAACCTTAAATTTAACGCTAGCCCACACAAAAACTGCAACAAATTGTATCACCTAACATTAACTCAATTGTTCATTAATCCCGTTTAAACACTTGTTTAAATTAAGGTTTTTATACTCCTTAGCATATCCTCCTAAAAAACATCTCTAAGCAGTTGTTTTAGCTACTTTAAATCTCATTAAGTTTGCATTACATTCTTGACACATTTTGAGATAAACGTCACGTTTAGCTCATTTTTGCGACATCAGCAGTTAATAATAAGAAGAACTATGAACACTCATACTGCAAGCAATAAAGAATATTTATTTCCATCAGATACCCCACTCGTTTCCAGTACCGATCCCAAAGGGATTATTACCCATTGCAACCAAGCTTTTATCGATACCAGTGGTTATAGTCGCGAAGAGCTCATTGGTAAACCACACAACCTAGTTCGCCACCCTGATATGCCAGCAGCCGTTTTCGCCACTATGTGGAAGACACTAAAAGCAGGAAAAGTGTGGATGGGGCTAGTTAAAAACCGCCGCAAAAATGGCGATTACTATTGGGTCAGCGCGTTTGTTACCCCTGTATATGATGGCAAAACCTTAGTGGGTTATGAGTCAGTACGGGTTAGCGCCGAACCATCAGAAAAACAGCGAGCAGCCAAGGCTTATTTACGGATTCTCGCAGGGAAATCAGCAGCCCCATTAATGACTCAGCTAAGTCATCATCTGGTAAAGATACTGCCAATTGTTCTACCTAGCCTAGCGCTGATGGGATACTTCGGCTTTCAAGGCAATCACACTGGGTTATTTGCAACGCTGGCAACAGCTTTGCTTAGCAGCTTATGGAGTCTTAAACAGCAATCCAGTTATTGGCAGCACCTACTGGATATCAGCCCTAAATCGTTCGCAGACGCTACCGTAGCCCAAACCTACTTTGACGATGTCGGCATGAGTGCTCAAGCAAAGCTTGCCTTTATCAGCGAAATGGCAAGGTGCCGCACTGCGTTAACTCGCATTAACGAGTCGGTTTCGGGTTTAGGTGACATCTCTAATATCAGTAAAACCCAAGTCGCCGTCACTCAGACCTCCGTAGAACAACAAGGTATTGCCACACAACAGATTGCTTCAGCTATCACCGAAATGTCTCAAGCGATTCAAGAAGTCGCCCAAAAAATTGAGGAAAACTCTCATAGCGCTGAAAACGCCATTCAATTTGTGGATGCAGGTTCAAAGCTGGCTGATGAATCCTTGTCATCAATTCATCAACTCAGTCATACCGTCGACAGTATTGCTGTTACCGTTAAGGAATTAGCTGACTCAACCGCTGAAATCGGTCAAGCCGCTAATCTCATTTCATCCATTGCAGATCAAACCAACCTATTAGCGTTAAATGCTGCTATTGAAGCGGCTCGCGCAGGTGAGCAAGGCCGCGGTTTTAGTGTGGTTGCTGATGAAGTCCGCGCCCTAGCTTTGAAAACTCGTGAATCAACCGACCAAATTCACAGCGTCATTAACCAGCTCTCACAAAGAACCACCAGCGCTGTAGAAATGTCGACCCAAGGTGAGCTTGCAGCAAAACACGGTGTGGAAGTCGTTGAAAATACCCGTAATGCCCTGAATGAAATTAAAGATGCGGTGGTTAATATTACCGATATGACCTTTCAAATGTCCTCTGCTGTCGAAGAACAAAGCGCCGTGGCCGAACACATTAACCAACAGATTATCGATATCGCAGACGGCGCATCTGAAACTGCCAATGCAGCGAATAAATCGCTTACAGCCAGTGAATCACTTGAAAACACTATCGGCATTTTTCATTCGCTGATCAGACGATTTAGAGTTTAAAAGTTTGGTGCGCGGCGCGCTACACTCCCCCGTGAGTGCTGCGCATCAAGCTTTCTTGTTGTATTAATATAACCCTGCCCTACAGCCCTAGCACTATGATGACCGAGTCGTTATAATCCCTGTCTTAATGCAGACCCATCTCTTTCAGACCTAGGAGCTATTTTTGGCACACACTTACATCCCATTAGATGCATACAAGCGCAAGTGGATTTTTAACCATAAAGATTTACCTGTGTTAGATACAGATAAAGCGTTAATCAAGCCACTTACCGATAAGAGTGCGATGACTGTCTGGAATCAATGGATAAGTAATAAGTGTAATCGTGCTGAATTATTCTCTAAAGGTGACTGGGCGGCCAAACAAGACGCTTGGAAACAAACTGAACATTGGCAATCTGCATGGGACTCTGATGACAATGCATTGCTAGAGCCCATCGCTGAATTTATCGATTGGGACGACGATACCCAAGTGTTCTTCTGCTACGAAAAATATCAAATTATTGAAACCACTTGGGCGGTGTTTGCCCGTAATTGGAAAGCATTTTTGTTTTTCGATGACGGTCCAATCCTGATTGCTCCCAAGAAAAAACAAGCAATCATGTTTGAACAAAATGGACAATATAAGCTAGGGATGCGCAGCTAAAAACCGATTAGCCACGTTTACTCAAACTTATCAGCGTGGCAAGGGCCTGTTGATCTTTCAAGGTTATTTTTGCAGCGAATTGTTATCCATTTATACAAGGCAGAGACTTTGTGGTGTAGTTATTCTACATAAAAAGTCGATAACGCAGTAAAAATGGACAACAAACGCTGCCCAAAGGGGTCAACTAAAAGTGTTTTACTCTTTGTTGGATGAATCTTTTTAAATAAAGAAGTGCTTAGATGACTAGGCATCAATCCATCCGCCTTAATTAAAACACTTTTATTTCGAACAAAACTTAACCAGCAAAGTTCAACAGGCCCTATCAATACAATTATAAAAAGAGTCCTCTATGAAAGCATTTTCAACAATCGCTCTAACCGCTGTTCTTTCAACAAGTTTATTTTCATCGACGCTAGTACAAGCTAAAACCGTATCAGGTGTCGAACTTGAAGATAACCTGACAATCGCAGAGCAATCTCTTGCATTAAATGGCGCAGGTGTTCGCAGTAAATTCTTTATGGATTTGTATGTTGGCAGCCTCTATATCCCAACGCCAGCAACCGATTTAACGTCTGTATTAGGACAACCAATAGCAGTTGTTCGCCTTAACATTACTTCTGGCATGATCACCTCAGATAAAATGGTCGATGCCATTAACGAGGGTTTTGATAGCGCAACTGACGGTGACATTAGTCCAATACAAGCTGAAATCACTCAGTTTATGGGCCTATTTACTGAAGAAGTCAGCAAGGGGGATCAATTTACCTTTGTTACTCATAAAGGTGCTGGCGTAACCAGTTTTAAAAACGGCGTTGAACAAGCCACTATTGAAGGCGAAGCATTTAGACAAGCATTGCTGAAGATTTGGTTAGGTGACGACCCTGCTCAAAAAAGCTTACGTAAAAATATGTTGGCTAAATAGTCTATCGATAGATTGGTATCATAAGCCTTTCATGCAGATGTAAGGCTTTCTCGTTTTAAGATAAGAATATTTATTACCAAGCTAAAAAAATTTTTTATGTGGTATTTTCATACTTGTACAAATAAAATTTAGCCACTTGTAAAATTAGATAGAAACTCTGACATTAAGGCTCAAGAGTTAAAGGTTTTGGTTCTTCTTTTCCAAAATAATTCCAATCAACCAAATTATATTCTTTATGTTTGATAGCTTGCATGAAGTTAAAAAAGTGCTGTCTGACGACCGCAGAATCTTCAAAATTTGCATAAATTGTAAGACTATAATCACTTTCCTTGACGATAATACTGAAACTATTGTTCCCTAATACACCATAGTCTTTGCCATTAATGTCGTAAACAAAGTCTGTGTCTCTGTAAAATGCGACATCCTTAATAAACAACGTCTGCCAATTTTCAAACCAATTAACATCTACGGTTTTTTTAAAGCTTTCTTCGTCAAAAATTTTATCGCACTGGAGTATTGATGGTGTAATTTCATAACCTTTACGAACAATGTCATGAACTGTATTTTGATAAAACATTTCTAACTTTTGACGTTGCTCATGATTTAATATCTCTATGATTTTAGGACCCAATGGAGAACTATTAATTTCATTGAGTTTCTTATTTCCAAATCTATCCACTGTAATTAAAAATGCAATACCTCTATCTTCTGAACCAAAAAACCAAGTGTTTTCAGGAAATGGCTCTATTAGTGTGAAATCAGTCAGATCAATAACAGGAATGACTGAGTTAATTACTTTAATAGAAAATGGAGTATCTCTTTTAATAGAGTCCCAGTCATTTTTTGACCATGTTAACTCTAATCTTTTTGATGTCAGGTACTCATTTACTGGTTCGCAAAAACTTGAGTATGATTTGTCTTTGGCAAAGGCGTTAAACGAAGCTGCTAACAGTAAAATGAAAATCCATTTCTTCATATATATCCTTTTTGTAGATATTAGAATTACCTAACCAGCTTCACATCTCTTTATACTGTTTTAGCTTTGAATCTGATATTTAGAATCGAATATCGAACGCTAAACCAATTGCGGCTTGATTTTCTAGCTCATCAGTCACTTCAGGCTGACTTAACTCCATTTCGCTGTTAAAGAAATATCCGCCGTAAGCATTCACTGTCGCTTTATTACTAATATTCCAGCCCGCTCTTAAAAAGCTCACCCACTCTTCCACTTCAATGGTTTGCTCAGCATCTGAAATCAAAAAGCGCTCTGTGCGTCGAGATGTCCCTAAACCAAAATCCCACTTTTCATTCAAATTATAAGTCAACTCAAGACCAGCAGGTCCACTAAAGCCCGCTTCAAAGGGGTTACCTAGCGTTAACTTATCAGTAATTTTCCAGCGCACGGCAATGTAAGGTACGGTTTTAACTTCTGAAATATCATTAAGATATGCCACACCAAAGCCGAGCATGTTGCCAGACTCAAAACGATACATCGCCGAGCCAACTACACCATAGCTTTGTGCATCTGAAGATGATGCGGTATTGGCATAAGAATATTGCAGCTTAGGCGCAACCATAAACATCCAATTTTGATTTGGACGGTAAATCAGTGACAAACCAGCACTGTACTTATTGATTGAATTCCAAGGCGTGACTTGGCCGTTCAACACACCGCTATCGATGTTTTTAAAGCCATAATCTAAATTGTCGTAACCAATATTAGCGCCGATCATCCACTCTTTGTTGATTGGCATCGCACCCGATAACTTTAAGCGCCAAACATCACGTTGTAACTCAGCGTTAGTGTCACCCACTTGGGCTGAGTCTGTGGAAGTGCGCGAGACATGAAACTTAAACGGGGAGTAATCTCTCGCGATAACTTGAGGAGTAAGGAGAAGTCCAGCAAGCGCTGTTAACTTAACCACTTTTTTAACAGAACTTACGTCAAGCTGATTAGCCTGGAACAAGCTTGGAATAACTTTCATTAACTGCTTCCTTTCTCATTATTATTGTGGTCGAAATGATTAATACTCAATAGCAAAAGGTAATACCAAGGCACTACCAATTTGGATCACAATTTCAATATATTATGAGATATTACACAGTTTTAGCATGACACAAAAGCACTGATTTACATTCAAATATTAAATACGGTGAGCCGTTAAAAATAAGTTAACGCTATCGTTTATATATTGCTCTCGATCTGCAATTAAATCGCTCACATCTAAGCCTAGCTCTAGTCGAAGCTTTACCTCACCAAACAACATTAAACATAACCTCACAGCACAGTCATGCGGCTTTTCAAAATAAAAAACGCCTTGTTTGTTGACTTCATCCAAGTACTCACTTAATAAGCCCAATATGTGTTTGGGGCCAGCATCAAAATAAAGCTTGGATAAATTCGGGTGAGTTTCAGCATGAGCCAAACAGGTTTTAAATACAGCAACGACTTCATCACTAATGATTAGCTCGCCAAACTGGTGCGCAAAGGTACGAATTGTATTTTCAGGATTTGTCGCGTCTTCTAGTAAGTTGCCCGTTAACTGATGAACAACACATTTAGATTCGATAGCAGCAATAAACAACTCATCTTTAGATCCATAGTGAGAATAAACCGTTTGCTTTGATACGCCTGCCTTCTTCGCCACCATATCCATACTGGTGCTCGGAAAGCCTTGAACACAAAAAAGCTCAATGGCCGATTGCAGTATCGTTGCTTTTTTTTGCTCACTTCTTGTTCGCGGCAAGTCATGATTACATGTCACTGGAATATCAGAAATTTTGCTCATAAACTCTTCTTTTTTGTCTCAACAGGCGCACGTTATCGCTTTACAACTAAACAACAACGATAACATTTAATCACAAATTAGACTGGACAGTCTAGTTTTTTGACCATAAACTAAGCCTAAAATGGACTAGACAGTCTAGTTTTAATTATTGAGCATCACACAGATGTCATTCGCAGGTCAATACAATAGCTATGATTTGCCTTGGAAGTTGCATTAGCAATAGGAATGTTCCCATGAAAACAGCGACACGTTCATTATCCGCACTCAGTATTGTCATTTCATTTTTGCTGCTAAGTGGTTGCGGCAATGATGAAACCATCCCAACGCCTTCTGTGGCTGTGCCGAATGTCATCACCCAACCCTTACGGTTTAATTCAAGTTATCAACATCAGCAAAGTTACACCGGCACTGTCCGCTCAGCTGATACCACAGGTGTAGGATTTGAACTTGCAGGCAAGCTAAGTGACATTATCGTCGACAGCGGTGATACTGTGATTAAAGGGCAAAAGCTTGCCACCTTAAACACCCAATTACTTGAAGCTGAGCAGCAACAATTAAGTGCATCACTGCAGCAAACCCAAGCGGATTTAGATTTAGCCCAAAGTAACTTGGAACGCTCCATTGAGCTCAAAAAAAAGCAGTATGTTTCTGAGCAGCAATTCGATGAAACCCAGCAGCAAGTCGCTAGTCTTTTAGCCAATCAAAAACGCCTTAAAGCCTCGCTATACGCCACAGAACTTAAACTTGAGAAATCAACATTAGTCGCTCCATTTAATGGCACCATCAGCAAACGTCATCATAATTTAGGTGAAGTGATCGCGTTAGGTAGCCCAGTATTTACCTTAATCGGCACAAATCAACAGCAAGCCTATATTGGTGTTCCGCATAGCGTCGCTCAAACGCTTAAATCAAATCAAGTCGTTGATATTCGCATTGGAGACCAAACCCATAAAGGCTTAATCGCTGGTATCAGCGCCGAAATAGACCCTGTCACTCGTACTGTTCAATTACGTATCGACTTACCCAACAATAGCCAAGTGATTAATGGCGAAATTGCCTACCTTGAGTATCAACAGCAAATCGCTGATGCGGGATATTGGGTGCCAATCTCATCGCTTACCGACGGTGTTAGAGGCTTATGGAATGTCTTTGTGGTCACGAAAAATGAACAAGGACAAGCCCGAATAGAACGCCGAGACGTTGATATTTTATATACCACAGAAAAACAAGCTTACATTAATGGTGCAATTCAAAAAGACGATGTAATTATTACTCAAGGCTTGCATAAACTGGTGGTAGGACAGCGTGTAAATCCCACTTCTGAGACTGTGGCGAGGTCATTATGATTAAGGCCTTTGTCGAAAACGGCAGACTCGCCAGTCTTATGATTGCATTACTATTGGTGGCTGGTTTAGGCGCTATTAGTAGTTTGCCTCGCACAGAAGATCCCACCATAACCAATCGCTTTGCTTCGGTTATTACCCAGTACCCTGGCGCTTCAGCTGAACGTGTCGAAGCGTTAGTCACTGAAGTATTAGAAAATGAGCTGCGCCGCCTAGAAGAGCTAAAGCTGGTGCAATCCACTTCTCGTCCTGGCATTTCAGTGA
Organism: Shewanella sp. UCD-FRSSP16_17; assembly: GCF_001675935.1. Taxonomy (NCBI): domain Bacteria; kingdom Pseudomonadati; phylum Pseudomonadota; class Gammaproteobacteria; order Alteromonadales; family Shewanellaceae; genus Shewanella; species Shewanella sp. UCD-FRSSP16_17. Next base: position 216,310 of record NZ_LZFV01000002.1, read on the forward strand.
TTCAATTGGAGTTAAAAGACACGGTACTTGATACTGCTCCCGTATGGTCTAGAGCCCGAGATCTCATTGCAGACAGTAAATATCAACTGCCCACATCGGCGCAAAATAGTTTATTGGACGATCAAACAGGTTATGCCAACACAGCCATTTTAGGCTTGGTATGGAACAGCGACACCCCCATCCGTACTGATGTGCTAAACCGCTACGCTAAAGAGTTACAAAGCAAGCTTCGGGTATTAAACGGCACTGATTTTGTAAAATTATCAGGCACACCTGATGAAGAAATATTAGTAGAACTTGATGGCAATAAAATCAGCCAACTCAAGTTAACCCCAGCCAGTATTGCAAGCATTCTGTCAAACGCTGACAGTAAAATTTCAGCGGGTGAAATCAATAATGCCACGTTTAAAGCCTTAATTGAGGTGTCAGGTGAGCTAGACTCTATTACTCGTGTCAGCGAAGTACCGCTGAAAATTGATGCTAACGGCCAAATTATTCGCCTTGGAGATGTTGCCAATGTTAGCCGCCAACCTAAAACGCCAGCGACGAGTATCGCCTTAATTAATGGCGAACCTGGGGTACTAGTCTCAGCACGTATGATTGATAATAACCGTGTTGATAAATGGCAAGCGCAAGTGAGTCAGGTAGTTGAAAGCTATAGTGCAAACCTGCCTGCTAACATTGAGGTGCAATGGCTATTTGATCAACAAGCTTATACCAGTGTTCGTCTTGGCGACTTAGTCATCAATCTGATCCAAGGCTTTTTGATCATTCTTTTTGTACTAATGTTAACACTCGGGCTGCGTAACGCCGTTATTGTGGCGCTATCACTACCGCTAACTGCGCTCTTCACCCTTGCTTGCATGAAATACACCGGCTTACCCATCCATCAAATGTCAGTCACAGGCTTAGTGGTTGCTCTTGGGATTATGGTCGATAACGCCATTGTGATTGTCGATGCCATTGCCCAGCGCCGCAAGCAAGGGCTAACCAAGCTTGAGGCTGTGAGTAAAACCTTGCATCACCTTTGGTTGCCTTTAGCAGGCTCTACTATCACCACGATGTTAGCTTTTGCGCCAATTGTACTCATGCCTGGCGCTGCTGGTGAGTTTGTTGGTGGCATTGCTATTTCAGTCATGTTCGCTTTGTTAGGGTCTTACCTCATTTCCCACACGATTATTGCAGGCCTTGCGGGACGCTTTAGTCAAGATAACGAGTCCATGGCTTGGTACCAAAAAGGCATGGCCTTTCCCCGCCTAGGACACGCTTTTAAAGCTAGTTTACGCTTTGGCTTATCAAAACCCTTAGTCACAGCCATACTCATCGGAATATTACCGGTATCGGGCTTTTATGCTTCGACAAAAATGACCGAGCAATTCTTTCCGCCTTCAGACCGAGATATGTTCCAAATTGAAGTCTATTTAGCGCCTCATGTCAGCCTAGATAACACCCTCAAACAAGTTAAAAGCATTGATGAACGTCTTGAGTCGATTGACGATGTTGAAATGATCACTTGGGTGGTTGGCGGTAATACACCTTCGTTTTATTACAACCTTACCCAACGTCAGCAAGGGGCAACAAACTATGCTCAAGCTATGGTGAAAGTCACTGATTTTAACGCTGCCAATAGATTGATTTTATCGCTGCAACAAGAATTTGATGCTGACTTCCCTCAGGCACAAATCTTGGTCAGAAAGCTTGAACAAGGCCCACCATTTAATGCACCAGTAGAACTGCGGATCTATGGCCCGTCATTGGATACATTAAACCAGTTAGGCGAGCAAGCGCGTGGCTTACTGATGGACACAGAGGATGTGATTCATACCCGTGCCACCTTGAGTGCAGGATCACCTAAAGTCTGGTTACAAATAAACGAAGATGCCAGCTTAATGAGTGGTCTCAGTTTATCTGATATCGCTAAGCAAATAGAAATGGCGACCACAGGTATTATTGGCGGCAGCATTTTAGAGCAAACGGAGTCATTACCTGTTCGAGTTAGGCTTGCTGATACGTCTAGAGAAGAAGCAACGCGTCTAGCAGAACTTAACTTAGTCTCTAGCCAAGGAGACACCATCCCGCTTTCAGCAGTATCACAAAACCAAATTAATGTGAGTCGTGGCGGTATTCCTCGCCGTAACGGCGAGCGAGTGAACACAATAGAAGCATACATCGTCAGTGGAGTTTTACCCGGTAAGGTGCTTAATGACGTTAAAACAAGGTTAGAACAAATTGAGTTACCGTCTGGTTATCATCTTGAAATTGGTGGTGAAAGTGCCAAACGGGACGAAGCCGTTGGTAATTTGCTGTCCAATATCGTTGTGGTAGTCACACTGCTATTGGCCACTGTGGTGTTATCGTTTAACTCATTCAGATTAACCGCCATTATCTTACTCAGTGCCTTCCAGTCTGCAGGGCTTGGCTTACTCGCCGTTTACCTGTTTGGTTATCCGTTCGGCTTTACCGTCATCATTGGCTTATTGGGCCTAATGGGTCTAGCCATTAACGCTGCTATTGTGATTTTAGCTGAATTAGAAGACGTACCAGAGGCCCGGTTAGGCAATAAAGACACCATTATAGCCTTAGTGAGTGGCTGTGGCAGACACATTGGCTCAACCACTATCACCACCATTGGCGGCTTTTTACCCTTGATCATTGCTGGCGGCGGATTCTGGCCACCCTTTGCCATTGCAATTGCGGGCGGCACATTACTCACCACTATGCTGTCACTTATTTGGGTACCCACCATGTACCTTATTTTAATGAAGAAAAAACAACAGAATTCTGAAATATTGTCGCCCGTACAAGTTTAATATAATCAACTACTAACCAACAAAAAACGACGCATTAATGCGTCGTTTTTTATTATAGAATCGCCAATTACACATTCACGAATTTACTCAATCTAGACATGATCTCAATCAAGTCATCTTGGTATTATTTGCTCTAGATTGGAGTGACCTTTAATTCGGAAACTATCAAATGAATTATCGAAGTTGGTCTCTAACAAAACAAATAACGTACTTTTCTTTAGCGCTGACGGTGTTAGTCTTCAGCATCATTTCTTCCGTGTCATATTTCAGCTCATCAAACGTATTAAAAGAAAAAGCCATCGACTCGATGAACGAGCAAATGCAGAGCAATGCAGCGCTAATTGAGCTGCAGTACACAAGCTTACTTGCCCTAGCCCGCCGTAATGCCGACATACTACGTGCAATGTACCCTGGAAACTTTCACAAACCAGATCGCACCGTCAGAGTTTACAGCACTCAAACACCTGCGCTGGTACATGAAAAAGAGCAAATTAACGCCACCAAAAGTAAAGTAGATCGTTTTTCAAACTTAACTGGCGGCACAGCCACCATTTTTGTAAAAGACGGCGATGACTTTCTTCGTATTTCGACTTCACTGAAAAAAGCCGATGGTAAACGGGCATTGGCAACTTACCTAGGTAGTAGCCACCCTGGCTACCAAACATTGATAAACGGTCATGAATATGAAGGTTACGCCAAACTATTTGGTAAAGACTACATGACCGTTTACCGACCAATCAAAAATGCCAGCAATGAAGTCATCGGTATTTTGTATATTGGTTTTGATATCACCGACTCAATTTCTGAGCTGCAAAAGACAATTAATAACCTCAAAGTTGAAGAAACAGGTCATTACATGTTGGTGCGCAACAATGACCAACGACTGATTTCGCATCCCAACTTCGCCACGGGTGAAGCATTAAATAGCGACATATTAAATGGCCTAGACATCAACCAGTTATTGGGCCGCCACCAAAGCGTTGAATACGTTAACCACCAACAACAGCAAATGTTTGCTAACAGTATCAACATACCGGGGTGGAACTGGACATTAATAGGATTAACTCAAACCGCTGAGCTTAATAATGAGAGCCTACAACTCTTGTATATTACCACTGGTGTTGCCGTGTTAGGGATACTGCTAATAAGTGGGTTATTAGCCGCTCTGCAAATAAAAGCATTAGCGCCTTTGCAGCGTTTCCAGCAACAACTGAAAGCCTTAGGTAAAGGTGATTTATCCCAGCAATTTGAAGTCAGTGATCCTAAGAGCAAGAACGAAATAGATTTAATTACGCTCAGTGCTGCCGACATGTCAAACAACTTAAAAGAGCTGATTTTCTCGCTGCAGCACTCAGTAGAGACCCTTGAGTCACAGGCTCAAAAAGCCCAAGAGATGGCAAGGTTAAATGGCGATGAATCGGCATCGTTAATGATGCAAACGAACCAAATTGCCACAGCAATTGAAGAGATGTCAGCTTCTATTCGAGATGTTGCTAGTCACTCGAACGAAGGGGCAGTCAAGAGCCAACAAGTGGATCAATCCTCTCGTAGTGGTCATAAGCAGCTTACTGACGTTGTTGAGTCGTTGAATGCGCTTAAAACCCAGCTTAATGAAAGCCAAGATAACATTGAAAATGTCAGTAAAGAGAGTGAAGCAATTAATCAGGTCACAGAAGTGATTAATAGTATTGCCGAGCAAACTAACTTACTGGCACTAAACGCTGCTATTGAAGCTGCTCGAGCAGGCGAGCAAGGACGAGGTTTTGCGGTTGTCGCTGACGAAGTAAGATCATTAGCACAGCGCACGCAAAGTTCGATTTCCGAAATCAGTAAAACCATTGGCCAACTGCAAGCGCAAGTTAAGGTAACCAGTCAGCAAATGTCAGACAGCCATAGACTCGGCACTGAATCGGCAGAACAAGGCTTTGAGACCAGTGAACAGTTAAGCCAAATCACCGCAAGTATTGGTGAGCTTGCCACCTTCACTAGCAGCATTGCGAGTGCAACAGAGCAGCAAAGTGCAGTCGCTGACGAAATCACCCTTAACCTACATCAAATATCGACACTCGCAAACGAAGGACAAGAACGCGCTAGCGAAACCGTCGATGTGGCTGATGGACTCAGTTCTCTTGCCAGCGAACTGAATACTAAAATTAATTTCTTTAAAATCTAATGCGTTTCTTTGAAATAATATCCTGATAACTCAGGTCTTTATAAAGGCATGTCCCATAGGTACATGCCTTTTTTATTTGAACAAACAGCCTAACACACAGTGTATTTGATGTTAGTCCATGGTGTTAAAAACGGAATCAATATGAAAAAACGAACTCTCGCTGCCCTTCTCGCATCTCACACTTTGGCTCTTGCTATTGGTTTTGGTGGTGGCATTTATGCCTTACCGATTTTAACTGCGCCTGATGCGCCTTCAAGTGAAAAAGTCGCATCGTTAGATACCCAACAACGCTACACTGCAGAGTTCACTCGAGACCTTAAAGACAGCGATGCACTGCACTGGGGAGAAGGAACAGTGATGATTGGCGATGATTACATTACCTTAAACGGTAAGCTATCACCTGGGCCTGACTTTAAGGTATACCTTGCTAAAGAGTTTGTTGAAACAGAAGCCGACTTTAATCGTCTAAAGTCCTCTATGGTGCAAGTGGCTGACGTCAAAACCTTCGATAATTTTTTAGTGCCAATTACAAAGGATATTGATGTTGGCGATTACAATACCGTCATTATTTGGTGCGAAAGTTTCGGCCAATTTATTACTGCTGCTCAATATCAATAAAAGCAATTACCCCATAATCAATTCGCGATTTAGAGTGTTCCTATTAAGAGTTAGCATGAACAGCTGGCCTTCATTGAGTTAATAAAGCAATAAAAAACCCTGCACTATGGCAGGGTTTTTTATCAGCTCAAATTACTTACTTATCTTTTGCATCAGCTTCGCTGATACGATCTAAGTTTTCAGTGTTTTCAAGCCAAAGCGCATTAATGATGCCAAAAGCACAGGCTAGTAATACACCTAGTATCCAAGAGAAATACCACATAATGGCTCCTTAATTAATAAAGTGACGCTTTGTTCTTTTCAATAAACTCACGGTTTAGACGACCATACATCTTGAAGTACGTCCAAATGGTGTAGCTTAATACGATAGGTACAAAGATAATCGCAGCCCAAGTCATAACGTTCAGAGTCATTTCACTTGCTGTGGCATCCCACATCGTTAAGCTCACGTTTGGATCAAGCGATGAAGGCATGATGAACGGGAACATTGCTGCGCCACATGTCACGATAATACCTGCAATAGCGAGTGAACTAAATAAGAATGCAAAGCCACTACGATTCAAACGACTAGCGAGTAATACAAGAATCGGCATAACTAGACCCAATACAGGGAATAACATTGTTAGCGGGTATTTATCGTAGTTAGCTAACCAAGCACCAGCTTCAACAGCAACGGTTTTAGTCGTTGGGTTTGAAGGGCCCGCAGTGTCGATTACCGAAGTAATAACATAGCCATCAATACCATTAACTAACCAAACACCTGCAGCAGCAAATAGTACCGTCACAAGTAAGCCACAAATTTGCGCCGCTTTAGCAGCACGAACACGTAGCTCACCTTCAGTTTTCATTTGTAGCCATGATGCACCTTGCATCATCACCATTAATGCACTGATTAAACCAGCAAGTAAACCGAATGGGTTTAATAAACCAATTAAGCCACCGTGGTATGTCGCACGTAAAAATTCGTCAAAATTAAACGGTACGCCTTGGAGTAAGTTACCAAACGCAACACCAATAATCAGTGGTGGAACAAATCCGCCAACGAATAACGCCCAATCCCACGACTTACGCCATCTTGGATCTTCAATTTTTGAGCGGTAATCAAAACCAACAGGACGTAGGAATAACGCAAACAGTACCAACATCATAGCCACATAGAAGCCAGAGAAAGATACACCGTAAACCATAGGCCAAGCAGCAAATAATGCACCACCAGCGGTGATTAACCAAACTTGGTTACCATCCCAGTGAGGAGCAATGGTGTTGATCATAATACGGCGATCAGTGTCATCTTTACCAATGATAGGTAATAACGCACCCACACCCATATCAAAACCATCTGTCACAGCAAACCCAACTAGCAATACGCCAACCAGAGCCCACCAGATAAATCTTAGCATTTCATAATCAAACATAATCAGGTCCTCAGATTAAGCATCTTGGTTTTCAAAATGATATCTACCAGTCTTAAGGCTTGATGGGCCAAGACGAGCAAACTTAAACATTAAGAACAATTCAATCACTAATAGAATCGAGTAGAACACAGTGATAGAAATGATACTGAACCATAGATCAGACGTTGTTAGACTTGATGCAGACATAAAGGTCGGCAACACTTCTGAAATCGTCCAAGGTTGACGTCCGTACTCAGCCACGAACCAACCACACTCAATCGCAATCCAAGGTAGTGGTAAGCTGTATAGCGCCGCTTTAAGTACCCAAGGTTTTTCTTCAATCTTGTGACGCGTGCTTTGCCAGAATGCCGCAGCAAACACGAATAACATAATCACACCAGCACCAACCATCACACGGAATGACCAGAACATAGGCGCAACGTTAGGGATAGAGTCTTTCGCAGCAGCTTTAATTTGCTCTTCTGTAGCATCAACTACATTTTCAGTATAACGCTTCAACAATAAGCCATAGCCTAAGTCGCCTTTTACCGCTTCAAAGTCTTCACGTAGTTGTGGACTTTCGTCACCTGCACGTAGTCTTTCAAGGAATGAATAAGCAATCATACCGTTACGAATGCGCACTTCATGTTCATCAATTAAGTCGATAATACCTGTGACTTGCTCATCTAAAGAACGCGTAGCAATGATACCCATCGCATAAGGGATTTTTAGGGCAAAGTCAGTTTCCATTTTTTCTTGATTCGGGAAACCTACCGCAGTAAATGCTGCTGGAGCTGGCTCAGTGTGCCATTCAGCTTCAATTGCCGCTAACTTAACACGTTGTACTTCACCTACTTTATAGCCAGATTCATCGCCCAGTACGATAACCGATAAAATCGCTGCCATACCGAAACTTGCTGCAATCGCAAATGAACGACGCGCAAATGGTAAATCACGGCCTTTAAGGATGTAGTATGAACTAATTGCAAGAACGAACATTGCACCGGCAACATAACCTGATGCAACCGTATGAACGAACTTAACTTGTGCTACAGGGTTAAATACCACTTCAGCAAAACTAGTCATTTCCATACGCATTGTTTCGTAATTGAATACTGACCCAACTGGGTTTTGCATCCAACCGTTTGCGATCAAAATCCATAGCGCTGACATGTTAGAGCCAATAGCAACTAACCAAGTTACAGCTAAATGTTGACGCTTACTGAAACGATCCCAACCGAAGAAGAACATACCCACTAGAGTAGACTCTAAGAAGAATGCCATTAAGCCTTCAATTGCTAATGGGGCACCAAAGATATCACCCACATAATGTGAGAAATATGACCAGTTAGTACCAAACTGGAATTCCATTGCTAAACCGGTTGTCACACCGAGTGCAAAGTTAATCCCGAACAACTTACCCCAGAACTTAGTCATATCTTTATAAATTTGATTATCAGTCATCACATAAAGTGACTCCATGATCGCCAAAATAAAGGCTAAACCTAAGGTTAAAGGTACAAACAGAAAGTGATACATGGCTGTTAGCGCGAACTGCAATCGTGACAGCTCTACAACCTCTTCAATAATCATTGGCGACTCCTTACTCGGTACATCCAAATGCCATGATGATTCCCATCAATCACAACAAGTGCCATTGCAGGAAAAAATTTAAAATACTTTAAGTAGCAATATTGCCACGTTAACAACTTGTTAAACACAAGCTTTATTTCATCTCAATCTCGTGGGTAGTTTATCTTGTTAAAACACCTCGTAAATGAGACATTTATCACACTTAAGCGTAAAAAGTGACTTAACACTACAAAACTAAAACCACCAATAATGATTAATCATTAAATATCAACAACTTAAATAAAAAATCAAATACTGTAGACCTGTAATTTATATCACCGAAATTTGACTCCAATCAACATATTCAGCAATAAAAATGTGGTTTTTTGCGGGTTTTGAGCATGGGCGCAAAGTACCACTTACTAGGTGTTGACCCCAGCGCAAATAGCTGCTAGGGATTTGTTTACATTTTTGTAAAATCAACATCTCTAAACCACCTAAAACTAATCAAAGCCCTCCTAAAGCAAAAAATAAACATTTAACATTTAAGGCTTAGATTATCTACACCTAAACAGATATCACCAAACATTAAATCACAATAAAAATCAGCAAGATAAAAACATTAAGAACATTTTAACCAATAGAAATACTGAGCTTTGGATAAGTTATACTAATAGCTAAGATTAATTTATTTCGTTTGAGTGTTTTATAAGGAGAATATAGAATTCTCCTCGTATTCAGAGAAGGTCGATTGGACTTGAACAAAATGGACATCAAGTTGCATCCCCAACTCTACTAATTTTAATATTACTGAGTGGAGATTTAGCACATGACTAAATTATTTGAGCGTTTCATCAACAGCTACAAAAAAGTATTTGTTGAAATGTACCAAGCGTACTAAACCGTTTTATATTGTTGCTCTCGTTTGTGCCTTAGCTTTAGACACCCATTAGCAGCAATACAACGAAAGATAGAATAAGTATGCAATTGCTTGCTGACGCTATTGGACGTTACCCTTGATGTTTTGTTAGCGCAAAACAGCTCTTGTAGATCACTTGCAACATAGAGCATTGACTAGCCCTTTAGAGTTTCGATTCTAAGGGGCTTTTTAATGCCCCTTATTGATGTCTTTCTTTATCTAAAGCAGAAACTATTCAAACATACGTTTGATATTGAGCTGTTGATCAACTTTTGACTGAGATTTGACCAATTGTCCAAACTTCGTTTGGATTAAGGTCAACGTCGTGGCGCTTCGCCCACACCAGAGCTAAGGGGGAAAGCGCTTGTCCCCCTTAACAATCCCTCAGCGCTCCGGCGAAATTTAAACAGCAAAATTTCCAACGGAGAATCATCCTGCGTTAACCTTCTTTTGCAGCCTGCTAYAGCAAGCTGCAAAAATCACTAACGCTTCCGTTGGGGTGTCTGATGTATAGGGAATTACAAATGTCACGATGGGATGGATGCCAAAAAGTCACCCTTCCCCTCGAAAGCTAGCAGGCATCTTAAGTACAGGATGCACTAAATGCCTTGAAGCACATGGATGTGCGAGAAAAGGCCGTGGCCAGACTCATGCGATTTTCTTGCTTACCTCAATTCAAATGGAACATTCGAAAAACCGTTAAACTTGAATTTATTAAACATATTCTCTCTGTTGATTTAATCTTATCAATCACTTAAGTTAGTTGGCCTATTACATATACATCAAAAGCAGTTTAATCACAGACATGGAGTTCACGTGATAAAGTATATTCTACTATTTACCTTCTTATTCTCTTCCTTCAGCGCTCAAGCAAATAAGTTAATTAACGATGATCGCATCAGTAATCAAAAGAATTGCTTTAGCTCTATTTTTACTGACTACGATACTTGGCATAAATTCATGGAAGAAAAGTATCGAAAGAAATTAAAAATTGAACACAAATTCAATAAAGCATTATTACAATTTGATGCCACATTTGGCACAGAAAAGTTCAATCACTTTAAAGCGAATTTATCTTGTAGCACATTTAGTTATACGGTAAATAATACCGAGGTGATGGGCTATGTCATAAAACCCAAAGAGTCTGAAGCTAAGTTACCCGTTTTAATTTATAACCGCGGTGGTAACGGCAACTTTGGCAGTGTTGTCTTTGGCACAATGATGTACGAATTATTTCCGATTGTAGAGCAAGGCTTTGTCATCATCGGGAGTCAATACCGTGGAGTTCATGTTAAGCAGCCAAGTGCTAAAGATGAATTTGGCGGAAAAGATGTGAGTGACGTTATTGCTCTACTCGATTTAATCCCCAATATTAAAGGCGCAGATCCGCAGCGCATTGGCATGTACGGAGGCAGCCGCGGCGGTATGCAGACACATTTAGCCATGAAACAAGCAAGCGGCATCAAAGCAATTGCTACTATTGCAGGTGTATCAGATTTACAACAAGGGTTACTAGAACGGCCAGAAATGGAAAATGTTTATAAGAAACGAATTCCTTATTATGAACTCAAAAAAGATGCAGAATTATCAAAGCGCTCGGTAATCAATTGGACTAAAAACCTCTCTCCCAATGTACCAATCTTGCTAATACACGGAACTGAAGATAAACGAGTTGCCGCAAACCAATCCATTGTACTTGCAGATGCATTAACCCAATATGGTATTCCCCATAAACTGGTACTTTACCCCGATAATCATTATCTAAGAGATAGTCGAGAACAAATGAACCAAGAGTTAGTCAGCTGGTTTCAAAAGTATTTATAAAATCTATGAACTGGGGGCTATTAGCCCCTTTCTTTACTCTCTCATCACACTCGAAAATAATAGTGGATAAGAAGTTTGCAGCCTTTTAGCGAAGCCATCACTTTACTCTCATATTAATGAAAATTGTTCTTTAACCTAGCGACAATATTGCTAATACTTTAGTTTTCTAAAATGTTGTTTACTCTGACTCAACTTATTTATATTCTGATACTCAACTCATTAAAAATGCGTACTTTTATAAATCGTTTTATATTAGCATTGGGTGGGTATTTACAAATAACTATTAGAACAAAAATTATAAGATACTTGTTCCCCCTTTTCACTCACCTTGGGTGACCCAATTAATTGCAAGGATGAAATTAATGACCAATGAATCAAGCAGTGAACTCGTCATTCGCAGGTTATACCAAGTCACCCAAGATCATAGTAAAGGCTTTGAGCACCAGCTTTTAGAACTGTTAAAAATGGGCCTTGAACGCTTTGATTTAGACATTGCAATTTTATCTAAAATAGATCAAAACAAATATGTGGTTAAATATTGCGTCACACCAGATGAAGTGCCGTTAAATCCTAACGACTGCTTTGATTTAAATGCAACCTACTGCAGCATGACTTGCAATGCTAAAGGTCCTGTTGGGATTGAACATATGGGTGAAGATGATACATTAGCAGTTCACCCTGCATACCAAGCATTTGGCCTTGAGTCCTATATAGGTATCCCTATTCGCTTAAACGGCCAACTTTATGGCACGCTCAATTTTTCCAGCCCTACCCCTTACCCGAGAATGTTTCGCGATGTTGATATTGATGCCTTGCAGCTAATGGCTTCTTGGGTTGAAGTAGAGTTGATTCGTCGAGAACAAGAAGCACAACTAAAAGCATTAAACAAAGAATTACACCATTTAGCCAACTTTGATAGCTTGACCAATGTGCCTAACCGACGTGGCATGCATCAGACATTGCACAAAGATTTGAACAGATTAAGCCGCAGCCAGGGACATGGAACCATTGCCCTTCTCGATATTGATAGATTTAAACAATTAAATGATACCTATGGTCATCAAGCGGGTGATGATGCATTAGTGGCGATCGCAGAGAAAATCACTCAATCGCTGCGTGACTATGATTTTGTCGCTCGATTTGGTGGTGAAGAATTCTTACTCTGGTTACCTGATACTGCTCAAGAAGAATGCTCTATTGTCTGCAAACGAGTAATGGAAAATATTGCCACCATTGGTATTACAGCTGAACCCATAACGGTTTCAATAGGCGCTTGTCATTTTCTCTTTAATCAATTCAAACCTGATGATATGAGCAAGCTCATTGATAATATTATTTCTGAGGCTGATACCGTACTTTATGAAGCTAAAGCTCAGGGGCGAAATAGATTGAATAGCGTGACCAAAGTGTTATCGGCTGGTTAGCTAATTTTTGTGTTCTTGGCCATTGTATTTCCAAACTCCGTTTGGATTAACGTCGTGGGTTTTCTGCCCACTGCTGATTTTGATATCAGGGTTTCAGCCTGTGTTTCCAAACTCTGTTTAGATTAACGTCGTGACGCTTCGCCCACACCAGACCAAAAGGGTATCAACAGCAATACCCTCTTGGAACACCCCGCTGCCCCGCCGAAAAATGCTAAAAAGCGCATAATTTTCGATGGGGATTGCTCCAGCTTTTAACTTCGTTTGTTGTTAACTTCAGACTTATTCGAAAATGCTAACGCTTCCGATGGTGCATCCCTGCACCGCGAAAGCTATGCTCACATCCATGTGAGCATCACCCTATTTTCTTCAACGTCCTCAACCCAAATTGAGTCTTTTAGCTGATTAGATTCTTGGTCTTTGTAGTTTTTAATTGACACGAATATGCCAAATCGAAGAGACAATAATCCCAGTGTAGATGCGTTCAAGACCTTCGAAAACATGGATGTTTTCGCAGAGCCCACATGGATGTGTTTACGGCGTGTCTTGGATGCATCTGCACATAAGCCTGCGGCAGGCAATGGATTAGATTGAAGTGATGGTCTTCGATACTTGAGCAGGGATAAATGAATTTCATAGTTGCTGTTCGTAACTCATTTATGCCCCATAACGAGCTAGCAAGAGAAACTCATGTGGCAGTGAGCGGAAATATCCCCTTATCTTTTCTAATGTATTGCGCACTAAATCTGACTTTGAAGTACTAGATAGAAACACAGTTATAATTGTACGCAGATGACTCGCGAGTATAGTGAGCAAAAAATCGGGTGATTTATGCTCGATAAACTGCTAGTTTTTTGATAAGTTGTTGAATCTAAAGTTATTGATAAAAGGTTGTAGAGACCTCTACATCAAAGCGCTCACTTTTGCGGGCTTGATATTAATAAAACGGGTCTTACATTTTCATTTTATCAATACTAAACAGTCGGTTGGCTTGGTATCGTTGCTACTAAGTTGAATTTTTGTCAGGAACATTATCGAGCAGCTATATAATAAGCTGTTAGGTAACTCAAAGGGTATGGTGTGAAATTCTTCTTAAGTGGTGAAATAGATGGAACGAGACCAAACGATTTAATTGATAAAAAGTTTCAATTAGCCAGCACTTATATTGAAGAGAAATTGACTCCATTATTAGCTAAAGGTAACTACGGTGAAGAGGTTTTAGAGCTAAACATCATCCCTATAATTGCTAAGTTGTCACCTGAAATGGAAGAGGCTGGTTGGTATAAAGAGCGTAAACTTTTTAAGCGAAAGTCAAACTCCACGGATTTTCGTTTACGAATAAGCTATGACGAATTTAGTGCTGGCACTGATGATTCTAGGGTACAGCTTATAATTGATAATATTATTCAGTCAGTTCGTATATTATCAACACGTGCTAAAAATGATTTCGCTGGTAAGCAGTTAGAACTAGACATACAAGCCTGTTTCAGTAAGGTGTAAACGTTACCTAACAAGCTAATAAATAAGGACAAAAAACAGTTGGCTGTTTTCGTTCCTCAACATTTTAGCCAACAATTTTTTGCCCATTATTAGGGCGTTATATTGCTACATAGGCTCAGTCTACTTTCAGCACTGGAGAATAAATGAAAAAAGGATTTTCGGATATATTTGAAACTGACTCTGTACTTAAGACTCTCGTTCTATGTGTGTTTACTATAGGCTCTTATTTAATTTATAAGCTCTATCGTTTTACAAGCCAAATCAATCAACATACCGAACTTAAAATATCCAACTTATTTATTACAACAACCATTATTTTATTCACTATTTCATTAGGAAGTTTGATTTATGGTTTAGCTAATTATCATGATCTTACTATTCTAAAAAGCTCAATTGGTATCCACGCTATATCCAGTGTTTTCGATGTAACTTGGATCGTTATGGTGCGGCATCGTATTAATTTAATAGCAGGCTCTAAAAAAGGTGACAAGCTCTGGTTAAACCCGTTTATTACATCAATTTTCCATGTTATTTATATGCAACATAAAATAAACCAAGGCTTGGCTAAGAGCGCAATATAACAAGCCAATCAAGCGGGACTGCTAAAGCATGGCTCGGTTTCGCTTCGCTACACAGTTTAGCCATGCATTATCAGCCCCTTATTGGGGCGTTATATATACAAGGAAGTCTTCAGTTGTCATCAATTCAAATCGCACGATTTATTGTGAGCTTTAGTTGGATCTATCACGGGATATTCCCAAAGTTAATTCACATAGCACCTATGGAAAAGCTTATGACAGCAAGTTTATGCTTTTCAAATGAGATTTCTGATTTAATTACTCAATCAGCAGGAATTGGAGAAGTAATATTTGGAATTGTGTTCTTTGTTTTCTATCGTTCGAAATGGGTTTTAATTTTAAATGTATTAGGGTTAATTGGTTTATTAATATTTGTCGCAGTATTGCAACCTCAATTATTAATCGAAGCATTCAATCCTGTAACTACAAATATCCCAATAATTGGTTTAAGTCTTGTTTTACTTAATAATTTAAAGCAATCTAGTCAGGCGTAAATGTATATATAACAAGTCGTTAAAGCAGGACAAATAACAGTTGGCTTTTGCTCCTTCGTCGCTAATTTTAGCCAACTGTTTTTTGCCTCTTAACGAGGCGTTATGTATCTAAAAGGATTTGAGTTTGCATCAGGATTACAGTAAATATTCTCTAGATGAGTTATATGATGTTGAAGAACATATCGATCAAGACACATACCCTAAAAGGTATCAATTAATTCTAGAGCAAATAAGACTTAAAGAGTCTATTACCCCCGAACCTTTGCCCTCCGCTGAACCTACTAAAGCTGATGAAGTAGAGGCTAAACCAAAATCTATATCAAGCCGAATTATTAGTATTATATTTGTAGCCGCTTTTTTAATTTATTCATTAGTTAGCGGACAAATCGGTGCCAAAGGTAAAGTATTATCCGTAACTGAATCTCCGGAAGTGTATTGGGGTATAGTCATAATGCTTGTTTCATTTATTTTGTATGACTTATTCAAAATATATAGAATCAAGAATGGTGTAAAAGATACATAACAAGCAAATTAATCAGGACAAATAACAGTTGGTTTTTGCTCCTGCGTCGCTTATTTTAACCAACTGATATTTGCCCATTATTTGGGCGTTATACGCATACATAGTGAATCGTAGTCTCATGAATAAATATGTAAAAATTAGTTTAAATATTGTTGTTCTAATATTCCTAGGATGGAATTTTTATGGTTATTACGAAAATAAACAATCAAACAATGACTTACGCAATTCATTTGAATCGTATTTCACTGATTCGGATAAACGCATCGAAATGACTTGGTTCAAAGTCGATAAGAATACTATCGGAATAGCATTAAATTTGAATGGCATCGGTTTAAGCTCTGATCCTGAACGTAAAAAAATAATGAAGGATAACTCACGCCGCCTAATGAAAGAGAAGGTTTGTGGTTCACAACAGCTAGTTGATTACATTAGTAAAGGTAATTATATCTCTATCGATATTCGAAATGGTGACAGTGTTTCTTTGGAAAACATAATGAATTTAAGTTTTTCAAAAGGCTCGTGCGTATAACAAGCGCTTAAGGTTTCAAGATACTTTTTCTAATCTCTCATCGTCAAGCTAGGACTTAACTCCTAGCTCATTTCTGTCCAAAAATGAGTTAACAATACTCTCGACACAAGTCTCACACAATAAAAAAGCGACCAAATGGTCGCCTTTTTGCTGTTAATTCAGTTGAGGTTTAAATACAACTTAACCTAACTTAACGCGCGCATTACGGAACATACGCATCCATGGGCTGTCTTCTGCCCACTCGTCTGGGTGCCATGAGTTAGCAACGGTTCTGAATACACGCTCTGGATGCGGCATCATGATGGTTACTCGACCGTCTGTTGTCGTTAGTGCAGTAATAGCATTTGGCGAACCATTCGGGTTTTGTGGGTATTGCGTTGCGATTTGACCGTTACCGTCAACATAACGCAGTGCCACTGTACCTGATGCTTCAGCTGCTGCTAGTGCTTCAACAGATTTAAATTCAGCGCGACCTTCACCGTGTGATACAGCAATTGGCATGCGTGAACCTTCCATTCCTTCGAAGAAGATTGATGGACTCTTTTGCACTTCAACCAAACTCGCACGGGCTTCAAAACGCTCTGAACGGTTACGGACAAAGTGTGGCCAATGCTCACTGCCCGGAATGATTTCTTTCAGGTTAGATAACATCTGACAACCATTACATACACCCAGTGCTAATGTCGCATCACGCTCAAAGAACTGAGAGAACTCACTGCGAGCACGTTCGTTGAACAAGATTGATTTAGCCCAGCCTTCACCCGCGCCTAATACGTCACCGTATGAGAAACCACCACAAGCTACTAGGCCTTGGAACTCTTCAAGACTGATACGACCCGATAAGATGTCTGACATATGAACATCGCGGCTTTCAAAACCTGCGCGGTCAAATGCGGCGGCCATTTCAACGTGAGAGTTAACGCCTTGCTCACGAATAATCGCCATCTTAGGTGCTGCGCCTTTTAAGATATAAGGTGCTGCTACATCTTCACTTGGGTTAAAGCCTAATTTAACTGTTAGACCTGGGTCTTTAGCTTGCTGTTTAAGCTCAAATTCTTCTTTGGCACATTCTGGGTTATCACGCATGGCTTGCATACGGTAAGTGGTTTCTGACCACATAGTGCGAAGCGATACACGCGAATCACTGAATACTGCACGCTCACCGTCAACCACTGTGATGTTATCGTCAGTCGTTAATGTCGCAACGCTATGGCAATCAACGCCAGCGGCGGCAAATTGCGCTTTAATCGCTGCGCTATCTGCTTTAGCCACTTGGATAACCGCACCTAGTTCTTCGTTAAATAAACGTTCAAGGTCGTTACCTTTAAGCGCTGCTAAATCGATGTTTAGGCCAGTGTTACCAGCAAATGCCATTTCCACTAATGTGGTGAATAAGCCACCGTCACTGCGGTCATGGTAAGCCATCACTTTTTGCTCAGCGACTAATGGCTGAATAACTTCGAAGAATCCACGTAAGCTTGCTGCATCATCTAAATCTGGTGCAACATCACCCAGTTGGCTGAATACTTGTGCTAAACAAGAACCACCTAAACGGTTTTGACCTTTCGCTAAATCAACCAATAGCAGCTCAGTATCGCCTTTATCAGTGCGAAGCTCTGGTGTCACTGTGTGGCGAATATCTTTTACCACACCAAATGCGGTAATAACCAACGACATTGGCGATGTTACAGTCTTATCTTGACCTTCGTCATTCCAAGCTGTCTTCATCGACATTGAATCTTTACCCACTGGAATGGTTAACTCAAGTTCTGGACAAAGTTCTTCACCGACCGCTTTAACCGCTTCATAAAGACCTGCATCTTCACCAGGGTGACCAGCTGCAGACATCCAGTTAGCTGACAATTTAATGTCTTTGAATGAGCCAATATCAGTACCAGCAATGTTCAAGATTGACTCTGCTACAGCCATACGCGCTGATGCGCCAAAATCAAGTAGTGCAAGCGGTGTACGCTCACCAATCGACATAGCTTCACCAGCGTAGCTATCAAAGCTTGATGCAGTAACTGCACAATCGGCAACTGGAACCTGCCAAGGGCCAACCATTTGGTCACGGTTAACTAAACCTGTCACTGAACGGTCACCAATGGTGATAAGGAATGATTTATCTGCAACCGTTGGTAAATGTAGGATACGAGAAACCGCATCTTTTACATTTATTTCTGCTTGATTAAGCGCTGGCGATTTAGCTTTAGCCGAGACCACATCACGGCTCATTTTAGGCGCTTTGCCTAATAGTACTTCAAGCGGTAAATCAATTGGCTTGTTATCAAAATGGCTGTCTTCAAGCGTTAAATGTTGTTCTTCAGTTGCATCACCCACTACAGAAAATGGTGCACGTTCACGTTCACAAATCTGTCTGAAGGTTTCTAAGTTTTCAGGCGCAACAGATAACACATAACGCTCTTGAGATTCGTTACACCAAATCTCAAGTGGGCTCATGCCTGGCTCGTCTGAAGGCACGTTACGTAAATTAAACAAGGCGCCACGATCAGCGTCATTCACAAGCTCAGGGAAGGCATTTGATAATCCGCCAGCGCCCACATCGTGAATAAATTGAATTGGGTTGTCATCACCCATTTGCCAGCAGCGATCGATCACTTCTTGACAACGGCGTTCCATTTCTGGGTTTTCACGTTGCACTGAAGCAAAGTCTAAATCTTCACTAGATTGGCCTGATGCCATTGATGAAGCAGCACCACCACCTAAACCAATGTTCATTGCTGGGCCACCTAAAACAATAAGCTTAGCGCCTACGGTGATTTCGCCTTTTTGAACATGATCTTCACGAATATTACCTAAACCACCAGCAAGCATAATTGGCTTGTGGTAACCACGAACTTCAACACCGTTGTGGCTTGATACTTCTTGCTCGTAAGTACGGAAGTAACCCACTAGAGCTGGACGACCAAATTCGTTGTTAAAAGCAGCGCCACCTAATGGGCCTTCTGTCATAATTTCTAACGGAGTAACAATACGGCTAGGTTTGCCGTAATCGCCTTCCCATGGCTGTACAAAACCAGGGATTTTAAGGTTTGATACGCTAAAACCAGTTAAGCCCGCTTTAGGTTTTGAGCCACGGCCTGTAGCGCCTTCATCACGGATTTCACCACCTGAGCCTGTTGCCGCACCTGGGTATGGGCTGATGGCTGTTGGGTGGTTATGGGTTTCAACCTTCATCAAAATATGCATTGGCTCAGTGTGATAGTTATACACACCGTCTTGATCTGGGAAGAAGCGCCCTGCCACACTGCCATTCATCACGGCTGCGTTATCTTTGTATGCTGATAACACGTTATCAGGTGTCACCTCAAAGGTGTTTTTAATCATTTTAAATAATGATTTTGGCTGAACTTCACCGTCAATAGTCCAGTCAGCATTGAAGATTTTATGACGACAATGCTCTGAGTTTGCTTGAGCAAACATCATTAATTCGATGTCGTTAGGGTTACGATTTAAACGTACGAAGTTATCGACTAAGTAATCAATTTCATCTTCTGCTAGGGCTAAACCTAGTTCTACGTTGGCAACTTCTAATGCACGGCGACCTTCAGCAAGAATATTAATACTCTTAAACGGTAGCGGCTCAGTGCGTTGAAATAACACTGATGCTGCGGCAAACTCAGGTAAAATCACTTCAACCATACGATCATGGATTAAGCCTTTTACTTGCTCAAGTTGTTCGGTAGTTAATGAGGTACCGGCAACGTAATAAGCTACACCACGTTCTAAGCGTTTTACTTTGCTTAAGCCACAGTTTTTAGCGATATCGGTTGCTTTAGATGACCAAGGAGAAATGGTGCCAGGACGAGGGGTAACAAAAAATAACGAACCTTCTGGCGCATGAGATTCGATAGCAGGCCCGTAAGTTAAAATCGTTTCAAGCTGCTGATACTCTTTATCATCAAGCTTGTCACTTAAATCGGCTAAATGGATATACTCAGCGTAAATTTGCTCAACAGGAAGGGCTGCGCTTTCGCAGGCCTCCATAAGCTTTTGAACTCTAAAAGCTGAAAGTGCTGGGGCTCCGCGAATGATCTCAATCACGTCAATTCACCTTATTGATTATATTGGTAGGGTAAGAATTGGCGCTATTATAGGGAATCAGACTATATAAATCACCTAAGAAGGCTTGCTAGAACAGTGTTTCCCGTTAACGAAAACAATCAAAAATAAACTGCTGAATATCGTGTTATTATTTCAGCAAAAAATTATGATAATTTTATTTTTTTAAATTCGAATTTACTAATAAATTCAACCGTATATTTTAACAGTTACCACCAGCAGACTAGGTGAAATACAAAACTACTGCTACAGTATATTTATACCGTAAAGGTTAACGCTGTTATGTTAATTCAGGTTATGGACAATCTGATTAGCAAACCAGCATCGATATAAGCATAAAACTAGCCGCAATATCAGTGCAAGCAACACGTAATCTTGCCTAGCGATACGCAGCCATAACAAGACTATTTATCATTAACGGATTTAACAAAGAGGGATATGAGTAAACTCTTAACGATAGTCTCTATCATTTCAATCAACTTTTTACTCAGTGGATGTCATCGTGCTGACATTACTATCACTGAATATGTTGAACAGATCCCGCAGCGTACCGTGTTAAAGGTAGGGACGCTTTACGGCTCACAAACTTACCTTAATTCAGACCAAGGTGAGAGTGGCTTTGATTATGAAATGGCCGCTAAGTTTGCTGAATATCTCAATGTTCCTCTTGAAATGGTGCCCTACCACAATCGTCAGCAGCTATTTGAAGCATTACGCCAAAATGACATTGATATTGTGGCCGCAGCGATCACAACGACTAACAATCGACGTGAGCAGTTTCTTCTCGGTCCCACATTATATGAAGTCAACCAAGTCTTAATATACAAGTCAGGGAACCTTAAACCACGAGACTTTAATGATCTACAAGGTGACATTAGCGTTATCTCGGAGTCTGCCGCGGTCGATACCTTAATTAAGTTAAAGCAATCCAACCCGAACTTGTCTTGGAAACAAATTGTTGATGGCGACAATGAAGAGCTATTTTCAATGGTCGCCTCAGGCGAAGTGCTTTATACCATTGCAGATTCCAACAGCTTACTGATCAACCAACGCTACTTACCTGAATTACGTGCAGGTATTGTCCTTGATGAGAAAACCCAAGTGGTGTGGTTACTGCCACCAGTTAACAGTGATTATTTACTGAGCTCATTACTGTCTTTTTGGCACATTCAAAAACGTAATGGCACCCTAGAGCACCTTAACGAAAAATACTTTGGCCACGTAAAGCGTTTTGACTATGTGGATACTCGTGCTTTTATTCGTGCTATCGACAATGTGTTACCAGAGTATCAAGCGCTATTTGAAAAGCATGCTGGCGATTTAGATTGGCGTAAACTTGCTGCAACCGGTTATCAAGAGTCTCATTGGAACCCGCATGCCCGCTCTCCTACGGGTGTCCGTGGCATGATGATGTTAACCCAACCAACGGCAAGCTCTGTTGGTGTCGATAATCGACTTGATGCTGAACAAAGTATTCGAGGCGGCGCGATATACTTACAAAAAATGATCGATCGTTTGCCTGAATCTATTCCTGATAGCCAGCGAATTTGGTTTGCACTTGCATCATATAATATTGGCTTAGGTCATGTTGAAGATGCACGTAAAATCACTCAAGGTATGGGGAAAGATCCCAGCGCATGGCGTGATGTAAAACAAATTTTACCGTTATTGCAGCAGCGTAAGTATTACAAAAATACTCGTTATGGTTACGCAAGAGGCAACGAAGCTGCCCATTATGTTGATAATATCCGTCGTTATTACGACACCTTAGTTTGGGTTGATAATCAAAATAAAGAACAAGCGATGCTCGCAGAGTCAAAAGCCAAAGAGGCAAGCGAGCAAGAATCGACTACCGAAGAGCAGCAAGATGATAAGCCTAACGAGCTCCTTAAATCATCGGCGCAATAAGCTCATGCACGCGTTAAGAAGTGTCATTTAATAAAGCATTCATAATTACTTGGTATTAATAGTGTCAGGGCATGATACTGACGTTTGAGTGCCCTACTGAATGAGAACGCCTGACTCGCCATTAACGTTAAGCGACAGGGCTTTACTGATGCTATTAAAAGGAAGATTCAGGGGGTTATAAGACATTCGTTCTAATGTCTTCACTTATACCTTATGTTCTAATAGCTTATGTTTTAACATCTTAGGTTTTAACATCTTAGGTTTTAACATCTTAGGTTTTAACACATTAGGTTTTATTACCTGAGACTTTAACGAATAACTTTTAACTAATAGATTTTAAATAACAGATTTCAACAAGTTAACAGGTGAAATATGAAAAGAAATAATAACGCTCGCCGCCGTAATATCATTAAGCTAAAGCAGCGCAAAATGCTTAACCGTCAAAAACTATTCTTCGCCTTTTTGCAGCAACAAGTCTGATTGCGCTTTTAATTGTTTTTTTAACGCTTTTTTCTCTTCTCGGCGTCGCTTAAAAAACTGACTTAATTGGCTCGCGCATTCATCAGCTAATACGCCTGAATCCACGCTAAGTTGATGATTAAAGTGCGAGTCTTGTAGTAGGTTTATCACACTCCCCGCCGCGCCCGTTTTTAAATCTTTAGCACCAAAGACCACTCGTTCAATTCGGCTGTGGACCATCGCCCCTGCGCACATTGGGCATGGTTCTAAGGTAACGTACAACGTGGCGCCTAACATACGGTAGTTTTCAAGCACTTTGCCTGCCGCTCTTATGCACTGCATTTCAGCATGGGCACTTGGATCATGCTCAGTAATACTTAAATTAAATCCTGATGCTATAAGCACATCGTCTTTGACCAAGACAGCCCCAACAGGCACCTCACCTAATTCTTCAGCTTTAGTCGCCAGTGCTAAAGCCACTCGCATCCACTTTTCATCTTGAGCTGCACGTACCGCTAACTCTTCAGCAGTTAATGGCTTGGCCTGACTCCTTTGCTGCTTTTGGCTGATATGGATTTTGTTTTCTAACGTCATGAGTGTCTCTTAGGCTTTGCTATGTTTAACTTGTTGCATATCGCTTAATCATTAAATCTTATCGTGTATGGCAATACATCAAACTTCATTAGATTATACGGCAAACAGCAATAAATTTATCCCAATAAAAAAGGCGCCTAAGCGCCTTTTTTAATTAATGGAAACTTATTCCCATTCGATTGTCGCAGGTGRCTTACCCGAGATATCGTAAACCACACGTGAAATACCATCGATTTCATTAATGATGCGGTTAGATACACGACCTAAGAAGTCGTATGGTAAGTGTGCCCAATGCGCCGTCATAAAGTCGATAGTTTCAACTGCACGTAGTGAAACAACCCAGTCATATTTACGGCCATCACCCATAACACCTACAGAGCGTACTGGTAGGAATACAGTAAAGGCTTGGCTGACCTTATGGTAAAGATCTGCTTTATGCAGTTCTTCAATAAAGATAGCATCAGCTAAACGCAGTAAGTCACAGTACTCTTTTTTCACTTCACCAAGAACACGCACACCTAAACCCGGTCCAGGGAACGGATGACGGTAAAGCATGTCGTATGGCAGACCTAGCTCTAAACCAATCTTACGGACTTCATCTTTAAATAATTCACGTAAAGGTTCTACTAAACCCAGCTCCATATCATCTGGTA
The DNA here is from genome assembly GCF_001675935.1 of Shewanella sp. UCD-FRSSP16_17. NCBI lineage: Bacteria > Pseudomonadati > Pseudomonadota > Gammaproteobacteria > Alteromonadales > Shewanellaceae > Shewanella > Shewanella sp. UCD-FRSSP16_17. The sequence goes on from NZ_LZFV01000002.1 coordinate 240,362, forward strand.
GTCCGCCTACATTGTGATGAGACTTAATCACGTGGGCTTTACCGGTGGCGCTGCCTGCTGATTCAATAACGTCAGGGTAAATTGTGCCTTGCGCTAACCATTTAGCATTAACACATTTCTTTGATTCTTCATCGAAGATATCAACAAATACATGACCAATAATTTTACGTTTAGCTTCTGGATCAGCTTCACCAGCCATCGCATCTAAGAATCGATTTTCAGCGTCAACATGGACAATGTTCAGTCCGAAGTGGTCACCAAACATTTCCATCACTTGATTAGCTTCGTTTAAACGTAGTAAGCCGTTATCCACGAACACACACGTTAATTTGTCACCAATGGCGCGGTGTAGCAGCATAGCGACTACTGATGAATCAACACCGCCAGATAAGCCTAAGATAACTTCATCATCACCGATTTGTTTTTTCAAACGTTCAATTGCATCTTCGATAATTGAAGAAGGTTTCCAGTTGGCATCACAACCACAAATGTCTAATGCAAAGTGCTCAAGCATGCGCTTGCCTTGACGAGTATGGGTAACTTCTGGGTGAAATTGAACGCCGTAAAAACGCTTGTCTTCATTCGCCATTGCAGCATATGGACAGGTTTCTGTTTTAGCGACAGTAACAAAACCTTCTGGGATTTCAGAAACTTTATCGCCGTGACTCATCCATACATCAAGCAAAGGTTTGCCTTCAGCGCTAATCGCATCTTCAATGCTTTTAAATAACGCCGATTCAGTTTGAATTTCAACTTGTGCGTAGCCAAACTCACCTTCACCTACACCTTGAATCACTTTACCGCCAAGCTGCTCAGACATGGTTTGCATGCCATAACAAATACCTAAGACAGGCACGCCAGCATTGAATACATACTCAGAAGCACGTGGTGAGTTTTCTGCGGTCACACTTTCTGGACCACCTGCTAAGATGATGCCGTTTGGAGCAAATTCTTTAATTTGCTCCTCAGATACATCCCAAGCCCAAAGCTCACAATAAACACCGATTTCACGAATACGGCGGGCGATTAACTGCGTGTATTGCGATCCAAAATCTAGGATCAGGATTTTATGCTCATGAATGTTGCTCATGGGATACCTTATATCTGGGTTTACTTTTAAAAACAGTATTCTTCGTAGGTGTACTTCAACCTTGTCTCATTGTGTATTGTTAGTCACCACTGACGAGAAAAGGTTGAAAAAAAGCGGCATAACAATATGCCGCTTTATGATTTAAGAACCGCTACGATAATTCGGCGCTTCTTTACTGATCGTAACGTCATGAACATGAGACTCGCCCATACCCGCTGAGGTAATTTTTACGAATTCAGCTTTTTCATTTAATTCTTTAATGGTGGCGCAACCCGTCAGACCCATACAAGAACGTAAACCGCCCATGTGCTGGTGAATGATTTCTTTTAACTTACCTTTATAAGCAACGCGACCTTCAATACCTTCTGGTACTAATTTGTCAGCAGCGTTGTCGCTTTGGAAGTAACGGTCTGAAGAACCTTGAGTTTGCGTCATTGCGCCTAAAGACCCCATACCACGGTATGACTTATAAGCACGGCCGTTATAAAGTTCAGTTTCACCCGGTGCTTCTTCAGTACCCGCAAACATTGAACCTGCCATGATGCATGATGCACCAGCAGCTAAGGCTTTAGCTAAGTCACCCGAGAAACGAATACCACCATCAGCAATAACTGGGATATCTAAATGTTTAACCGCTGCTGCAGCGTCAGATACCGCTGTAATTTGTGGCACACCCACACCAGTAACGATACGAGTGGTACAAATAGAACCTGGGCCAATACCCACTTTAACGGCATCAACACCAGCGTCTACTAAGGCTAAAGCGCCTTCAGCAGTTGCGACGTTACCACCTACGATTTGTAAATCAGGGAATGAGGCGCGAGTATCACGAATACGTTGCAGCACACCTTCAGAGTGACCATGAGATGAATCAATCAGCAATACGTCAACACCCGCTTTAACGAGCGCCGCAATACGCTCTTCGTTGCCAGCACCTGCGCCAACAGCTGCACCAACACGTAAACGACCTAATTCGTCTTTACATGCATTAGGCTTACGCTCTGCTTTTTGGAAATCTTTAACTGTGATTAAGCCTTTTAGCTTAAAGTTATCGTCAACCACTAATACTTTTTCAACGCGGTGTGAATGCATTAGTGTTTGCACTTCATCTAACTTAGTCCCTTCAAGCACAGTCACTAGACGATCTTTCGGCGTCATAACTTGCTCTACAGTACGGCTCCAGTCAGTAATGAAGCGAACGTCACGGCCAGTAATAATACCCACAAGCTCATTAGCATCGTTAATCACTGGATAACCAGCAAAGCCATTGCGTTCAGTTAATTCTTTTAACTCAGCAAGTGTGGTGCTTGGCGTGACGGTGACAGGTTGTTGAACGATACCCGCTTCGTAAATTTTAACTTTACGAACTTCTTCAGCTTGTTGTTCAATCGTCATATTTTTATGAATAAAACCTAAACCACCTTCTTGCGCCATAGCGATCGCTAAGCGAGCTTCAGTGACCGTATCCATTGCAGCAGAAACGATTGGGGTGTTTAATTCAATTTTTTTAGTCAGACGAGTTTTTAGAACAGCGGTATTTGGGAGGACGGTTGAGTGAGCAGGCACAAGTAGTACATCATCAAATGTTAGTGCGTCATTTCTTAATCTTAACATGCAACATCTCCCAGAAAGTGTAGGGTTTGGAAAGGGTAAATATTGCGGCGGGATTATACCTTGCATATTTAGGTTGGTAAATGGAAAATAGTTAAAAAATACTCTTAGTCGGTTGAATTTGATGAAAAGCCCGAAAAATAATGTTTACACGGTTTCCCGTTTAAACGGCGAAGTCCGCCAGCTGCTTGAAGGTGAGCTAGGTAAGGTGTGGCTTGAGGCCGAAATCTCGAACTTTGTTTCCCCAAATTCAGGTCATTGGTATATGACATTAAAAGACAGTCGCTCACAAATTCGCTGTGCGATGTTTAAAGGTCGTAATCAAACCGTGCCATTTAAACCTGTTAATGGCCAACAAGTATTAGTTAAAGGTTCTATCAGTGTTTATGAACCTCGTGGCGACTATCAATTACTTTTAGAGTCAATGCTGCCAGCTGGAGATGGATTACTTGCACAGCAATATGAAGCGCTTAAGCTTAAATTAGCTGCCGAAGGCTTATTTGCAACAGAAACCAAGCGACCATTACCGCAAAATATTCAACGAATTGGTGTTATTACCTCTGCCACTGGTGCTGCGGTTAGAGATGTGGTTAAAGTGCTTTCTACTCGCGACCCGTCAATTGAAGTGGTGGTTTACCCAACCCAAGTACAAGGCGCGACGGCAGCGAAACAAATCATTAAGGCAATCTCCACGGCCAATAGACGTTTAGAGGTCGACATTTTATTGCTTACCCGCGGCGGTGGCTCTTTAGAAGATTTATGGTGCTTTAACGATGAAGACTTAGCCCATGCTATTTATAATAGCGCCCTGCCCGTTGTCAGTGCGGTAGGTCATGAAATTGATACCACTATCAGTGATTATGTCGCAGATGTAAGAGCTCCGACGCCTTCTGCTGGCGCAGAGTTATTATCAGATGATAAAGGTAATAAGACCCAAAAGCTTAATTTGACCTTTTCACGGTTACGACAATCAATGCGTCATTACTTATTACATCAAAGCACGCAACTCAGTGAGTTAAGCCACCAGCTACAACGTGAAGATCCTAAAAGGCAGCTACAACAACTTGAGCAGCGCTTTGATGAAATGCAGTTAAAGCTTGAATCAGCCCTGCGTCATAAGCTTGCTAATGCAACATTAGCTCAGCAACAACTTAAAAGCCGATTGCAACAGCGCTCACCCGCTCATAAGCTAACCTTAGAGCAAAACAAAGTGGGTTATCTCACCAACCGTTTAAAAGAAGCAATGAAAGCAAGGCTAGTAAATGCCAATCAGCAAGTGAATTACAGTGCGCATCAACTAGAAACCGTTAGCCCATTAGCGACATTAAGCCGTGGTTACAGTATTACCCGTGATGGTAAAGGCAATATTTTACAAAATGCCCAACAGGTAAAAGCGGGCGAAACGCTAACGACCAAGCTGCATCAAGGTGAAATTAAATCAGTGGTGGTGTAATTGGCCCCAAACGGCCAATGATAGAAATCACTGATAACAAAATCCCGCATTAAGCGGGATTTTGTTATTTGGTTTATGACTTTCCATCGTTGCAAGTTTAATCAGTATTGTTATTTAATCGCTTTGTTGCTAACACTGTTCGCTGTACACCTAACAACAAGAGTATGAGTAACGAAGTCCACGCCATACTGCCGCCACTGACATGCACCTCTGTTTCAATCACTTCAACGTATTCTTCCTCATAAACCGTATCTCTATCACTACTTTCTAATGGTAATGCATATAATCCATCAGACTCTTCACTACTTAAAGTCGCCACAATGTCCTCGTACCCGAGTTCATATAAATCAATCAACACATCGTAATAATCAGTTTTATAACCTTGAGCTAATGTCGTTAATACTTCGTAATCGTCATCGGTAGCATCGCCATAAATAGTAAACACATCGGTAGAGTAATAATGCTCCCAAGGGCCTCCATTACGACTTAAATAAAGTTCGGCATAAACATTAGCCGCCTCTCCTTGAGTAAAACCATAAACATCGGCATCAAAGGTCACGCTAAACGTTTGGTAAAAACCATCTTCATCTAAATCATCAAATAAACGACTATAAGCGGCATAAATGTCAAAATCTCGATAACCGACGATAGCCTGCTGATTTACCTGAGTCTTTTGTATTTTACTTAGCCCTGTGCCATTCGATAAGCTTTGTGCTGTAGGCAAACCTCGTTGCACTTTTGCAGACATGACGCCACTTGCCCGAAGCGTTATGACCTCGCTGCGGTTCAGTTTCTCTGCATGATTTTTTCCTGCGGACTCACCAGCTTGTCGCTGTTGCTTCTCTTTTAACACAAGTTCATTCAGGCTACTTTTTTGTTGTTCAGTCAATACGCCATGTTGAGCCTTAAGCGGATCCCCCTGCTCAATACTTGAGAGTTGACGCCCCTCACTGACAATTATGCTTTGCTGTGAAGTACTTGCCATTGCTGACATCGAAGCAACGCCCATCACTAGCATCAAAAAACGACTTATTGAGCTTATAGCGAACAATCTAATACGTCTTAAACATGGGTATTGTCTATTCATGTGTGTTCCCTCTTAATTGATATCACAGCCATCAATGGGTGATTGAATCACCGTGATTCCGTATCGTTAATGAGGGTTATTTAAGAACACTGAAAATGAATGCAAGCTGAACAGTTAACACTGTCAGATCATGTTTTAACAACATTATATGAATACCATTGGAAAGCGATAGAAGAGTTAAATGCACCTGAAACACGCTGATTCTGATGCATTTAATTAGATTTGATTGATTTAGCTTCGATTAGCGCTATCAGCAGGGTTTATCGGATTATATTTTATATTAATCAGCTTGCCGTTAGGGTTAGATGTTAAGTGACGTTCAATCTCTGACTGCATTTCTAAATCAGAAATAGCAAAATTACCATTATATTCAAAGCCATCAACTTGGTACTGATAAACTATACGAACACGGTATTTGTTCTCATAGTCATATTTACGCTTACCGTTCCTATCTGTATAAGATTCTTTCTCACTGTACTGCTCAACAGATTGAGAAACGATTGTGCCTTGAGTTGAAGGCCAAGAACGGATATCAGAATCTCGCTTACAGGACTTAATCATCACTAAGCCCACAACAATAAAAAACAACACACTGACAATTTTTTGCATATTTCTTCCTTGAATCGTTAACTTGTTAAATAAGCTCATAATTCCACCAATTTATGAGCAAACTGACCTCTTCATTGGCGGCTTAGATTTAACGTGAAAATCCCTATATCAGCCATCATTTGCACTAACCCAACTTGAATCATAAATACAACAAACGTAAAAACAAATGCGGTGCCAAATGAAAATAGAAAAACTCTGCTATAAACCATACTGACAACACAGTAGGCAATAAACAGACCCAATAAATCTCCAATGACTAAAGCACAAATTGTCGATAATACCGTGCCTATAAATACGGCTAAAACGCAATATTTTAGCTCTTTATTAGACGCGCCAAATAATTCTGCACCTATCTTTACCGGTATCACAGTAAACAACATTAAAATCAGCAACCCTAACATTTACACTTCCTTGTTAATCAATCTATCCATAGCTTATGTTCACTTTAATCAATCAATTTAAAGCCACTATAAAGGTCTGTGCCGACTGTAAATAAATACAAATAAGCACATACACTCAAGTTGGGCTTTTTAAGATCGCTATTAGAGCAATACACTAATTTGTTGAGGGGAAGGTATTTAGAAATCACGCTAGATGATATGTCTTAATCGTTTTATCTATGTAAGTAAAATACGGCTAAGTCGTGCATGAGGACATGACAAACTTTATTGAAAATTCCGTTTAAACTCTTAATACCTTCCTTGTTAATGAGCAGGTACTAATCATTAGCACCGCCATTAATGGGCGTCATGATTTCAGTTCAAGTTGTTGATGTAAAGCTGTTTGTTCATTTTATCTCAATTATTTTAGGCCCTATTCTTCAAAAACAAGACTCACTCAACTAGCATTCTCGCATTCATCTTACATTCATATTCGCCGCGCAATACTTCATTTTCACAAAGGGAATGCAACTTCACACATAGCAGATGTTTCTATATTGAAAGGGATCTTTTACACTGATGACTGATTTCAAAGATAAATATTGAATTGGATTTGGCAATGAGCAAAGTAACAATGAAATTAAGCATACCTGTGTTAACGCTAATGTTGAGCTTTCTCAATATTGGATTAACCCAAGCTGCGCCTATTTCAGCTGTTTCTTCTATCGCATGGGGACAATCAACTCATCATGCTTCTCATCAAACACCAAACCAAAATAAACGAAATCAACCTAAGAAATTAGCAATCAACAGTTCACAGCAAGCGGCACAAGTTGCTAAAAGGCAATACGCTGCCAAAGTGCTTTCTGTTCAGTCAACATCAGTGAATGGTTCTCCTGGCTATCGAGTCAAACTGCTTTCTAATAAAGGCATGGTGTTTTACGCCACCGTGAATGCACGTACCGGTTCAGTTTCGAGGAATTAACCATGAGAATATTATTAGTTGAAGATGATTTAGGCTTGCAAAGAAACCTAACCGAGCATTTACAAGCCGCAAATTACAGTGTCGATATATCATCGGATGGTGAAGATGGTTTGTTTCAAGCAACAGAATATCCCTACGATGCTGCTATTATTGATGTGGGTTTACCTAAGATTGATGGATTGAGTTTGATTACTCAGTTACGCAATCAACAAATTGATTACCCTATTTTGATCCTCACCGCCCGAGATGGTTGGCAAGATAAGGTTCTAGGGTTAGATTCTGGCGCCGATGATTATCTCACCAAGCCGTTTCAGCCAGAAGAGCTGGTTGCTCGCCTGAATGCGCTTATTCGCCGCTCAGTCGGTCAGGCAAGTCCTATTGTTTCTAATGGTCCATTTAATTTAAATACACGCACGCTTGAACTAACCCATAATCAAGAGTCAATTATTCTCAGTAGCTCTGAATTTAAATTATTCGAATATTTCATGTTGCATCAAGGTGAAGTGATTTCTAAACCAACTTTGATAGAGCATATTTATGATCAAGATTTTGATTTAGACTCAAATGTCATTGAAGTTTTTATTCGCCGTTTACGAAAAAAGCTCGACCCCAACAGTGAATATAAATTGATTGAAACCTTGCGTGGGCAAGGCTATCGCTTACGCGCGTTAAGTTGATCTTATGCACACTAAGATGACGAGGTTTATCGCAAATCAATTATCTAAGTTGACTCATTTAGTGCAACTTAAGAACAAGTCATTTTCGTTAAAATCTGCTCAGCTAGATTCGCTTAAATTAAGGCTAATGCTTAGCGGGTTATTGCTAATTGTGGTGTTATTGCCATTAATTGGTGTGACAGTTAATAGCGCTTTTCAGCATCAAATAACGCAATCAATTAACCAACAATTACGTGCTTATGTTTACTCTGTGTTAGCTGTAGCAGAAGTAAAAGACGATAGCGTAGTCATGCCTAATTATTTACTCGAAAATCAATTTAATGTGATCGGCTCAGGTCTATATGCCCTTATAACTACTGATAATCAAATGGTGTGGCAGTCAGAGTCTTTCTTTGGGTTAAGCCTCCCAACGCCAGCTAAAACAGAACTCGCGCTGCCTACTCCACCTATGGGGGAAGGAAAGCTAACTCAAGTAAGCTTTGAGGACTTGGCAGGCAATGACGATAACAATCATGTGGTTTATAGTTTCAGTGTCAGTTTTGAAACACCCAACGCGCCGCTACCTATTACAGTCCATATCATTAAGGACGATGCAGATTATCAAAAACAGATCAGCGAATTTAGCGCTACATTGTGGACTTGGCTGATTATTTTAATGCTTGTATTAGTGCTAATCCAAGCAATTTGGCTATTCTGGACGCTAAAACCCTTAAACCAATTTACGCGTGAGCTCGCCCTGGTAGATCAAGGTCAGCAAACTCGACTGAACTCTAACTACCCAGCTGAACTAAATGCAGTTGCAAAACAGCTCAATGTTTTACTCAGCACTGAACAACAGCAACGTCAGCGATATCGAAATGCACTAGCCGATTTAGCCCACAGCTTAAAAACTCCATTAGCAGTATTGCAAAGCCAAAGCGATTTAAGTAAAGACTCTAAAGAACAAGCAAGCAACATTAACAACATCATCAGTTATCAGCTAAATAAAGCAAAAATGTCAGCCAATACAGCATGGCATTTAGGGGTAAGTATTGATGAAGTCGCAGGGAAGCTGATTAGAACATTATCGAAAATTCATCAACACTCATCATTAGATATTGATTATCAATCACAAGCTGGGTTGATATTTAAAGGTGATGAAACGGATCTAAGCGAAATGTTAGGTAATTTACTCGATAACGCCTGCAAAGCTGCGAAGTCTCAAGTGTGCTTGTCAGTAACGCAATCGGAGTCATGTTTATTTTTTATTATTGAAGATGATGGTAAAGGCTTAACGGAGCAACAAAAAGAGACCATTTTTGAACGTGGTATGCGTGCTGATACTTACCATCAAGGTCATGGCATTGGACTTGCCATTGTGAAAGATTTAGTCACGAGCTATGAAGGTACACTCACTGTCAGTGAGTCCGCTGAATATGGCGGCGCTAAATTTATGCTCAGTTTTGCTCGCTGATATTATTGGGTAGCTAACCTGCTGCTAGACTTTTGCTAAGGATTGCTAATCTATTATCATAAATGGCTAGCGTATTGCTAAAAACTACCGCTAATGCTTTCTTCTAAAAACTCGTTTTACTCAACCTTGTGGCTGTTACTGCCACTATGTTTTACTGCATATTGTGCTTGTAATTTTTTGTTGCTCATCCTTGTGGTCACTTTTCTATTAATTTCTACGCTCATAATGGCCGCTTTCATCTTACGTTCATTTTCACTTGGTTAAGCTAGTTCTATCATTCGCAAAGTATCGATATTCGATATCTGGAGATTTTATGAGACGACTGCATTTTCCACATAAGCTACTCAAGGCTGGCCTTATCAGTCTGAGCTTGCTGGTGCCTTTCTCGGTCATCGCCTCTGACAATAATGACACGCAGTATCAACAAACTCTGCCATCTGAAGCTGAATTGGCGCAAATGCTCGCGCCAATAGCGCTTTATCCTGATAGTTTACTGACGCATATTTTAATTGCATCGACATACCCGCTAGAAGTTGTACAAGCTCGTCGCTGGGAGGAACAACACAAGCATTTATCAAGCGAGCAGAAGATGCAGCAAGCTGAATCACAGTCATGGGATCCAAGCGTGACCGCATTAGTGGCCTTTCCTACAGTACTTGAAAAGCTCAATGAAGATTTAGCCTGGACTCAACATTTAGGGGAAGCATTTTTACAAGATGAAGCAAGTGTTCTTGCAAGTATTCAAACACTAAGACAACAAGCAGATGATGCTGATAGCTTCGATAATATGGATAACATGACCGTTACCCGTGTTGAAAAACAAATCATTATTGAACCGGCAAAACCTGAAGTCATTTACGTGCCCGTTTATGACCCAAGAATTGTATACGGTCACTGGCGCTGGCATGCTTACCCACCAGTCTATTGGCATTACCCCGCTTACGCCTACTATCGACCACATCGTCCGATATATTGGGGGCCGAGTGTATACATCAACTTTAATTATTTTTTTGGTGCAGTCCACTGGTCACATCATCGAGTTGTCGTGGTAAATCACCGTCACACCCGTTATTACCGTAAGCCACATAAAATAGCTTATAGCAGCGGCTCAAAGCGTTGGAAGCATAATCCGACTCATAGACGAGGTGTTGCGTATAAGTCGCCGAAAGTCAGCCACCGTTACGATAAGCTACGTCATAACAAGGTCAAAGTGGCTCACCATTCAACTAAACATGGCATCAAAAGCAGCCAGCTTAATAAATCACATTATGCCAAGCAGTCGCAGCAGCAAAGAGTCAATAAAGCGCTGAAGCACAATAAGTCTCATGCTGTCAGTAAATCGGTTAAATCCGATAAAGCATACAAGGCAACAACGGCGAATAAAGCGGCGCATTTGAACAGAAGCACACATGTGAACAAAAGCGCCCATGGGAATAAAAGTGCCCATAAGTCGACAGCCTATAAAAGCCCGTCGAACGTGAAAGCATCAAGCCATCAAAATAAGGTGAAATCACATCAAATGAAAAGTGCAGCGAGCTCAAAACAGTACGCTTCGAATCGTACAAGTGCTACCCGTTCAAGTCATAATAAGACGATGACCCAATCAAGAAATTCATCTTATAAAGCGTCAACTCAAAGGGTGTCCTCTCAAAGAAGTACTGCTCAACGAAGTCATCGAACAAGTGCACCTAAACAAAAAGTACGTTAAATAGTGAGCTATAAATTTATGCCATAAAAAAAGCCTGAACATCATTCAGGCTTTTTATTGGCAATAAATACCGTTTAATACTACTTTTTACGGCTGTTAATATGGCTCATAGCGCGTTTACGTCGACGCTCTTGGCTAATGGTTAGCTTTTCGTTCTTACCTTGGAACGGGTTCGCCCCTTCTTGGAAACGAATTTGAATCGGCGTACCAATCACTTTTAATGAACGACGGAAGTAATTCATCATATAGCGTTTGTATGAATCCGGTAATTTGCTCACTTGGTTACCATGCACCACGACGATTGGCGGGTTATATCCACCTGCGTGAGCATATTTCAATTTAACACGGCGACCATGCACTAACGGTGGCTGATGATCATCTTGTGACATTTGCATAATACGTGTCAGCATTGAAGTACTCACACGACGAGTCGCACTGTCGTAAGCTTCTTCAATAGACTCATATAAATGGCCAACGCCTGTTCCGTGAAGTGCTGAAATAAAATGAATGCGGGCAAAATCAATAAAGCCTAAGCGGCGATCAAGTTCGCTTTTAACACTTTCTTTAAAGTCTTGGTCAAGACCATCCCATTTATTCACTGCTAATACAATTGCACGCCCTGCGTTTAACGCAAAACCTAATAGACCAAGATCTTGCTCTGTAATACCGTCTTGTGCATCGATAACAAGTAGAACAACGTTTGAATCCTCAACCGCTTTCAGGGTTTTAATAACAGAGAATTTCTCGATTGTCTCATGCACTTTGCTACGGCGGCGAACACCTGCAGTATCAATCAACACGTACTCACGACCTTCACGTTCCATAGGAATATAAATACTGTCACGAGTCGTACCAGGAGCATCATAAACAACAACACGTTCTTCACCTAAAATACGGTTAGTCAGCGTTGATTTACCTACATTGGGTTTACCGATAATAGCCAATTTGATTGGCAAACTTTGCAAGCGCTCTTGCTCAGCTTCAGCTTCTTCTTCGGTATACTCACGAACTTCTTCGTCTTGCTCATCTGTTTCTTCACGCTTGATACCCATCGCTTCCGCATACGGTGCTAGTGAGTATTCAATCATGTTTGTGACACCACGACCTTGAGCCGCAGCCATTTGGTAAACTTCACCTAAACCCAGTGACCAAAATTCAGCACAAGCAGAATCAGCATCAATACCGTCAACTTTGTTTGCAACAACGAAAGTCGTTTTATCACGGCTTCGTAAATGTTCAGCAATAGCTAAGTCCGCTGCTGTTAAGCCGGCACGAGCATCCGTTAAAAACAGTACAACATCAGCTTCTTCAATCGCCGCTAGCGACTGTTCAGCCATTTTGGTTTCGATCCCTTCTTCAGTGCCATCGATACCGCCAGTATCAACCACAATAAATTCGTAACCAGATAAAAAAGCACGACCATATTTACGGTCACGAGTTAAACCTGGAAAATCGGCGACAAGCGCATCTCTTGTGCGAGTAAGACGGTTAAATAAAGTTGACTTACCAACATTAGGTCGCCCAACAAGGGCCACTACAGGGATCATGATTTTGCCTCTAAAAACTTTTAAATAAAAAGCCCCCGGAACACACTTCCAGGGGCTCTAATAGGGTTTCTGGTTTAATTATGGCAGAACAACAGTCGCTAGCTTTCCGCTACGACCTTGTACATATACCTTGTCTCCAACCACAACCGGTTGTGAGAATAAACCATCACTATCAACCTCAACTCGCCCAGCGACTTCGCCAGTGTTGCGGTCGATAAAGTGTAGATAACCTTCAAAGTCACCTACAACAATATAAGAACCAATAACGGCAGGAGATGTTAAGCTACGGTTTGTTAACGTAGTATTACTCCAAAGCTCTAAACCATTTCGTCTGTCTACTGAATAGATACGACTATGGTCATCAACTAAGTATAGTCCAACACCTGCATAGGCCAATTCATTAAAGCTTGAATACTTACGTGTCCAAACAACACGACCCGTTCTCAGCTCCATTGACACTAGGTTGCCATTGTAACTTACCGCGTATAAATTATCGCCCAAAATTAACGGTGTCATGTCCACATCGGCCATACGAGTAAACTCGTTACCACCTGTTGGATTATATACCGCTTGCTCCCAAGCAACTTGACCGTTATTTTTTACTACTACCGCTATTTTACCATCAGCAGTACCAAGGAAGAAACCACCAGAATCATATGCTGGAGCACCTGTTCCACGAAGGGTCAAGTTAGGTAGTTGCATTTCATGACTCCATAACTTGGTGCCATCTGCAATTGAAAAAGACTCCAGGTTACCATCACTGGTATGCACTGCGACTGAATCTTCCGATACCGTAGGAACTGACAATAACTCACCACTTGCGATAGCGCTCCACTGGGTTTCACCCGTTTTTGCATCTAAAGCAACTAATAAACCTGACTCACCACCCACAAATACTTTGTTACGGCCAACGGTTACACCCGCTGCGATACGCGCTTCTTTTGTTTTAGCCAGCGCAGTATCTTTAAATTCTGACGCTAAATCTTTACGCCAAGCTACTTCACCAGTTTCTTCATTATAAGCAACAACTGTCCCATTACGATCAGCGGCATACACGTGACCATAAAAAATAGCTGGTTTTAACTGCGAGTAGTAATCGCCTACACCATTGCCAACGTTTACTTCCCAGTTCACTTCAGGAAAGACAGTGGCTTGAATTTCTGTAAGTTCTGTTACGACTTCTTCTTCGGTATCACTTGAAGAACAAGCCGATAGCATTGCGACACTTAATCCAGCAGCAAGCAAGGTTTTGCATAAAGACTTCATTCGGCTAATTCCTTATGCCTTGTTTAAATTGTCTAGCTTCATTTGTAGCGCAGGGCTTGCTAATGCACCGCCATTATCAATTGCAGCTTGATAAGCAACTCGTGCTTTATCCATGTCGCCTTGACGCACTAAAAAGTCACCTTTTAATTCATCACGCTGTGCATTAAATGCTTCATCTGTCACTTGCTCTAATGTTGCAAGTGCAGTACCTAAGTTACCTTGCTCAGCTTGAACTCGTGATAAACGAATTGTTGCTAGTGACGCTAAAGAAGCACCTGGATTTGAAGCAATAATTTTTGTAAAAGCAGTTTCTGCTTTATCTAAATCACCCGCTTCAACAGCTGCTTTTGCCGCCATTAACTCTAGCAACGCTTGGTAACCTTGTTGATCGTGTTGTTGACCAAACTCGCTCACTGCAGCCATTACCGCTGCGCTATCAGCTGAATTAGCACTGATACTTTGGAATGCTTCAGAAGCGGCTTCTGCATTTTCTAATTTGACGTCAGAATAATAGTTCCAACCGTATAATCCACCTAGACCTACTACAGCGCCAACAATGATTGAGCTGCCGTAATCTTTCCAGAACTGCTTAATAGCATCGACTTGTTGTTCTTCTGTGCTATAAATTTCCACGCGCACTTCCCCTTTCTATTCAGTTCTGTTTTATATCAGCGTCACGCTGACATTAAAATAATGATTTAATCGTGGTCGCCAAATCAGCTCGGGCAACCAAAAGTTGTTCGTTTTTATTTCTCAATGGTTTAACGGCGACTTGCTGGTTAGCAATTTCATCTTCACCAATGATAAGTGCGTATTCAGCGCCACTTCTATCTGCACGTTTCATCTGCTTTTTGAAGTTACCGCCACCGCAATGAGTCATGACTTTAAGCGTTGGCAGGTTTTGACGCAACTCTTGAGCAATTTTAATTGCTTCAACAACACACTTTTCACCCATTGCTGTGACATAAACATCAACAACAGGTGCCACATCTTTATCAAGCTCTAGCGTTTGCAGTAGTAATACAATGCGCTCAAGGCCCATTGCAAAACCAACAGCAGGCGTATCTTTACCACCTAACTGACCCACTAAGCCATCATAACGGCCACCAGCAAGAACAGTACCTTGCGAGCCTAAGCTGTCTGTTACCCACTCAAAAACCGTACGATTATAGTAATCTAATCCACGAACAAGACGAGGGTTAACTGTGTATTCGATGCCAACCGCGTCTAAGAGTTCACATAAGGTTGAAAAATGTGTTTTTGATTCTTCACCTAAGTAATCCATCAGTGCTGGTGCATCAGTTAAAATAGCCTGAACCTGCGGTGATTTAGAATCTAATACTCGTAATGGGTTTGAGTACATGCGACGCTTAGAATCTTCATCTAATTGTTCTTTGTGTTGCTCTAAAAATGCAATTAGCGCATCACGATAAGCAGCACGTTCCGCTGTATCACCAAGTGTATTCAGCTCCAGTTTTACGTGTTCTTTAATACCAAACGAATCCCAAAGGCGTGCAGATAACATTAAGACTTCAGCATCAACATCAGCACTTGGAATACCATACACTTCAACACCAAATTGGTGGAATTGACGGTAGCGGCCTTTTTGAGGGCGCTCATGGCGGAACATGGGACCCATGTACCATAAACGTTGCTCTTGGTTATACAGTAAACCATGCTCATTACCAGCACGAACAGTAGACGCTGTACCTTCTGGACGCAGCGTTAAGCTGTCTTCATTGCGATCAGCAAAAGTGTACATCTCTTTTTCAACAATATCGGTGACTTCACCAATTGAACGTTTAAAAAGGTCAGTAGACTCAACAATTGGAGTTCGAATTTCGCTGTAACCATAAGCACTAACCGTTGAGCGGATAACCGACTCGACTTGTTGCCATAATGGGCTTTGCGTTGGCAGAATGTCATTCATTCCGCGGATTGCTTGGATCTGTTTTGCCACGTTGATTCGCCTACTTACTTGCTCTATTAGATCGATTAATAATCGATGACCGAGAGCCTTAATTTATTTTCACGCCTTACACAAAAAAACACCTACCATCGCTGGTAAGGTGTATTTTTCATGTAAAGCAAACTTATTCTGTTGCGTCTTTGATATCGATTCGATTTTGCATCATCGCCGCTTTTGCACGGATTTTGGCTTCTAATGAATCCACCAAATTATTGTTATCAAAACGCTCTTTTTGACGTTTACCATCGTCATAGTAACCACTTTTACCATGGCTGCCTGTTAGCCCAATATCTGATACTAATGCTTCGCCTGGGCCATTAACCACACAACCAATAATAGAAACATCCATGGCAGTGGTAATGTCTTCTAAACGCATTTCAAGTGCATTAACAGTATTGATCACATCAAACTCCTGACGAGAGCAAGAAGGACAAGCAATAAAGTTAATACCACGGCTGCGAATACGTAGCGACTTTAAGATATCAAAACCAACTTTGATTTCTTCAACGGGATCGGCTGCCAATGAAATACGCAAGGTATCACCAATACCTTCAGCTAATAGCATTCCTAAACCAACAGCTGATTTAACTGAGCCAGCACGAGCGCCGCCAGCTTCAGTAATACCTAAGTGCAAAGGCTGTTTGATTTGCTTAGCCAATAAGCGGTATGACTCAACCGCTAAAAAGACATCCGATGCTTTAACACTCACTTTAAACTGGTCAAAGTTAAGGCGGTCTAAAATATCCACGTGTCGCATTGCTGATTCCAGCAGCGCTTCTGGTGTTGGCTCATGGTATTTATCCATTAAATCTTTTTCTAATGAACCGCCATTAACACCAATTCGAATTGGAATATTTTTATCACGCGCGCATTCAACAACGTTGCGAATACGTTCTTCGTTGCCAATATTTCCTGGGTTAATACGTAAACAATCAACACCGTATTCTGCGACTTTAAGTGCAATACGATAGTCAAAGTGAATATCTGCCACCAAAGGCACGTTAACACTTTGCTTGATCACTTTGAATGCTTCAGCCGCATCCATAGTTGGCACAGAAACACGCACAATATCTGCACCGACTTTTTCAAGAGCGCGAATTTGTGCAACTGTAGCTTCGACATCAGTCGTTTTAGTATTCGTCATCGACTGAACTGCAATAGGTGCGCCATCACCGATAGGGACATCGCCGACATAAATGCGGCTCGAAGGACGACGGATGATTGGAGATTCGTTATACATAATCTGTTGCTCTACTGCTTATCTAATTACAATCAAGGTTACACTTTCGGCAAGGTTAGCCGTGCTACACTGCCTTCTGAAAAGTCAGCTAAACTGACATTTTCACCATTAAATTGAAGGGTCACAACTTGTGGAGCCCCTAAGATCAATTTGAACGGAGCAACGCCTTGTGCTTCAACCACTCTATCAACACCTTTGACACCATCAACAATGGTTTTGCCTGTTGCGTCAACGATATTCACCCAACAATCAGCACTAAAGCTCATAGAAATAGCATCTTGTGCAGCAACATTATCAGCAACCAAAGCGGATGCTGATTGTAACGCAGGCTCGACCACATTTTGTTGCGCATTATCAAGCATTACAACATCGGTACTCGCTGGCTCTACAGGTTGAACTGATGATGCCGGCAAATCTGAGTTGTTGCTTTGTTCATTTTGCAGGGCAGCCTGTTCATTTAACTGATCCGCTGGCTCAACATACGCCATATTAGGGTCGATTTCTGGCTCTAATAAATCTTCTGTTTGACTAACAACATTTGCAGCTGCAACTTCTTCTACGGTAGGTTTGGATAAATCTATCCCACTTAACATAGAGTCTTTTTGCACCCACCACACAACTAGCAGCGCTAACAAAGCAAGGACAATTAAATATGTCACTATTGTTAAGCGGCTATCACGAGCTTCACGTGTGGTTTTGCGAGAAAAACTCTGCATTGCAGCAGTTTCATCAGGCAATTGTTGCGCTAAACATTGATGTACTGCATCTACATCTGCTTCGATGTATTTGGCATAGTTTTTCGCATATCCACGTGCATAGGTTGCTGAAGCAATATTATCAAATTTATCATTCTCAATATCTTCGATGATGCCAGGACGTAAATGTAATTGGGTCGCAACCGCATCTATCGATAACCCTTTTTTCTCTCGAGCTGTACGCAGCAACATACCAGCAGTAGATACTGCTTCAAGTATATCTGCCTGTTCAGCGTCACTCCCATTTTTTTGGGATGTTTGATTGTTATTTGTCATTAATGCAAAGTAGCCCTGTATTCTTTCGCTTGTTCTGATGTCGGGTATTTGGCAATTAAGGTAATACCATAGCGTTTAACCGCATCCTCATCTGCTAACTCGCGCGATATTTTTATTCCTAAAGCTAAACTTTCAGGCGTTTGCTCTGCCACTCGATGAAGACGGCTTAAGTTGAATTTAGCGCTATCGTAGTCATTCTCTAAAATAGCTAAATCAATTAACTCCATTAAAGTGGACTTTCTTCTTGGATCATAACGTAATGCATTTTCAAAGTACTGCTTCGCCTTTTCAGGCTCACCTGCAGATAAACTGCACACGCCAAGGTTTTCATAACTTGACGCGGTACGTGTGTATTCTTTTGCATTAATCGCATTTTTGAACATAGCTTCAGCTTGCGAATATTTTTCTTGTTGGCATAAAAATACACCAAAGTTGTTCATCGCATCACCCGTCGCATCACTGGTATTAATTGCTTTTCTGTATGATTCTTCCGTGCGCTCAATATCACCTACAGTCTGGTAATAATAGGCCATCGCTGTGTGCACTGCGCTTAATTGCGGCGCATACTCAACAGCACGGTTTAAGTTGAACTTTGCCTGCTCCATATTGCCACGGTTAAGGTAAGTTAGGCCTAATTGCATTCTTTCTTTTGCAGCAGACTGTTTATCCAAGGTTCTTTCAGAAACAGGGATATCCGTACCAGTATACGTTCTTTCCGTTACACAACCCACTAAAGGCAGTGATAAAGTAGCAATCATTAAAAGCTTCGGCAATCCGTGCATGATTTTTACGCCTATTAATCTATACAAACAATGAGTTAATCCATTGTGACCGAAATAGCACTCTCTTGCATGCGTTTTTTCGCAAGACGTTTAGTGCGGTCACGAATATCACCCGCTAATTGACCACAAGCAGCATCAATATCATCGCCACGTGTTTTACGAACGATAACAGTCAGCCCATATTCCATTAGCACTTTCGAGAATCGGTCAATTCTGGAATTAGAAGAGCGACCATAAGGCGAACCAGGATAAGGGTTAAATGGAATTAAGTTAATTTTACACGGTGTGTCTTTCATTAACTTGGCTAACTCGTGTGCTTGATCAGTACTGTCATTGATATGATCCAACATCACATACTCAACCGTTACACGGCCACGGTTAGCGTTTGATTTTGCTAAATAACGACGAATACCAGCAAGGAACTCTTCTAATGGGTATTTTTTATTAACTGGAACTAACACGTCACGCAGTTCATCGTTTGGCGCATGAATACTCACAGCCAGAGCGACATCTAGCGCATCACCCAGTTTATCAAGCGCTGGAACAACACCTGAGGTTGATAAGGTGACACGGCGTTTTGACAAGCTAAATCCAAAATCATCTAACATGATGTCCATTGCAGGGATCACATTAGCTAAGTTAAGTAATGGCTCACCCATGCCCATCATCACTACGTTTGTAATTGGTCGTTCGCCTGTTTCTTTTTGGAAACCTAAAAATTGCGATACACGCCAAATTTGCCCAACAATTTCGCCAACCGTTAAGTTACGGTTAAAGCCCTGTTGAGCTGTAGAACAGAAGGTACACTCTAGCGCACAACCTACTTGAGATGACACACATAAAGTGGCTCTGTCTTCTTCAGGAATATAGACAGTTTCCACTTCTTGGCCTTGGCCAACATTGATAGCAAACTTAATCGTGCCATCTTCAGATTTTTGGAAGCTAGAAATTTCTGGCGCAACCACTTCACACTTACGGGCTAATTTAGCGCGTAGTGCTTTGTTAATGTTGTTCATTTCTTCGAAGTCGCTAACACCAAAGTGATAAAGCCATTTCATCAATTGATCAGCACGGAACGGTTTTTCGCCCATTTCGGTGAATAACGCTCTCATTGCCTTTCGATCAAGATCCAATAAATTGATCTTTTTCTCACTCATCTTGTGTAACCTCAAAAAAACCTAAAACCTGCTAGCGGGCGGCGAATTATACAGATCCTTACAAAATTTCGCCAGTGTCACTGCATTAAAGCTTTGATACTTTCACGACTGTGCTAAAATTTCGTTGGACTAATATTGGTCTGCCATATGGAGGTGTAATTCCACCTTTATGATAACTCTTATCATTATAGTATTTATCGCCATTGCAATCTCGTTTCTTTGCAGTGTATTTGAAGCGGTATTACTGTCTGTTACCCCTAGTTATATTGCCAACTTGGCAAAAACTAACCCTAAAGCCGCGAAACGGCTTGATAAACAGAAACAAAATGTGGAATCACCACTAGTTTCTATTCTGACATTAAACACCATCGCCCATACCGTGGGTGCCGCTGTTGCAGGCGCACAAGCTGCAAAAGTCTTTGGTGATGAAATGCTTGGAGTATTCTCTGGTGTGCTTACCTTCTTGATTTTATTCTTTTCTGAAATCATTCCGAAAACATTAGGTGCTAACTATTGGCGTTCACTCGCTGCGCCTGTGTCTTTGATTTTGGTTTGGATGGAAAGATTAACTAAACCGCTAATTTGGATGTCTTCTCAAGTGACCAAATTAATGGGGAAAGGCGATGAAGGCCAATATATCAGACAAGAAATGAGTGCGATGGCTGAAATAGGCTTGCGTTCAGGCGAACTAGACAAACAAGAGTCATCAATTTTGACCCAAATGTTGTCAGTAAAAGAAATGCCAGTTTCTGCAATCATGACGCCAAGAACGGTCATGTTTAAATTACCAATTCACTTGTCACAAGGTGAATTTGTACAGCAGTTTCTAGCGAAACCTTTTACGCGTATTCCTGTCTACGAAGATGATCCGGATAATATTATCGGTTACGTTAACCGTAATAATATTATTCAAGCAGAACGATACACTCCAAAAGAATCTATTGGTGTGTTGAAAAAGAATCTGCTTGTGATCCCTGAAACCGCGAAGATATTACCGATTTTCGAGCTCATGATTAAGCGCAATACAAAAATTGCCATGATTGTGGACGAATACGGCTCAGGTGAAGGTATTGTGACATTAGAAGATATTGTCGAATCTTTACTAGGCTTAGAAATTGTCGATTCAAACGACCCTGTCACTGATATGCAGCAATTGGCGCGTAAACTGTGGGGCACGCGAATGAAACATAAAGGCATCGTATTATCTGATGATGGCGAGTTTACAAAACAAACAACCCAGCATACACCAGAGCCCGAGGTTGCGGCCAAAAATAGTACGATATAAAACAGTTTGATATTTCAATAAAAAGGGAGCCTAGCTCCCTTTTTTGACTATGATTATTGCGACTTTGCCAATAATAATACCCTCACAGCGTATTTATTTTTTGAGTCGTTTCCCAAAAAGGGGTTAACGCATTATCATGTCGCCAAGTTAATTACTTAAGCATTTACTAATAAGGGCTAATATCCAATTCGCTCTTACCATTTTTTGAGGACGAAATGCCGAACACCTATTCTTTATCACTTGCCCATATCAATGACACGCATTCAAATTTCGAGCCGAGTCAGGTTCAATTCTCCTTGTCATTTAATGAGCAAACTTACCTTGCTGAAACGCAAACCGGCGGCTATGCCCGTTTGGGCCACCAAATTGAAACGGCAAGAATCGCGGCGGTGAAAAACCAACACGAATTTATGTTTCTTCATGGCGGCGACAGTTTTCAAGGCACATTGTACTTTCGTGAATTTCAGGGCGCAGCAAACGCACATTTACTGAATATGCTTAAGCCAGATGCCATGGTATTAGGTAATCATGAGATTGATGCAGGCAATAGTCCTGTGTTGGCATTTTTAAATCGAATCGAATTCCCTTTGTTAGCCGGCAATATGGATTTAAGCCAAGAGCTTGAAGATAAAGAAGGTCGCTTAAAGCACCACCCAATGTTATTTGACTACGACACTGAGCAGCAATGTGCCAAAGTGCTAATCAAACCCTTTTACGATAAACAAATTGCAATTATTGGGATCACTCTAGATCAAATGCCACTCATTGCTAGACCTGATCCTGACACCCACTTTATCAATGCTATCGACACCACTAAAAACACCATTGCAAAACTTCATCAACAAGGGATATACCACATTGTTGTACTCAGTCATTTAGGGTTAGATCAAGACCGTGAACTGGCTGAAAAAGTTGATGGGATTAGTGTTATTGTTGGCGGCCACTCTCACACGCTTCAAGGTGAATTTTCAGATTTAGGCCTAAGTCACACAGAATACGGTGAACGTATTAACAACACCCCTATCATTCATGCCAGTAAATATGCAGAAGTGCTCGGGCTCGCTCAAATTGAGTTCGATGAAAGTGGTCAATGCCTTTCATTAAATGGCAATAATTACTTTATGATTGATGAACAAATTAAAGTGTCACTCGATGCCAAACAGGCGAAAAAAGCTGATTTACAAGACATCAGTCAAGCTGAAATTGATGCAGTCACCTCCCAGCTATTAGCTCACCCAGGAATATTGAATAATGCCGCAAATGATGAGGTTCACCAAACCATTATGCGAGATTACCGCCCTGCTTTAAATGCACTTGAAGAACAGGTATTGGCACATATTCCTCGAGATTTAATTCATACACGCCTTCCGAGTAAACACTTTCCACATGGCAGTGAAATTGCGCCTTGGGTGTGTCGAAGTATGTATAAAGCCACCAAACTATCAGAACCACAACTAGATTTTGCGCTGCATAATGCTGGCGGTGTTCGTCAGTCTTTAATCAAGGGGAACCTGTCATTAGCTGACGTATTAGGGCGCATTTTGCCGTTCGAGTTACCTTTGGTGAAATATCAAATTCAGGGAAAGTTCTTATATCAAGCTTTGGAATCTGCCATTAACTCGGCAACAAATAATGGGGTAACAGGTACTGGTGCAGGAAGCTTTCCCTACACTTATGGTATTCGATACTTTTATGATGGCACTTTGCCTATGAGTCATCGTATCACCTTAATTGAAGAGTTCACTCAAGGCGAATGGCGAGCGATTGATTCACAGAAGCTATACATTGGCGTTTCAAGTGCTTATACCGCTGCGGGTAAAGAAGGTTACGATGCATTGTTAAAGGCGCATTGGCAGCAAGATATGGAGTCCATGACATTACCTGAAGCGTTTGTCGATTTTGTGTCGCAGCACGGTAATTTGATTGAAAATCCGTTACAACCGAATGTTCATTACATCAGTCACCGTTAATGTAGCTGACTTGGTAATTGCTGAGGTAACCATTACTGAAGTTAACAGCAATCACCCTTTTACTATGACTTGCCAGTTATTTCGTTAATTGTTGGTAAGCAAACTAAGATGCCAATTAACATAAATCAGTCGTGCATTAGCCTAAGTTAATATAATTTATGATAATGTAGACTTCACAAATCTGCAGCGGATCACAGACCCAATGATCGCTTCATGATTTAATGATGTATCTTTATGTGGATTCATGACTTGAATCATTGCAAATTTTAGCCTAATCAAATAGGAAACAACTTCATGAAAGCAAAACTGATCAAATTAGCTGCAGCAGCAACATTAGCACTAGGCGTATCTTCAGCTTGGGCTGCAGGTATCATGCACCAGGGTGAAGTATTAGAAACAATGAACAGCGGTGGATACACTTACGTTCAAGTTAAAGGCGAAGACAAAACATTCTGGGCTGCGGGTCCACAGGTTGAAATCGCTAAAGGCGATACTGTCAGCATGAATGAGCAAATGTGGATGAATGACTTCACCAGCAGCACGCTAAACAAAACATTTGACGAATTATTATTTGTTGGAAAAATCGAGAAGAAATAATTCGATTTAACCTCAAACAAGACATAATCGGTTAATGATTTCATTAGCCGATTTTTTTTGGTTAAACTGCCGTAATACGCATCAACATAAAGCAGCATTAACAAAATTTATGGAAAACACAGCTAACCAATCAATAACACCTTTTAGCCCACAATATGCTAGTAACGTTAGCCTACTTGTCCACGAATGTATTCAGCACATTGACCATCCTCGCTATACACAAGCACATCTAGATGCGTGGTCAACTGCCCCTCGCTCAGCCAGACATTGGCGCCAACGCCTTTTACGCAGTCAAAGCTGGCTATTATTAAATAACGGCCCATCGCAGCCGGAAGTGATTGGTGTCATTAATGTTGAAACGGATTTTAACCATCGTGGGTATATTGATAGTTTATATATCAGCCCTGGTAAGCAGCGACAAGGCTTAGCTGGCAAGCTTTATCAAACACTTGAGCAATGGGCTATTACTCAGGGTTATCATGCGCTCAGCGTAGATGCATCCTACTTATCTAAAGGCTTCTTTTTAAAGCAAGGGTTCCAGCAAGTGCAACCAAGCTATCAAATCACAAAAGGACAGGTCATAAACGGTTTTTACATGAAAAAAGACCTCACATAACTCACACTACTTTTTAAGTAATGGCTGCAGCATTTCTTCTAAACCATTAAGTTTAACTTCATACATTAGCGCTAACTGCTCACCTAATTTTCCTTCAGGAAAGCCTTTACTGTGAAACCAGACTAAATAAGGCTCAGGAAGTTCTAACAATTTACGTCCAGCATATTTTCCAAAAGGCATTTTCTGGTTAATTGCTTCTAATAATAACGCTTCATTCATTTTGACTCTTCCTAACTAATTAGATAATAGATTCGTATCTCGCTTACTCTGCTAATGCAGTGAGCTTTGCTCATCAAGATCACAGGACGAATCATACCGTGAGTGATGGCATAGTAACATTACTCATTACCACTTATAGCGTTTAACAATGTACTATCTGTACGCTTCTAGGTTAGTTTTTGCATATTTTGTACCACAAGATATATACCGATTAGGAATAACAAAACTCTAAAAGACAGCTTTTAGCTATTAAAGTTACCCAGACTTTTTTGCAAAGACACAAGAACAGAATACAAGCATCCCTTCGTCAATATTTTTACACGCTAACCTACTAAAAAATAATAAGTTCAGTTACCGTTTTATGACAAGAAACAAACCTGTCAATAAGTTGCCTCTAGTCAGTTTTTGTCAAATAAACACCATCAAGTCAAAATGACTTTTTAGTCAATATACTGCCAATTGACCCGTTACAAAACTGCACATAAAGTTAATAGCATTGAAGTTAAATGTTGCTATTTAATGACTGATTTAATCGAAGTTTGAGCTGTTTATCATCTCAATAATTCGGCTTTCAAATCGCAGTTATTGCATCATACCCTTCTCACCAGGTTCACTGCAGCGAGTGTTTATATAGCCGTTCTCGTTGCACCTATCAGGAGATGTTGAAATGATCATATTAGTTGGCGGAGAGAAAGGTGGTAGTGGCAAAAGTTGCCTTGCACAAAATATTGCCGTTTTTCTCGCAAAAGATGCTAAATCAAGCATTATCATGGTTGATTGCGATCCACAAAGAACAACTTCAGATTGGATCCAAGCAAGAAATAACAACCCAGAATTACCCGGGATTAATTGTGTTCAACTATACGGAAAAATTCGCAACGATCTTTTAAGCCTTGAACAGCATTATGATTACGTTATTGTTGATTGTGGCGGACAAGATAACCTGGCACTGCGAGCGACGTTATCTGTCGCATCTCATGTATTGATGCCATTAAGACCTAAGCGCCGGGACTTAAAAACGGTCAGTCACATGGACGACATCATTGCCACCTGTAAAATGATTAACCCCAAAATGAGAGCCTCATTTGTCATCACTCAATGCCCAAGCTTACCGAACCAAGCAGGGCGTATCGTCGAAGCTAAAGAAGTCTGCAACACGTTCGATATCAATGTACTAGATGCAATTACCTATAGCCGCAATATTTACGATGACAGTGAAGAGTCTGGCTTATCAGTTATCGAAATTGACCCTACAGGCAAAGCTGCAAGCGAAATCAGGGCAATTGCCTGCGAGCTTCTAGAGGTACAAAACGCCGAACAGATTATTCAGCAACGTAATGATGCCGCTAATGTTACTCAACTGAGGGGGACCTATGGGGCTAGCAGATCTCAAGAAAAACGTTACGCCATGTAATACGATGTTTGAGCCACAAATGTCAGTGGATGATTTTATTGAGGCTGCCAACTTGTATGCAATGGGAAAACAGCATTCAAGTTCAAACAGCATTGAAAACGCAAATAAACAAGCAATGGAAAAGTTACTTGCGTTAACAGAAGCTAACGAGCCATTAGCTAAAAAGCCAGCACCATTTAAACGGGCGACCTTTACGCTAAGTGAGGATGCAATTAATCAGCTAACGCTACTCAGCCAAAGTAGTCATACTGCAAAATCGAAATTGATCCGCCAGCTGATACAACAGCATTTCTCACTGCCAGTGGCGGAGCAACGAGAAATTGAACAACAAATACAAATAAGGTAATGAACTCTAACCAGGATTGACAACACTAGCATTGTGACGCAAAAAATAATAAATCTCCCTCCCCCTCCTTTCTGGCAGCAACGTAAGTTGTTTGCCAGTTTTTTTTACTCGCAAATCGCATCCTTGATATCCTTTTCATTAGCTATATCTAAAATAAGCTTAGCATCTACAGATTAACCCTTGAATTATGACAACTTGCGCCCAATAACTATTTTAGGTTCAGGATATTTTATCTATGATGACTTAACACAAGGAAGGCAAATGTTTGCTCTTATCGCTTTGATTATCGTCTCAACGATTGCTATTGGCCTGATTATTACTAAGCCGAAACGCAATCAAATAAGACGTGCCAAGATCACTAAGCAAGCATTCCCTAAACAGTGGCGCCAAATTCTCAAACATCGTTTCCCTTACTTTAAAGCTATGCCAACGGATCTACAGTTACAACTCAAAAAGCACATACAAGTATTTATCGAAGAAAAAGAATTTATAGGCTGTGATGGCTTTATCATCACTGATGAAGTGAGAGTCACCATTGCGGCACAAGCTTGCCTACTATTATTAAATCGAAAGACAGACTACTACCCTAAACTCAGACAAATTTTAGTCTATCCTTATGCTTTTATAGTGGAAAAGCAGGGGACTGATTTTGCTGGAGTCCAGTCAAACCAACGTAATGTTCTCTTAGGTGAATCATGGGGAAATGGTAAAATCATTCTTTCTTGGAAAAGCACCATAGATGGCGCTGCTGATCCGACAGATGGACAAAATGTCGTCATACATGAGTTTGCACATCAACTCGATCAAGAAAACGGCCAAGCAAATGGCGCACCGCCGCTGCGAGATATCACGTCCTATTCAGCGTGGTCAACGATTCTCGGGCAAGAGTTTGATACATTGCAGCGCTGCGCGAGTCAACAACTCCCATCACTGTTTAACTATTATGGCGCTACCAACCCAGCCGAGTTTTTTGCCGTTATCACTGAAACTTTTTTTGAAATGCCCCATGATTTTTACCAACAGCATCCTTTGCTGTATAAAGAACTAAGCCGTTTTTATCAACTAGATCCAATTCATTGGCATTAGTCGTGATACCAATATCCGCTAACCTAAGTAACAGGAACTCCCATGCAAAAAGCCATTCTTACCTTATTACTCACCAGCAGTTTATGGGTTATGTCATCCCTTCCATCATCAGCTACAGTCGCGATATCAACCGAATCGAAACAACTAGCTGACAATGTACTTAACCAACTGCATCAAGATGCTAGTGCGGCTAATTGGGATAGTTATTTTTCTTTATACGATACTGATGCAGTCTTTTTAGGTACCGATGCGACAGAGCGATGGGATATGAAAGAGTTTGAAGGTTATGCCAGACCAACTGATGGTTGGCACTATGAGGTGCAATCTAGGCAACTATTACAGTTCGACAATACCATTGTATTTGATGAGCTATTGAACAGTGCCAGCTATGGTTTGTGTCGAGGTACTGGTGCTCTGCAATTAACAGATCAAGGTTGGAAAATCGTCCAATATCATTTGAGTATTGCAGTCCCAAATGAAAACGCCAAAGCCGTTGCTAAGTTAATTGGTGCGGCTAAATAATCGATGACACAAAGCTCAATGGCCAGCATGTTTAAACGCTGGCTATTTTCTTTGTATAGAGCTTGAGTGGGGTTTTACAAGGTAAAGAAACGGTAGTAAACCTTAAAACTGCATATGCTCACTGATGATATTGACGATTTCATCTTTAAGCCATTGCGGCCCGTAGTCATTCATATCGTTATGTTTAGCATCTTTTATGGTCACCACTGAAATAGTTGTTACTTGTTCACTCGATAGTGGCAAAACACCTTCATCAGCAGGGTAATCGCTCGCTCTAATCGAAAGCTGCGTGATATTGGCATTACGCGGTAACGGAACTCGTCGATGATCCAAAGTAATGATTCGCGCGATGTAATCAGCATAGCCTGTTGATGATACTGGTTTTAAATTGCTCTCACTCTCACTCTCACTCTCACTAAATAGTGAAATACCTTGGGTTGCTAGCCAAACTGAAATATCACCACCATTTGAATGGCCGACCAATGTCACATGCTCAAAGTCGAACTCAGGCAAGTATTGACGACTTTGCTGCAAAATAAAATCAACAGTAATAGCACCTCGTTGCCAATTTTCAGCGCGTGTTTGGATAAATGGCGGCGTTCTTGATAATGCAGGATCTGTGGCTAACTCATGCTGAATCGCCACCACTAAGTATCCATTTTGCTGAAATAGCTGACTTATAAATTGATAATCTGTGTGTAATAACCCATATCCGGAACCAATTATCATCACAGGACACTGCTGATCGACATGGCAGGCAAAGCTTTTTTCGGGGAGATATAACTCTATTGGAACCTCTCTTTGTCTGAGAGTATCGACAACGAGAAGAGATTGCGGTTGAACTTGTGCTTTATCGATTTGAGCCATTGAATTCACAAGTGAATTCGCAACTGAATTACCTGCAATAACACTCAAAATAACAGCCAATAAGATTAACGTACAATATTTGAAAATGTAGGAGCTTTTACCCTGTGATACTAATGCTAATTCCATTTAATTCGTCTTTAATAAAATGATTAAAATATTAACTGATGACAATACTGGCTAATGTCATTAACTTAAGTTTTTAGCCTAAACCTTGCACAATCCCAAGCTTACTTCATTGTTAAACCAAAACATAAATTAGCCAGCTGACTCAAATGGCAAAAACCATCAAAATCCTGCTGAGACAAAGGTCTTTCGGATGCATGCTTATCGGCATAAAACACCCCTATTACTTTGTCGTTTACGACAATTGGCGCAACCATAAAGCCTAAAGCAAAATTCACTTTGCTATTAAGGTCTTCATTTTTTCCTTGTTGAACCAACATTAATTGGCTATTTTCAGCTGAGTGAATCAAGCTTGGTTTTTTAGCGTCAACGACCTGTGAAAATGGGTTCAACTCCCCTTGCATATCAATTAGTAACTCTTGCTTAAAAAACTCTGCACTCTCGCCAAACACAACCCGAGCAGATAGCTGCTTTCGGTTAAGCGATAGCAACATCACCGCGCATCTATCAACACCAACCCCATCTAAAATACCTTCTAATGCAGTCTGCACCACTTGATTAAAGTCAGCTTTTTGAATGGCATGCTCAGTCAATTCACGCAGTTTTTTCAATTGCAGCACTAAATCGGCATCACGAAATTGCGGTTTTTGTTCAGGCTTATCTAAGCACAAAATGATTTCTGCAGTATCGGGAAGGTATTGAATTAACTCAGTAGCCCCATAATCTTCAGCTAACCTCATTGTGGCTTCTGCGCAGCGACTGATCCTCGACTTACATTGCTCAAGACTAATTCCTTGAATTTCTGCAGCAGCTAAGAGTAAATCATTGAGCTGTTCTGGGTTAACATGAGGCTGATTCAACGCTTCAGATATTTCATTAGCTAGAAAAATAGTCCTTATTTCAGGCATTCTCTCATCAGGGTGAGACAGTGATGTGGTTAATACGTCACCTAAGCCCCAAGCTCGAGCGATGCTTTGAGTTAATTGCGAAAATGATGTCCCAAGATGCTCACGCACAATAGCCTTTTCATCTTTTACTGATGGGGAGACTAATATCGCTTGATCTAAGTTATCAACAAATTCGCCACCAATGCTCCAAAATGCACTTTCACCAATGCGATATAATAACGAGGCGATAAACACTTCTTCACGAAGTGCTTCATCATAATCTTTAAGCATCACCCGCGAAATCATGGCAGCTTGAAAAGAGTGCGCCATGAGTTTGATTAGTCGTTGATACACAGACTCAGATAAATTGTTATTTTCGAGCAAACTGGTGAGTAGTTTGGCGGTAATACAAATATTGCGAATGGTATCAAAACCCAGCACCACGGCAGCTCTACTGACCGTTGTAACGTGATTAGTGCCTTTATTATAAATAGCACTGTTGGCCACACGTAATATCCGAGTGGTAAGCGCATTATCATGCAGCACACTACGACCTAATGTCGCCAATGATGACACATCATCTTTTGCCAGCTTTTCTAAATCTCTGACGGTTGAACACAAAGCAGGCATTTCTTGTTCACTGATACGCTTGGTCCAGTAGTCGACGCCTTTAGTGATAGGTAAAGAGTTTTTCAATGCTTAAGTCACCCATTGTTACAATAGTTTTACTATAACTCTTTATGTGGGCGGATGAAGCATTCTTAGCAAAAATCATTCGAAAAATTTATCAAAAAAAAACGGCTCCGAAGAGCCGCAACACAAGCGATTGGTTGAAAACTTACTGGGTAGGAAGTTAAAAATCCTCGCATTAAGAACGACAACTAGCTTGCGCTAATATTCCAAATACTGGATAAAAACCCGGTGAAACCTGTAGGTGAGTAACACCGGGGGAAATCAGCTGCAAAGCAGCTAAACTGTTACAAGGTTAATAAAGGTTAAAACTGCTCTTCTTCGGTAGAACCAGTCAATGCCGTCACTGATGATTTACCACCTTGGATACAAGTCGTTACTTGGTCAAAGTAACCTGTACCCACTTCTTGCTGATGCGATACGAATGTGTAACCTTTTTCAGCAGCGGCAAATTCAACTTCTTGTACTTTTTCAACGTAGTGCTTCATACCTTCACCACGAGCGTAGTCATAAGCTAAATCAAACATGTTGTACCACATGTTATGGATACCCGCTAACGTGATGAATTGGTACTTGTAGCCCATATCTGAAAGCGCTTGTTGGAATTTAGCAATTGTTGCGTCATCCAAGTTTTTCTTCCAGTTAAATGAAGGTGAACAGTTATAAGCAAGTAACTGATCTGGGTATTGTGCGTGAATAGCGTCAGCAAACTTCTTCGCTTCTTCAAGACAAGGTTTTGCCGTTTCACACCAAATCAAATCAGCATATGGCGCATAAGCTAAACCACGTGAAATCGCTTGGTCGATACCAGCATTCACACGATAGAAACCCTCTTCGGTGCGATCGCCGGTGACAAAGTCACGGTCATACGGATCGCAATCTGAAGTCATTAAATCTGCAGCGTTTGCATCAGTACGTGCAATGACTAATGTATCAACACCGCTAACATCTGCAGCTAAACGTGCAGCAACTAACTTTTGTACAGCCTCTTGAGTCGGCACTAATACTTTACCGCCCATGTGACCACATTTTTTAACTGATGCTAATTGGTCTTCAAAGTGAACCCCAGCAGCACCTGCATCAATCATAGATTTCATTAATTCGAACGCATTTAACACACCGCCGAAACCTGCTTCAGCATCTGCTACGATTGGTAGGAAGTAATCAGTGTAATTCTCATCACCTGGGTTAACTTCTTTGCCCCATTGAATTTGATCAGCACGACGGAATGAATTATTAATACGTCCAACGACTGCAGGTACTGAGTTAGCTGGGTATAATGATTGATCAGGGTACATAGTGCCCGCTAAGTTAGCATCTGCAGCGACCTGCCAACCAGAAAGATAAATAGCTTCAATACCGGCTTTTGCTTGTTGAACCGCTTGACCCCCCGTTAATGCACCTAAAGAATTAACATAGCCTTTTTTAGCGCCGCCATTTACAAGATCCCATAGTTTTTCTGCGCCACGTTTAGCAATGGTATTTTCAGGTACCACAGAACCACGTAATTTCACTACTTCTTCCGCTGTAAACGGACGCTTAACACCTTTCCAACGAGGGTTTTCAGCCCAATCCTTCTTAATCGCATCAATCTGTTCTTGACGAGTTAGTTGCTTATTAGTGTTAGACATAGTGTTACTCCTTCCTGTGTAATTCGTTATGTTTTACTGATTAATATCGGTGCTCACACCCCAATGTGAAGCACCATTTTTTTAAGCGGTTAACAGCTCATAGCCTGGTAACGTTAAGAAATCGACAAGTTCATCTGAGGTGGTAATTTCATCAAACAAACAAGCAGCTTGATTAAATTTACCTTGGTTAAAGCGTGCTGAACCTAGTTCCTGCTCAACATTAGCGAGCTCTTCACTGAGCATCTCTTTGAATAACGCTTTAGTGACAAGTTTGCCGTTAGACAGTGATTTTTCATGCTGGATCCATTGCCAGATTGAAGTACGAGATATCTCTGCAGTTGCCGCATCTTCCATGAGTCCGTAGATTGGGACACAACCGTTACCTTGGATCCACGCTTCAATGTATTGCAGCGCAATGCGGATATTTAAACGCATGCCATCTTCGGTACGTTCCCCATCGCAGGGGGTGAGTAACTCGTCCGCTAAGATAGGTGCATCAACATCACGAGTAATGTGCAACTGATTAGTGCCTGCACCGATATAATCGTTGAATATGGTCATTGCTGTATCAGCAAGTCCAGGATGTGCGACCCATGTACCGTCGTGACCATTACGTGCTTCAAGTTCTTTGTCGCCTTTAACCTTTTGCAGTACTTGCTCATTTGCTTCAGGTGTTTTAGCTGGAATAAATGCCGCCATACCGCCCATCGCTAACGCACCACGCTTATGACAGGTTTTAACTAACAAGCGTGAATATGCACTCAAAAATGGTGTGTCCATCGTAACGGCTTGTCTGTCTGGCAATACACGGTCTGCATGCTTCTTCAGTGTTTTGATATAGCTAAAGATGTAATCCCAACGACCACAATTTAATGCCACAATGTTTGAACGTAACTCATAAAGAATCTCATCCATTTCAAATACGGCAGGTAAGGTTTCAATCAAACAAGTACATTTAATCGTGCCAGGTTTTAGACAAAAACGTTCTTCAACGAAAGCAAACACTTTTGCCCACCAACGTGCTTCAACATGGCTTTCCAGTTTTGGAATGTAAAAGTATGGACCGCTGCCTTTAGCTAAAAGCTGATGATAGTTGTGGTAGAAGTACATGGCGAAATCAAATAAGCCACCCGGGATAGCCTCACCTTTAAATTCGACATGCTTTTCTTTTAGATGCAAACCACGTACTCGACAAATTAGTACGGCAGGATCTTCATCTAAGCTGTAATGCTTACCGGTATTTTCGGCTGTAAAACTGATGTCACCTCTGACGGCATCTCGAAGGTTAATTTGGCCTTGAACCACTTTCTCCCAACTCGGCGCTAATGAGTCTTCAAAATCTGCCATAAACACTTTTACGTTCGCATTCAGAGCATTAATAATCATTTTACGGTCTACTGGACCGGTTATCTCAACACGACGATCTTTCAAGTCGTCTGGCATGCCTCGAATTGACCACTCACCGTCTCTAATAGCACGAGTTTCAGGTAAAAAGTCTGGTAATTCACCATTATCAATTCGTTGCTGTTTTTGCTGACGCTTACTTAGTAGCTCAGGCACTTCTTGAGTGAACTCTTCACAAAGCGCAGCTAATAAAGATAAAGCACCATCATTAAATATCGTATCTTGTCCTGGGACCTCTGGACCGATTAATGCAAGTTCTGCACTTGTTGGTAATTCAGTATCAGCACTTGGCTGGGATTTCGCATATCTAGCCACTAATTGTTCTGCTGTCATATTAAGCCCCTTGAGCATAAGTCAGTTTCAAAAGAGAGAAGGTAGTCGTTAACTTGTCTAAGGTTGCCTTACCTAACCTTGGAAACTTGATGTACTCATTGTTATCCAGTCCTAAGTTAGTAAAAGAAGTTACGTAAAACTCAATAAGTCGTCTCAATGACAGCCTTACACGAACTCTTTAGGCCTTGCTCCTTTCCATCTCTATCTTCAAAACAAACTAGCCAATATTTAACCGTCAAATGTTTGT
Source organism: Shewanella sp. UCD-FRSSP16_17 (assembly GCF_001675935.1). Lineage (NCBI taxonomy): Bacteria > Pseudomonadati > Pseudomonadota > Gammaproteobacteria > Alteromonadales > Shewanellaceae > Shewanella > Shewanella sp. UCD-FRSSP16_17. The sequence continues at coordinate 274,644 of NZ_LZFV01000002.1, forward strand.
TTCGTACTAAAACCTAACGACAAACCTTTGCATTTGCAACAGCTTGAAATTGCTATCGAGCGAATAAAAATAGCAATATAAATTGGTATGACCATAACAAACCAAAAGATAAACACCTGATTAAAAACAATTTAAAATAAATCCATTTTGTTTTTATTTTTTTATTGGTCAATTGTCTTACAAGTTAACCAAAGACAAATCAAAGAAAATTAATCCGTAATTAAAATACGTGATGTAAATTTTTAATTACAGCATTTTTAGGGTTTTATACCAAAGTAGAATTAGATGTTTGTTTTGAACTGCCCTTAAGGTAAAGCAATTAAAATCAACAAATACAATCTATTAGCTAAAGCGCCACCCCAACCCAATTCAAACAACCGTTTCAATTTTACGTTAACGTAAACGTAATGAGCAATGTAGAACATTTACTCTAGACAGTAACCGATGTAGTCCGATCAACATCACAAAAAATATTGGTTCAGCTGAAAAAAAAGACGTTTTTTTTACAAAAAAGTTAAAAAAAACTGTAATTTCGAGTTTTACACTGAAAAAGCGCCATTGTGAGCAGCAAAAAAAGAACACTATGCGTTAGCGATAGAATGAAGGGGTCATTGGTATAAGCTCAAAGATGCAACTCAAGATAGTGGCAGTGTCCCCAGGTTTAGCTGTTAGCTAAAATACATACCCCTATTTAAGATTCTACTCGCCGCTGCAAACATCAAGAACAATAAAAAGTAAGCAGTAAGCAGTAAGCAGTAAGCAACGAAGAAAATACGGCATACTCATGTTTTGAGTATCAATATGAGTTCTGGAGACGAGAATGTTACCCCTTCCCCCTCTTTCATTTGGCTTTCTATTCACACGATTAAGCGATACCGTTAAAACTTAAGATTGCGATAAGATGACAATAAGATTGCACTCAAGCGAGTAAGCTCTTAGTGCTTTAACGACGAAAGATAGCCGTATTAAAGATAAAGCGCGAGTGACCTTACCGTGCTTGCAAGCAGCCTATACGTAGCGTTAAACAGCGGGCTTTCGTTAAATTATCTACCGTAAAATTATCTACTGTTAAATGCTATATCGATAAAACACGCGATAACTTAAGCGCTGTGGTTGAGCCAAAGCTCAAAACAACACCAGTATTGAGATGTTAAATATATCAATAGAGAACGAGTTTTCTTTTACAAGATAAATGGGACTGCTGAGCGGTTGAAAGCGGTAAAGTGAGATAGTTTTTAGTTTGGCAGTTTTATAAGTTGAAAGTGTTATAAACAAACGACCCTATTTCGACCATGAGATTTGGCCTGATAAAGCGCTGTATCAGCCCTGTTGATAATAGGATCTAAGCTTAAATCCTCCTCTGCTTTATCACTGACTCCTATACTGGCTGTAATGGTAAATTGGTGACCTGAGTATCGAGTGTTAATGTTAGCAAAAGCCTGACATACATTCTCTGCCACTTCATTAGCTAACATTTTATCCGTGTTAGGCATAAAAATAGCGAATTCCTCACCACCTAAACGACAAGCAATATCGGTATTACGTTTATATTCATTAATGGTATCTGCCACTTTCTTTAACGCCCAATCACCAGTAGCATGGCCAAAGCTGTCATTGATTTTTTTAAACCAATCTAAATCGATCACTACAACGCTGAAAGTTCCACCACTGGCTAACGTTTTAATAAATTCATTCTCAGCCTTATCAATCCCTGCTCCACGATTAAACAACCCCGTTAATGAATCAACTTGAGCTTGCTTTCGGAACTGATTTCGTTGATTCCAAGCGGTATAAAGGAGTAAAGCCAATAACGCTACCGTACCTGCCAGTACCGTAGAAAACATAAACGAAGCGCTTTTCTCATTGTTTAAAATGCTACGCTGTTTGGCAATCATCTCGTGATCTTGTACTAACTTGTTTAACTCTCTGGTTTTTTCTGCACTATCAAACTTAACCATTTGGTAGGCATTTTCTTTAACCTTTTTCTCGTCTAGTAGTTGCACGCCAATAGCATGAGCTTGCACTTGATATTGATAGGCTTCTTTAAACTTTCCTTGCTTACTTGCGATCATCGATTGAACGTGAAAAGTTCGTTTCTTGCCTTTTAAATTCATCGGTTCATTAGGGAGTTGCTCAACAAGCTTGGCATACGTTAATGCTTGGTCATAATCTCCTAGATGAAAATACACTTCGCTTAAATAAGCATGGCTATCATGTATTTCTATATGAAATTTAAACGCTTGATAGCGCTCTAACGAATCCAAATACCCGCTAAGTGAAGCTTGGTATTGGCCCGTTTCAAATAATACGTGTGACTGGCCTTTAATCGCCATCGCAACAATAAGAGGAAAATTATGCTTATTACAATACAGTTCGGCTTCTTTGAACTGAGAAGCGGACAATTCAAAATTTTCTAACTTTAGGTTTGCAACAGGTAAATATAATTTTGCGTAACATTCGTTTTTCGTATTTTCGCCCTTGTTTAAACTTAAAATCTCAGTTGCAGTGGTGAGCATCTCTTCAAATGCATCAAGCTCCATATACACGTTCATTAAGCGAATATACGCGTTTACTTTTATCTTACTGTCATCATAACTATCAATTCGGGCTAGACTTTCTTCCAATAATTGAAATGCTTGCTGATAATTATTCTGCCCAATATTGGCAGTGATTTTATACATCGAGATTTGTGTCATTAACTCATTATCAGGCTTGAACAACAACGCCTTATCGAGCGTAAACAAGGCTTGTTCAAATTCACCTAGATATAAATGTTTAATACTACTAAGCGTATGAAAACGCGCTAACTGCAGTTGAGACAATTGGTTTTGTTGCTTTTCTAATGTTTCAATTTGCCTTTCTGATTCGGTTAAATCAACTTGAAGCGCTACCTCTAATGTGTCCAGTTGCTGATCAAAATCCACAGCAGCATTAATAGCATCACTAATAAGTAACGCCATTAAAACGACTGTGAAACGTAAAAAATGATTAAGCACGGCTATTTTGTATGATTTGATATCAGTAAGAATGCTTTCATTTCAATATCACCCGCTAATGCACTGACTGCTTTGGCATCACCAGATAATACTGCTTTGATTTCATTATCAGATAAACCATAGTTTTTCATTGTCCCCTCAGGGTCTTTTTTATAGGTTTCTAATAATTTCGCATCCGTATTAAGTTCGGTAAAAAACTCCGTTAAATTTGCCATTCTATTTCCTTATTTGCTATTTCAGGTTTGGTTTACGTTATCCGATATCACACGCACTGATCCCAAGCTTTTCGAGAATACTCAGATTAAGGCTAAGTGTTTCAGAAGGTGGGATCATCAAAGTCGAGATCATTTCTAAACGAGCATTGGGTAAGTTTTTCAAGGGTAATCGCTCGACTCTTGGTGTTTGTGTCGGCAAATTAGCAGCTTCATAAATTACGACTTCATGATCTAGCGGATACCACTGAGATAAATGGGCGACTAAAATGTCTAAGCGTTCGCGTGTGGTAGAGAATTCCGTTAACGTATGCTCGCCAGCTAATGCGATTTGCCACAGCAATAAATGGGTTTTGGGGTTTGGAGTGTGCTGATACAGCATAAACTGAGTCGCTTCGTAGCTTTGGTGACCTGAATGGCCTGGGTCAATACCTAAATCAGCCCATAGACAAGCCTCAGCAGATATCCCCGGTAGCATGTCAGCTTGATAACCTTCATCACGAGCTTGTGCAATTGCAAGATGTGAAATGCAAGCAAACACGCCAGGGTGACCATATAACGCCACCACCACATTTTTATCTAACCGGAGTTCGTTAAGAATAGCGTCTACCATTTGTGCATAGGTATCTCGGCGATTTTTAACTTCACCTTTTTGGGCATAAAAAGGCTGTAATGATCGATGATTATTATTCAGGCTTTGAATCCAACGTTCAGTAAAGCCGTCTGGCACTAGAGAAAACACCACATCGGCATGTTCAATATAGCTTTGGCTCAGCACACTAATGTGTCCAGCAAGTTGCAGACCCGTGCCGACAAATACTAACCGACCACCTTTGGTTTCAGTATGCTGTTTTACGTTATGTTCAGAGTAAATTGGTGACATTTTTTATCATTATTCTTTCGTCAAAAGTTAATTACTTAACAAACCTAACCGCCAATTAAATCCTATTAATTTCTATATGATTCAAATTTTGCATAAGCGCTTGTATCAAACTTATAGAATTACATTCAGATTTTCCATGATTTTCTACATTTTCGTAACATCATCAAGCGTAAAAGAATTTATAACTGAGTCATTTACCGATGGCATCATTGAACTATATCTATAATATCGACTCTATTATTCACATCGTTATAGCATTCTCAGCGAATAGCCCCTTGTCAGCATAGGGACCCCTTGGGTATGATGTCGTCAGATTTTTAGGAAGTAGCACAGACAATGATAAACAAAAAACAAAGTCTTACCCTTTTAGGCGCAGTTGCGCTTTCAGTTTCTTTAAGTGCGTGTAGTGTTTTTGATTGGCTGATCTATAAGCCAGATATCGCACAAGGCAACTACATGGAATTACAGCAAGTTGAAAAGCTGCGTGTAGAAATGACTAAAGAACAAGCTGAGTACATTCTTGGCCGCCCAGTTCTTCGTGATAGTTTTGCCGATAATGTTTGGTATTATGTTTATCACTTCAAAAGTGGCCGTGACGCAAGTATCACTCACAAAGAGCTCATATTGTTCTTTGAAGATGATTTACTTGTCAAAGTTGAAGGCGACTACAAACTTAGTGAGGACTTTGACACTCCTCTAGAATCAGGTGCCTTGCCTTCGATTTCATCTCCTACTGTTGAACCTTTACTTCCAGAACAAGACCCTGCATCAATTCGTCGTGATGCTAAACCTCTGGTTGAAGAGAACCGTCTAGAAACAGAAAATGACGTGCCGAAAGGCGGTAATGAAAATATGCCTAAAGGCGAATAAGCATTAAGTAAAAAAACTGACTTATACAAAAAAGCGGAAAGACACGTCTTTCCGCTTTTTTATTGTGAAAAATACTCTAAGTACACAACAAATTATGACACAGCTTCATCATTGTGTTTGTTCATGCTCAGTGACCTCTGTGTAACGTTGAAAATTTCGCTAAATTTTCGCACCAGTAATCTTGTTGCTGCGTCCCTCTTCTTTCGCTTTTTCTGCACGCTTACGGCGCACATCTTTAGGATCAGCAATCAAAGGGCGGTAAATTTCAATTCGTTGTCCTGGTACAAGCACCTCATCGTGCTTTGCTTGTCGACTAAAAACGCCTAATTTTACTTTAGCTAAATCGATATCTGGAAAGAAACTTGCCATGTTGCTTTGCTTTACCGCATCAATAAAGCGAGTACCAGGCGCAACATTAACCGTAATCACCTTTTGCTGCTCAGGTAATGCGTAAATAACATCAACTGGAAATAAATCTGTCTCATTTGTCATGGTAAATCACCTTAGCTCGGTCAGTAAAAGCAGTTACCATTGAATTCATCAACTCTTTAAAAACACGACCAAATGCAATATCCGCTAGTGGGTTGGAAAACTCAAAATTTAAATCGAACTCCACTTTACAAGCATCATCAGTTAACTCTGTAAAACGCCACATGCCATCTAGGTTTTTAAATGGGCCATTTTCTAATGTTAACGACACACTTTTACCTGGCACCACTTGATTACGAGTGGTGAATGTTTTTCGGATCCCAGCCTTTGAGACATCAACAGATGCAACCATGGTTTTACCATCAAACTCAATGACTTTACCGCCAACACAACCTGGCAAGAATTCATGGTATGACTCAACGTCATTAACCAAGTCATACATTTGCATCGCACTAAAACGAACCAACACATTTTTTGAAATTTTTGGCATGAATAACAACACTATCGATAACAATGAGGCAATTTTAACACGCTTACAGTAAAACGCATCCATTACCCTGATGATTAAACTCGCATCTTTAAGTGGTTTGGGTATAATCCCTTGATTAGTTTTTTCTCTCCCCCATATCTACCACAGTAAGCATAAGTGACTAGAGTTTTTAAATGGGATAACAGCGGGCAGTAAACGCGATTATGGTAAAAAAGAATTCAAAAAAGTCAAAGAATCCACCCGCTACGATTACACGTAATAAGCGCGCGACCTTTGAGTTTAAAATAGAAGATAAAATCGAAGCTGGATTAGAGCTTCAAGGCTGGGAAGTAAAATCCTTGCGTATGGGCAAAGTCACGCTTGCGGACTGTTACGTTTATATCAAGCATGGTGAAGCCTTTATGCATGGCTGCACAGTGCAGCCTTTAAACACCGCATCAACTCATGTGGTTTGCGATCCAATTCGTACCAAAAAACTGTTATTAAAGCGCAGTGAAATTGATAAGCTTGAAGGCCTAATTGAGCGTCAAGGTTATACCTTAATCCCCCTTTCACTATACTGGCGCAAAGGTGCTTGGGTAAAAGTTGAAATTGGTTTAGGTAAAGGTAAAAAAGACCACGATAAACGCCAAGACACTAAAGAACGCGAATGGAAAGTAGAACAATCTCGCGTAATGAAGAAGTCTAGACTGGACGGATAATGTACAAACGATTGTTAATTGGTGAAATGCACTAGGTATTTTGGCATTTAAGCGATACAATCAACAAACTTTGGGGGCGATTCTGGATTCGACAGGATTCACGAAACCCTGGGAGCATGTCGAGGGGCGGTTGGCCTCGTAAAAAGCCGCACTGTTATAGTTGCAAACGACTCTAACTACTCTCTAGCAGCTTAGGCTAGCTAGCCATCAACCACACGTCTTGCACATGGGCAGTGGATTTTGATGGTCATCTTACATCGTGCTAGCGAGGGAACCTTGTCTGGGGGTGAACCGCGAAACAGTACCGGACTCGCCTTGTAATATCCTGTCTTTCGGAGCTTGCAAGGTTAACCAAAAGAGAGACTAAACATGTAGCGCCTTGGATGTAGGCTTTCTGGACGCGGGTTCAAGTCCCGCCGCCTCCACCAAATACCTAAAAGGGCTTAGCAGCAATGCTAAGCCCTTTTGTTTACCTACAGATTTATTTTTCCTGATAATACCAATCAACACGATACTTAAAATCCCATTCCACATTATGTACCTGCCGTATATACATCATGCTGTTACATATACATAGTGCTTGTTGACTTGGCACATAAAAAAAACCTGCACTTGGCAGGTTCTTTTTATTATTATTTGAACGCTAAATTTAGTTTTGCTTTCTTACAAATTTAGACTTCAGCATCATTTGGCCATGGCCATCTACTTTACAATCAATATCATGATCAGCATCAACAAAACGTTTAATAACGGCTTTGGTGCCTACTTTAAGCACTAATGAAGATCCTTTTACTTTAAGATCTTTAATCAGTGTCACTTTATCGTCTTCAGCAAGTAAGTTACCCACTGCATCTTTTAATATGATCGCATCAGGATCGATGATTTCTTCGTTTGGGTTCCATTCATGAGCGCACTCAGGACAAATAAGTTGCGAACCATCTTCGTATACATAGACAGATTCACATTTAGGACAAGGTGGGATAGCGCTCATGGTCAATTCTCTTTAATCAAAATAAGTGTGATTCAGTATAGGTTTACTACTCAATCGATATCAGGACATTATAATCAATATATCTAATATCAGCTAGGCAGCAACTGTGCTCTTGTTAACAGCCTTGAGCATTCAAAGGCAACTTTTTCATTTTACAGCTAAGTTAATGCATGAATTTGATGTGATTTTAGTTGCAACAGTTTTCCCCTAATTATCTTATGCGCTGGCACTTCAAGCAGATAATTCACTCGCGGCAAAAGCAAATCCAAATACTGAATGTTATTCATTAGTACCTTAACGTTGTAATCGAATTAACTAAAAAACCGCTAATAAAATACTGTTCATGCTGTTGACCTAGCTTAAAAATCAGCCCATATTGATAGATAATTGTTAATAATTACATGAACTTCATGGGCTTCAGCGATTGAGTTTACTTACTCATTATTTACATAAATGGAAGAAAAGGCTTGGGATACTCTTAGCCTTACTTTGCTTGTGGCCGCTACAAACTTGGGTCGTCTCGCTCCTTGCAACTAATGCACTCACCCCTTACGACATAACGCTATCCCTCCCGCTTTCCGAAAAATTAAATCAGCAATTTGGTTTGTCACCTACAAGTAAAATCAATAAGGTATTTGTCAGCGGAAATTTTTCAGACTGGCATAGTGATGATCCCTTTTATCAAATGCAGCACACAGGTAAAGATCAATGGCAGTATCAGTTACCGCTCCATCCTGGAGATATAGAATATAAACTGGTATTAGAAATTGAAGGGCAAGCGAATCCAACATGGATTGTAGACCCAACTAACCCCAACACAGCAATTAACCCATGGGGCGATGCAAACTCCTTAATAGAAGTTGCCGATTGGCCAAAAATTGCGGTCATTAGCCAACTATTAACCTTAGCGGTGATTGGCGCGTTTTTATTATATTGTGTGTTAGAACCATTATTGTATTGGTTATTGCACTTAAAAATGCCGCTTTATCGCAAACTTATGCTATCTAACATTCTGATTTTAATCTGTATTCAAGTCATTTTTTTCAGCTATCAACTCCACCAAAACAGACAACTCATTAAACTCAGCATAAGCGATACTTTGCATAACATGCACTTGGTTTTAGCCAGTAACCAGATTGATTTTAGCCAGCTTAACAATCAAAAAGATGAAATCGACACAGCTATCGATCAGTTCTTCGCTCAGGCAACCACGCGTATAGACAAAAAACAAACCAGCCTATTTCAAATCACTTTATCTGACTTTGCCGTTTTAGATAAAAACGGTGAACTTATTTCGTTGCATCATCGCCTTCAAAATCAATCTATCCAGCTTAATCGAGCCCAAAAGCTCGGGTTTGATAATACGCACGATTATTTTATTAAAGGAATGTGGGCAAGCTTGATCCCCAACGCATTGAGTCAAGCGACGAATGGCCAACTTATTACAGCAAAACGCCCTGCTGCAATTCGTCATGTTGAAACCAATAAAACCCGCCAAAGTGAATGGGTTTTAGGCTTTAGCCAAGTTATGCAGCCCATCATTTCACGTGGGCAGTTACAAGGGTTTTATGGCGGTTCAATTCAGGTCAAACTCTATGGAGAGGAATTACTCAATACCTTATTTTTTCAGCTACTGCTGCTATCTGGGGTCTTGTCTTTAGCCAGCTGGTTATTAATGAGTGTGGGTAAAATTGTTACCTCGGATATATTGACACTAACCAATTGGACACAAAAAATTGTCAGGGGTGATTTAACCCAAAAGCTAACCTTAAATAGCCAAGATGAAATTCAGCAGTTAGGTGATAACTTTGAAGTCATGCGCCAATCCTTAGCGGATAATTTTCATAAAATTGAACAGCAAAACAGTAACCTTTTTAAAGAGGCGTACTTTAACAACTTAACCGGATTACCTAATAGAAAAAAACTGTACGCTGATTTACACCAACATCAAGCCTCCTCATTAATCGTCTTCAATATTAATGACTTTGGGCAAATTAATGATTTTTATGGTGTTAACGCTGGCGATTTGATTATCATTGAAGTGGCCAATAGTTTAGAACTCGTTTCAGCCCCTCATCACCTTTATAAAACTGGTGCTGATGAATTTGTCGTGCTCACCCACTCCCAATTCAATGATGCCCAGTTACAACAACTTGCTGTTCAGATCATTGATTATGTTAGCCATAAAGCCATTGCCATCGACGGTAATGAAATTTATGTCACACTAAGCGCAGGCGGTGCCCACTGCGTCAATGACCAATATACTCAGTTACATCAACAAGCTGATTTAGCTAGGCGTATTGCTAGGCGGCATTTTCAACGATACCAACTATTTACAGCTGAAATGTCTAACCCTGAAGCTTTTGAAGCAAACATGCATCAAAGCCGCATGCTTGTTGCAGCAGTCACCCATGATTGGGTCACGCCCTATGTGCAATTAATTAAGCCAATAACTGAAAACTTGCAGCCTAAGTTTGAGTGCTTGATGCGAATATGCTTAGACGGTGGCACAGTGTTAACGCCTGCTCAGTTTATGCAAACTGCAGTGCGCTCCCGATTATATCCACGTTTAATGGCCGCGATGTTAACCAAGTCTTTTGCCTTGTTTAAAGGTTTACCCTATGCCTTTTCAGTTAACATTTCACTCGAAGATATTGCTGATACAGAAAGGGTTGAGCAATTGCTAAAATTATTAAAAGCCAATCCAGAAACATCAACTCGCTTAACCTTAGAGTTATTAGAAAGCGAAGAGATTACAAATTATGATTTGGTGCATGACTTTATTGAAAAAGTTAAGCCCTATGGCTGTAAAATCGCAATTGATGACTTTGGGGCAGGATATTCAAACTTCGTTCATTTAATGCGTTTGGATATTGATATCATCAAAATTGATGGTTCATTGATCCAGCATTTAGATCAAGATACTAAAGCACAGCACCTAGTAGAAACCGTATCAAGTTTTGCGAAAAAAATGGGCATTGAAACGGTTGCAGAATTTGTTGATTCTCCCCAAGTACTTGAGCGCGTGAAACACTACCATATCGATTATGCCCAAGGTTTTTTACTCGGAAAACCAGAGGCGAGCATTGCAGAAGCCTTATCCATAAGTAAACTTGAATCGCGCTAACTTATTAACGATATACTCATTAAAAAGGCAGCCTTGCTGCCTTTTTAATACGTCTAACCTAGCTGTTTAGCAACTTACCATCGGATAGTAGGCATCAAACTAGCTCAGCTAACATGGCATCATCGTAAGCAGTCAGCTCCTCTCCACGACGTACCTTGCTCACATAATCAGGATTCGCAATAAACGCCCGTCCAATCGCCAACAAATCAAATTCATTCGCCTCAATGGCTTTATTGCCAGTTTCAGCGGTATAGCTACCAACCCCCACTAAGGTTTGATTGTAATGCTTTCTTAAATACGCTGACGCTTTACCATCTAGGTAGTCAAACTCCATTGCATCATCAAATATTCCTAAATGAATAAAGGCAAGTTGACGAGACTCTAATTGTTTAAGTAGGTAATCAAATACTGCCCGATCGCGGCTATCGGGTTCCATATTGAAATACGCCCCAGGTGATAAACGAATAGCCGTTCTCTCGTGGCCAATTTTAGCCACAATCCCATCTACTACTTCAATGGCAAAACGTGCCATATTTTCTGGTGATTCACCATAATCATCTGTGCGGTTATTACAGGAGTAATGTAGAAATTGATCAATGAGGTAGCCATTAGCACCATGAATTTCAACGCCATCAAAACCGGCCTTGAGCGCATTGTCTGCTGCGGTTGCATAATCTGCCACCAGCTGAACAATATCCTCGCTGGTCGCAGCTTTAGGCTGTTGATACATTAACTCTCGATTGCGGGGTATTGTGCCGTCTATGCCAATGTTTGATGCTGATAGCACTTCACCATTACCTTCACCAAAAAAGAATGGATGAGCAACACGCCCTGTGTGCCAAAGCTGAGCAAAAATTTTACCGCCTTTATCATGCACGGCCTTGGTGACAACTTTCCAGCCATCAACTTGTGCCTGGGTATAAAGTCCAGGTGTATTAATATAGCCCTGGCCATCGGGACGAATAATGGTCGCCTCACTAATGATAAGTCCAGCATCGGCACGGCGAGCATAATAATCAGCCATGGTTTGCGTTGGAACTAAATCATCATCAGCCATGCAGCGAGTTAACGGGGCCATTAATATTCTGTTGTTAAGAGTCAAGGTGTCATTGAGTTTATAGGGAGTAAATAACGAGGCTGGCATAATGCTTCCTTGAAAATGAGATCGTTAATTGGTGTGGTAAATAAGTCACCGCGTTTGATGGCAGTATATACATACTTTGTCTGCCAGTTTAACAACAGATTAAGTTTGTCATATTTTATGTTTAAGCAACTAAACGATTATCTCAAACATCTAGGTCAATGATTCAACATAGATGCTCGTCATAAGTATGAAATGAATATTGAGACTCACTTTTTACAGTCGATTAGTTTGCCTCAAGATTACGAAGAAAGGAGGTAGAAAGTTCAGATTGATTGTCATTAATCAAATAACAATAATTAGTTACGGCTAAAGTGCCTTTTAAACAAGGTTTTTTTGCGCATAAACACGCTCGCCCAATGAGTTAAGAATTTTACACTCGCCATCAAGTACAGCAATGATTGATTTACCAGCACGAAACTCATTAGGCAGCATCACCCTACCTGTTTCGCTTACGTCAAGATCAGTCAACACGGTATTCTTCATCAGTAAGCCAACTGGGGCCTCGTAAAATAGCACGGTTACCGTGGCTTTGTTATTATCATCCGTGGTGGCAACTTCCTGGCTAACATCTGTCATATAGAACTCTCTTATTAATGCTGACTTATCAATGCAATCATATCGTTACTTCCCTCCAAGTTTAGCGCATTTTTACTATAGAGGGTTACTCACACAGCTTTGAGTTTAGATGATTATTAAGTCTATTTCCGCATTTTAGTCATCAATATCTTACACAAATTTAACAGTAACTATGTTAAATTGAATGCATTAACCCTATATCGGCTGATCTGTATCAATAGCTCTGCTCATATAGACTAAACAGCTGCGATTATTTTTGTTAGAATCAGCGGCAATTTTTCGAAATTTAAAACGAGATCAAGATGGGAAGAGCATACCAAAACCGCAAAGAATCTATGGCAAAGACTGCCGGCCAAAAAACGCGTTTATACTCGCGTTATGGTAAAGAAATTTATGTTTGTGCCAAAAATGGTGGTGTTGACCCTGACGGTAACCTAGCGTTACGCAGCTTAATTACTCGCGCAAAGAAAGACCAAGTACCAGCACATGTCATTGAACGCGCAATCGAAAAAGCGAAAGGCGGTGGCGGTGAAGATTACGATACTGCACGTTATGAAGGTTTTGGCCCTGGCGGGTGTTCAGTTATCGTTGACTGCCTAACCGATAACGTAAAACGTACCTTTACAGAAGTACGCCAAGCATTTGTTAAAAACGATGCTAAGTTAGGTGGCCCTGGTACTGTTGCCCACAGCTTTGATCATCAAGCCGTATTCGTATTTGCAGGTGATGACGACGAAGCTATTTTAGAACTGCTAATGATGGCTGATGTTGATGTCACTGACGTTGAACTTGAAGATGGCATGATCAGTGTATTTGCGCCAATTACTGAGTTTAACAAGGTACGTGTTGCACTGACTGAAGAAATTGCCGATATCAACTTTGAAGTTGAGCACATTACTTTTGTGCCACAAGCAATGACCGAAGTTACTGGTGAAGATGTTGAAACGTTTGACAAGTTTATTAACGCATTAGAAGATTGCGACGACGTGCAAAATGTTTATCACAATGCTGAAATTAATGATTAAACATCATTAGTTAACGGCCACAAAAAACGCAGTCATTTGACTGCGTTTTTTTATTTCGTTAGAAAGTCTTGGACTATTTCAGATCCATCTCTTGCACTCTTTCATAAGCAATTTCAGGCGCTGTCACTTCAGGCTTGGCGTGTAAATCAGCTTTTAGCTGACCTTTGCGGTGTTTAAGAGCTGCATCAAGTTTTTTACCTGCACTTGAAAGTGCTGGATACATAACAGGATCTGAGGCTTTTGCTGCGATACGACTGCCTTCATAATTTGTCGTGATTTCAACTTCAAATTCGCCGTGTTCTTTTGAGATGATAATATCGAGTGATATTAGCGTTGGGAAATGGCTGGCAATTTTGGTGAATTTTGCGCTAACGTCTTGTTTTACAGTATCTGTAACATCAACATGGTGACCCGAAAGATTTATTTTCATAGATAACTTATCCTTTAATAATATAGCAAGGCTATATACTTCACTTTCTAGCAGATATTTATTCTTACATAAGTAGATTTTGGGGCGTGTGTCCTAGATCACAAGGGCCGTTGTATAAATTTTTGTTAACTTAGCTAACAACCTGCCTTCTTTTAATACTACTGTCATTTTCTTCCTTTACAGCTTTAGTATAGACACAAAAACCAAACAAAATCTGCAACTTTTGTCGTCTTTACATCAAAAATGCATTTATTGTCATTTTTCAGACAATTAGCCCTCTTTTTTGTTTAAATTTCAGTCAGAGCAAGCCAGTTAACAAAGTAATATATTACTGTTCGCCCCCTTAAAAGGCGCTTTAAAACCGTTTTAGCATAAATAACATTAGGCTGCTTTTACCAAGAATCCTGCTATTTAACACAGAATCATCCTGATGAAACATAATTAATAAAGCACTACCGACCAGTACACTAGGTGTCATTCACAACACATATTGCAGTTTTTTAAAACAAAAAAGCCCAGCTTTCGCTGAGCCTTTTACCATCAACACAATTATCTAGGTCCTAGTTAACACGATTAACGGTTAACGTAGGTGAACTTAAACTTGGGCCTGTTACCGTAAAGCGATAAGTCCCAGCTGCAGCAACATCAAACAGCATATTTGCTCCTTTAGAGGCTAAGGTTTTCATATCACCTTCAATCACGGCCTCTTCACCTGCTATAGCGCCAAAATCTACCGTTGACCAGTCTCCTGTGGCGATTTTGAACTCGGCAGTTCCAGCGTCAAGTGCAATATCGACAGTATATACAGATGATCCCTGATAACTGAGTGCATCCACTTCCCCCCACCCATTCATGCCACCACGAATGTAAACGGTATTACCAGCAAACATATCAGTTTTGTTTACTGTTAACACAGGTTCATTGCGATTAGTCATGTCTAGAGTGAAGGTATACATTTCTTCAGTTTCAAAGTTCAGGCTCATATTGCTACCAGAAACAGCTAATGCTTTTTCAGTCCCTAGTGTGACTGAACCATCGGCATCTAAGCTACCAAAATCAACAGTAGACCAATCAGCTGATGCCACTTTAAACTCATGGTTTGCTACAGATACCAAAATTTCAGCTTGATAAATACTACCGCCCATATATGTTAGCTCGTCAGTTTCACCCCAACCGTTCATGCCACCACGAATATAAACGCTAGTCCCCACAAAAGGCTCTTCGTTGTATACGGTAAGCACTGGGTTATCTTTATCAGCCGCATTGAGTGAGAACACGTAAGTTGCATCAGTTGCAGCTGTAAAGCTTAAGTTTGCACCACTTGGTGCAAGTTGCTCTGCTACGTCTTCATCTACACCTGCTTCAGCATCTGATACACCGCCAAAATCAACGGTACTCCAATCTGCTGACGCTACTTTAAAGTCATAGCCACCCGCAGCAAGTGTAATCGCAACACGATATTCACCACTCCCCACATAGGTAAAGCTATCCACTTCACCCCAACCGTTCATGCTGCCACGAACAAAGACTTCAGTGCTGCCATAAGGAACAACATCAGGCGCACCCGCTGTCGCGTCTGCACTTAAACCAGTACCTTGTGCATCACCTTGGTTTTTAACAAACACAGCTGTGGTATGAGCTGGAACGGTAAAGGTTCCTTCCTCAGTGCCTTCACTAAAGTTTGCACCTTGAACTGTTGAGTCAACTGACATAGCTAATGTTGGATGCAAGCTAAAGCCCATTGCTGTTGACACAGTATGAGATTGCTCACTATCACTACCATTTATCATCACCACCATGGCATCAACCGCAGGGTCAACATCCACTAGGCCTGCACCATCGTCAACACTCATCACGATAACGCCTTGCTTTTGGTTTTTACCAATATTATGGAAACCAACTCGATCAATAATGTCTTGCTCGGTAGTTAACCGCAGTAAGGGGCTGCTTTTACGTATCGATAAGAACTCATTAAACACGCTTGAAGCAAACTCAATTTCAGACATTGATGGGGCTGAATTAGGATTACCTGCTAGTGCGATAATTTGTTCCATTTTCTCTGCATTATCTTGCTCTAATGGTAATCCAACATTCCAGTTATTGCTTTCCTTAGTAAAGTCGACCCAGTTAAACCAATCACCAGAGTCATAGGTGTTACGATCCAGTGATTTTGACCGCAACATATCACCACCCATTTGGAAGAACGGGATACCTTGGCTCATTAATGGAATCGTTGCAGCAATGTTTTGCACACGAACTCGAGTATCAAGCGACATACCAATGTCATTTGAGTACTGCAAAATATCCCACAAGGTTTCGTTATCATGCTTTGACACATAGTTAATACTGTCAGCAGGATCTAAAGTATAGGCCGTAGGCTGGGTGTTCCAGCTAAAGCTGCTACCTGTTGCTGTATTACCATTAAAGTCTTTTAAGACGTAATTTTGTAAGTTACCAGCCATTGATAAACGCAGGGTGTCTTGGTCGCGTAAGTAGTCATCTTTTTGCTCCATAGCAAATAATGCACCGCCACGAACTGACTCTCGAATACGATCATTAAAGGTACCGACTTCACTGCCTGCCATATTGGCCTGAACAGCTTGTTCAAATAAGCGGTTATCTGCGACTTCACCAAAGTTCCAACCTTCACCATAGAAGTAGTTATCAGGATCAACCGCTTGAACAGCCTCGCGAGCATCTAAAATACTGCTTTTCGGCATATGACCCATCACATCGAATCGGAAACCATCAAATCCATACTGCTTGGCAAGAATGACCATGGAGTCTGAAACAAACTTATCCATCATTCGATGTTCTGTTGCAGTATTATCACAACAAGTCGATGACTCAATTTTACCGGTAATTTCGTTATAGCGGTGGTAGTAACCTGGCACGACTTTATCCAGTACCGAGTTATCCCAAAGTCCCGACGAACTCGTATGGTTATAGACCACATCAAGTACCACGCGTAAACCGAGTTCATGTAATGCTAAGTTCATTTCTCGCAGTTCTTTAATGCGAGCAATACCGTCAGCATCAGTCGCATAACTTCCTTCTGGGGCAATAAAATGTTGCGGATCGTAACCCCAGTTAAAGCTGTCATAACCACGCATGGCATTAACGAGTGCTTGCGCATCTTTAGAGCCTGGTAATGTTCCTTCTAAAATAGACTGAATAGTTGCCGACTTATCCTGAGTCAAACACGCATCTGCATTGTCATCAATCTTGTCACATAAGGTGCCCAAGGTATCTGAAATATCAACGCGCTCAGCTGGGTCTTCATTGACTGTGGCAATGTCATTGATTGGCAGCAAATGAAAATGTGTTACACCACTTTCAGCCAGCTTTCTAAGATGCTCAACAGGGTCACTTCCCTCTTCAGTAAAGGCTAAATACTTTCCTCGATTAGCTTCAGACGTGCTTTCATCACGTGCACTAAAGTCACGTACATGACCTTCGTAAATCACGATATCCTCAGGATTTGCCACCGTCATAACTTCGTGGCCATCCCAACCTTCAGGTTTTAAATCTGCATCACTCAAGTTAACAAATTGGCTGTAACGGCCATTAGTTGAGACATTAAGTGAGTAAGGATCCGTTGACTCGAGTGTTTCAATAGCCTGAGTAACAGGATGATAAACTACTAATTCATAGCGGTAATACATTCTGTCTAGGCTCATATCACCACTGAATGACCAAATACCCGTGTCAGCATCAAGGCTCATCGCTTCTGTAGAGGTTAAGTTTTTCGCCGTGTCATAAACCTTTAAGTTTACCGACTGCGCTGTTGGCGCCCAGACATTAGCAATGATGTTACTACCGTCATATATTATGCCTAAATCAGCTTCGTCAGCATCGTTATCACCTGAGGTATATAACGCATCCAATACTTTTGCCACTTGTACATGACTTGCCGCGACAGGTTTATTGGCACTGTCATACGCCGCCATCACCAATTGATTTTTAGCAATAGACTTAGCTTCTTCTGCAGTAAAATTCGCTTCATAGGCAGGCCAATCAGCTAAATGTGGCACTAAGGCTTTTTGCACATCAGTTAGCTCACTGGTCATCACTTCAACCTGAGTACCACTGATGTTGCCATCATTATCAGCAGCAATTCCAGCTGATGCTGAATGATGAATGACGAACTTGGCAATGCCGTCGGGATCTTCATTCCATACAAAAGTGTTTTGATCTAACCAGTGAGCACTTGCACCAGCAATAGAAAAACCAACATCTAGAATCGGATAATCATACACATCACTTTCACCATGGATGGTAAAATTAGTACGGTTAAAGTTTGCTTCAGGCTCGCCGTCTTCGGCTAACACTTTAAGGTTCATGACTAAGTCACCATCCCCCAGTGCTTTACCTGAACCTTCAGTACCGATATGAACAATAAAGTTGGCACATTCGCCATAGCCTTCTTTAAGATTAATGATCCAATAGGCACCATAATTAGGGTCAATACCATCAAACGAATGACCATTTGCCCAATCAGTTGAATCAAACGGCGGTGCATAACTATCACAGGTGTCATTATTCCAAGTATGCAGCTTATAACCTGGGTAATTAGGGTTCGAATCAGTATTATCGTTATCCTTAATTCGGTTGTAATACAACACAGCTTGGTTTTCACCAGCGTAAGCTACAGGCTCTGGTAGCTCAGGGTTATAGCCCACAATACAGCTTTCATTTTTTGCATCTGGAAATTTAGGTGCAGGACAGCTTAATGGCGGCGGTGGTACACATTCGGTGCCCGCTGCATTAGGGATATTCGGTACATTACACGTTAACAGCACTTCACCTGGCTCAGATGAATCCCCACCACCACAACCTGCAAGCGTCGCTAAACTGGCAGCAACTGCAGATAATTTCACGACTCTAGAAATACTCATCATGAGTGACTTCTCCCCATAGAATGTTGATTAAATTGCGTCATCAGTTTGTTGTTATTAATTTGATGACCCATCACACGAATTAACTGGATATTGTTCTTATTATTTTTGTTACATGGCATAAGTGAACCCCAAGTAAAATTCGCGGCCAAAGTACTGAATGGTGCCGGTTTTGTTTTCAGTGCCGAAGTAACTTTTAGTTGGCTCATCAGTTAAGTTATTCACTTGAAATAACACTCCTAAGCCATCAGTCACTTGGTAAGACGCTTGATAATCAAGCACTGTTTCACCATCAAAGTTCACCACTTGTTCGTTAATGGCGACTTGCTCAGATACGAAATCATCACGGTAACGACCACTTAAGCGAGTTTCGAAGCCTTCGTAAGAGTAAAAGAGCGTGGCGCTGACCACATTGTTAGATAACCCAGGTAAATCTTGCGTTGCCGTATCACCACCTAAGTTAGTAATCGATTGCACTTCAGACTCGGTGTAAGAGTAACTGGCGTTAAACCCTAGCCCTGACCATCCTGCTGGTAGTGAAGCAAACACTTGGGTGTAAGCTAATTCAAGACCACGAATATAGCCGCCTTCAGCGTTATTGACTGCAGTTGTGTAAGTACCGTTAGTGGTTTCAATTTGCTCACCACTATCTTCATCAATAATGTAATCAGGGACGTTAAAACCGTTGCCTTTAAAGTCGAAATTATCAATCGCAATCGTGTCAATGAATGAGTCAATATTCTTATAGAAGACAGCAGCGACGACAGCCCCTTCATCAAAGTAATACTCATAAGATAAATCGTATTGATCTGCATAGAACGGCATTAAGAATGGGTTATTGGTACTTGAACCATTGATTTCACCATCATCTGAAACCGATGCACTAATATCACCAGCTAAGCGATTAATCGGTGGGCGAGACATCACTTTTGCAGCGGCAAAACGGACCTGTGAGTCATCAGTGACTTTAAAGTTTAAGTTGATAGAAGGCAGGTAATCGGTGTAATCCACACCTTGTACTGTAGGTGCATAGTTTTGGTTAATAATGCCAATTTCATCAGTAATATTTTGCGCACCTAATGTTGGGTCGCCTTCTACATTTTGAAGCATGGTCGCTGACTGGTCGGTATTAACCACACGAACACCAAAGTTACCCGTAATTGGTAATCCACCAATTTCAGTATCAATGTTTGCCATAACATAGCCAGACAAGACTTCTTCATACACCTCGCCACTTTGCAGCACTGACCATGAATAGTTAGTTGTGTAGCCTTGTGGATCGATGACTCCACCTGCATTACCCCAAGTTTGCACAGGTTGTGGCGTGCCATCTGGGAACCATGCATTGAGCGCTTTATCTAAATCAATGGCTAAATAAGAAGGGAAATATGAAAAGTCACCATCCCAGTCAACAACCGTTGTCATATCATCGGTAAGTTTGAGTGGCGGCTCAGACTTTGAAAATGCACCATCATTACCGTATTCAAATACTGAGCGATCGTTTGAGTAAGTGCGATCTGAATAGCGTGCGCCAAATTCTACACTTGCGATAAAGTCATTATCTAACTCATAAGTAAAATCTACTCGGTATGCTTTCACTTCATCTTCGTTTTCAAACGGATAAATACCGTATTTACTGACCATCACTCGGTCGATATCAGAAAATGCATCCGCCTGATTAAAGCCAACATCGGGTAAATCTAAACCATTTAATAAATAACTTACTGAGACATTCTCATCAAAAATAGGCGCATCCGCATTCGCATCAACAGCGACATTTGACCAAAGTAAGCCGTTTCTGAAATCACTTTTAGCCGCTGATAACGACACATCGACATTGACGTTTAATCTGTCTGTTACCTGCCAATCACCATTGATACCAAAGCTGTCGACCTCATCAAAATCTTGGTTATCATCATTGACGATTTCGACACGAGTGTAGCTTTTAGAAGTGCGGTTAAACGTGCCGCCGATAACTGAATTACCATCATAAGTTGGATTTGAAACACTGGCATCGCGGCCGCCAAACTTGGTACGAAAACCACGAGCAAATGATTCGCTGTCAAAGCGGGACATAAAGGCATCAGCCTTTAACACAAAATTATCTACTGGTGCCCACTCAATGGCGGCCATGTAACCATTTCGAATTTCAACACCACCTAGATGTTGTACCTCAAAACCTTCACTGATGTATTCGTTCGCAGGGTTATCTTCAGGTCCATTGATATCCCCTTCAATGCCGTCGACATCCTTGGAATCATTGTAAGCAAGGCCAATAAATTGAGTTGCGACACTCGGCTGTTCAAGACGAGCGTAACCCACTGCCACACCTAAGGTATCCTCTAGGAATTTACCTTGATATGAAAAGCTTAAACGAGAACCAAAATCTTCGGCACCATACACTTCATCGGCACGATCGTTATACATACCACGCACATTGGCAGTAAAGTTATGTTGTTTATCTTTGCTTAGAGGACTGACGGTTGTCAGCTCAACAGTACCCGCAACACCGCCTTCAATAAGGGAAGCTTTAGGCGACTTGTAAACCGCTGCAGAACTAATTAATTCAGAAGGGTATTGGTCAAACTCAATACTACGAGAACCACTCGTTGATACTTGTTCACGTCCATTTAAGGTTGAAAAAACAAAGCCACCCGACATACCACGAATGTTAATTTCAGCAGCTTGACCACCAGTACGTACTGCAGAAATACCAGGTAAACGGGTCAATGCATCGGCCATTGAAACGTCAGGTAGTGCACCTAAGTCATCGGCAGATAATTGTTCAGAAACGGTATCCCCATAACGTTTTGAGTTAAGTGAATCAATCAAACTACGACTATAGCCTTTCACACTGATCCGCTCGATGCCAGTTTCTGCTTCCGTATCATCCGCTTCATTGCTAGCTAACGCATTTGTGGGTTGTGTATTCTCTGTGGCGCTCACTTCGACATCAGCTGTCGAAGATTGAACCGTTTCAGTTTTTATCTCATCGGCCGCAAATGCGTCATTCGGAGTCAACATAATACTGACTCCTGCCGCTGCTAGCGCTAGTGATAACACACTAGGTTTACAATTGAACATTGAGTTTCCCCTCACCTTACTGACTTTATAGTCACCCAACATTCAGTTATACGACTCAGACTAATGGAATATCAGGCATTATTATCGAGTTATAGTAGTCATGGATAAGTATTAGTCTCAATTTTTTGCATACGTATTCATAACAAACCATTAACAATCAAGTTAAAAATCGCTTACATAAGCGAATGAATTAATGCGCAAAAAACAAACAAAGTGAAATGCAAAGGTATTTTTACGAATACAATAGAATTGAATTTTCTAAGCTTTAGTAGATTTCATCAGGTACTCAGGTAAAATGCAGGCTCGGTAAAAATGTATTTAAGGTAAGAACGCTAATTTATTTAGCAAACAATCGACTTTAAGCATTTGAATTGGCTAATAAAGGAAGCATTAATGGGTTTTAAGCTAACGGTAAACTGGCAAGCGGATCATTTTGAACATACCGCACCTGAATTTAACCGAGATCACCAAATTGAGTTTGGTTCAGGGCAAGTGATACAAGCTTCTTCAGCACCTGAGTACAAAGGTAATGACGAAAAAATTAACCCAGAAGAAAGCCTTTTGGCCGCCTTATCTTCGTGTCATATGCTGACATTTCTAGCCATTGCGCACTTAAAGCGATTAACTGTCGTATCTTATCAAGATAATGCCCGTGCTGAACTTGGTAAAAACGATTCAGGAAAATTGTCTGTCACTAAAATGCTCTTAAACCCGCAAGTAACGTTTGCCGAAGGCATTGAAGTCAGTAATGAAGTACTGCAAAAAATACACGATAAAGCCCATGCTAACTGCTTTATTGCGAACAGTATTAACTCTGAAGTATCAATAAATATCGATTAATATTCATTACTGAGTAAAGACAGATATAACCCTTACTCAGCAACCAAGTAAGACGTAAAAAAAGCCAATCATTGTGATTGGCTTTTTTAGTGTTTAGATGACTTATTAGTAGAGCCCTCGTCAGACGCATTTCAATTTATGCACCTAAAAACAATAACTTAAATCACCAAGCAACCGTTTCCTGTTCTGCTTGGTCACTTTTAAAACCAGTCTATGGTTTAGGTAAAATATCCTCTGCAGTGCCTTGTTGTGGAATAGGTTTAGCACGTAAAGGTAGGATCGGCGTTTGTTTTAGTTCCTCTTTAAGGTAACTAATGGCCTTTTCAAGCTGCGCATCAGCACCGGTAAACGTTGCATAAGGCAAGTTATCAACTTCAATATCAGGTGTAACACCGTAGCCTTCAACAATCCAACGACCATCCATTGCATATTGAGGATACTCAGCGACGCGTGCCATTCCATTATCAGTCACTCGATTACGCCCTGATAACCACACTCCAGCACCAGCAGTTTGCTTGCCAATAATAGGGGCTAAACCTAATGCTTTAATCCCTGCAGAAAAAGTTTCACCATCTGAGTACGTCATTTGATCTGCAAGCACCACTAAATGGCCTCTAAAGGTTTGTTGCATATTGGTATTTGCTGAACCATGGGTCGGCTGCCAAAATGCCCAAGCACGGCGAAGCAGTTTTTCAATTATCCAGCTATCAATGTTTCCGCCTCGGTTTCGACGAACGTCGATAATTAAGCCATCCTTATCGTAATTGGTGTAAAACTCGCGTGCGAAACTTTCGATATCACCCGACCCCATAGCATACAGGTGCAAATACCCCATTTTGCCATCACTGGCCTTAGCAACTTTTTGCGCATTGTTGTTAACCCAATCTAAGTAACGTAATTTAGCATCTGCGCCATTGCTATGAGGCACAACAATGGTTTTATGGCTATCTTTGCCACGCTTTAAATCAAGCAGTACCTGTTTTTCAGCTTGGTTTCGCAAGCTATGCGTTACATCCGCAACCGAGTCAATGGCTTTGCCATTAATGGCGACTATGATATCCCCTGGTTTAGCATCCACATTAATTCGCCCAAGGGGTGAAGCTTGAGAAGGCAACTCAGGATCATTCTGATAAATATGACCGATAATCACACCTTTATCCGTTTGTGATAATCGCGCCCCTAAACTAGCCGCAGTTGCAGTCTCATTTTTAGTGACATCACCACCACGAACTTGGGAATGCAATGAATCGAGTTCCCCCATCATTTGCTTAAATATGTCATTAAGCTCGTTACGATCGGTCAATCTTTTTAATAAAGGTTGGTATTTTTGTTTAATGGCAGCCCAATCTTTACCTCGCATGCCTTTATCGTAAAAAGAGTCTCGATGCATCAACCAAGCATCTTCAAAAATTTGCTGCCACTCTTGCATAGGTGAGATAGC
Organism: Shewanella sp. UCD-FRSSP16_17; assembly: GCF_001675935.1. Lineage (NCBI taxonomy): Bacteria > Pseudomonadati > Pseudomonadota > Gammaproteobacteria > Alteromonadales > Shewanellaceae > Shewanella > Shewanella sp. UCD-FRSSP16_17. Next base: position 298,781 of record NZ_LZFV01000002.1, read on the forward strand.
CAGCTGCCATTGAGCGGTATCAACTTGAGTGTTTTTAAGTTCAGCAGGTAGCTTATCGCCTGCGGTAACAATATGCATTTCAGCAGGGTTAGACTGCTTAGTAATGAGTAATTTCTCGCCGTCAGCAGACACAGCATAACCACCGATATCAGCCCCAAACTCGCTAATTTCAGCAGAGAGATGATCAAATTTAATGAGCTTTAAACTGGTCTTATTGGCATGAGTGTCCAATAAATACAACTTATCTTTTAGCACAGTTAAATTAGCATAATTCCCTGATGCAACGGGTACTTGCCAAAGACGCTGAGTAATCCCTTTCCAGTCAACTCTGATTTTTTTAGTTGCGGTATTGGTCGCTTCTTCTTTATCTGCAATGGTACTTGCATTGAGTTCAGTCGGTTTTTCGAATGGAAATAACGCCTTCTCATTGAGTGCAATCGCAAACACTTGGGTGCGTTTATCAAAAATCGGCCCCATGTTTCTATCACCCCAAGGTGAACCTGGTGTTGCATCAAAGTGGCGATTAGATAAGAAATATAACCACTGCCCATCAGGGCTAAAACTAGGTGAAAATGACTCATATTTATCGCTAGTTAATGCTTGTGCTCTTTCATCTGATAAGGAGTACAACACCACCTGTGGACGCTGCTTACCAATTTCAGACTTAGTCACGGCGATAAGCTGACTGTTCGCAGACCAAACAATGTCCGCATATTCGCCTAACCCTTCCCCATTAACGATAATTTTTTTATTCTTGCCTTTTTTCAAGTCCAATAGCCACACGTTGCCGTCATAATCATCGTGAGCAATATAACGACCGTCTGGTGAAAGGTGTAAGCTGGTTCGTAACGATGAGCCATCTTTGGTTAATTGTTTCGCACCTTCGCTACCATCCGCTGGGAATTGCCAAATCTCTTGTTGACCTGAAGCATCACTGATGCCGTAAACCCATTTTCCGTCGACACTAAGAGCACCATTACGAACTCTAGCATCAGCAGGGGTTTTAACTTGAATCAGTCTACTGCCGTCATGGCTGGCAACGGCGACATGACTACGAGCTGTAATAACCGCTTTATTCCCCTTTGCAGCAAAAGCAACTGACGTGGCATATTGCATTGGATCTGCAATCCATTGCTCACGACGATGAGGAAAATCTGAAGTCAAACTAACATTGACGATGGACGAACTATTATTACTAATATCAAATACGTTAATGTCTGCGCCATGTTGAAACACTATACGTCCCTGATTTAATTGAGCGTCACGCACTTGCCACTCTGAAAATTGAGTATGCTGAGTCATGTCCTTGCCATCAACTGACATAGACCAAATGTTATCATTGCCAGATTGATCACTGACAAAGTACACGCGATTTTGCCACACCATAGGTTGTCTTACAGAACCCTGATGGAAGGCGGTAAGCTTTTGCGCTTCTTTTTTGCTACCCAGCTCATAGCGCCAGATTTCGCCTAATGCGCCACCTCGATAAACCTTGGCGTTATCTCCACTGGCTTGTAGACCAAATTGAGTGAAATAAACGTATTTACCTTGCGCATCAATCGCACCTTCAATGGCATCAGCTAGGGGAAGATCGGTTACGATTAATGACGACGGATTAACTGTTTTTAGCACCCAGTAATTTGCTGGACCATTGACATTGTCAGTGGCGTATAGAATCTCACCTGAAGCAGTCCAACCTTGCAGGCGAACCCGGCTATTCTCAAAGCTCACTCGTTTTGCAACACCGCCGGCCATTGGCATAACATACACTTCAGTTGCACCGTCATAATTAGCAGTAAAAGCCAACCACTGACCATCTTTTGAAATAGTCGCATCTAACTCTTCTGCTGCTTGAGTCGTCAATCTTGTCGCTGTAGTTTGGTTTAACTGACTGGTCCATAAGTCGCCTTCAGCGGTAAACACAATGGTTTGGTCGTGCAATGCTGGCGCACGATAGTACCCTTGGTTTTCACTACTGACCGCTTGAAAAGCGATTCCTGAAAGCCCAAGGGCCAGCATGCAAGCGGTAACGGATTGACGAAGTTTCATGATCAGAAAAGTCCTTGTAAATATTATTATTTTCAAGCACTCAAATTAGCAAAAAAAATGCAACTTATCAGTATCAAAATACGTTAATTAATGATTTATCCTCGATGAATTTGTAACCGAATACGTTAGTAAAAATACTCATCAGAGAATAAGGATTAACATGATTAAGTTAAGATAAAAAAAGGTAATAATATCAATTAAATATTATTACCTTTTTAATATTATGGCTTTGCGCTCACGGCGGCACTATTGAGTAGTCAACTGCCTTTTAAATTGCTGATACACTTCATGTTGTGGATGTTCTAATTCCACAATCCTCGGAAACCGCTGTTCAATCGTTTGTAGATATCGTTCAGCTTGTTGCCAATCTTTATCTTTAACTAATTGTGTTAATGTTTCCAAAGCTTGCTCGACTGAGTCATGTTGCATTAAAGGTTGTGACTGCATTTTATCTATCTTGCTAAAACCTTGTGCTTCAGACAGTTTCATTTGACTTCGAGCGATACCTGAAGCGTGTTCCGTACTTACTTTCGGTGCTGCTTGTTGTTGAGTTAATGCTTGTATGGCTTGGGTCTCTTGCTGTGCTTCAGCCATCGTTTCAACATTCTGCTCAATACTTTGCCCACTTCCCTGCTCAATACGTTGACTTGAACTTGCAGGTTCATCAGCAAAAGTATTGGGCTCTGCACGCATCATAGCTGGCGAAGGTGAAGTTTGATTAACCTCTGTCGCCATTGGAATCGCCTCTTCAATATCTGTCACAGCATGTTGATTAAACTCAGGATTGAGTAACATAACCGATGCTATGATCATCACTGATGCAGCACTTGATAATGGCAATTTATGCTTATGCCAAAAACTCACCTTAATCACATTGGAGTTGGAATTCTGCTGCGTTTTCTGTGTCGAACGCATTTTTGACTGAGCCAAAATTGCAGCATCAATCGCCGCAGAAGGCCGCTCTAAATTTTGTAGCTTATACAAAGCAGAAATGTCTTGCTGCAACGCCGCAAAAGCTTCGTCAGTCATAGGTTCAGAGTCATTATTATCATGCTTACTCATGAGTCATTCCCTCCCACTTATTGGCGACACATTGTTTGATACTTTGATACGCATAGCGAATACGGCTTTTAGTGGCTTCAACAGTAACATTAGCAATATCACTGATGGCGTTAGCTGTTAAGCCTAACTCGATGTTCAACAGAAATGCTTCTTTTTGCACCGCTGGTAATTTAGCTACGCAGGCTTTAAGTAATTGCGCTTGATGCTGTTGCTCTAAAACTTCATCTGGTCGCCCATTGAATTGTTGATTTCCAATGCTGGCATCAAACTCATCCATGCCCTGCTCACCTAATTCATCAAGCTTATCTAATGGTTTTACAGCACGGACATGATCGATTAATAAATTATGTGCAATACGGTATAACCAAGTAGTAAATTTAGCAGTAACTTGGTAATTATCAGCGGCATTAATCACTTTGCCCCAAGTATCTTGATATAAATCTTCTGCTAAGGTGTTATCGCTTATTTGGCGTACAAAGTAGCGATAAAGCGGCCCTTTATGTTTACTGTAAAGCGCTTCAAAAGCGTGAGCATCACCTTGCTGATAGTCCAACATTAATTGTTCATCGGATCTATCAACAGCTCTATTAGCTTGCTGATTTATTTCGTTATCTGTCACCACTGACTACCTTGGTTATAGGCTATTTTCGCATTAAACCAGTTTGCCCAGCGACGTAGGTAATGTCCACTTATTCACTGCATTGAGTCATAAAAAACCTCATTCAATCTTCAGTTAACTTGAAATTAATGATTTTGATTCTTTGTTTGCTTACCCTCTAATAACTCACCCTGTTTTGGTAGTAAAATGGGCTTCGGCATTGGATAAGGCGTGACCTGATTGCGAGGACGATATTGTTTACCTTGTTGCGACTTAGTTAGCTCATAAACCGACTTAACAAGCGCTAAAAACTCAATTTTATCGGTTGATGCGTTATCGCCCACAATTTGATTTAGTTCATTCACCGACTGGTTAGCAATATGCACTAATTCGTCATAATTAAACTGATGCACATAATGATTGTGATTAATAAGCTGACCCAGTCCAGCCACCGCAGCCGCAAATCGAAACTCAGGGCTAGCTTGTTCAAAGAACTTATGTTGCTGCGATATATCAATCGCGTATTCAGGTATTAACTGCTGTTTAGCTTTGGCTCTGGAATCCAAAATGACTAATTCGGCCATCGTTGTTGCGCTAAAACCTTGGTGAACACCACGATTACCAGCAGTATCACCCTCAATATTATTAACACCTACTGTCATGGTTTGCTCGTTATATCTAAGCTCATATAACGCAACAAACTGTTTAGCATCACTCAGTTTGATATGAGGTTGAACATGTTGTGCAGGCCCCTTTCTACTATTAACTCTGGTATTGGTTTCATAGCCAATTAAACGATACTCAGACACTAATCTAGGGTTAAACCTCACCAAAGTCTGTAGCCAATTAAAACCCAATTCGGCTTTTTCGCTGGCATTCGCGGTCAATTCAACATTCACAAGTAGTAGAAACGTGCTTTGATTGAATGGCGATGGCGCAAGTTCTGTGGTCACTTTATAGTTTTTTGACAACTCGCCGCTGTTAGCTAATGTGTTGTCGAATCGATAATCGAAATGGTTAACTAATTGATGGCTACTAACTGAGTTTCGTAAAGGTAACTGGCCTTGAGCTATCAAGGATTGTAGCGCATCGTAATCAGTATCATTAAAGGAAAGTCGGTATTGCGACAGCGGCGTTTCCCCTGTCACCATATTGCCACCATGACCATCAATGCTCAGCTGCCCTTGATAAACCCCAGGTTTAACGGGCGGCATTGTCGGTTTTTTAGGAAGAATGATCGGATCAATTGGCTCTGCTTGAACGACATTAGGTCTGTTCGTGACCTCAGCTCGCACATGTAGAGTAAGATTAATTAACAACACCAATAGTAATGTCAGACCAACTAAAATAGACGGCCATAAACGCCCTTTATTGAAGTAATAGCCCTCCAATTTTTGACGTGATAACTTCGATGATGTTCCCATTTTTAGCCCCTTAACCGTTTTCACCTATAAGTAATAACGGATAACAAATCAAAAAGGGTTAAATTTTTTAAATAATATCAGTATTGCCACAACTCAAAAAAATAATAACGGTTATTACTGACTAAAAACACGTTCTAATTCAGGAATTAAAATGGCTTGTTCAGCCTCACCAAAAAAGTCAGCATGCATTTGAATAAAAGCTTCTTGAAAACTTTGTAGACCCATAATTCGGTCAATTTCAGCAATGACTTTTTTACCTTTTTCGCCTTGTGAACAAGCGATGTAGCCATAAATAGGCTGAGTCACATGGCGAATAGGAATAGATTGATAATCTAAACTCTGGTTATTGTCTCGTAAAAAGGCATCGACCACTTCACTGTACTCGATAATCCCCTTTACTCGCTCTGCTTTAAGCATTTTAATTAAACTGTTTGAAGAGCCCATCCCGCCACGAATATAGTATTGATGTGGGTTTCTTTTTATTTTCTCATCAATAAAGTCGCCATAAGCTCTATCTTTGACGACCCCAAGTTGACCATGTGTATCTGCAGGAAAATTCGCTAAATCAAACTCTTTGGGAAAGAGTTCCCGATGATGACTCATTACGATTAATCTAAGTGGAGGGTAAACACTGATAGGATATTTGGAAAAATGAGCGACACTTTCACGTTCTGCGGTTTTTATTTTATTAAACATGCAACTATTTTGCTGTTTAGATAATTCTAACCAACCACGAGTCATGCTGACTTGCTCTTGGTCAAATGAAAGCTGCTCATCACTAAACTCTGTTAATAATGCAATTGCTTCCATCTCTTCATTACCAGAAATAGACACTATCGTTTCATCAACTTCCGTTAACATAACGGCATGAGTTGCAGCTATAAGCTGCTGATTGAATGTAGTAAAAAAAAATACAGTGCAAAAAACTAGTCCCTTAGTCTTTAACCTTTCGAATGCCATAAAGTACCCTCGAGTTCAAAGCCTATGTCATTAACAGTAGAGTACCCTGTTAGCATTCGCAATCAGAAACTGAGTTTCAGCCGCAGAAAACACTGAAATGCAGCGAAAATAAAGCCAGCATGCTATTATCTAGCCCCTTTTTTATCGTCATGATTTTCATGGTGATAAGCCCTGTACCCTACGCAGGGAAAAGTAAGAAATAACCTAATAATATAAGTGTGTTAAGGAGTTATCATGCAAGCCCTTGTTGCCGTAGTAATGGGATCTAAGAGTGATTGGCCCACCATGGAAGCCGCCGCAGAAATAATGGATAAGCTTCAGGTGCCATATCATGTTGAAGTTGTCTCAGCGCACCGTACTCCTGACAAACTAATGGACTTTGCAAGCACTGCTGCCGATAAAGGTTATAAAGTGATTATTGGTGGCGCCGGTGGTGCTGCTCACTTACCTGGTATGATCGCTTCAAAAACCCGTTTACCCGTTCTTGGCGTGCCAGTACAAAGTAAGGCGCTTTCAGGAATGGATAGCTTACTGTCAATCGTTCAAATGCCTAAAGGTATTGCAGTGGGTACCTTGGCAATCGGCACAGCGGGTGCATTTAATGCTGGCTTACTTGCAAGTCAAATCCTTGCTGTAACGGACGCTGAACTCGCTGCTCGTCTTGATGCATTTAGAGATGATCAAACTAACACCATTCTTGAAAACCCAGATCCGAGGGAAGCTTAATAATGGCTCAGCAAAACCCTAAACAACATAATGTCTGGGTACTTGGCGATGGCCAACTCGGCGCCATGCTTTCCCATGCTGGTCAACCTTTAGCAATCAATGTCCAACCTGTGGACATCATGACGCCATCTAATGAGCGTTTACCGCTGAAAGATACTGATATTATCACTGCAGAGCGTGAGCAATGGCCAGAGTCATCCCTAAGCCTGCAATTAAGCGAACATCAGCATTTTATTAATGGCCCCGTTTTTGGGCGTTTGGCTGACCGCTTTACCCAAAAAAGCTTATTGGATGAACTATCGGTTCCGACATCGCCTTGGGAATTAGTTGATGACAATACTGATACCTCAAACTTGCATCAGCAATATGGTGATCGAGTATTACTTAAACGCCGCACTGGCGGTTATGACGGCAAAGGTCAGCATTGGTTAAAGCAAGCTGAAGGAACAGAAATACCCGCTGATTGGCGCAATGAAGCCATTGCAGAACAAGCAATCAATTTTGATGAAGAAGTATCAATTATTGGTGTAAGAACCCAAAGTGGTGAATGTGTTTTTTACCCATTAACCCTTAACTTACATCAAGATGGTATTTTAATGGCTTCTATATCGCCATTAAGCCGATTAGACCACCTTCAACCACAAGCTGAAGCAATGTTAACCAGCGTCATGGATGCCCTCGATTACGTGGGAGTTATGGCGATGGAATGCTTCCGTGTCGGTGATGAACTACTGGTGAATGAGTTAGCACCACGAGTGCACAACTCAGGGCACTGGACACAGTCAGGCTGCCACATCAATCAGTTTGAATTACACCTGCGTGCATTGTGTGATTTACCGATCCACACCCCACAAGTTAACTATCAATGTGTGATGGTTAACTTAATTGGTGTGGATAAAGACGACCGCTGGCTAAGCTTACCGAATGCAGAGCTATTCTGGTACAACAAAGAAGTCAGAGTGGGCCGTAAAGTGGGTCACCTCAATTTATCAGCACACAATAAAGCGATGGTTGACGACAGTATTGCACTATTACAGCAATGGATGCCTGAGCAGTACCAAGCCCCTCTTGCTTGGATATTGGCTGAATTCGAGCGTTAAATTGTAGTGAGTCATGTTCGCTATAAAGCAAAAAAGGAGCCTAAGGCTCCTTTTTTATTTGCTACCTTTAAGCATGTTAAATACACACTCGGGTTAGTACTTGTTCAAGGTTTTCAGAGCTTGCCTTTTGTTGTTGTGCTCTTAATGAAATCGCTTCGAGATTTAATTGCACCTCATGGCTTAAACGTGAAATTTCAATCGCACGATTATTAATGCTTCCCGTTGAAGTTTGCTGACCTTGAATACTGTAAGTCATATTGCCAGCAACACTGTCTAATTGTTCAAAGACGTGTCCTATATCGCTAAAGGCTTGGGTCACACGCTGACATTGTTGTAGGCTTTCTTGGGTGACACGCTGACTTTCTCCGATGGCACTGACCGCATTTCCAGCTTTAGCTTGAAGCTCTAGCACAATAGATTGAATTTCAACTGTCGATTCTTGTGTTCGGTGCGCTAAGGCTCGCACTTCATCTGCTACAACAGCAAAGCCACGCCCTTGCTCACCCGCTCTAGCAGCCTCAATTGCAGCATTTAAGGCTAACAAGTTAGTTTGCTCGGCAATACTTTTAATGACTTCTAAAACGTTTCCAATCTTCTGGCTATCACTGTTCAGCAAATCTAAATCAGACACCATGCTCTCAATGCCATTAGCAAAGGTCGTCATTGAGCTTTGGTTATTTTGTGCATCACTTGTTCCTGATGCTAATAGCTCTTTAACTTGAACTGATGTCGACTTAAGCTCTTCAGCATTAGTAAATAATTCGTCCGCAGTGTGAACAATCTCAGTTAAAGAAGCACTTATTTGTTCATTCTCTTGTGTGCTTTGACTCATTGATGACTCAGCAGCTCCCATTTGAGAAGCAAGTTCATATGATCCTGAGCGAACATCATTAGCATCGGCTCGAATCTCATCAATAACAGCTTTCAAATCTTCAATGAAATCGCTTAATCCATTACTGATATTAGCAATTTGGTCATCTCCATTATCCTTTAATGGCTTATCGGGCGCAGTATGGGTACTGACCACTAACGCTAAATAATGGCTCAATACATTTAAGCGTTTTTGTACTTGCTGCTGGTAAACATATAACAAGGCAAACAACTGCGCAGTGCCTAAGCAAACAAGCAATATGACCAATTGGAATGTGGAGATTTGATCAGGAAGAAACAGTGAAACAACAATGGCGAGCAAGACAAACGACATGACGGGTAATAATAACCTCGTCTGCAATTTATTATTATCATTATGAGTTTGCATATAGGGTTCCGAAAACGAATAAATTATTTTAAACCTAAGTGGTTACAATTTTTATTATTGATAAATCGTAAGATGTTAAATCCTGTGCAACATTAAAGAATTAACACAATATCTACAATTGTTATCGGACATTGTCGCTGAAAGTTTAGATTTATTATTGTCAGTATTTTTATACAAATGAAATAAAAAAGCCTCGCATTGGCGAGGCTTATGGTTCAAGGCGATGGATTACCCAAAGAATAAACGCCATAACCAAGAAGAATCTAAGTCTTCTTTACAAGTGTGATACTGTTGAGCATAGGTTTTTGAACGTGCATCGACGCGATTGGCGACAGGGCCTAGCCACGCTTTGGCTTTATAAGTTCCCCGTTTGTAACCGCCCCATCCTTCGTGATAATTCAAATATTGATTTTTTGCGTCCCACTTAGAAATACCATTGATTTTATTAGTTTTATAAATAAACCACCCCATAAAATCCATCGCATCATCAAAGTTACTTCGACTCGACCACGAATTACCTGTTTCACGCACGTAATCATCCCACGTCATCGTTTTTGCTTGAGCATAACCATAAGCATCACTGGCACGTCCAATTGGGATAAAACCAAGAAAGTATTCCATCGGCGGCGCAGCATTGTGCTTAAACGAGCTTTCTTGGTACATCATAGCGAGTGGAACATGCACTGGTACGCCCCATTTATCACGAGTATTGACAGCAGCTTTATACCAAGAGCGATTTTCTTGGAAAATAGAACACAGGTTGTCAGGCTCTTTTGGTGGAGGTGTGGCACAACCGGTAAGTTGTAATAATAAAATGGTGCCTAAAGCACGAAAAAACCACTTCATAAAAGCCCTTATAGCAAATGAAAACAACTGAATATGAAAATCCAAAGACGGTTAGATTCTCACATCAAAGTGACAGAGATGCAAACCGCTTTATCATAAAAAAGCTGACGATGTCGTTATGATAAAGCGACAAAATATCCCATGACTTAACTGACGATTAGACAGTGTCGCTTAGACGGTTATGGACTGTCACGGATTGATATCATCGCAATACATATAGGCTATTAACGATATTTTGAGGTCGCTAATTTTAAGAAGGCTAGTTTATGAGGCTAACTTTAAATCAGTTTGTTAAATGATTTTTCAGTGACTTTTTAAATAACTGCGTTGAAGAGATAAATGTAAAGCGATTAATTGAACACGAGGAGAATGAAAAATAGGTATGGGACGAAAAATGACTAAGCGTGATTCCTTGGTGTAATTATCGCTTGGGGAGCATTGAGTATTTACCCCATCTTATCGGTAAATACACATTCATAAGGCGCTTGCTTCCAAACCACTGGCTGCCAATAGTCGCTATTAAGCCCTGTATATGTTTTATCAACTTTAAGTTCAGCAGCTAAATGATAGCGCTGCTCACGTTCAACCACAATATCCAGCTTTTTGGTTTGTCTGGCTGCGAGTTTAACTTTCAAGTCTGGCGACTCTATTAGCTCAGCTAATGTAAACGTGTGCTTACCTGCTGTCAGTTTATAATAAGGACGCGAAATAACAGCTTGGCCATCAAGATGTGTGACAACCACCCGATATAGGTTATCAGCAGTCGGTGGCGTAATGTAACTCGCAACCGAACCACACATAAACTCATCATCTGATGAACTTGCACACCCTTGAAGCAGTGCAAGCATCATCAATAATAAGGCCGTTATCTTCATTGGTTAACGGCAACTGCTGGCTGCGCTAAATCAGCAAAATAATCCGCTAAAAACTCATCAAAGCTCACTGCGGGTTGTGCTTCAATGTCTTGCTGCACTTTTAGAGACTCTTGCGCTTCAGCTTCATATTCAGCCAAAGTATTGGCTGATAACGGATAATTAGACAGGTACTCATGGTACTGTTTTGCAAGTTGTTTAACCCACACACCATGATCAATACCTTGATTCACTACATCTTCAAGTACACGACCAGATAGTGTTTTACTTGGGTCGTTAATCGCTTCTTGCCACTGTGATAATGCTTGTTGGTACTGATTTCCCTCACCATCAAGTAAAACAGCAAGTCGTGACATTGGCTCAAAAATATCACTTAACCATTCAGTTAACTTAACGTGTTGGCCCTTTCTACTTAAGGTTAAGTCAGGTTTACGACCTTCAAGTACAACAGCTTTTAAGTTAGCGGCTATTTCAGCCTCTCCTTCAACATCTGTTTTCTCGGATGAAAGTAATAAACAATAAAGCAAGAACAAATCAAGGAACTTAACCTGAGTAGCATCAATACCAATAGGGCTGTATGGATTGACATCAAGGGCACGCACTTCGATATATTCTACACCTGCTCTAGCAAGCGCTTCAGATGGTTTTTCACCTGACTTAGCAACGCGTTTAGCCCGAATTGGCGAATAAAATTCATTTTCGATTTGTAAAACGTTGCTATTCAACTGGCGATATTCATTGCCAACCTTAACCCCGATTTTTGCAAAGCTTGCTGAAGGCATTCTAATTGCTTCGCCTACACCCGCTAGATACTCAGGTAGCGAGTTATAACTAATATCTAGCTGTTCCTGCTCTTTATTGGTGTAACCTAAATCACTCATACGCAATGACGTTGCGTAAGGTAAGTAAAGTGTCCCTTTACCTGTTTTCTTAAAATCAAAATCAACTGGCTGTTCTTTAATAAACGAACTACATAGTGCGGGTGAAGAGCCAAAGAAGTATGGCAATACCCATACCAAACGGCGATAGTTGCGGATCATGCCAAAGTAAGATTCTGAGATAAAATCTTGTCTAGAAAGCTGTTTATCACTTTTCTCATACAAAGCATCCCACAGTTTTTCTGACACTGAAAAATTAAAGTGAACCCCAGCAATAATCTGCATTAAAGGTCCATATCTATGAGTTAGCCCTTGACGATAAAGGGTTTTCATTTTGCCATTATTTGAACTGCCGTAACGGGCGATCGGAATATTTTTTTCATCGCCAACATAACAAGGCATGCTGACAGGCCAGAGTGTTTGGCCATTCATATTTTTAACACTGTAGGCATGAGTTTGAGTCAAGCCATCTAATAAAGTGTCAATATTAGAATTAACTGGAGTAATGAACTCTAAAAGAGACTCACTGTAATCTGTGGTAATACGAGAGTGAGTTAAGGCTGAACCTAACTTTTCTGGGTGACCGTCTTTTGCTAATTGACCAGAGTCATCGATTCTTAAAGCTTCACGTTCAATGCCCCTTAACATACCGAGCAGTGATTCACGACCTTGGTCGTTGGAAAGGTAATCGATTATTTCATTGAATGAGTTCAATTTGCTGTTCTCTTATTGTAACCCGAATTAATAACTCGAATTAATCACTCGAATTAGTCAGCCGCATCGGTTCATATTGCGACTTACAATCTGCTAGACCTGATATTAAACGATATTATTTCCAACAATGCATAATAAAATCTGCTTCATTGAATAAATTTACGTTCAATCGTCTTAAAATAAAAAACGGTAACATCATTATTGTCACCGTTATGTGGTCTTTCATCATATCAGACCCTATAAAACCTATATAGGGTCTATATTTTTAAAAACAATAGCGAAACCTATTTAATCTCTTTTATAGGATAGCCTAAAGCTTCAAGTTTAGGTGAAATCACCGTTTTATCGCCAACAATGACCATAATCATACTCGATAAATCTAACTGCGCTTTAGCTAACTTGTTAAGTTCATCTTTACTGATTGTCGCCACAATATCAGCCTGTTGCTCAGTAAAATCATCTGCCAATTGATAACGCTGTATCATGCGCATAAAGCCCGCTTTTTGATATGGGGTTTCATACTCAAGCGCTTTACCTTGAGAAATAGAACTGCGCATGAAAGCTAGCTCTTTATCCGTCATGCCTTGTGCTTGAAAACGTTTTATTTCATTCACAAATTCAGTCACAGACTCGGCCGTTACATCTGTTCGAACACTGGCAGTTGCTTCAAAACGACCGATAACATCATTACCATTAAAGCCAGTTCTTGCCCCGTAGGTATAGCCTTTATCTTCACGTAGATTCAGGTTTATACGACTATTAAATGCTCCACCTAATGGGTAATTCATTAAGAAAGATTTAAAATACTCCCCTGTCGCATCGTAAGGTAATGCTCGCTTACCGATCTTAATCACTGACTGAGCCGCACCGGGTTTATCAATAACGTAAATAGTGCCACCAGCAAGTGTTGGGAATGTTGGTAACGCTTCAGCTTTATTTGCACTGCCTTGCCATTTCTCCAATACCGAAAGTTCAGACATCACCTGTTGTTGAGGTAAATCAGACACTAACACCACCTGCGCATTACCTGCTTTATATTGGGTTTGATAGAACTGCTTTACGTCATCTAATGTCAACGCAGAAACTGTCGCTACACTGCCTGAGGCTTGTACGCTAAAGTGAGTATCTTCGCCAAAAAGTAATCCTGAAAATGCTCTACGAGCTAGATAGTTTGGATCTGATTCTTGGTGTTGTAACCCTTGTATTTCCTGTTGTTTTAGACGCTCAAAATCAGCCTCAACAAAACCTGGCGAAAATAACTTTTCTTGTAAAATTGCCAACGTTGGTGTCAGATTTTCAGTCAAACTCGATACTTGAATGTAGCTCTGAGTAGAGGTTGCTCCAAATGAAATACTACTGCCTAGCATTTCAAGTGCGCCTGCTAATTCTTCTGTTGTTCGTTTTTGACTCGACTCATTTAACATTGAAGCCGTTAAAGAGGCGACACCTGCTTTTTCAATTTCAGGTAACCGATTACCGCCATCAAGATAAATTAATAACTCTACCGTTGGGGTTTCATGGTTTTCTGTTCCCATGACCTCGATGCCATTTGCTAGTGATGCATTCCATAGCTTTGGTACTTTAAGCACGGGCGCAGCGCCTGCCTTCGGCATCACGGTGCGATCAAAGCTTGAAGTGATTTGACGAACATTCTCTGTTCCTGTTACCGCTACATCGGCCACTGATTGCGTTACCGGAGTGAAGTTATCCTCTTTAGCGATAAGCTGTTTAGCCCCTTCAGGAACCACACTCATTACGACCATTGGTTTATCTTTGATATAGGTTTTAAAAACCCGCATCACATCTTCTTTGGTAACACTGGCATAACGAGCTAAATCACTGGCGACCATATTAGGGTTATCAAAAAAGGTTTGATTGTAAGCCAGTGTAGAAACTTTGCCTTTCACACTTTGCATGCCGTAAATGGTATCGGCTTCAAATTGCACTTTTACTTTTTGTAGATCGTCATCGGTCACACCACGCTGCTCAAACTCGGCAATCGAGTCATTAATTTTTTGTTCTAATTTAGCAAGGTCGGTACCTGATGCAGGATTTGCCAACGCATATAGAGTCAAACGACACGATAACTCTTGGCAAGGATGACCGACTGATGCCTGCACAGCAAAGCCATCTTTAACCAGATTTTTGTATAACAGCGATGTTTTACCGCCGCCTAAAATATTGGCCAATAAATCTAATGCAGCTTCATCTTCATGACGGGCATAAACTGTCGGAAAACCCATATAAATCAGAGGTAGATGCACCTTATCTTCCATCGAAATATATCGGGTTTCATCGAGAGTAACAGGGGTTTTAGGATCAGCTTTAACTTCAGGGCCACGGGCTAACTCACCAAAGTACTTATTAACCATGGCAAGCGTTTGCATTTCATCAAAATCTCCACCAATAGTTAACGTAGCATTGTTAGGCCCATACCAACGTTTAAAGAAGTTACGAACATCATCAACCGTTGCACGTTCTAGATCTTCTGGCCAGCCAATCACAGGCCATGAGTAAGGGTGTCCCTCAGGAAACATGGCTTGATTAAAGCGTTCATTCAAACGGCCATATGGTTGGTTGTCGATACGTTGAGCACGTTCGTTTTTCACCGTTTCACGCTGAACTTCAAATTTTTCACTGGTCAATGCTGGCAACAAAAAGCCCATTCGGTCTGACTCTAGCCACAACATTTTTTCGAGCTGGTTACTTGGCACGGTTTCAAAGTAATTTGTTCTATCGGTATTAGTCGTTCCGTTAAGCGTACCGCCAGCTTCTGTGACGACTTTAAAGTGTTGCTCATCTCCAACATGCTGGGAGCCCTGGAACATCATGTGTTCGAATAAATGAGCAAAACCACTGCGGCCTTCTACTTCACGAGCAGACCCCACATGGTAAGTAACATCAACATGAACAAGAGGATCTGAATTGTCCTGATGCAAAATAACTGTCAGTCCATTCTCTAACAAATATTTTTTATAAGGGATACTCACCGCGTCAGATACACCAACGGTTTCGACTAAAGTCACGCCTTGAGGCAAACTGGAGGACGTTTTTACGTCATGTGCGCAGCCACTTATGGCAATAGAGATCGCCGCTGCTAAGATCCATTTCTTCACTTAAACTTCCTTTAAAAAATTAATAGCATAATAGTATGGGCTTACGACCCTGCTTTATTCAGATAGTTTCCAATAGTAGTGGAAATTGCGCTATGGCTTGCAAAAATACAAACTAAAGTGATTGAAAGTTATATATTAATATTCAATATGATGGATACCCTACCTCGTAGGGTCATTATTACCACGCCAACATAAATGCTGCCACAATTAAAGAGTAACGAATCGTTTTACCGATGAGTATCATGATAGTCGATGGGACAATAGGTAACTTTAGCCATCCTGCGATTAAACATAAAATATCGCCGATTAATGGCAGCCAAGATAACAATAACGCCCAATAGCCATATTTTTCGATTAATTTTAGTCCATGTTGGTATTTTTTAGAGGCAAAGTCCTCTGGCGTCTTCGCAAAGCGGCCTAAATAGCCTAAATAATAACTGGTGATTGCCCCTAACGAATTACCAATACTGGCCACAACAAGCAATGCAAACCACGTTTGTGGGGCTTCATTCAATAAAGCGACAAGTAAAACTTCTGAGCCTCCTGGTAACAAAGTTGCTGCTAGAAAGGCCCCGCTAAACATTAACCATAACGCTGTCATTTACTTTACCTGATGATATTTATAGAGTTTTAATCACTTTGAAGTCACACCTTACCAAGGGTTAGCAAGTTGTTGAAATTTAAAGTACATTTAACAAGTCTCAAAAATGGTATAAGTTATATCAAAAACGGTTTGTCCCGTTATGATTGACTCAATACAATTCGAAAATTGCTCCACCGAGAACTGTAGATAAGCAATATTAAAATAAGCTGAACCTTAATGATGTGAACCATCGTATTGCTTACGCAGCGTAACTTCCGCAATGACTATTCAATAGCCTTTGTGTAATTGTGTTTGGTTATTGAAATAATAATCCCCTTGCTGAAAACAACGGCAAGTATAATAAATAGTTGGAAATTTAATGATTTTTCAAACCTTGAAACGTATTCCTTTTTGGCAAAAAGTCCTCGCAGGTTTTGCTTTTGGTATCATGGCGGGTGTTGCTTTAGGCGAAAGCGCCGTAATGCTGAAACCACTCGGTGACTTGTTTATCAGTGCCATTAAAATGTTGGTCGCACCCTTAGTTTTCTGCGCCATTGTCGTTAGTATTACTTCTTTAGGTTCTCAAGCAAACCTTAAACGTCTTAGCTTTAAGACCTTAGGCCTGTTTATGCTAACAGGCACGGCTGCATCATTCATAGGTCTTGCCATTGGTAGTTCTTTTGATATGGGCGGCAGTATTGAGCTGGCGACAACGGAAGTGAGAGACCGTGATATTCCAGGGTTTGCTCAAGTCTTATTAAATATGATCCCAGTTAATCCTTTTGCCTCATTAGCAGAAGGAAAAGTACTGCAAATTATCGTATTTGCTGCATTAGTGGGTATCGCTATTAATGCTGTTGGCGAAAAAGCTGCACCACTTAAAAATACCATTTCAGCTGGCGCAGAAGTCATGTTTGAACTCACTCGTATGGTATTAAAACTCACCCCAATAGGTGTATTTGGTTTAATGGCTTGGGTTGTGGGTGAGTACGGTTTATCAACCTTATTGCCATTAGGTAAGTTCATTATCGCAATTTATGTCGCAGCGCTCATCCACATCATTTTTGTCTATGGTGGCTTAATTAAGTTTGTCGCTAAACTGAGCCCGATACAATTTTTCCGCAAAGCCATGCCTGCACAGTTAGTCGCATTCAGTACTGCATCTAGCTTTGGTACATTACCAGCAAGTACTAAATGTACTGAATCAATGGGCGTATCTAAACGCTATAGTGCTTTTGTTTTACCTCTTGGCGCAACCATGAATATGGACGGTTGTGGCGGTATTTACCCTGCTATTGCGGCAATCTTCATTGCCCAAATTTATGGTATCCCATTAGAAATGAGCGATTACATGCTCATCGCTGTTACAGCAACAGTAGCGTCAGTTGGTACTGCAGGTGTACCTGGTAGTGCAATGGTTATGCTAACCGTTACCTTAGGTGTTGTTGGTTTACCGCTTGAAGGAATCGCATTTATTGCGGCAATTGACCGTGTAATTGACATGATCCGTACAGCAACGAACGTCACTGGCGATATGATGACAGCGGTTGTGGTTGGTAAAAGTGAAGGTCAATTTGATGAAGCGCAGTTTAAATCAAATGAAAAAGTCATTGAGCAAACAGCATAGTTAATGACGTAAATAAGGATTTGGTTAAAGATTCAGTTAATTTGCTACCAAACCTACAAAACGGCAGATGAATTGTTCATCTGCCGTTTTCATTTTATAGCCCAACCTATTTAAAAGTCGCGAATGACATTAGGCTAAAACTTTGCGTTAAACCATACCCACGCTTTGTCAGTATCCACTTTACCTGCTGCAACATCACCAGCTGAATAAGCCGCATATTTAACGCCAACGGTATAGTGGTCGTATAATGGCATACTAAAGACGGCGTTGATTTCTGAGCCTAAATCGTCCACCGCTGCACTTGATTCATCCGCATCAAACTCGTGATAAGCCACAGCCCATTTACCACCAATCACACTACCACCAATAGATGCATACAAGTCAGCCAAGCCTTCTTTAGGTGTTGTTAAGAATTGGTCGGTCCAACCATTAAAGCCATGTAGTGTTGCAAGTGGAGTCGAGAAACCATAATCGCCACCATCTGAACCTAACAACTCGTAGCCTACTTTGAAGGTAACCACTGAAAAACCAACGCCCCCCTCAAGACTCATATAATCTGCAGAATAAGATTGCCCTGCTGTATCTGAATCCTGAGTGGCATATTCCGCTGTATAAAGTAACTTAATATCACCAATATCAGCTTTACCGGTAAAGCGAAGACCATAAGTGTCTAGACCGTTTTCAATATTAGTATCTTCTTCTAATAGGTAGCCATAGGCGCTTAACGTACCAAAACCCGTTTTTAATTGAGCATTGATTAAATTATCTTTTGAATCAATATCTTTTGCTTCTGCAAAAATACGATTTCGCTGAGTAATATAACCATAATCAATTTGGAACATATCATTGAACTTATATTCAAGCATGACGCCATCAAACGTCTGTCTATCTTGACGCCAACCCACATGTCCCACAAAACGCTGATTATCAAAGGTGATCACTTGTCGACCCCCTTTCACACTAAAACCTTCGTATTGGTATTTTAAAAATAACTGATCAAGTTCTGTGGTTTCTGGATCGGCAATCACAGAATAATCAGGATTGTTTCCTAAAGTATCGTTATAGTCATCAACACCCGCTACGACACGTGAATCTTCGAACTCGACTAACGAACTAAAACCATAGTAATCAGCTGTGGCGTAAGTTAATCGGGTACGTAACGTAAAGGCATCTGCATCTTTTAATGCGTTATCTTGCTCTACCATTTCATAACGCAGATTCAAATCGACTTTCACTTTCCCTTCAGTCACAGCTTCTGCAATCGTCGTTGCTTCTGCAGCATGTACTTGGCCCATCAATGCCAAAGATGCTGGAGCAATGATGGTTAACGCTGATTTTGCTAACCTTTTATTGATAAAACTCGCAAGTTGATTCTTTCTCATCATATTTCCCTTGTTGTAATTAAATCTTGTCCATCAGAGTAATCTTAGCCAACATTAGCAGTTTCATCGTTACTAATTGATGAATTACTAATATTAATAGTCTCAACTTTTCGTTGCTTCTCGTATAAGAACTTCAATACTTCAGCACGTAGACGGTTATATTCTTTGTCTTCTGCCAGTGCTAACCGCTCTCTTGGTCTTGGTAAATTCACGTCTAAAATTTCACCAACCGTCGCTGCTGGGCCGTTGGTCATCATGACAATTTTATCGGATAGTAATACGGCTTCATCCACATCATGCGTAATCATAATAACGGTGTTATTCAGCTCGTTTTGAATTTCCATTAGCGAGTCCTGCATGTGCGCACGCGTTAGTGCATCTAATGCGCCAAACGGTTCATCCATTAACAAGACTTCGGGTTCCATTGCCAATGCTCTTGCAATACCGACTCGTTGCTTCATACCGCCTGAAATTTCGCTAGGAAGCTTATGCATTGCATGTTCCATATGTACCAGCTTTAAGTTGTATTCAATCCAGTCCTTAATTTCAGCTTTGGATTTTTTATTCTTAAATACTTGTTTAACTGCTAGCTCGACATTTTGATATGACGTCAGCCATGGCAGTAATGAGTGGTTTTGAAACACAACGGCTCGCTCAGGCCCAGGCTCAGTTACTTCTGCGCTGTTTAAAATCACTCCACCTTGTGTGGCTTGATAAAGACCCGCTACGATATTTAGTACAGTTGATTTACCACAGCCCGAATGACCAATGAGCGATACAAACTCACCTTTATTGATCTTCAGGTTCACTTCTTTAAGCGCTTTAAATGGACCATTAGGGGTAGGAAAATCCATATCGATATTACTGATATCTAAAAATACACTCATAATATTTACTCCTTGCGTCCCAAATTAACGGGCTTTGTCCCATGAGAACCAAGCTTGTAGTGCAAGCATTGCTCTATCTAGTAAGAAACCAATAAACCCAATCACAATAACGGCTGCCATAATGCGAGATAACGACTCTGAACTTCCGTTTTGGAACTCATCCCAAACAAATTTGCCAAGGCCTGGGTTTTGCGCCAACATCTCTGCTGCAATTAACACCATCCAAGCCACACCGAGTGATAAACGCATCCCCGTGAAAATTAACGGTATTGATGCTGGTAATACGATTTTCTGCACATGAGTAAAGGCTGATAACCTCAATACTCGACTGACATTTAATAAATCAGTATCAATAGATGCGACTCCGATTGAGGTGTTAATGATCATTGGCCACAAACTACATAAAGTGACTGTGAGTAACGAATTGATAAACGATTTCGATAACATAGGATCTGGAGAGACATAAAGTGCGCTCACCACCATAGTAACCAGTGGTAACCAAGCCAATGGCGAGACGGGTTTAAACAGCTGCACAATAGGGTTTATTGCCGCATTTAAATTTTTGCTCAGCCCCATCCAAATACCCAATGGAATTGCGATAATCGCGGCTAATAAAAAACCTGACATCACGGTAATCAAACTCGTACCAATCTGATCAACAAAGGTTTCTTTACCTGTATAAGCTCGTGTCTTTGGCACATAAGTTGGATCTTTTGCCACGCGGGCTTCATTACGCACTTTTTGACGCTCATAGAAAGCTGCCGCTTTTTCTCGTTCAGCCACATGTTCTTGGTAAAGCGAGTCGAACTGAGCTACAACAGCCACTGGCCCCGGAAACTTACCCAACGAAGTGTTGATGTTATTTGCGCTGATAGACCATAAGACTAAGAACACGGTTAAGCCAATAATGGGCAACAGTAACGTTTTACTCATTTGACCTAGTTTCGAAAGCAACACGTTGGCAGATGACTTATCCATAGGAAGCCTCTGGGTGATTTTTGCAATGGTTGACATAGCTCTATCCTCACTTCGATAGCTGTAAATTACAGCTTATCGCCTTGTTTTAAACCAATGCTGAACTTATTGATGTAAGCATTAGGCGCGCTCCCGTCATACACGATATCGTCAATAAAGTGCTGCTGAGGTTTTTTAAAGCCAGTTTCAGTTGCAAAGTCTGGGAAATGTTTTGCATCAATGGTTTTGTCATCAATTAAGGATTGAGCAGCTTTAGCATAGATATCTGGGCGATAAACTTTCGCAGCAACATCTTTGTACCAATCATCAGGTTTATCTTCAGAGATCTGCCCCCAGCGACGCATTTGCGTTAAATACCAAATCGCATCTGAGTAATATGGGTAAGTTGCGTTATAACGGAAGAACACATTGAAGTCTGGAACCGCTCGCTTATCGCCTTTTTCATATTCAAATGTGCCGGTCATACTATTAGCAATGACATCGTAATCAGCACCAACATAATTAGATTGCGATAAGATTTTTACAGCTGCTGGACGATTGGCATTGTTATTATCATCTAACCACTTAGCCGCCTTAATCAGGGCGCGAGTTAAACGAATCGTCGTGTTAGGGTATTTTTCAGCAAATTCAGCCGTGATCCCAAAAACCTTCTCTGGGTTGTCTTTCCAAATTTCATAGTCGGTAACAACCGGCACTCCAATGCCTTTAAATACGGCTTGCTGATTCCATGGTTCACCCACGCAGTATCCGTAAATAGTGCCAGCTTCAAGCGTTGATGGCATTTGTGGCGGAGGGGTTACAGAAAGAAATGCTTGCGCATCTAATTGACCCGAAGTGTCACCTTTATGAGGCGCATAGTATCCTGGGTGAATACCGCCAGCAGCTAACCAATAACGTAGTTCGTAGTTATGGGTTGATACAGGAAATACCATGCCCATTTTGAACGGTTTACCAGCTTCAGTGTATTCCTCGACAACAGGTTTCAGCGCATCAGCTTTAATTGGATGAACAGGTTTGCCATCGCTATTTTTAGCGATGTTAGGTTTCATTTTTTTCCAAATATCATTGGATACCGTAATGGCATTACCGTTTAAATCCATCGAAAAAGGCGTAATAATATGCGCTTTAGTACCATAACCAATAGTGGCAGCTATTGGCTGCCCTGCCAGCATATGCGCGCCATCTAAGCGACCATCAATAACACCGTCTAATAACACCTTCCAGTTAGCTTGGGCTTCAATCGTGACGTATAGGCCTTCTTCTTCAAAGTAACCATTCTCGTAAGCGATAGCGATAGGCGCCATATCAGTTAATTTGATAAAACCAAAAGTCAGTTCTTCCTTTTCTGGAAATCCGACCTCAGCCATGGCTGGCAATACGGCAGAAAAAGACATCACCAGTAATGTCTGTTTAAGTGCTTTTTTCCAATTCATCTTTAAATCCTTGTTAAGTGTTAAATAGGTAAAACAAAAAAGGCGCTAACTACCCCCTAAGGAATAATCAAGCGCCTTTGCTTAAATTAATTTACGACTAGAAAATGATTAATTTTCACGTTTAAGACCAAAAACAATCAAAAACGGATAAATAAAATACAATTATAATCAGCCAATATGTGACCATTACTATTCAGCTAACGTGCCAACTTAGTAACACACTGTTTTAAACGCAAATTTTAAAATAACCTATCAACATACCTATAAAGGGTAGTGCTAATTTAGTGCAAGATAAATAAAATCGCACCTAAATGGGTATAAAATACGAGTCGTTTTTTGGATTGAACAACAATGGAGCAATGCAAGCCTTAATATTGGATTAGGCTGATAAATCGACGTCCCTTAAGCCTTGCTAATCGAGTAAGAAAGAAAATAAAGAAAGGCTTATGAGTGATGAGTTAAATGCTAAGTGAAAAGAGTGAGAGAGTGAGAAAGTAAAACCCTGATACAGACGCGTATATCTTCTGTTTATACCAATGAGCTAGCGATGAACTCAGGCTTAATATGACTAATGTGTTAGCAAAAAAAACCACTGCTTAGCAGTGGCTTTAATATAATTTACAACAAACAGAGTTAACGCAAGGTATTAACCTAGAACAGCCAACAATACACCAGCAGCAACAGCGCTACCCAGTACACCAGCGACGTTTGGTCCCATAGCATGCATCAATAAGAAGTTTTGTTGGTTTGACTCTAAACCAACCTTATTCACAACACGTGCGGCCATAGGTACAGCAGATACACCAGCTGCACCAATCAATGGGTTAATCTTACCACCTGAGACTTTAGACATCAGTTTAGCCATCAACACACCAGCAGCTGTGCCGATACTAAATGCGACAGCTCCTAAGACTAAAATACCTAAGGTTTCGATACGTAGAAACTCTTCAGCCTGCAATTTAGAGCCCACTGCTAAACCAAGGAAAATAGTGACAATGTTAATTAATTCGTTTTGAGCAGTGCTTGATAATCTATCTACCACGCCACATTCACGCATTAAGTTACCTAGACAGAACATCCCTACTAAAGGCGTTGCTGCTGGTAAGAATAAAATGGTCATTCCCACTACCATCAATGGGAAAATAATTTTCTCTTTTTTACTGACTTCACGCAGCTGTTCCATCTTAATGGTGCGTTCAGATTCGTTAGTCAATAAACGCATGATTGGTGGTTGAATTAACGGTACTAACGCCATGTACGAGTACGCAGCAACTGCGATTGCACCCAATAAATCTGGGGCTAGTTTAGAGGCTAAGAAAATGGCTGTTGGGCCATCGGCGCCACCAATAATCGCAATAGCCGCAGCATCTTGCATAGTAAACTCAAACCCAGGCACTAAATTTAATGCAATTGCACCAAGCAAGGTCGCAAAAATACCAAACTGCGCCGCAGCACCTAATAGTAAGGTTTTCGGATTAGCAATCAGTGCTCCAAAGTCAGTTAACGCCCCCACGCCCATGAAAATCAGTAATGGGAATATGCCTGTTTCAATACCAACATAGTAGGCATACCAAAGTAGACCGCCTTCGTCGGTAAACCCCGCATTAGGAATATTCGCCAAGATAGCACCGAAACCAATCGGCACTAACAAAAGTGGCTCGAAGCCTTTAGCAATGGCGAGATATAATAATGCCCCGCCAATTGCCATCATAAATAGTTGATCAGGTGCGAAGTTAGCAATACCTGTCTCAGACCAAAAGGCCATTAATCCTTCCATGCTATCTCCTACCTCTTACGCTAGTGCCAGTAATGGTGCGCCAACTGCAACTGCATCGCCTTGTTTAACCGCGATATTTCTGATCACACCTGTCGTTTCTGCTCGAACTTCGGTTTCCATCTTCATTGCTTCAAGGATTAATACCACATCACCCTCATTAACATGGTCGCCATCATTCACCATCACTTTGAAAATATTGCCTGACAGCGGTGCATTCATCGTGACTTTAATTTCATTACTCGCCGGCGTTAAAGGTGCAAGCGGAGCTGGCGCTTGAGAACCAGCCGTTGATGAAGTGGGTACAATTTGGCTAATATCTCCACCTTCACTGACTTCCACCACAAAATTTTGCCCTTGGACATTAACGGTATAGGTTTCAGGCCCTTTGTCTTTTTTATCAGCAACAACCGCAATATCATCAGCACTTGGAATAGGCTCAAATGCATCCGGATTACCACGGTTAGTTAAGAACTGTAATCCAATTTGATTAAATAACGCATACGTCATCACATCATCATCAGTTTCTGCCGCTAAAGTAATATTGTCTTTCTTAGCGATATCAGCCAACTCTTGGCGTAACTTATCTAGCTCTGGTGCAATAAGATCGGCAGGACGACATGTAATGGCCTCACCACCGTCTAGCACTCTAGCCTGAAGTTCAGCGTTAACTGGTGCAGGTGTTGAACCGTACTCACCTTTTAATACGCCTTCAGTTTCTTTAGCTAGGGTTTTATATCGCTCACCCATTAGGACATTAATTACTGATTGAGTACCTACAATCTGTGACGTTGGCGTCACCAAAGGTAAGAAACCAAGATCTTCACGTACACGAGGGATCTCTTCTAATACAGCATCCATTTTGTCCGCAGCGCCCTGCTCTTTGAGCTGGTTTTCCATGTTGGTTAACATGCCACCTGGCACTTGTGCACGTAAAATACGTGAATCAATACCTTTCAGCGCACCTTCAAAACGAGCATACTTTTTACGAACTTCTCTAAAGTAAGCTGCAATTTCTTCTAACAGCGCCATGTCATAGCCAGTTGAGCGGCCATTATCTTCAGCCATTGCGACTAAGGTTTCTGTCGCTGAATGTCCATATGTTTGGCTCATTGACGAAATGGCGGTATCAAGTACATCAATACCCGCTTCAATTGCTTTTTGATAAGTTGCAGTGCTTAAACCCGTTGTAGCATGACAATGCATAGATACAGTTAAATCCGTTTGAGATTTAAGTCTGCTAATTAGGTCAAATGCTTCCATTGGTTTGAGTAGACCTGCCATGTCTTTTATACACAATGACTCACAACCCATGTCTTCAAGGTTTTTAGCCATATCAACCCAAGTATCAACGGTATGAACTGGGCTAGTTGTAAACGAAATAGTCCCTTGAGCATGACCACCAACCTGTTTCACCGCTTTAACAGCCGTTTCTAAGTTACGAACATCATTCATTGCATCAAACACACGGAACACGTCAACACCGTTAGTATGCGCACGCTCCACAAAGCGAGTTACTACATCATCAGCATAATGGCGATACCCCAAAAGGTTTTGACCACGTAACAACATTTGCTGCGGCGTATTTGGCATGACCTTTTTAAGTTCTCGGATACGATCCCACGGATCTTCTCCTAAATAACGAATGCATGAATCGAAGGTCGCGCCTCCCCATGATTCAAGTGACCAATAACCGATTTTATCCAGTAAAGGAGCGATAGGTAACATATCGTCTAAACGTAGGCGTGTTGCCAAAATAGACTGATGGGCGTCTCGTAATACTACATCTGTTAACGCTAAAGGCTTGCTCATAATTACTCCTAAACTATTAATCTTTGGCACGATACTGATGAATAGCAGAAGTGATTGCTGCTACTAACTTAGGGTCAAGTGTCGCTGCTGATGCAGGTGCTTGCGCTATTGGCGCCGACGCTGCTGCAACTTGATTCTCTGACTTGGTTAATCTGGCGACGATAGTGATACCGACGATTAACAAGCTTAAAAAAATAAAGACTAAGCTCATCCCCATTATCATCACGCCTAAGGCGTTAAATAATTGCTCAGATATTGAAGTCATACATCCTCTCTTGTCTTAGTGTTCAATCAGTCATTGCACACAGGATCCGTTCTGATTACATACGCCAATAATGAAGTCATATATGCAATTAACTCACGCACCAAAAGTAGGCATTCATTAATTCACAAACGGCATTCAGAATAAATATTCAGTCTATCTTAACTAATTTATGATTATAAAAAAGCTAATCAACCAGCTAATTTAGTTATATCAAATTCTTCACTGACGAAAAATATAACTAATCTATAACAATTAATCCAACACTTTGTAAATTGGTCAGACCAAAAATAATAAAATTAAAAGGGTATAGGTGATAATTCGATAATTAAAATGAGACTTTTATGAGAATAATTTAATTTTGATGGGTTTATGAAGAAAATGACAAGATTATGACGACTTCTAACTAAAAAGTGATATCAAGATAAAGAACAACCAATCGCCCTAAAGAAGTGCAGATGATGTAAAAAGCATAAATATGTCAATTTTATCGTGATTAATTGACTATTTATTACAATCGAGCAGTTACATGGTAAATCATGCTCCTTAGTGTGCCTGTTGCCAATAGATCAACGCTGATGATCCATGTTAAGAGTGATTTCACCTAAAAGAGTACCAATATAGATAAAGCGTTTGTTGAGTTGCAAAAAAGATCCCCCTTATCCGCAGACTCTATATAGAGCTCAAACGCATGCTAACCAACATCAAGCGAATTAAAAGCTGTTAACACGTATAGAACGGCTGAAAATATAAACAGCATTAAAACGACGCTGGCGGCCTAGAAAGGAAGGTAATTGAATATAACACTTTGAAGGCTTTGCTCTATTACGCAAAATGAAAATAGAAAAGTGACACTTAAATTGAGCAGTGACGAACCAGCAATAAAAAATGCCCTGTAGCAAGCTACAGGGCATTCTCTAATAATGGTGCGCGTGGGAGGATTCGAACCTCCGACCGCCTGGTTCGTAGCCAGGTACTCTATCCAGCTGAGCTACACGCGCAAATCTTTTATATCACTCGCTTAACACGAGCTTGCTCATTGCTAATGAGCTTAGTTGCATGGTTTAGATTATGCAAATAATGGCGGAGAGGGAGGGATTCGAACCCTCGATGGGAGTTAAAGCCCATACTCCCTTAGCAGGGGAGCGCCTTCGGCCACTCGGCCACCTCTCCGAACAATAATGGTGCGCGTGGGAGGATTCGAACCTCCGACCGCCTGGTTCGTAGCCAGGTACTCTATCCAGCTGAGCTACACGCGCAAAATTTGGTACAAAAGCAAATAATATCAATGGTGCGCGTGGGAGGATTCGAACCTCCGACCGCCTGGTTCGTAGCCAGGTACTCTATCCAGCTGAGCTACACGCGCATCGTATTGATATTGCTTTTTTTTATAGTAATGGTGCGCGTGGGAGGATTCGAACCTCCGACCGCCTGGTTCGTAGCCAGGTACTCTATCCAGCTGAGCTACACGCGCATCGTTTACTATTTTTAAGAAATGGCGGAGAGGGAGGGATTCGAACCCTCGATGGGAGTTAAAGCCCATACTCCCTTAGCAGGGGAGCGCCTTCGGCCACTCGGCCACCTCTCCGTTTTCTTGGGCGGTATATTACTGTTTGAAGAAAATAAGTCAAACCCTTTTTCAGAAACTATATTCATTTGAACTGTTTTTAATCACATTGCCGACATATGCCACAATATTTATCAATTCTTTTACCCGATTTTTGTTTTTATAGATAAAAACAATAAACCATCATTTTTGTAGCCATCGTCGTCATTCATTAAAATGAAGTAGATAAACCTGCCCATAAACTAAAAATCAACTTATTTGAGAATAATTGTGTGCATAATGATTAGAGCAAATAAATGAAGATCGAAATAATTAGAGGATTAGAACAACACTCAAGTCGTCAACGACTCAAAGATAAAAAAGAAGCATCACAGCAATGATGATTAAAAACGTTTAAAAATGATTAAAAATGATTAAAGCAACAGCGATAGCTTCCATTGTTCCAGCATTATTTACCATCCAAAAACAATAAAGCCAGCTTTCGCTGGCCTTATTCGTATAGCTAACAATTCTGATTTATCAGAAATTGCCCCCTTCAGGGGTCGTATTGCCAGATTTTTCTGACTGGATACGTTGGTAAATTTCTTCACGATGAACTGATACTTCTTTAGGTGCGTTTACACCGATACGTACCTGATTACCTTTTACGCCAAGCACAGTAACTGTAACTTCATCACCTATCATTAATGTTTCGCCTACACGGCGAGTCAAAATCAGCATTCGATTGCTCCTTTAGTCCAATCAGCATACACCAGCTTCTATCCGTAATATGCGCGTTTTAATATAGTTAGCTTAATACAAATCATTAGTAACGACACTAAATCAATAAAATTTTTAAGCTTTTTACTGTAAAAAATCAAAAAATAAAGAAATTCGGTATTTTTAAAGTCCGATTGTTTCAAGCTGTTAACATTTGACGTTCATTCTTTAGACAAAGCTAAAACAGAACCTTCAAAACAATTTGTCGCTTTCATAACCATATAAGCATAAAAAACTATACTTACATGATTTTCAGTGCGTTAAATCTGTTTTTATTCAAAAATGTGGTTTCGTAATACCGCTGTCATTATTACGTTTCTACTATGCCAAACCTTGAACAATCACTCAAGCCATAAAGCAACTAACAATCACCGGTAAATCAATCACATTTTTACCCGCTATCAATATTAAATGCTTTATGTTCATTGCTCTATGAGAGTGACTTTAATCTTAATTAACCGTTAGCCTAAACGCTCTGTTAACCAAGGTTGAACTAATGCTAATGCATCATCAAGTTTCTCTGGTTGCGTACCGCCAGCTTGAGCCATATCAGGACGACCACCACCTTTACCACCAACTTGCTGAGCAACCATAGCAACAAGCTCACCTGCCTTCACTTTACCGACTAAATCTTTACTCACACCAGCAATAAGATTAACTTTACCTTCATTAGCAATACCAAGCACAATAATGGCTGAGTTTAGCTTCTGCTTAAGCTCATCTTGTAAACCACGTAGTGATTTAGGATCAACACCTTCAAGCTTTTTAACAAGAACTTTTACGCCGTTTAGTTCAATGGCTTCACCAGCAATATCTGCACTAGCTGCAGCAGCTAACTTATCTTTTAGCTGCGACATTTCTTTTTCTAGTTGCTTCACTTTATCAAGTTGCGCTTTAAGCTTAGCAACAACTGAAGCTGAGTCAGACTTTAACAATGAAGCCGCTTTATCAAGTTGTGCTTGCTGCTCAGCAACATACTCCATTGCTGCAGCGCCAGTTACCGCTTCAATACGACGAATACCCGCCGCAATACCGCCTTCAGAAGTGATTTTGAACAAACCRATATCACCTGTACGGCCAACATGTGTACCACCACAGAGTTCAATCGAGAAATCACCCATAGTCACAACGCGTACTTCACTGTCGTACTTTTCGCCAAACAAGGCCATAGCGCCCTGCTCTTTTGCCTCATCAATACCCATCACAGCAGTTTTTAGCTGATGGTTACGACGGATTTGGGTATTGACCATATCTTCTACTTGCTTGAGTTCTGCAGCAGTTACGGCTTCGAAGTGCGCAAAGTCAAAACGTAAACGCTCAGGGTTAACTAAAGATCCCTTTTGATTTACGTGAGTTCCTAAAACATTACGAAGGGCGGCATGTAATAAGTGAGTCACCGAGTGATTTAACTGTGTACGGTGACGTAATTTCTTATCCACTTCTGCAGTGACTTTTTGGCCTACAGTCAATGTACCTGCCGTTAACTTACCTTCGTGACCAAATGCTTGACCGAAGATTTGCGTATCAGCAACTTCAAAAACATTTTCGCCAATTGAAAGTAAGCCTTTATCACCTACCTGACCACCTGACTCCGCATAAAAAGGCGTGTTATCTAATACGATTACCGCTTCTTGACCTGCTGCTAACGTCTCGACTGATTCACCACCAACATAAATTGCAGAAACACTGCCTTCACCGTTTAATTCGGTGTAACCACAAAACTCAGTTTCACCTTCGATTTTAAGACCAGTATTATAATCAGTACCAAAATTACCAGCAGCTTGTGCACGGCTTCTTTGCTCAGCCATCGCAGCTTCGAAACCGGCTTCATCAACGGTAATATCACGTTCACGACAGACGTCAGCTGTTAGATCCACTGGGAAACCATAGGTATCGTAAAGTTTAAAGGCTGTTTCACCATCTAAAACGTTAGTATCTAACTCGTTTAACGCTGCATCTAAAATACCTAATCCACGCTCTAGTGTTCTGGCAAATTGTTCTTCTTCAGCTTTTAACGATTTTTCAATAATCGCTTTAGCTTCAACCAAACTTTTACCCGCATCGCCCATGACTTCAATTAGGGTAGGCAGCAATTTAAAGAAGAACGTATCGGTTGCACCTAACTTATTACCGTGACGCACTGCACGACGAATGATACGACGCAATACATAACCACGGCCTTCATTCGACGGCATCACACCATCAGCAATTAAGAATGAACAAGAACGAATATGGTCAGCAATTACGCGCAGTGATTTATTTTCTAAATCTTCAACCCCAATAATCTCCGCCGCTTTTTTGATTAACGCTTGGAAAATATCAATTTCGTAGTTTGAGTGTACGCCTTGCATGATAGCTGCAATACGCTCAATTCCCATACCTGTATCGACTGAAGGTTTTGGTAGCGGTTTCATTTCACCGTCAGCTTGACGGTTGTACTGCATGAAAACGATATTCCAGATTTCAATGAAGCGATCGCCATCTTCTTCTGGTGTACCAGGGCGGCCGCCCCAAATGTGCTCGCCATGATCATAAAAGATCTCTGAACATGGACCACAAGGACCTGTATCACCCATTTGCCAGAAGTTGTCAGAGGCATAAGGAGCGCCTTTGTTATCACCAATACGAATAATATTTTCAGCAGCAACACCGATTTTCTTATTCCAGATTTCAAAGGCTTCGTCATCAGTATCGTAAATAGTGACACAAAGTTTTTCTGTTGGTAATTTCAGTGTTTGGGTTAAAAAGTTCCACGCATATGAAATGGCTTCTTCTTTAAAGTAATCACCAAAACTAAAGTTACCTAACATTTCAAAGAAAGTATGGTGACGGGCGGTGTAACCTACATTATCTAAGTCATTATGCTTACCACCAGCACGGACACAACGTTGCGATGTCGTTGCACGTGAATAACCACGATTTTCCAATCCTAGAAAAGCTTCTTTAAATTGGTTCATACCCGCATTTGTAAATAATAACGTTGGATCGTTATGTGGTACTAACGAGCTACTGTCGACAACTTGGTGTCCGTTGTTACCAAAATACGCTAAAAATGCGCTTCTTAATTCTGTGGTGGTCTGAAACATGAAATCGCCCTAAATGGATAAATTCTATTTATCATGAAGCTGAATATCAGCTTTAAATTGGCAACATTATATACTTAAACAAACTGAAGGTGCGAGATCCAAGCGTATTTAGATTAGCGATTTTCTTGCTATGAGGGGCGATTACTGTAATCGGTTAATTGGTTTTTAATAATCTGTGCCGTAATACGAGCTAAATGACGTCTTTAATGAAGTCATATCTTTATGCGCGGCGTTCGATCACATATGCCAATGAATAGAGCACTCACAAAAAAATCGCGGCCGACTCATGTCGACCGCGATAGTTATTTTCATTACTGTTAAAACGTGATTAGAACACTTCACCTGTTTCTAAATCGATGTTTTCATCCGACTCAGCTGGTGCCGCTTCTTTTTCAGTGCTTAATAGCATTTGACGTAAATTTGCTTCAATTTCTTCAGCTACTGCAGGGTTTTCAACTAGGTATTTACCCGCATTTGCACGGCCTTGACCAATCTTGTTGCCTTGGTAGCTGTACCAAGCACCAGCTTTCTCAACCAGCTTGTGTGCTACACCTAAATCAACGAGCTCACCAGTACGGTTAATACCTTTACCGTAAAGAATTTGGAATTCAGCTTGTCTAAATGGCGCTGCAATTTTATTTTTAACGACCTTTACTCGAGTCTCGTTACCTACGACAGCGTCGCCGTCTTTAATCGCACCTGTACGACGAATATCTAAACGTACAGAAGCGTAGAATTTAAGTGCATTACCACCCGTTGTGGTTTCAGGGTTACCAAACATAACACCAATTTTCATACGAATTTGGTTAATGAAAATAAGTAGCGTATTTGACTGTTTTAAGTTACCTGCAAGCTTACGCATTGCTTGGCTCATCATACGTGCGGCAAGGCCCATATGAGAATCACCAATTTCACCTTCAATTTCAGCTTTTGGTGTTAATGCTGCAACAGAATCGACAATGATTACATCAACAGCACCTGAACGTGTTAGCGCATCACAGATTTCAAGCGCTTGCTCACCAGTATCAGGTTGTGAACATAATAGGTTATCAATATCGACACCTAGATTTTTTGCATAGATAGGGTCTAGAGCATGCTCAGCATCAATAAACGCACACGTTTTGCCTTCACGTTGTGCTGCAGCAATAACTTCAAGTGTTAACGTTGTTTTACCCGATGATTCTGGACCGTAAATTTCAACGATACGTCCCATTGGTAAACCACCAGCACCTAAGGCAACATCCAACGAAAGCGAACCTGTAGAAATGGTTTCAACATCCATTGTGCGATCAGCGCCCAACTTCATGATTGAACCTTTACCAAATTGCTTTTCAATTTGACCTAATACAGCATTCAGCGCTTTCTCTTTATTTGGATCTGCTTTCATTCTCTTTATCCCTTTAAGGTGACTCAGTTCGAATAACGAACTTGGTAACGAATAAATTTGTCTGTTTCGTAATATGAGCTCAGTATACTGTATAATCATACAGTATCAATAGTTACTGTATAATTTTTTTCCTTTTTTTTACCTTACTATTATTTACACATTAAAAATCATACAGTTAATAACGAAAATATATTAATAACGATAAATAGTAGACAAACAAAACCACTGTATACAGTACTTCTAAGTTGGGTAAATACCTGAGTTTACAACAATAAGTATTGTTCAAAAAATCAGTAAACAAGGGCAAGACGGCATAGCATCGTTGCGATTCTATTGGGTATCAAATCAATTGTTGTTAAGATGACCGCCTATATTGACCCAGACTTAGCCTAATTCAAAATAAAGTAAGAGCAATCACTTAATGACCGTAAATGAAGACCCAAATTTAGAAAAGCACACTCCCATGATGCGCCAGTATTTAACGCTGAAAGCACAGCATCCTGAAATGCTGTTGTTTTATCGTATGGGAGACTTTTATGAATTATTTTATGAAGACGCTAAGCTGGCATCGGAACTGTTAGGTATCTCATTAACTGCACGTGGAAAAAGTGGTGGTAACGCGATTCCCATGGCAGGACTTCCCTACCACGCCGTTGAAGGTTACCTCGCAAAATTGGTTCAAATTGGTCAATCTGTCGCTATTTGTGAACAAGTCGGTGACCCTGCTACAAGTAAAGGACCAGTTGAGCGTAAAGTTGTAAGAATTGTTACCCCAGGTACCTTAACCGACGAGGCCTTACTACAAGAAAAGCAGGATAACTTACTTGCTGCGGTATATCAGGGTAAGAGTGGATTTGGCTACGCGACTTTAGATGTTTCGTCTGGTCGATTTGTTATTGTTGAACTTGAAAATGACGAAACACTGGAAGCTGAACTGCAACGTACCAGTCCTGCAGAATTGCTCTACAGTGAAGATTTACTTGACCGCCAATTAATTGAAAATCGCAAAGGCATACGTCGAAGACCTGAATGGGAGTTTGATTACGATACCAGCATTCAATTACTTCTAGAGCAATTTGGTACCAAAGATCTTCATGGATTTGGTATTACAAATGCTAGGCTTTCGCTACAAGCAGCTGGCTGCTTAATGCAATATGTCAAAGACACACAAAAAACAGCTTTGCCTCATATTAATAGCATCACCATGTTTAATCAGGCTGATACTATCATTCTTGATGCTGCCACCCGCCGAAACTTAGAACTTACTATTAATTTATCTGGTTCACGTGATAATACCTTAGCTTGGGTACTCGATAAGACAGCGACGCCGATGGGAAGTCGTATGTTGCAGCGATGGATCCACCAACCGCTGCGTGACCAACAGCATATTAGCCAAAGGCAACAAGCAGTTGCTGAGTTAATTGATACGGGGTTATATGCAGACTTACACCAGCAATTAAAAGCCCTTGGCGATATCGAACGTATCATGGCGAGGCTAGCTATTCGCAGCGCACGCCCACGAGATTTTGCCCGTCTTCGCCAGGCGTTGGCTTTATTACCTGAAATTCAGCAAACTTTAGGTCACTGCCAACAAAGTGAACTCCAACGTCTAGCCAATTTATTAGGCGAGTTTCCAGAGCAGCAACAGCTATTGGAAAATGCGATTGTCGATAATCCGCCTATGCTTATCCGTGATGGCGGCGTAATTAAAGCGGGTTACAACGCACAACTAGATGAATGGCGTGGCCTAAGTGAAGGGGCATCTGATTATCTAGTACAATTAGAAAACCGTGAAAAAGAACAAACAGGCATCAATACATTAAAGGTCGGCTACAACCGGGTTCACGGCTACTATATCGAAGTGAGTCGCTTACAATCAGATCAAGTTCCTTTGAGCTATCAGCGTCGTCAAACACTAAAGAATACCGAACGCTACATCACACCAGAGTTAAAAGAATACGAAGAGAAAGTGCTATCTAGTCAAGGAAAGGCATTAGCGATTGAAAAGCAGCTTTGGGAAGAGTTATTTGATTTACTTTTACCTAAATTGCATGAACTACAACTGTTTGCCCAAGCTGCATCCGAATTAGATGTGCTAAGCAACTTTGCAGAGCGAGCTGAAACACTGGATTATCATTGTCCAGAAATCAGTAATGACATTGGTATTCATATCGAGTCTGGCCGTCATCCTGTGGTCGAATTAGTTAGCCAAACACCATTTATTGCCAACCCAGTCACCCTCGCGCCTAAGCGAAGAATGCTTATCGTAACGGGGCCCAATATGGGGGGTAAGTCGACTTATATGCGTCAGGTTGCGTTAATCACGCTTATGGCTCATATAGGTAGCTTTGTACCTGCACAAAAAGCAATTATCGGCCCTGTAGATCGAATATTTACACGTATCGGCGCCTCTGACGATCTCGCTTCTGGACGTTCTACTTTTATGGTCGAAATGACAGAAACCGCTAACATTCTTCATAATGCTACAGAGAAAAGTTTAGTTTTAATGGATGAAATCGGTCGAGGTACTTCGACCTATGACGGTTTATCTCTAGCTTGGTCAGCAGCAGAGTATTTAGCTGAAAAAGTCGCAGCGTTAACCTTATTCGCAACCCATTACTTTGAATTAACCCAGTTGCCAGAGCAAATAACTGGCACTGCTAATGTACATTTAGATGCCGTTGAACATGGTGACACGATTGCCTTTATGCATGCTGTTCAAGAGGGCGCTGCGAGTAAAAGTTATGGCTTACAAGTTGCTTCACTAGCAGGGGTACCAGCCCACGTCATCAAAGCGGCGAAACAAAAACTGCATATGCTTGAAAGTCGTGACTTTGCTAATAACAATCAAGTACCGATTCAAGAAGCATTAAACCTGACATTACCTGAACCCCAGTCATCTGCTGCAACAGACAAGTTAGCTCAGATAAATCCAGACAATTTAACGCCTAAACAGGCTTTAGATATGTTGTATGAACTTAAAAGGCTAGCTCAGCTTTAATACATCTATTTAAAGACTCAGTACAAAAAACGCTGCGATGATTTCGCAGCGTTTTTTATTCACTAACAGCATTGAGTATAGCCTGGTCACTTCTCTAATGATTTTAGGCTACTCGTATCAACTCCTTTCATGACTTCTCGCTCTAATGCATGTTGCTCAGCTAACTCATTACTCTTGGTCTGTTGCTGTAATTTCTGTTGCTCGATGCTCATTCTTACTTGGCGCTGTATTGATTCTTGCTCAGTTTCACACTGTCTAAATCCATCGGTCCAGCCTTGAGCATAATCCTGCTCCTGATTAAAGCGATTGACATCTTTTTTAAACTCATCAAACAAACTTCCGCCAGCCTTGTTACCGCTATCGCACCCATCCTGAAAACCATCGGCATAAGCTAGGGGATAACCTTGTTCTATCATTGTGTCTCTTGTGCTTTGACAACCAGTCAATATCACAACACATACAATACTGATAAAACTAATGACATTTTTATTCATTGTTTCTTATTCCTCGTTTTCAACAGACAATAAAAAAGGACATGATTAATGTCCTTATTCATTGAAAGCATACTAAAGCTTATTCCAACAAATTAGCTTCTGAATAACGCTTCAACTGACAAGCCTTGTGCACCTAAAACATCTTTCAATCGTTTTAAAGCTTCAACTTGGATCTGGCGGACACGTTCACGCGTTAGGCCAATCTCAGCACCCACATTTTCTAATGTAGAAGGCTCATAACCTAATAAACCAAAACGTCTCGCGAGCACTTCTCTTTGCTTAGTATTTAGCTCATTTAGCCAACCTACTATCGAATTTGATAGATCTTCATCCTGCACTTTGTAATCAGGTCCAACCGAATCATCATCAGCAATGACATCTAATAACGCTTTATCATTTTCGCCGCCTAATGGCGTATCTACAGAAGTGATTTTTTCGTTTAGCTTTAACATGCGGCTTACATCGCTAGTAGAAACATCTAACGTATCTGCGATTTCTTCAGCCGTGGGCTCATGATCTAATTTTTGAGCCAATTGTCTTGCGGTACGAAGATACACGTTAAGCTCTTTAACGACATGAATAGGTAAACGAATGGTGCGAGTTTGATTCATGATAGCGCGCTCAATGGTCTGTCTTATCCACCATGTCGCATAAGTTGAAAAACGAAAGCCTCGCTCTGGGTCAAATTTTTCGACCGCGCGAATAAGTCCTAGGTTACCTTCTTCGATAAGATCGAGTAACGCTAGTCCACGGTTGTTATACCTTCTGGCAATTTTAACAACTAAACGTAAGTTACTTTCTATCATGCGGTTACGAGATTTCTCGCAGCCTTTGAGTGCTTTACGTGAAAAGAAGACTTCTTCTTCTGCACTAAGCAAAGG
Source organism: Shewanella sp. UCD-FRSSP16_17 (assembly GCF_001675935.1). Classification (NCBI taxonomy): domain Bacteria; kingdom Pseudomonadati; phylum Pseudomonadota; class Gammaproteobacteria; order Alteromonadales; family Shewanellaceae; genus Shewanella; species Shewanella sp. UCD-FRSSP16_17. Next base: position 336,294 of record NZ_LZFV01000002.1, read on the forward strand.
GGAAAAACCAATCTCACCTAAATATAGTTGAGTGGCGTCAAGATTCTTTTGCAGATCATCTTGAACTTGTTGGTCGATATCGGGTTGCTGTGCTGTTTTGGCTTTAGTTCCTGCCTTTAGTGCAACCTCTTCTGGTTGTTTAGCTAAATCCATAAGCTCTTCTGCTACTGCAGCGTTTTGTTTCTGGCTCATATGGTGCTCTCCCAAACCTGATAAAATTTAAGTATCTACTGCACTTGCCTATCCTCCGTTTTGATGTGAACTAAACAGTTAGCGTTTAGGTAAATAATTTAATGGGTTAACTGACTTACCATGGAGACGGATCTCAAAATGTAACATCACCTGGTTTGCCCCTGTGCTACCCATTTTCGCCACTGTCTGTCCTGCATTTACATATTGTTTTTCTTTGACCAATATTGCATCAGCATGAGCATATGCACTTAAAAAATCTTCGTTATGCTTAATAATGACTAAATTACCATATCCACGAAGTGCATTGCCGGCATAAACCACTCTTCCATCAGCTGCGGCTTTAATAATATCACCGCGAGAACCCGCAAGCTTAATGCCCTGATTCCCCTGTTGAGTGGTAGAGAAATACCCTATTATTCGACCTTTATTCGGCCAATTCCACTTGCTTACTTTATCTGGCAAGCGTGAAACAGGATTTTTCGCTACTTGTACCGTTTTTTCTTGGGTAGTTTTTACAGAATACGCAGGCTTTGCTTTGTGATCAAGCTCTTTTTTTGTACTATTTTTATCAGCACTAGTGCTAGCCTGTTTTGTAGCTGTAGTTTGTTTTGCCACAGGTTTCTTTGCAGGCTTAGGTTTACTGTTCGCTATAGCAACCGGTTTAGCTGACGTTTTGCTAGGTGTAGGCTGATAGAGTTTCAGTGTCTGCCCGGGGTAAATTGTGTAAGGTGCTTTGAGGCGATTATATTTAGCAATATCGCTAAAATCCTTGCCTGCCCCCCAAGAAATTGAATACAAGGTATCGCCACGTTTTACTTTGTAAGTGCCGGTGGTGATCGAGCCTTTATTGTATTTCGGCCCAGCAGAAGCCGAAATGCTACTCACAGGTGCTGGAGTATGAGCTTGAAAACTACAACCCGTAATTGAAAGCAATATGAAAGTGATTAAAACCCAATTGTGATACTTCAAGCATGTTCTCCAAAATGATAGGAAATATCACCCTAATTAAGCGAGTTCGCCATTAATTAATGGGACGAATTTTACTGCCTCAATAATCTGTGAACTGTACTCATTCCCGTGACGAGTAATTTTTAATAATTGCTGGGAGTCTTCTCCAACAGGGATCACTAATACACCGCCTTCTGATAACTGCATCAATAAAGCTTCTGGCACTGAAGCTGCAGCAGCAGTCACCATAATGGCATCAAAAGGAGCTTTGTTCTGCCACCCTTTCCAGCCATCACCGTATTTAAAAGAAACGTTATGCAAATCTAAACGCTTTAATCGCTGCCGAGCTTGAATTTGCAACGCTTTAATTCGTTCAATAGTGCACAGTTGCGGCACTAACTGAGCTAATATCGCAGCTTGATATCCTGAACCTGTGCCAATCTCCAACACTTTGCTAGGATTATGTTGTAACAACAATTCAGTCATTCTTGCGACAATATAAGGCTGAGAAATCGTTTGTCCTTGCCCAATGGGTAAGGCGGTATTCTCATAAGCTTTATGCGCCAAAGCGCCATCTAAAAATAGCTCTCTTGGAGTATTAGACACGGCTTGTAAGACGGCATTATTACGAATCCCAGCTTCGTGTAACTTTCTCGCTAAATTAATGGCAACTGTTGAGGCTACCTGGCTCATAGTTTATTTATCCAGTTCTCTAAACCAGCAAGCTGATTATATGCAGTTAAGTCGACAGTTAACGGAGTGATTGAAACAAAACCTTGCTCTACAGTACCAAAGTCAGTGTCATCACTCGCATCTTGTTCTTTACCTGGCGGGCCTAACCAGTATATATCTCGCCCAGCAGGATCTTGAGCTTTGATCATGCCTTCAGCTTTATGTCTCGAGCCTAGGCGAGTCACACGTATGCCTTTGATTTCTTCTACAGGCAAGTCAGGGACGTTAACATTTAAAATTTGATCATTATTAATGGGATGTTCAAGCAAGCCTTGTACAATTCTAGCCGCATAAATTGCAGCACTTTGATAATGTATCAGCTCTTTACCAACTAAAGACACAGCAATGGCAGGCAGTCCTAAAAAGCGCCCTTCCATCGCTGCTGCCACTGTGCCTGAATATAATGTGTCATCACCCATGTTTGCGCCTGCATTAATGCCAGATACGACAATATCGGGTTCATTATCACATAGCTCACGAATTGCTAAGTGAACACAATCGGAAGGTGTGCCATTAACCGCAATATACCCATTATCTAAGTTATTAATTCTTAATGGGTTAGTCAAGGTCAAAGAATTACTCGCTGCAGAACAGTTACGATCAGGAGCGACCACTTTTACCTTCGCGATTTTAGCAAGTTCAACAGCAAGGGCTTTTATACCTGGAGCCGTTACTCCATCATCATTACTAACGAGTATATTAATCACTTTGTCGACTCTTGCGCTTTTTGTAGGTTTTCTACTTGCATTGAAGCTTGCATTTGTTGTTCAGCAACCCTTTGCTGACGTGCAACTTCCTGCACATCTTGATAATCCAATAACTCTCGTAAAACGGAGGTTGCATAGCTACCTGCAGGTAATATGAACTCTATGAACAAGGTGTCTTGCTCAAAACGATATTTCAATGCTTGCGGTTTTAACAGCATAGGCCGTCTTTCTTGCTCTAACCCAGCTTGCTCTAACCCTTGTAGATCGTTTGTTAGTGCTATTAACGCAGCTTGCTCAACATTAGCGGCATCAGCTTGAGGGAGTATGCTACCTCTTCCCCATAACGGCGCCGATAACTGAATATCATTGCTTGATAATCTTGCTAATGTTTCAGGATCCCATTTATCTGTCACAAAGAAACTTTTACTCCCCGCAAGCATGACGCAATCTCCTGTCAGAGGCGCAATACTATGATGGTTTAATCGATAAGACACCACTTGATTAAACACATTAGAGCGAACTGCCGAAAGATACATACTGCGCTTTTTTCGATCTTTTACTTTTTTTCCTGCTAGCATTTGCTGGCCAAAAATCAAATTCTTACCTTGATGACCAAAGCGCTGTTCCCCAAAATAATTAGGGACACCAGTTTGCATTACCTGTTGAATACGTTTCTCAAGCTCAACCTTGTCACTGACATTGCGCAGGGTGAGTTCAAAACGATTTCCAAGTAATGTCCCAATACGCAATTTTTTACTATGGCGCTGACTAGATAATATGGTTAAGCGAGGGGTATTTTCTTTATTCGCTAAGTCAGCTTCATTCGCCTTTACATCATTATTATCTTTTGTTGAAAGAGACTGCCAGTCAGGGGTTTCTTTTCCCGGAATTCTGACTCCGAACCATTGCTCAGTAACGGCGTTTTTATCTTTTTGGCCCGCGTACGTCACTTCTTTTTGATGAACTTTAGCGAATTTAGCCAAGATTTCAGCCACCTGATTGGTATTCAAGCCCTCTTTACGCACATGGATCATATGATGCTCACCTTCACCTGTTGGACTGAAAGGGAGCATTTCTTTAACGATAAAATCACTGTTTACAGTACGTAAATCAGCTTTACATGCAGGCTTACCAAAAAGGTAATGTAACGAACTCATGATATTTTCTCTAACTCATTGGGGTTGTAAGTTGAACGGCACTTACAAGAAAATGGTTTAACTATTTTTGTGTCATTAATACAACTGACTCAACGGCTATACCTTCTTTACGACCTGTAAAACCTAACTTTTCAGTCGTAGTCGCTTTAACATTAATATGCTCAACATGCGTCTCTAAATCAGTCGCAATACACTGACGAATGGCTTCAATATGAGGTAGCATTTTAGGCGCTTGAGCAATAATAGTGACATCAAGGTTGCCAACAATAAATTGCTTCTGCTTTGCGAGATTAAAGCAATGTCTTAATAAAACACGGCTATCAGCCCCTGCAAATTCAGCATCGGTGTCAGGAAAATGCTTACCAATATCTCCAAGCGCCATAGCGCCTAAAATCGCATCTGAAACAGCATGCAGCACAACATCACCATCTGAGTGAGCAATTAATCCCGTCTCATAAGGTACTGTGACACCGCCTAAAATAAGTGGTTTATCTCCACCAAACTTGTGTACGTCAAAACCATGTCCAATTCGTATATTCATCATTATCACTTTTCGTTAATGTTTATGCGTATAGGTTTATCAAGCTTATTTGCTGTTGATATGCGCTAAAAACAGCTTTGCAAGTTGCAGATCATCAGGGTGAGTCACTTTAATATTGTCAGCTCTACCGTTGACCAAGCCTGGGTTCACACCAGCCCACTCCATTGCACTGGCTTCATCTGTAATCGTGATATTTTGCTCAAGTGCTGATGATAGATGTTGTTGCAACTGCCCTGCTGGGAATAGCTGTGGCGTCAATGCATGCCATAAATTATCTCGGCACACGGTTTCTGCAATTGACTGACTCGATGACTCACACCTTTTCATGGTATCTCTTACCGGCATAGCCAAAATAGCGCCTTGTGGAAATTGCTCTCGAGAAGACAGTAATTTATCGATATCAGTTTGGGTTAAACATGGTCTTGCTGCATCATGAACCAATGCCCATTTAAGCTGAGTGCTGTGATCATTTTTACAGATAGCGCTAAGAGCGGCGAGCACAGAATCAGCTCGTTCATCTCCGCCGATAACAGTCGTTATCTTTGGATGTTCAGCCTGAGACAATGTCTCAAAGAATCGATCGTCAGGATGCAAAGCAACAATGACTTCACTGATATCATCATGAGCGATTAAGCTATCTAAGGTGTGGGCTAAAATACTTTGCTCACCAAGTGATAGATACTGTTTAGGAATAGTGGCGCCCATTCTTGCGCCAATGCCAGCTGCCGGCACAATGGCAATCACATCTGATGTTACAGACTTCATCATTTTTTTACTGACCAAAGGTAGAATTATTACGAGGGTTATTACCTACGACACGATAGAAAGTTTCTCCTTCCTTTACCATGCCTAGCTCATTGCGAGCACGTTCTTCAATTGCTTCAGTGCCACTTTTAAGATCAATAATCTCTTCTTTAAGCACGAGGTTTCTTGCAATAAGTTTATTATTACTTTCTTGTTGGCTGGCAATTTGCTTTTGCAAATTCATATACTGAGAAAGGTTGTTCTCGCCTAACCATAGTCGATACTGCAACAAGCCTACTAAGATAAAAAGTAATAGTAAAAGTCGTTTCATATAGTTGGTTTTCGGCGAAATTTAAAAATAATAGTAATGCTATAGTACAACAAAAAAGGCCACCTAGTGGTGACCTTTTTAAGATTTAGCTAAGATTTGAAATTAAGCTTGGCCTTTCACTTCTTTTAAACCGTTATAAGGTGCTTTTTCACCTAGTGCTTCTTCGATACGAAGGAGTTGGTTGTACTTAGCCACACGATCACTACGGCTTAATGAGCCCGTTTTAATTTGGCCTGCAGCAGTACCAACAGCTAAGTCTGCAATCGTTGCATCTTCTGTTTCACCACTACGGTGAGAAATAACGACAGTAAAGCCAGCATCTTTAGCCATTTTGATAGCAGCTAACGTTTCAGTTAACGAACCAATTTGGTTAAATTTGATTAAGATTGAATTAGCAATACCGTTGTCGATACCGCGCTTCAAAATTTTAGTATTTGTCACGAATAAATCGTCACCAACTAATTGGATTTTGTCACCTAACAATTTAGTTTGGTGTGCAAAACCGTCCCAATCAGACTCGTCAAGACCATCTTCAATTGAAACAATTGGGTATTCTTTCGTTAGATCTTGTAAGAAGTAGTTAAACTCTTCTGAAGTGAACTTTTTACCTTCACCTTTAAGGTCATAGATATTTGCTTCTTTGTCATAAAACTCAGATGCGGCACAGTCCATCGCTAGTGTGATGTCTTTACCTAACTCGTAACCAGCATTCGCTACAGCGACTTTAATTGCAGCTAATGCTGATGCATTAGATGGAAGGTTAGGTGCAAAACCACCTTCATCACCCACTGCAGTTGAATGACCGTCAGCTTTTAAGACTTTCGCTAGGCTATGGAATACTTCAGCACCCATGCGTAAACCTTCACGGAAGTTAGCAGCGCCAACAGGCTGAATCATAAACTCTTGAATATCTACTGAGTTATCAGCATGCTCACCACCATTAATGATGTTCATCATTGGTAGTGGCATAGAGTAAACACCAGGCGTACCGTTTAAATCAGCGATATGAACATATAAAGGTACTTTCTTTGATGCAGCAGCAGCTTTAGCCGCAGCTAAAGACACAGCTAAAATAGCGTTAGCACCAAATTTAGCTTTATTTTCAGTACCATCTAAGTCAATCATGATTTGGTCAAGTTCAGCTTGAGCCAATGCATCTTTACCTTTTAGTGCATCTGCAATTGGGCCGTTTACCGCTTCAACTGCTTTTAAGACACCTTTACCTAAGTAACGTGCTTTGTCGCCGTCACGTAATTCTAATGCTTCACGTGAACCAGTAGATGCACCTGATGGTGCAGCAGCCATACCAAAAGAGCCATCATCAAGATGTACTTCAGCTTCTACTGTTGGGTTACCACGCGAATCCATGATTTCGCGACCAATGACGTTAATAATGTTAGCCATAATATCCTCGATATATGTAAGATAAAATTAAAATAGAAAATCAATACCAATAATCAGTAACATTAATCTAAATAATGAATCACTATTGGTATTTCACTTTCAGTTTGGTAATTTAAAATCAATTCGCAGCATAGCATAGACCTATTATGTTAGCGCAGCAACTATCAAAGCGCACAAGATTGTCTATGGATAAAAAAAAGCCATTGATGTTGGCATCAATGGCTTTCATTATTTAGCTAGCATCACCTTTTTGATGGGCAGCAGCGGCAGCTACAAACCCTTCAAATAGTGGGTGGCCATCACGTGGCGTCGAGGTGAACTCTGGATGGAATTGACCCGCAACAAACCAAGGGTGATTTGGCAGCTCGATCATTTCAACTAACTTGCGGTCAGATGAAAGACCACTGAATACTAATCCTGCTTTCTCTAAGCGCTCAACGTAGTTGTTGTTCACTTCAAAACGATGACGATGACGTTCAACACACGTATTCGAATTATACGCCGCTGCAGCTTTAGAACCTTCCAGTAAATGACAAAGCTGAGCGCCTAAACGCATCGTGCCACCTAGATCTGACTCTTCATGACGCTTCTCAATATTACCTTCTTCATTGATCCACTCAGTGATCAAACCAATAACTGGATGGTCAGTTGAAGAATCAAATTCTGTTGAATGCGCATTTTCAAGGTTCGCAACGTTACGAGCAAACTCAATCAATGCCACTTGCATACCTAAACAGATACCGAAATAAGGTACGTTATTTTCACGGGCGTATTTAGCAGCATAAATTTTGCCTTCAACACCACGTTCACCGAAACCACCAGGAACCAAGATACCGTCTAAGCCTTCTAAAACTTCAGCACCTTTTGCTTCAACAGTTTGTGAATCTACGTATGTGATATTAACGGTTAAACGATTTTTCAGGCCAGCATGTTTTAATGCTTCATTGACTGACTTGTAAGCATCAGGTAATTCAATGTATTTACCCACCATACCAATAGTGATTTCACCTGTTGGGTTAGCTTCTTGGTAAATTACATTTTCCCACTCAGATAAATCTGCTTCTTTACAATCAATACCAAAGCGCTTGATAACTAATTCATCAAGACCTTGCGAGCGAAGTAACGCTGGGATTTTGTAGATACTGTCTACATCTTTAAGCGAGATAACGGCTTTTTCTTCTACATTACAGAATAGCGAGATCTTTGCTTTTTCATTCACAGGGATCGCGCGGTCACCACGACATACAAGTACATCTGGCGCAATACCAATTGAACGCAACTCTTTAACAGAGTGCTGTGTAGGTTTAGTCTTAATCTCACCTGCAGCACCTAAGAAAGGCACTAAGGTTAAATGCATAAATAAAGTGCGATCACGTCCTAGCTCTGCACTTAATTGACGAATAGACTCTAAGAAAGGCAATGATTCAATATCACCTACAGTGCCACCAATCTCTACGATAGCAACATCATGGCCTTCACCACCTTCAAGTACTTTCTCTTTAATCGCATTAGTAATATGCGGTATAACCTGAATGGTTGCGCCTAAATAATCACCACGACGCTCTTTACGTAATACTTGCTCGTAAATACGACCAGTAGTGAAGTTGTTACGACGGTTCATTTTGGTACGAATAAAACGCTCGTAATGACCTAAGTCTAAGTCAGTTTCAGCACCATCTTCAGTCACGAATACTTCACCGTGCTGGGTCGGGCTCATGGTACCTGGATCAACGTTAATGTATGGGTCCAGTTTCATAATGGTTACATTGAGGCCACGCGCCTCTAAAATTGCTGCGAGCGACGCTGCTGCAATGCCTTTACCTAGTGAAGAAACAACGCCACCAGTAACGAAGATATACCTTGTAGTCATGCTGAACCTGAGAATGTGAGTTTGAAAAATACGTGCTTGTAAGAAAGCACTAGGACGGGGCGACATTCTACCAAATTAGCCTGATAACAACAAACAATAAACTCATTAAATTAATATAAAACTTATGCTCACTGTTTTAGCGAGCCTGTTACCCATTTATCCCCGCAACAAAGTGTAATTTAACCAATTGATTCTATTCTTAGTGGTGCGATTAAACACGGCGATAAGAATGATTCACTGCCTCTGTTGTGAATCCCACACTTTATTTCAAATACTTATGACCAAAATCTATTCCAATATCTTTTCCACAAGTACCTTTGCCGCCAGTCTCTTAGCCACAAGTGCCATAACCGCCAGTTTCTTAGCGCCTAATTGCTTAACGCCCAGTATTTTAACGACTGATGCCTTTGGGACTGATACCTTAATGAATAATGACTGGCGCTATCTTTCAACTTTTGACTTAATTAATGCTAGATAATGGGCTCATCGTTGTTAAGTTCATCGTTGTTTAGTTCAGAGCTGTTTAGTTCAATCTCTATAAACAACTTGCTCTAATTCAAGTCTGTAATTATTTGCTTCGCTCGGTTTGCTTAACGGTATCCCAATATGCGTCTAGCTCTTCGAGTGTGTGCTCACTCATGGTTTTTGTACTTTTTTCAGCTAAACTTTCAACACCTCTAAATCGACGCTCAAATTTTTGATTCGCTTGTCGCAGTGCAGATTCAGGATTAACACCTAGATGCCTCGCCATATTGGCTACAGCAAAAAGTAAATCCCCCATTTCATCAACCACTTTAGCTTGGTAGATTTCTGGCTCAGCTTGTAAATGTTTCGCCTCTTCCATGACTTCGTCGATTTCTTCATGGACTTTAGCGACAACAGGGACTAAATCAGGCCAATCAAAGCCGACTTTTGCAACTCTTTTTTGAATTTTAATCGCACGATTTAATGCTGGAAGTGATACTGGAATATCATCAAGTAGAGAAAACTGCTGTTTTTGTTCACGCTCTGTTTGTTTAATCGCCTCCCAGGACTGTTTAACTTTTTCGGCGTTGTCTATTGTCGTGTCATTGTTAGTTGGCACACTGTTAGTTGAACTTAGCTTTAGAGCGCTTTGTTGATGAAATACATGCGGGTGTCGGCGGGTTAATTTATCGCAAATTTTATCTACTACGGTGGCAAAATCAAATAAGCCCTGCTCTTTTCCTAATTGACAATAAAACACCACTTGAAATAACAAGTCGCCTAGCTCATCTGGTAATGATGTTAAGTCGGCTTGCTCAATGGCATCAGCGACTTCATAAGCCTCTTCAAGCGTAAACGGCACTATGCTCGCAAATGTCTGTTGTTTATCCCATGGGCATCCCGTTTCAGGATCTCGCAGTTTTTCCATTATGTTTAACAATGGTTGAATAATGTTTTGTGGCTGGCTTACTAGCAGGGCATCTAATTCAGCAGTATCTGGAGTTTGTGACATGGTAAATACTCTTTTGCGCGTTATAAAAATGGGACAAACAGTAAACTAAAACTATGAAAGAAAAAGGTGGTAAACCAGTTGATTTACCACCTTAATTAAAACGTATCACTTTCAACTAGTCGAATGATTATAACCGTCTTGCTTCAATCACACCCTCTATCTGACCAAGCTTAACTAATATTCTTGATAAGCCATCTAAGTTATACAGTTCTAATTCAAGGTCGACTGCAGCAGTTTGATTTTTTTCATCCGATGTTGAGCTCATCGCCATCACATTGGACTTTTCAGCCGCAAGCACCGTTGTGACGTCTCTTAACAAGCCGCTTCTATCGTGAGCGCTCACTTGGACTTTAATGCGATAACCACCTGAATAGTTCTCGCCCCATACGACCTCAACGCTGCGCTCAGGGTGAGCACGCATTAACTCTTTAACTTGTGAGCAATCACTACGATGTACCGATACGCCGCGCCCCATGGTGATATAACCAAATATTTCATCTCCAGGAACAGGTTTACAGCAACTTGCAATGTGGCTTAATAAATTACCTACCCCATTAACTTCGACCTGGCCTTTGCCTTTTCGAGCTGGCTTTGTATGGGAGCGTTTAATGATTTCTTCGACAATTTCTTGTTCTGTACTCGGCTCTTTACGCAAGCTAGTTTCAACAAAGTTGACCACTTGATTTAAACGTAAATCCCCCCCACCAATCGCCGCTAACATGTCATCCATAGAGTTCATGTTAAAACGCTCAACCGCAACTTGAGCATCTTTAAGTTTCAGCGACACTCTTGCCAGTTCAGCCTCTAGTAATTCTTTACCTGCAACCATGTTTTTGTCACGGTCTTGTTGTTTAAACCAGTGCTGAATTTTAGAGCGTGAACGAGATGACTTAATGTAGCCTAAGTTAGGGTTAAGCCAATCGCGTTTCGGGTTAGGGTGTTTTGAGGTGATGATTTCAATTCGTTCACCGGTCTCAACTTGGTATGTAAACGGCACAATACGGCCATCCACTTTAGCGCCAATACATTTGTGACCGACATGGGAGTGAATGTAGTAAGCAAAATCCAGTACCGTGGAACCTAGCGGTAAATCGACTACCTCACCATTGGGGGTAAATACATATGCTCGGTCTTCGAAAACCTGACTGCGCACTTCTTCGACAAGGTTGCCAGTTTCAGCCACATCCTCTTGCCACAATAAAATCTTACGTAGCCAGTTAATTTTTTCTTCATAACCACTTTGTTTACCACCAGCAGTACCTTCTTTGTACTTCCAGTGAGCTGCTACACCGAGCTCTGCATCTTGATGCATGGTTTCTGTGCGGATTTGTATTTCAACGGTCTTGCCTTCTGGGCCCACGACCACAGTGTGAATAGATTGGTAGCCATTAGGTTTAGGGTTTGCGACATAATCATCGAACTCTCGCGGAATATGGTGCCACAAGGTATGCACAACCCCTAAAGCACCATAACAGTCTTGCAAGCGGTCAGTGACAATTCGCACCGCTCGTACATCAAATAGCTCATCAAAGGTAAGATCTTTACCCTTCATTTTTCGCCAAATACTGTAAATATGCTTTGGACGACCGTAGACTTTAGCGCGAATATTATCTTTATCTAAACGCTCTTGCAGCTGAGTAACAAACTTATCGACAAACACTTCTCGATCGACACGTTTACCGTCTAATTGCTTAGCAATATCTTTATAAACAACTGGGTGCAGGTATCTAAAAGAGATGTCTTCTAGTTCCCATTTGAGTTGGCCGATACCTAATCGGTTGGCAAGAGGGGCATATATATCAGCAACTTCACGCGCAATCAAAACCCGAGTTTCTTCATCGCCATTTTTGACTTCACGAAGTAAACGTAACCGCTCAGCAAGTTTTATTACTACAGCACGAACATCTTCGACCATAGCCAATAGCATTTTACGAATATTATCAATTTGCGGTTCGGCTGCACGAGAATCTTGGCTGACTTTTAGTGCACCAATGGCTTCCATGGTGACAACACTCGCCACAAGTTTACTTAAACTTGCACCAAATTTTTCTTCGATATCCTCAATGGATAATATGCCTTCATCATGAACGATAAAAAGCAGTGAGGCCTGCAGGGTTTCGATGTCCATGTTTAAAGGAGCAAGAATCTCGACCATCTCTCGTGCTCGGTCAAGTAACCCACGATGAACATCTGGCGTTGCGGTTGGCAAAGCATCGAGCTGTTGAATAAGTTCCAGCAACATTTGGGCTTCTTCGGCGTTTTCTATATAACGCTTTACCCATTCATCGATATTAAAATCTGATGAATTGAAATGTGCTTCTCGGACTGAGACCATAGTAAACTTCCTTTTCGGTACTTATTTTACCCTTACAATGAAACAAGCAATATCAACAAAACTAACGCAGTGCATTTCGCCCTGCACAGATAAAAATAGTCATCTTGAGGGTTGAGTATTTTATGTCAAATTAATATTACTCAATTTACAAATTCTTACGTAAAATTCAAATTTCAGCTTATTGTTTGGCCAAAAGTGAGTTGTTCTGGGTATTGGCGACACGTAATATCAATAATAAATCATCTAGAATGAATTTAGTGTTACGTGAGCAACATTCCCCAAAAACCTTTAGCCAATAACCAAAAAATGAACCGACTTGCTTTGGCTGGTTCAGCTTAGCGAGTTTCAAATAATGCCATCGCTTCAATATGATGCGTTTGTGGAAACATATCTAACATAGTCAATTTACTCAATTGATAACCTTGCTCAATTAACACCTGACTATCGCGCGCTAAACTTGCTGGGTTACAGGATACATAGACCACTTTTGCAGGTTTCATTTTAGACAACCATTGCAAGCTTTCATATGCACCGGCACGAGCCGGATCGAGAAGTAATTTATCAATTTGTCCTAACCAGCTTGCCTCAGATAAATCTGCACTTAAATCGGCATGGTAAAAGTGAATATTGTTTAATTGGTTTTCTTTCGCATTTTGATTGGCTTGAGCCACCATTTCAGGCACGCCTTCAACCCCAACCACATCTGCGGCTTGTAACGCCAATGGCAAACTAAAATTACCTACCCCACAAAACAAATCTAAAATTCGTTCATTTTCTTTAGGTGCTAACCACTCAATAGCTTGAGTAACCATCTTTTGATTAATATCCGCATTCACTTGCACAAAATTACCAGGACTGAACTGGCATTGAACTTGGCCTTCAGCTAACCGATAAAAAGGTAATCTAATATGATTCTCAGTAATAACATCGGCTTGAGACTCATCTGCCACAAACAGAGACTGTAATTGACCTTCATTATCTTGAGTTAGCAAGTGAATTTTTTGCGCTTTGGCAAACTCGATGAGTAACTGACTATCACTTTCTTTCAAAGCTTTAGTGATGCGCAATACCGCAAACACGCCATTTTCTGCTTCAGTTAACTCCACATGCCCTAACGTTGTCTTAGCATAAAGTTGATTAAGTAATGCGGTAAACGGTGTGATTAAATTTGATAATGACTTCGCTAATACATCACATTGTTTTATTTGCACAATATTATTGCTATTGGCAGCACGGAAGCCTAATTCGAGCATTTTTGATTTCTTATTAAACAGCGTAGCGAGCCTCGCTCTTCGGCGATAATGCCAATCTTCACTGACGACAGGCTCAGTAAGAATACCGTCCTCGACATCCACTGCCAGTTTGCTCATTAAATTAGTTAAGGCAGCTTGTTTATGTTGACGTTGTGCATCTATGCTTAAGTGTTGTAAATCACAACCGCCACACTGTTGATAATGTGGACATTTTGCTTTGGCACGATTTGGTGTTTTTTCGTCAATACCGATTAATTTCGCTTTAGCGTATTTTTTCTTTTGTTCTGTTAGCTGAACCGTCACTTTTTCACCAGGGAGCGCACCAGGTATAAACACGACCTTACCATTATGCTGCGCTATACCAGCGCCAAGGTGATCGAGTTGTGTTACCGTTAAACTCAACTTAGCTGATAACTGCTTCGTTTTGTTCGGTTTTGCTTTAAAAAATTGCGCCATTTTGGCCTCTGGTATGGAATAAAAAACTGGTCAAGAGTGCTCTATTTCTGGCAATCTAGACAACATATTTGATAAAAGTCTTTAGGAATAATTACTTCACGATGAATAATGCTAACAACATGACCAAATACAGCCTCCGTTCGTGGGTGCTTGTACTTGCGTTAGCGCCTACCGTGATGGTGGGTATTCTACTTGGAAGTTACTTCACCATAAACCGTTTTTATGAACTTGAAGAAACCTTAATCGCCCAAGGCCGTAGTATTGTCGAACCATTGGCTATTGCAAGTGAATTTGGTCTTGTCACCGAAGACAGAGAAGCCACTAAACGCTTATTAGCTGCATCGCAATTAAACAACTCCTCTTTGATTCACTCTATCGCCATTTTTGATAGCGACAACCAACTGTTTGTCACCTCGCACTACCATAAAGATTTCGAAAGTATGCGATATCCACTAGCGCTGAGAAATTTAATCGCCAGCCAATATGAAACCATAGACGATACTATGGTCATTCGTGTGCCTATTTTATCCCATACCGGTATTGCGCCCAAAACCAATAACTATATTGCAACAGCCTCTCCTGCTCCGACAGGAACTAGCGTTATCAATAATGCGGAAGGTCAGCAAATACTGGGCTACATTTCAATATTATTAAACAAAGAAAATGCATTATTAGAACAACATCGGGCAGCGATAGCGGCTTTTGTTATTGTATTAATCGGGGTGCAGTTAAATCTATTTTTCACCTTTCGATTAGTAAAGCATGTGAACTACCCAATTACAGAAATGGTTCGGGTCGTCGCAAAAATCCGTGAAGGAAAGCTCGATACTCGCCTTGAAGGACAACTTATCGGTGAGCTAGATTTACTGAAGCGTGGCATTAATGCCATGGCAAGCTCCTTGTCTGAATATCACGATGAAATGCAGCAAAATATTGACCAAGCGACTTCTGATCTGCGTGAAACCTTAGAGCAAATTGAGATTCAAAACGTTGAGTTGGACTTAGCTAAAAAACGGGCGCTTGAAGCTAGCCGAATAAAATCTGAGTTTTTAGCAAACATGTCTCACGAGTTACGTACTCCGCTTAACGGTGTCATTGGTTTTTCTCGACAACTGATTAAAACGCCCCTGCACTCTAGCCAGCTTGATTACATCAAAACCATTGAAAGAAGTGCCAGTAACTTACTCGGCATCATTAATGACATTCTTGATTTCTCTAAACTCGAAGCGGGTAAAATGGTTCTTGAAAAAATGCCTTTTGCTTTGAGAGAAACCATTGCCGACACCATCAGTATCGTGGCGGGTAGCGCCCATGAAAAAAGCATTGAATTAGTTGTCGATATTGATGACAACGTGCCAGAAAGTGTCAGTGGCGATGCAATGCGCGTAGGTCAAATCATGACAAATTTAATTGGTAATGCGATTAAATTTACCGATGAAGGCAGTGTGATTTTAAAAATGCATTTAGTTGGCCAGCGAGATGAAAACATTACTTTGCGCTGCGAAGTGATTGATACAGGTATCGGTATCGATGAAGGCCAACAAGAATATTTATTCCAAGCTTTCGGGCAAGCTGATTCGTCTATATCTCGACGCTTTGGCGGTACAGGATTAGGCTTAGTGATTACCAAACGCTTAATCAATCAAATGGGCGGGCAAATCGGTTTTACTTCTACGCCTAATAAAGGGTCGACATTCTGGTTTATGCTGCCGCTTGAGCTAAGTCAATTCCATATCGGTGAAGTATTACACTTAGAGTCTTTGCGGGATAAAACACTATTACTGTTTGAATCACGAGAGCTCACTCGTGATACCTTTAATCGCCGCTTTGAAGCTTGGGGAATGCATTTAACGTCTGTGGGACAACTACCACATTTAGAAACCACATTGTCTTCAAGTAAAGTGCACTACGATTATATTCTTTTAGGCTGCCATGGCTTTAAAGATAATGAGCAATTACTCAGCTTCTTAAAACTTGCTCGTGAAAAGACAGCTTGCTTGGTGTTATTGCATGACGGTATCGAGCAACAAGAAATCTTAAACCAAGGATTAAGACCTAATACGGATATACTGATGAGTATGCCGGTCAGTGACTATGATTTAGCGAATCAGTTGATACACCCACCAACGCAAACAGCGTTATTAACTGAAACATTGCCTGAAACAGTTTATGAACGTAAAAACCTTAATGTTCTGGCCGTTGATGACAACTTAGCGAACCTTAAATTAATTGATACCTTACTGAAAGAGCTCGTGGTGAATGTGGTATCGGTGAATAACGGTGATGATGCGATTAAGTATGCTAAACAACAAGTATTCGATGTCATCTTTATGGATATTCAAATGCCGGGCACTGATGGTATCACAGCAACCAAGTTGATTCGTCAAGAGTCACAAAACCGCAATACGCCAATCATTGCCGTCACTGCCCACGCAATAGCAGAAGAGCGAGAATTAATTTTAGGTAGCGGCATGGACGGTTATCTGCCTAAGCCGATTGATGAGGCAGCCCTTAAAGGAGTTATTGATCGCTGGATCAATAAACCTAAGTTTACCCATTTTGATATGCACACTCTAAATTGGGAATTATGCCTTGCTCAAACGAATCAAAAACCTGATTTAGCCCTCGAAATGCTGCAGATGTTAGTTGATTCATTACCTGATAACGTTGTTAACATTGAAACAGCCCTTAAAACCGTCAATAGCGAACTCATGTTACAGACCGTGCATAAACTTCATGGGGCAAGTTGTTACTGTGGTGTACCTAACACTCAGAAGCTTTGCCAAGAAATTGAGTCTGCGCTAAAGCACAAAACCAGCATTGAAGATCTTGAACCAGAAATACTTGAGTTACTTGATGAGTTAACTAAGGTAGAATCAGCAGCAAATCAAGTGATATCACAGTTATCAGCGGATGTACCCAATGAGTCATAAACCCGGTTTTTTTAAACGTTTAAAAGCGTTGTCTTTACCTCAAAAGCAATTATTTGCTACCGCACTTTGCCAACGCATGTTGCCAAATTATCAGTTATTTTCTGAAGTTTGCGAATTTGGCGAGCCAAAAACACTCAGCACTGTCTTAGAGCTATTGTGGCAATCTCAATACGATAAAAAACTTAAATTTAACTATGACATTCATTTACAACGCTTAGAAGACAACACCCCTGAGCCAAGTAACTTTGAAGCATACGGAGTTTACCCAGCAATGGATGCAGCTGTCGCGTTAACCACCTTACTTGGCGGTATTCAGGGTAAAATTGAAGAAGACATTACCAACATCAGTAAATTATCTTCAAGTACAGTAGCCAACTACATTGAAGCTATCAGTGTTGATGAACTTCAAGATGAATTAAACGAAGAAGTCGTAGAAGAGTTTGTTTTCGCACATCCTGTGATGCAGGAAGAAAAAGAACTACAAGGAATGTTACTGGATATTATTGAAGCTAACCCTAAATTATCAGCTGAATTCGTTAAAGAGTTACGTAAAGAAATAGTCGACGCTGGTGTTTCTAATATTGGGATCAGTGTTCAGTAACTGAGTTTTTTGTTAGCAATATTTATTGGCAAGATTTATGGGCATTCTGCCTATAGATAAACTTTGAGCACACTTGTTAGTGCGCTCAGAGTTGCACTTGCATCATTAACTTATTCGCCAACCCAATGACTGTCAAATCAACAATGTCATTGACTTCCAATAGACACACATAAGGAGAAGATGATGGCCAACATTTTAACTCCCCTTATTGCTGTCTTTGGCATCATGTTGCTAGGCTTTATTGTTCAAAAACTAAAAGTGCTTCCTCATGATACCGACTTTACATTAAACGAATACGTCTATTACGTGGCGTTCCCCGCTATTTTATTCATTGCGTTAGCCGAAACCGATATACATGAGATCATGCAATGGGGCTTTATTGCGGCCTTTGGTATTGCAATGGTTGTGACCTATTTCATTACGGTGCTCATTTCATCTATCGCAGATAAAAAACAACCGGCACTAGCCGCTATCAGAGGGTTAAATACCAGCTTTGGTAATACCGCATTTATTGGTATTCCACTAATGATGATGCTTTATCCAGATAACAATCACGCAATCACAGCTGCTGCAATTGCGAGTTTGTTATCTGTCATTATGTTTGCCTTTGCAATGGTCAATATGGAACTTGCCATCAATAAAAAGCAAAAACGACACCCTGTGCTTATTATGTTGAATGCGTTAATTAGTAATCCCATTGTTATTGGTTGCACTTTAGGGGTCATGGCATCAGCTTTGTATATCCCAATTCCTGATAGCATCAGCATGATGATGAGGTTAATTGGCAATACCTCAAGCCCATGTGCGCTGTTTGCGATTGGTATGGTTCTCGCTAAAGCAATGCATGGAGGTACAGAGCCTGAAACGCCACCTCACCATCTTGCAATCGAAATGGGCATATTAAATATACTTAAACTCGTGATTCAGCCATTGATTGCTTATGGTTTACTACGCTATTTTAATGTCGATAACGAGTTACTTATCATGGGGGTCATCTTAGCTGCATTACCAACTGCAGCAAGTGTTTACTTACTCGCACAGCGTTATCAAACCTATGGGCTGTCGAGCGCTAAATGCATCTTGATTAGTACCCTTGCCACCTTTATTAGCCTTCCCCTGATTGAACAATTACTTGAACAGCTCAACTAAATACTAAACTTCTTGCTGCTAATAACTTCCGCATAAATACAACTCAAAAAAATTAGCAACCAGCACTTTACTGTATATAAAAACAGTGTAGACTGTTTATAAATACAGTGGTTTGGTGTTTCTTTACACAGGGATAGATTATGCTTTGCCAATTAAGCATTAATAATTTTGCGATTGTACGTTTTCTTGAACTTGACTTTAAAGCCGGAATGACCAGCATCACAGGTGAAACTGGTGCCGGTAAATCTATCGCTATCGATGCGCTAGGCCTATGCTTAGGCAATAGAGCCGATGCCAATACCGTTCGCCCTGGGGCAAACAAAGCTGAAGTTTCTGCACGGTTTTCGCTTGAAGATGTGCCGTATGCTAAACGCTGGCTTGAAGATAATGATCTTGATGTCGATGAAGAATGTATTTTACGTCGAACGATTAGCGCCGACGGTCGCTCTAGAGCCTACATTAATGGTAACCCTGTCCCACTCACTCAACTTAAAGCACTAGGACAATTATTTGTCGGAATTCATGGGCAGCACGCTCACCATGCCATGCTTAAAAGTGAGCATCAACTTACCTTACTCGATAGCTATGCCAACCACAGTATCCTTATCGACAATGTGAGTAAAAGCTATCAACGCTGTAAGCTCATTGAAAATGAATTAAAACAATTACAGTTAAACCAACAAGAGCGTATTGCCCGCAAACAACTTCTACAATACCAAGTCGAAGAACTGGACGAATTTGCTTTAAAGCCTGGTGAATTTGAGCAAATAGAGCAAGAACACAAACGCTTGGCTAACGGCAGTGATTTAATTGAAAATTGTCAATTAACGCTTCAATTGCTTAGCGAGGATGATGAGCACAATATCGAGTCCTCATTAAATCGGGTGATAGGTTTTGCCGATCAATTACAATCATTTGATCCAGCATTGCAAAGTGTTGCAAACATGCTCAATGAAGCCTTAATTCAGGTACAAGAAAGTACCAGTGAAGTTCAAGACTATTTAAGCAAAATAGAGCTAGATCCCGAGCATTTTGCATTTTTGGAACAACGTATTTCCAAGGCCATGCAACTGGCGAGAAAGCATCATGTTCAAACAGAACATTTAGCTGAACACCATCAAGCATTAGCCATAGAATTAAAAGAGCTAAATAACGATGCAACCCGACTAGATGAGATTCAACAGCAAGTTGACGACAGTAAACAAGCTTATATTAAAAGCGCTCAAAAACTCAGCCAAAGCCGCCTTCGCTATGCAAAAGAGCTTAATAAACTTGTCACTCGCTCGATTCATGAATTGAATATGCCCAAGGGTAAGTTTTCTATAGAAGTCAATTTTAACCCAGACATTCAATCTGTTACTGGTAGCGATCAAGTTGAATTTCAAGTGACCACTAACCCAGGACAACCCCTTCAACCGATTGCAAAAGTCGCTTCTGGTGGTGAGTTATCACGTATTGGTTTAGGTATTCAAGTTATTACTGCGAAAAAAGTTGCCACCCCGACACTCATATTTGATGAAGTCGATGTCGGTATTTCTGGGCCAACTGCGGCCGTTGTTGGACGTATGCTGCGCAGTTTAGGGGAATCTACTCAAGTTATCTGTGTGACCCATTTACCTCAAGTAGCAGGTAATGGTCACCAACATATGCTGGTGAACAAGTTTAGTAAAAGTGGTGGCACTGAAACGCAAATGAAACCCCTTGATAAAGAGCAAAGGATCAGTGAATTAGCTAGGTTATTAGCTGGTGATGTTATTACAGAAAACACACTTGCTAACGCTCGAGAACTACTTCAATAGCTAAGATAGTAAAGTGCTCACTAATCACTAAAAAGCCCACCAATTGGTGGGCTTTTTAGTGATTGTTCAATCAAGACTTATACGAAGTAATAGATAAGCTGCAAACAGATTAATGCAAAAAAGCCTGCTAAAACATCGTCAATCATAATACCAAAGCCGCCATGAACTTTGGCATCTAGCCAACGAATAGGCCAAGGTTTCAAAATATCAAAAAAACGGAATAGTGCAAAACCAATGACTAACCATATTAAGCCCGCTGGGGCAGCTATCATGGTAATCATTAAGCCGGCAACCTCATCCCAGACAATGGCGCCATGATCATGGACTCCCATGTCTTTGGCTGCTTTATCACATATATAAAAGCCAATAAGCGTACTTAACACAGTGATAATAATAAATGCGGTTAAGCTAAGGTGCCCCATTAAGTAAACTAATGGCACGGCTGCTAATGTACCGAAAGTGCCGGGGGCTTTAGCTGCTAACCCACTGCCAAACCCAAGTGCTAAAAAATGCACTGGATTTTTAAGTGATAATTTTTTTACCGCTGGATCGTTTGATAATAGATTCATTAAAAGTGCTCAAAACTTTTTAGGTCTAGCTCAAATGGTTCGCCATTGGATACCAACCTTAATTTATCACCCGCGCATATTTGTCCAATTTTGACAAATTTAACACCTGCGTGAATTAAGGCTGTATCTAAAGCGCCCCGTTGTGCTTCAGGTACAGTGAAAAGAAGCTCGTAATCTTCGCCCCCAGTCAAAGCATAATTGATTGCTTGCTCTGGCCCCACTGAGCCAACCAATGAAGTCGATAACGGTAATTCATTGACATCAATGACGGCTCCAACGTTTGAAGCTTTTAATATATGAGCAATATCGGAGTTAAGGCCATCAGATAAATCAATTGCACTGGTTGCTAATGAACGCAGAGCTTGTCCAGCCAAGATCCTTGGCGTTGGATGATAATGGCGATTAATCAAAAACTCTTTAAACTGAGGGTCAACATCTTGCTTACCTAGCAAAATATCCAAGCCTAATGCGGAATCGCCTAAGGTACCAGTGACATAAATCCAGTCACCGATTTTTGCACCACCACGAGTTAAGGCTTTACCGGTAGGAACTTGACCATGAATCGTGATATTGATACTGCGTGGGCCACGAGTAGTATCACCACCAATCAAACTCACACTGTAGTATTCCGCAGCTTCAAACAGCCCTTCACTAAACTGCTGTAACCAGTCGTTATCTACATCAGGCAAGGTTAACGCCAGGGTCATCCAAGCGGGATCAGCTCCCATTGCAGCTAAATCAGATAAGTTTACAGCCACTGATTTATAGCCTAACTCATGCGCAGGCATTGAAGGCAGGAAGTGAATATTTTCGACGAGGGTGTCACAAGAAATTGCAATAGATTTGTTTTCAGCTGGTTGTACTAATGCACAGTCATCACCAATGCCGAGATGAACATCACGACGTTTCTGACCTTTATCACGGAAAAATTGTTCAATAAGTTGGAATTCTTTCACGATAAATTTGGTACGGTTGCCCGCCCACCTACTGTTATAGAAATCGGTAAGCCATACAAAAACGGTATCCGAAGATACCGTTTTATTTATTACTTACGAGTAACAAGCTTATCTAGCATACCATTGACAAACTTATGACTGTCATCGGCACCAAAGGCTTTCGCTAATTCGATACCTTCGTTGATAGCCACTTTAAATGGCACATCTTTACGATAAGTGAGTTCATACGCAGCTAAGCGCACAATGGCTTTCTCAACTGGCGATACGTCTTCAATATCACGATCTAAATGTGGCTTTAAAAGCGCATCAAGTTGAGTCGCTTTTGTTGCTACACCTGATAGCAACTCACGAAAATAAGCTACATCAACACCGTTAATGTTTTGCTCAGTTAAAAATTCGTGTTCAACGTCAGCAACGTTATTTTGGCTTAACTGCCACGAATAGATAGCTTGAACAGCTAAACGGCGTGCCTTACGGCGCTCTGAAGGCTTCATTACTTTTCCTACTACTATACCAACTGTTGTTCTAATTCTTGCAGAACATTAACCATTTCAAGTAGGCCAAGGGCAGCTTCAGTACCTTTGTTACCTGCTTTAGTACCAGAGCGCTCAATTGCTTGCTCAATGGTATCTGTGGTTAACACGCCAAATGAAACAGGAATATCAAACTCTAAAGCAACTTGAGCTAGACCCTTGTTACACTCGCCTGCAACTAAATCAAAATGCGGAGTACCACCACGAATCACAGCACCAAGTGCAATGATACCGTCAAATTTCCCACAAGCAGCAACACGTCGTGCAGCCAGTGGTAATTCAACAGCGCCAGGAACACGAACAACAGTAATGTTGTCATCTTCAACCTGACCAAAACGTTTTAGTGTATCTATTGCGCCATCAAGCAGACTCTCAACTAAGAAACTATTGAAACGCGATACAACGATCGCCACTTTGGCATTTTTTGCTTCGATATTACCTTGAACTACGTTCATTATCTTACCTAAATTAGCTAAAGCACCCAGCTCTGGGCAAAAGTGGCGGTATAATACCACAGCAAAATGCCCTGAGTCCTGTGCAATTAATGATAAATGTTAACTTCACTAAATTAGTGAATTATTCTGCAATGTAATCAGTCACTTCTAAACCGAAGCCCGATAACGAATGATAATGTTTCGGCGAACTCAATAGCCTCATGCTGCTGACACCAAGACTTGATAGTATTTGCGAACCGATGCCCACTTTACGTGAGGTGCCGACCCATTTCGCCGCAGTTGGTGCTTGACCTTTGTCTTCTGCTTCAAACGCTTTTACTTTGGCTAGCATCTCACTTGAATGCTCTTCATGGCCTAATAATACTAAAACACCACCTTCATTAGCGATGCGTTCCATCGCTTTTTCTAGTGGCCAGCTACGTTTTTGATCTCGCTCAGAGTGAAGCAAATCGTTAAATGTATTTTGCAAGTGCACACGCACTAAACAATCAGCTTTCACTTCACCTTTTACCAATGCATAGTGCAATTGATTATCGATGGTGTCTCTAAATGTCACCATAGTAAACTCACCAAAGCGTGTGGGTAGTTTACATTCTGCTTCACGCACAACAGTGGTTTCTTTGGTATTACGGTACTCAATTAAATCAGCAATTGTCCCCATTTTAATACCGTGTTTTTCACTAAACACTTCTAAATCAGGACAACGTGCCATCGTGCCGTCATCATTTAAAATCTCAACGATCACACCTGAAGGCTCCAAACCTGCTAATCGAGCTAAATCGCAACCAGCTTCAGTGTGTCCAGCACGCGTTAATACGCCGCCATCTTGTGCCATTAATGGGAAAATATGCCCAGGCTGAACTAAATCAGCGGCTTTAGCATCTTTTGCAACAGCCGCCTGAACTGTAACAGCACGATCATAAGCTGAAATGCCTGTTGTTACACCTGTTGCAGCTTCAATTGATACAGTAAAGTTTGTCGAGAACTGTGCATTATTATTAGTTACCATTAAAGGTAAATTTAACTGCATACAGCGCTCTTTAGTCATTGTTTGGCAAATCAATCCACGACCATAGGTCGCCATAAAGTTAATTGCCTCTGGCGTCACCTTTTCGGCCGCCATGATAAGATCGCCTTCATTCTCTCTATCTTCATCGTCCATCAAGATAACCATTTTACCCTGACGAATATCTTCGATGATCTCTTCTATACTGTGTAGTGCCATGTTAAGACCTTTATGTTTAGTTTTTCTATATCAGCAACATAGGCTAAATATATTCGGGTATTCTATTTTCTATCGCATAAATCCGGCGTTGGCTAGCATTTCCATAGTGATGCCGCCTTCGGATTTTGTGGCTTTTTCAGCGTTCATCAAGCGCTCTAAATAACGTGCAATTAAATCCACTTCGATGTTGACCTTACTGCCGGCTTGCAAAGCCAACAAGGTCGTTTCTTCGGCTGTATGTGGCACAATCGTTAACCTAAAACGATGCCCATCAATTTCGTTAACTGTTAAGCTAACTCCGTCAATGGTTATTGAGCCTTTATGAGCGATATATCGAGATAAGTCTTCAGGTGCGAGTAACCAAAACTCGATGGCTTTTCCGCGCACATTTCGTTGCTCAACCCTTGCAATACCATCAACATGCCCGCTTACCATATGGCCGCCTAAACGCGTCGTTGGCATCACCGCTTTTTCAAGGTTAACCTTTTGTCCGACTTTATAATCAGCAAAACCAGTTAATGCGACAGTTTCAGCTGAAATATCTGCAACATAACCATCAGGTAGACATTGTACAACCGTTAAACACACACCATTGGTTGCAATACTATCTCCTAGTTTGACATCAGATAAATCCAAACTACCACTAGCTACATTTAAACGAATATCATCGCCTTTGCGATCAATTTTTCTTAATGTGCCTAGGGCTTCAATAATGCCGGTAAACATAAATACTCACTTGTTATCTTATTCAATATTATTTAACAGTGTTCGTTGCCTATACCGTTTAAATAATGGCAAAAAATCTTGTTGCTTATAGAGCAAATATCATTCTTAGATCTGCACCGACTCGACGCGTATCGTTAAGTTGTATTTTAGGGATATCTGACATGGCTTGGTAATCATCAAGCTGGACTAAATTACGACCTTGGCTACCCAGTAACTTCATCGCTTGATATAAATACAATTCATCACCTAAGCCTTGTTTGATGACGCTACCCGCTAATGTTGCTCCAGCCTCTACGAGAACCGTATTGCATTGCTTACCTAAATAAGTAAATAACGCATGTAAATCAACGCGTCCATCATCATTTGCACCAATAGTGATACAACTAACATGATTGTTAAATCTTTCTCTCACTTCTGCGGGGTATTCCACACATGAAACCAACAGTATAGGAGACGCTATTTCAAACAGTGCAAAGTCATTTGTTAGCCTAGCTTTACTATCTAGAATAACCCTTAATGGTTGTTTAATTTCATTTGCTGCTAAATGCTCTTTTACACTGCCTAATTCTTCATAACGGACATTCATAGATGGGTTGTCAGCAAGTACCGTTTCTACACCAGTAATAATGGCGCATTGTCGAGCACGTAACTTTTGTACATCCGCTCGGGCTTCAGGTCCTGTAATCCATTTAGACACCCCATTAGACAATGCCGTTTTGCCATCAATACTGGCAGCAAGCTTAATGGTAACAAGTGGCAAGCCTGTGAGCATTCGCTTAGTAAACCCAAGATTAAGTTGTTTGGCTTGCTCGGTTAATAATCCGACTTCAACCTCAATTCCCGCTTCTTGTAGCATTCGAATACCATTACCTGCCACTTGCGGGTTGGCATCAACCTCAGCAATAACAACCCTTTTTATCCCCGCATTTATTAACGCTAATGCACAAGGAGGAGTTCGGCCGTAATGACTGCAAGGCTCAAGGGTGACATAGGCAGTGGCTTGGCTTAATTTATCTTGCTGCTGATTGGTTTGTACTGCATTTAAAGCGTGAATTTCAGCGTGCGGGCCACCCGCTTTAATATGATAACCTTGACCAATAATCTGCTCGCCAACGGCAATCACACAGCCTACGTTTGGATTAGGCCGAGTTGTATAACGTCCTTTTTCTGCTAATGAAATTGCCAGACTCATCATTGAAATATCAAGGATAGACCACTGAGACATAAAAACCTTCTTGATTGCACCAAAACGATAAAAAGCAATATTTTGCTAGCGGCAAGTAATGATAATGCGGCTACTTTTGTAACTTAGCGATTGCTTCACCAAATTGAGACACATCTTCAAATGCACGGTAAACAGAAGCAAAGCGAATATAGGCAACCTTATCAAGCACCATTAACTGCTCCATCATTAAGTTACCGATCATAGCAGAGTCAATTTCTCGTTCGCCTGTCGCACGAAGCGTGGATTTTATTTTTGTTAACGCTTGCTCAATTTGATCCATAGAAACAGGGCGTTTTTCAACTGCTCTAAGCATACCGCCACGAAGTTTCTCTTCATCAAATGGCTGACGAGTCCCATCTTGTTTGATCACTCTAGGCATCACAAGCTCAGCACCTTCAAAGGTCGTAAAGCGTTCATGGCAC
Source organism: Shewanella sp. UCD-FRSSP16_17 (assembly GCF_001675935.1). Classification (NCBI taxonomy): domain Bacteria; kingdom Pseudomonadati; phylum Pseudomonadota; class Gammaproteobacteria; order Alteromonadales; family Shewanellaceae; genus Shewanella; species Shewanella sp. UCD-FRSSP16_17. Next base: position 363,034 of record NZ_LZFV01000002.1, read on the forward strand.
TCTGTACATTCCCGGCGACGACGTACTTGGTGGCCATCAGCCACAAGTCGAGAGTCAATCACTTTAGTATCTGTCGCGCTACAAAATGGGCAATGCATATTCGCTCCTGAAATTAAAAAGAAAATGGCTGTAAGTACTCGGTACTTACAGCCATTAAAGTTTATCCTATTTACTTTATAAGGTTAACCTTATCGATAAGATTATCCTCCCAAGATAAATTGAATAAAGCCAGTCTTACTCAATCACGTTCCTGTTTCAGAATACTTGAAAGGTATTAACCGTAAACAGGGAACTTAGCACATAATTCAAGTACTTGATTCTTCACACGCTCAATCGTGGCTTCATTATTAATATCGTCAAGTACATCACACATCCAGTTGGTTAATTCAACTGATTCAGTTTCAGTAAAACCACGACGTGTAATTGCAGGAGAACCAATACGTAAACCTGAAGTCACAAACGGTGAACGAGGGTCATTTGGCACCGAGTTTTTGTTCACTGTGATGTTAGCTTTACCTAAGGCAGCATCAGCATCTTTACCAGTCATATCTTTGCTGATTAAATCAAGCAGGAATAAGTGGTTATCAGTACCGCCAGATACCACATCATAGCCACGTTCGATAAAGGTTTTAGCCATCACTTTAGCGTTGGCAACAACTTGCTCTTGGTAAGTCGTAAACTCTGGATCTAATGCTTCTTTAAATGCAACGGCTTTAGCTGCAATAACGTGCATTAATGGACCACCTTGGCCGCCAGGGAATACTGCTGAGTTTAATTTTTTATAGATATCTTCATCGTTTGATGCTGATAAAATTAATCCACCACGAGGACCGGCAAGTGTTTTGTGTGTCGTCGTTGTCACTACGTGTGCATGTGGTAACGGGTTCGGATAGATACCAGCAGCAACAAGACCTGCAACGTGGGCCATATCAACAAATAAGTAAGCACCTACTTTGTCAGCGATTTCGCGGAATTTACCCCAATCGATGATACCTGAGTATGCAGAGAAACCAGCAATAATCATTTTAGGCTTATGTTCAACAGCTAAACGCTCAACTTCTGCATAATCGATTTTGCCAGTCGTTTCATCGATACCGTACTGAACCGCATTGTATAATTTGCCTGAAAAGCTCACATGAGACCCGTGAGTCAAGTGACCACCGTGTGCCAGGCTCATGCCTAAAACGGTGTCACCACCTTGTAAAAGCGCCATGAAAACAGCTGAGTTTGCCTGAGAACCAGAATGCGGCTGAACGTTAGCGTAAGTTGCGCCGAACAACTCTTTAGCACGTGAAATAGCTAATTCTTCAGCAATATCAACATGCTCACAACCACCATAGTAACGCTTACCAGGGTAACCTTCTGCGTACTTATTGGTTAACTGAGAACCTTGTGCTTCAAGAACACGTGGGCTGGTATAATTTTCTGATGCGATTAATTCAATGTGCTCTTCTTGGCGACGAGTCTCATCTTCAATGGCTTGAAACAGTTGTGGATCGTAATCCGCGATATTCATAGCTTTCTTTAGCATTGGTGTCTCCAACAGCAGTTCTTATATATAGGGTTGCGCGGTATTCTACTCTGCTCTGCGTCACAATCCCAGCATTTAGAACATGAATTTCATTGGAAATTATCTTTAATTTGATTAATCCAAAATTTGAGTTAAACAAAAAATAAAGTAGAATTATCATCATCATTGGTCACTAAAGAACCTTAAAAATGGCTCAATTTGTCTATAGTATGCTGCGGGTAGGAAAGATTGTTCCGCCTAAAAAACAAATCCTCAAAGATATTTCACTTAGTTTTTTCCCTGGCGCCAAAATTGGTGTACTTGGTTTAAATGGTTCTGGTAAATCAACTTTGCTAAAAATCATGGCAGGTTTAGATACCGAAATCGAAGGTGAAGCACGTCCGATGCAGGACCTAAAAATTGGTTACCTGCCACAAGAACCTAAGCTTGATGAATCACAAACAGTACGTGAAGCAATTGAAGAAGCGGTCAGTGAGGCTAAGAATGCGCTGACTCGTCTGGATGAAGTTTACGCACTTTATGCTGAACCTGACGCCGACTTTGATGCATTAGCAAAAGAGCAAGGTGAACTTGAAGCAATTATTCAGTCTCAAGATGCTCATAACCTAGATGTAATTTTAGACCGAGCAGCTAACGCATTACGCTTACCTGATTGGGATGAAAAAATCGAAGTGCTATCAGGTGGTGAACGTCGCCGTGTCGCAATTTGTCGCTTACTACTTGAAAAGCCAGACATGTTGTTACTTGACGAACCAACTAACCACTTGGATGCTGAATCTGTCGCGTGGCTTGAACGTTTCTTACAAGATTATACTGGCACCGTAGTTGCGATTACCCATGATAGATATTTCTTGGATAATGCTGCGGGTTGGATTTTAGAACTTGACCGTGGTGAAGGTATTCCTTGGGAAGGTAACTACTCATCTTGGCTTGAGCAAAAAGATGCACGTCTACAACAAGAGTCTGCAACTGAAAGCGCCCGCCAAAAAACCATTCAAAAAGAATTAGAATGGGTACGCCAAGGCAGTAAAGGTCGTCAATCTAAAGGCAAAGCCCGTATGGCTCGCTTTGAAGAATTGAACACCAACGACTATCAAAAGCGTAACGAAACTAATGAATTGTTCATTCCACCAGGGCCTCGTTTAGGTGACAAAGTAATTGAGGTTAATAACTTAACTAAGTCTTATGGCGATCGAGTGTTGATTGATGACTTAAGTTTCTCAATTCCTAAAGGTGCGATTGTCGGTATTATCGGTGCAAACGGTGCGGGTAAATCAACATTATTTAAAATGATTTCAGGCGCTGAACAACCTGATAGCGGCAGCATCGAAGTGGGTGAATCAGTACAAATTGCTTCGGTTGAGCAATTCCGTGATTCAATGAACGACAAGAATACCGTCTGGCAGGAAATCTCAGATGGACAAGATATCATGCGTATCAACAACACAGAGATCCCAAGTCGTGCTTACGTTGGGCGCTTTAACTTCCGTGGTGGCGATCAGCAAAAAATCATTGGTACCTTATCTGGTGGTGAACGTAACCGTGTTCATTTAGCCAAACTGCTACAAGCAGGTGGTAACGTACTCCTACTCGATGAACCAACCAATGACTTAGATGTTGAAACACTGCGTGCGCTAGAAGAGGCGTTATTAGAGTTCCCTGGTTGTGCCATGGTTATTTCTCATGACCGTTGGTTCTTAGACAGAATCGCCACTCACATTTTAGATTATCGTGATGAAGGCCAAGTTAACTTCTATGAAGGAAACTACACTGAATACACGGCCTGGTTGAAAGAACACCTTGGTACTGAAGCCATTGAGCCACATCGTTTAAAGTACAAGCGTATTGCTAAATAGTCGCAGGATTATCATTATCTGATTCAGAATAAAATTAATCACTTAATAATAGCCTTAATCAGTTGATTGTATTGCCATTATAAAAGTCCTATTGATGGTGAAATTCGTTAATTCGAGTTTTCACTTTAAATAGGACTTTTTTATGTTTACCCGCCATTACTTTCATTAATCGCTAAAATAACCACTTACCCATAAAGGCAGTCATAAAAATGACGACTGTCTGAAAACCTGCAATTTGTTAAATTTCTAAATGCCTCATGGTTAACTTACTCTGTTGAGCTCATTCACTCGCGTTAACAACATAACTAACATAGCCAACAAAAATTTGGTTCTTTAAAGAACATTAACAATAACTTAAGCACAAGAGGATAAAGCAACATCAGGTATAATAAGGTAACAATATATCAGTCAAACCGCCCTACTGTTGGCTTGTTGTAAAAAAGCGTCAAAAAACCACAATCTATTTGTAAAGACAAATTAACTTAAGTACTATAAAATTATTGACGGATTATTTTACTGTTGACCAGTTGCAGTAGCACAAGGCTATGCACGAACAATTACACAAAAATGGAGGAATCAGTGAGATATAGTCGAATTACTTTTATTTTATTATGTTTTTATGCCAGCAGCTCATTTGGTTTAGAGATTATTTCGAGTAGCGAAACCCAAAAACTACAAGAAATTGAGCAAAAGTATAATATTGATGATTTACTCATTTCTGCCAACGATAAATTGTCAACGCACAAAAAGAAAGAATCAGATTTCCACGCCTTAAGTGTCGAGATTAAAAGCAAGCAAACTGAATATGAACATTTGGTTTCTAAGTTACCAGCTAAAATCTTGTCACGCGCTAACCTAAGTTCTTTTTACCGTGATTTAGAAAATCTTGTCCTTAAAATAGATCAACTTGAAACCAAGTATGATATCGACGGTAAATCGCTTAAGAGAGAATACAAATCGATAATGGCAGAATATGATGTCATTAATGAAACTCGCACAAACAAAGATGAGCAACTAGCCGCACTTAAAAGTGAAATCACCAAGCGCGTTATTGCTGATGTTTCAAAAGCTGACACGGTTCAATCAGTTGATTTAGATGGTTCAACCTTATGTAGTAAATTTCAGTCAATTAACGATTGTTTGAAAGATTCAGAAAGCTACATTGTGACTAATACAATCAAAACTGATCCTTTTTTGAATGAGCGCAGTGTTTTACTTTCATATGACGTCATCGACGCCAGTATGAATATGTCAGGCAACTTAAACTATAAAATTAAGATGGCATTCAAACCTTCATATAACAGTAAAATTGACTCACTGATTAATGAAGAACTAGGCCTTAAATCAGCCATGATTACATTAGTTAGTAATGTCGCCGCTGATTGGTTTGTCGATGGTGTTAAAGTTGGGACTGGCCGTGAGATTTTTCATGAAGTGCCATTAGGTCAACACGGTATTTTGGCTTCTTATCAAACGAAAGATAAGTCGAGTGTTGAGTTCATTCAAGGCAATGGTGTTTTCAACTATAACTTTAACGAAACATCTCGTAATAATGACTTAGTGACATTGCCACAGACCGAAAAAACCAAAAAACAAACCATGAAAATGAAGCCTAAACAAGCGAATGTCGCAGCTAAAGATAAGCCTCAAATGAGCCTATCAAACAAGAGCTATGAATATTTCATGGGAATTGAAGCATCGACTACAGAGCAAAACGAAAGCTTTAATGGAACACCTTCAGCAAAACTGTAGCGTCTCATATTAGAATAAAAAACCACTTAGTATGACTAAGTGGTTTTTTTGTTTTCTAGCATACCAATTTAAAGAATCAACCTGCTTTACTGTATCTTCCCTCTGGTAACTGTTAAAAAATTGATACCAACTTAGACACAAGTTCACAACTCAGATCCAATAACTAAACACTAATGTTATCAGCATGTTTTGTTACAGTCTTATCTGCTACGCTTTACATTCCTTTACCCTTATATGCTGCTTTTTTTATTAAAATAGCCTCACATCAGCATAGGCATTTTTAGAGTTCATCAATGAAAAAATTAGCATTCCTTATTATTGTTTGTGGCGTTATGGCCGCCGCTTTTTCATTTAGTGGTATTAGCCAGGCCAGTAAATCTAAACCCGATAGCAACAATAAACCGCAAAGAACTATTCCTGTGGTAACAGGCATTGTTGATCAACATGAGTTATCGCAATCGTTATCATTGATTGGCAAATTAGATGCTGAACAGTCCGTGTTTATTTCCTCACAGGTTGCTGGCCAAATCAGTGATATTCTCATTAAACCAGATCAAGACATTAAAGCGGGTCAAACTATTGTTCAGCTCGATAATGCGAAAGCTAAAGCCGCAACAGCCGAGGCTGCAGCCTACCTTGCTGATGAACAAAGAAAATTGAAAGAGTTTTTAAAGCTAATCAAAAGTAATGCCATTACCCAAACTGAAATTGATGCCCAACGCGCTAATGTCGATATGGCTCAAGCTCGCCTTGCCTCCGCTCAAGCCGATCTAAACTATCACACACTTAAAGCTCCATTTTCAGGCTCAGCAGGATTAATTGATTTTAGTGTTGGTAAGATGATTTCGGTTGGTACTGAATTGCTTGCTTTTGACGATCTATCTAGCATGAGACTTGATCTACAAGTACCTGAGCATTACTTATCGTTACTTTCAAATGGCATGGCCGTTAGTGCACAAAGTCGTGCTTGGCCTGAACAAGTATTTACAGGCAAAATCATTGCCATCGACTCTCGCATCAATCAAGACACTTTAAACTTACGGGTGAGAGTACAGTTTGATAACCCCGAAAACCGTTTAAAGCCAGGTATGATGATGGCTGCAGTACTTAACTTCCCTGCAGTTTCTGAACCTGTCATTCCAGTCCAAGCAATTGAATACTCTGGCACAAAGCGTTTTGTGTATATCATCAACGAAGACAACATAGCAAAACGCACAGAAGTAACATTGGGCGCTCGTATTGACAACGAAGTGTTAATTTCTGACGGCTTAAATATCGGTGACCATGTTGTAGTTCAAGGATTAGTTAACATGCGTGATGGGGTATTAGTGGATGTGCTTGAACAGCAAAATACAGCTGAGCGCCTAGCCAATGAAAACACAGCAGAAGAAAGTAACCAGCAGGAGAAAAGCTAATGTGGCTTTCTGATGTTTCAGTCAAGCGTCCTGTTGTCGCTATTGTACTCAGCTTATTATTGGGTGTATTTGGCCTAGTCTCACTGTCAAAACTGTCGATTCGAGAAATGCCGGATGTTGAAAATCCGGTAGTCACGGTAATGACCACCTATAGTGGCGCTTCAGCCACTATTATGGAAAGCCAAATTACCACCACGATTGAAGATGAGTTAACGGGTATTAGTGGTGTTGATGAAATTGAATCTGTCACTCGTAATGGTATGTCCCGCATTACAGTCACATTTTTACTTGGCTGGGATTTAACAGAAGGCGTGAGTGATGTGCGTGATGCTGTAGCGAGAGCTCAGCGCCGCCTTCCAGATGAAGCTGACGATCCTGTAGTATCTAAAGACAATGGCTCAGGCGAGCCGTCTATTTATGTCAACCTGAGTTCATCAACGATGGACCGAACTCAGCTCACCGATTACTCCCAACGAGTATTAGAAGATCGTTTTAACTTGATCACAGGAGTCAGCTCAATTTCCATCACGGGCGGACTTTACAAAGTCATGTACGTTCAATTAAAACCTGAACTCATGGCAGGACGTAATGTGTCAGCCAACGACATCGTATCAGCACTAAAGACTGAAAACGTTGAAACGCCAGGCGGCGAAGTTCGTAACGACACTACGGTCATGACGGTTCGTACAGCAAGACTCTATAACCACCCAGAGGACTTTGACTACTTAGTCGTTCGTACTGCCGACGATGGCACACCTGTTTACCTAAAAGATGTCGCGGATGTATTTATCGGTGCAGAGAACGAGAACTCAACCTTTAAAAGTGATGGCGTTGCTAACCTTTCTTTAGGCATTGTGGCCCAATCTGATGCGAACCCATTAGATGTCGCGAAATGGGTTCATCAAGAAGTCGATAGAATCCAAGACTTCTTACCTGATGGTACGGCGCTCGTGGTCGATTATGACTCTACCATTTTCATTTCTCGCTCAATCGATGAGGTCTATAACACCTTAATTATCACTGCAGTATTAGTGATATTGGTGCTGTATATTTTTATCGGCCAAGTCCGCGCGACGTTAATTCCTGCGGTGACTGTGCCTGTCTCGTTAATTGCGGCATTTATTGCGGCTAACTCATTCGGTTTTTCAATTAACCTTCTCACATTGATGGCGCTGATCCTAGCCATCGGACTGGTTGTTGATGACGCTATTGTGGTCGTTGAAAATATTTTCCATCACATTGAAAAAGGTGAACCTCCTTTACTTGCTGCCTACAAAGGAGCTCGCGAGGTTGGCTTTGCTGTTGTCGCCACTACTGCAGTATTAGTTATGGTGTTTTTACCCATTTCATTTATGGAAGGCATGGTTGGATTACTGTTTACTGAGTTCTCGGTAATGCTAGCAATGTCGGTGTTATTTTCATCGCTTATTGCATTAACGCTTACCCCTGTACTCGGTAGTAAATTGCTAAAAGCCAATGTAAAACCTAACCGTTTTAACTTATGGGTAGACGGGTTATTTGATGCACTAGAAACACAATACCGCCGTGTCGTGAGTAAAGCTGTGCAATTCCGTATGGCTGCACCATTGGTTATTGTTGCGTGCGTGGCTGGTAGTGGCTGGTTGTTAAATCAAGTACCTGCTCAATTAGCCCCTCAAGAAGACCGAGGCGTTATTTTTGCCTTCATTAAAGGCGCCGAAGGCACTAGCTACAATCGCATGTCTGCCAATATGGAAATCGTTGAGCAGCGACTATTACCTATGCTAGGTGATGGCGTTATAAAATCATTTAGTATTCAAGCTCCGGCATTTGGCGGCCGGGCTGGCGATCAGACTGGTTTTGTTATTATTCAGCTGGAAGAATGGCAAGACAGAAATATTAATGCCCAGCAAGCGTTAGGGATAGTCGCAAAAGCACTAGAAGGTATCCCTGACGTCATGGTACGCCCAATGTTGCCAGGCTTTAGAGGTAAATCAAGTGAGCCAGTACAGTTTGTATTAGGTGGCTCCGATTATGAAGAGCTATTTGATTGGGCGCAAAAACTACAACAAGAAGCGGATTTAAGCCCGATATTAGAAGGGGCTGATCTTGATTATGCTGAAACAACCCCAGAACTATTAGTTAGTGTCGATCGTGAGCGTGCAGCAGAACTTGGCGTGAGTGTCACTGAAGTTTCAGACACCTTAGAAATCATGCTTGGCGGTCGCAGCGAAACCACCTTTATTGAGCGTGGCGAAGAGTATGATGTGTACCTACGAGGCGATGAAAACAGCTTTAACAGTGTCGCCGATTTAAGTCAGATATATATGCGCACTTCAAAGGGCGACCTTATCACCTTAGATACCATCACCCGAATTGATGAAGTGGCTTCAGCGCAAAAACTTAGCCATTTGAATAAACAAAAGTCCATCAGCTTAAAAGCCAATTTAGGCGAAGGATATACCTTAGGTGAAGCATTAGATTTTCTCGATGCGAAAGCCATTGAAATGCTGCCAAGCGATATCACCATTTCATATACAGGCGAGTCAAAAGACTTTAAGGAAAACCAGAGCAGCGTTTTCATCGTGTTTGGTCTTGCGTTATTAGTCGCATACTTAGTACTTGCTGCTCAGTTTGAAAGCTTTATCAATCCGTTGGTCGTTATGTTTACTGTACCCATGGGCATATTCGGCGGATTCCTTGGGCTGTATTTCACCGGCCAAGGCCTCAACATTTATAGCCAAATTGGCATGATCATGTTAATTGGTATGGTCACCAAAAACGGCATTTTAATTGTTGAGTTTGCTAATCAGTTGCGTGATAAAGGGCTCTCTCTCGAACAAGCAATTATCGATGCCTCAGCCAGACGTTTAAGACCGATTCTCATGACGGCCTTCACTACTTTAATTGGAGCAATCCCATTAATATTATCGACAGGTGCAGGTTCAGAAAGTCGCATCGCTGTCGGTACGGTAGTGTTCTTTGGGATGGCATTTGCTACTCTAGTGACACTCTTAGTCATCCCAGCGATGTATCGACTCATATCAGGGGCAACAAAGTCGCCTGGCTTTGTGGAGCAACAACTTAATTTGGCTATTGAGCAACAAAAAGCAAGTGCCAGCAAATCATAGTTAGCTCTAAGGGTTTAGCCTACCTTGGCTAAACCCTGCTTGAACAAGTTAAATTAATTAAAATGGATAATAGGTGTCACATGGAAAAAGTTGCCGTATTTGTTGATGTGCAGAACATCTATTACACATGTAAACAAGCCTTTGGGCGTTCATTTAACTATCGAGCCTTATTCCAAAACCTCAATTATACAACTCAAATTGAATATGCCATTGCCTATGCCATCGCTCCGGCGGACGATGGCCAAGTTAAGTTTCAAGATGCACTTAAACATATTGGTTTTGACGTTAAACTCAAACCTTATATTCAAAGAAGTGATGGCAGCGCCAAAGGTGACTGGGATGTCGGCATTACCATCGATGTTTTAGACTATGCCGAGCAAGTAGATAAAGTCATTTTGCTTTCTGGTGACGGTGACTTTGACTTACTGATGGCAAAAGTAGCGCAAAAATTTAACTGTAAAACCGAAGTCATTAGCGTGACAGAGTTAACCGCTAAATCTTTATTAGATGTGATTTCCCATCATACCCCTATCGATAAGCAGCTTTTAATTTAGCTCTAACACTCCTCCAACCAAACCTGCTTAAACGCACTTATGTAGCACAAAGAACAGTCTAAGCAGGCCAAAGTCTTTACAATCCGCTGCTAATTCGAGCAATAATACATTTCAACAAACTATTTCCTCAAGAAACGTAACGATTGCCGATACAAAGTCACACAAGAAGTATTGTTTTACCGCATTACATACGTTTACAAAATTGGTTAAAATGCGTAACGATATAATAACCACATAAAATAAGGGCTTTAAATGTTATCAGCGTTAAAACATCTGCTTTTATTCTCTATTGTGGCTATTTTTTTTGCTGTTTCTCTGTCACCCCAAAACGCTCAGGCTGAGCAATTTCAGCTGGAAACCCTTACGATTAGTGATGGCCTGCCGTCCTCTAGCATTACCACGCTGTATCAACAACGTGATGGATTTATTTGGTTTGGTACCGATACTGGAGCCAGTCGCTATGATGGGGTTAACTTTACCAATTTTCAGTTCTCTGAATCTGACAAGACCCACATATCCAACAACTACATCACCAAAATCCATGAAGATCGTAGTGGCAATATTTGGATAGCTACCGAAGATGGCTTAAACCAGTTAACCCAAGACAATGAAATCATCATTCATAACATGATTTCCACCCAGTCCAGTTTAGGTTCAAGTTGGATTATAGAAATTTATGAACAAGAAAATGGCTTACTATGGTTTGGTACCGGATCAGGACTAACCCAATATAACCCGCAAAACAAACAGTTCACTGCCTACTCATTATTTGATGAAAATCAAGCATACGAAACCTCAGTCAGTGGAGTTTTTAGCGATCACAATGGCACTATTTGGGCCGTCACTGACTACGGCTTAGCCACACTCAACACCCAATCGGATCAACTCGAAATAGTGAAGTTTGAAGGCGAACTTGCAAAGCAACTAGACCCGGTCATTTTCTATGGCGCCAAAAAAGCCAAGAATGGCGAAATATGGCTCGGTAGCTATCGAAATGGATTGTTCAAACTCAACTTAGAAACTCGCAGCATCAACAATATCCATTTCAATAAGGATAACCCGAGTAATCAGCAGCTCCCATCCAATCACATTCAAAGCTTCACCTTTAAAGACGACAACACGCTATGGGTAACACACGGTAAAGGCGCTAGCCGCATTACATTAGACACCATGAGCTTTTCACACCTGACTCATGAAGCATTTAATCCTAATTCGATGCCAAGTGATTATGTCCCGATTGTAATGGTTGATCAGTCTGGTGGGGTTTGGTTTGGTACTGGTAATGGCGCATCGCTGTATTCTAATTTTAAACAAGGAACACGTTTATACAGACCAAAACCGATTAGCTCTGAATTATCCGGAAATATGGTCTATTGGTTCGATTTTGATAAAGATAACAATACTTGGATAAGCACGACAAAAGGTATAGATAAACTAAGGTTAAATAAAGATTTAATCTCTTTGCAGCCTATTTCTGAGTTAACCCCTTCGATGATTTATAGTGCAACAATCGATGACGCCAATACCATGTGGATTTCCCAAGCAGATGGTTTGACAGTATATGATATTGATACAGAACGTTTACGCCACTTCAGTAATGCTAAAGATAACCCTCATGGTTTGCCTGAAAGCGAATTTTATTTAGCACTGCCTGATAATCATGGCAACGCATGGATCACTGGCTACCTTGATGTAGGGCTCATTTTATTTAACCCTGACAAAGGGATACTAAAGCAGCTGCTGCATCACAATGATAATTCTTATGCCGCGGGTGGAAACTTCACCTTTGATAAGCAGCTTCTCCATAATGGCGAGCTATGGCTAGCGACAACCAATGCTATATACCGAGTCAATACACAAACCTACGAAGTCAAACACCTTCCTTTAGGTAGTGAAGCGCAAAATATTCGTACCGTTAAAATATATCAAGATGAGAACAATACTGTTTGGGTCGCAAGCCAAGGTCTAGGCCTGGTCAAAATTGAAGTGAGTGACTTCTGGAGTGACGATTTACAACTTGAATATATTACTAAAGAAGATGGTTTAGCTTCGAATACTCTTAAAGGTGTCACAGGCGATGGTCAAGGGCATTTGTGGATCACGACACAATCTAAATTCGCCAAGATGCACATCGAAACTCAAAAAATCACTAAATTTCCTAGTGCTATCAATCACAAAGATAGCTCTTTTTCAGATGCTGCCATCGCATTTCAAAAAGATGAGTTGTATATAGGTACAAACAACGGTGCCTTTAAAATTGATACACGAGCAATTAAAAGTAACCAATTTTCCCCACAGGTTCATATAACATCGGCATTAATTGCCAATGAAGAATACATCCACTTAAACAGTAACCATAGTATTGATGCATTGACCTTAGACTATGAACAAAATATGGTGCAATTTTCATTCGCTGCACTGGATTTTAATGCGCCGCAAAAAAACCAATATCGATATAAACTGCATGGCTTTGATGAACGCTGGATATACTCGCAAAACATTTCCACAGCAACCTATACCAACCTTCATGCAGGTGATTATCGTTTTGTCGTGCAAGGCAGTAATAGCGATGGTATTTGGAGTCCGTTAATTGCAGAGCTTTCATTCACCATTAAAAAACCCTGGTGGTATTTCGCCATCATTAGTTTGGTACTTGTGTGTGCGTTATTGACCTTTTTATTTTTGTTAACCCGTTATCAAAAAGTCACAGAGTTGAAAAACCGAGCTAATTTCGACACGTTAACAGGCTTATCAAATCGATTCCGTTTTAATACTGTACTTGAAGCCACTGTGAATCAAAAACATCAGCATGCTGCGGTTGCTTTTATCGACCTTGATTACTTCAAGGAAGTCAATGACTCTATGGGACACGACATAGGTGATGAGCTGATTATTCAAGTGAGTAAACGCCTATCATCAAACCTCAAAAGTGATGACCTATTAGCCCGCTTAGGCGGTGATGAGTTTGCAATTATTCTTCGAAATCCGGGCGAGCTTTCACAGCTAGTGAATATCATTGAACGCCTAAGATTAGCAATTAACACAGGCTATCAAATACAGGAACATTGGATTAAGAGCTCTGCCAGTATTGGGGTTGCTTGCTACCCTGAAGATGGTCTGGATGCGAAGACGTTACTAAAACATGCCGATACCGCGATGTATGCGGCTAAACAAGCAGGACGTAATAGCGCCTACTTTTTTAATGAAGCACTGTCAGTCGCCTTACAAGAAAAAATTTCAATTAAACAGCAGCTTCAACATGCATTAACCAATGATGAGTTTGAGTTGTATTATCAGCCTAAAATTTGCCTTAAAACAGGTAATATCCGTTCATTTGAAGCATTGCTGCGCTGGTTCCACCCCGAAAAAGGTTTGATACCACCCGATAAGTTTATTCCAGAAGCTGAAAGTAATGGTCAAATCATTGAAATTGGTTATTGGGTTATTAAACAGGCTTGTATCACGGCAAATCAATGGCACCAAGAAGGCTTGCTCAAAGGAAGTGTGTCGGTCAATATCTCCCCTGTGCAGTTATCTCAGCCAGATATTAGCGAAAAAATCGAAGCCATATTAGTGGAAACCGGTTTCCCTGCAGAGAAGCTGGAACTGGAAATTACCGAATCACTTTTGATTGAGAATGTTGAAACCGCTAAAAAGGTGCTAAGCCAATTACATGATTTAAAAATCAGACTTAGTTTAGATGACTTTGGTAAGGGGTATTCATCCTTAAATTACCTCACCCGATTCCCATTAAATACCTTAAAAATCGACAAAGGTTTTATCGATAGCTTTTTAGATAATGAAGCCGCAAAAGCGGTCTTAAAAAACATTATTAATTTAGGTAATGACCTAAAAATGCAAATTGTCGCAGAAGGGATTGAAACTGAAATGCAATTAATTAAACTCATTCAGTACCAGTGTCATACTGGTCAAGGTTACATTTTCAGCCCAGCGGTAAATACCCAAAGTGCTTATAAGATGCTAACAGGTGAAACGGTATTACTGCCTAAATTTATGCAAAACAAAGTTGGCTAAAAAAGCATTTTCAACGGTTTGTACTGAGTAACCTCTGTCGAGATATTAAAGGGGATGAGTCAAACTCTGGTCTGAGCAGTCAATGAATCGCCATAGCAAACCGAAAAACACTGTTGTAACGTCTAAGAATAAGTAACAATGCCCTCATAAAATGACTTAGTAGCATCAAGATGACTCAAAAAACGATTGAATATAGCCCAATTTTTCACTTTCCTGTACAAATTTACTATGAAGATACAGACTTTTCAGGCGTGGTATATCACCCCAACTTTTTAAAGTATTTTGAACGAGCTAGAGAACATGTGATTGGCGCTGACGTACTGAACTTATTGTGGCAACAGCAACAGCTAGGCTTCGCGGTATATCGCACAGATATGCTGTGTCACGATGGGGTTGAATTTGCTGATATCGTTGATGTTAGAACGCGTTATTACTTTGAAAGTAAGTACCGTACTGTTTGGCAACAAGAGATTTGGCGTCCTAATGCTAAAAAGCCTGCTGTGACAGCCACAATTGAGATGGTCTGCATGAATCAGCAACGTCAGATGGCCCCTATGCCACTCAACTTAATTACCCAGTTACAACAACAATTTAATCAGTCTTAAGCGCGTTATTCGCTTTAATGTTTAACGTTATCTGAGCTTGGTAGGAATAAGAAAGGTTGTTCAATGAGCTGCGTGTATCGTAGCTCAAAATCTGTTGCGACAAGAGGCTTACTAAAATACTCCCCCTGAATGGTATCAGTTCCGAACTCAATTAAGGTATCAAATACATCTTTGGTTTCAACCCCTTCGACCGTAACATCAAAACCAAGACTCTTAGCCAGTTCGATGCTAGTTTTCACAATCTTATTAGCTTGTAAGTCGCAGTTAAAGTCGTCCAAAAAGGCTTTATCAATTTTAACTTCATCAATGGGGAGGTGACGTAAGTAAGCTAAAGATGAATGCCCTGTACCGAAATCATCAATAGCAATTTTAACTCCTAACTCGCGAATTTCTTTTAGTGTTTCGATGGTCCGTGCTAAATCTAACATCAATACACTTTCAGTGATTTCAATCATTAAGTTCTCAGCAGGCACTTTGTACTGCATAAGCAAATTACTGATATCAATTGGCAAATGCTGATTTTCAAGATCTTTAGTGGATAAGTTAACTGCCACTTTGATATTGATGCCTTGCTGTAACCACTTAACCTGTTGCTGTAACACTTGTTCAAGAGCCCACTTACTGATTAAGTCAATCATGCCAGTATGTTCAGCTAAAGGAATAAACTCTGTTGGCGGTATAATACCTAAGCCATCATGCTCCCATCGAATTAACGCTTCAACTTGTGAACACTTACCCGAGCTGATATCCAACTTAGGTTGATACACCATATGGAGTTGGTTTTGCTTCAGACTTTTAGGCAAGCTATTAATGATTGTCAATTCACGATATTGAGCTTTGTCATCATCTTGATTATAAAATGCGATATCGTTTCGGCTGAGCTTGGCTTTTTTAAGTGCTAAGTCTAATCGACGTAGCATTAAACTCACATCCGCATGATGGTCATGCAGCTCAAGTACCCCTAATTGTACTTTAATGCTGATTGGAGTTTGCTCGATGTCGAATGGCTTTTGTAGATGCTGCTTTATATTAGATAACTCGTTAACTGAAATAGCTTTAGGGTAGAAAAGTAAAAACTCATTACCGTTCATTCTTGAAACGAATTGTGGCGGATTGTTTAGCCCCTTAATTCGTAATGCAAAAGCTTTTAATAACTGGTCACCAAAAATAAATCCAAAGAGATCATTTACAAAGCGAAACTGCTGAATGTCCACCAGCACGAGCATCCCCTCAGTCGCAGGCATCTTGGCAAACATTTTACGCTTGAATCCAACTCGATTAGATAACCCTGTCAGCTTATCTCGCTCAAGCGTTATAGGGTTGTTTTGCTGGAATAAATTGAGGTTTCTAACCAGAGGTTTGAATGCTCTTGGAGTATGTTTAAAGTTAAGTGGGGACTGGGTTGCATTATTCGACTCTAAGGTTTGAGTCAGCTCTGCGATGAATTTGCCTTGTTGGAAGTAACCGCCTAATACAATACCCAATAACAAAATAAGGGCGATAAACAATACAATTATAATTTCAATACTTAACACAACTTATCGCTCCTTATTCAATTGGGGTTAATTCCATAACCAAGCTCATTCATGTCTGCTTGGCGGCTATATTCTCAGCTGTTATTGGTAACTTTGCTTAATAGAATGATACACATCTAAAAACTCGTCACTCTCTAGATCTTCCGGTGTTACAGGTAAGCCGCGAGTTGCAAAAATATCTAGACGTTGTTCCAATTCAGGCCCTGCTCTTAACTCGCCAGTATAATAAGCTGCTGAGCGAATAAAGTCTAAATAGGTCACCGACTCAGGCATATAATGAAGATCAGCCCAGCGTTCAACCACTTCCATCACTTCAGGCGCAAAGTCCCAAGTCTTTAAAATAGCACGACCGATTGGTCCTTGCATTTTACGGACTAAACCACGTAACTGTTCAATACTTGTAAAGGCATCAGGCTTTGTTTCTGCCTCAGATAACACAGGTAGAGCGCCAATATTATGGACTAAGCCTGCCAATGTTAATGTTTCAGGGTCTAATTTCTTACTCGGGTGACGTTTATTGTAAATAGCCAACATAGCACCAGCTGATGCGGTGACCTCAATAGAAGTTTGCCACACTTCATCCATCACCTCCCAAACCATCTCATTGGTTGAGATAAATAATTGCTCTAATGCGACAGAGGTAACAATCGCTTTTATTTGTATTAGTCCAATACGATTGACAGCAGCACTGATATTTTCAGCTTTATTACCTCGGCTATATAAAGCACTGTTTGCCACCTTAATAATACGCGCCGAAATTGCGGCATCTTGGCCAATAATGTCGCCAACTTGTTTAAGACTTGAGTCTGGTTGCGCAACAACTTCCTGCACCCGCATGGCGACTTCAGGCAGTGTCGGAAGCACTAAAGCATCGTCTTTTAGCTTCTTTAATAGCCCTACCAATAATTGGTGTTCAGTTGTCATAGATCCCGCCTGTAATTTTATTGTTGTTGCTTTGTTTCGATTATATCAGCTATGTCATTTAATAGAATAAAGAAAAAGCACTAATCTTTATAAAGCATGTCAATTAATTAGCAAACATTAAATTAGACAAGCAGCACAATCACAGATGAATTATTTGCATTCAGCGACCATACTTAAGTAAAATGCCGCCCCCGCGCTGTGTGCGAATTTCCATCAAATTGAGAGTGATTATGTTTAGACCAGAGCTATTGTCTCCAGCAGGAACGTTAAAGAATATGCGCTATGCCTTTGCATACGGTGCAGATGCTGTTTATGCAGGCCAACCTCGCTATAGCTTACGGGTTAGAAATAATGACTTCAAAATGGAAAATCTGGCGATGGGCATCAAAGAAGCCCATGCGCTAAATAAAAAGTTGTATGTCGTCAGTAACATTGCACCGCACAATGCAAAATTAAAAACTTACATACGTGATATGGCACCTGTCATTGATATGAAGCCTGATGCTGTGATCATGTCAGATCCTGGTCTTATTATGATGGTGCGTGAGGCATTCCCAGATCAAACAGTACATTTGTCTGTACAAGCCAATGCGATTAACTGGGCATCCGTTAAGTTCTGGCAGCAACAGGGGATTAAACGAGTCATCTTATCTCGTGAATTATCATTAGATGAAATTGAAGAGATTCGTCAACAATGTCCAGATATTGAGTTAGAAGTGTTTGTCCACGGCGCGTTATGTATGGCTTACTCTGGACGTTGTTTATTATCAGGCTATATCAATAAACGCGATCCAAACCAAGGCACATGCACTAATGCTTGCCGCTGGAAATATGATGTACATGAAGCTAAGCAAACAGACACTGGTGATATCATCGCCGTTAACCCACAAGGTATCGTCGATGCAAACGGTGTGCAAATTGAGACACCGACATTAGGTGCAGGTCAACCTTCAGATGAAGTTGTTCTATTACAAGAACCTGGGCGTCCAGGTGAATATATGCCCGCTTATGAAGATGAGCATGGCACTTACATCATGAATTCTAAAGATCTACGTGCGATTCAACACGTCGAACGTTTAACAAAAATGGGCGTAGACTCTCTTAAAATTGAAGGCCGTACTAAGTCATTTTATTATGTCGCACGTACAGCTCAATTGTACCGTCAAGCTATTGAAGATGCGGTTGCAGGTAAAGACTTTGATCGTACATTAATGCACAACCTTGAAGGGTTAGCACATCGTGGTTACACCGAAGGTTTCTTACGTCGCCATGTTCATGATGAATATCAAAACTACGATTACGGTTATTCAATCAGTGACACTCAACAGTTTGTTGGTGAGTTCACTGGCGTTCGCAATGATAGCGGCGCTGCAGAAGTCGATGTTAAAAATAAGTTCTCTGTCGGTGATAGTGTTGAAGTCATGACGCCACAAGGAAACTTTACCCTGACGATTTCAGAGCTAGTCAATCGTAAAGGTGAATCAGTTGAAGCTGGTTTAGGTTCGGGGCACTTTGTATTTTTAGCCGTTCCTGAAAGCGTTGAGCTAGATAAAGCCATCTTGATGCGTAACTTACCGCAAGGCCAAGATACTCGTAATCCTCATCAAGCTGCAGAAAAAGCTGAGTAACCTGTTATGGCATTATTAATCGATGATAGCTGCATTAACTGCGACATGTGTGAGCCTGAGTGCCCTAATGAAGCGATTACCATGGGCGAAGAGATTTATGAAATAGACCCAGCACTGTGTACAGAATGTGTTGGCCACTATGATAAGCCGACTTGTGTCTCTGTATGTCCTATCGATTGTATTGATCCCGATCCTGAACATGCTGAAACACCTGAAGAGCTTAAATATAAATACCAAGTCATCACAGGAAAGGTATAACCCACAAGCACAAGCTTAATCCCTCGGTGAAAACTGAGATACACAAAAAAAGGCGCCTAAGGCGCCTTTTTATTAATAGAATTTTAATGCTCTGCTCAGATAGTGCTTAACAATGGCAATAAGTTGCCTACAGACATTAAGCTGACGCTTGGGGCAGCTCAGATGAGTAGCCTTGAAGAGTTTGTAGTGTTAACGCCAGCTTCTCTATGGTTAATCTAGCGGGTTTAGGCAGAGATTCTAGCTCAATACCGAGTAGTAAATTTTTCACTTCTAAGCCTAACTCAGTATCCCCTTCAATTTTTAACTTACGTTGAAAGAATAAGGTATCGGGATCTTCTTTTCCTGCCGCAACTAACAGTAACTCAGGAACATTAGCCGTAAAAGTCACATCTGCTTGAGTTAATGGTCTAAGCAACAATTCGTCATTGAAACTGATTTCAAAGTGCAAGCCAATATCCATAACCGATATAGCAACCCATTTAGATTGTAAAAAGTCTAACTCACCAAATTTTATTTGTTCAGACAATGTCAAAGACAGCAATTTAGCCAACACATTCATTTTGGCTTTTTCAGGTACAACGGCTAAAGATTGCGTTGCCACTTTCGGGGCTAACCCTAGTACATTTTTAGCCACGCTATTGGTGAATCGAAAAGACATCCTTACTCCTACACTGCTTACTCTAATAATTAAGCTAGTTTACTCACATTTTATCAATTGAAACCTGTTTCAAATCAAATCATGTGACGTCATTCAACTTTACACTCCCTTTCTACGACAGTTTGAGAGAGAGAATATGGAACTCTTGTGCCCAGCAGGAAATTTAGCCTCATTAAAAGCCGCTTTTAGAGCAGGTGCAGATGCGGTTTACCTCGGATTAAAAGATGATACAAATGCACGTTCATTTGCAGGGTTAAACTTTACACCTGAGCAAATGAAACAAGCAACGAAGCTTGCCCATAGTCAAGGCAGAAAAGTATTTTTAACCTTGAATACTTACCCAAAACCAGGTGAAGAATCACGCTGGTATCAGGCCATTGATCTGGCAGCCCAGCTTCAAATGGATGCTTTAATCACTGCAGATATTTCGCTGCTCGACTATGCAAGCCGTCGGTACCCTCATTTACCGCTTCATTTATCCGTTCAAGCTAGTGCAACGAACCTTGCTGCACTAGAGTTCTACCAACAGGCATTTAATATCGAGCGAGCGGTATTACCTCGGGTATTGTCGATGAAGCAAGTCAAAGATCTTGCTAAAAATAGCTCTGTTGACTTGGAAGTGTTCGCCTTTGGTAGCCTTTGCATTATGGCAGAAGGACGATGCCACCTATCATCTTATGTTACAGGTCAGTCACCCAATACCGGTGGTTCTTGCTCGCCAGCAAAACACGTTAGATGGCAAGAAGACGGTAATCAATGTTTAACACGTTTAAATGAAGTACTCATTGACACTTCTAATATCGACCAACAGTTAGGTTACCCTGTTGTTTGTAAAGGGCGCTACATTGCTGAAAATGAATCCCAAGCCGACTACTTACTCGAGTCACCAACAAGCTTGAATACACTCAGTTTATTGCCTCAACTTGCTAACGCAGGTATTTGTTCTCTTAAAATTGAAGGCAGACAACGCAGTCCAGCTTATGTTGAACAAGTCACCCGTGTTTGGCGTGAAGCAATAGACAGTTATTTGGCCAACCCAAATGCATTTACTGAACTTGCAAGATGGAATGAAACATTAGCAAAGGTATCAGAAGGACAGGTCACCACATTAGGCGCCTACGAGCGTCAATGGCAGTAGGTAAGAATTCATGAAAATTTCACTCGCACCAATTAATTATTGTTGGGAAAAAACCGCAGTAGATGACTTTTACCAGCAAGCCGCTCAAAGTCGCATAGATACCATTTACCTTGGTGAAACCGTCTGCAGTCGCAGAAGATTACTCAAATTCAATGATTACATTGAACTGGCAACCATGCTTAACGCTCACGGAAAAAATGTCATTTTATCTACCATGGCATTAATTGAAGCTCAGTCGGAGCTGACCGAGTTAAAAAAGTATGTCGATAATGGTGAGTTCAGCATCGAAGCAAATGACATGGCTGCGATTCAAATCGCACAACAAGCAAACTTGCCATTTATCTGTGGCCCATCAATCAACAACTACAACCGAGCCAGCTTAGATATACTGCATAAAATGGGAATGAGTCGTTTTGTTATGCCATTTGAACTGTCTAAAGCTTGGTTAGATACAGTATTAAATCATCCTAATAGGCCTGGGTTTGAAGTTGAAGTGACTGGATATGGGTATATTCCATTGGCGCATTCTGCTCGTTGTTTTACCGCTAAACATTTCGGGTTAAGTAAAGATAACTGCGAGACAATATGCCGCCAGCATCCGAAAGGCATTTTGGCGCAAACTCAAGAGCAGCAAAGTCTATTACGTCTAAACGGAATTCAAACTCAATCAGCAGCTCATTTGGACTTAACCTCTGAAATAGCCGATATGATAGCAATGGGCGTTAATTTCTTTAGGGTCTCACCCAATGATATTCACGATATTAAGCGAGCCGATGAATTAGTGAGCTTAATTAGCCACCTTAAAAACCACAGCGCTGAAGCAGACAATAAGACCACATCTTCGAACGTTAATGCCTGTAATGGCTATTGGTTTGGTCAAGCAGGATTACAACAAGTGTAGTGTAGTTTACTTGCTTAATTGCCCCTGTTGCAGGGGCAAGAAGTACCAGCGACATATACTCAATATCCATAACCACATAGTGACAATGCTGCACCAGAATAAAATGGATAGCCACCAAATATCAGGTTTCGGCGATTGGGACACTATCGCCTGAAATAATTCACCATCTGAAATCGGGTTTAAGCCTAAGCTCTCTCGCCAACATTCATGAGCTAAAATGCTGCCATGAATGAGCACAATAACAAAGCTCAACACCAGTGGTAAGAACAAGCGAATCCTTCGCTCAATAGCACACTCTATAAAGCAAAAAGTCGCAGCTAATAAACCAAAGTAAATGTAGATAGACACAGCTTTGATGTGTAAATGAAACACATTAAGCGGAAATAAGCCCGTTGCAGCTAAAGCAATAAACGTCACGATGAGTGAAAACCAAAAGAGTCCGCTGGAAATACGTCGACTTAACTGTAAGCCAAATAAACAACTCATTGTCAGGCTTAAACTACCAAAAAACAGCCCTCCGTTGATCCATAACGCACTAGAAGAACGATTGTAGGTGCCGAGTTCACTGATAGAAAATTGCAGTAAACTGTATTGATCGCCAAATTGAATATATTCCATCAATACCGATAAACTAATACCAAGAAAAAGGCCAAGCAACCCTAGCAAACCAAACAGGTAAGCTAATCTGGCGATTTTTTCTCGTTTACTTAATATCACAACAGTCAAATTTCCTTATATGGTTTGCTTTATCATACTGAATCTACATTGATAAAACCGCTATGCACATCTAATGTTTAGTAACTCATTCATATGACGACAACAGTACTCTGCTATGTACAATCGAACAAAGCACCTTAATAATTGTAATAACAAAGACCGAAACACACAACAACAACCAACTAACATTATGATTACAAACAAATTATTACGTGCATTTATTGCCAAACCCTATAGAATATAGATAAGCAAAATAACTCAATAACTATTCGCCAAAGTGAATAGTTTTACATAGACTAGATAAGCAGGTACCCTTGCCTCGCTTTATTACTTCTGAATGGACATTCAGCATTTTTCCCACTGGACGGTTAGACACAATCAGCCAAGCTTATTTGGCCAGTTGCAAAGGCATATAAAAAGTGACTCAAGAAAAACAAAAATACAACATTAAGACAATATTGACCTTTGTCATACCGTCACTGCTAGGCTTGTTATTATTCATGACGCCTATCAGTTATAACGGCGCCATTACGATTCCAATTGCTATTGTTTCCAAAGCAGTGCAAAGCCATTTTGCCGACGTATTGCCTTTATTGGTAACTTGTATTGTCGTGTTTATGGCTATCATTTCGGTAATCAGTAAATTACTTAAGCCTAAGTTGGTGTTAGAAAAGCCTTTTCTTAATACCCTTCTCAATGTGTCACCTTTTTGGTTAGTTGTTCGTATTTTAGGTGCAATATTCATTGTATTAACTTATTTAGAGATTGGCTCCGAAGTTATCTATTCTGCAGATACTGGTGCATTAGTCCTTAATGACTTGCTACCTGTATTATTTTCTGTGTTCATTTTCGCAGGTATGTTGCTGCCGTTATTATTAAATTTTGGTTTGCTCGAGTTTTTCGGAACCATGCTGACTAAATTAATGCGTCCTATCTTTAACTTACCTGGCAGAAGTGCAATCGACTGTATGGCATCATGGCTAGGTGATGGTAGTGTCGGCATTTTAATGACCAACAAACAATATGAAACACGCCTATATACTGAGCGTGAAGCCGCTGTCATCGGTACAACCTTTTCTGCTGTTTCGATTACCTTTAGCTTAGTCGTTATCTCTCAAGTCAAACTTGAACACCTTTTTGTACCGTTTTATTTAACAGTATGTTTAGCAGGTTTTGTCGCAGCTGTAGTGGTTCCTAAGTTACCCCCACTGTCATGGAAAAAAGATTTATACATAGATAACACACCTCGTCATCCTGATGATGAAATGATCCCTAAAGGTCATGGGGTTATGTCGTGGGGATTTGAGCAAGCAATCAATAAAGCATCTCGTGCTGGCGGCGTTAAACATGTACTGCGTGAAGGCGTAAAAAATGTCGTGGATATGGTGTTCGGTATTATCCCAGTAGTAATGGCCATTGGTACTATTGCCCTTATACTTGCAGAAAACACACCTATTTTTGAATACTTAGGTATGCCGTTTATTCCACTGTTAGAACTACTGCAAATTCCGGAAGCTGATGTCGCATCAACCACAATCGTAGTCGGCTTTGCTGATATGTTCTTGCCATCTATTTTAGCAAGCTCTATTGAATCTGATTTAACGCGTTTTGTGATTGCGGCTTTGTCAGTCACACAATTAATCTACATGAGTGAAGTCGGTGCGTTATTAATTGGAAGCAAAATCCCAGTTAACTTCTTTGAGTTATTTGTAGTATTCATTCTACGTACACTCGTTACACTGCCTGTCATTGCACTTTGTGCTCATTTACTCATCTAGTGTAATTCAGTAAACTCATTGAGTAATTTATTTTACTCAACATTAAAAAGGAGCTGAATGCTCCTTTTTTAATGCGTTATTTTTAATCAGGTTGGTTCTTATAACAACTGACTTATATTGGCAATCAAATACAGATAGCGTATTCTTAAGTGGTTATTTGAATGGTGAAATTAACCCTTCCTTCCCTATTCAATTTAAATCGAGTGACAATCTAGGTAACATTTTATGGATGAAAGAAGACAATACACTCGCACATTGTTTGCCGCGACAGCCACCCTCAGTTTTAACGATAAAACCTATCGTACCAATATATTAGATCTCAGTATTAATGGCGCATTAGTATCAGAGCCAGAAGCCTTATCCCTCACGTTAGGACAAAAAATTGGCTTAAGCTTTTTACTGCCTGAATCTGATATCGTCCTGAATATGGATACTGTACTCGTGCATCATAAAAGCCAACAACTTGGGCTAGAGTGTCAGCACATTGACCTTGATAGCATTAGCCATTTAAAAAGAATCATAGAGTTGAACATTGGTGATGCTGAGTTATTGCACAGAGAATTAGCACAGTTACTGCATCTAGATTAAGCATCCCTATGTGTAGGTAAACACTCAATGCATCAAGTTATCAAGAATCAACTTATCGATGCTTAATCTAGCTGTGACTCAATGTCAGTTATAGCCACCAGCTTGAATCGATAGGTTTTTCGCTAAGATAATCTTGGTTTTCTAAATGAATAATTGTTCGCTGGGGTAATTTCGCCTTTAAAATAGCGTCACTATAATATTTTAAAAATAACTCCTGAAACGATAAGTCTTCAATGGCTCTTTGTAAGCCCTTCTCAATCCGCTCCGCCAACTCTGGATTCTGTTTATTCACAAACACATACATAGGCAAATGATAAACAAGTGCTAAGTTAGGTTCGATAATGAGATCGGGCAAATCAGGGCCTAGCCTTTTCTTTTCAGCCCAAATCTCGCTCACCCCTCTTGGGAAGTAATCGAAACGCTTCGCTTGTAACATACGATACAAACTTTTCGCGGTGCCAACTTCCTGCGTTGGCAACTCGTTATGGCGTAAAACGTCTAAATCAGCCCAATGTGAGCCAAAGCCAGCAACAAATGAATGACTTAGCTGATTTGCACTGTTAACTTGCTTAAATTTATCTTGATTATCTTGATGAATATACAGTAACCGATACCCTAATAAGCCTTGCAACAATGGGACTTTTATGGGAATAAACATCTTTTCACGTTGCTTACTTGAAGCAAGAAAAGCGACATTGACTTCGCCTTGCTCCAACATCTTTAAACCGCGACCAGGGGTAACTTGCTCGGTAAACTGTACTCTAGCTTCAGGGTATTCAGCAGCCGTTTTATCCAATGCCATTTTTAATAATTCGATATGGTACTGAAAGTGAAACTCATTCTGATATAAGCGCAAAACTTGAGGAGTGGACTCTTTAGCGAACACACTTGTTGAGAAGACACACCACAATAATAAACTGACTTTAAATCGAATAAACACTGCTATATTCCATTTTAAATGTGATGAGATTGGGTGAATGAGGCTTAACGTTACAAATAATGAAAGATTATACCTTTGTTAATTTTAAACTTTCTAGTTTTTTCCGATTAAACCGCTCAACGCTATTGTCAACTCATGCTGACAATAGCGTAAGCAATAAAACCAACTAATTAATTAACTCAAGTAATTCATGAATGGTTTTAATCGGATGAATTTTAGCGCCTAAACCTTCCATCGATTTATGATAATTACGATGCGGAATAAACACCTCTGTAAAGCCATGTTGTACCGCCTCTTTAACACGCGGTACACCGCTGTCGATTGGCCTAACATCACCGTTTAAACTGAGTTCGCCCATAATGCATGTGGTTCTTGGTACCACAAAATCATTCAAGCTACTTAAGAGTGCTGTCACCAGCGCTAAATCAATACAGGTTTCTGACTCATCAATTTTTAACCCACCGACTAAATTAAAATAAGTATCGTGATAAATTTTGGTTTTAGTGTGTTTACGTAATACGCCAGTGAGCATTTTAATTCGGTTCATATTTAAACCGACACAGACTCGCTGAGGAAATTCGCCTTCTGTTTCAGTTGTTAGGCATTGAATCTCAAGTAAAAGGTTGCGATTCCCCTTTCGAATACAGGTAATGGCAGCCCCAGGAGAATTGGTTGTTGACCCAGATAAGAAGATTTCACTCGGATTATCAACACTTATCATGCCACGTTCGGTCATTTTGAAAATACCCACGGTATCAACATCACCGAATCGGTTTTTATTCGCACGTAGGGTTCTGATTTGACCATCATTACATTCAATATGAGTCAAACAATCTACAATGTGAATCAGTGTTTGCGGCCCAGCTGTTTCATTATTTTTATTGACGTGAGCCACTAAAAACATGGTCACATTATTTTGCTTACAATACTGTGTTAAGGCTTGGGCACTGCTTTTAACCTGTGAAGGCGAACCTGGACTGCCATTCGCCGCTTCTGACACAACAGCTTGTATCGAATCAATCACAGCAAATTTAACTTTTTTGGCTTCAAGTTCTGCAATAATCGCTTCGACACTGGTTTCAGCCATTAAATACAAGTTATCTTCGTTATAATTAAGCTTCAACCGATTAACTCGGTTCTTAAATTGGGATAACGACTCTTCAGCAGTACAATAGAGTGATGGCATACTTTGAGACATTCTTGCAATCAGATCTGACAATAATGTGGTCTTACCCGCGCCTGGATCGCCTGAAATAATATTGACAGAGCCGGTCGTGAGCCCCCCACATAACACTCGATCTAATTCACCAATACCCGTTAATTTTTTCTCGGCTTCAAACTCTTCAACTTCACCGAGCTTTTTTGAACCTCCACCAACAGAGCCTGCGTAACCCGCCACTGAGTTTGCTGTAGATTTAACTGCTGCAATACGCACTTCAGAAATCGTATTCCACTCCTGACATGCACTACATTGCCCTTGCCATCGTGGAAAATCTTGCCCACATTCATTACATACAAACGCTGTTTTATTTTTTGCCATGCTTCAATGTCATTTCGTTTAGAGTTAACCAATTTGATAATGAATGAATTATCAATTCATTTATAATATATTTTAATGATTATCTTACTTGCTTTAACAGGCACATAATTTAAATTTATATAAAGTAAGCTTACTTTAGGCCGATAAGATTAACAGTCAGGCTTATATTTATCACCTATATCTCGTATCTAAACTGAAAAGAGCTAATGAGCATAGAAGACCATAGTCAGCTAATAGAACAACTCAAGCCACTATTAATGGAGCCCGACTTCAAAGAGGTCTTTGAAAAACTCACCATCGATGAGTCTAACTCTACTCGCTTTTTAGTTAAAATGGAGCTCAACCGCCTTTCAGCCAGTTGCACCCGAATTATTGATTTACGAGATAAATCTGAACTTCAATGTGAAGAAGTGACCGTTGCTAAACAGCGTCATTTTCTTGATGAGCCCGCTAAACTTTCCCTTGTTCAAGCTCTTGGACTATACCGTAATAAATATACTGTTGGCGTATACGAGCATGTCCTGAGCCAACACAAAGTTCGCAAAGAAAGCCTTCGCAAAACAGAACAAGAACCCACTGAAGAGTTATCTGAACTCATCGTCCCTGGTGTTGTATTAGGGAGTTACTTCAGTCGCAGCGAAGAGAGAATGAATTATTCCATTCGTATTTCTGCATCACAAGATGGCGGCGGCGAAGTCTTAGGTGCCAGTTTAGATTTGTCCGTGGGTGGCGCTAGAGTTCGTTTACCCGTCAAACATCGCTTTGACCAAGATAAACCACTCAGAGTAAAACTACTTGAGCTTAATGAAGAGTTCTTTTTCGAAGATTTACAACATGGTGTAGATTATCAAATTGTTGATATACAAAATAAAGATGACAGCGCCATCATGCGCCTTAAACGTCTTGGTGATAGCAAAGAATTAGACAAACTACTCAGTCAGCTCATTCGCGGTTACAAGTTTCGCTACAAAGTTGATGTCAATGATGTCATCGTCAATGCCACCGGCTTAGGGTTTGAGCGTCACTATTTACCTATGTTGTCACACATGCCGCTGTATCTGTCTGTTGAAAATGGGAAGCCATTTATCAGTCATCAGTTACTCAGTCGTGGCAACCAGCCTATATTGCAGTATTTTATTGACGAAAACGAAGTTAACCAATTACCTAACTTCCTCACCAATAATCGATTAGTTAACTTAATCAAGTCGCCTGATAAAGCAGATCACAGTCTATTCTTTTGTTTTACCCATAGTAATAAAGGCATTACTCAGTATTTTTCAGCCACCTTACATGAACTAAAAAAGCATCAGGCTATGCAGCTGTTTTTCGGTTTTGGGGCCTCTAAATCCAGCTGGCGAATTTTTAAAGTATGCCAACAAAAGGTAGATCATAAGCTTAATTATAAAACCTCGACATTGCCTGGTGATGAACAGCAATACTCAGCGTTAACAGAGCAACAACTGGCTCGTTTTGCCTATACATTACAGCTTATAGACTTAACAAATGAAGATATTAGACCAAACTATCGAGCTTGGTTTAATGAAGGCGATAACGTCAATCAACTTAAAATCTTTAATCAAAAGAAACTGACTAAAAATACGATAAAAAGATTATCAATGCCTTTCAGCGAGCGTAGACGAGAAGCACGCTTTGCCTTTAAAACCATTATAGAAATTGAGCATAATGGTAAGAAGTCTCGAGGTATTTCCCATGATATCTCATCACGTGGTATCCAGTTTACCTTAGAGGATGATACTCAGTTTAGCAGTGCTACAGATGTCATATTGAGTTTTCCTAAATTGCAGGAAATCGCTGGAAAAATGCAATTAAGCCTACTGCCATATCGACTTATTCGTGCCCGTACTCAAGGTAATAAGAAACAGCAAACTTTACATTTATCTGCATTAATCGGTCATGAACCTCACCAAGGAGTAGAGTTTCTCAATAAACTAATCAACCATAACCGAGATAAATTTGAGCAGCTTTCAGAAGATGAGGGCGAGCTAAAAGAACTGGCTGATGGGATGAAAAACTTATTGCTTCGACAATTAGTCAGTGTGCCTTACTTTGTTGAAAAAACGAAAAAGTCAGCTCAATTAGCCTGCATTGGAATTGGCACCAAAACCGACGATATTAGTCATTTATTTGCAGCGGGCTCAACTACACCACTCAGCTTCAACCTCACGCCATTGTTTAATGAAACCGAGTTTAAACAGCTCATTATTGATCCTGTCAGATCAATGAAGCCCATAGACGGCATGCAGTACTTTGAGGTTTTTCTGCAGATATCAAGGCAAGGTCGAGGAGCAATTAACATTCAATCACAGTTAGTCAGTGATTTTAGCCATCGCAGTGCACAAATAAAATTTATTAGTCATGCACAAGCTGTAGGCAAGTTTATGGCATTGAGGATTTATTTGGGCGCAACAGAAAAACCTGATATGAGCTATATTCGCCGTGAAATGGAATACATTACTATCCATGCCAGCCATAGAGCTAAAGCCTTAGAGGAACGTTTATGGCGAATTATTGGTAGTGGTGAACTGTTAGATATTACAGCAGAAGTCGAGGTCAGGTTTCCAGAGCTGCATTTACTAGAAGATTAGCCGTCAAACCCCGCCTATCACAAGCATAATAACGTTATTATTTTATAGGTATTTTTTTTATGTTTTTAAAATCGATTATACCAATCGCTCACTAATGGAAAGTGATCCAAAACAGCCACTTTATCAGTCAGCATTCCTCCATGAGTATAGTCACGCTTAAAACCTTTTCGTTTTGACAAGAGTGTATAATCAGCGTTTTCTAAGCCACACTCAAGCATCATGTCTTTTACGTCTCTAGGGTTTCCTAGTACGTAATCTTTTTGAGCAGCGATAAACCAGCTTTTCGGCCAGCTGATACCTTTAACCGCTTCAGAATAATCGAAGTGATCTTCAGCGTCTACCCAATCACCACCTACCCAGTCAATCGTCTGTAATAATGATTGCCTGCTTTCATTATCCATCCCTATGCGGTATTTATCTGCCGCTAAGTAACCTTGATATTGCGTCATTAATGGAGCAAGTCTGTTCCAAAATACATCCACCATCATCGTTTTTCTTAATGATTTAACCTTAATGGTTCTCTTGGTACCAAAAGTCACAAATGAGGCAACCTCAGGGCGTAATGACTCAAACCGTATATAACTGCTCGCCATTAATACGCCCCCCCATGAATGAGCGCACCAATGCACTTTATCCGCGCCAGTTTGGGATAGGATAAATTGATGAGCTAAAGGGATTTGCTCCAAAATCACCTCTGTTTGTCCCAGAGAATATGCAGCATTAATTCTAGGCTCACTCAAGCCTCTTCCTGCAGTATCAAGTACATAAACATCATAGCCCTGCTCTGCCAAATAACAGGCAAGACCTCGCCCTGATGGACTATAAAAAACCCGTCCGTTCGACATCGCGCCGTGAAGCATCAGTATAGGTTCTCGTGAAGTAATTGGCATAGAGGGCTTGATATGTCGAAGGTGTAACTTGCCATCACGATATGGCAGAAAGTGAGATTCTTGCTTCATTGGTATTGGTATGTTTTATCAGCAGAAAGGAATATACCTAGGTTAAACAGCTTAAATGTTAACTTCAAGTTAATTAGAGTAAAAAATCTAATCAATAATATAAGCGACGGTTCAGTGCTTTCTATACGCCAACAAAAACCGCATTACAGCTTAACTGTAATGCGGTTTTAAAATTAACTACCTCACCTGGTTAACCTCCAGCTAAGCAGGCTACCCTAGTGGCGAGTTAACCTTGAAGGTGGAATACTAAACAGCGCAAATCTAATCGCTGTATACTCGCATTTGAAGCTGCTAATAGCTTAGGTTTAGCATGGAACGCAATACCATAATCTGCCGCCTTAACCATTGGAATATCATTGGCTCCATCACCAATAGCCACTCGTTGACCTGCAGCTATTTGCCATTTAGCAGCGCTTTTATCTATCACATCGGCTTTAAATTGCGCATCGACAACCTCACCAGTCACCTCTCCTATTAGCTTTCCATCTTCGATGACTAACTCATTAGCATAGGCAGCATCTAACCCCAGTAAGTCTTTTAAGTGGCCAACAAACGGCGTAAATCCACCTGATGCTAGCACTAGCTTCCAGTCATTAGGCTTTAATTCAGCCACAATAGACTCAAGTCCAGGCATTAGCGGTAAATCCTGACAAAGCTGATTAATAATACTGTCACTCGCCCCTGCAAGCTTGCTTACTCGAAGACGAAGACTTTCTTCAAAATCAAGTTCACCTTGCATTGCTCTTTCTGTGACTTCTGAAACAGCTTCACCAACTCCAGCCATCGCGGCCAATTCATCAATGCACTCAATTTGAATCGCAGTCGAGTCCATATCCATCACCAATAAGCCCGGTTTAAATATACTCGGCAATGCTTGTGTGACTTCAAATAGCTCGGCATTACTGTCAATAGGAAAGCATTCAATTAATTGCGCTAACCGAGAGGATGAAGCGATCTCAAACCCTTTCAGCTCGTTATGGCGCATTAACACAGCCACCGAACAATCCTGATTAAGATGATTCAACCACGAAGACACAGCATCAAAATCTACCTCATCAAAAATGACCCGAAACCGATGCGGTTGTTTAACTTGGATATTATTGAGAAATTCGTCTTCAAAGTAGCGAGTTAAGCTAAAATCACCATGAGAAAAAGAGCCATCTTCCCCTGAAAATAACCAGGTTAGAGCATTAGAGTTTTTCTGACTTTCCATCGACTGCATTTCCTCAATGATTGCGACTATCTACAATTAAATATTTCGATTAGTATTAATTAAATAGAAAAAACACCAAGGATTAAAGTGATTTTTGTTAAAGGTCTTAAGAAAAGTCAAAAGATCAGCAGATTAATTCAAATCGTAATTGCGATAATCTTGTTAATTGGGCTAACTCATTTATGGAAATCTAGCCTCAACAACGGGCAACAATTGCTCAATTCGCAAACGCAGATTATGGCAAGACTATTGGCCCAACAAGCGGCAAATGGTGCGGCGCCAGCGATGTTTTTACAAAATGATGAACAGCTACAGTGGCTTGCAAATGCCCTCATTGATGACCCAAAAGTCATGTCCGTCCACATTTATGATGCTCAAGGCGTTAGGCTTGCTTTCGCTCAATCGGTCAGCGAAGAAGCATTTGATGCCGATGATGAAGAACTTAAAGAGTTACTCTCGCCTTATCCGCCAATGATTGAAAATGTACTCCAAGGGGACAACAACCTAGGCTACATTGAAGTACGGGTAAACTTGCGAATATTCTTCGACGAAATCAAAACCTTGTATCAAGAAAATATGAAGCTACAACAAACCATGTTAATTGTGGCTGGAATTATAGGCTTGCTTCTCTCTCGCGCCCTGTCATTTAAACGAGCTGACTTTGACCGACGTAAAACCCGAGCTAAACAAGGAAGAAAGAACAGTCATTTATTACAGCTAAATCAAAGTGACTCTGTCGATGGTATAGATGATGACATGGATGATGGTATGGATAGCAGAGAAGTTCTAAAAGACCACATCCCCTCAGATGAACATGCAGAACTCAGTGATACTGAATTGGCCGAAATTGAATATCAAGAGCTAACAGATATGAATCAAGGTAGCCAAACGATTACTGATACGAAAAATAAAGGTGCCAAAGCGCAAGCCTCTAAATCGCCTAAAGCCTCTAAATCACCGAAAGCGTCTAACTCATCTAGCGCGGCTAAATCAAGAGAAGAGCAGAAAGATAAAGCCGAGCCAAAGTAAGCTATTTGGCTTTATCTTAACTCTTTTAAACAACAAAAAAGGGATAACATCACTGTTATCCCTTTTTATAAAACTTTAAAATAAATTAAAGTGTGATAGCAGCATCTAATGTCATCACAATCATATCGTTGAACGTAGTTTGACGCTCATCTGATGATGTTTTTTCACCGGTTCTGATGTGGTCAGAAACAGTAACAACACATAACGCTTTAGCGCCTAATTCGTGTGCAACACCGTAAAGACCGGCAGCTTCCATTTCGACACCTAATACACCCATTTTTTCCATTGTATCGAACATTGAAGGATCTGGAGTGTAGAATAAATCTGCAGAGAAAACGTTACCAACACGGATTTTAGTACCGTGTGTTTTAGCTGATTCAATAACAGCATTCATTAATCCGTAGTCCGCGATAGCTGCGAAGTCTTGGCCTTTAAAACGAAGACGGTTAGCTTGTGAATCAGTACATGCACCCATACCAATAATCACGTCACGAACTTTAACGTCTGTGCTGATTGCACCACAAGTACCAACACGAATAAGGTTTTTAACACCGTATTCTTTGATTAGCTCGTGAGCATAAATTGAACATGAAGGAATACCCATACCTGAACCCATAACAGAGATACGAGTCCCTTTATAAGTACCAGTAAAACCGAACATGTTACGAACGTCAGTCACTTGCTCAACATTTTCTAAGAACGTTTCAGCAATGTATTTTGCACGTAATGGATCGCCTGGAAATAAAACTGTTTCGCCAAAAGCACCTTCAACAGCATTAATATGTGGTGTAGCCATGAAAAACCCCTATATTTTTATATTAAATCTTTAATATGAGTAATTAAGTCATCCCCTTAATTACTCAGTGCGATTCTACTATATTTATTAACAAAATAGCGTTAGAAGATAATAATCTTTTATTGTTAAATGAAAGATTTACCATATTCCATCGGCTCAAGTTCAAAGTAACTAGCAATTGACTGACCAATATCAGCAAAACTGTTACGACGACCGAGTGAGCCAGCAGCTAAACCTGCCCCCATAGCCAATACAGGCACACGTTCACGAGTATGATCTGTTCCCTGCCAGCTTGGGTCACAACCATGATCGGCTGTGAACACAATTAAATCTTCTGGATTTAACAGTGCTAATAATTCAGGTAAGCGTTGGTCAAAATACTCTAACGCTTTGGCATAACCCGCGATATCACGGCGATGACCATAGTGAGAGTCAAAATCAACGAAGTTGGTAAACACTATGGTGTTATCACCCGCTTGTTTAACTTGCTCAAGTGTCGCATCAAATAGCGCCTCAAGGCCTGTCGCTTTCACTTTTTGAGTAATACCGCAATGAGCGTAAATGTCTGCAATCTTACCAACGCTAACCACTTCACCACCTGCAGCAGCTAATTTATCTAGCACGGTTTTTGAAGGTGGCTCAACAGCGTAGTCGCGACGATTACCTGTACGTGCAAAATCATCAGGACCAGTACCAACAAATGGACGGGCGATCACTCGGCCAATATTATAAGGCTCAAGCTCTTCACGAGTAATTTCACATAAACGGTATAGGTTCTCTAAACCGAACGTTTCTTCATGACAGGCAATTTGAAATACCGAGTCAGCTGAAGTATAGAAAATAGGCTTACCGGAGCGCATATGCTCTTCACCAAGCTGTTCAAGAATGGTAGTACCTGATGCATGACAATTACCTAAAAACTCAGTTAAACCTGCACGAGCCAGGATTTTATCAGTCAATTCTTGTGGGAATGAGTTTTCTAAATCTGAAAAATAGCCCCACTCATAAAGAACCGGTACACCTGCCATTTCCCAATGACCGCTCGGCGTATCTTTACCTGAACTTAGTTCGTCTGCATGGCCATAAGCGCCGATGAGCTCAACGTTATCACCGAAGCCATCTGCAAATTTACCTGTACTTTCGAAACCTGCATGGCCTAAGCCCAACTTTGCTAAGTTAGGTAATTTTAGTGGACCTTGACGGCCAATATCTGCTTTACCTTCTGCACATGCTTTTGCAATATGGCCAAAGGTGTCTGAACCGACATCGCCAAATTTATCAGCATCAGTTGCAGCACCAACACCAAATGAATCCAGCATCATAATAAATGTACGTTTCATATTTGAGCTCCTTATAAATCCGATGCGCGGATATAGCGATAAATTTCAGGCGTTTTTTCTGGCGCCGAATCTTTAATATGTATCGCTTGTTGTACCGCGGCAGAAGCTTCTTCAAATGCCGCTTCTGATTGAGCATGTATCATAGCAATAGGTTTATCTTGAGTAATCTCATCACCTAAAGCACAGACATCGGTTAATCCGACACTGTAATCTAATTTATCACCTGGCTTTCTGCGTCCGCCACCTAAAGTAACAACAGCTAAGCCGAGCTCTCGAGTATCCATGCTGTACGCAAAGCCTTGTTGGCTGGCAAAAACAGGACGGATAATCGATGCATGAGGTAAATAGTTATCGAATGACTCAATGAAGTCAGCCGGACCACCAAGACCTGACACCATACGGCCAAAAATCTCAGCGGCTTTCCCATTATCAAGTACAGCATTAAGCTTAGTACGAGCTTCAGCATCATTTTGGGCAATGCCACCTAACACTAGCATTTCCGCACATAAGCCCATARTCACTTCATATAGACGCGGATTACGATATTTACCAGTGAGGAAATTAATCGCTTCACGAACTTCGACAGCATTACCTGCACATGAGGCTAGTACTTGGTTCATGTCAGTGAGTAATGCAGTGGTTTTAGTCCCCGCGCCATTAGCAACAGCAGTAATACTTCGAGCTAACTCTTCAGATGCTTCGTAAGTTGGCATAAACGCACCACTACCGACTTTGACATCCATCGCTAGTGCATCAAGGCCCGCAGCGAGTTTCTTTGAAAGAATAGAAGCAGTAATCAAAGAAATAGACTCGACTGTCGCTGTATTGTCTCGAATAGAATAAAAGCGCTTATCAGCTGGGACTAAATCACCAGTTTGGCCAATGATGGCGACCCCAGCCTCTTTAACTACTTTACGGAAGAGTTCACTTGAAGGTTCGGTTTGATAACCAGGAATTGCGTCAAACTTATCGAGAGTACCACCAGTATGGCCTAAACCACGACCGGAAATCATTGGCACATAACCGCCGCAAGCCGCAGCCATAGGGCCAAGCATCAGACTGATAACATCACCGACTCCGCCAGTGCTGTGCTTATCAATAATCGGTCCGTTTAGCGATAACGAATCCCAATTAAGTACTGTGCCAGAGTCACGCATGCCAGTGGTCAGTGCAATACGTTCATCCATGTTCATATCTTGAAAATAAACTGCCATGCCGAATGCAGCAATTTGTCCCTCAGAAACAGTATTTTGGGTAATACCGTCTACAAAGAATTGAATTTCAGCAGAACTAAGTGCTTCACCATTACGTTTTTTACGAATAATTTCTTGAGCGAGAAACATAACATTTCCTCCAATGAAACCCTTTTATTCATACTTAAAATCAAGAGTTTCACCTTAACAAGATGGCACCAAATAAATAATGCAATGTTACTTGGTGCTATCAATTAAAACCGTTAAGACGTCTAACTAAGCAAATCGACCTGCTTAGTATCCTTGTTTACCTTGAGGAGCATCAGCAAGATCTAGAGTGTGAAGTAAGCTAGTTAATAAGCTTGATGCACCAAAACGGAAGCTAGCTGGAGAAATCCACTCTGCACCTAAAATACGCTCTGCCACGCCTAAGAACTCAGCTGTTTGTGCAGCATCGCGCACACCACCTGCAGGCTTAAAGCCAACATTACGGTTTTTCTCACTGATAACTGTCAGCATAATTTCTGCTGCTTCCAATGTCGCATTAACAGGAACTTTACCCGTTGAAGTTTTAATGAAGTCGGCACCAGCATCAATCGATAACTCAGAAGCTTTACGGATTAACGCAGGATCTTTAAGCTCGCCTGATTCGATAATCACTTTTAAGATCGCTTCATCCCCACACGCTTCTTTACATGCTTTAACGAGCTCAAAACCTAAAGACTCGTTACCAGCCATTAATGAACGGTATGGGAAAACCACATCAACTTCGTCTGCGCCATAAGCAACAGCAGCACGAGTTTCTAATACTGCAATAGCAATATCATCATTACCGTGTGGGAAGTTAGTTACGGTAGCGATTTTGATATCTTCGCAATCTAACTCATTCAATGTTTTACGAGCAATTGGAATAAAACGCGGATAAATACAAATGGCAGCAGTATGGCCAGCAGCAGTATTCGCTTTGTGGCATAAATCAATGACTTTTTGATCAGTATCATCGTCATTTAATGTGGTTAAATCCATTAATGAGATACCAAGTTGTGCTGCTTTTTTTAAATCACTCATGTTTGCTCTCCGAAACAAAAACCTAATAAAAATCTTGTTTTGGCAATGCATAAAGCTGGCAGTTGATTGATGTAGAGGCCGGGCCTTCGAGCATTGCCAGTAAATTAATTGATAAGTTACTGAACTAAGTATTCAATCTGATAACGAGTACCACGACTTGAATCCTTGAAGACCGGAAGAGGTGAAACAAAGAATAATTGTTTCATCCATTCCGCGAAAATTCCCTTTTAGCGCGCAAATCAATCCAAACATTTGATACCGAACCACTAGTATATTAGTTCACTATTTTAAATTGTTTGGACTTTAATATTTATCTAAATACATTCTAACAAATTTTTGTATGTACTTAAGTAAATACTAACATATTTTGCAATAAATTTGGAGCCACATAATGTGGCTCCAAAGCTTACAAATTAGATTAGAACTTGTAAGTAGCTGTTAGGTAGTGAGCCCAACCAGTTGTTTCTAGACCAACAATACCAGCACCATCTTCAAGAAGGTATACATCTTTGTAGCCTTTTAGGCCGTAACCAAGTGCGTAGTTATCTGAATGCCAGTGTAGACCGAAGTATGCTGCACCACCATTGCTAGACATTGGAACGAACTCATCGCCGTACTCATCATCAGCACCAAATTGGTAATCAACATAACCTTGGAACGCTACGAAAGTACCGTTATCGAAGTTATGAACAGGCTTGAACCAGTTAGCAGAGAACTGGTAACCATTCCAATCTTTACCATTCATGTCGTAGTGAGCGTATAAGTTCATGCCAGTTTTACCTAACCATGGAACCATAACGTCAGCACCTAAACCCCAGAAAGAAGAGTTTACGTCTTCACCAATTGCTCCACCACCCCAGTTGAATAGAGTAGAGAAGTACACTTCTTGGATAGGACCAACTGAAAGGTCAAGACCAGTAATTGCATCTAAAGAGAAACGAGGTGCAAACTTCATGAACATACGGCTTTCACCGTAGCCTTTGTCACCAGAATCTTGAGTGAATAAGTTGAATACATCTACGTAACCGTATAAATCAACAACACCAGCGCGGCCGCCAAATTCCATTTCTAAGTAATCGTGGCCACTTTCGCCAGCACTTGGTAATTCGTCAAATGCGTACATTGCATTGAACTGCATCCAGCTGTAATCACCAGAACGGATATCTTCACCACGGTCAGCAGCCATTGCAGGTGCAGACATAGCAGCGATAGTTGTAGCAGCTAAAGCTAAAGTTTTAACGTTTTTCATTATCAACCCCATTGATATATTTATTTTACCACCTTCGTGGGTGGCGATTTTTATAAACGTTTGCATTGTACATAGATTGGATAAAAGCTCAATATTATTTGGCAAAAATACGAATACTTAATCCCAAAATGTGAACAATATCTCTACTTTCTACTAACAACTTAGAACATTTATGACTAATAAACTGTATTTTTTGAGTAAAGTAATATAAAAAACTGGTGATTTAACAAAGCAAGTCATATGCCAGCCAATGGGCTAGCGAGATTAAACTTCAATTAACATAGGTAAAAAAACCTAAAAAAAAGCTGCTATTACCGAGGTAACAACAGCCTTCATTTACTCAACTCAAGGTCGTCTTAGACAATTAAATCGCTAAGAATAAACCAGCTAGAGTCGCACTCATTAAGTTAGCTAAAGAACCGGCAATAACAGCACGGATACCTAATCTAGCTAAGTCATGGCGACGGCTAGGAGCCATTGCACCTAAACCACCTAATAGAATTGCAATAGAAGATAAGTTAGCAAAACCACATAATGCGAATGAGATAATCGCTTTGGTTCTGTCAGTCATCATCATGCCTGTTTCTGCTACTACTTGGTAACCTTCAGCTGATGCATCAAGTAAGTAAGGAGCAAAGTTAAGGTATGCTACGAATTCGTTAACAACAATCTTTTGACCGATGAAAGAACCAGCAACTAATGCTTCGTTCCAAGGTACACCGATTAAGAATGCTAATGGCATGAAGATGTAACCTAAGATTAGCTCTAAAGTAATACCTTCAAGACCGAACCAACCTGTTACACCACCGATGATACCGTTGATCATTGCAATCAAACCAACGAAAGCAATCAACATTGCACCAACGTTAAGTGCTAAGTGCATACCAGATGAAGCACCTGCAGCAGCCGCGTCTAATACGTTTGCAGGCTTGTCAGGATCTTCTGGAAGATCTGACATTTCGTTTTTAGCTTCTTCAGTTTCAGGATGCATTAGCTTAGCCATCATAAGACCACCTGGAGCAGCCATGAATGATGCAGCAACTAAGTACTCAATCGGTACACCCATTTGCGCATAACCAGCTAATACTGAACCCGCGATTGATGCTAAACCACCAACCATGATTGCGAATAATTCAGAGTTAGTCATTGTCGCGATGAAAGGACGTACAACTAAAGGAGCTTCAGTTTGACCAACGAAGATGTTAGCCGTTGCAGACATAGACTCTGTACGGCTAGTGCCTAATGCTTTTTGTAAACCACCACCGATAATACGGATGATCCACTGCATGATGCCCAAGTAGTAAAGAACTGCAATTAAAGAAGAGAAGAATACGATAACCGGAAGTACGTTTACCGCGAAGATGAAACCAACTTTAAATTGGGCTAAGTCGCCAAATAAGAAGTTAATACCATTTTGAGCGTAACCAATTACGCTAGATACTGCGTCAGA
Source organism: Shewanella sp. UCD-FRSSP16_17 (assembly GCF_001675935.1). Lineage (NCBI taxonomy): Bacteria > Pseudomonadati > Pseudomonadota > Gammaproteobacteria > Alteromonadales > Shewanellaceae > Shewanella > Shewanella sp. UCD-FRSSP16_17. Next base: position 403,400 of record NZ_LZFV01000002.1, read on the forward strand.
AACACCTTTTAAAATGTCTTTACCAACTGGAACGTATAAAACAAAACCAGCAAAGAATGCTTGAATTGCTAAAGCGCCACCAACAGTACGAACATTAATAGCTTTTCTGTTGTTTGATAGTGCATAACCGATTGCTAGTATGGTAACCACCCCAACTAGACTCATTAGTATATCCATTAATCATCACCCTTATTTATGTTAACGATTTGTATAATTGTTGTTAACTCACCTATTTTCCGTTAATGATTATAACTGAGGAGCAGATGAAAATCGTGGATTAGATCATACTTTTAGAGTTTAATTTCAGGATCTTATGAAACATTAATATTTATTAATAACCATGTTTAAAAAAAAATTACGACAGCTCAAACAGTTGGGAGAAGTTTTTATTCAATCGTTCTAATATAAAAACAGTTGTTTTTTTCTGTAAATTTGCGATCTCAGAGGCCACATTTGGCAAAATAAGCGGAGTATTTCGTTTTTCGGTTGCATTATAGGGGGTCATGCTAGGCGAGTCTGTTTCAATTATGAAATGTTTAATATCCAATTCAGTGATCGTTTTTCTTAACTTTTTGGCTTTTGGGTTGAGTAATAAGCCACCAATACCCAATTTATAACCTAGTTCAATATATCGACTTGCCAACTCTGGCGCACCGTAAAAACCATGAATAACGCCCCCTTTGGGATTAGGGAATCGGTTTAATAATGACAATAACTCTTGGTGACATTTGACTCCATGAAGAATCACTGGGTACTCCATGTTAATTGCAATTTTTAATTGTCCAGATAATAGCTGTTGCTGTCTATCAAAGTCTGGTTTTAGCTTATCTAATCCGCACTCACCAACGGCTACAAGTCTGTCATTTGCCGCATATTTGGCGAGCATATTCTCCAGTGATACGAGTGATGCGTTAACGTCTTCGGGAACATACCAAGGGTGAATACCCAAAGCAAAATAGCAATGATATTGCTGTACTATCACTAATTGATTTTCCCAATGCTGTTCACTAATCGCAGGGATTAAAGCCGAGTTAATTCCTTTTAATGCCATAGCATTAAATAATTCAGCCCTGTCATGATCAAAGTCAGCAAGATCTAAATGTGCATGAGAATCAATCATGTATATCTCTCCCTTTGACTAAAATCATTGATACATCAGGTTATTATTAATCGTCGGTGTTAAGTTTAACCTACCAAAAACGGCTTAAAGGATACTGAATGCTAAAAGCTTATCGCACACAAATAATGAAATAGTCGATGCTGATAAGTATATCTTGCTCCAAAATATACTGATTATTCCGTTTATACAAACCGATTTATTTTGGCCTATTTGAGCATAAAAAAAGGCGGAAAATCCGCCTTTAATATTCATCAATACCGACTCTTTAGAGTTTATGGATTAATTTTCTCGTGTTTTGGCAAACTCAACATCTGGGTAGCGTTCCATTGATAAGTTCAGATTTACCATAGTAGGTGCGATATACGTTAAGTTATCGCCACCATCTAGTGCTAAGTTTGCACTGCACTTACGGCGGAACTCTTCTAACTTACGCTCGTCTTTACAATAAACCCAACGGGCTGTCGACACACTAATGCCTTCATAAATCGCTTCTACGTTGTACTCGCTCTTAAGACGGCCTACAACCACTTCAAATTGCAGCACACCAACAGCGCCAACAATAAGGTCATTGGTATCAAGCGGTCTAAATACCTGCACAGCGCCTTCTTCAGCTAGCTGCACTAAACCTTTAAGCAATTGCTTTTGCTTCAGCGGATCTTTTAAGCGAATACGGCGGAACATTTCAGGTGCGAAGTTAGGAATACCCGTAAACTTAAGCTTCTCACCTTGTGAGAAGGTATCACCAATTTGAATAGTACCGTGGTTATGTAACCCGATAATATCACCAGGGTATGCTTCTTCTACTTGCTCACGGTCACCCGCAACAAAGGTTAACGCATCAGAAATGCGCACATCTTTTCCGGCACGAACATGGTGCATTTTCATGCCTTTCTGATATTTACCAGAAACAATACGCATAAACGCAACACGGTCACGATGTTTAGGGTCCATGTTAGCTTGAATTTTAAATACAAAGCCGCTGAACTTTTCATTTTCAGCATGGATATCACCCATCTCGGTTGCACGAGGTTGTGGCTTAGGAGCCCACTCTGTTAGACCATCAAGTACATGATCAACACCAAAGTTACCTAATGCAGTGCCAAAAAAGACCGGTGAAAGTTCACCTTTCAAAAAAGGCTCAAGTTCAAACTCATGTGAAGCACCAATAACCAGCTCTAACTCTTCACGTAATTGCTCAGCCAGCTCACTACCAACGGCTTCATCTAAATCTGGATTTTCAAGCCCTTTAACGATACGGACTTCTTGAATCGTATGACCTTGACCAGATTGATAAAGCACAGTTTCATCACGCAGAATATGGTAAACACCTTTAAAGGATTTACCACAACCAATTGGCCAAGTAATTGGAGCACAGGCAATTTTCAGCTCATTTTCTACTTCGTCCATCACTTCCATAGGATCGCGAATATCACGGTCACATTTGTTCATGAAAGTGACAATCGGCGTGTCACGAAGTCGAGTCACTTCCATCAGTTTACGTGTTCTATCTTCGACACCTTTAGCTGAGTCAATGACCATTAAACATGAATCAACTGCTGTTAAGGTACGATAGGTATCTTCCGAAAAGTCTTCATGACCAGGTGTATCAAGAAGATTGACTAAGCAATCACTATAAGGAAACTGCATCACAGACGTCGTGATAGAAATACCACGATCTTTTTCCATTTCCATCCAGTCAGACTTTGCGTGCTGCTTTGAACCACGACCTTTTACTGTACCTGCAGTTTGGATAGCTTGTCCGAATAAAAGAACTTTCTCGGTGATAGTCGTTTTACCGGCATCGGGATGCGAAATAATCGCGAAGGTACGACGTTTATCGACCTCGACTGTGTGAGCTGACATGAGTTACTTTGCCCTAGCATAAATAAAATGGCGCAAATTATAGCGTTTCCGAGGATAGTTGGCTAGGTAAAGTCTTGAGTATTGGTGAGTCAAAACCAAAAGCTGATTGACAATGTCAGTGAAGGTTGAACTAGCCTAGCTTAACTGCAGAATTTGAACTAGAAAATCTGAGCTAATAAATCTTTGCCCTGAGGGGTAAAAAGAAAAAGGCCGATAATAACATTATCGGCCTTTTAGATATTCACTCAATTAGTTTGTTTGAGCCGATTCTTGTTCAATTAATTGCTGCTGCGCTTGAGCAAGTTCGATTCTTGCATAGCGATGCTCTACAAAATCATAAATATTAGTTGCCAAACTCAATCGATAGTAATCAATAGCAAGTTGGTAATCTTGTTGCTCTACTGCTTTTTTGGCAATGTAAAAATAGGCTTCACATAAGCGCTCAGAATATTCTTTAGGCTGGTTTAAATTGACCTTAGCAGCCTCAAAAACCTGCTCTTTAGTCATTTTACCTAAGTAGTAGTCAACTAACACTGACGACCAAGCCTGATCATTCAATGACTGACGATTTTCCGCTAATGCTAGCTGTGCAGACTCAGCATCTCTTGGTGAGTCGACTAGATATAACCACAAAGCGCGGTAGCCATCAGAAGGATCCTTTCGTAAAAAGTCTTTCATGTCTTGAGCGGCTAATTCATAACGCTCGCCGTAATACAAAGCAATACCACGGTTCAAATAGGCATAATCGTATTCAGGTGATAACTCAAGTACGCCATCAAATGACTCATAAGCACTTTCAAACTCCCCCTCTTGGGTGTAATAAATCCCTAAGAAGTTATAAGCGTCCGCTAAATTAGGTTGCAGTTTAATGGCTTGATGAAAATCTATTCTTGCAAGTAAACGTAACCCAACGCTGTCATATATTACGCCACGATCATAATGAAAACGCGCTCGTTGTTCAGGCGTTAGTTCCATCGTACCAAGAATTTCATTTAATTTGGCTAAGGTTACTTCAAGTTTGTAGTCTGGGACGTTTGGCGCAACCATGATTTTGCCATTCGCTGCACTATCGGCACTACCAGATAAAGAGGCACAACCTGACAATAACAAACTGGCACCCACACATAATGCGACAACTGTGGTACGTAATTTCTGTTCCATTTAAATACCTTATCAGGTTCTATAATTACTTTGCATCATATCAACCAATCTCCATAAGGGCTATGCAGATACCAATAAAATTTCATTTACCAGCATAACTGATGATATAGCCAGCTTTAGAGTTAATAAGCTACGGTTGAAATTGATAAATTACATGACTTGCTCAACGTATTCATTCAATATCCATAACGTCTACACTAAGCGTTTGTCGACAAATTATAGGCACAAAAAAGGAGACCCGAAGATCTCCTTTTAATTAACGCTTGGTGTCAGATATTATTCTGCAGCAGCTTCTTCTTTAGCGTTCGCTTCTTTGATAGAAAGTCTTACACGACCTTGACGGTCAACTTCCATCACTTTAACGTCAACTTCTTGATTCATTTCAAGATGGTCAGAAACGTTAGCAACACGCTCTTCACTGATTTGTGAGATGTGAACTAAGCCGTCTTTACCAGGTAGGATGTTAACGAATGCACCGAAATCAACGATACGGATTACCTTACCTTTATAGATGCGACCCACTTCAACTTCAGCAGTGATTTCTTCGATACGACGAATAGCTTCTTTCGTTGCTTCACCGTTTGAAGATGCAATCTTCACAGTACCGTTGTCATCAAGTTCAATTGTTGTGCCTGTTTCTTCAGTAAGTGCACGGATAGTTGCACCACCTTTACCGATAACGTCACGGATCTTCTCAGGATTAATCTTGATAGTCGTGATACGTGGAGCGTGATCAGAGATATCTTCACGTGCGCCACCAATTGCTTGGTCCATAACGTTAAGAATATGAACACGTGCGCCGTATGCTTGTTGCAGTGCGATGTCCATGATCTCTTTAGTGATACCTTCAATCTTGATATCCATCTGCAGAGCAGTAATACCGTCGCGAGTACCCGCTACTTTAAAGTCCATGTCACCTAAGTGATCTTCATCACCTAAGATATCAGAAAGAACAACAAAGTCGTCGCCTTCTTTTACTAGACCCATTGCGATACCAGCAACAGAAGTCTTGATAGGTACACCCGCATCCATTAACGCTAATGAAGTACCACAAACAGAAGCCATAGAGCTTGAACCGTTTGATTCTGTGATTTCAGATACAACACGAACACTGTATGGGAATTCTTCAGCAGAAGGCATAACAGCATTGATACCACGCCAAGCTAATTTACCGTGACCAATTTCACGACGCTTAGGCGAACCTACCATACCTGTTTCACCAACAGAGTATGGAGGGAAGTTGTAATGAAGCATAAAGCGATTAGTACGCTCGCCCATGATGCTGTCAATTTTTTGAGCATCACGTTCAGTACCTAAAGTACAAGTTACTAATGCTTGAGTTTCACCACGGGTAAATAAAGAACTACCGTGTGTACGTGGAAGTACACCCGCTAATACGTTCAATGCGCGGATCATATCTGGTTCACGACCGTCGATACGTGGCTTGCCACTAATAATACGACCACGAACTACGTCTTTTTCAAGACTACCTAATAAGTTGTCAACTTCACGAGTATCAACATCAGGATTTTGAGCAATCAATGCTTCTTTAGCAGCCGCTTTAACTACGCCAACTTGCGCGTAACGGTCTTGCTTAACTTCGATTTGGTAAGCCGCAGTCATGCCTTCTTCAGCTAACTCTTTAATTTGAGCTACTAAATCTTGATCTTGTACTGGAGCTGTCCAATCCCAAGTAGGTTTACCCGCTTCAGCTTTGAATTCTGCAATAGCTTGAACAACAACTTGCTGCTGGTCATGACCGTAAGTCACCGCACCTAACATGATTTCTTCAGCTAATGATTTTGCTTCTGATTCAACCATCAATACAGCTGATTCAGTACCAGCAACAACTAAATCAAGATCACTTTCAGCAACTTGATCAACTGTTGGGTTTAATAGATATTCGCCATCAATGTAACCAACGCGTGCTGCGCCGATTGGGCCATTAAATGGGATACCTGAAATAGAAAGCGCAGCTGAAGTACCAATCATTGCAACCATATCTGGTTCAATTTGTGGATCAACTGAAACTACCGTAATGATTACTTGAACTTCGTTTTTAAAACCGTTCGGAAATAAAGGACGAATTGGACGGTCGATTAAACGAGCAATCAGTGTTTCATCTTCAGAAGGACGACCTTCACGCTTGAAGAAACCACCAGGGATTTTACCTGCTGCGTAGGTTTTTTCTTGGTAGTTAACTGTTAATGGGAAGAAGTCACGGCTTGGATCCGCTACTTTTTTACCAACAACAGTTACTAATACTGTTGTATCGCCCATGCTCGCTAAAACTGCAGCATCTGCTTGACGTGCAATAACACCTGTTTCTAAGGTGACGGTATGTTGACCATACTCAAAACTCTTTACAATTGGATTCACGTGACCCATTCCTTAATTATTGACCTTTAAATTACGCGCATAAGTATACTGCAATTTTTTACAATAGTTAAAGCGCATCGCAATATACCGCTTAAAAATAATTAAATTTACCGAAAATGAAGCCGATAACAGCCATTGTAAATACTTGCATTTGATGACAGCAGGATGACAAAGCCGCTCAAAATTGCTTAACTGCTTGAAGCACCTCTCTTGTTGAGTAAGGTTATCGCTATAATTAATGACATTTAATCTGATTTTGTCTAAAGTGAGATGATGCGAAAGCGATATAAATTAATAAGTGATTAGGCACAGCAGATTTACTATCTAATCGATATCTGCTCTATGAAACTGTAATAAAAACAAATGGAATCGTTTGAATGACACCAAGGTTTAAATCTCTGACATGGAAGCAAACTAACTTAGTTGTATTTACTGCTTTGTTTTTTGCGATTGCCATTTTTGTTGTCGAGATAGCTTTAGTTGTCGTCACAACCAAACAGCAGCTTACCGCCTCTCAAGAAGAGTTACTTAATTCAGTAGAACAAACTGCCTCTAATGCAGTTTGGGCACTAGATGATAAACAAACCGAACAAACCTTAGAGGGTATTATCAAAATTGATAATATTAGCTCTGCAGTCATTACCTTAGATGATGGTAGCCTTTTCGTAACAGCCAGTAATCAACCAAAACAATTCTCTGAAAACTACGACAATTTAAGCCACTTTTTATTTAAAGACTTAAATGAGATTTCACGACCGCTATATCGCCCTTTTTATTTTGAAGGCAATAAAAAACAGCAACTGATTGGAACGCTTACCATCTTTTACAACACACAAGAGATGACCAATAACCTATTTAATCAGTTACAACTCGGCTTTATTGCAACGTTAGCACGCGCTTTATTACTCACCTTAGTATTAACTATCGTTTTCCACCGCTTTTTGACTCAACCCATTGCCCAAATTAGTGAAGCAATTGATAAAATTGACCCAGATTTACCCGATGAAAACTTACTGCCTATGGCTAAGGCTCACAAAGATGATGAGCTTGGGCTAGTGACCTCAAAGTTCAACCAGATTTTATTACAGTTTAGTCAGACTCAAAATAAACTCAGAAAAATGGCAACTCGGGATCCATTAACCAGTTTGCCTAATCGCACCTTATTGCTCGAAACTTTGGATGTAACCATTCAACGAGCACGGGTTCACAAAAGGCACTTTGCACTACTCTTTATCGATTTAGACCGCTTTAAAAACGTGAATGATTCATTGGGTCATGCTATTGGGGATCAATTCCTGGCACGTGTCGCGAGGATTTTAGAAACCGTTGTAGGTGACAGAGGCAGCGTAGCAAGATTAGGTGGCGATGAGTTTGTTATTGTCGCTGATGATATAGAAACACCAGATCAAGCAGCTGACTTCGTCGATAAACTGCAAAAGCAACTTAATGCCCCCGTACAACTTAACGAGCACGCCATTCATCCTGCGGCATCAATCGGTATCTCTATTTATCCTGAAGATGGCCCTGGCGCAGAGGATCTTATTCGACACGCTGATATCGCTATGTACAGTGCTAAAGCTGCAGGTTCTAATCAATGGGCTTTCTTTAAGCAACAAATGACCGAGAATGCTGCTGTGAGGCTCAAAACAGAAGCCTCACTACATGACGCCCTGAAGCACAATGAATTCTTATTATACTTCCAACCTAAACTCGATCTAAAAACGAATCGAATTATGGGGTGTGAAGCACTTATCCGTTGGCAAAAGAATGGCGAACTCGTGCCGCCGATGTCTTTCATACCTATCGCAGAAGAAACGGGGATAATCATTCCTATAGGCCGCTGGGTTATCGAGCAAAGCTGTAAGGTCATTCGTGAATGGGAAAAGAAATACAATTATGCCATTCCAATTGCAGTGAATGTGGCATCGCAGCAGTTCGCTGATGCCAGTTTGGTTTCTGACATAAAACAATTAGCGCTTAGATATCAAATTCGTCCTGAACTCTTAGAAATTGAGATAACTGAGACCTCTTTGATGAATGATGTCGATCAAGCAATTGCTAAACTAGAGCAGCTAAAAAGTGCAGGTTTTGGTATAGCGGTTGATGATTTTGGTACAGGGTATTCATCATTGTCATACTTAAGACATCTGCCTATTACAACGATGAAGATTGACCGAGGGTTTGTATCTGATTTACCCCATGATGCATCAATTGCTTCGACCATTTTGATGTTAGGTCAGCAACTGAATTTAGATATTGTTGCAGAAGGTATTGAGAACCAAGAACAACTCACTTGGCTTCAGCAGCATAATTGCCAAATTGGCCAAGGCTTCTTTTTCAGTAAGCCCTTACCGCTAGACGAGTTTGAAGCGCAATATTTTACTGAAATGAGTATGCCGTTAGAACAGGTTTAAATGCCAGCGACTTGCTTTTAAAAAAGACGTAAAGCGATGCGATGATGTATGACTTAATTGGACATAATAAAAAAGGAGGCTTAAGCCTCCTTTTTTACGGTTAGAATTTGACTATGTAAACACAATCAAATTAAACATCGTTATTAACGACGTAAACCTAACTTCTGGATAAGAGCAGTATAACGAGCTACGTCTTTACGCTTTAAGTAAGCAGTAAGTTTACGACGTGCGCTAACCATACGTAATAGACCACGACGTGAATGGTGATCATGGATGTGCTCTTTGAAGTGACCTTGCAGATGGTTAATCTGTGCAGTCAATAAAGCAACTTGTACTTCAGTTGAACCAGTGTCGTTTTCACCACGGCTGTATTCAGCTACGATAGCTGCTTTTTGTTCATTACTTAGTGACATATTTATCTCCAGAAAAAATTAAATTAACTCTAGCCAATCACTAACTCAGCCAGAGGGGGCGACATTCTAACTATATTCAGTCACTATCGCAATAAAAAACACTTAACAGCCGATAAAAGCTAGTAATTAATGATTATTCTGCACTGTGATCAACAACTAGACGCTTAGGAGCCAGCAAACCATCATCATTCATGGTACCAATTCCGATAAAGCGACGCTGCTCACCTAACGTCATTCTGACCAATTCACCTGCTTTTAAGCCTGCAGCCTGAACAGGCTGACCTTGCATAATAAATTGCTCACAAGCGTCCGGTAAATTAACTTCAGTGAAGTTTGCTACAGCAGTGTCCATCGGCAACAACAAATCATCTAACACGCTAAAAGAAGACTCATCTTCTTTATCGACGTGTTCAGCTATTTCAGTTAACTGCTCAAGTGTCACCATTTTCTCATATGGATAGCCTGCAACTTGGGTTCGTCTCAGCATAGTGACATGTGCGCCACAACCTAACATTTCACCTAAATCATCAATGATGGTACGAATGTAGGTGCCTTTTGAGCAATGAATATCAAGTGTTAAGTCATCGCCTTCTAGGCTAACAAATAGCAACTCAAATACGGTAATAGGACGGGCTTCTCGAGGAACCTCTATGCCTTCACGAGCATACTTGTATAAAGGCTGCCCTTGATACTTTAGTGCAGAGAACATTGAAGGCACTTGCATGGTGTCACCGCGAAAATGCTCTAAAGAATCCTCTAACAGCTTTTGCTCAAACTTAACCGGTCGGATCTGAACAACTTCACCATCAGAATCACTGGTGTCTGTTCTTTCACCTAATTTAGCTGTMACCAAATAACGCTTGTCCGCATCTAAAAGGTGTTGAGAGAACTTGGTTGCTTCGCCTAAGCAAACGGGGAGCATACCTGTGGCTAAAGGGTCTAAAGCACCAGTATGGCCTGCTTTATTGGCGTTATAAATACGTTTGACACGTTGCAAAGCATGGTTAGAACTGATGCCAGTACCTTTATCTAAAAGTACGATGCCATTAATAAAACGACCTTTGCGACGACGAGCCATTAATCTTTATCCTCAGTTTTATCTTCTGATGCATCAACATCGTCAGAGCCAAACTCATCTTGTCTTGCTTTGTCTTGCTTAGCTTTGTCTTGTGTAATCACTTGGCTCACTAAGTTAGACATGCGCATGCCTTCAACTAACGAACTATCGTATACAAAACGCAGCTCAGGCATAACACGCAGTTTCATTCGACTTGCAACTAATGTTCTGACATAAGGCGCAGCCGCTGTCAGTGCTTCAATTTTTTGATCTACCAACTCTTGATCTTCTTCGAAGAAAGTCACAAAAACTTTCGCAAAGCTTAAATCACGAGAGACATCAACATCGTTTACTGTCACGAAGCCGATACGTGGATCTTTCATGTCGCGCTGTAAAATCATCGCTAACTCTTGCTGGAGTTGCTGTGCAATACGGCGTGTACGACTAAATTCTTTTGCCATAACATTAATACCTTATAGCTTTATATAAATAAAAAAGGCGGCTTACGCCGCCCTTTCTGTGTTACAGCGTTCTGGCCACTTCGACCGTCTCGAAGACCTCAATCTGATCGCCAACTTTGACGTCATTGTAGTTCTTCACACCGATACCACATTCCATGCCATTACGGACATCGTTTACATCATCTTTAAAGCGACGTAATGATTCTAGTTCACCTTCGTAGATAACCACGTTTTCACGTAGTACACGAATAGGAGCGCTACGTTTGATGGTACCTTCAGTAACCATACAACCCGCAATTGCACCAATCTTAGGCGACTTAAATACGTCACGTACTTCAGCTAGACCGATGATTTGCTGCTTGAACTCAGGCGCTAACATGCCGGTCATTGCCGCTTTAACTTCATCAATTAGGTCATAGATAACGCTGTAGTAGCGTAAATCAACGCTTTCAGCTTCAATTGTCTTACGCGCTTGTGCATCAGCACGAACGTTGAAACCAACCATGATAGCGTTTGAAGCTGCTGCAAGTGTTGCATCAGTTTCTGTTAATGCACCAACACCACGAGCAATAATGCTAACTTTAACTTCGTCAGTAGACAGTTTAGTTAATGAATCACAAATTGCTTCAAGTGAACCTTGAACGTCTGCTTTAAGTACGATGTTTAGCTCTTGTACTTCGCCTTCAGTCATGTTCGCAAACATGTTCTCAAGTTTAGACTTCTGCTGACGCGCAAGTTTAACATCACGGAATTTACCTTGACGGTAAAGTGCAACTTCACGAGCTTTACGTTCATCACGAACTACTGTCGCTTCATCACCCGCTGATGGCACACCTGAAAGACCTAAAATCTCAACAGGGATTGATGGACCTGCTTCAGTAATGCTCTTACCGTTTTCATCTTTCATCGCACGGATTTTACCGTACTCAAGACCACAAAGAACGATATCACCTTGGCGTAACGTACCTTCTTGAACAAGAACAGTAGCAACTGGGCCACGACCTTTATCCAATTTAGATTCGATTACCACACCTGCAGCCATACCTTCACGAACAGCTTGAAGCTCTAAAACTTCAGCTTGTAAAAGAATGCCTTCAAGTAGCTCATCGATACCTGTACCTGCTTTAGCTGAAACGTTGACGAACATATGCTCGCCGCCCCAATCTTCAGACATTACACCATGCTGCGCTAATTCACTCTTAACACGTTCTGGATCAGCTTCTGGCTTATCCATTTTGTTCACAGCAATGATTAACGGCACGTTACCGGCTTTAGCATGTTGGATTGCTTCAATTGTCTGAGGCATAGCGCCATCATCAGCAGCAACGACCAATACAACGATATCTGTTGCTTTAGCACCACGAGCACGCATAGAAGTGAACGCTGCGTGACCAGGAGTATCTAAGAAAGTGATCATGCCGTTGTCAGTTTCAACGTGGTAAGCACCAATATGCTGCGTAATACCACCGGCTTCACCATCGGCAACTTTTGCACGACGAATATAATCAAGTAATGATGTTTTACCATGGTCAACGTGACCCATGATGGTCACAACTGGAGCACGTGTTTCTAAAACAACGTTCTCTTCGTCACGATCACCAAGTACTTGATGCTCTAATTCGTTTTCACGTAGTAGTACAACTTTGTGACCCATTTCTTCAGCAACCATTTGTGCTGTTTCTTGGTCAAGGATTTGGTTAATCGTAACCATTGAACCCATTTTCATCATTTGCTTGATGATTTCAGTTGCTTTAACAGACATACGCTGCGCAAGTTCAGCAACAGAAACGGTTTCACCAATTCGAATGTCGCCTTTAACTACTGCCACAGGCTTGTTAAAGCCGTGCGCCATTGATTCAGGAGCAGTACTTTGGTTACGAGCGCCTCTTGAACGGTTATCACGACCGCCTTTGCCACCACGTTTCTTGTTCGCATTCTTGTTACGAGAACGACGACCACGTTTTTCTTCTGCAGCATCAGAGCTATCTTCAGCAGCACGAGCAGCTTTAGATGTTGTGATGTGATGGTCGCTGTTTTTCTCAGCTTCTATACGTTGACGCTCTTCTTCAGCCCAACGCTTAGAGTTTTCTTCAGCAAGTTTACGTGCAGTTTCAGCAGCTTGTGCAGCTTCTTCTTTTTGCTTTTTAGTTAACGCTTCTTCTTGAGCAGCTTTAATACGCTCAGCTTCAGCTTTAGCTGCAGCAGTTTCAGCATCATCAGCTTTAGCAGGTTTTGCTTCTGCTTTTGCTTTAGCTTCGGCTTCTTTTTTTGCCTTAGCTTCTGCATCGGCTTTAGCTTTTGCTTCAGCCTTAGCTTTGTCTTCAGCAGCTTTAGCTTCTGCTGCAGCTTTAGCCGCCGCTTCTGCTTCTTTTTGCTGTTGTGCTTGTTTTTCTGCTTCTGCGGCTAATTCACTTTCATCACGTTTAACGAAAGTACGTTTCTTACGCACTTCAACTTTAACGTCTTTAGATTGGCCACCACCGGCATTCACGCTTAAAGTAGACACAGTTTTGCGTTGCAAAGTCATTTTTTGCGGCGCATTTTCACCACCATGCTGCTTCTTTAAGTGATCTAACAACGTTTGCTTTTCTGTTTCAGAAACGCTGTCAGTTTTAGTCTTCTTAATTCCCGCTTCGGCAAACTGTTCAATCAGTCTGTCTACATTCTTGCCCACTTCTGTGGCCAATTTATCTATACTTGTATCTGCCATCAATTAAATCCCCCTGTTGATCGACTTATGCTTCTTCGCCAAACCAACAGATATTACGGGCAGCCATGATGAGCTCACCTGCTTTTTCTTCTGTCAATTCTTCAATATCGATTAAATCGTCAATACCTTGTTCTGCTAAGTCTTCTAAGGTCGACACACCTTTACTTGCAAGAACATATGCTAAATGCTTTTCTAAACCATCTAACGCTAATAAATCAGCAGCCGGTTCTGCACCATCAAGTGCTTCTTCCGTTGCTAATGCTCGAGTCGAAATCGCTGCTTTGGCACGTTCGCGCAAGGCAGCAACAATATCTTCATCAAAACCGTCAACTTCTAACAGTTCTGCTTCTGGTACGTATGCAATTTCTTCTAAAGAAGTGAAACCTTCTTCAGCAAGAACGGTTGCAAAATCTTCGTCAACGTCTAATGTTTCAACAAACAAGCTAATCACTTTAGCGCTTTCAGCTTGATGCTTAGCGTTTAACTCCTCAACGGTCATCACGTTAAGTTCCCAACCAGTTAGTTGAGTAGCTAAACGAACATTTTGACCGTTACGGCCAATTGCTTGTGCCAAACTATCTGCTTCAACAGCAATATCCATTGAGTGGTTGTCTTCATCAACAATGATTGAAGCAACATCAGCAGGTGCCATTGCATTGATCACGTATTGTGCTGGATTGTCATCCCACATAACGATATCAACACGTTCACCGCTTAATTCATTTGATACAGCTTGAACACGTGCACCACGCATACCAACACAAGCACCGATTGGGTCGATACGCTTATCGTTAGTTTTCACAGCAATCTTGGCGCGAGCGCCTGGATCACGTGCTGCGCCCATGATTTCAATCATTTCATCTAAAATTTCAGGTACTTCTACTCTGAATAGCTCGATGATCATCTCAGGCTTACTACGGGTTAAAAATAGTTGCGCGCCACGAGCTTCTGGGCGAACGGCATAAAGTAATGCACGAACACGGTCACCAGGGCGGAAAGATTCACGACTGATGATGTCTTCTTTATAAATCACACCGTCTGCGTTATTACCTAAATCAACAACGACACTTTCGCGGGTGCTTTTCTTGACAACACCAGTAACAATTTCACCTTCTCTTTCGATGAACTGCTCTACGATTTGCGCGCGTTCAGCTTCACGTACTTTTTGTACAATAACTTGCTTCGCTGTTTGCGTTGTAATACGGTCAAAAACAACTGAATCGATTTCATCTTCGATGAACTCACCCGGTTGAATTTCAGGATTTTCAAAACGTGCAGCTTCAAGTGTAATTTCACTATAAGGGTTTTCTAAAGCTTCGCCTTGATCATCAACAACCATCCAACGACGGAAAGTGTCGTAGTGGCCCGTTTTACGGTCAATAGCAACGCGAACTTCAATTTCGCCTTCGTATTTTTTCTTAGTTGCTGTGGCTAGAGCAATTTCTAGCGCTTCGAATATTTTCTCGCGTGGGACGGCTTTTTCATTGGATACCGCCTCTGCGACTAGCAGAATCTCTTTATTCATTATGTCTTGCCTCGTTCACCTTGAAACTATCAAAACTTCGCAATAATGTTGCCTTTACGCACATTATCTAAAGCCACAATCAAATCTTCACCATCAACGGTAATTGTCAGCATTTGCCCTTCAATTGCCGTAATAGCACCTTTTAAATTACGACTACCTGCAACAGGCATCGTTAACTGTACTTTTGCATCTTCGCCGATATAAGCAGCGTATTGCTCAGCCGTAAATAGTGGTCTATCTACACCTGGCGATGAAACTTCTAGTGTGTATTCTGTCGAAATTGGGTCTTCAACATCTAGAACAGCACTAACTTGGCGGCTGGCTTCAGCACAATCTTCAATATTGATACCGTTTTCACCATCAATAAATACACGTAATATTGAATGACGCCCTGCATGGACAAACTCAATACCCCAAAGTTGAAAACCTAACGCTTCAACAGGTACTGTCAGCATTTCTGTCAGTTTAGTTTCTAATGTTGCCAAAAATGACCCCCAAAAACGAAAAAAAGGGCAAATAGCCCCAAGAAAGTCCGTAAAATCACGGAGTTACTAAGCTCCATATAACAAAAAACCCCGTAATAACGAGGTCTTAAATATAGAACCTTTTAATTATTTATCCTTAGAAATAAGAAATAAATAATAAGCTGGTTGCGGGGGCCGGATTTGAACCGACGACCTTCGGGTTATGAGCCCGACGAGCTRCCAAACTGCTCCACCCCGCGTCAACTTGCGCAATTATATTAACTTACGTCTTTGCTTGCAATAATTAATCAGTGTTAACTTGAGGCTGATTAATTAAATTTTRGTGCGGATGGTGGGACTTGAACCCACACGAGCATAGCTCACCACCCCCTCAAGATGGCGCGTCTACCAATTCCGCCACATCCGCATTCAAACTTTTTACACTAGTTAGCTAAAGCAATCACTACTAGTTTTTTGCCAATTGGAGGCAATAATTTAGTCAGGAATTTCTGATTCTGAGGTTTCAGCCTGAGTAGGAGCTTGTTCAACTTGCTCTACTGCAGAACCTAAATCATTCCAAGCATCATCTTTTTTAGAGTGGTTTGCACTTAAGTTACCTAAAATAAGACTTAATGCGAAAAAACCAATCGCTAAAACAGCGGTGCTACGGGTCAGGAAGTTACCTGAACCATTTGAGCCAAATAGAGTTCCTGATGCACCAGCACCAAAAGAAGAACCCATATCTGCGCCTTTACCTTGTTGAATTAAAATCAGTCCTACTAGACCAATCGCAACAACCAAGTAAACAACAATTAAAACTTCATACATAATATTATGCGCTCATCGCTATGGAACATAAACTTAAAAACTCGCTAGAGTTTAAGCTAGCTCCGCCAATCAATCCACCATCTACGTCTGGTTGGGCAAATATATCAGCAGCATTCGATGGGGTAACACTACCGCCATATAAAATGCGAATATTCTCTCCAATAAATGGAGACACTTCAGAGAGTCGATTACGAATAAACGCGTGAACTTCTTGCGCTTGCTCTGGAGTTGCACTTTTACCAGTGCCTACAGCCCATAAAGGCTCATAAGCGATAATGGCATTATCAAAAGCCATGGTGCCATTCTTTTCGATCACAATGTCTAACTCTTCAGCAATGACTTCAAAAGTTCGTCTTGCTTCACGAGCTGGACCTGATTCACCAACACAAAGAATCGGCGTTAGACCATGTTTTTGTGCTGCAGCGAATTTCTCTGCAACGATATTACTTGTTTCGCCGTACATTCTACGACGTTCGGAATGGCCGATAATCACATATCGACATCCTGAATCTTTTAGCATTTTACCGGAAATTTCACCAGTATAGGCACCGAAGTCATGTTGACTTAGGTTTTGTGCGCCCATTCTTACAAGCGCACCATCTAAGGTTTGCTTATTTGCTTCAAGTAGTTGTCTAACACTTTCAAGATAAATTGAAGGTGGACATAAAACTACTTCAGCAGAATCATTTTGGAGCTTTGTAGCAAACTTGCTGAATAACTCTTGAGCTAACGCTGCACTGCCATTCATTTTCCAGTTGCCAGCTACCATAGGACGTCTGAGTGCCATTACTGTCTCCTTTGAAAGCGGCGTGAATGATAACGAACCGCCAAACAACTTACAATAGCTAACTCAGGAATATTTATCATAACTTGACGGAATGATGTTTTTTTATTCGCTGAGCTAAGATATTAAATAAGTTAATAATAAATAAAAACGCTAAATGATTGTATACCGAACTTTGTCACAAACCCACGCTTTTGACTACATCGGCAATTTCGTTTGCAAAAGCCGTGACTTGAACATCATTTTTACCTTCGACCATCACCCTTATCAAGGGTTCTGTGCCTGACTCTCTTATAAGTACTCGCCCATTTTGACCCAATAGCTTTTCAATTTTTGTCTGAACAGATCGCACAAGTTTTGATTCTAATGGCTTTTTGTCGACGTGATAGCGGACATTAATTAATACTTGCGGGTACATTTCTAGAGGGGCAACTAATGCAGCAAGCTTGCTGTTGGCACATTGCATGGCTGCTAATACTAATATCCCAGCAACGATACCATCACCAGTCGTACCATGATCTAAATTAAGAATATGACCTGAATTTTCACCGCCGATACGCCAGTTATTTTTGCGCATAAGCTCCATGACATATCGGTCACCCACATTTGAACGAACAAACGGTACATCTAACTCATTCAATGCGACTTCCAATCCCAGGTTTGACATCAAGGTCCCCACAACTCCGCCTTGAAATTCACCTTGTTTGATCGCATCTCGAGCAAGAATATACAATATTTGGTCACCATCAATAATATTACCTTGATGATCGACCATCATGATACGGTCACCATCACCGTCGAGTGCTATTCCCACATCTGCATTGTGATTGATAACGGCTTCACAAATAGCCGCCATGGAAGTTGCTCCAACTTTATCATTAATATTTAATCCATTAGGTTTATCACCAATGGTAATCACGTTGGCACCTAACTCTTTAAATACATTAGGTGCAATATGATAGGTAGCACCATGAGCACAGTCGACGACTAAAGTGAGTCCATTTAAAGTCAGATTTGCCGGAAAGTGACCTTTGCAGTATTCAATATATCGACCGGCGGCATCATCAATTCGAGCCGCCTTACCGAGTAGGTGTGACTCAACACATTGCATAKGCTTAGTCAGCTCAT
Source organism: Shewanella sp. UCD-FRSSP16_17 (assembly GCF_001675935.1). Lineage (NCBI taxonomy): Bacteria > Pseudomonadati > Pseudomonadota > Gammaproteobacteria > Alteromonadales > Shewanellaceae > Shewanella > Shewanella sp. UCD-FRSSP16_17. Next base: position 421,707 of record NZ_LZFV01000002.1, read on the forward strand.
GCTCAATTTCCAATTCTATTTTGTCATCTAACTTACTGCCGTCAGCAGAGAAGAATTTAATGCCATTATCATAATATGGATTATGTGAAGCGCTGATAACGATTCCCGCTTCAGCTCTAAACGTTCTAGTAAGGTAAGCAATTGCGGGGGTAGGCATTGGGCCAACGAGCAGAACATTAAGTCCTGCAGCAGACAAACCAGCTTCTAATGCTGATTCGAAAAGATACCCGGAAATGCGGGTATCCTTACCAATAATAATTTTCTTTGTCCCACTGCGTGAAAGCACTCTGCCTGCAGCCCAACCTAATTTTAACGCTAATTCAGGGGTCATGAAGCCTGCGCCAACTTTTCCCCTAATTCCATCCGTGCCAAATAGATTACGTTGTTGCATTAGTACCTCACATTAAGTGAATTCACACTAACTCAATCAGCTAAACTAACAGGTTATATAAACTTTATTGATGTAAACTCGCCATGGTTGCTGACATAACCGTTAACGCATCGACGGTTTCTTTTACATCATGTACTCGTAAAATTTGCGCGCCTTGCTGCGCCGCAATCATTGCTCCTGCAAGACTACCAGCGAGTCGTTCATCTACATTTCGCTGGAGTAAATCGCCAATCATGCTCTTTCTAGAAAGGCCGATAAGTACAGGTAGGTGCATGCTATGAAGTTCAGGTAATTTTGCCAATAGCTCATAATTGTGCGCTAAAGTTTTACCAAAACCGAACCCCGGGTCAATGATAATATTTTCGCGAGGCATACCTGCTGCAACACAATAATCAATGCGTAATGATAAAAAATCGACAACTTGTTGAATGACATTGTCATAACTTGGGTTATCTTGCATTGTTTCAGGCTTACCTTGCATATGCATTAAGCATACAGGTACATCCAAGCTAGTCGCCATCGCGACAGCGCCAGGAGCTTGTAAAGCGCGTACATCGTTAATAATATGCGCGCCTGCAGCGACCGCTTTCTCCATCACCTCTGGTTTACTCGTATCGATTGAAATCCAAATATCAGGATGTTTAGCCGCATACTCAATCACAGGGATCACACGAGCCAATTCTTCTTCAACTGATACATCAGTTGCACCGGGCCTAGTTGATTCACCACCAATATCCAAGATGGTCGCACCTTCTTCGATGACTTTATCAACCTGTTTACAGGCATTTTCGAACGTAGAAAACTGACCACCATCAGAAAAAGAATCAGGGGTAACATTGATAATTGCCATAACGACAGGGCTAGATAACGATAATGTTTTATCGCCAGACTTCAACTCAAACACACAACCTCACTTACATTAAAAAGTGCCACACTAGCAATATGACTTAATTATGACACTAGTACAATAAATATAAAAAAACCCCTTTCGGGGTTTTTTATTTCAAAATACAGCTAGTTATTTTGCTGTAGATTCATCTGTTTTAGGTTCAACATCAGGCTTATCTTCTGTTGACTCTTCGGCTAGTGAATCGGTATTAACCGGAGTGCCTTTATCTTGGTCATCCATTGAATCATCCGCTTGCCAATCCGCAGGCTGGCGAACATCACGTCGATTCATAAGATCATCAATTTGTTCAGCATCAATGGTTTCATACTTCATTAATGCATCCTTCATTGAATGAAGGATATCCATATTTTCAGTCAGGAATGTATGTGCACGCTCATAGTTAGTATCAATAAGGTGCTTCACTTCCTGATCAATCATGCCAGCAGTTTCATCAGACATATTCTTAGATTTCGCCATGCTGCGTCCTAAGAACACTTCGCCTTCATCTTCCGCATACAGAACAGGCCCTAACTTCTCAGAGAAGCCCCACTGTGTCACCATGTTGCGGGCAATCGATGTAGCATATTTAATATCTTGAGATGCACCTGTCGATACTTTCTCACCACCATAAATGAGCTCTTCAGCTAGACGGCCGCCATAAGCTACCGAGATTTGACTCTCAAGTTTACGACGACTTTGGCTGATAGCATCCGCTTCAGGCAAGAAGAATGTTACACCTAATGCACGGCCACGAGGGATAATCGTGACTTTATGAACCGGATCATGCTCTGGTACTAAACACCCAACAATCGCATGACCAGCTTCATGATAAGCCGTCATTTCTTTTTCTTCTTCCGACATCACCATAGTGCGGCGCTCTGCACCCATCATGATTTTGTCTTTTGCGCTTTCAAACTCTTCCATACCAACGACGCGGCGATTACCACGTGCTGCGAAAAGTGCAGCTTCGTTAACAAGGTTAGCGAGATCAGCACCAGAGAAACCTGGTGTACCACGAGCGATAACACTGGCTTTAACACCATCAGCTAGAGGTACTTTACGCATATGAACTTTAAGAATTTGCTCACGACCACGGACATCTGGCAAACCTACAACCACTTGACGGTCAAAACGACCTGGACGCAATAAAGCAGCATCAAGAACATCTGGACGGTTAGTTGCAGCGATAACAATGATACCTTCGTTACCCTCAAAACCATCCATTTCGACCAACATTTGGTTCAATGTTTGCTCACGTTCATCGTGACCACCACCCACACCAGCGCCACGTTGACGACCTACGGCATCGATTTCATCGATAAAGATAATACAAGGTGCTGACTTTTTCGCTTGCTCAAACATGTCACGTACACGAGATGCACCAACACCCACAAACATTTCAACGAAATCAGAACCAGAAATAGTAAAGAACGGTACTTTAGCTTCACCAGCAATGGCTTTAGCAAGTAGGGTTTTACCTGTACCCGGAGGGCCCACAAGTAACACACCCGTCGGAATACGCCCACCTAACTTTTGGAAACGTGTCGGTTCTTTTAAGTAATCAACCAATTCTTTCACGTCTTCTTTAGCTTCGTCACAACCTGCAACGTCACCAAAAGTCGTTTTAATTTGGTCTTCGCTCATCAATTTGGCTTTACTTTTACCAAATGACATTGCGCCTTTACCACCACCGCCTTGCATTTGACGCATGAAGAATATCCATACACCGATCAATAGCAGCATTGGGAACCAAGAAATGAAAATTTGGGTTAAGAAACTAGACTCTTCAGCTTCCTGCCCTTTCATTGAAATCCCTTTACGATCAAGATCATTAATTAAATCTTGGTCATACATTGGCATAATAGTGGTGAACTTCTCTCCAGAACGCTTGATCCCTTCAATAGTTCGTTGATCACTCTTAATTTCAACCGAATTGATATTGCCATTACGGACACTATCTAAGAATACGGAATAATCCATCTTCTGCGATGACGAAGAAGAGGGGGAGTAACCCTGAAAAACTGACATCAGCACAACGGCGATGACAACCCAGAGAATTAAATTTTTTGCCATGTCACTCAAATTTCTAGACCTCTTAAAGACCCACGATAATTAATCGTTAGACTACTATAACTTGTAACCAGTCGCCACTATATACACTTCACGTGAACGTGGTCGCGATGAATCTGGTTTTCGTGTTTTAACTGTAGTGAAAGCTTGTCGAACTGCTTTCATATATTCATCAAAGCCCTCCCCCTGAAAGACTTTAACTGCAAAACTACCATTAGATGCCAATACTTGATGACACATATCTAATGCTAATTCAACAAGATACATCGCCCTAGGTTGGTCCACACCGTCTGAACCACTCATATTAGGCGCCATATCAGAAAGCACTACATCCACTTTATCCTCACCAACACGGTCAAGTAAAGCATCAAGCACTTTCTCTTCACGGAAATCACCTTGTAAAAAGTCAACTCCCACAATTGGATCCATTGGTAAAATATCACAGGCAACAAGCTTGCCTTTTTCTCCAACCAATTTAACAGCAATCTGTGACCAGCCACCAGGCGCTGCACCTAAATCAACCACTGTCATGCCTGGTTTAATCAATTTATCTTTCTGTTGGATTTCTTCCAACTTGAATGCAGCTCGAGAGCGTAAGCCTCGCTTTTGTGACAGTTTAACGTAATGATCGTCAAAATGTTCTTGCATCCATCGGCTTGAACTTGCCGAACGTTTTTTCGTTGCCATTTAAATTCCGTAACGATTTGGAGTTACATAAAGCTTATATAAGGGTAGAATAGCCGTTTTTCAACAGTAACATTCAAAAAGTTGGTACAAATGAACTTAACAACCAAACAAAAACAGCATTTAAAAGGCTTAGCGCATAATCTTAAGCCAGTGGTGCTGCTGGGTGCTAATGGTTTGACCGAAGGTGTGCTGGCTGAAATTGATAGTGCACTCACTCATCATGAACTAATAAAAGTGAAAGTAGGCTCTTCTGATAGAGAGCTTAAAAATGCTGTCGTTGACGCGATTATTCGCGAAACTCAATCAACCAAAATACAGCTTATCGGACACACCTTAGTTATTTTCCGTCAGTCTGCTGAAATGAAAGTTGCCATTCCAAAAGCAAAGTAATTTCGTCAAACAACTCGGTTTAAATGTTCATATTGCATCAATACGATTCAAATGTTCATTTTGACCTAAAAAAACCACTGTTAATCAGTGGTTTTTTTATTACTATAAAATATCAATCTTAAGTCGTAATTAATATTGATATTAATTCTGGCTTAGATGTACTCAACAGCCGTAATTTCATATTCAGCTGTGCCACCTGGCGTTGTAATAGCCACTTCATCATCGACACTCTTACCAATCAGTCCACGGGCAATTGGCGAATTTACTGAAATTAAATTCTCTTTAATATTCGCTTCATCATCACCTACGATGCGGTAGGTTGACTCTGCATCAGTATCAATATTTAAAATGGTGACTGTTGTACCAAAAATAACACGACCAGTATTTTGCATCGTGGTCACATCGATGATTTGGGCATTTGACAGCTTGCCTTCAATATCACGAATACGCGCTTCACAAATTCCCTGCTCTTCACGTGCAGCATGGTATTCAGCATTTTCTTTTAAATCACCCAATTCACGTGCTTCTGCAATAGCAGAAGTGATCTGTGGGCGGCGTTCAAATTTTAATTCGTCTAATTCTTTACGCAGCTGCTCAGCTCCGATAATCGTCATAGGGACGGTATTCATAATGTCTTATGTCTCCTTTAAAAACAAAAGCACCCCGTGCTGGTACAAAACCAACACAGTTAAATCTCGATTAATTCGCATAGCGCACGATCTTTATAACAATAAGTCTAAATGATGCGGTGTCTTGCGTTGAGGATGCATCTAATGATGATGCCTTAAGCTTACATAAACTTGAGATTACTTACTACTGACTGTCAAAAAATAGTAATAAAAAAGACTGCACGAATGCAGCCTTTTTAATCAAATCATCAATAAATTAAATAAAATTAATTTTTAGCGATTCGCTCATGTAATTCTTGTACCGAATTCACATTATTTCTGTCATCTGCTGAATGTGCTAAACAAGTAGCAAAAGCAGCATTAAGCGTTGTCGTGTAATTCACTTTGTAGCGAAGTGCACCACGTCTAATTTGACGAGAATCCTCAATTGCTTGACGACCTTCAGTCGTGTTAACAATGTAGGTGTACTCATCATTCTTAATACGGTCAAGAATATGAGGACGTCCTTCATGTACCTTGTTAACTAAGCGAGGGTTAATTCCTGCTTCGCCAAGAATCACGGCAGTACCGTGTGTAGCATCGATTTGGTAGCCAAGTTCAATTAACTTAGCAGCAAGCTCGGCAACACGCTCTTTATCACTGTTACGTACAGATAATAATGCTCGACCTGATTTTGGTACTTCAGCTGTCGCACCTAGTTGTGCTTTTGCATACGCTTCAGCAAAAGTTTCACCTACACCCATAACTTCACCCGTTGAGCGCATCTCAGGGCCAAGCATTGGGTCTACACCAGGGAACTTGTTAAACGGTAATACCACTTCTTTTACAGAGAAGTACGGTGGAATCACTTCTTTAGTAAAGTTTTGCTCAGCTAAAGATTGACCAGCCATCACACGTGCAGCGATTTTCGCTAATGGTACACCCGTTGCTTTAGAGACAAATGGAACTGTACGAGCAGCACGAGGGTTAACCTCAATCATGTAGATCTCATCGTCTTTAACAGCAAATTGCACGTTCATCAAACCAATAACGCCTAGCTCCATTGCTAATTTAGCAACTTGCTCACGCATACGGTTCTGAACATCTTCACTTAAACTGTAAGGAGGTAAAGAACAACCAGAGTCACCTGAGTGAACACCCGCTTGCTCAATGTGTTCCATGATAGAGCCCACGACAACAATCTCGCCATCACATACCGCATCGATATCAATCTCGATTGCATTATCAAGGAATCTATCTAGCAATACTGGAGATGAGTTAGATACGCTCACTGCTTCATTGAAATAGCGACGTAAGTCTTGCTCGTCATACACGATTTCCATTGCGCGGCCACCAAGTACATAAGATGGACGAACAACTAATGGGTAACCGATACGCTCAGCAGAAATAACCGCACCTTCAACTGTTGTTACAGTGTCATTTTCAGGTTGCTTCATTTCTAAGCGTTGAATTGCTTGCTGAAAACGCTCTCTGTCTTCAGCACGGTCGATTGCATCAGGACTTGTACCAATAATCGGTACCCCTGCAGCTTCAAGAGCACGTGCTAATTTTAGAGGTGTTTGACCACCATATTGAACGATAACGCCTTTTGGCTTTTCAATGCGAACAATTTCAAGCACATCTTCAAAGGTTACTGGCTCAAAGTATAAGCGGTCTGACGTGTCATAATCCGTAGAAACCGTTTCTGGGTTACAGTTAACCATAATGGTTTCGTAACCATCGTCACGTAAGGCTAACGCTGCGTGAACACAACAGTAATCAAACTCAATGCCTTGACCAATACGGTTAGGGCCGCCACCAAGAATCATGATTTTATCGCGATTTGATGGCGCAGCTTCACATTCTTCTTCGTATGTTGAGTACATGTAAGCAGTGTCTGTTGCAAATTCTGCAGCACAGGTATCAACACGCTTATATACAGGGTGCATATCAAAGCGGTCACGAATCTTACGCACTTCTGTTTCGCTAACACCTAAGATTTGCGCTAGGCGAGCATCAGAGAAACCTTTAYGTTTTAGTTTCAGTAAGAATGCTTGATCAAGACCTGACATGCCCACTTCRGCAACTTTCGCTTCTTGCGCAATTAAGTCTTCAATCTGAACTAAGAACCAGTGATCAACATTCGTTAGCTTGAAYACTTCATCACGACTTAAACCTGCACGGAATGCATCCGCAATATACCAAATACGGTCAGCACCTGGTTCTTTAAGCTCATGACGGATTTGCTGCATGCTTTCAGGTAACGCAATATCAACAATTGGGTCAAAGCCTGTGCGACTAACTTCCAGACCACGCAGTGCTTTTTGCAAAGACTCTTGGAATGTACGGCCAATAGCCATCACTTCACCAACAGACTTCATTTGCGTTGTAAGACGGTCATTCGCACCAGCAAATTTTTCAAAGTTAAAGCGAGGAACTTTAGTTACAACATAATCGATAGCAGGTTCAAATGATGCAGGAGTTCGACCACCTGTAATATCATTCATCAACTCATCTAAAGTGAAGCCTACTGCTAATTTAGCGGCCACTTTCGCAATTGGGAAACCCGTTGCTTTAGATGCTAATGCAGAAGAGCGAGAAACGCGTGGGTTCATTTCGATGATAACCATACGACCAGTGTTTGGACAAATACCAAACTGAACGTTAGAACCACCTGTTTCTACACCAATTTCACGCAGTACTGCTAAAGAAGCATTACGCATTAACTGGTATTCTTTATCAGTCAGTGTTTGTGCTGGAGCAACGGTAATTGAGTCACCAGTATGCACACCCATCGCATCGAAGTTTTCAATAGAACACACGATAATACAGTTATCGTTGCGATCACGAACCACTTCCATTTCGTATTCTTTCCAGCCAATTAATGATTCATCGATCAATAATTCACTGGTAGGAGAAAGCTCAAGACCTTGCGAACAAATGTCTTCAAACTCTTCTTTGTTATAAGCGATACCACCGCCACTGCCACCCATAGTGAATGACGGACGGATAATACAAGGGAAGCCAACTTGGTCTAAAACGCCGTAAGCTTCTTCCATTGAATGGGCAATACCGGCACGTGGACATTCAAGTCCAATGGCTTTCATTGCGGTGTCAAAACGACTACGGTCTTCAGCTTTATCAATTGCATCAGCTGTCGCACCAATCATCTCGACATTAAACTCTTTTAGCACACCCTCAGCTTCAAGCTGAAGTGCACAGTTAAGCGCAGTCTGACCACCCATAGTAGGTAAAATCGCATCAGGCTTTTCTTTAGCGATAATATTACGTACCACTTCCCAATGAATAGGCTCGATATATGTTGCATCGGCCATCTCAGGATCGGTCATGATGGTTGCAGGGTTTGAGTTAACTAGAATAACTCGATAGCCTTCTTCACGCAGCGCTTTACACGCTTGCGCACCCGAATAGTCAAATTCACACGCTTGTCCAATGACGATTGGACCTGCGCCTAGGATTAGAATGCTTTTAATATCAGTACGTTTTGGCATTGCTTCTATCTTCTCCGAGTGACCTAACTATTTAGTGTTTTGACGAAATTGCTCAATCAATTCAATGAAATGATCAAACAAAGGTGATGCATCCGTCGGTCCAGGGCTCGCTTCTGGATGCCCTTGGAAACTAAACGCAGGTTTATCAGTCAGGTGAATACCTTGTAATGACCCATCAAATAATGACTTATGTGTCACTTTAATATTCGCTGGTAACGTCGCTTCATCAGCAGCAAAACCATGGTTTTGGCTGGTGATCATCACATTACCTTTTTCGATATTGCTGACAGGATGGTTGGCACCATGATGACCAAACTTCATTTTTAATGTTTTAGCCCCAGATGCTAATGCAAGTAACTGGTGACCTAAACAAATACCAAACACTGGAATGTCAGTTTTTAGAATTTCTTGAATGGCTGTAATCGCATAATCGCATGGTTCTGGGTCACCAGGACCGTTTGACAGGAAAATACCATCTGGATTCATTGCTAATACTTCTGCAGCAGAAGTTTGAGCAGGTACCACAGTCACATCACAACCACGGTCAACTAACATACGTAAAATGTTACGCTTAATACCGTAATCGAAAGCAACAACTTTATATTTAAGTTCTGATGCTGGTGTCTCATCAGGTAAACCGCCAACTAAACGCCAGCTAGCTTTACGCCATTGATAAGTAGACTCAGTCGTCACTTCTTTGGCTAAGTCCATGCCTTTTAAACCAGGGAATGCCTTTGCTGCAGCTAATGCTTTAGCTTCATCGATATCGCCAACCATAATACAACCGGCTTGCGCACCCTTTTCACGTAAAATACGGGTTAATTTACGGGTATCGATATCCGCTATGCCGACAACATTATTTGACTTTAAGTAATCACTTAATGATTGTTGGTTACGGAAGTTGCTGGCTAATAGAGGTAAATCTCGGATGATAAGACCACAAGCATGAACTGAATCAGATTCAGTATCTTCATCATTTGTGCCGGTATTACCAATATGAGGGTAAGTTAAAGTTACGATCTGGCGAGAATATGACGGATCCGTTAGAATCTCTTGATAGCCTGTCATTGAAGTATTGAATACTACTTCACCAACAGTGAGTCCATCGGCACCAATTGCTGTGCCAGAGAAAACGGTTCCATCTTCGAGTACGAGTAAGGCAGACTGTGTCAACGCGACCTCCAAAAAATAAGAGCCAAGCCACTGAAATTATTTGTATTTAATTTTTACAAATCCACCAATTTACAAAATTTTGGCAAATTCCAGCGATTTTATATGAATTAAGTTAAAGCGTCTATGCTTAGTTATTTTATTTTGGGAAAAATAATTTCCAAAAAAAAACCACCAAAGGTGGTTTTTTTAAATATTAATTGAGACCTAATACTTGCTGCATGTCATACAAGCCTGAATCCTGATCGGATAACCAATAGGCTGCACGCATTGCACCATTAGCAAATGTCATTCGACTGGTCGCTTTATGGGTTATTTCTACTCGTTCACCAATATCAGCAAACATCACTGTGTGGTCACCAACGATATCGCCGGCACGAATAGTAGAAAAGCCAATCGTATTCCTATCACGCTCTCCGGTCATACCTTCACGACCATAAACAGCACATTCTTCGAGATCACGACCTAGAGTGTCGGCTATTACCTCACCCATTTTTAATGCCGTACCTGAAGGAGCATCTTTTTTAAATCGATGATGACCTTCGGTTATCTCTATATCAGTGTAATCACCCATCACTTTAGCGGTTAACTCTAATAGTTTTAGGGTTAAATTCACACCAACAGACATATTAGGGGCAAAAACAACAGGAGTTTGCTCGGCAAAGGCGTTAATCATTTCTTTTTGAGCATGATTAAAACCAGTTGTGCCAATCACAATCGCTTTATTATTCTTTGAACACCATTCAAGGTGAACAAGAGACGATTCTGGCGAGGTAAAATCAATTAATACATCAAAGTGTTCTGATGCAATGTCTAATGAATCTGTAATCGCGACATTCATAGTACCAACGCCAGCGAGTTCACCAGCATCTACACCAATAAGTGTAGAGCCTTTACGCTCAACTGCGGCACCTAAATAAATCATTTCATGTTGCTTAGCAGCTTCAATCAATGTGCGACCCATACGGCCACTGGCACCAACAACAGCGACTCTTACTTTTGCAGTCATGTCTTTCTCCCAGTGATACAAAAACGCCTAAGATTAACTTAGGCGTTTATCATTAAACGATTGCTAATAATTCAACTTCGAATACCAACGCCGAGAATGGCGGGATTGAAGCACCAGCACCACGTTCGCCGTAAGCTAAGTGTTGTGGAACGAATAATTTAAGCTTAGTACCAACTGGCATTAGTTGTAATGCTTCAGTCCAACCTGCGATAACACCAGACACTGGGAATTCAGCTGGCTCACCACGAGTAACAGAGCTATCGAAAACGTCACCGTTGATGAAAGTACCGTGGTAATGTGCACGAATAGTAGAATCAAGTGTTGGCTTCTCACCTTCACCTTGTGTGATCACTTCGTACTGAAGACCTGAGTCAGTCACAGTAACTTCGTCACGTTTAGCATTTTCAGCTAGGAAGTTTTCGCCTTCTGCAGAAGCAGCTGCAGCAGCTTCTTCTTGAGCAGCTTGTAAACGACGGCTGATTTCAGTGAAAGCCACTTGTAAGTCTTCCATTGCAACAGCGCTTTCTTTACCTTCAAACGCATCCGCTAGACCAGCTTGTACAGCAGGGATATCGATACCTTCGAAAGAGTTAGCTGCAAGTTGCTCACCCATTTGACGACCTACACCATAACTTGCTTGCTGTTCCATTGTGTTGAACTCTGACATAACTTATTTACTCTCAATTCATCAGTTAAAATTTGCGGGGCAGTTTAGCACACTTTACCACCTGATGTAGGCTAATCTGCGGTGATATTGACTATTTTTCATAAGCCTTATTTACATTGGGGCAATGACTGTTTTTTTGCAGCCAGATATAACGGGGATACTTTGTCTTGAAGTGCTTGTAAATCAGCTATTCGTGTAGAGTGTGACGGGTGAGTTGAAAACAATTCAGGCCCTTGTTCACCACCCGCTTTGGCCATGTTTTGCCATAAAGTGACACTCATTGCTGGATTAAAACCCGCTTTAGCCATTAACTCTAAGCCCAGCTCATCAGCTTCACTTTCTTGATCTCGTCCAAACGGCAATAAAATGCCAACTTGTGCCCCTAACCCCAGTCCTGCCATATACAAATCTTTATTCGCGACACCACCAGCACCTAAAGCAACGTCAGCAAGTTGAATACCCGTGTTCGTCATCTGTGAGCGAGAGACTTGCTCATTACCGTGTCGAGCAAGAACATGTGCAACTTCGTGGCCAACGACAGTTGCTAACTGATCTTGGTCCGCAGCGACCTCAAGTAATCCGGTATAAACACCAATGTATCCACCAGGTAAAGCAAAAGCATTTACCTGCTTTGAGTCAAAAAGCACCACTTCCCATTGCTGGGTTTGGTCAGGTAGTACCGCTGTTATTCTATTGGCAACGCAATTTACATATGCCGTTTTTTGCTTATCTTGACTAATTTTTTCAGATTTTTTCATGGCAGCAAAAGATTGTTCACCCATCTGGCTCATTTTATTTTTATCAAATAACAACATTTGACTACGACCAGTGGGAGATTTATGGGTGGCACACGCTGACATCAACAGCGAAATAAATAACAGCGGCACTAACTTGTTCATTTTACATCCTTTAAAATAATTCTTATTGGTGAGATAACTCTGTATTTATATGCATTATTTTAAACCAAAGCGCGGTTTAAATGCACGGTTCTATTGCTGCCTCTTTTCATCTAAGCCAACAAAGATAGGAAGCGCTGTTCGAAAATCAAAAAAAAACTGCTTACCGAAGTAAGCAGTTTTTTGATACTCAATGAGTGAGTTCAGTTAATCACAATTAGCTATTTAAATCGTGAAAGAACTTCTTAACACCATCAAAGAATCCTTCAGCCTTTGGGCTATGCTTCTTTGACTCGCCTGTTAAGGTCGATTCAAATTCGCGAAGTAATTCTTTTTGTTTCTCATTTAAGTTAACAGGCGTTTCCATTACCACCTTACACAGCAAATCGCCAACGGCATGACTACGTACAGACTTAACCCCTTTACCACGCATACGGAACATTCGGCCCGTTTGAGTTTCTGTAGGGATCTTAAGGTTCACTTTGCCATCTAAGGTCGGAACTTCGATTTCGCCACCTAATGCAGCTTTACTGAATGAGATTGGCACTTCACAATAAAGATTATTACCATCTCGAGTGAAGATTGCATGGTCACGTACACTAACCTGAACATATAAATCTCCAGGAGGTGCACCAAACTCACCCGCTTCACCTTCACCAGATAAACGAATACGGTCACCAGTATCAACACCAGCAGGGATCTTAACTGATAATGTTTTGCTCTTTTCAACACGACCTTCACCATGACATTTCTTACATGGGTCTTTAATGATCTTACCGCGACCATGACAAGTTGGACAGGCTTGCTGAACAGCAAAGAAACCTTGACGCATTTGTACTTGGCCTTGACCATGACACGTGCCACAAGTCGTTGCTGAAGAACCTTTATTAGCACCGCTACCGTCACAGCTATCACAAGATGCTAACGTAGGAATGCGTAATTCTTTTGTAAGGCCACGAACCGCTTCTTCAAGCGAAAGTTCAAGGTTGTAACGTAAGTCACTACCTCGAGCAGCTTGACGCTGACCACCGCCACGACGTCCGCCGCCAAAGATATCGCCAAACACGTCACCGAAGATATCACCGAAATCGCCTGCACCACCATGGCCGCCGCCACGGTTAGGATCTACACCAGCATGACCAAATTGATCATAAGCCGCTTTTTTATTGGCATCGGTGAGAATTTCGTAAGCTTCTTTTACTTCTTTAAAGCTTGCTTCAGCTTCTTGATCGCCAGGGTTACGGTCTGGATGAAACTTCATCGCCAAACGTTTATAGGCTTTTTTGATTTCTCGTTCACTGGCATCACGACCGATACCAAGAACTTCGTAATAATCTCGCTTTGACATAATCTCAGTTTTCTCAAGCAGGTATTGTACGAACGGGCGTTAGAGATTTCTCCCAACGCCCGCCTGAAAGTTAACTAAAAATTTAGCTTACTTTTTGTCGTCTTTTACTTCTTCAAACTCAGCATCAACAACGTCATCTTCAGGCTTAGCTTCTTGAGCATCTTGTGCTGGCGCTTCACCTTGTTGTGCTTGTGCATTTGCTTGAGCAATTTCCATTAACTTAGCAGATGCTTCCATTAATGCTTGTGTCGCTTTATCAATAGCTTCTTTGTCGTTACCTTTAGTTGCGGTATCAACTTCAGCCATTGCAGCTTCAATTTTCTCTTTGTCTTCGCTTGGTAATGCGTCACCCGCTTCTTCGATTTGCTTCTTCGTAGCGTGAACCATACCATCAGCTTGGTTACGTGCTTGAACTAGCTCTTCGAATTTAGCATCTTCATCAGCATGCGCTTCAGCATCACGAACCATTTGCTCTACTTCTTCATCAGATAAACCAGAGTTTGCCTTGATGGTGATGTTTTGCGCTTTGCCCGTTTTCTTATCCGTTGCAGATACATTCAAGATACCATCTGCATCGATATCAAATACAACTTCAATTTGTGGCTGACCACGTGGAGCTGGCTCAATACCTTCAAGGTTAAATTGACCTAAAGATTTGTTGTAGCTCGCTTGCTTACGCTCACCTTGCAATACGTGAATAGTCACAGCAGCTTGGTTGTCATCAGCAGTTGAGAACGTTTGCGATGCTTTTGTTGGGATAGTGGTGTTTTTCTCGATTAGACGAGTCATTACACTACCCATAGTTTCGATACCGAATGAAAGTGGTGTTACGTCAAGTAACAATACATCTTTCACATCACCAGAAAGAACACCTGCTTGAATTGCCGCACCTACAGCAACAGCTTCATCAGGGTTAACGTCTTTACGTGGCTCTTTACCGAAGAAATCAGTTACTGCAGCCTGTACTTTAGGCATACGTGTTTGACCACCAACTAAGATAACTTCATTGATGTCAGATACTGATAAGTCTGCATCGGCTAACGCAACTTTTAACGGCTCTAAAGAACGTTGAATTAGATCTTCAACTAAAGACTCTAATTTAGCGCGAGTCACTTTAACAACTAAATGCTTAGGACCTGTTGCATCAGCAGTGATGTATGGCAGGTTAACTTCAGTTTGAGTTGTGCTTGAAAGTTCAATCTTAGCTTTTTCAGCCGCTTCTTTAACACGTTGCATTGCTAATGGGTCATTACGTAAATCTAGACCTTGTTCTTTTTTGAACTCATCAGCTAAGTAGTTAATTAAACGGTTATCGAAATCTTCACCACCTAAGTGAGTGTCACCGTTAGTAGCAAGTACTTCGAACGTTTGGTCACCGTCGTTACTATCGATTTCAATGATAGAGATATCGAAAGTACCACCACCTAAATCGTATACAGCAACAACGTTGTCGCCTTGTTTCTTATCGATACCGTAAGCAAGTGCAGCAGCAGTTGGTTCGTTGATGATACGTTTAACATCAAGACCAGCAATACGACCAGCATCTTTAGTTGCTTGACGTTGTGAATCGTTAAAGTATGCAGGAACAGTAATAACTGCTTCAGTTACTTCTTCACCTAAAAAGTCTTCTGCAGTCTTTTTCATCTTTTTCAAGATTTCAGCAGAAACTTGTGGTGGAGCCATTTTCTTACCGTGTGCTTCAACCCATGCATCACCATTGTCAGTACCAATGATTTTGAAAGGCATGATGTCTACGTCACGTTGAACTTCGTCATCTTTAAAACGACGACCGATTAAACGCTTAATCGCGAAGAAAGTGTTAGTTGGGTTGGTAACCGCTTGACGTTTAGCTGGTGAACCTACCAATGTTTCATCTTCAGTGTATGCGATGATAGAAGAAGTAGTACGTTCGCCTTCAGCATTCTCAATTACGCGAGCTTTGTCGCCATCAAGGACAGCTACACAAGAGTTTGTTGTGCCTAAGTCAATACCAATAATTTTGCCCATGAGGATCTCCGAAATATAAATTTTAGTGTTACTAATTTGCTTATGGTTGTTGATATGGGGTCAGGATTATTAATTTCAAGTCCTAAATTTTTAGCCTCTCATATCAGCCTTAATGCATATATTGGGACAGCGATCTGAATTACAAGGGGGAAGATCGAAATTTTTATTAAAAATATATTAAGGATCGATAAATAAACCGTGCACCACTTTTGCATATTGCATACAATCCTCGCATTAACCGATAGCAACCTCATCATTTCACAGGAAAGGCCGTGTCAAATACTACTCTCGCATACCTATATGGCCTGCTGGCTGTGTTACTTTGGTCAACCGTCGCCACAGCATTCAAAATTGCATTAGGCTACTTCACCCCATTGCAACTAGTATTTGTTGCCGTGATGACATCAATACTCGCTCTTGGCATTATTGTCACCTTTCAAGGAAAACTCACTTTAATCTCAAAGCAATTGAAACGTCGTCCGTTATTTTATTTGTTTACGGGACTGTTAAACCCTTTTCTTTATTACTATGTGTTATTTGAAGCTTATGATCTTCTACCAGCGCAACAAGCGTTGTCACTCAACTATACTTGGGCAATTTTATTACCGATATTAGCTGTGCCTTTATTAGGTCATAAGCTCACTAAGATAGATTCTGTTGCGGCAATCATCGCTTATGCTGGAGTGTATGTTATTGCCACAGGCGGCAATATCCGTGAATTTAATTTCGAAAGCCCTACAGGGATAGCCTTTGTATTAAGTAGCACAGTGATTTGGTGCCTTTACTGGGTTATTAATACTAAAGATGATGGTGATGCAATCGTTAGCCTGTTGCTCAGTTTCTTAATTGGTTTGCCATTTGTCACTGTGGCAATGATGTTACACCAACCTATTGAATCCATCAGTTGGCAAGCTCTAGGGGCTGGCATGTATGTTGGTTTGTTCGAGATGGGGTTAACTTTCGTGTTGTGGCTAATGGCACTTAAAACAACACAGAAAACGGCCAACATTACCACCTTAGTTTTTTTAACGCCTGTATTATCTGTTGGCCTTATTGCTGTTATCTTAAAAGAGCACATAACCATTAGCACCTACATTGGCTTGTGTTTTATTTTGACGGGCTTAATGCTGCAAAAATTATTACCTCGATTACTAAAAGCTAATAACCCGTAATAAAACAGCGATAAGCTCGATTAAGCTTACGTTCAACTGGTACATCCTCTTATTCGTAGTTGATTGCTTCATTATTACTTGCTACTAATATATTGTACAAATATTCAACTACATGGAGAACTGGGCAATGGGAATGCCACGTTGGAATTTAAGTGATACAGTTGAGCGAAAAATAAGGCTTAGCAGTTTAGTGGTCACTGCATTAATCATATTCTACGAACTGTTAAATGGCGATATTTCGACACAATTTCCAGCGATGTACCTATGTGTTTTTGTATTCCCTGCGGTGTATTTTACAAATAAGACTCAAGACAAATATTTTCCATTGCTAAAAGAATATGTTCAAGCAACTCGCATCGTTGCCATCTTTATGACTTTAGCCAGCTTGTGCGTTTGGGGTTATGCCACTTATTTAAGGCTCTCTATCCCTCCTATGCCCAGCCATCTTATTTATAATATGTAGATCTAGCAGTTACTTTCTGCATTCAAGCCATTAGCTTTTCCACATTGCTAAAACAAAAAAGCACCGAAGTGCTTTTTGTATAAAAACGAAGTCGAAACCCCAACTCATTTTCTTGCTGTGTAATCACCTGTAGCAAGCCATTTATAGGTCGTTAATGCATCCAACGCCATTGGTCCACGGGCATGTAACTTTTGTGTACTAACGGCAACTTCAGCTCCTAAGCCAAATTGAGAGCCATCGGTGAACCTAGTACTGGCATTGACATACACAGCAGCAGAATCAACTTCATTCAAAAAATGGGTCGTTGCATGAATATCATCAGATAAAATGGCTTCTGAGTGTCCGCTTGAATGCATTCTAATATGCTCAATAGCATCATCAATATTACTGACGACTTTGACACCTAAGGTCAAGGATAACCACTCTGTAGAATAGCTCTCATCAGTTGCTGAATGTAGCTCAAAAGCAGGGTTATCAACTAAGGCTTTGGTTTTATCACAGGTATAAAAACTCACCCCTAATGCGGCCATTTCTTCAAATAATCTAGGTAAGTATTCTGCAGCAATCGCCTCATGAATCAACAAAGTATCTAGCGCATTACATACTGTAGGGCGTTGTACTTTAGCGTTAATGATCACTTCTGCACTGCGACTGAGATCGGCCATTTTATCCAGGTATAAATGACAAATACCAATCCCACCTAAAATGACAGGAATACTGGCTTTTTCAGCACATAAGCGCTGCAAAGTTTGACCTCCACGAGGAATAATCATGTCTACATATTGATCTAATGTCAGTAAGCCAGTAACGAGTTCACGATCGGTTGAATTAATCAGCTGCACAGCATCTTCTGGCAAACCTTGAATTCGCAAGGCTTGGCGAATGACATCGCTTAACACTTGGTTTGAGGTGAGCGTTTCTTTACCGCCACGCAAGATAACGGCATTACCCGTTTTAAGTGCTAATACTGCAATATCTACTGTCACATTGGGACGTGCTTCATAAATAACCCCAACGACACCTAAAGGCACTCGGCGTTGGGTAAGGCGTAAGCCATTATCTAACAATTGACTTGCCGACTCACTACCAACAGGATCTGCTAGATTAATAACATTATCAATATCCGCGATAATGCCTGCCAATCTTGGTTTATCAAGTAATAAACGATCAATCATCGCATCAGTTAGCCCATTCTGCTTAGCTGCTGCGACATCTTTAGCATTGGCAGATAATATCGCATCGGTATTCAATGTCAGTTGCTCGCTGATGCAATATAGTAGTGCTGATTTTTGTTGACTTGATAGATTAGCTAGTTGAAAACTTGCAGTTTTAGCTTGCTGACCTAATGTTTGCAAATATTGCTGATTCGACATTTTTTCATCCTGTAAATTATTCATCTAGTAATACCATGTCATTACGATGTACCACGGCCACGCCATAGTTATAACCGAGTAAACTTTCTATCTCGTTTGAGTGTTTACCTGCGATTAAAGCTAAAGCATTTGCACAATATCGGCTCATCCCTTTTGCGAGTACCTTACCTTTTTCATCGACTAACATTATCGGCGCACCACGCTCAAATTTGCCTTCTACTTTTATAATGCCTTTTGATAATAAACTTCTACCGTTTTGTGTGACGGCAACTGATGCGCCAGAATCTAACACTAAGCGCCCTTCTGAAGCAGGACCTGCTAAAATCCATTGTTTGCGACTTTCCAGTGGATTATCAATAGCACTAAAATGTGTCCCTACGGGTTCTTTATTGGCCACTTTTGTGATGACATTGAGATGATGTCCAGAAGCTATAACGACCTCAATGCCTGCACGTCTAGCAATGTCAGCCGCTTCGAGCTTTGTCGCCATTCCTCCCGTGCCCAACCCTGAAACTGCCCCGCCAGCGAGCGAGCGTAAATCAGCATCAATATTTTTTACCGACGAGATAAGCTTGGCATCTGGGTTGGTTCGAGGGTCAGCATCAAATAACCCCTTTTGATCCGTTAATAACACTAATAAATCTGCGTCACAAAGTAGTGCTGCGCGAGCGGATAAATTATCGTTATCGCCAACTTTAATTTCGTTAGTCGCAACCGCATCATTTTCATTAATGATTGGAATAATATTATTATCTAGCAAGGCGTTGAGCGTATCTCTAGCGTTAAGGTACCGCTCTCTATCTCGCAAGTCTGCACGAGTCAGTAATAACTGTCCGACATGCAGACCGTATATGCTGAACAATTCAGACCAAGCTAAAATCAGCTGGCTTTGCCCTACGGCTGCTAACAATTGCTTATTGGGCATCGTATCGGGAAGTACGGGGTATTGCAGATGTTCACGTCCGGCAGCTATTGCGCCTGAAGTACATAATACGACTTCAACGCCTGAGCGCATTAACAAAGCCATTTGTCTAGCCAATTCAACCATATGCGCTTTATCAAGGCTTCTGCTACCTGATGTGAGCACACTGGTGCCTAACTTGATTACGATCCGCTGGTAACCCATTTGTACCTTATCCCAACAAAAATTGTTTAATGAAAGATTTTTATACCTAATAAATACAGAAAATAACAGCTATCCATTACTAGGGATAAATATATTCACTGTTAAATTTTAGATGACGCACAAAAAAGGGCTATGCATTGCATAACCCTTAATATAAACATAACAAAGCCTTCGATTATTGCTTTACACGCGATAACGACTGCTACATACCATTTTAGCCATAAATGAATTTAACTAAAAACAATAATGCAATGAATAAAATCCCTAAGTTAAGATCTTTAAAGCGGCCCGTTAATACCTTAATGACGGCATATGAGATAAAGCCAAAACCTATCGCATTAGCGATAGAAAACGTCAATGGCATTAGTAAGCACACTATCACCACTGGCGCTGCTTCTGTAAGGTCTTCCCATTCCACATTGACTAAACCAGACATCATTAAAATGGCAACATAAAATAATGCACCACTAGTCGCATAAGCCGGAACCATCCCTGCTAACGGGGCAAAAAACAAAGAAAGAATAAACAAAAGACCAACGACAACCGCGGTTAAGCCGGTTCTTCCACCAGCGCTCACCCCAGCTGTACTTTCAATATAACTGGTTGTTGTTGATGTACCTAAAGTCGCACCAGCCACTGTCGCCAAACTGTCAGCACTTAATGCACGCTTGACTCTTGGAAGGCGGCCTTGCTCATCTAAAAAGCCACCACGCTGAGCAACGGCAACTAGCGTACCTGATGTATCAAATAAATCGACAAATAAGAACGCAAAAATCACCGAAATCATACTGATTTCCAGTACGCTAGACAGGTCCATTTTCATGAATGTCGGCGCAACTGAAGGCGGCATAGACACAATGCCGCCATAAGTGACATCACCAAAAATCAAACCAAGAATGGTAACAATAAAAATACTCAAAATAACCGATGCTTTAAGTCCACGCTGTACCATTGCAATAATGAGGAAAAAACCAAGTGCCGCCATCACAGCCGGAAACGACGTAATATCTCCCATGGTAACTAAGGTCGCTGGACTCGCCACGACTATTCCCGCTGCTTTTAAGCCAATAAAAGCTAAAAAAAGACCAATACCTGCGGCAATACCAAGTCGTAAACTCATCGGAATACTATTAACAATCCACTCTCGAATTTTTACCAGCGACAATACTAAGAAACAGATACCAGACATGAACACAGCACCGAGTGCTGTTTCCCAGCTGTAACCCATTTCCCCTACAACGGTGTAAGTGAAAAAGGCGTTTAATCCCATTCCAGGAGCTAAAGCAATAGGATAATTAGCGACCAACCCCATAATAAGACAACCAATTGCAGCGGCTAAACAAGTCGCAACAAAAACAGCACCTTGATCCATGCCTGCATCAGCTAACATCATTGGATTGACAAAAATAATGTAAGCCATTGTCAAAAAGGTGGTTATACCTGCGATAACTTCTTGTTTTAAACTAGATTGATTTTCTTTTAGCTTGAACAGTTTCTCTAACATGAAACGTAAATCCTTAAAAAAGGGAGTTAATAAGCGTGATTTAATTGGGCTAAAGGTCAAATAACGGACTGAAAGCACATCAAAATATGACACTTTAATGAACGCGATTATAGGTATTTATATGGCGTATAGCCATGTTCACACTATAAACACTCATATTTGTAAGAAAGACAATTTAATCGTTTGATTTGAAGTAAGAGGTGTTAGGCAGGCAAAAAAAAAGCCTGCTCAAAGAGCAGGCTGACAAGTTAAAAAGTTTTCCAGTATGGGGAGAGGAAAACTGCATCACAATTAAGTGATAAAACTTCAATATAAATTAGCAATAGAGAACTAATTTATCGTTTGTCTAAATTCGCCTAAAAGACGACAGAAAAAAGGGTTGATACGGGTCAAACTTACAATCAAGGATGGGTTAGCCCTTGAAGGTCATGGCATATAAACCACCAGCTAAAGCATTAGAACTTAACCAAGTGTTTTGCCAATAAATATATTGATTGCCTGTATAAGACATAGTAATTACTCCAAATAAAGTTGTTTAAAACCTAGTCTTGCTGGGCTCGGTTCCTTGGAACTTACTTTTCTCAATCCGTTGAGACAACTTATCACTCGATTCCTTGGAGACTTTATCCATCCTGGATTAACTAGAATTGAAAAGCACCGTTGCTCTTCAACGAGAACAATAATACCAAAATGTAATTTAATTACAAGTATTATTTTATTTATTTAAAAAAAACCTTAAAAAAGGAAATTTATTACAGTTTTTAGTCATTTTATAAATATTAAGCTTTGTCACCTAAGTAACAAAGCCACTACATATTGTGCTTGAACAAAAATAATACAACTAGATACTTATTTTATCGCGTTATGTAATAAAGTTACCAAAGGTTCGCCTGTCGGTTTGCCATATAAAGGGTGTCCTTCTGTTGCACTACCTGCGATATCAATATGAGCGAACGGCATAGGTTGTGACGAATTCAACCCATGATTATCAAGGCCTGCAGCATTGATTAAGAAGGCTGCAGGGTATTGATGTCCTCGAGCAGTAATGGCTGATGGGCCATTATTGGATGATAATAATTCGCCTTCTCCAGAAATATTATTCACTTTATTAAAGTCATCACTTCGCAACCTTGAAACCTCAAATGATTCACCCCATAAGGCTGATATTTGCTCTAAGTCTTGGCTAATGCCCACTTTTTTTGCAACAGCATTTTCTACAACAGCCGTATAACCGCCATAGCAACGTACTACGTGTCCAGTTAATGTTGCCACAGAAAATAATTGAGGGTTGACTGCAGTCGTCGCTTTTATACGTAAATGTGACAATAAATCAGCCAACACTAGGCGCCCTTCTGCATCGGTATTACCAATGCGAACTCTGACGCCTGCATGACTTTTAATAATTTCATCAGGGACAAATGCATTACTGCCAATACTGTTTCTGACTAACCCTAATTCGGCCACGACTCGCAGCCCTTTTGGTTTTAGAATAGATAATGTTTTCATTAAACCTGCGACTACAGCAGCGCCACCTTTATCTCGGCTCATGCCAGCCATACCACCTGCGACTTTAATGTCAGCACCACCGGTATCGTAGATCACCCCTTTACCAGCAAAGAATAAGGTTTTTTCGATAGTACCTTCACCCACATACTCAACTTTGACAACGCGTGGTTGATGCCTTTGCACCGAGAAAGAAGCCCGTCCAACCGCACAAAGTAATGGGTAATCACGTTCAAGCTCTTCTTGCTCTTCTATTACAGATACAGATAAACCAGATCCTGTGAATGCATCAACACAATAATCAGCAAAAGCTGGGGCGGCCATTCTTTCAGGCTCTGTACCACATAGATCTCGAGTTAAAATTTTACCGGCTTCAACAGCATTGATTAGATCACTAAATGAATGACCTTCAGACTGACTGGTTAACAAACCAATTTCAGTGACTGATGCTTGTATAGATTGCCCTTCAGCTTGAATCGCCTCTCTTAACTCTAGTGATTGCCATAACTCTTGACCACAAGCTAAAGCTGACACTTGTTGAGCATATTGGTAGCGGCTTTGGTTTTGTTGATTAACCACTAATAACGGTTTAACTGCGCCTGCACTTTTTGCAATAGCAAGTCCTTCTCTAGCCGCTTTAGCAAACACGCTAACGTCACTGTATTCATTAGACGCTGCACTTACAGGGGAAATGATTAACCTTCCACCCGCTAACCCCGGAGCAAATAATAAAGTGGCACTTTGGCCAATACGGTTATCAATTTGTTTGCCGTGACTGGCTAACAATTTAATTTCATCTTGCTTGATGTCATCTAAGTCAGTGGTGATAACAATGACGGCATCCCAGCCTTGTCCTTCAAATATCGCATCTTCATTTTTTACATCGACAACATTTGCTTGCAACATGAGCCTTCCTTTTGATTTTTATTATGTAAGGTATGAGAAATTTAGTGCGCTTTATATCCATTGATAATAGCGGCTATAAGTGAGCAAAGTACATATTTTTACTCTATAAAATGGTTAATATTTATTTACAGATTTTAGTCAGGTTTCGAACAATCAAATCATCCAGATCACTGTCTGTACAAATCATTATGGTAAACTGTGGTTCATCTATTCCCACCTCATAACTATAAGGGAGTCTCCGTGACAGCGATTAATCAATTATACCCTCAGCCACTATGGCAATGGTTCGAACAAATTTGTTCTATCCCGCATCCATCAAAGTTTGAACATGCTTTAAGTGCACACATTCAACAGTGGGCAAAATCAAAAAATCTTAGCGTTATTGAAGATAAGGTCGGTAACCTTATCATCAAAAAACCAGCCTACCCAGGCATGGAAAATAGAAAAGTCGTGGTACTTCAAGCCCATATTGATATGGTGCCGCAAAAGAATGCAGACAAAGTTCATGATTTTGAAAAAGACCCTATTGAAGCCTATGTCGATGGTGAATGGGTAAAAGCTAACGGCACCACATTGGGCTCTGATAATGGTATCGGTATGGCATCAGCTCTTGCAGTGTTAGGTGCTGATGACATTAAACACGGCCCATTAGAAGTCTTGTTAACTATTGATGAAGAAGCTGGCATGACCGGCGCTTTTGGACTCGAAGCAGGCATGCTTGATGCTGATATTTTAATTAATACCGATTCTGAACAGGAAGGCGAAATTTATATGGGTTGCGCTGGCGGTGTTGATGCACAAATAAGCGTGCCGATGTCGTGGCAAGCCCCTGAGCAAACCAATGCCAGCTTCAAATTAACCTTGTCGGGACTTAAAGGTGGTCACTCTGGTGTGAACATTCATTTAGGTCGTGGTAATGCGAATAAATTATTAGCACGATTCCTATTCATTTATGCGGACGATTTAGCACTTGAATTAGTCAACTTTACTGGTGGTTCATTACGTAATGCGATTCCTCGTGAAGCGAATATCAGCTTTATGTTACCTAGTGAAAACCAAGTAAAACTTGAACAAGCGATTACTGAGTTCCAAGCCTTAGTACGTGCAGAGCTATCGATTGCCGATCCTGACATGTTACTGACACTTGAATCAATCGAGACACCAGAAAAGGTCATCGGTGAAGAAGCGCAGAATACCTTAATTGACTTACTTCATGCTTGCCCGAATGGCGTTATGCGCATGAGTGATGAAGTTGAAGGCGTAACAGAAACATCACTCAATGTCGGTGTTATCAACACTGAAAATGAGTCTGTAGAAGTCCTATGCCTTATCCGGTCATTAATAAACTCCGGTCGTGAAGAAATCGAAACTCAGTTAACAGCATTAGCTAACTTATCAGGCGCAAGTATCGAACTTTCAGGCGCATACCCTGGCTGGAAACCTGATAATAACTCACCTGTAATGGCGATAGTTCGTGACACTTATAACGACATTTATAAAAAAGACCCTACGATCATGGTGATCCACGCAGGTCTTGAATGTGGTTTGTTTAAAGAACCCTACCCGACTATGGATATGGTCTCGATTGGTCCTACAATTCGCTTCCCACATAGTCCTGATGAGATGGTTAATATCACAACCGTTGGACAATACTGGGAGTTACTGCTTGCAGTACTTGAACGTATTCCAGCAAAAGACTAATTAGTAAAAACGTCAAAAAGGCTGC
Source organism: Shewanella sp. UCD-FRSSP16_17 (assembly GCF_001675935.1). Classification (NCBI taxonomy): domain Bacteria; kingdom Pseudomonadati; phylum Pseudomonadota; class Gammaproteobacteria; order Alteromonadales; family Shewanellaceae; genus Shewanella; species Shewanella sp. UCD-FRSSP16_17. Next base: position 447,124 of record NZ_LZFV01000002.1, read on the forward strand.
CATTCTCTTGAGAATGGCAGCCTTTTTCATTTAAGCGAAGCGAGTAGTCAGTAAAATACGCATCAGCTTAAAAGTTTAAATCAAGTTGTTCAGTGTTTGACTGTTTATCCTTGGTGCCAATTTCAATATCAGCTAATCCGACCGACACGCCGACTAGACGAATCCCCCTGCCATTTGCTCGCGCTAAAGCTTGGCTTAATAATTCATGAAACAGGTTCAATGATATTTCATCACTACGGTGTTCAATCGTAGTCTGTTTAAAATCATTAAACTTTAGCTTAACCACTTGCTTATGAATTTGCCTATCCTTTGCACTGCGGTGAACTCGAGCAATGAGCTCTTGAATTAATTGCGGCATGACATTATTGCACTGCTCAAGCGTAAAGATATCTTGTGCTAGTGTGGTTTCAACTCCGACCGATTTCCTGACTCGATTGGGGCTGATTGTCCGATTATCGATACCTTGCGCACGTTCAATCAGAACTCGACCAAATTTACCAAATGCTGCAATCAGTTTATCACTTGGGTAATGTTGCACGTCTTCACAGGTTGTTAGACCAAGGGCGGCTAGCTTTGCCGAGGTCACTTTACCCACGCCAGGAATTTTGTTCAGCGTTAATGGCTTTACGAAGGCGTTTATATCTTCAGGAGGGATAACATACTGCCCATTGGGCTTATTTAAATCTGAAGCAATTTTGGCAAGAAACTTAATGGGCGCAACACCTGCTGATGCTGTTAACCCGGTTTCATCGAGTATTTCTTGACGAATCGCCTTAGCAATTAAAGTGGCACTGCCCTTGTGAGCATGACAGTCCGTGACATCTAGATAGGCTTCGTCTAAAGATAAAGGCTCAACTAAATCGGTATAGCGATGAAAGATAGCTCTAATTTGTACGGAAATTGATTTATAGACATCCATTCGACCTGGCACTAAAGTGAGATCAGGGCATAATTTTAACGCCTGATAACTCGACATAGCAGAGCGCACACCAAACTGGCGAGCTTCATAATTACATGTGCTGATCACGCCCCTGCGATCGCTTCTGCCCCCCACAGCTAAGGGTTTGCCACGCAATTCTGGAAAATCTCTCATCTCCACCGCTGCAAAATAACAATCCATGTCGATATGAATAATTTTACGGACCATTTTCAAGCAAGCTCTTTCTAGCTCATTAACTGATTAATTAATTTATCATAGCAGATGGATAAAATCACTGTATAAATAAACAGTACCAAGAAATAACACTAGTAACGCTGATATTTGAATCAAATCTGCTTATCAATGAAGCGAATTTAGCTATTTCAACAAGCGTTTGCGAGTTAACATGGTGATTTAGTTACGGAGGTGTCTGTTACACATTATTTATCTAAGCCCTTTTATAGTGACTTTTTCACCAAGTAACTTAGTACAAAAACAAAAAAGCCCAACATTGTTGGGCTTGTTAATACCAGTGACTTTTTACATTTTCGTCTGTAAATAGTTCTGTAATCCAACACGATCAATCAATCGAATTTGTTTTTCTAACCAGTACATATGATCTGATTCAGTATCATCTAATAATACTTCTAAGATTTCACGAGTTTGGAAGTCTTCTTTTTCTTCACAAAGTGCAATGACTTCACGTAAATGATCAGCAACGGCATACTCGTAGTTCAAATCATTTTTCAGCATCTCTTCAACATCTTTACCGATGTTGAGTGCTTCACGACTCGCAACGTCTGGAGTACCTTCTAAGAATAAAATACGTTGTACTAACTTGGCAGCATGCGCTTTTTCATCGTCTGATTCATGAAGAATACGAGTGTATAACTCATCAAATCCCCAATCTTCATACATATGAGCATGAACAAAATATTGATCCATCGCCGACAATTCACCGGTTAATAGTGCGTTTAGCGCTGCAATAACTTCTGGATGACCTTTCATGTTAAATTCCTATTAATCTTTAATTTGTGATTGAAGGTAATTTTGAATACCTGTTTGATTGATGAGTTCTTTTTGAGACTCAATCCAATCAAGATGTTCTTCTTCATCTTCGAGTAAATCTTCAAGTAGATCACGACTCACATAGTCACGCTCTGCTTCACACAACTTGATGGTTTCTTTCAGTACGACAAGCTGCTCGGTTAACGCTTGCTCGTCACAATCAAGCATCTCTTCACAATGCTCACCAATACGTAACTTATCGAGTTGCTGTAAATTGGGTAATCCTTCCAGAAATAACACACGCTCAATTAGCTTGTCGGCATGCTTCATATCTTGAATCGATTTCTTGTATTCTTTTTCATTCAGGTTTTCTAAACCCCAATGTTTGAACATGCGTGCATGTAGGAAATACTGGTTAATGGCAGTTAACTCACACGTCAGCACTTTATTCAGCTGACTAATTACTTTAGGGTGGCCTTTCATAATTCTGTCCTTTAATTCAAGATTGATCTGGATCAATTTCCAACAGGATAGTACATACGTTCATTAATTACAAATACCCTTTAAAATCATACACTTGATTAGTGATAATCATTATCATTACAACTTAGGTTATTAACTAGTTTCACTTCAGTTTAAATACCGTTAACTTCAATGGAATCACGGTTATAGGTTAAAAATACAAAAACGCTACATGCGCTTGTTCACAGAATAATCGTTAAATGTTACCTAAAATGATTTTTGTAAATGTTGTATCGAATGAGATGACAAACTATTTCAGACATAAAAAAGCCCAATGAGATAAACCTCATTGGGCTATTTAATTAACCTAGATCCGCTAAGTCGCTTTGAGTATCGCGATGAGATGCAGGTTAAATAATACGGTTCTGATTTAGCTTAGCTTCACGCTCAGATTCCGCCATTCGACGTTTTCTTTTATCACACGGATCATCGCAGTCACAAGCTTTTTCGATGCCAAGAACACCAAGACCACCGCAACTGCCTTCTACAGCTTTACGCTTAATAATGTAGCCAACAGACATTAATAGGAAAAATAATAACAACACGACAAAGGCCGCTATAAAGGTACTCATCATAATTTCTCACTTATACTTCTTTATCATTGTATTGCCAATAAAGCTTAATCGTCACTTACTGAATATAAGGCCCATAAGCTTCACTATAAAAGACTTCGAAATGGTCGTCATCTTTCTCAATCAACATAACTGGTAAGTTCTGCTCATGAGCAAGTGCCAACGACGCTTCGGTACCCAGTACCATCATTGCCGTAGCATACGCATCAGCAGTCATACTACTAGGATGTAATACTGTGACTGAAGCTAACTTGTGTTTAATTGGGTAACCCGTTCTAGGGTCGATGAGGTGCGAGAATCGCTCACCCTCTTCTTCATAATAAATACGGTAATCACCTGATGTAGCTAAAGCCATATTGCCAGGTTCTACGACCTGCTGGATGACGCCACCCTCAGTCGTTGGCTTTTCAACTGCAATACGCCAAGGCGAACCATCATCCTTCACACCTTTAACACTGATCTCACCACCAATTTCAACTAAGTAACCCGCTACCTGATACTTATTAAGTAAGTTAGCTATTTTATCTACGCCATAACCCTTAGCAAGTGAAGACAAATCCACATACAAGTCGGGGTTAGTTTTAGTGATCTTTAGTCCATTAATGGTAAACCCATGAATATCAGCCTTTGCTTTAACGATATCAATGGTTTCTTGGCTTGGTATTTCAGTAGGGCGCTTGTCTGGCCCAAACCCCCAAAGATTAACCAGTGGACCTAATGTGATATCTAACGCACCACCTGTCACATTGTATAATCGTACCCCTTCTTTAAATACCTTTATGGTATCTTCCGAAACAGTGATGCTTTGGTTTACTGACAGCTTATTGAAACGAGACAATTCTGACTTAGGTCGATAAGTCGACATCTGGTCATTCACTAACTCAAGCGCTATGTCGATTTCCGCTTGCAGTAGTTGGGTGGTCGGTAAGCGATCATTTCTCACCACTTTGATGTGGTAAGTCGTTCCCATAGTATTGCCCGATAACGACACAATATCGTCTTCACTTCCACAAGCAGTTAGAAGTAATACAACCAAAGGTACAAGCAGTGCTTTAAAAGAAATATTAATCATCTCAAACTTCAAATTAGGGTTATCTAACATAAAAAATGCAGCTTACTTAACGAAGATGACCTCCGTGTCAGCAAGCTGCAATTTATGACGTTCAATGTCTTTTAGGATTATATCTAATCATTTGCGATTAGCACATTAGCCACCAAAGTCATCGAGTAAGATGTTTTCATCTTCAACACCTAAGTCTTTAAGCATACCGATAACAGCAGCATTCATCATTGGAGGTCCACACATGTAGAACTCACAATCTTCTGGCGCATCATGGTCACGTAGGTAGTTTTCATACAATACGTTGTGAATGAACCCCGTGTATCCGTCCCAGTTATCTTCTTCTTGCGGATCAGATAACGCAACATGCCATTCGAAGTTTTCATTTGATGCAGCTAGGCCATCAAAGTCTTCTACGTAGAACATTTCACGCTTAGAACGTGCACCGTACCAGAAGCTCATCTTACGCTTAGAGTTAAGACGCTTAAGTTGATCGAAGATGTGTGAGCGCATTGGCGCCATACCAGCACCACCACCAACAAACACCATTTCAGCATCAGTTTCTTTTGCGAAGAACTCACCAAATGGACCAGAAATAGTGACTTTATCACCTTCTTTCAGGCTCCAAATGTACGAAGACATTTTACCACAAGGTAGAGTTAGGTTACGTGGAGGCGGCGTAGCAATACGCACGTTCAACATAATGATTCCAAACTCTTCTGGGTAGTTAGCCATTGAGTATGCACGAATAGTTTCTTCATCAACTTTAGATTCAAGGTTGAAGAAGCCAAAGTGCTCCCAGTCGCCACGATATTCTGCAGGTACATCAAAATCTGCATATTTAACATGGTGAGCTGGCGCTTCAATTTGGATGTAACCACCAGCGCGGAAAGGCACTGATTCACCATCAGGAATCTGTAGCTTAAGCTCTTTAATGAAGGTTGCTTTGTTATCGTTAGAGATAACTTCACATTCCCACTTCTTGATGCCGAAGATTTCTTCATCAAGTTCGATATCCATGTCAGTTTTAACGTTAACCTGACAGGCTAAACGACAACCCTGACGAGCTTCACCTTTACTGATGTGATCAAGCTCGGTCGGTAAAATATCACCACCACCTGATTTCACATTCACACGACACTGACCACAAGAGCCACCGCCACCACAGGCACTTGATACGAAAATACCGTTATCAGCTAATGCGCCAAGCAACTTGCTTCCCGCACCTGTTTTAATTGCTTTGTCGCTATCATCATTGATTGAGATAGTGATATCACCGCTTGCAACCAGCTTAGATTTAGCGAATAGGATCACTAATACTAAGATCAAAACGATTGCAGTAAACATACTCACACCTAGATATACATCTATTGGAGTAGCGTTAAGAATATCCATTAACTTATCCTTTAAGGTTCAAAGTAATACGTCGTAAGGTCTCTCTTAAAGAGAGACACCTGAGAACGACATGAAACCTAGCGCCATTAAACCAGAAGTGATGAAGGTAATCCCTAAACCACGTAGGCCATTTGGCACATCAGAATACTTCATTTTCTCACGAAGACCGGCTAACAATACGATTGCTAATGCCCAACCAATACCTGAGCCGATACCGAATACCAAGCTCTCACCTAGGTTGTAGTCACGCTCAACCATGAATGATACTGCACCAAAAATCGCACAGTTAACGGTAATCAATGGTAAGAAAATACCTAACGCGTTATACAAAGGAGGAAAGTACTTATCTAACGCCATTTCCAAAATTTGTACGAGTGCAGCGATAACACCGATGAAAGTAATGAACTTCAAGAAGCTCAAATCTGCATCAGGTACACCTGCCCAAGCGAGTGCGCCGGGTGCTAATAAACCTTGATAGATGATTTGGTTAACTGGTACAGCAATGGCAAGAACCACAATTACTGCTACACCAAGTCCCATCGCAGTTGTGACTTTCTTAGACACAGCCAAGAAGGTACACATACCCAAGAAGAAGGCTAATGCCATGTTCTCAATGAATATTGAACGAATTAACAGACTAATATAATGTTCCATTGCGCTTACCCTTTCGCTTCTACTTGCTCTGGCTTGTAAGTACGGATAATCCAGATCAACATACCGATCAAGAAGAACGCACTAGGAGGAAGAAGTAACAAACCATTTGGTTGGTACCAGCCACCGTCAGAGACCTTGCTTAGGATTTCAACACCAAATAAAGAACCGTTACCAAATAGCTCACGGAAGAAGCCAACTGATAATAGGATTGCACCGTAGCCTAAGCCGTTACCGATACCGTCCATAAAGCTCATTAAAGGTGGCGTTTTCATCGCATAAGCTTCTGCACGACCCATTACAATACAGTTAGTAATAATCAAACCAACGAATACTGATAACTGCTTAGCTACGTCATAGGCGTAAGCTTGCAATACTTGGTCAACCACGATTACTAACGAAGCAATAATCGTCATTTGCACAATAATACGAACACTGCTTGGAATGTGATTACGTAAAATCGAAATAAATAAATTCGAAAATGCGGTCACTGCAGTTAACGCTAATGTCATTACAATAGCGGTTTCCATTTTCGCGGTAACAGCTAGCGCACTACATACACCCAGAATTTGCAGAGCAATTGGGTTGTTATTAATGATAGGTCCAGTCAGAACCTGTTTAAGTTCTTTAGCATCAGCCATTAGCTAAGTCCTCCATTGCGTGCTTTTTCGATAAAGCGTGCAAAACCTTCTTCACCTAACCAGAAAGTTAATGAATGCTGAACACCATTACTTGTCAGTGTCGCACCAGATAATGCATCTACACCGTGAACTGAAGAAGCGATAGTTGGAACTTTAGTCACTTGAATAGCTAAGTTGCCATTGTCATCATAAAGTTTCTTCCCTTCCCACTTCGCAATCCATTGTGGATTTTGAACTTCACCACCTAGACCTGGGGTTTCACCAGAACCTGTGAAGTCGTAATACACTAAACTACGAATCGTGTTCATATCAGCTTCAACTGCTAAGAAAGCAAACATGGTTGACCATAAACCGTAACCTTTAACAGGAATAATAACGGTTTGTAGTGCATTGTTATCATCTTTTACAAGATATATAACACCTTGATTCGCTACACGTTTAACAGAAGCAATATCGTTCTCAGGCTTGAAAGAAGTCGCTGGAGTTCGCGCTGCTTTTTCAACATCAAACGTATCAGCATCACCATCTACAAAGTCACCTGTTTTTAAATCAACTAGGCGAGCTTCAACGTACTTATTGTACTTTTCGATGATAACGTCTTTCTCTACTTTGCCAGCTTTAGTATCCACTAAGCCCGCAGCTTCAAGAATATACTTTTGCTTATCTAATAATTTATTTTGTTGTTGAGTCGGCTTTAATAATACTGCTGCAGTCGAAACAAACATTGAGCAGACAAAGCACAAACCAATAACAACAAATAATGTTTTGCCGATTGATTCTTTATTACTGGCCACGTGAAATCCTCCGCTTAACATTTGCTTGAACCACAAAGTGGTCAAATAAAGGTGCGAATAAGTTAGCGAATAGAATTGCTAACATCATGCCTTCAGGGAATGCTGGGTTAATAACACGGATAAATACCGCCATCGCACCAATTAACAGACCGTAAGCCCATTTCGCATTATTAGTAAATGAGGCTGAAACAGGGTCAGTTGCCATAAACATCATACCGAATGCAAAGCCACCTAAAACAAGGTGCCAATACCATGGTGTTGCAAACATAGCGTTGGTATCACTACCAATAACGTTAAGCAATGTTGATACCGCAATCATGCCAAGTAACACACCACCAATGATGCGCCATGAAGCAATACGGGTATAAACGATAACTGCGCCACCAAGTAAAATAGCAAAGGTAGACACTTCACCTACAGAACCAGGAATGAAACCGAAGAATGCGTCCCACCAATCCTGCGTTAAGCCATATTCTAATGTGCCTTGTGCCGCTTGGCTCAGTGCAGTAGCACCAGAGAAACCATCAGCAACAACCCATGACGTGTCACCTGACATGTTAAGTGGGTAAGCAAAGAATAGGAAAGCACGACCAGCTAATGCAGGGTTAAGGAAGTTACGACCTGTACCACCGAAGACTTCTTTCGCAACAACCACACCGAAGGTAATACCTAGTGCAACCATCCATAATGGAATTGTTGCTGGCAGTGTTAATGCAAAAAGAATAGAGGTAACAAAGAAACCTTCGTTAACTTCATGGCCACGTACAGAAGCGAAAAGCACTTCCCAGAAGCCACCGACCGCAAAGGTCACCGCGTAAATAGGTAAGAACCAACAGGCGCCATACCACATCAAGGCTGCAACGCCTGAGTCTGCGGTAAGCTCAGTTCCAAACAAGCTAAATAAGCTAACTTGCCATACATCAGGAGTAGCAAAGCCAGCAATTAACGCATCTTGCGCTTGTAAGCCAACGTTGTACATACCAAAGAACATCGCAGGAAAAGTACAAGCCCAAACCGTAATCATCATACGCTTAAGGTCAAGGTTATCACGCACGTGCGTGCTACCTTTGTTTACTTTACCCGGAGTGTAAAACACAGTCGCAGCCGCTTCATACAGGGCATACCACTTTTCGTACTTGCCGCCTTTTTCAAATTGCGGTTCAATACGCTCGATAAAATCTTTCAAGCTCATATTAGCCTTCCCTCTCGATCGTATCTAAACAATCACGCAGGTATGTACCATAGTCATACTTGCCCGGACATACGAAGGTACACAATGCTAAATCTTCTTCGTCTAGTTCAAGTGCACCTAGCGCCGCAGCACCATCGTAATCACCAGAAACTAAGTCACGTAGTAGCATTGTTGGTAAAATGTCTAGCGGAACAACACGCTCATAATTACCAATTGGCACCATTGCACGGTCAGAACCACCAGTACTGGTCGTCATATTAAATAAACGTGAACGGTTTAAGTGGCCTAAGAATGCACGTGTAATAGAGAATTTGTCGCTACCAGGCATCGCCCAGCCAAACAATTCTTTTTCAGTGCCTTCAAGCAACAAACTGATTTGTTGATGATAACGTCCAAGGTAAGCATGAGGACCTGCAGCTTGACGACCACTTAATACTGAACCAGAGATAACACGTACAGCATTACCTTCTACCTCATCAGCGGTAATTTCAGTTGTGCTTGCACCTAAGACCGTACGAATTAAACGTGGGTTCTTAGCTTGTGGGCCACCAATGGCAATAACACGTTGAGTGTTAAGTTCGCCTTGAGTAAATAGCTGACCGATTGCAATCACATCTTGATAGCCAACATGCCATACAGTGCGTGTTGCAGATGCAGGAAGTAAGTTATGAATATGAGTACCCACTAAGCCAGCAGGATGCTTTCCAGCAAACTCTTCAACTTGTGCATTCCCAGAAGGAATATCGGCACCAGGTGCTTTAGCCAGGAATACTTTGCCTTCAGTTAACTTAGCAAGTAGGGTCAAACCGTTTGCGAAGTCTTCTTTGTGCTCAGCAATCACAACGGCAGGATCTGCAGCTAGTGGTTGGGTATCTATTGCGGTGACGAAAATACCAGCAGCGACTGAGTCAACAGCAGGTACTTTACTGAAAGGGCGAGTACGCAAAGCTGTCCATAGACCTGATTCAATCAAGTTCTCTTTGACAACAGCTGCATCTAACGTGTTTAACGCATCAGCACTGTATTGAGTAAAGCTGACTTTTTCATCACCTTCAACTTCAATAACTACTGACTGAAGTACACGTTTCGCACCCCGGTTAATTTCTAATACAGTCCCACTAGCTAAAGCAGTATATTTAACGCCAAGGTTCTTTTTGTCTTCAAAAATTACCTGACCTTTTTTAACTTTATCGCCAACCTTGATTTTCATCGTTGGACGTAAGCCAATATACTCTTCACCCAAAGTGGCGACATTCTTAATGGCTGGGCCATTATGGATAACTTGCTCTGGGCCACCTGCTAGAGGTAGTTCCAATCCTTTCTTTATTGTAATCATATCCACAAGCACTACGTTTGAAGGAAAGACAATGCGCCGCGTTCCTACCCAAAAAAACAAAGTGTTAACAAACACTTCAGTGTTGAGCTAGCGCAGATTTATCACGGAAATGCGATCGCAATCACGCTGGTCGCGCGCATTTTACCCCAAAATGTGCGCTATCGCCACGAAAATAATAGGTGATTGAAATTTTTGATTGTTCATTTTTAAACAATTACACCTATTTAGGGTGTGGAATAGGCCGATAAATAGCGATCCGATGCAATATTTCAGTAACAAGGGCACTATAGCATTAATTTTAAAAGAATTAATATAAGAAGTGTTTTATCTATTTGTTAACAAATGTAGCGTTTAGCATAGGCTAAAATAGCCCATGCTAAAGCGCTTTTAAAACAGTAAGGTAGGAAGGCTGACACTCAAATTAATTAGAAACGCGCTTGGTAACCCACATAACTCAGCATTTCACCCTGCGAGGTAATACCTAAACTTGATTGCTGACTGACTAAATTTTCATCAAGCACATTTTCAACACGTAGATAAATTTCATGCACATTCGATAAATGATAATTTGCAGCAATATCAACTTTCCACTGGCCATCTATTTTTTCACCACCAGAAATTGCCGTAGCATAACCCAGCTCTGATTGATAAAGCGCCTGTGTCATAAAGCTAAAGTCCCCTACTACAACACCCGTGCTCAAGGCAATTTGCTGTTCAGGAACCCAAGGTAATTGCTCACCTTCAATGTAAAGGCCAATAAGCTCATTGACACCAGATTCACCAAACTCTGCTTGGCTATACTGATATTGAACCGATAACGGTATCGCAAACGAATCAAAACTAAATTGGTAATCTGCAGATAGATCGACACCATTTGCTGTTACGTCTTCGATATTGACCTGCATATAACGTTGTGAGAAATCGCACGCCATGCTCCACATACAAGTGACATGCTGATTATCAAAGTCTTGCATGTATAAGTTAACACCAAGATTCAATACTTGGGTTTGATAAGTAAAACCAAGTTGATAATGCATTGACTCTTGCGCTTTCATCTCAGCATTACCTGCAGATGCAGCAGTCCAAGACTGTTTGGCGGCAAAAGCGGCTTTCCAGTTACCTGTTGTATAAGCTATTTCAAGAGACGGGATCCAACCATCATCAGAAAAGTCAGCTTCTTCAACACCATAAGCTTCCACTCCAACTTCACGAGTTGTACTGACACTCTCGAAAGCCACACCAAGGTTAAATGACAACGCGCCGTAGTTTAGCTTTGCATCTGCAGTTGTCGTGAAAACATTCACATCATCTACATAAGCCATAAGCGCTTTATCCACCGATACGCTTGATAAACTTCTATCAATATTCCAGAGCCAATCTTGTTGGCCAAATTTCATTTCTGCTTTATCTGAATGATATAAAGCGCCGTAGGTGACTTGATGAGCACCGTATTGACTGACACCTTCGGTTTGTAAACCATAACCAGCATAATGATTATCTTCGAGCATTGAGGCTAAGTTTGCCGTTGCAGAAGGGTTGGCATCCATCGCAGCAATGGCTTGCAATTCTGCTACACCAATCGCAACGCCTTCTAAACGATTCAGTTGCGAGATTTTTTCATCGTAGGACTGATAATAAAAATCTGACACCATTTGAGTGCCACCAGTTAAATCAACCACATGGCTAACTTGATACTTATGCCGCTTACCTTCTTGCTGATCGTTTTGAGTTGCTGAGTAGCGGGTAGCGGGCTTACTGTTCCAGTCTTGTGCAATTAGGCCAACATTAGAATAACCACTTTCAGAGTCGGTATACTGATACATGAACTCGGTTTTTTGTGGGTTACGCGCACCAACTAAGCTATCAGCATTAATCTTGAACATGATATCGGTTTGCGTTTTTTCATTATCAAATTGACTGGCAAAACCTACTTCTTCTGCCGTATTTTGATAATCAACCCCAAGCAACATGCCATATTCTTTATTCAAGCCGCTGGCAATTGCACCAACATGGCCATCGCCATTATCGTTAATTTCAATATTGGCTCGGCCCCCCATTTCATTAGGGCTAATTTGCGCCGTTGTGTAATTAACATGACCAAATGCGCCCATACCGCCCTTAGTCACATCGGTCAGACTTAAAGCAGCGATAGACTCTTGTAATACTAAGTTAGGTTGCAGTACTAAATGAGGCGCTGCATAAGGAGAAGGAGAAAAGCTGACTCTGTCTTGGGTCACCGCAACGCCATTAATTGCTCCGCGGTGGGTCACTGTTGTTGTTTGGTTTGTCGGCAATACTGTCATGCCTGATAATGCTAAAGGAATATCACTATCACGATAATGCAAAGACGCAGTCTGAGGTTGAGTGAGAATAACGCTATTATTTGATTCATCCATCGCAGCTGTAACTGAGGCGGCTGCATAAGTTGAACCTGAATGACAAACAAATAGCACAGCAGAAGCAATTACAGACAAGCTGAATTGACTTTTAGACATGGTTAACTCCCAAAATACATCATCGGCACCGTTGAGTTCGGTCCCTTATTGTTATGACAAAATCCTTCCATTGACTGATAACAATAACGTTTTCATACAAATAAAAACAGTATTTTAATAAAAAATTAACCACTAAAAAACAAAGCGGCCTAAGCCGCTTTTATCAAATACCTAATGGGATCATTAGCAACAATTATAAAGTCCCTAAAATATCATCACTCAATTTTAAGTCATCATTACGATTCACACTTACACCCGCTGCAATAATCGCACGTGCAATATCTTGTGCTTGCTCTAATGAATGCATTTCGAAGGTGCCACATTGATATTCGTTTAACTCGGGAATTTCAGTTTGTTCAACTACTTTTAGTACATCTTCCATCGCAGCCAACCATGCATCAGCAACGATACGCTCAGATGGCACACCAATAAGGCTCATATAAAAGCCCGTTCTACATCCCATAGGGGAAATGTCGATAATCTCAACATTGTCTCCATTAAGGTGGTCACGCATAAAGCCTGCAAATAAGTGCTCCAAAGTATGGATACCACGCTCACTTAGAATATCTTTGTTAGGGGTGCAAAAACGTAAATCAAATACTGTAATGGTGTCACCTTTTGGTGTGCTCATATGCTTCGCTACACGTACAGCTGGCGCTTCCATTCGAGTATGATCAACGGTGAAACTATCAAGTAAAGGCATTGCTTATTCCTTAAAGTGGGTGAAATCTTTTGGCATCATAGCATCAAAATTAACAGCAAGCAGCTAGGCCTATTTCAGGCCTACACTAATCTTTAACAATGATTGATGACACTGTTATGACAAACTATCAGTAATGGACAAACAAGCCCTAAATAGCCAATAAATCCCACATCAAAGCTTAGAAAACACTCAGTTAATCCATAAGAGTATGAAAATAACTCATGTAAAAAATAAGATAAAAAGATTTGGTTTAGTAAATGTAAGGCAATAAAAAACCCCATACGAAAGATGAGGTTTAGGTCATGTGTTAATCGCTAACTGTTAAGCTGTATTAACCTTTGCAGTTTGGTGTTTTTGGCACACTGTCTAGCGCTTGCCACTCTTCTTGTGTATAAGCATTAATCGACAGCGCATGCACTCCATTAGCTAACTCTTCTGCTAACACAGCATTGACTGCACGGTGTCTAGCAATGAGACGCTGAGCATCAAACTTGTCGCTGACGACAACGACTTTAAAGTGGGTTTCAGAATTAGGCGGCACATGATGACGATTGCTTTCATTAAGCACGTCTAAATGGACAGGGCTAAAAGATTGGTTCAGTTTTTCGGTAATAACGTGTTCAACTGACATAACAAGCTCTTTTTATCTACATCGTAAAAAGTGAAGACTACTGATTAACGTTTCAAAAATCAAACTTGCAACAACCCAACAAGATCCAGTTGGCAAAACAAGTTTACGATTGCGTCTTGTATACTTTATCTACTGCTCACTCTCTTATACCCCTGATGAAATCCCACAATCATTTGCCTAAAGGTAAAATTAATTCTTGGCTCATTCACTTTTAGGCGTTTAGGTACGGCGTGTTGCCACTCATCTTGCATACCTGCATGCATGATCAGTAAGTCGCCACTGCTAAGTTCRATGGCGTGTTTATGCCGTGTTTGCATGTGTCTCATGACAAAAGTACGACTGGCTCCTAATGTTAACGATACAATATCTGAATTGGCAGCAATCTCAGGCTCGTTATCACTGTGCCACCCCATGCAATCTTGTCCATTTTCATAGCGATTAACCAACACACCATTGGTCATGATATTAAATTGCGACTCAAGTATTTGTCTTACTTTCAGCAATACAGGTGGCCAAGGTTGTGGCTTTATCATGAGTGATGAATATTGATATTCGCAACCTGAATCACCAAACCAGATCTGGGAGCGTGGAATAGGATGTTGCTTGCCAAATATCGTTACGATCGGTTTTTCAAATTGATATGAGTTCGCTTCTTGAAGCAGTGAAGTTTGCAATGGTAAAGGTAAGAAGTTGGCTAAATATGTAATGGGCGCAATAGGTGAACTTGTCTCAGCAGTTTGTTTTTCACTGATATCATCAGCCCCTTGAGTAGTAGGACTCACTGGTTGAGAGTTATCAAATTCAAATCCTAATTGTTTCATGCTAAATAACCTGCCTTTGTATCACTTTATGATGATGCACAGCATCTAACCTGACCGTTGTGACTAATCCTTTAGTATATAAACAAAATTGATACGCATTTATGATATTAAGCTTAGTTATATTATGAGAGTCTAAATTGAGCTAGGCTTGTATATTATACTTATTTAGCTAAAAACGTTCACTCAGAGCGATATGGATTTATACCCTGTCGCCATAAGGTTGGATTACTTTTTTGCAAAAAAGTAATGAATGGATTTCTCGATGACATCATAACAATGGCATGTGACCGCATTTATGAAATGGATATTGACGCTGATTATTTGTTTATTTATCTGCATGAACCCTAACGCTGTTCACGCCAAAGAACTGTATTTATCTGATAAACACAACAAGCCTATCGGTTTATCACTAAAGCAATATATTGAGGATGAGCGACTCAATGCCTCACAAGCATATTCGTTATTACAGCAAGGTCAGTTTAGTCCTGTCAGTCAACATATCAGTAATTATGGTATCAATGCCAAACCAGTTTGGTTAAGTCTCACACTCATTAATAACAGCCAATCAGAACAAGAAAAAACCATTCATATAGATAACTATTGGCTAGATGAAGTCAGTAGTTTTTGGTTTGCGGATGATCACATCATCCATTTTGAGCATCAAGGTGACTTATCATTGTTTTATCAACAAGAGTCACAGCAGCCTAGTTTTAATTTTAACTACCGCTATCCACCAGGTAAAACCACGGTGTTAATTCGGGTGCAAACCCCTGATGCTATGGTTATCCCTGTGTATTTATTCGACCAGCAGGAAATGGCTAAGAAAAATGCCTTCAATGCTTATAGTTATGGTTTTTTGTATGGATCAATCACTGCGTTATTAATTTATAACTTTATTTTATATGTTGGTCTTCGTCTAAAAAGCTACTTATTTTACAGCTTATATTTATTGAATTTTTTGCTGCTTAATTTTGCCTATAGCGGCCATGGTTCATTATGGTTATGGCCAGATTCACCGATATGGCAACAATGGTCTATCCCGATACTGATGGTCAGCTTTTGCACCAGTGGGATACTGTTTGCTTGCCACTTTTTACGACTTAAATTTCAACTCCCCACTTTAAACAAAATTCTCAAGAGCCTCTGTATTATCTTTCCGGCACTAATGCTGCTTGCTGCAGTGCTTCAAGACCGAGTTTTAGGACTCATTTTTGCGTTTGATTTAATGCTGCTGTTTAGCGGCTTGATGATCGTGCTGGGAATACTGTCACTCAACTTTGGTAACATCTCAGCAAGATTTTTCTTAATCGCCTCAATTTCGTCAATGATCGGGATTGCCATTACCTGTCTTGCCGTTTGGGCTTATATCCCATTCAATCAATTTACCTATAGGGCTGCAGAGCTCGGGGTGTTTATTGATGTATTACTGCTCGCACTGGCATTAACAGAACGCTTTAGACGGGTAGAAAACGAAAAAACAATTGCCGAGAAAATGGCTAACATGGACCCGTTAACAAGGTTGAATAATCGCCGAGCTTTTTACCAATTAGTTGAGCCTCAATTTACAGAAAGGCAAGTCAAAAAAGCAGCGTCTATCTTGATGGTAGATATCGATCGTTTTAAAAGCATTAATGATACCTATGGGCATAATTTTGGCGATGAAGTGCTGGTTAAAGTCGCCGCGTTAATCAGAGATACATTACGAAAAAACGATATTTTAGCGCGCTGGGGCGGCGAGGAGTTTATTATCTTTTTACCTTACACCCAAGAGCAAGAAGCCAGTACCCTAGCAACAAGGCTGTGTGAAAACATTGCTAAACTCTCCTTTACTCAAAGTCAGCAAAAGGTCAACGTCACAGCCAGTATTGGCATTGTCACCAGTTGCAGTGCCATCAACCAATTACCTATGCTTATTGAGATCGCCGATAAACACCTATACCAAGCTAAGCGAGCTGGCAGGAACCAGATTTCAGCGGGCACATCCCCCAGCAAGGAAAGAATAGATAAATTAGCGACCTAGATAAAAGAGGGAATCTCCTACTACCATTAAGGTATCGTCATCGCTAATTGTGTTGTCATACACACATGATTTTGCTCTAACCATTGCGGGTTAATGGGGCCCCAATCATCAATTTTATAGTAACCAGCATTATGACGTTCACCCTCTTGAATAAACTGAACCGTCACACCAATATCAGACATTGATGCCAATGTATCTTGAATGGTTCTGCGGGGCATTTGGGTCATTTTATGCAAAGATAATAAATTATGTTTATCTCGGCTAATCAAATAGCAAAGATAGAGTTTTCGCAAAAATGCTTTATGTGCTTTAGAAACAGTTTGAGTCAATTTCGCCTCTTTTTTGATGAAAATAATAGTTAAATACCAACAAAGGAGCCTTTGTCTTATACTTTCAAAGTAAAAGATTATTGCATGAATATAAAGCTATTTTAGTCACTTAAGCTTACATGAGTGCCCAAAGACCTTTTCGACTTACTGCACAAGGCTGCTATGTCTGATTAGCATTACCCTTTACATTGCAGCCTAACATTGAACCCTGACATTGCAGCCAATGAGCATATAAATGACAAAAATTGACGATAAAAGCCAGCTTGAGCCAACACAATGGCAACCATACAACGCATTAACGTTAACTCCCGTTGATAAGCGCTATCCCATACAAGCCGCGCTTCAAATCAGTATTATTGTGCTAATCATTCTAACCGCCATCATGGTGCTGATGAATATTCAGCACACCCAACCACTCACAGATATCCTGATTGCTATTACTGCCATAACGTCTATTGGCACTCTTTGGATCTCACTGAAGTATCTAGCTGCAAAAAAGGTCTATTACGGCGTACTCAAGCATGAACTTGTCATGAGAAAAGGCTTGTGGTGGGTAAAAACCACCACCCTACCTTTTAGCCGACTGCAACATGTCAGCTTGTCGCAAAACCCGATTCAGCGACAGTTTAACTTAGCGACGTTAAAATGCTTCAGTGCAGGAAGTGGCGCTGCAGAAATTAACTTACCCGGCTTGAAGTTTGAAACAGCAGAACACCTAAGACAACACTTACTGCATAGAGCGACTTCGCACCAACAAGACAAATCAATACCTGAACAAGTCAAAACAGAGCTTCAGCCAGACAGCACAGATATTGAGCCAGTCAACACAGAGCATCTGCAGGTCGAACAACAGTTTATCCCCTCAGTCCGACAAACAGCTGCCCACCAAACATCAGCAGAGCAGCCTGTTATCTCACATCAAACGACTCAATCAGAAACCGCTGAAAATAAGCTAAAGTCGGAAAAGCAAGATGACTGAACCTTCCCAACAAAGCACCAATCAGCAATCCATGGACAAATTTAGTCAGTGGCAAGCTTTATCACCTTGGGCCATGCTCAGTTTTAGTTTCGGGACTGCAAAAGCCATTTTATCGAATGGTTATGCCATGATCCCAATTGTCTTCGCAGGTTGGAAAAACGGCTTTGATTTATCCTTTGCAATGATTGCTGCACTATTTCTGATTATCTCGTTAACCGTGTTTTCATTTATACAGTGGAAAAAATACCGTTTTAAGCTTGCTGATAATCAATTGAATATAAAGCGAGGACTACTGTTTACTCGCAAAGATGAGATCCCATTTAATAAAATCCAAAATATTCGCTACGAGCAACCTCTGTATTTTAAGCCCTTAAAGCTAGGAACGTTAATCATTGAAACGGCAGGCTCAAAAAATGATGAAGCACATCTTGCAGCAGTGGACTCAAATACCGCCTATAAAATTAAGCAGCAACTGTTACAGATAACAGCAAATAGTCTTGAGGAAAACGGCAATAGTGAATCTTTATTGGATCATGATGATGCCAGCAGCAAAAATGATATAACCAACTTAGCGACACGAACTCATGCATTCGATAGTACAGATCCAGCAAATAATTCTAGCCAGTCACTGCCGAACATTATTATTAGGCGCAATTTATTACAGCTAATCAAATTTGGATTTTATCAGAATAACCTTATCTGGCTCGCCGTTATCGCAGGACCAATCTTAGGACAAATACAATGGGAAACACTCGCCGAAATCCCGTTTTTTCAACAACTTTGGCATAGTATTATCACGTTAAGCGGTGACAATATTATCCTACAAGTGAGCATCATTTTGCTATTAATTGCCTTGGTATATTGCCTGTTCGCTTTGATTTCTATTTTTTCTGCCGTACTAAAATATTTTCCTTTCACCCTAGAGAAGCGACAACAAACTCTGCAAAGAAGTGGTGGAGTCATTTCACATCAGCAAGATGCATTAGCGATTAAACGGATTCAACTTGTACAAATCAGCCAACCTGTATTAGCAAGGTTATTTAATGTTTGGACTGTGTATTTAAAACAAGTAAAGGGACAAGAAGTTGAGCAAAAAACTGAACAGCACATGCTCATTCCTTCAGTCAAAACCACAGAGCTACAATCCACCCTTGGCAAAATAACCGGACTTGCAGGCGGCTCGTGCAATGTTCCGCGTCAGTATCAGTCAATCGCTTTTGCTTGGTTTTTACGGCGAGGGTATTTGCCGTTCATTCCCGCTGCGATTTTGTCACTGTTTTTGGGCGCCAACTTAGCAAGTCTACTAATTTGTGTATCCGCAGTTGTTATCAGTGGGCTTATCTACTTGCGCTACCAACAATGGGGGTACGTCATTGATGAGGAAGCGGTATGGCAACATAGTGGATTGTTCAGTCGAGAATGGAAGCGCATTCCTTTTATTAAAGTTCAGCATGTCACCATCACGCAAACTCAAGGACAAAAACAAAAAGGTTATGCGTACCTGACATTAGGATTAGCCAGTGGCGAAATGACTTTGCCTTATATTAGTCAAAGCGATGCGCAATATATATCGGAAAAAGCCATGATGGCGACAAAGTATGACACCACTAATTGGATTTAAGCCTAACTACCAATAACATTATAAAGACGTTTTTATCCGCTAAAGTCACGATTAAATAAGCTTAAATCGTGACTTCTCGCTTTACAAAACAACTCACATATCGAGCGCAGTGCACGCTAACTATTTCACAACCAGTACTGGACAAAGCGCTTGATTGGCTACTTCCTCCGCGACATTGTCATGGAGAAAATGTGCTAACCCTGTTCGGCCATGACTAGCGATCACTACCATACCAATATCACCGCTATTGGCTTCTGCAACGATTTCTTCAATTGCATCGCCGCGACGAATTAGGGTTTCGACGGGTAAGTCAGTTTTAAGCTCAGCTAATAAACCGCGCATTTTATCTGCAGCGGCCTGCTCCATACTTTTTGCTAACTCTTCTGGTGTGATGGCGAGAATCATATAATTCTCATCACCCAGAGGCTGATCAACCACATGAAGAATACGAATACCAACTTGATATAAGTTTGCCATTTCGATGGCATATCGCAAAGCATGAGAAGCCGTCTCAGAAAAATCAGTCGGCCATAATATATTACGTGAACGCATAGTGACGCCCTCTTGTAGATTGAAAAAAATTAAAATTTTTCAGCTAACTAGGTGTTACTGATACCGCCTATACAAGACTTAATGTGACAATATCCATAGGCAGAATATCAACACATTTTTAATTAATACTTAAATCTCGTGTGGCTTACGTTAATTACTATCTCCTAATAAAAGTGTAGTGTAAAACACTAATTTGCTCCTTGAGCTGTATCAACTTCTGTAACTCAAATTATCTAAAACTTGCCTTTTGATGATTTATAGCTCATATTAAACCGACTAATCAGTCGGTTTAATTTTAAACGATAATTAGGCTACAGAAAAACACTAGGAGAAGCAGATGAATATGGCGCTCAATGAAACACACCAAAGCTCATTGAAACAACACCTCGACCTACAGCGACAGGCTTACAACTCAATGCCAGCACCTAGTTATCAGTCAAGAGTCAGCAAACTTGAACAGCTCAAAGCTGGATTATTGGAGCAAAGTGAGCAATTTGTTACTGCTCTCGCTGCCGATTATGGTCATCGCTCAAGTAACGACACCATGATTTCTGACATCATGCCATGTGTAAATAACATCAATTACACGCTGAAAAACCTTAGAAAATGGATGAAACCAAATCGTCGTCATGCAGGCTTACTTCTCGCGCCTTCATCTGTAACGGTTCACTATCAGCCATTGGGTGTTGTCGGCATTATCGTCCCATGGAATTTCCCTGTGATGTTAGCCATTGGCCCATTAATAACCGCCATTGCTGCTGGTAACAGAGCCATGTTGAAAATGTCTGAATTTACCCCAGCGACCAACCAAGTGATTAAAGCAATGTTGGCAAAAATCTTTAATGAAAATGAAGTTGCAGTCATTGAGGGTGAGGCTGATGTAGCAGCGGCATTCTCTGCCCTGCCTTTTGATCATATGCTTTTCACCGGTTCTACCACAGTAGGTCGTCACGTTATGCGTGCTGCGGCCGATAACCTCACGCCAGTCACACTTGAACTCGGCGGGAAATCTCCTGTTGTTATTGCACCTGATATTGATATTGCCACAGCAGTCGAGCGACTCATTTACGGTAAATGTTTAAATGCAGGCCAAATCTGTGTCGCACCTGATTACATTTTATGCCCAGAAGATAAGGTTGATGAACTCATCAGTGAATATCAAAAGCGCTTCAATAAGATGTACCCTGACTTTGACTCTAACCCTGATTACGGCAATGTCATTAATGAACGTCAATATTCGCGTTTATTAACTGTATTGGAAGACGCTAAACAAAAAGGTGCGGTGATCCACTCTGCAACCGAATACAATATTGATGCTAATGTTCGTAAATTACCGACTCAATTAATCACTGCCACCACCGATGATATGACCGTGATGCAAGAAGAGATTTTTGGCCCCTTGCTGCCTATTGTGAGCTATAAAAATATTGATAATGCGATCGGATATATTAATCAACGAGAACGTCCATTAGCCTTATATATCATGAGTTTTGATAGCTCAACCCAGCAACACATCGTTCAGCACACCCATTCGGGTGGCGTTTGTATAAACGATACTGTATTTCATGTTGCTGCAGATGATGCACCTTTTGGCGGTATTGGCCCATCAGGCATGGGACATTATCATGGTAAAGAAGGTTTTTTGACATTTAGCCATGCCAAAACAGTCCTTAAAAGTGGCAAGTTTAATTCTGGTTTATTTGTTCATCCTCCTTATGGTACAAAAATCCAAGCGCTATTGATGAAGATGTTTTTACGTTAGTTCAAAGTGGGTGCAATATATCCTCACCCACTTTATTCTAAGCCTAAGTAAAACAAAGAATATAAATCAACATAGGAAATCAAACGCGTATGTCAGCCACCATAAAACCTGCTGCAACAGATAAAAAACAAGCTATTTTAGATGGCGCGTTACAACTGTTTGTCGACCAAGGCTTTCATGGCACTTCCACGGCTTCAATAGCAAAAACAGCAGGAGTGGCAACAGGCACCTTATTTCATCACTTTCCTTCTAAAGAAGCCCTATTGAATCATCTCTTTGTTGTGGTAAAGCAAGAGTTTGCTGATTCGCTTACCCATTCGATGACGCAATCCTTATCGCCAATCAATGATAAAGAGGCTTCTTTAGAGCAATTGATTACTGATATAGATTTTCATACCAGTAACTCTATTTCAGCGGATGTAAATAACGCAGCGACATTAAAAAGCAGCGCCAATAAACTGTGGCAACATGCGATTGATTGGGCACTGTTAAATCCAACCAAACAAAAATTTTTCCTGCAGTTTTCTTTATCATCTGATATTGATCCCGAAATCCGCTCTCAAGCGATGAACAGTATTTTACATTTCATTATTGAGCTTATCGCCAAAGGTCAGCAACTGAACATCATTGCCGATTTTCCAATCACATTAATGCTTGAGAATTGCCATGGTCAATATTTAGCTGCGATTCGCTACTTCACCGATAACCCTCAGTGGGGCCATGATAAAGTCCACCGTGAAGCAAGTTTTGAATTGTTCTGGCGCTCAATGAAGTTGTAGCGCTGAAATTACAGCATTTACTTTTGCATATTTAACAAAAGTTATTTGTATCATTTGCTGTTTTTGCAATGAGTTCTTGCCGTTATGATTTCCTTCATTAGCCCAATGTCGAGGAAAAATCATGACAGCAGCACTATTTAACCCAATCAAATTAGGCCAACTTACGTTGGCAAATCGCATTGTCATGCCACCCATGACCCGCTCAAGAGCGAGTTTGCCTGATAACAGCGCAAATGAAATGATGGCAGCCTATTACGCTCAGCGAAGTTCAGCAGGACTTATCATTGGTGAAGGCACACAAATATCTCCTTTAGCACAAGGCTATGCTTGGACCCCTGGAATATATTCATCAGCCCAATTAGATGGATGGCAAAAAGTCACCAAGGCTGTACACGCAAACAATGGGGTCATGTTTGCTCAATTGTGGCATGTTGGTCGTGTTACTCACCCGCAAAATATTGGTGGATTGCAACCTATTTCATCCTCTGCAATTAAAGCGAATAACGTTAAGGTTTTCATCGACGATGGTACTCATGCTCCCGGTTTTGTTGATGTGGTAACCCCACGCGAAATGACGCAAGCAGATATTGATACAGTGATCGCCGAGTTTACACAAGCGGCTAGCAATGCAATTAATGCAGGTTTTGATGGTATTGAACTTCATGCCGCTAATGGCTATTTGATTAACCAGTTTATTGATTCTGAATCTAATCACCGTACCGATAAATATGGTGGAAACTTAACGAATAGACTGCGATTTCTTGATGAGGTGATTAGCGCAATGGCTGCTGTTATTGGTGCCGACAAAATTGGTGTCAGGTTAGCACCACTCACGACACTTAATGGCACTGTCGATGCTAATCCAGAACAAACCTATGTTGCTGCAGCTGCGCTGTTAAATAAGCATAATATTGCGTACTTACATATTGCAGAGGCCGACTGGGATGATGCCCCCGTTATGAGTAATAGCTTTAAAAATGCCATACGCAATGCCTTTGCCGGAGTGTTGATTTATGCGGGTAAATACACCGTTGAACGAGCAATCTCAGCTATCGAATCAGGTGTGGCTGACATGATTGCTTTTGGTAGACCATTTGTCGCGAACCCAGACCTGCCATCACGGATAAAACACGGTCAACCTTGGGCAAATCATGATCCACAAACCTTGTTTGGCGGTAATGAAAAAGGCTTAACTGATTATCCCACGTTTTCAGAATCAGAAAGCGCCTAATCACCTTAGGTGTTTCATTTTAATTTGCATTTTTATCAACAATCATCAGGAATTGTTATGTTATTTACCGAATTTGATTTAGCAAGTTCAAGGCTGGCTAACCGCATTACTATGGCACCAATGACACGTTCACGCACCAGTCAGCCTGGCGATGTGCCTAACGCATTGATGGCAACTTACTATCAGCAACGAGCCAGTGCGGGGTTAATTATTTCAGAGGGAACGCCAGTTTCAGCAGTGGCCAGAGGATACTCACTGACACCTGGCATTTATACACAAGCGCAAATAGAAGGTTGGAAGTTAGTCACCGATGCCGTACACCAAAAAGGCGGTAAAATTTTTACTCAACTTTGGCATGTTGGCAGACGCTCTCATACTGATATTGCTGGTGAGCAACCTGTTGCTCCTTCAGCGATAAAACAAGCAGATAAAGTCTATGGTCCTCTCGCTGACGGGGGATATGGCATGGTTGAAACCTCAGTACCTCGTGCTATGACGCAAACTGATATCGACCAAACCGTTGCGGATTTTGTCCAAGCAGCAAAAAACGCAATAGAAGCGGGGTTTGACGGTATTGAGCTCCATGGTGCACATGGCTATTTACTCGACCAATTCATGCGTAAAGTCAGTAATCAGCGACAGGACCAATATGGCGGCAGTCAACAAAACCGTATTAGATTGACAGTGGATATTATCAACGCTGTTGCTGATGCCATAGGTGCCAATAAAGTCGCAATACGCTTATCGCCTTTGGTAGGTGAAGGCTTTAGTGAAGTTGACAGTGATATTATTGACGTCACAAAGTTGCTGCTTAAAGAAATTGCCCCACTTAATTTAGCTTATGTGCATTTTTCTGAAAATATTGGTGAATACACAGAAGCAACAGATCACTTTAGACAAGAGATACGAGCTATATATCCTCACACCATTATGGTCGCTGGTAAGCTGACACAAGAAAGCGCACAAACATTATTAACCAAAGGCTATGCCGATTTGGTTGCTTTTGGCACGCCTTATGTCACAAACCCTGACCTAGTGGAACGCTTTAAACACAACAAGCCACTCGCTGAATTTGATGCCGATGCAAGATTAACCTTATACGGTGGAAATGAAGTTGGTTATATTGATTACCCAACAGCGTCATGACCGCACACTCACTCATCTTCAAAGGTGAGTGAGTTTTTTGGCGTGAATCATCCACTCTCTCCACTAAATTAATAACAAAAAATTATTAAAAATATAAAATTTGATAATTTTTAATCAGTGCGATATCGCCATATACTTCACTCATCAAAACGAACCAAACATTATTAAGGTGAAGCAAATGAAGATGAGTCATGTAGGTATTATGGTCAGCGACATGGATAAAGCGATTGAGTTTTATACCAAAGCATTGGGACTAAAAGTCGTAATGGGAAAATCTGCTGTCATCGAAGAAAAAGAAACCGCCATTGGAGCTATGTGTATCGCTGTATTTGGCGAAGGGTTTAAAGGCTTTAATATTGCCCACCTGGTAACCACTGACGGAGTAGGTTTCGAACTATTTGAAATGAAAGACAGAGAAGAGCGTCATCATGTCGACTTCTCAAAAATTGGTTTATTTCATTATTCTCTGGAAACAGATGATTTTGAAGGTGTCATTGAACGCGTAAGACAATATGGTGGCAAGACTCGAATGGAAACCATGCGATATCACCCAGAAGATGACAGCAAGCCTTATAAAATGGTTTATTTAGAAGATCCATTCGGTACTTTATTCGAGTTATATTCTCATTCTTATTCTGAAACCTACTCTTCTGAATACGAATAAAGCCACCGCCCCATTGCAGTATTTGCCGTCAATAATGTTGACGGCTTTTTCGTTTTTAACTAACCACTATCTGGGCTGCCGATATTGATAAAGTGCAAACAACTAGGCTTAACTAAATTGCTGTAAAAATTTGATAATGTGCTTTCTTAGCAATAGATGACGGAGATCATTTTAGCGAGAATAAAACCAGTACATTGCCACCTGAATCAGTTCAATTAAGTAAGTTGTTTTAACTTGAAATATTGGCGATATTAATCCGCTAACCTAATCTAAATTGAATTTAGTGCCAACTAAAACGCCTGCCAAAAAATTCCGAACGAACTGAAAATAGCCACAAACCAAGAAAGCGATCTAAGGGTCGATAAACCTTTGATATATAAGATGTGATAGGCCGCTCTTGCGACCACATGTACTATGGCTAACGTGCTCACTGTCGAATTAACATTGTCTGTAGCAATTGCCGTTAGACAACAAATGCCAAACACAATGAGTGATTCAAATGCATTTTGGTGCCCTGCAAGCGCCCTAGCACCGAGTCCTGTTAGCTGGGATTGCTGCGCGCGAGGATGTGCATTGTCATACCCACCTAGTTTAGCCATCGCAACAGCAACGGGGCCTTTAGCAAAATATGGCAATAATAAGGCGATAAAAAGACAAATAAGTAATGTTTGCATGGTGCTTCCTAGCTTGCAGTAATCAATGAGCGGATAGTAAAACATTTTTTTATACGTATAAAAACCCATTTCAGCTCATCGCAGCGACTTCAATTAATCTCATCAGTTAATCCAACAACAAATAGGTCTAAGGCCAATATTGGAGCTCTCCTAACCATAATGACGGCTTAATTGGATATTCATTAGCTAAGATTCTAGGGCCTGTTGATCTTTCAAGGTTATTTTTGCAGCGAATTGTTGGCCATTTATACAAGGAAGAGACTTTGTGGTGTAGTTATTCTACATAAAAAGTCAATAACGCAGTAAAAATGGCCAACAAACGCTGCCCAAAGGGGTCGAGTAAAAGCGTTTTACTCTTTGTTGGATGCATCTTTTTAAAAAAGAAGTGCTTAGATGACTAGGCATCAATCCATCCGCCTCAATTAAAACGCTTTTATTTCGAACAAAACTTAACCAGCAAAGATCAACAGGCCCTAATAATTGGGCTTCATTAGTTGAAAAAGTTAACCAACAAGTGTTAATAAAAAGTTATTTAAAATCAAACTATAACGAAAATCCTTTCTTGTCATTTACCTGATTTCTTCGATAAAAAATTAATTTTTATGAAATATCTGTAACGCCACCACGGTCAATATAACTACCTGCTATTAAGACAGATAACCGCGGATAGTATCGTTTAACAAGTAGGAAGATAGTCAAAGGAAGGCATGGAAGTGTCTACGATCTTACTCATTAGCAAAACACTAGCTCATCAAAGTCTCAATTTGTACTGATGAGTTAATGCAAGGAAATATCATGAATACTAAAGCACAAACCGCACTATCAGGTGCAGCGCTAGCAATGGCAATGGCTGGGTTATCTGGTCAAGTCGTGGCAGGCGAATCAGATACCTCTCCGGTTACAGCGGGTGAAACTGACTTAGTCCATTGTTATGACGTCAACATCTGTAAAGGACACAATGACTGCGGTACCGCTGACAATGCTTGTAAGGGTCAAGCGAGTTGTGAAGGCACAGGTTTTGTTGCTATGCCGTCTAAAGCGTGTAGCGATGTTGGCGGGAAAATAAAAGATGATTGGGTTGGTAAAATAACCAAAGCTGATTTGGTCCATTGTTACGGTGTTAACGTATGTAAAGGACACAATGATTGTAAAGGTGCTGACAATGCCTGTGGCGGTAAAGCAAGCTGTAAAGGCACAGGCTTTGTGAATACAACCGCAAAATCATGCGCCGATATCGGCGGTAAAACCGGCTAACGTTCAAGCCTGAACAACTTTTAAGCTTAGTCGACATCACGAGTTGTAATAATGGCTTGGTAAGATTCATCTCCTTATTGCCAAGCCGTTTATTTTGCTTAAATTCATTCGATAACAAGCAAGTCAACATCCGTCTTCCACCAGCATGAAGGTTATGATTAACCTAAGGAAAGCCCATGTCAGATTCGAAAATTACGCAAGACTTTATTGGTTTTGGCTTAGGGCTTCGTACAGATCATTTTGAGTACATCTTGCAGCATCAACCTGCCATAGATTGGTTTGAAGTCCTATCAGAAAACTACATGGTTGCAGGGGGTAAACCTCGTTATTACCTTGAAGCGATCGCTGAGCAATACCCTGTCGTGATGCATGGTGTTTCTATGTCGATTGGCAGCACAGATCCATTAGACATGGATTACCTCAAGTCTCTCAAAAAACTCAGTAATGACATTAATCCGAAGTGGATTTCTGATCATATTTGTTGGACCTCAATTCATGGTGTTAACAGCCATGACTTATTACCTTTGCCATATACAGAAGAAACCGTAAAGCACGTGGTTGAACGTATAAACGTCGTGCAAGACTTTTTAGGTCGCCGTTTATTACTCGAGAACGTCTCTAGTTACTTATCCTATAAAGACTCAACGATAGACGAATGGGAGTTTTTATCTCAAGTTGCAGAAGAAGCAGACTGCTTAATATTGCTGGATATCAACAATATCTATGTCAGTGCGCGTAATCATTGTTTTAACCCGCTTGATTATTTAAATAAAATAGATCCTAGACGAGTGCAGCAATTTCACTTGGCTGGCCATTCGGATCATGGCGAATATGTGATTGATACTCATGACAACGAAGTCCCACCGAGTGTCTGGACACTATATCAAGCCGCACTTGAACGCTTTGGTCCAATAAGTACCATGATTGAGCGAGATGCCAATATTCCTGATTTTCCTGTGTTATACCAAGAATTATTAGAAGCTCAAAAAATTGCTGAATTAACTTTACCTGGTCATCCTGCACTGGCTTGTTCATCATTAACCTCCATGGGGCTAGATTCTCATACTACAGCAGCCTTTCAGACCCAATCGTTATTGCCAAAAAGAAAGGTTGCAGTATGAGTAAACTAGCTAAAATTCAACAAGAATTTATGCAGTATCTGCTCTTTGAGGCCTCTCCTGAACATCCGCAAAGTATAACTCACAGAGTGGCACAACAAACGGGGATTTCAGCGCAACATCGCTTGGAAATTTACGCTAATGCTTATCGTACTCGCCTTACTGAAACACTTGAAACTGACCATCAAATATTAGCGTTATATTTAGGTGATGAATTGTTCGATAAGTTATCGAAAGAGTACATTCAAACACACCCATCAGCCACCAGCTCATTAAGGCATTTTTGCAATAACTTAACTGAGTATTTACGCCAAGATGCATTTTTTAGCCAATACCCCATTTTAGCTGACATAGCAGAATTTGAGCGACGCTTACTGGTTGCTTTTGATGCTGCAGATGCAAACAGAATAGGTTTTGAAGCGTTACAACATTTACCACCTGAATATTGGCCAAACTGCCAATTACGTTTTCATCCGAGTGTTCAAGTTTTTAGTTGCCAAAGTAACGCAGTTGAAAGCTGGCAAGCATTAAAAGCCGACACCCATCCAGATGCACCATACTACAAGCGAGAACGTCATTGGTTACTGTGGCGAAATAGCGAAAGGCTAACTCAATTTGAGTCCTTAACGGTTAGCCAGCACGCGCTGCTTACCGGATTTATTGCTGGTCATAACTTCGCTCAACAGTGCGAGTTGATGCTTAATTGGTATGATGAACACAACGCACCCGCTGTGGTATTACAGACATTACAAGATTGGTTTAAAAAAGGCATGATCAGAAGTCTGTCTAACTAACAGCTGCCATAAATGAATCTTACTATGACTCTTTAGGTAACCATAATTTAACGCTCAGTCCGCCTTCAACTTTGTTTTGCATGGTAATGTGACCGCCATGCGCTTCGATAATCTCGCGACACAGAGGCAAACCGATCCCCGTACCTGATTGTTTGGTTGAATAAAAAGGTAATAAGGCTTGAGACAACACTTCGCTGGACATACCGCTACCTTGATCTGCCACTACAATCAAAATACCAGATACAGGATGAGTGATTTCATCGATATCCAAAGTGACATGCTGTGTATCTGAGCCTGACTCATGGGCGTTTTTTAGCAGATTAATCAGGACTTGCTCAAGTTGAACACTGTCGAGCGCGATGTTCAACGTTGGCAAAGTAGAGGTGAGTTTAAACGGGTATTGCTCAGCTAACTGATCGACTAATTGCGACCAATCTACTGTGGTTTTACGTGGCAAAGGTAACTTAGCAAATTGTGCATAATGAGAAATAAACTGACTTAGGTGAGCGGTTCTGTTTTCGATGGTATCAAAAATAAGTGCCAGCTTTTCATTATCAAGATCTTTAGTTAACACTCGCCCAGAGTTAACCATCGACGCAATTGGCGCGACAGAATTATTTAACTCGTGGCTGATAATTCGAATCACTTTTTTCCACACAGCCACTTCTTGACGGTTAAGCTCTTTAGTTAACTGTTTTAGTAGAATCAAATGATGCTGTTGATTATTTTGAGTAAAGCTGCCTCGAGAAATATGCCAGGTTTCCAGCTCTTCATTACCGCTGCCGTCCGATGTTAATTGCTCATTGTTCACATCAATTGAAAACAATCCTTCATGCTGACTATTCAATGCGTGCTTTAATGCACTCGGCAGCTCGGCGATAAGTGCATTTAACAGCATTCCTTCTATGCGTACGCCTTGATTAAATAAATGCCTAGCGGCGTCATTTGCATAGATAATCCTTTGATTGTCATCAACTAACAACATAATATTGGGCGAGTTTTGAATCACTTTGTCCAACATTAATTCACGCTGATAAATAAATTGCCTTTCGTTTCGCAGCTTTTGGGATGCTTGATTATAAAGCTCAGCAATGGCATCTAACTGAGGCTCTCCATAACCATGCAACGACACACTAAACTCATTATCTTTAAAATTAAGTAAGCCCACTTCTAATGCTTTCAGGCTGTCATTGAGTGCAGATGTTAACCACATGCTTAACACAAAACACAAGCCCAAACTCGTTAGCAGCGCTAGCCAAACATGTTCACTGCCAAGAAAAAACCACACGCACCAACCGCATAAGCCGCTTAACGCAACGGAAAACACGTTACCAAGTACTAACTTACTGCGCAGTTGTAGCGTGTATCTCATTTTATCGGTTCACTCTTATTATTCATCCGTTTTACTTTTCTATGATGTTCACAGCGCTTATCAACACGCTCAATCAGCGCTTATGGATTATCATTTTGAGGATAAACCATACTTATCCATCCTGCGATATAGCGCTTGGCGACTTAACCCTAAGGATTTTGCCACTCTGGCGATAACACCATTGTGATGCTGCAACGCCTGCTCAATCTGTTGTTTATCAGGCTCAACTTGAGCGGCACTCACTTGTTGAGGTGCTTGCTGAGTATGCTCACCATTTTCCTGTGATGGTACCCCTTGCTTAGGTGTAAAAGTCGATGTTGTTACAGGTTCACTTATTTTCACATTGGAAAGCGATGAGTTTGTTGAAGGTAATAGCCCCAAGTCATCCACCGTTAAAACAGCGTTGGTAGCAAGTAGCACCGCCCTTTTACACACGTTTTCTAACTCTCTTACATTGCCTGACCAAGCATGGGCTAACAAGGCCTGTTGAGCGGTTTTTTCAAACGTAAATCCATCACCCACAAAATGCTGCGCTAACGGCAAAATATCATCAATACGCTGATTCAATGGCGGCAAAGGTAACTCAATCACATTGAGTCGATAAAACAAATCTTCACGAAAAGTCCCTTTGGCGATATCGTCGGCTAAATCAGCATTCGTCGCACTGATAACCCGCACATTCACTTTGCGAGTTTGGTGACTGCCAAGTCGTTCAAACTCGCCGGTTTGCAGCACTCGTAACAACTTAACTTGCCCGGATAAAGGTAAATTACCGATCTCATCTAAGAATAAAGTGCCGCCATCTGCCGCTTCAAAACGCCCTATTCTGACTTTATTCGCACCAGTAAACGCTCCTGCTTCAGCCCCAAATAGTTCAGCCTCTAATAGGTCCATTGGTAATGCACCAATATTAACCTTTATAAAGGGTTGTTTATTTAATAAAGAGTTGGCTTGAACAATATCGGCAATTTTGTCTTTACCTGCGCCATTAGGCCCGGTAATCATCACCGAAACGTCTGATTTGGCCACTTGTAAGGCCAAGTCTATGCAGCGCTGCATGGCTCCACTACCAAACACCATGCCGCATAAATCAGCGTTATTAATCACACTCATGCGCTCTGAGTCGACTCTAGCAAGCTGTTTATTTTGTTTAGAAAGATGATAAATGGACAGTAAGTTATTGATACTCGTGAGCAGCTTGGCATCATCCCATGGTTTACCCATGTAATCTGCAGCGCCGGCTTTAACTAATTCAACTGCAGTTTCAAGTTGCGTCCATGCTGTCATCAAAATAATCGGCAGATTAGGCTGCTGTTGTCTTAAGGTATAAAACAACTGTTTGCCTTCTTCACCCGAGGTCGTATCTCGGGTGAAATTCATATCTTGAATCACTAAGCTAATATCTTGTTTTTCCACAATAGCCAATGCTTGTTCTGGCGTTTCACAGCTCAGTGCTTTATAGCCATGAATGTCCAACATTAACGTTAATGCGCTGCAAATTGAACTGTTATCATCTACGACTAAAATACTGTCCATACTTCCCATCATTCTTATTTATCGAGCTTATTTATGTAACTTAGTTATCGAGTTAATACGCTAACCTATATCTTACCAAGATACGAGCAGTCTAATTTAGCGACATCAAATTAAACGCTGCGCGTCGCCATCGCTGGAGAAATCTTAGCCGCCTTTAATGCTGGAAGCATTACCGCTAATGTGGTCACTAGCAATAAGCCTATCACCGCTGCAATAGGATAAGTGACTGGCAGCATAGGTAAATTATACAAACTCATTAATTGTTGACCTAACTGCAATGCCAGCATGGCACCAATCAGTCCACCCGCTATACAAATAAGGTAGTTTTCAACCATAAAGTAATTAACAATATCGCGCTTTTTAGCACCTAAAGCGCGACGAGTTCCAATCTGTTTCGTGCGACGCTGAATATTAAACATGACCATACCCGTTAAGCCGAGCGCGGTAATCAAAAGTAACAATATCACCATCATACTTAATAATGTCGCCATCAATCTATGATTGTTATAAGCGCCTTTTTTGGTCTCGCTTAGTGATGAAAAGCCATCAATTACACGGTTTGGGTTTTCTGCATGAAATGCCTTTATTATCACTTCTTCCAGAGCGGGTATATGCTCAGGAAGCGCACGCACCATATAGGTTTTGTTTTTAAACCCTCCGCCAAAATCAATATTTTGAATCACACTATATTCAAAGTTTTCATGATTCACCCAGGCGCCTTGTAATTTATCCACCACGCCGATAATTTCGATCGTCTGTTTGCCTTGGTACATGGTTTTACCCACAGGCGACTCATCCCCCCAAAACGCCTCAGCTAAAGGTTTTGAGACTATTGCGAGCATGCCACTTTGATCTAACTGAGTATTAATTTCTTCAGGACGAAAATTACGCCCATCTACCAGTTTAGATCCCATAACATTCAGTAAGTGCTCATTACCTAAATACAAAGCAAATCCAGGCATACTTTCTGCTGTATTTTCATCTGCACTATCAACATAGCGGTCCATCCAACCACTGCCACTCAGTGGCACCATGTTAGTTGAGCTTGCCTCTATGACATTGGGCAAGCTACGTAAAATTTGCTGGTCAACTTCGTTTTGCAGCACATTATCAATTGCAGGGTCAAAGTTATAAACGTTAAAGGTTAAAATTTGCTCCTCGAGTAAACCAGAATCACGCTGCATCATGGTTAAGCGTTCATGGATAATAAAACTCGCATTGGCAACAATGGCGACCGATAACACGATTTGTAATAACAACAGCACAGGCCCACTTTTACTGCGCATTAAACTCGATAATATTGGCTTAATATGTAACATGTTGAATTCCTTCTCTACTACTGAGCTTTTAAATACACACTGGGTTTAGTGCGGCACACAACCCAAGCTGGATACACCCCTGCTAATACAGCGGTAGAAATGGCAATTAATGGCGTAATAATCCACATGCTGCTATCAAGCCCTGTAACGCTTTGCTCCATGTTGAATTCTGCATGAAGGACAGTCAATGCGCCCCACGCCCAAAGCAAACCGATAATTCCACCAATAAAGCCAATCAAACCAACCTCAACCATATATTGGCTAAAGATTTGCGCTCTACTTGCTCCAATAGCGCGGCGAACGCCGACTTCGGGAGCACGTTTTAAAAACTTAGTCAGTAATAAGCCAAGGATATTGACCAAACATACACTCAAAAACAGCACACTTAATCCTACGAGAATCTTGTTATCTCTTGGCACGACATCATTATTTTCAAGCCATAAGGCAACATCACTAATTTGAAACGCCTCGGCTGCACTTTTTGCCGTATCAGTAAATCGCCCTAAATTGCGTTGCTGCTCGACGTAATGAGTAAGCCAAGTCGCTAGCTCAGATTTGTCATCATCTGTTGCAAGAAATGTCCAAAATTGGATCCACGTTTTTTCTGAGTTTAATCGGTCTTGGTAAGTAAGCATCGGCTCGAAACGCCAGCCACTGGTGTTTCCCCACACATCAAACTCTTCTTGCTCATTTAGTGAAAATGGAATGAAAATTTCTTCTGCATCATTAAATGCTCCATTGGTCGGGTCGTAATACTTAGGCTGAGGATTCCAATCTTTAATCACCCCTACGATCTGGTAGGGTTTACGATTCAAATACAAGGTTTCACCGACGCTGTTGTTACCATTAAAGAATGTTTGATTAAGGGTCTCTCCAATCACCACTTGATAAGCTGGCTGACTATCGACACTTTTATCCCAGCGTTGCCCATATAAAAACGGCACATCAAAAATGTTAAAAAAGTCACGATCAGTAATCCGCACACTTTTTAATGACGGCTGAATATCAGGATTCTCAGATTGAACTGCAAGACCTGTACGATACGACGCTGCTTTTAATTCCAGCTGATTGTTGTTCCGCAGATTAATCACGTCGGTGTAAGTAAGATTTGAATGAAAGTCATCCCAGGTATCCAGGCCTTGACTCCACAACTGAATCGAATTTATCTGACTACTCTTATCACCTGCAGGGTTATGCGACATCGTTTTATACACGTTCAAGGTGGTAATCGTTATGCCAATGCCGATGGAAATGGCCAGCACCATTAACATGGATAACATTGGGGTTTTCTTGATGCTGCGCCAAGCAAGATCGCAATAATAAAAAAACATAAGCTTCTCTCCTGCTTCAATTAGCGACTGGCGTTAGCAACTTGCTGCAGATCAGCAACAACAGATTGGTCAGCCTTTTGATACATAGAAAAGTCACATACCTGACCGTCTACAATTTGAATATTACGCTGTGCTCGTCTTGCTAACTCTGCATCATGGGTCACCATAATGATGGTGGTACCTTGTTGATTAATATCTTCAAGTAATTCCATCACTTGCCTAGCCATTAAACTGTCTAAGTTACCTGTTGGCTCATCTGCTAACAAAAAACGTGGCTCGCCTGCTAACGCTCTCGCGATGGCCACACGTTGCTGTTGTCCGCCCGATAATTGCGTCGGTAAATGCTTCATTCTTGCGCCTAAACCCACTTGCTCGAGTGCCGATTTCACACGGCGTTGACGTTCAGCTGCATTAAAACCACGGTAGCGTAATGGCACTTCAACATTTTCAGCAAGATTCAAGTCAGGAATTAAGTTAAAGCCCTGAAAAATAAATCCTATTTTTTCATTTCTAACTTTAGCACTGTGGTTATCGCTCAAATTAGACACGTTTTCACCGTCTAAACTGAACTCCCCCGATGTAAAGCCTTCAAGCAAACCTGCGATATTTAAAAAGGTAGTTTTACCTGAACCTGATGGACCAGTCACTGCAACAAATTCGCCTTCTTTCACTTCAAGATTAAAGTCACGCAATGCGTGGGTTTCTACTAAGTCCGTTTTAAATACTTTGCTAATATTCTTCATTGATAACATGAGTCTGTCCTTGTCTTATTGGCTCTGTGTTTTGCCAATTTTTGTTTATTCAATTAATCGGTGAATTCGCGCTTAAAAATGCACTATGATTTGCAGTGCTGTTGGAAAATCTAATTCAAATAAAATCTTTACCATGTCATTCGTGAGACCATAACTCACTTGCTCTGATAGTTGATCCGTTAAGTCGATAATGTGGAAACTAAATGACAACCAATTGAAGCTTTCATCAATGCGATAACTCACCGCTAAGCTCAATAACATCAGAGCAATAAAGCCTGTCATTGGTTTACTTTGTAATAATTTCATCCTGAGATCCTTACTTGTACAGTCCAAGTCACTTATCTGTGATTATCTAATTTGAATTTGCGTATCATTTTTGAAGGTTTCGGTGCCTGAAATAACCCATACATCACCTTCTTTAGCGCCGTCGATAACTTCAATCTCACTCATGCTTCGTGCACCTAAAGTCACTGCTGTTCTTTGCACCATGTCGTCATTCATGACAAAAGCAGTAGCACCGCCTCGATTAAGAAAGTCCCCTCGTTTAACCATCAATACGTTAGGACGATTTTCAAGTAACACTCTTGCTGATAAACGTTGGTTTTGACGCAATGACAAACTATCAATCGCTTCAAAGCGCACTCTTGCTGTTACTTCACGATTTCTGACTTCAGGTGAAATAGACGATAAATGCCCCATTACGGTGACGCTGCCAAAGCTCAGTTCAACATCCATTCCTATACCTAAGTCATCAGCATATGATTCCGGTACTGCAAGTTCTGCTTCAAAAGCACTTAAATCCACCACAGTTAACATTGGCTGGCTCGCTCCAATACGGGCTTTTTGTTCCACCAGCCAATTACCGATAATGCCTTTTACTGGTGCTTTAATATCCAATGCCGCAATTTGACGGGCAAGCTCGGTTACCACTAAGGCTTGTCTGTCGACTTCTAGCGCACGGTTTTTCAATTCAAATGTCAGCGTATCTCTCATTAAATCAACTTCTTGTAATGCATGTTGATGCAGTAAGTTGGCTTTATGCAGCTCATCTTTGCCTTTTTCAAAATCAATTCGGCTAATAAGGCTGTTTTCAATCAGTTGATCACCTCGGCGACTTTCTCTGTCTGCCGCTTCTAAGTCCACTTTCGCCATATCAAGCACTTGGCTAACTCGAAGTTGCTCGCGTCGTGCATCTAACTTGGCACGTTCCAAATCACTTTCCATTGCTGCAAA
This sequence comes from Shewanella sp. UCD-FRSSP16_17, assembly GCF_001675935.1. Classification (NCBI taxonomy): domain Bacteria; kingdom Pseudomonadati; phylum Pseudomonadota; class Gammaproteobacteria; order Alteromonadales; family Shewanellaceae; genus Shewanella; species Shewanella sp. UCD-FRSSP16_17. The sequence goes on from NZ_LZFV01000002.1 coordinate 484,330, forward strand.
GACCGATTGTTCTTGCTGAAAACGACTGCGAAGTTTTGGACTATCAATTTGAGCAACCACTTGGCCTTGCTCTACTTCATCACCTGGTTGACTCAATAAAGTGACCACACCTTGCTCTGTGCTGTATAGCACTGGGGCATTAGCGGCGACGATTTTACCTGTGGTCGCAATGTCTCTGACTAAGGTGCCACGAGTGATCGTCGCCATGCGTAAGTCTTTACTCTCAACAGAGCGAATACTGCTATCGTGACCTAAGCTTGCCCATACCAAGGCACTCGTTAGTAATCCAGCAAGTCCTAGCACCATAGGTAGGCGAACCTTACGACCCATTGTCGGTGTCACCACTGTGTCTTGAGCACTTGTATCTTTAATCATTTCAGTTCCTTGAAATTCGTTGCTGTGACCTTAGCAAAATAAATGGACACAAAGGTTGTCCGCTTTTCGGTCACTCACGATATCGTTGAATGTATGACGCTTATAGAGCACAAGCTATGCCAATAATTAAATATCGATTATTTTCAACAACTTAAGCAATTATAGTAATAACTAAATTTCACAAAAGTGTCCGCGGACACCTTTGAAAGTGTCCGAAAAACAAAAAAGTGTCCGAGTGGACACTTTTCAAAAGAAGCGATGACTGTTGGAGCTAAATGGAATAGAACGCTTTTTTCACATCAGTTGACTCTGGCGTTGTCTAAGGCTGCACATAATGCTTGCACACCTAAGATGGCTCTGGGGGAGGCTCGATGCAGTAAGTCTGCATTAAGCTGGTAGATATGATTGTTTTTAACTGCTGGTAATTCAGGCCACTTTGACCAATCGACACCAATAATATTGCCTTCATCTTGGCTTTGTAAAATCACTTCTGCATCGGTGAGTAATACATTTTCAACACTGATTTGTGGGTATTCACTCGCAGCATCAAGAAACACATTCTCGCCATGACATGCACTAATAATGTGTTCAATCCAACTGCCTTTAGATACTGTCATTAAGGGCGTAGACCATAATTGATAAAATACCTTTATTGCTGGTTTTTGGGCGTTACTTTTTTTGATTTTACTAAGCTGTAATCGATACTCATCAGCGGCTTGTTGTGCTTTTTCTTGATGGCCAGTTAACTCACCAAGTTGCAATAACTCTTTGGCGACATCATCTAAACTCTTAGGATCGCTATTAAACACGTTAAAGCCTAATTGGGTTAATTGATTGATATCATCCAGCTTATTACCGCTTTGCCAAACAACAATAAGATCTGGATTGAGCTCAATAACGCGCTCCATTTGAATACCGTAATAACCACCAATACTCGGAATCGCTTTGGCTTCTTCAGGAAAATCAGCATGGTCCGTGGTTGCAACTATTGTCTCGCCTGCACCAATGGCAAATAACATTTCTACTGCATGAGGAGATAAGGCAATGACACGCTTAGCTGTTTTCTGGGGGATAGCAGTGTCTATTACCTTGCTTGTTGCCTTGCCTAACAGATGTGTTTCTTGTGCTGCATTGGCTGTATTGAGTGTTACTGACGTCATCAATACGAGTGCCGTTATTGCCCAAATACGGCTCAATTTAGTAAGAAACAACATGGGTATCCTTATGATATTTATTAACAACATTCGCGAAGTCATCGCCCCATTATACTAACTCACTTCGGCAAATAATGTGGTGGTTAATTACCCCAAGCTGACCGAGGTTATTTCACTATTTAGTCAACCAAATTAGTCGGCCAGCCGTGTTGCTTGATGTAGTTAACTAAATTTTTCGGTCGATATTGACTATCTTGCTCCCAACGTACCTTAACCGACTCATGTATTTGGGCTGGCAAACCAGCCTTATCAATGCCACGTATATACTCACCACGGATCCGATAGACATGCTTCTTCGAGTTGTGTTTACTTGCTTGGGGGTTAGGATTAAGCGAATCCGTTAAGTGCGGTTCCGTACTAAGGGATTGCAAATTTGCTTGCGTAATCATCCATTGTAGGGATATATCACTCAATAACGTCTGATCTTGATCTGGCGAGTAACTGCCTCCCACATCACAATGAACCCCAGCAAACCAAACTTGCTCAATATCAATATCACTGTTGTTTTCCCAAATGGTGGGTTCAAAGTCACTCCTTATTTCGTCAATAGCCATGGCATGCCTTGCGACTTTAACGTTACGGCCTAACTTAGTGTCGTAAAACTCATCTTTATCATGAAATAACCCTAGAAATGAAAATGGAATTCCCATCGCCCCCACAGTATCCCATACACCGACAAACTTGACCTCTCTAGATGGGTGGCTGTGGTTGTTTCTGAATTGAATTGATTTTTCACCGCTAGGTTTATAGGCCTTAGCTTTGGTTTTGTAATGATTAAATGCTTGTTGAATTAAGTTAGCATCAGGACGTTTTAAAATACCGCAATTATTAATCAAACCGCATAAACACCTTACGGTATAAGCGCCACGGCTAAAGCCAAATAAATATATCTCATCACCATCTTGATAGTTTTGAACGATATAGCGGTAGTTATCCATTATGTTTTTATGAACGCCTTTACCGGTAACCCCTCCAGAAAACGAGTCATAATACGAGCCAACACCCCAATCATAAAAAACTTGTTGAGGTGTTTCGTCTTCAGCAATAGGTTTTATTGCTCTCGCCATTTTTAGCACATTAGTCGGGTAATCATCTTGGTTTTTTTCCGGCCGATTCCAAGTTCCATCGGCACAAATTACAATACGTTTTTTCATTACCTAATCCTTGAAGACTCCGCTATTTGTCAATATTAATAACCCAAAATGAACACTAATGCAGCAAGCTCAATGTCGTCCTAGACAGATTCCTTCCTTCGACTTATCGACAATAGGCGAAACACAAAAATTAGCGTTTACTGGTGCAAGAATAGCCAAAACAATGGTGCACATTGGCAGATTAACCTGAGGGATTTTTATGTTAACAAGTGAAAAGTCAGTATTAGTCATTATTGATGTTCAAGGCAAACTTGCACAAATCATGCAGCAGTCATCCCAATTACATCAGCAACTTGAAACGCTTATTCAAGGGGCACAGTTATTTGATATTCCCATTTTATGGGTCGAACAACTACCAGATAAATTAGGCTCGACCACCGAGTCATTAGCTTCACTATTAACTAAAACAACGCAAGCTATCCCTAAATCGCACTTTAGTGCTTGGCATTGTCATGAGTTTCAGCAACAGCTAGCAAGGCTCAATCGTAACAATATTATTTTAGCAGGCATCGAAACCCATGTTTGTGTGTATCAAACTTGCCAAGACTTATTGGCTAATCGTTATCAAGTTCATGTGGTTGCCGATGCGGTGTCATCTCGCAGCCAAGACAATAAACAATTAGGCCTACAAATGATGCAGCAAAAAGGCGCCTTTCTCACCAATACCGAATCATGTTTATTTGAGCTGCAACATCAAGCCACAGGTGAGCGTTTCAAGGCGTTACTCAAACTCATAAAGTAATGTGAATTTGAGTTAGGTTTTAACAATAATTATTGCTTAGGCTAGATAAGTAGTGCTTCAGATAAAGCTTGAATAAACTCAGTTTCAAAGGCTACGAACGACCTCATGACAAATGTCATTGACACTCATGACAAAGCTCACTTATCTCATTGTCCAACGTTTTATATACTGGTTGTGAATTCAAGGAAAGCCAAAGCAAACTAGCTTGGTATCTCCATCACAAATAGTGACTAATGGCAGTCAATAAGGAGCATAAAATGGGTTGGGAACATGTTGCAGCACTGAGCCTTTGCGTAGGAATCGTTAACCAGTTAGTACCAGTATTAATGGCATTAATTGATAACCAGCAAAGTGACTCTTCAACCAAGCACCAGCAGTAATCTAAATACATCATCAAGCGCCAAGTGCGCTTTGATGTATAAACTCCCCACACCTTACATGCGTTAATTCAATTTACGTTATTCAAGAAAGAGCTGTATTAACGCGCTTTAATAACCTCAGTTTCTATTCACAAAAAGCAATAACAGCACTTTTTGTATTATTTTCATTCAATATTACCCGCTGTATTTTGAATTAAGCTAAACTAGCTGATAGTTTTATGGAAATGATTGTATTTCTGTTATTATTTCTAACCAAATAATCATAATTTAGTGGGATAGCATCAGTCTATCCAAGTTCAATCGCCATAGGTAAAAATATGATTAACCACTTCACAGTCCTCGGTGTTAAAGCCAGTGCCAAAGAAGACGAAATAAAAAAAGCCTATAAACGTTTATCAAATAAGTACCATCCCGATAAACTGATTAATGCTTCAGAAGAAGAAAAACATCATGCAGCCGAGCAACTGCACCGGGTTAAAAATGCCTACGATGTGTTATCTGATAAAAAATTAAGAACGGCATTTATTAAAGATTTTAATAATGTCATCGTGACCAACCCAACAGCTGCTATGACCGAGCTGTGGGACCAATTTTATTCTTGAGAAACCCATGAGCAAACCACTTAATATCTCTCGTATTAATGAGTTAAAGAATAATGCCTTCGATAATATCGAATCGTATAACGATCCCGATAGCCCTGAAGCTTTAGCAAAATTCACCGATTCGATGAAAGAGATTTTATTAGCCGATCCATCGATGTTAGCAGCCGTGCCAGAATATTTGCCTGTTGCACTATTCAATCGTGTTCGCTTTTCAGATGAAGCCAAAACCAAATGGGCGTCATGGATTGATAACGCTGAATTACCTAGCTGGGATGAGTTTAAGGTAACGATTCAATTTAATAACGCTGATGTCCCGTTAGTGTTAGCGGTACGAAAATATTCTGAAGAGCTATTAATAGAAAGCTGCGCAGTGGTTTACCTGCTGAATACTCAAGATAATGTGGTTGCTCCAAGTAAATCTTTTAGTGCCAATGAAGCGAGTGACACTAATGATGACGGCTATGACCCCTACAATGATGATGGGGACTATGATGACAGCGATGAAGAAGGTTATTACGACCAATATGATGACGAGGAGCGATAATGAACAATCTTATTGAACTCACCGCAGCAGAGATAAAAGATCTAGCTGACGTCGAGCCACAACAAGCCAGTAAGCGATTCGAAATCATTGCAAACACGATGTCAGACGATCAACTTGTTGATGTTATTGAACATATGGACATTGTGACATTAACGCAGATTAACAGTCATCATGATATTTCATGTCCGTCAATTATGTCGGAGTTAATGACGCCTGAACAAATTCGCGACATCGTTTGTCAGCAACCTTTATATTGGGAAGAACAAATTAAAACCAATGCTGATGAGCTTATGCATCATACATTTGAGTTTTTAACTTACCTTATCCGTATTCAGGGTACCGAAGAAAAACAAGCGGCGATTTTAGAATGTATTGCAGAAGATCCTGCAGGCTTATTCTACCTTTCTATTCCGTTTATCGAGTTAATTTTATCGCCTTCAGCCGAGCAAGATACCAACAGTATTTACGAAAGCTTTGACGATGAAGATGACGGCGAAACCGTTGGTTATAGCAACTGGCAGGCAGATGAAGAAGCACATAGTTTAGCGATTGATGATCCGCGTAGCTTGCTTGCGTTAATTAAACAAATTGCGCCAGATGTGGCCTCTTCGATTAAAAACTTACTCCGTAATGAAAGTTCTGGATGGGAACAAATTATTGGTAAGTTCGTTAATGAGCTTGTACTGCAAGCTAAAGAGAAAAACGAAGTGGCTGATGAATACGCCGAAGTCGACGATATGTTTACTTTTCTTGATTAAGGAATCGAGTTAATGCAATTAGCATTACGTGATAATAACCAAGGCCCTTACTTTAGTAGAGTACTAGAATATGGGCGCACAGATGAAAGATTAACTGATGAGCACATCACTCAAATAAAATCCAAAGCGATTTTAATGAGTTTAAAACTGGCTGATAAGTTTTATAACAAGCATAAAATGCATCTACTTGAGCAAGCAGGTCATGATGTTATTGGAGTTGTGAGCCTTGGACTTATTGCACTGACGGGCCAAGAGCCTGCAGGCTCAGTTGCCTTGCTACAAACACCTGATGGTGTGTTGAAGTGTTTTCAAAAAGGCTGGAGCATGTTGACCGTTGTCAGTAAACACATGCACGGTAGTGATAAATCGCTTTATGGTGATATTAATCCACTGTTGTTAGAGAAAATCTCTACACCACCCGACACTGAAGAATGGCTAGGTTGGCAAGATTATCAATCAGCGCTACAAGATCATCACAGCCAAGAAGCCACCAAAGTGTTACTTGAAACCTTTTATGCTAAAACTGAGCTCGATCCACTGTTCAGTTTAGGTCTTGAAAGTGTGCTGGCTGAAGCCGTCTTGTACCGCATCATGTTTGATGATGCCAAAGTACGTGAAGACATGAAAAAGCGTTTACGTAAAATAGAGCTTAATGAGCAATGGTTTAGCACTGAGTCGATTCAAAACCATACCGAACGCGCATTATCTCAACTACCTGAAACCTTAGCCGATGCCATACGCCGAGATTTAGGAAAACACTTTTATCAAGAGCTTCTACGCACCCTTAAATTTGCCAAAAAATATCGAGAATTGGCATTAAGTGATGCAAGCCCTGAAAAACTTGAGCGTTATGAGCAAAAGCATGGCTTACAAAGTGTCCTTTTAGGTTGGCAAGACACAATAGATTTTTAATCAATAGCTTAGGGCAACAAAACCTTCTTTGTTGCCCCAGCTTTTATGCTGGGTATGTTAATCGCTATTGTCATTCGTATTCATAATTACCTACCTCTTTCGATACTCCTCATTTCACTGCAGACCAGCAATTATCTTTTGATGAGGGTTACAGCTTATTCATACGTGTTAGCTTGGCTTTATTCATACCGTCTTATTACCTCACCCAATTCCCTACGATTAACTGATTGATCTAAATTCACTAATAATCGTATTGTTATTTATAATTAAATAAAGACTCATAAGCTATTAAACTGCATGTTGATAGACATTGAGTCTCCCATTCTTGATACAGTGTCAGCATCATTAATTTGATGTTGATGCTGAATCCATTAATTACATGAGTTGTCACTATGTCTAAAGAAGTTGCCAGTGTTCCCAGCAGTCGGTTATCTAGACTATCCAAAATAGGCGGGCTAGCCTCTCGCCTTGCAGGCAATGTATTCGTGGAAGGTGCAAAACAGCTGAGTAAAGGGCAAAAGCCAACATTTCAACAACTGGTACTTACCCCTAACAACCTGACTCAAGTCGCAGAAAAGCTAGCGCAGCTTCGAGGGGCTGCCATGAAAGTTGGCCAAATGATCTCAATGGATACTGGTGATTTACTTCCCAAAGAACTCAGCGACATTCTGGCTAGACTTCGTGATGATGCTAAAGCAATGCCTCACAAGCAATTGGTTGCTACGCTAAAGCAGCAATGGGGTGATGATTGGCTTGCGCCATTTGCTCAATTTGAGTTACGTCCATTTGCTGCTGCGTCTATCGGCCAAGTGCATCAAGCCTATCTTGATTCAGGTGAAAAACTGGCAGTAAAAATCCAATATCCAGGTATTAAAGACAGCATTGACAGCGACATTGATAACGTTGCCACCCTACTCAAAGTAGCGCAGCTGGTCCCCGACAATGTGCAGTTTGATAAATTACTGACTGAAGCCAAAGCACAATTGCATCACGAGGCTGATTACAGCTACGAAGCAAGATTGCTAAAAGAGTATCAACAATGGGTCGCTAACGACACACGATTTATCGTTCCTAAACTATATGAACAACATAGCACTGACAGTATTCTTGTTATGGAGTTTGTCGAAGGTGTACCGATTGAATCCGTCAGCGAATTACCTCAGCTAGACAGAGATAAAGTCGCGACTGATCTATTAGCATTGTTTTTAGATGAACTGTTTACTTTTTCTTTGGTGCAAACCGACCCCAATTTTGCCAATTTTATGTACCAAAAAGAGACAGGTAGCATTGTATTACTCGACTTCGGTGCCACCAGAAAAATTACTAAGACGCTGTCTAATGGATACCGAATGCTGATGCAAGGTGCAATGACAAGTGATAAAGCGCTCATGACAAGTGCAGCCGAATCAATTGGTTTTTTTCAAGACAGTATCACTCCAGAGCAACAAGCCTTTATCGTTGATATTTTTTATCAAGCTTGCGAGCCATTGCGAAGTGAAGGTCCATACGATTTTGCCAGTAGCAATCTTGCTAAACGTATTACTGATGCAGCCAAGTCATTAAGTACCAAACAAGATGAATGGCATACCCCGCCAACTGACGCTATTTTTGTTCATCGTAAACTTGCAGGCATTTATTTACTCGCCTCAAGAATACAAGCCAAAGTCGATGTAAAAAAATTGTTTTTAGCTCATCAATAATGAGCTGTTGTTTTAGATTAAAAACAGTAAGCTAAAGGTCATTTTATTCCATGCTAATAAAGCGTTATCAATAATGGCATTTTAACTATGACCCCAATTATCCATGGCACTCTAATATTGATTGTCCTGCTGAGCTCAATAATCGCAGTGCCCACTTTCGCCGAACAAGTCAATCAACCCACAATGGCCGCTAAAGCAAATGCAGCCTCCCTTAACGGTTCAGATCCAACGTTGCCTTTAGCATTAAAACCAAGCCAGCATGGTGAACTGTCAATATCGGCATTATCAGACAATCTATACCTGCATGAGTCTTTCATGCACACCAAGCAGTTTGGGTTTGTTGGCTCAAATGGGCTTATTTTTATCGATGGCAAAGATGCCTACTTGATTGATACTCCTTGGAGTGAAGCAGACACAATTAAATTGGTGCAATGGGTTGAACATCAAGGCTTAACATTAACAGCAAGTGTATCGACTCATTCCCATGAAGACAGAACTGCAGGTGTGGGCTATCTCAATAGCATTGGCGTTGACACTTACGCATCGACGCACACTAACCAACTATTAGAAAAAGCAGGCCGCCCAAAGACAAAGCAACAGTTTACGCCCGGTCAGTTCGACTTTTTAAGCCAGAAAATCGAAGTTTATTTTGTCGGTGCTGGCCACACTCACGATAATCTTGTCGTCTGGTTCCCTGAATCAAAACTGCTTTATGGAGGCTGTTTAGTTAAAAGCCTTTCGAGCAAAACCCTTGGTTACTACGGTGAAGCCGATCTGATTGCTTGGCCAAACTCAATTAAGCAGTTACAAGTTCAATTTGCCGATAGCGAACAAGTATTACCAGGTCATGGTGACATTGGTACAGGTGTTTTATTGAGTCACACAATCAAGCTACTTGAACAACATGCGGCGCATTAACAATTACCTCAGTAAATTATTACTATTAAATCTGTAGGGAGATACACATGTTCAGTCACATTATGATTGGTGCAAACGATATCGAGAAGTCGAAAAAATTCTATGATGCTGCGTTAGGAGCATTAGGTCATGCACCAGGTCAAATTGACGAAAAAGGCCGCTGTTTCTATTTTACTGATACAGGTGTTTTTGCATTAACCAAGCCTATTAACGGTGAAGCAGCCAGCCATGGTAATGGCTCAACAATCGGTTTTGCGGCGAAAATGAACAGCAAGCTGACGAGTGGCATGCTGCGGGTTTGGCAAATGGGGGCGAAAGTTGTGAGGATCTTCCAGGTTACAGACAGGGGCCAAATTTTAAATTGTATTTAGGTTACCTAAAAGACCCTGCTGGTAATAAAGTTTGCGTGCTTTATCGTCCTTAACCTTCTTAACTGCTCACGGCATAAGTAAGCTTAATGATGCCGAGATACACATGTCAATGGCGCCCTGTGAGGCGCCATATTCTTATCAGCTTGGGCAATCGATATACAATCAGCGCTATTACTGATGATTCTATGGTTAACTGATGCACTTGTGTTGCATTCAAGGTAAAATTAACAATGCCCGTCATTGTTATAGTTAAACTCATTTTTCTGTTATTAAATGATTAAAATGTTTGCGCTTCATAAGTGAAAGCATGAGCGATGATAGTACCTGACTATTTCTCAATATTTTTGATGTTTATTCTGTAAAAGGTTATCCATGTCTGAACTCGATCCCCGTTTCATCCAATTCAACGAATCGGTTGCTGATATCCCTTTACCAGAAAAATTCACCTTCCCATTTTTTTATCAGCCACACCCACTAGCCATTAAGGCATCTGAGCAGCTTCAGCAACACTTGATGCACCAGACTGATTGGCAACATAACTTCGGAGTAACGCAAAGTCATGCTCCTGAATCGCTGCAATCACTGCCTGTTATTGGCAAAATGTTTGGGGTTCTCGTGGTTAAAGATGCTCATAATCAACTCGGGTTTCTTGCCGCATTTTCAGGAAAAGTCGCCGACCAAAATATTCTTCCATATTTTGTGCCACCGGTATTTGACATGCTCAGCCAAGATAGCTTTTTTAAAGACGAATATGAGGCAGTCAACACATTAAGTCATCAGCTGACTGTTATACAAAGCGACCCTAACCTTGCGTCTTTGACTGAAAACCTTAAATTGCTGATGTTAAAAGCCGAGCAAGAGATTGCACAGTTTCGTCAGCAAATGATTGAGAATCGTAAAACTCGTAAAGCAAAGCGCAGTAGTCTGACCAATCTAACAGAAGATGAGCAAAAAACACTGTCGATAGAATTGAGTCGACAAAGCGTACAAGATAAGCATCAACTCAACAGCATTAAAGCAAGTTGGGAGCACAAATGTGGCTTGGTGCAGCAGCAATTAGACGCACTGACAAATCAAATTGATTCTATCAAACAGCAGCGAAAGCAAGTATCGAATACACTGCAACACAAACTATTCGCCCAATATCGTTTTTTAAATATACGTGGTGAAAGCCGAGATTTAACCCATATATTTAAAGATGCACCTAACCAGCAGCCACCCGCGGCAGCAGGAGAATGCGCTGCGCCTAAGCTACTACAATATGCTTTTCAACAACAATTCACTCCCATCACGATGGCAGAGTTTTGGTGGGGCGAATCACCCAAGTCAGAAATCAAACAACATAAAAACTACTACCCTGCATGCCATGGCAAATGTAGGCCTATTTTAGGTCATATGCTTGATGGTATGAACGTAGATGAAAACCCGTTACTTAACAATCCCGCCGAAGGGGTTGAGCTGCCAATTTTATATCAAGACCCCTATATTGTGATTGTTAATAAACCAGCTAACTTCTTATCGGTACCAGGTAAAAATATTACTGACTCGGTATACAGCAGAATGAAACAACGCTTTCCAAATGCAACTGGACCATTGATTGTGCATCGGTTAGACATGTCAACTTCGGGCTTAATGGTAATCGCGTTATCAAAAGAGGTTAATAAACACTTAGTACAACAATTTATTGCTCGAACAGTCACCAAGCGCTATATCGCAAAAATCGACGGTGACGTAACCGAAGATAGTGGCACTATCAGCTTACCTCTAAGGGTAGATCTTGATGATCGCCCAAAACAGCTCGTCTGTGATGAACATGGGAAGCACGCAGAGACATTTTGGCAAAAAGTCACCACAAAAAGTGGCAAGAGTTTATTACATTTATACCCTAAAACTGGGCGTACCCACCAATTAAGAGTACATTGTGCACATCATCAGGGATTAAACATGCCAATTTTAGGTGATGATTTATATGGTAAAACAGAACAGCGGTTACATTTACACGCTCAACTATTATCCATTACCCACCCACACACCAATGTAGCAATGACATTTGAAGTTAATGCCGACTTCGAATAATACAATCGTTTTAAACACTCATTTGAACACTATTAGCTCCTGCTAATTTACCCAGCAATAAAAACTTGAAAATTTAACTATTTCGAAGTAGATATGTTAACGAATATAGGTTAATGTAACCAGTTCGTATGATATGCGGTTTAATTTTTTTTAACCCTGCAAGCTGACGTTTTCCTTCGTTATATTTTGAAATCACCAAAGCTGTTGATTGTATTCATAAAACTTTAGCTTACTACACGATTAAGGATAAGAGTGGACTATGAAAGAGTGGTATTTCTCAAATAATGGTGAGATCAGCGGACCGTTAGGCTTAGCTGATTCGAATAAATTTATTGCATCGAACCCTGATGTCTATGCGTGGCACCCGTCTTATGCCCAATGGGTACCAGTTAGCCACGTTGAAGAATTTGATATTACAGTGTCTCCGCCACCGCCTCCTGCGGAGATCCCACAACAGTTAATCGAGCGATTTACTGCTAAGGAACGTGAGTTGAATTCAGCCCTTGGCCGAATCGACACCACGCTAAAAACGATTAATTCTTCAATGTCAGATATTGGACGTGACTCAAGCCGTTATAAGGTCACAACAAAAGAGTTGAATGAAAAAGTAGAAGCGACGCTTCGTAGCGTTAATGAACAATATGCCGCACTTCAGAAAACCTTATCAGGTGTGAGTTAATTAAGTTTTACCCGACTTAAAAACTGATTAAATCTGAGTGGCATATAACAATTGTTGTTAACTAAATAAAAAGAATACGACTATGAAAAAATGGTATTTTTCCAAGAATGGTCAAGTAACAGGGCCGTTGAACGAAGTTGAAGCAAAAGAATTTTTAATGAAAGATGGCAACTGTTACGGTTGGCACCCTTCATTCACACAGTGGAAGCCGGTAAGTTGCATTAAAGAATTTGCCCACCTTGTGCCTGTCATCACACCGCCAGCATTGATTCCTCAAGATCTTATTGAAGAATTTACTGCCAAGGAAAAAGCACTTCAAGTTAAAGTCGCGAGCATGGAAGAAAGCGTGGCAGCAACTCAAGGCGTGCTGGTTGAGTTTGAGCAGGAAATTAACACATACAAAAAACTGACAATTAACTTAACTGATGAAGTTAAATCAAATATTGATCCTTTTGAAAGTAAGTACAACTCTTTCAAAGGGTCATTTGATGAGCTAATTTCTGCATTATCAATTGCCAAGACTGAAGTTAATGAGGTCACTACTGACTTCAATCAACGCGTTGCTAAGCAAGCTGCTGAGAATACGAATAGCCCAGTAAGTGCGCCAATTGTAGCACCAGCAGCTCCTGCGCCAGAGAAAGCATCCAGCTCTAGCCTTTCTCCTGACAATGTTTCTGAAATCAGTAATCAAATTCAAAAAGCACTGGCAGAAAGTATGCTTAAATCAGCCGCAGAAGACTCTGCAGCAGAAGAGCTTACAGCCGCTAATACAGTAAGTGCAGCAAAAAGCCTTGACCCGGTAGCCGTATCTCCGAAGAAAGCAAAACCAAAAATTGACAAAATTGAATTCTCTGAAGATATCTCTGAAGACAAGCAAGCTGAAGATGAAGCCGGCATTAATGGCGTAACAAGCATCATCAAGTCCGTCTTCAAGGGGGACACTAAGAGAAATGAAAAAAAGTCCGAAACGCCGGATGATGTAGCTCAACTGGCGCAAAGTAACGAAGCTACCGCTAAGACCAAAAAATCTGGTGAAACTGCAGTTAATGATTCAGCAAACGATTCTAATAACGAGTCGGACGATGGTGATAAAGAAGGTAGAATGAGACGTCGTAGAAGACGCACTCATTACATTGCTTCTTAATACTTAGCTAAATATGGCATTGCTCTGTATATCAGAGCAGCGCTAGTTTCTAAGTTTTACTTTGTAAAATGCTAAATGAATTGATTGAAAAAAGGCTTATCTAAACGATAAGCCTTTTTTATTGTTCAATATTGTCATTTAGCGACTTTATCAACGGATAACATATTTCCATTGGTTTTATGTACTCAATTGAGCATTAACGATCAAATGTTAGCAGCAATCAGCCTTGACGCCTCTGTTACCGTTTTGGCATCAGCACGATCGATAATCTTAACCAGTGTGGTTTGAATCACCTCATCTTCTCTTACATCAACTTTACTCTTAAAAGATTGCTGCTGCGGCTCAGCTCCTTCATCTAATACAAACTCAATTATCACTTCGTCAGCGATATCTTGGGTTTTCCCCTGATAGATGATATTAACTTGCGGATAACCTTTAAAACCTGCTTTTACTTTTTTAGCGATTCTCTTTCTTGATTTATCTAGATTCATATTCCATTCCTAAAAGTAAAGCACTGCCATTTGGCGATTAAAAATCTTCAAGCTATTGCACTAACATTACGATTATTGCGTGATACTCGCAAAAGAACCTTGAGTTAACGCACAAAGTGATATTGGCGATAAACCGATTTCTAGACCGCGCTTACCTGCACTAACATAAATGACATCAAATTGTTCAGCACTCACATCAATCACAGTCGGTAATCGCTTCTTTTGCCCTAACGGGCTAACCCCACCTAGAACATAACCTGTGGCTTTCTCAACCCGTTGCTTATCTGCCATTACAACTTTTTTAACCCTAACACTCTTAGCCATTTGTTTTAAATTAAGCTTTGAAGAAACGGGCGTAATAGCGACAGCTAATGTTCCATTATCTAACTGCACCACCAAGGTTTTAAAAACTTGCTCAGCACACAGGTTTAACTTAGTTACCGCTTCGTCGCCATATGATTGTGCACTAGCTTCATGTTGATAGCTAAGCACTTGATGACTAATCCCTTCTCTTTCTAATAAATTAATTGCAGGGGTCATATATTCCTCTACGCTTTTATCTTACTCGCCTATTGGGCTGACGTAACTTAATGGCTAACCTGATTTATCACTCTTTTTTAGCAGAGGTGTTATTGACGACGTTTTCATAGTCAAAAGTTGTAATCTCAAATGGATTTCCATCAGGATCGCTAAAATAAAGCGACCATGAAATATCATGGTCGCTCACCACAAATGTCACTTCATGGGTCGTTAAATGTTGTTGCCATAATAAAAAGTTTGCCGCATCAACACCAAAAGCGACCGTGGTTCTTTTTTGAAGTTCAGATTCAAATAAAGCTAAATGCAAATCCTCATGTGCGACCACTAATGGCCCTTTATCAACAGCCCAAAACGCCAATGACTCAACAACAGAGAAACCTAAAACCGCTTGATACCATTTCACTGCTTGTTGTCGATTCTTAACGTAAATATGGATATGGTCAAATGATTGAAGCTTTGGCATTGACTGTCCTTTAAAATAAATAGATGAATTGGCAAGGGTGCGCTTTGTAAACGAATGTATCTCAATTTATATAAAACAATACTTTACAGTTTAAAATGGCTGAGTAATATATGGATATTAAATTCCACAAGGATGTCACATGCCTCAAGAGTCGCCAGTCGATACGCCTAAAAATACCACTGAGAAACCTGCAAATAATCAATCTCTAAGTCAATTTTTAAAGCAACTCAAAAGCCAAGTTAGCCACTCAAGCTCTATTGATGTCATTAAAGACGCATTAGATACAGCAATTCATTACCCAAACCAATTGTCTTATAACAATACTAACTTATTCATTGTTATCGCTATAGCCTTATTTAGCGGGATTGGATATTGGTTTTACCTAGAGCAATTAACTTATTACTACCGCTATACTGACCTGGATTATGCCGTTTTCGCAGTCTGTATCATCACACTAATTATACCAATTTGGCAGTTTTTTAACCGCCGCAGCCAAATTAAAAAAGTCTCAACCCTCATAAGGGACGAAACCTTAAAACACCTATACAATATGCGAGATTGCGATAGCGGTTTTTTAAAGGATGCAGAAAACAAGTTTGTCGACTTTAATCGAGGTAATTACTCTCAAAAAGTAGAATGGGGTAAAGAAATTGATTTTCATGCAGAAAGCGGGTTAATTCGAGCATCTGTGGTTTATCATCATTATGTGGATAGAAGAACTGAAACCTATACTGAATCTGACGGTAAAGGTGGCACTCGAACACGTACTAGAACCGTATACGATCATTACTATCGACAAGGTGTCATCATTCCACCTATCAATAAAACCACCCACTTAGTGATGAGTGAGTCGAGATTATCAAAACGCTGGTCACAACGCTTTATGCCAGCATCAAGAGAGTTTGAAAAAGCCTTCCATGTTCAAGCACAATCTGAGTTCGATGCGGCTAAGTTTCTGGAGCCTGCTGTCGTAGTGGCATGTGAACAACTCAATAATAAACTAAAAAATCTCACCATTGAATTTGCTCATGATGGAAGCTTATTAATCAATCAACACAATACTAACTTACTCAATCCTGCTATGGATTATGACATCACTGAACCAGAAAAATTTAAAGAAGAGTTGCTTAATGACACTTCTCTGTTCACAGTGAATAGTATCTTTGGCTTCGTTAACCAAATCATTAAACACACAACCTAACCTAGGAAATAAGGAACCACTATGGAAATGTCGTATGTGATATTAGCCGTCATTGTTGTTATCGCGATTATTATGCTCACCATTTACAATGCCATTGTTAAAGAGCATAACGCAGTGCAACGCGGTTGGGCTGATGTGTTAACGCAAGAAAGACAACGTAGCCGAATCATCCCTGAACTTGATCGTGTTCTGCAAGAGCACAAAGATTACGAAAGTGATTTGCTGCCTAAAATCACCGCATTACGTCAAGGTATTAATGCGCTGCAAGATAATAATATTGACCCGAAACTGCAAAGCCAGGTTGATAAAGCATCACAAGAATTAATCAAAGGCATCAATGTCGCTGTGGAAGCATACCCAGAACTTAAAGCCTCTGAGTCTTTCGCCAAGTTTATGGGGGAAATTACTGAGCAAGAAGAAAATGTCGGTGCTGCAGTGCGTATTTTTAACCAAAATGTGGCTAATTTTAATAACTGTATTCAAGCTTTCCCTAACAATATCGTCAACAGCTTGTTTAACAAAAAGCAGGTTATTGAAGTATTTACTGACAGTAAAGCCCAAGCGGCTTTTGAATATAAACCTAAGTTCTAGGCCATATTAGCAAGTCATAAACATCATGTTAGTGGGGCTTAATGCCCCACTTTTTTAGGCTTGTTGTACTAAGTTAGGTTGGCCGAAGTAATGTATGTTTTTTGATATTAAGCTAGGTTCAGTCGTTAACAAGCCACTGTGAAGTACTACCGCATCATCATCTGAACACAATAATAAGTCTTGTTGGGTATGGGCAACAAAACCCATTATTTGAGCACTTGGTTCTTGCGGGTTTTTAACGTGTGGTACAAATTGAAAAGGCACTATATTAAGCGCTGATGTGTTAGCCAACCCAATTGAATTTGTATCGCCACATAATATGGCGCTACTGATATCTGGCGTCAATATCATTGCACCAGCACTGACGCCAACAATCGGTAAGCCATTTTCAGCTAAATGATAAAGCTGTTTATCAAGCCCTCGTTGCTTTAGCCAATATAAAAATCGAAACGTATCGCCACCCGATAAATGAACCAAACCAGCCGCTCTTAAAGCCTTTAACGTTGCTTGGGCATCAAAGTCCTGCTCTAGTTCCACATACTGAACAGTATTAAACCCAAGTTGACGATAACAATCGGCAATAGGATTAAAAAATTGCCTTTGTGCATCAGGTTCTGAAGCGATATAAACCACAGGTAGTGATTTTAAATCGTTTGAAAGTCCATCGATAAAATACCTTAATGCCTTACTCGCATTGGCGGTATCGGTATGACTTAATAGCGCTACATTCACTCTGAATCCTTTCTATTTTTGTGATTTGAACGATTGGGTGTTTGCTTAAGTAGTTACTGGCTCATAGCGAGTGACTAAAGTTAATAACTAAAGCTAATTACTAAAAAGAGTAACTAGCACTAATAACTAGCACTTAGTCGTGTTTCCCCACCCCCCTCGTGGTTGCCTTTATTCAACTAATTAATCATTAGGTAATGATTCGAATAAAGCCCGTTTATCTTCCATAAAAGCCTGTAATGCTGATGGGTTTTGCATTAAATCAAACATAGCCGTCATTGCCTGAATATGTGCAGGCTCTTGCTGCTGAAACATCAACTTTCCATGCGCCTGACTCAAGGTTTGTATTTGTTCAAAATTGTCAGCTTGAAAACGCTCGTCACAGGCGCCGCCTAATTGCTTACATGTCATTGTTTTCATCACTTATCCCTAATATCACACCAGTAAACAGATTAAAAAAGCCTACAAATTACTATTATGTAGATATCGCACTATTGCAATCCATATCAATAACAACACTGAATTTAGCAATAAAAAAACCAGCTGTGCAACTCTATGCTCAGCTGGTTTTATGTGAGTTAGTCACTCATCTTATAAAACTGAATACTATGACTAACTCATATTAATGGTTACGCCATGAATCAAGACAAACGCTTATGATTGACGACGACGCCACAGTAACGGTAGCAGCATCAGTAAACCAGCACCCAAACTACCGGCGCCTTCTGGTTTGCTCCAACCATCTTCTAAAGTGTTGCTAACATTTACACTAACTGAAGATGTCACTTGCTCTTCACCATCGCTAATCACAAGTTCAAATACAAGCGATTGATCAACAGAAACTTCAGGGGAGTTTACCGTTAATACTAAACCATCTGCACTGTACTCAGCAGCGGCACCTGACACTTGCTTCCACGTGTATGTTAACCCTTCAGGCTCATCAGCTATAGCAGCAGTAATCGTCGTGCTTTCACCTTCATTTAGTTCAGTATTACCACTAAAGCTAACATCAAAAGCTAATGGCACATTGATAACAGACACATTAACCACTTGAGTTTTATCTAGTACACCGTCACTGACCGTTAAAGTAAATGCTATTGCTGTATCTGCTGTCACCTCTGGTGCGGTTACAGATAATATAGCCTTAGTGCCATCAAAGGTTAACGCTGGTCCAGCTGTTTGCTCCCAACTGAAGCTAAGCTCTGAACCATCTTCAGCAACCGTAGCTGATGCATCAATAACCAGTGTTTCAGCTTCGTTCACTTGCTCTGGTGCATCGATAATTACGTCAACATCTAAGCTCGGATTAGCTGGATCACCACATTGGTCACCATAAACTTGTTGAACCCACTCTGGGTAATCAATGTATGGGTTACGGTTTCCTTGATACTTATACACGGCATCATTACGCTGTGTATCAGCAGCATCAACTGGATCTTGTTGATGCCAAGCATAAAGTGTACATAGCTTGCCATGCAGTGGGTCGTTATTACTGACTTCATCAGCCGTAGTGATGCGATCCACTGCAACTAAGTCAGGCATGTTACTGTCATTGCCTTGGTAACGTGTATCCATGTAAAGGATCATACGTGCGACATCACCTTTAACTTGATCGCGAGGCTCAAAACAACGTGCCGCAGTATCTAGGTAATTGCCTGGTGCGTCAGCCACCTCAGTTCCAGTATCGCTACACTCATTAAAGTCATAGTTACTGCGAGTTGAGTTAACCTTTACATTCGTTGGACGTAAATGGTGCGCATCGGTGTAACCTAATTGCGACTCACTTGGGAAGCCATGGCTTTTAGCCCAAACGTGTTCACGGTTCCAGTCACTGGTATTGCCGCCATTATTTTGCTTAGATACAGATAGGCCTGTGTAAAGCTCAATAACATTACTGCTGTTAGCAGGATCTTCATCAGAATAAGACAGTGCTGTCCAAACTTGCTTGTAAGTTAGCTGTTGATGACCTGCAGTAATAGCAACAGAAATGGCATTTTTCATTGCTTCAGCATCATCAAAACTCCCCGTCAGCACGTTAGTATAATAAACGTTACCGTCAAAGGTGGTTGGGTCTGCAACAGGAGTTAACTCTTCACAACCTGAGCAAGGCGTATCTGGGTCTGGCTCAACTGGCGTTTCGCCACATGCACTTTCCCCAGCACAACCTAGGCCATTAGCAGTGTCCTTATCAAATGTCACCCACTGATTGTTATCACCAGGAAATGCTGCTGTTGCATCAGTATCACCAGCGGTGACACTGTCTTTGCGACGTAGCGTTTTGTCTTTTGTCGAAAAGTTTGCATCGTTCGGATCCGTCCATTCAGAACCAGGATCTTCACCTAACTTACCTAAACGGTCGATAACCACATCATCTTTATAAAGAACCAGCGCATCATCACCATTAAAATAAGTAACAGTTGAAGCCGTGCCCACTTTGAATGCGTCATCGGCACTGCTGTTATGGAAAACAATGCTTTCACCAGCAGCCAGCATACCTGTTAGAGTTTCGGTATTACCCGCATCAGTGCTGCCATTGCCATATAAACTTAACGTATATACAGCAGCATCTAAATCAATTGCACTGCCACCTACGTTAGATAATTCAACAGCTTTATTATTGCCACCACCTTCTACGTATTCGGTAATGATTAATACACCAGGTTCAGCAGTACAAGCACCTTCACCTGGGCAACCTAAGCCATCACTGGTGTCTTTATCGAATACTAGCCACTGGTTATCAGTACCCGGGAAATCAGCTGAGGCATTGGTATCACCTGTAGTGATACTGGCTTTGCGTCTTAACGTTTTATCTTTAGTCGAAAAGTTAGCATCGTTTGCATCGGTCCATTCAGAACCTGGGTCTTCGCCAAGCTTGCCAAAACGGTCAATAATGGCGCCGTCTTTTGTCAGCAATAACGCATCGTCACCATTAAAGTAGGTTACAGTTGATTCAATACCCACTTTAAAAGCGTCATCGGCACTGCCATTGTGGTAAACAATACTACTGCCAGCAGCTAATGTACCGGTGAGAATTGACGAGTTACCCGCTTCAGTTGAACCATTCGAGTAAAGTGTAATCGCGTATTGAGCAGCATCTAAATCTACTGCACTCGTGCCTAAGTTTGAAATTTCAACAGCTTTATTACTACCACCACCTTCAACATACTCGGTAATGACCAGATCAGCATTGGCAGCTGTTGACGCTGCAGCTAACAGTAGGGTAACTGCTTTTGCGACTGCGTTAATTTTATTATTCATAGTCGTATCTTTTTATTAGAAAGTGAGGTGAAGCTAGCGCTAACACCTCACTTTGGGGTTGAACTTATTTACGATTACGGCGACGTAATGCCGATAATCCCAACAGACTCAGTAGACTGATAAATCCGGTGCTACCGCCGCTACCATCATGTTTTTCTTCTTTGATATCAGCCACTAATGCATCACGACTTGCGACTTCGATATCTAATGAAACCGTAGAACCATCAACCACTGTTCCGTCACGTTCCAATGTCACCTTGGCAGTGAAACGAGCAGATGGAGCACCAAACACTTCGAAGTTCACCAAGGTTTCGCCGTCTTGAGTTAATACCACATTCGGTTCAACCAATTGGCTCATGTCTAATTTAGCTTCATCATCTTTTGGTGTGAGCTTAATCTTAGCGATATCACCCGCCATAGCCCCTGCTGCTTCAGGGATCTGATATGGCACTTTAATCAACTTATTAAGCTTGGTTAGATAGATAGGCGTGCTTGAGTCAGCTTCACCCGGTAAGTAACTTAGTGTCACAAGCGCTGGATCATGATCCGACGAGCGGAAGTGATCTTCGGCATAAAACTTGTTGTACTCGTTATCGTAGTCGCCTTTGTATTCATTGTTGTAATCGTACAAGCTAGATTCAGCAGCATTAATGTGCCAATCCGATGCATCAATCACACGATCTTCAAGCGATGGAGAAATTAAGATGTGATCTAATGAGCCCACTTCGTCGTTATAAGAATAACTCCAAGGTGTTTTGCCTTTTTCTTCAAAGACTTTAGAAATAATATCGATGTAACCGTAGCTTTGTGTAATTGCCACAGGTGACCCATCGCTATTAAATTGCGGCTTAGTACCAACAAAAGTATGGCTTGCTGTCATCAAGGCTTTATTACGTGGGTTTTCGGTCAGAACCAGTAACGGATCCTCTTTAGCATAAGCATTTAAATCACCTAAGATGATGCTATCGCCTTCAACAGACTTTAACTCTTCAGCTAAATGTACTGCACCAGAAATACGGAACTCAGAACACGAACCTTGGTAATCAAGATCTGGCGCGTCATCAGTCCATTTAGTGGCATCACCAAACTCAACACCTTGCCAGTCTTCCCAACAGGTTGACCCTTTAGATTTAAAGTGATTAACCGCTAAGGTTAAACGCTTACCTGTTTGGTTTACCATGAAGGTGACAACTAGCGCATCACGATGATAGTTTTGACCACTTTCTAGGATCTCATCGTTGTTGTCCTTAATGACTTCGTTATTGTCATTTACAATGGTAGGCGCTTTTTGTTGTGGCATTGTCACAACTCGTGTGCGTTCAATACTCAGCTTGCTTGGGCGATAAATAATACCCGTTGCAATTGCATCAGAACCTAAAGCATCTAACTCATCAAGCATTTGGTTACCGTTGTGGTCGAAACCAACAAACACATAACGGTTCTCTGTTGAGTAAGGCTTATCAAAGTTATCGGCATACTCATCGTTATAGTAAACGTTAACTTCATTGACTAAATCTGCAATCGCACTTTTTAGTCCATAACCATTGTTTTCAATTTCCATCAAACCAACAACGTCAGCATCGAGAGCACGAATGGCTTCAACTAACTTAGTTTTCTGTTGGATGAATTCATTGTAGGTATCAGCACCACGGCTTTGGCCGAATTGGTTTTGATCACCGCCAAATGGCGAATTAAAGTAATTGAATAGGTTTTGACTTGCGATACGAATAGCAAATTTATCATCGGCTACTGTTTCATCAATATCAGGGCTATCAGTTCTTGGCAGATTGTGAACAAAGTTATTGCTCGTTAGCTCATTGGTAACTGTTAAAGTGTAGTCGCCGTAGCTGTAACTAATCACACCTTCCATACCCACTACACTGTCATCAATGCGAATGTAATTATTTTCAGGTGCAACTGAAAAATTAGGGTAATAAGGGATATTGTCATTACTTGCCTGTGTCGCGCTTTCAATCACTAAGCGGTAGTCATTATTTTGCGCTGCAGCAGCAATTGACTCAGGTGTACCAGCAACATTTAACTGATTTGGCTGCATGTTAGGACGCATATAAGCCAACGTCATATTGTTGCGGAAACTGTCGTAGTTAAAGCTGAAACTACGAGAAACACGCATGTCTTGATTACCCTCTTGTTGAGGATTCAAGTCTTCTGGTAGATTAACCACCATGCCTTCGTAACGTGCTAATGTGGTTTCAAAAGAACCACCATCAGAATCGAGTATTTCGATATCTGTAGCAACAGTCGCTGTAAAGTCACTGTTAGTGATTTCCCAGTTTTCGGCACTTAACTGAGTTTGACCATAGCTTTCAGCAACATCACTACCTAAACAAACGGTGCGGCCGACAAGTTGGCTATCAGCGCTGCCACTTTCAACAAAAATACCGTCAGACGTTAATGGATTACCATCTGCAACTTCATCGCGTAGATAGAAACCTTTCTTAGGTAGGTCAACAACAGCAGTTACCACACCTTGCACTGCAACCGCTTCACCTTTTAGTGGAGACTCGCCACCAGTACCTTGAATGTCACTGATGCGGGTTAAGTTTTCACATACGAATGGAACATATGATTCAGCAAGGTTTGGCGCACCAACTGTGCTCATATCCAGTGGCGTAATCACTTCCCACTGCGATGCATCAAAGTCACTTGACGGTGCTGGCGCATTGCCTTCACTGTCTTGGCGGCGACGTAAAGTTGTGTCTTCAGCCCATACGCTTGTATTATCCGCAGCGCCAACTCGGTCAATAATCACATCACCGTTTTTAATATAAAAACCGTCATTACCGCTTAAGTAAAAATCACTGTAGTTACCATTACCTTCACCAATAACGAACGCTCCGCCATTATCAGTAATGATTTGTTTGTACTCGTCACTCGCAGCCGAATTAAGTACAACAACAGATTTACCCGCTTCAACTGTAATACCGGTTAATAGCGGCTCACCTTCAGCTGTTAACATTTGATTTTCGTATTTACCATTACCCCACATAAATGCGGCAGTTTCATCGGTAAAAGTGAAAGATTCAGTTGCGTGAGTATTCGTAATTTCTACAGAGCCAACTTCAGCGCCATAATTTTTTTGCACCATTTCGGTGATCAGTAGATCGTTGACGCCAGCGTTGGCACCTACACTGATGACACTGGCGATTGCCAGTGAAAGGAAACTTTTCTTCATAGTAAACTCGATAATTGTTTAACTGAAAATGAAACTAGAAGTACATGCGTACGTATGCATAGCCGGCTTCTGGCGCTTCGCCTACACGACCTTCAACAGACAACACAATGTCTCTTGCTGGACGGTAATTAAAACCTACGCTTGCCCAGCGACGATCTTTGCCATATTCAGCGGGTAATTCCGTGAAGTCATAGTTCGGGCTTTCAACATCCCAACTCTCATACTCTTCATGGTTAGCTGAAGCTATAATTTCCCAAGATTCATTCAGTTGGTATTTACCGCTTAATGTGAGGCCATAATTGCGGAACGTTTCATAAGCGAGATACACATCGCCACTTTTACGTGTTGCAAGATCTTCATCTTCAATAAAACCATTTAAGCCTAATGCAATATCAGAGGTCACTTGAACACGCATGCCAAGTCCAAATAACTGCTGTTCGCCATACTTAGATTCACCTTCTGAACCGCCACGCGCTTCAACACCAGCAACAACAGAAACAACGCCTGACATCCAACCTACGTAGCCATTTACAATGTCACCTTGAGGTGAACCATTCTTATGCTCTCCTTCATAAGAATAAGAAACACCGTAAAGCAGATGATCGAACTTAGCTTCGTACTTAACCGTGTTTTCTTGATCGCCCGCTTCACCAGTTTCAACAGACTTATTAAATGTAAAATCACCAAAATGATCGTATTCATCAAAAGCGGTATCCGTTAAACCAAGTTCAACCCAATGATGATCATCAAACATATAACCGACATACATTTTGTCGATAGCAAGTTCAAATTCGCCGTCACCACCTAGCCAATTGCGACGTTGATAATCCAACTCCAATCGGTATATGTAGTTTGAGCGCTGTCCTTTTACTCCCAAGGTTGCAAAACTGTCATCAACATACCCTTTGGTGTCATAAAACTCGTCATGGTTGTAATCTGAATTAGTACCAAAATGGCCACCAACACCCACTTCACCATAAAGGTCAAGGTAATCCCCATTGTCCTCTTGTTGTAATGTCACTGCACTGGCAGTTGTCATACAAAACAAAGAGGCTAATGCGATTGCAACTGTTGTTTTTTTAAGCATCGCGTTTATTTCCATTAGTAAACTTCAGTGACTTCATTTGAAGGCTGAATTCTGACTTATTTATTATTTGTGTGAGGTTGACTTATTGACGATGAACATATTGGAAGCGTTTTCATATTTAAAAAACTTATTAATAAAAACCGAACAAAAGATATTCAAAGAAATGTAAACCAAGCAAAAACAGAGGTGAATTAACACTGTTAACACTTGATTTGTTAATAACCAGTTAATATTAACTTGTAAAAATCAGGAATAAATTGAACAAAAAGCATTCAATTTTAAAACGTCATTTTAAAACCCCAATATTTACATTGTCATTACATTTGTTTGATTAACTTATATAAGAAGTCGTCACAATCAACATTCGAATATTAAGCAAGTTACATATGTATAGCAAGGCACGGATAGAGACCTACATCACAAAACATAAGCACCACCAAAACTTAACAAAAGATAAATAACCTATACATTATATGCACTTAACTTTCCATCAAGTGATACAAGAACCCAAACAAAATTAACCGTATTGCAAAACAATAGAGAAACATAAGAAGGAGGTTTTTAATAAAAACAGCGCCACATAAAAACAACAATCACAAACCACCACAAAATAAACCAAGCAAACATAGACTTAGCCAAAAACAATGATGGATATTTAAATTGCAATATTAAAAATATAGTTCGAAATAAAAAACAGAGATAAAAAAACAACAAATATTAAATAAGATACAAATTTACACAAACTGTTATTTTATCGATTTAGTTACACTTATATTCATCACATGCGACGTTAAATTAAAATCAACGTTATTTAGTTACAAAAAGAACACAAAAAAAGCTGATTTAGAAATGTAAAACAATTTCTCGAGGGAGTTACCTTTACTTTCCAGTAACAAATAGGTTCTTGATTCATTCAATTTAGCGTCTTGCCAAAAACAAGAGCGAGAAGATCAATCGCACAAGGTTATACCGCTAAAAATGAATAAGTATATTTATAAAGCGTAAATGAGGCATTGAAGAGTCTGCTTGATATGCGCAGAGTTGGAACTGATGTTAATTGATTGGCTAAGTTAAGAGAGGCCAGGTTAAGAAAGGCTGGTAATGTGATTAGCTAAGAGCAGCTGGCAACATACTAAGCTTACCCGTGAAAGTTTGAGCGTTAATTTAGGCGGCACAGTCAAATCTGTAGAACAGCCGCCCATAAACACAATGATGTATTAACAGCTTTTTTATTAATAGTCGAAACCAATTTGCGCTTTGATACCGTCATTAAAAGCATGCTTAATCGGTTGTACTTCGCTTACGGTATCTGCCAATTCGATAATATCGCGGTGACAGGCACGTCCAGTAATAATCACATGCTGCATTGGTGGACGATTATTCAGCGCCTCTATCACACGGGCTAAATCGATATACTTATATGTCACCATATAAGTAAGCTCATCTAATAACACTAGGTTTATCGATTCATCTTTAAGTAACTTCTCGGCATCTTGCCAAGCAGACTCCGCAGCAGCCACGTCTTTTTCACGATCTTGGGTTTCCCAAGTAAATCCTGTGCCCATGACATAGAATTCAACCCCAACTTTTTCCAGTAGATTACGCTCTCCGCATTCCCATCCACCTTTAATGAATTGCACAACGGCCGCCTTTTGTCCATGACCAACACAACGTGTCACAGCACCAAAACCAGACGTTGATTTGCCTTTGCCATTACCCGTAAGCACTAATAAAATGCCCTTTTCATCTTGAGCGGCAGCAATTTTTGCATCGACACCTTCTTTGAGCTTTTGCTGGCGAGCTTTATGACGTTGCGCCTTAGTATCAGCATGGTTAACCTCAGTTGATTCAATGCTGTTATTGGTGACATTTTCAGACTTTTCCATTAAAGACTTCCTGTTAATTTATCCATATCAAGATGTGTTTCTAACACATCCGCTAATCTTTCTAATTGTTGCTCTCGAATTTGATTAATATCCAACGACTCAGCAGATGAAAGTCCTGCCCAGCGTAAAATCAGTTGGCAAGCATCGGGACTGTCAAATAGCCCGTGCATATAGCATCCCAGTATCTGATTATCATTGCTTACTTGTCCGTCAAAACGAAGCGAAGGTAATCCTATTTGTTCATCTCCTTCGTGATTGCCGATATTCTTATAAGCAACGCTATTAACGCTGCTTTTAGCGCTGGTATTAGCATTGGTATCAGCTTGTTCATAAAAAATTTCAATAGGTTGATTCAGGTTAGCCTCAGTCAATAAGTGACTTTCACCACAATGAATTTCATAACCTGACACCGCTACCTTATCGTCATCAAGCTGTAAGTAACCGCTTACTTTGGTGAGTAATTTTTCATTCGTGAGTGTGGTGTTTAATGCTAACAAGCCTAAACCTTTGCTTGAGCCGGCTTCGTCTTCAATGCCTAATGGGTCATCAATTTGATGGCCTAACATCTGATAACCGCCACAGATACCAATGACTTTACCGCCATACCGTAAGTGCTTATTAACCAGCTTGTCCCAGCCTTGCTCACGCATGAAAGCTAAATCGGCGCGCACATTTTTGCTGCCAGGCATGATAATTAAGTCGGCCGCAGGCGGCAGCGATTTCGCTTGGGTTTGTTGACTTATATAATGAAAATCAATCTGTGGATGTAAGCGAAGTGGGTCAAAATCAGTGTGATTACTGATCCTTGGGAACACAAATACAAGCACAGTGATTTTTTGCTGATGCTCGATAACGTCACTCGTTTTTAAAGGGCTATCAATCAAGGCATCTTCTGCATCAAGGTGTAAATCATGTAAGTAAGGTAATACCCCTAATACTGGCTTATTAGTATAACTTTCAAGCCAGTCAATTCCCGACTGCAACAAACTAATGTCGCCTCTAAATCGGTTAATAACAAAGCCTTTCACTCTGGATTGTTCAGATAAACTTAACAGCGCTAAAGTGCCTACAAGGTGTGCAAAAACGCCGCCCTTGTCGATATCTGCAATAATAATGACAGGGCAATCAACGGCTTCAGCAAAGCCCATATTAGCAATATCACCCTCACGTAAATTAATCTCTGCTGGGCTACCTGCACCTTCAACGATGACCATGTCATATTGATGCGTTAATCGCTCAAATGATTGCAAAACAGCATTCATCGCTGTTGCTTTATAATGGCGACTTTCTGGGCCAAAAAACGTTTTGGCCTCTAATGAAGTCAGTGCTTTACCATGAATGATGATTTGCGCTCCCGTATCAGAGCTTGGCTTTAACAGTACAGGATTAAAGTCAGTATGTGGTTCAAGCTGACATGCAACCGCTTGCAATGCTTGAGCTCGACCTATCTCGCCGCCGTCTTCTGTGACAGCACTATTTAACGCCATATTTTGGGGTTTAAATGGCGCAACCTGCGTGCCTTTTCTGGCAAATAAGCGACATAAGCCTGCCACTAAGGTGCTCTTACCTGCATCAGATGTGGTGCCTTGCACCATTAAGGTTAACGCTTTACCCGCTTGATAAGAATGGGGCTTACTCAACAGATGCAGTTTCTCCGAATCATCAGTATCAGCTTGAGTCACATCTTGGGAGGCAGTGTTCATATGGCGTTGCTGCTGGCTTTCGGGCTTTTCTTGATTGCTCATTAACGCCAATCATCCTTCAAATTTGGGTTATGTAAGTGATGACATGATGTCATTTCAACGTTGACGCATTACTTTATTGATATGGGAATGCCCGCGACCACTAGGCTAACCTTATCAGCTTGCGCAGCAATAGCTTGATTTAGCCAGCCAGCTTCATCAGCAAAACGACGAGTTAACTCCCCTAACGGAACAATGCCTGAACCCACTTCATTACTAATAAAAATCACCTGCCCTTTTAATGACGGTAAACAAGCTAGCAAAGCTTGCTTTTGCTGTTGCCATAAGTCATCCACACCATTACGGTGCGTTTCTTCACTAGCAATTAAGTGATTAGATAAATATAAGGTGAGGCAATCGACTAATATTACGCAATCATCAGCGTGGTAGTTTTGCAATGTTGAGGCTAATGCCATTGGTGTTTCAATTAATTGCCATGGCAGATTGGAGTCAACTCTATCTTGCTGATGTTTGGCTATTCTGGCCGTCATTTCATCATCTAAGGCTGTGGCAGTGGCAACGTAAACACAACGAAAACCTTGCTCAGCATACTGCTTTGCAATGGACTCACCGTATCGACTTTTCCCTGAACGGGCTCCGCCTAAAACTAGATGGATCATGTTGATAAACCTATGGTTAAAATAATGCAGTAGCAGACAATTTCGCTAACTTGCTGCGCAGCCCCTAACGTGTCGCCAGTGTAACCACCAATTTGACGATTAAATCCCCATACCAGTAATTGTCTTGTGGCCACTAACGCTAATAATAGAACAAACGCCAACACACCGTTTAAACAAGCCAGCACGACAAAACCGCTTAAACATAAAATCAATAAATCATTAATGTGCTGATATTGAGCCAAAGGCTTTGACTTACTGCCGTCATCTTCGGTGACATACTGCTCAGAAAAAATCATGCTTGCTGCAACAACTCGACTTAAAGGATGCGCTACAATCAGTGCAATTGCTGCTTTAAGTGGGCTGTATAGGGCAATTTCAACCAATAGTTGCCATTTTAACAATAAGGTTAACCCGATGGCTAAAGTGCCATAAGTCCCTATTCTAGAGTCTTTCATAATGCGTAGCTTATCAGCGACTTTCCAGCCGCCACCAAAGCCGTCAGCCGTATCAGCAAGGCCATCTTCATGAAAGCCTCCTGTCATTAATACGCTGGCGATAATTGCTAAGATCACTGCAACACCGTTAGGCAGCACTAATTGGCTTAACCAAAACACGCTCGCACTCATTACGCCAACCAGTAACCCCACCACACCAAAATAACGACTGGCTTTATTTAACTTTTCACTGTCAAATTCAACCCAATTAGGTATAGGAATACGGGTAAAAAAACTCACCGCAATGAGCAATAGATTAAGCTGTTTTTTCAACCAACTGGCACGATTTACAGAGCCTGATTGCAACGACATTCATCATCCTTTGTTAGTTAAGTATAATCTTGACTTAGTTAGTGTTGCTTCATTAACTGAGCACAGGCAAAGCCATAACTTAAACCACATTACTGACACCAGCTTTGTCAAAACTGGCCATATCATTGTAAAAATTGACCGCCGCTTGAATCAGAGGTAATGACAACGCAGCGCCAGTGCCTTCACCCAAACGTAAACCCAGCGACAATAAAGGTTTAGCATCTAACGCTTGTAGCATTTTTTGGTGGCCTTGCTCATCGGATTGATGGGCAAAAATAAGGTAGTCTCTAGCACTTGGGTGTAATGCCACCGCAACTAACGCTGCCGCCGTTGCGATAAAGCCGTCTATCACCACCAGCATTTTCTTTTCTGATGCCGCTAAAATTGCGCCAGTCATTTGCACAATTTCAAAGCCACCTAAGCAAGCCAGTACATTTACAGGATCATGAATTTTGTCGCGGTGAAGATTCATTGCAACCGTTAATAGCTCACGTTTAAGTGCAAAGGACTCATCATCAATACCAGTCCCACGTCCAACACACTCTTTGACATCTAATTTTAGCATCGCAGCCATTATGGCTGCTGCTGAAGATGTATTACCAATCCCCATTTCCCCTAATGCAATAAGATTGCAGCCAGAATCAAAATGTCGCTGCACTAGCTCATTGGCAAAACTAAAACCATCTTTTACTGCGAGTAAATCCATTGCTTGTTTTTGATGAATAGCCTGAGTACCGGCTCCTAGCCTATGATCAGTCACTTTAGGGTGGTCGCTAGGGGTTAACATACCGCAATCAATGACTTCCAGATTCAATCCCATTTGGCGACAAAACACATTAATCGCTGCACCACCACTCGCAAAATTGTTCACCATTTGCTGAGTCACTGCACTAGGCGCAATCGACACCCCGTGATTTGCGATGCCGTGATCACCTGCAAAGACCAACATTGCTGGCTGATTAATGGCTAACTTTTGGCGGTTATTAAATGGTTCAGTTAACTGTACTTGCGCTATTTGCTTTGCCAACGACTCAAGTGAGCCTAATGCCCCTAGCGGTTTGGTTTTTTGGTTTATTTTATGTTGGATCTGTTCATCATTAAGATGATTAACGGGATCAACTGCGAACATACTTCATACTCCCAAATGCGCCTAGCGGCGGTGACGTAACACAAATAAGAAAAACACACTACCAATTGCCGCAGTAATTATACCGACAGGCAATTCTTGGTTGGACAACAAACAACGAGCTAATACATCAATCCACACCATAAATAAGCCCCCTACAAACACTGTTGTAAAAATAGGTTGCTGGCCAGGAAAGAGTAACCTTACAGTATGAGGGATCATCAAGCCTACAAAGCCGATACCACCACAACTGGCGACTAATGTTGCTGTAATCAGCGAGCACAGAATCAACATATATAGCCTTAATCTGGCGACATTGACCCCTAGTGAGTGGGCAGTTTCATCCCCAGCTTGTATCGCAATCACTTGACGCTTGAACGCCAGAATAATTATCACGCTGGAGCACACTACAACAGCTGGGATAATCAAACCTGACCAACTGGCTTTGGCAAAACTGCCAAGGCTCCAGAACAAAACAGACGCCGCTGCTTGAGGGCTTGAGAAATACAGCACTAAGCTAGTTAATGCGCCAAACATAAAAGAGGTAGCGACCCCTGAGAGCAGCATTCTTTCCACCTGACTTGCTCTGCCAAAACCCGATAACGACAGCACTAATAGCACTGAAAAAAGCGCACCGATAAATGCCCCAACAGGAAGACTTAATGATGACCAAGACCACCACGCATCATGACTAAATAACCCTGACCGGTAAATCGCGCCAGCCCATAAGCTATCGGACTGCGAAAGCCATTGCTGCACTAAGCCTTGAGTGCCGAAAAAACTCAACACCAACACAGCGCCAAAAGAGGCACCAGAACTTATACCAAATAAATAGGGATCAGCTAATGGGTTTCGCGTAACAGTTTGCAACACGCTGCCAGCCAAAGCTAAGCCGGCACCAGCAATAAACGCCAATATAATCCGAGGCATACGCAACTCAAACACAATACGTTCAGTTATTGCCGTTACGCCATCAGTGCTTGCAGAAGCGCCCAACATGGGTTCTGTAAAAAGTAAAAAAACTTGTCCGAAACTAATATTTGCCGCACCAAAACTTGCTGCTGCAATTGGGGTAATTAAGGTCATCAATGCTGTCAATGCCAATAAGCATTTATGGCGAAGGGAATAAGTCGCAAACATTAAATCCCCTCCTTGTTATCTTGTTGCCGTGTTTGATGACGGGGATGCTCATCTTGATAACCGTAAAAATAGGTAATCAATGGCTTACCATGTTGGGGATGGCGATTAACTTGGCAGCAAACACCAAACACATCGCCGATAATCTGCTCGGTTAACACTTGATCTGGTAACCCTTGAGCTATACACGCGCCCTGATTTAACAATAACAACCTATCACACACTGCGCTGGCTAAGTTCAGATCGTGAATTGACGCTATAACACTGATCCCCAACTGGCGCACCAATTCTAAAATTTGGATCTGATAACGAATATCTAAATGATTTGTTGGCTCATCAAGGATTAACAACTGCGGTTTTTGTACAATAGCTCTGGCAATAAGTGCACGCTGCTTTTCGCCTCCTGAAAGCTGTTCATATTGTTGGCTTGCTTTTAACGCCAAACCGACTTTATCTAACGCTTGCATCACATTATGTTTATCAGCTTGAGTATCTGTTTCAAATAGCCCTTTATGAGGCGTTAATCCCATTGCCACGATTTGTTCACAGCTCATTGCAAAATAATGCGGAGTCTCTTGTTGAACGACAGCAACTTTTGTCGCTAAATGCTTTTGGCTGATGCGGCTAATATCTTCACCAAACAAGGTGATCTGGCCTCTATCTGGTGAGATATAACGATACAAGCAGCGCAATAAACTGGACTTGCCTGCGCCATTTGGACCAATCAGTCCCAGCATTTCACCTTGTTGCAGTGAAAAGCTGACATTGGAAAGAATCGCCTGTTGTTGCACTGACCAATAAAGTCGAGCCACCTTAAGCGCCTCACCCATTGAGCCATCTCGTTGCTGCTGATTTTGAGTCATGAAGCCGTCGCCAGAAAAGCAGACTTAATACGTAAAGCACACACACTGACGCGTTGAGCATCTAATGCGACGTTACCTGACAAGCAATGACCTAATCTAGCTAGGTTCTGACACATAAACGCAATGCAATCTAATGCAGCGCCATGTATTACAGTGGTATAAAACATGAATTCTCCGCCTGAGTCACCCGCTCAGGTTGATTAAAGGCACTGGATAGTGAATAAATGCAGTGCGTAAAAGGCTGTGAACCATCATAAAAAAGCTAGGTATCTGACTTAGTTATTCGTAAAAAATAACATTACAGTTGCGGGTACAGTTCATGCTAATCAATCAGACCTTGAGTCAAGTTGAACCATGATTCCCTATTCATCCATTAGTATGACAAAACAGATTAACTTTATTTATTCTTAAACGATAGCGACAATAATCCATCCGCTATCGCGACCTATTTTATGCTTTCTTACAGATTAAGATAACACGTAAAAAAGTATGTAAAGATTGTACGCTAAATTAAGGGCTTGTTCAGCAAAAACGCGCTGATGTGCCCCCTATTATTGACTCTATGCAGGCCAATGAAGTTGAAACTTAGGCTCGCTGCTTTCATCTGCCCAAAAAACTGAAATAGAAACCGTCGCGGCGTAATCAATGGATAAGGTGTTATATATGCCTTGGCATTGTTCAAGACCAAGCACCAAAGCAATAATGGTGCGTATGACACCACCATGAGTGACAATAATAGCCAAAGGTTCAGGGGTATTTTTTGCTAACTCAGAACGATTTACGTTAAGCTCAGGGCTGTTACCTTTAAGCTCAGGGCTGTTACCTTTAAGCTCAGGGCTGTTCGCCACTTGACGTAATTGCTGACACACCTTGTTAAAACCAGATGCGACACGCGTTTCAAATTCACTCATCGGCTCTGCATTCGGTGGTGTATGTTGCCAAGGATTGTCCCAGTATTGATTAATCTTATCGCCAAACTGTTCGTATAAAGAATCAAATGACACCCCATCCCAGTCACCAAAATCAATTTCGGCCAACTCTGGCATCAACTGCACCGCAGGTAATGGCGTGTTGACTGACTGATGAGCCTCATCATTCATTTCACTTAAGGCAGTGTTAGCAGTATTTAACTCAGTAAATAACCCATGAGTAAAATGTTGGCAGCGTTGTAAAGGTGAGCTTATCAAGCTTACTTTCGGAAAATGAGGCACAAAATCAATCTGCTTAATACGATTTAGCATCGTAGCTGCACCGAGTTCGCTCAAATTAACATCCGTTTTTCCACGCAATATATTGCCGCCTTCACATTGTCCGTGTCGCAGTAATACTATCTTAGCGTGTGATAATCTAGTCACTCTAGGCTCCCTTTTTATACATTCCTGCACGTTCACCGTTCACAAAACCGTTTATCTGCACCAAGTTCAGCATTATTCATCATACTGGACTGAGTTAGTGCATTCTGACACTTGCTCTTGGAAACAAACTTCACGTATTATGGCCGTCTATACGTTTAAATGTCCAAACAAATATTAATGCTGAATACTTTTACGAAGCGAGTTTGACTTAGGCCGCCTTTTATATAGTGCAAAACAAGGTATGCTAATTTCTCAAGTTTCGAATATTCACATAATAAGAAATAGCTAATAGCAACTGCTAGCATAGCAATAAAGGTACTCAAATATGGCGAAGTCGACTTCCTACAGTCAGGTTCTTGAACAACTTACCAATACGCTAAAAGAGCGTATCGTGATCCTCGATGGTGCCATGGGGACAATGATCCAAGACTATAAATTGGAAGAAGAAGATTACCGTGGCGAGCGCTTTAAAGACTGGCATTGCGATGTGAAAGGCAATAATGACATGTTGGTGCTAAGCCAGCGTCAAATCATTAAAGACATTCACACTAAATACATGTTAGCGGGCGCTGACATTATTGAAACCAATACCTTTAACGCCACGACCATTGCGATGGCTGATTACGACATGCAAAGCTTGTCGGCTGAAATCAACCTCGAAGGCGCTAGAGTTGCCCGCGCCGCCGCTGACGAAGTAGAAGCACAAACAGGCATTAAACGTTATGTTGCAGGTGTTCTCGGGCCAACCAACCGTACTTGTTCGATTAGCCCAGATGTGAATGACCCCAGTTTTCGTAATGTCAGTTTCGATGAGCTTGTTGATGCCTATGTCGAATCCACCACAGCATTAATTGAAGGTGGCGCAGATATCATTATGGTAGAAACCATCTTTGATACTCTCAATGCCAAAGCCGCCCTATTTGCCATTGAAGCCGTGTTTGATACTTTAGGCGATCGCCTGCCAGTAATGATTTCAGGCACGATTACCGATGCCTCAGGCCGGACATTAACCGGACAAACCACTGAAGGTTTTTATAACTCACTGCGCCACATCAAACCGATTTCTATTGGCCTTAACTGTGCATTAGGCCCTAAAGAGTTACGTCCATACGTAGAAGAATTATCTCGCATTGCAGAATGTCATGTTTCAGCGCATCCCAATGCCGGCCTGCCGAATGAATTTGGCGGTTATGATGAAACGCCAGAAGAGATGGCCGAGGTTATTATCGACTGGGCAGCAGAAGGCATGCTGAATATTGTTGGCGGTTGTTGTGGTAGCACACCTGCACATATCAGCGCGATTCGCGATGCCGTTATCACCCACGCACCTCGCACTATCCCTGACATCCCTGTTGCGTGTCGTTTATCAGGGCTTGAACCGTTAACCATCGATGGTGACTCATTATTTGTTAACGTTGGCGAGCGCGCGAACGTCACAGGCTCTGCTAAATTCTTACGTTTAATTAAAGAAGAAAAGTTTGAAGAAGCCTTAGATGTGGTACGCGAACAAGTTGAAAACGGCGCGCAAATCATCGACGTCAACATGGATGAAGGCATGCTTGATGGCGCAGAGTCGATGAAAAAGTTCTTAAACTTAATCGCCTCAGAACCAGACATTTCTCGTGTGCCTATCATGATTGACTCATCTAAATGGGACGTGATTGAAGCAGGTCTTAAATGCGTACAAGGCAAATCCATTGTTAACTCAATTTCAATGAAAGAAGGCGAAGAAGCCTTTATCAAACAAGCCACATTAGTCAAACGCTATGGCGCCGCTGCCATTGTCATGGCCTTTGATGAAGACGGTCAGGCCGATACCCGAGCCCGTAAAACTGAAATTTGTACGCGTGCTTATCGTGTATTAGTTGATGTGGTTGGCTTTCCACCTGAAGACATTATTTTTGACCCGAATATTTTTGCGATTGCCACTGGAATTGAAGAGCACGACAATTACGCTGTCGACTTTATTGAGTCGATTAAAGACATCAAAGCCACGTTACCCTATGCGATGATCTCTGGCGGTGTATCGAATGTGTCTTTCTCGTTCCGTGGCAACAACCCAGTGCGTGAAGCCATTCATGCGGTGTTTTTATACCATGCGATTCAAGCAGGTATGGACATGGGGATTGTTAACGCGGGTCAATTAGCCATTTATGATGATATCGACCCTGAACTTAAAGAAAAAGTTGAAAACGTGGTGCAAAATTTACCTTGCCCCGTCGCTGATTCAACCAATACAGAACAACTACTTGATGTCGCTGAAAAGTTTCGTGGTGATGGTAAACAAGTCGCCAAAAAAGAAGATTTAGCATGGCGAGGTTGGCCTGTTGAAGAGCGCTTATCCCACGCCTTAGTTAAAGGGATTACCGAATTTATTGACCAAGACACTGAAGAAGCACGCCTACAAGCAGTCCGTCCACTGGATGTGATCGAAGGGCCATTAATGAATGGCATGAACGTGGTCGGTGACTTATTCGGCGCAGGTAAAATGTTCTTGCCGCAAGTGGTGAAATCCGCCCGAGTGATGAAAAAAGCCGTGGCCTATTTAAACCCATTTATTGAAGCCGAAAAAGTGGAAGGCCAATCCAACGGTAAAATCCTCATGGTGACCGTGAAAGGCGATGTGCACGATATCGGTAAAAATATCGTTGGTGTGGTATTAGCTTGTAATGGTTATGAGGTGATTGATTTAGGCGTAATGGTGCCTGTTGAGAAAATCATCGAAGTCGCCATTGCTGAAAACGTTGATATTATTGGCATGTCAGGGCTTATTACCCCAAGCCTTGATGAAATGGTGCATAACGTTAAAGCCTTCCATAAAGCAGGTTTAACCATTCCATCCATCATTGGCGGCGCCACTTGCTCAAAAATTCATACCGCCGTTAAAATTGCCCCACACTCACCAACAGGGGCCATTTACATTGCCGATGCGTCTCGCGCCGTGCCTATGGTGTCAAAACTCATTAGTAATGACACACGCCAAGCCACCATTGATGAAGCGTATAACGAATACGACATAATGCGCGAAAAACGTTTATCACAAACTAAGCGTAAAACCATTGTGTCAATTGACGCTGCCCGTGAAAACCGCTGCCAGCATGATTGGGACAACTACACCCCATTCACACCTAATGTATTAGGTCGTCAAGTATTTGATGACTACCCATTAGAAGACTTAGTTGATCGCATCGACTGGACCCCTTTTTTCCGAAGCTGGGAGCTACACGGCCGCTTCCCAGACATTCTTGATGATAACGTCGTTGGTGAAGAAGCCCGTAAACTCTATAAAGATGGCAAAGCCATGCTTGAAACCATCATCAGTGAAAAGTGGCTCACGGCCAAAGCAGTCATCGGCTTATTCCCAGCAAACACCGTCAACCATGACGACATTGAGCTTTACACAGACGAGACTCGCACCGAAGTTGAAATGACCACTCATCACTTACGCATGCAGCTTGAACGTGTGGGCAATGACAACTTCTGTTTGTCCGACTTTGTTGCGCCAAAAGACTCAGGTGTGGCCGATTACATGGGCGGCTTTGCGGTAACAGTCGGTCACGGTATCGACGAGCATGTGGCACGCTTTGAGGCAAACCATGATGACTACAACGCGATTATGCTCAAATGTTTAGCTGACCGTTTAGCAGAAGCCTTTGCCGAACGTATGCATGAACGTGTACGTAAAGAATTTTGGGGTTATGCAGCAGATGAAGAGTTAGATAACGAGGCTCTCATTCGTGAAAAATACAAAGGTATTCGCCCAGCGCCAGGTTACCCAGCTTGCCCAGATCATACTGAAAAAGGCTTGCTGTGGGATTTACTCAAACCTGATGAAACCATTGGTTTGAACATTACTGAAAGCTACGCCATGTTCCCAACCGCAGCGGTATCAGGCTGGTACTTTGCCCATCCTAAATCACGGTATTTTGGTGTAACCAATGTAGGTAAAGATCAGGTTGAAGATTATGCTGCTCGTAAGGGCATGAGTATTGAAGAAACCGAACGTTGGTTAGCACCGGTTTTGGACTATGATCCAGAATAGAGAGTGATCCTGAGTAAGAGTGCGATTCAGAGTAATCGCAAGGTTACTCTGTAGTTTTTCAAACTTCGTTTGAATTAGAGTCAAAGTCGTGGCGCTTCGCCCACACCAGAGT
The DNA here is from genome assembly GCF_001675935.1 of Shewanella sp. UCD-FRSSP16_17. Lineage (NCBI taxonomy): Bacteria > Pseudomonadati > Pseudomonadota > Gammaproteobacteria > Alteromonadales > Shewanellaceae > Shewanella > Shewanella sp. UCD-FRSSP16_17. The sequence continues at coordinate 523,144 of NZ_LZFV01000002.1, forward strand.
CAAGGGGGAAAGCGCTTGTCCCCCTTAACAAACCCGCAGCGCCCCGGCGAAATATTCTGAAAAGCGAATGATTTCCAACGGGGGGCTATTAAGCCTGCAAATTCATTTGATGAAAACTTTATTTCGCTCCACATTAAATAGTATCTGAAAATTGAGATGATAGTTCATACATGCCAACCATGTTTCCTGAGCCTTAGCCATCATCCATAATGGCTATACGGCATTTTCATCTGCGAATTTCAGCAACTTGGAATGGGGAACATTGGAGGCTGCAGCGTTGTTAATTTTTAATAATTAAAAGTTTTACCTGCCCTTAATTATTAAGCTAAAGTGAACCAAGCAAACGAAAGCCTGCAAGAGCTTTTTTCATGTTTTAGCAGTATATTAAAAAGGAAAACATTTGTGAGAGATTTAGGTGATTTAGGCGAATTACATTTCAACGCTTGGTGTTCTGAATTTGGTTTAATTGCGAATAAGTCCACAAAAGATAAAATGGGATGGGATTATATAGTTGAGTTCCCATTTAGTAACGAAATAACTGGCCTTCAAGTTCATCAATCTGCGCCAAAGTGTAAAGTACAAGTTAAAGCGACAGATGGACAGGAACGAAAATTATCTATTAATTTATCAAATTTACATAAATTAGCCATTGATCCACTTCCTTGCTTTTATATATTCATTGAGTATGACGGCAGTAATACACCAGTAAGAGCTTTTCTTAGACATATGGATGAAGAGCTTATTGAAAAAATACTTCAGTTAGTCACAACAACTAATCAAAAGAGCTATACACTTCGTTATGATGAAAGTCACTTATTGAAAGCTCTAACAGGTGAATCAATCGCTAAAAATTTAAAGTCATACATAGGTAACCTTAGCCAATACATAAATAGTAAGAAGAGTTTCCTTGAAAATGTAGGCTTTGATGAAGATCGTTTGAAAATTAGGTTCGACCTGATTGGTAAAGAGAATTTAGAAGACCTAATTGATGTACATATTGGTATTAGAGAGAAAGCACGAATTTCAAATGTATCAGCTGTCGAAAAAAGGTTTGGTCAGTCGCATGAAAAAACTGATTTTTGTTCAAAGTCGGCTGAATTATCACTGCCAGTAATAGAGCCTATAGCAACAGCGAAACTGATTTTCCGAAAAGGAAGTATAAGTAAAGATTATCGTTTTGATGTCGAAGTCTATCTCCCTACCTTTCTAGGTCATTTTGACCATCCTCTATTCAAATCAAGGTATAAAACTAATTTCTTCGACTTAACGATAAAACATAATAGTAAAAAAATAAATTTCAATTTTAATTTCGGTTTAAGACTATTTAAATTACGTAACTTAAGGGACAACCTAAAGTTCATCTCTGATGTATCAAGTGGTAATGCTTATAAAATATTATTAAAAAGTGAAGATGGACAAGAAGTACTAGGAAGCATAACTTCTGATGCTATTAATGTTGATTATGACAACAAAATTGAGACATTAAATACACTTATACAAATCAATCAACTATTTAATGTTGGTGAAGAAGTATTAATTAGCTTTGATGAAATGGAATATTTAGCATCTTCTTGCTCCTCTATTCTAGATTTTTTTGGTGGTAACGCTGAACGATTCAAAATTTCGTTTGATGTTGTTGATGGCAAGTTGAATATGGATGACGAAATTGTATTATTAGGTGCAATAACTTACCGTATCGGTGATGTCATTCTCTATGCATTATATTCTGCTGAAGGTAAAGTTATCACAGTTGCTGATAGTGATCGTGACTATGCCGTACAGGCCCCCAAAGTAACTATCATAAATAGAATTTCAATCAATGCTTCATCACCGATTCCCGTTGAAGATGTATATGATGAACTAACTAGCCTTGAAGGTAATTATGGTAAAAGACCTGTTATAATTTTGCGTGAATAAAAGACGGTAAAAGACAGAACAGCCATATATTTTATCCATATTAAGTCAGATGCTCGATGATTCCCCGTTGGAAGTTGCCGAAGTGTATGCAGATAAATAGCGTAAACCTGACATGGCCTTTCTCGCACATCCATGTGCTTCTCGGCATTCAGGCATCCTGCCTATCAGAATCAGGTTAGCTTTCGCGGGGCATGAATGCCCCATCGGGTACGTTAGCTATTTTCAAAGTACATAGAGGATAACTAGTACATCAGGCTAATGCGGGGGTGTTAAGGGGATTCGCACTATTCCCCTTAAACCCAGAGTGATTGAAGCATCACGGTTTTCTATAACAAGAAGCATCACGGTTTCTATTACAACAAGTGCGTGTCAGACAAGAAATGAGTAAACATAATTCCTCATAGGACTCGCAAATGTCGTTTGAAATGAAATAGCCTTAATGGCTTTGCTCTATAGCTGAGCGACGCTGAAAGCTTGGCTTTGACTCTACTCTTTTTTGATGTGCTAAAAGCGCAGGGAAATCATCCAAAGAAAAACCGCCTCTTAACGCTCTTGTGTAGCACCAATGCAGATATACATCAACAATTGACCATTGTTCTCCATACCACCAATTTGACGCTTTCAACCTTTTTTCAGCCTTCTCAAAATGACTGGTTAACATGTTACGACCACTTGCTACGACATCACAGACATCTTTACTAACGGTGTAATATGCGGGCATACAGACATGGCGCACAGATGGGTGAACGGTACTGGAAAACCACATTAAATCTGAAGCATATACACACTTTTGATATTCATCTTCAGTTTCTGGCAGTAATTTAGAGCCTGGAACCAAACTATTTAAATACAGTAAAATAGCTGGGTTTTCAGTTAATAACTTACCTTCGGTTACCAGCGCAGGCACCTTGCCGAAAGGGTTAATTTGTAAATACTCTGGCGACTTTTGTTCGCCAGAAGCAAGATTAATTCGCTTAAAATCACACTCTAGTCCCAATTCTTGGATCGCATTAATTGTGACACCAGAGCATGCTCCTGGAGCATAAAATAACGTTAAAGCCATTGATATTACCTTTAATAAAATAAGCCGCGATGCTAACGGTTTAGATAAAGAACAACTGAATTAACCTAAGACACGGTTTTCAGTACATACATTACACAATTGATAAAATAAAACTAAATGGCAAAGTCCATACTTGTTAGTACCTAACCATGGCCTTGCGCGATTGATAATCACATAAACAAAAAGGGTTAAAGCTATTGGCTTTAACCCTTCCCAGTATTCATTGCTTTACTAACTTTTCGCCATTCCAAAGGTGTCACCTAAGGACTTATCAAAGTGACTAATATCGACTTTGTTACCTTTAATACGTTCAACTACAAGGTAGTTTACTGGCACTAATATCAAGGTGATAAAGGTGGCGAATATAATCCCGAAACCTAATGAAATAGCCATTGGGATTAAGAACTGAGCCTGAGTCGATTTCTCTAGTAGCAAAGGCATTAACCCAATAAACGTGGTTAAACTGGTCAACATAACCGGTCTGAAACGTTTAGCTCCAGCGGTTAATACCGCCTCTGCGATTTCCATCCCTTGGGCACGTTTCTTATTAATAAAGTCTACTAGTACCAATGAGTCATTCACCACGACCCCAACCAGCGCCAACATACCTAATATACTGAAAATCGTCAGTGGTGAGCCCATAAACCAATGGCCTAACACCGCGCCAATCAAGCCAAACGGAATGACGCTCATAACAATTAGCGGCTGAATATATGACTTAAACGGTATCGCAAGTAAGCTATAAATCATAAACAGCACAAATACTAAGCCCCATTGGAGCGAGCCAAAGCTGTCACGCTGCTCACGCGCTTCGCCTTCAAGTGAATGCCTTACGCCAGGGTACTGCTGCACTAAACCATCAAGAAACACTTTGAGGTCGGCTTGCAACACTGTCATGTTGGTATTGTCTTTATCAACATCTGCCGTCACATTGAGCACGCGGTAGCGATCGATACGTCTTATGCTAGAAGGACTTTTACCTGATGTCATTTTAGCCACGTGCCCAAGAGGAACCTGCGTACCTTGGCTTGTGGTAATCAATACTTTTTTCAAATCGTCTAGTGATTGGCGTTCATTTAATGGTAAACGTAGCATCACCCGAACATCATCACGACCACGCTGGATGCGCTGCACTTCAGAGCCAAAATAGAAATTTCTCACTTGGCTTGACACTTCTTGGCGAGTCAATCCGAGTGCTTTACCTTGCTCTGTTAGTTCAATTAACAGCTCTTCTTTACCATTAGATAAACTATCTGCGATATCAAATACTGTTGGATAGGTTTTGAGGTGTTCTTTAACCTGATCAGCAATTTCGCTTAACGTCTCTAATGAGTTTGCACTGAGCTGTACATCAATTGGATCTGAACTACGGCCAATTTCAGCACGATAGGTCATCGACTCTGCCCCAGGGATTTCACCCACACTCTTTCGCCACTCGGTTAACAGTTCTCGAGATGTGATATCAGACTCACGCTTTTCAGCAGGGGTCATTTCAAAACGAACACTACCCGCATTTGAAGTACCACCTCGGCCACCCGTTGTGGCTAAAATATTAATAATGACGCTTTCGCCGGTGTCTTCATCACGATACTTTTCCTGCAATGCCTCAGCTTTGGCGGCAATGCCAATAATATGCGCATTGGTCACTTCAAATGGCGTGCCTGCAGGCATCGTCAGACTCAGTCGCACAGTTTCACTTGGAATACGTGGAAAGAAAGTAAACTTAGTCCAGCCCGTTGCTAACAAAGCAGCTATGACTAACAACACACTTAAAAACAAGCTCAAAGTTGCTGTCTTATGTTTTAGAGCAACACGCAAGAAGGGTTGATAAAATTGAATAATCGCACGCTCAAACCCATCGGCAAACTTCTGCTGAAAAATCTCAAATCGATTGTATTTTTCTTTCTCACTTCGCAACTTAATGTGTTTTAAATGAGCTGGTAATACAAACTTAGACTCAATTAATGAGAACAGTAATACGGGGATCACCACGATGGCAATCTGCCCAAATATCGCCCCACGTGTGCCTTCAATAAACAACATAGGTAAAAAGGCGGTGACAGTGGTTAAAATCCCGAAGGTAACAGGCGCTGCAACTTCTTGAGTACCTAAAATTGCGGCCTGCTCGCCACTTGGTGCTGTCTTTAAGTGGGTATATATATTTTCACCAGTCACAATGGCGTCATCCACCACAATCCCCAGCACTAAAATAAACCCAAACAAGCTCATGACATTTAGAGATACGCCAAAAAATGGCATAAAAATGAAGGCCCCCATAAATGACACAGGGATCCCAATAAACACCCAAATGGCAATTGATGGACGTAAGAACAAGGTCAGTAATAACAGCACCAATATACCACCTTGCAACGCACTGCCAGTTAAGGTTGCAATACGGTTTTTAACGATTTCAGAATCATCATCCCAGTAACTTAAGCCATAGCCTTCTGGCAATGTCGCTTGTCGTGAGTCAATGTACCCTTTGACTTTATCAGCCACATCAATAGCGCTTTGCTGGCCAATACGGTAAACATCAATAAATGCTGCTTGCTGGCCATTAAATCTTGTTCTTACAGGGGTTTCTTCAAACCCATCATCCACATCAGCGACATCGCCTAAGCGGATAATCGTGCCATCGGCAGCTGATTTAATCGCAATATTGGCAAACTCATCTTTATAATAAGCTTGGCCTTTTGAGCGAAGTAAAATGTCACCGCCTTGGGTTTTTAGGTTACCAGCAGAGATATCGGTACTGGAGGCATTAATGGCTTTTGATACTTCGCTCAACGTTAGGTTGTATTGGCGTAACTTGTTTTGCGATAAGGCTAATGACACTTCATAGTTACGTACTCCGCTTAAATCTAGTTGGGTAACACCTTCAAGACGTAATAACTCATCACGCACGACTTCGGCAAATTCAAGGGTTTCTTTTTCACTGTACTTACCCGTTACCGTGACAGCAATCACTTCACGCTTACGTTGGGCCAACGCAATAACCGGCTTTTCTGCATCGGCAGGAAAAGTATTAATCGCATCGACTCGGCTTTTAATATCTGCCAACATCTCACGAGGATCATAACCACTTTCCACTTCGATGGTCACTTGCGAAGAGGATTCTGATGAGCTTGAAGTAATTTTCTCGATACCTTCAAGATCTTGTACAGCTTCTTCAACTCGAATAGTAACGCCTTTCTCGACATCTTCAGGCGTTGCACCACGCAGCGAGATGCTGACCGAAACGCGTTCAGATTCAACAGTTGGGAATACTTCAAGAGGAATTCGAGTCGATAGTGAACCTAACCCCAAGACCAGCAGCATCAACATTAATAGGTTGGCTGCGACATGATTTTTAGCAAACCAAGCAATCATGGTTGTGCCCCCTCTTTCGCCGCTGGTTTGTTGTGTTTGCCATCAGGTTTAGGGCGTCGCTTTCCATCAAGGTTAGCTTTAGGTCCACCTTGAGGGCGGCTTGTTGTTGGCTCAGACCCCATTATCGTAACAGGAGTACCAGAGCTGACTTGACCAAGTGAGGTGGTAACGAGTTCGTCGCCATTATTAAGCCCCGCTCTCACAACTGAGTCTTGACTATTTTGCCATCTGATTGAGACGCCTTTACGTAATAACACGCCATCATTGACGACATAAACATAAGAGCCCTGATAAATCGATTTCGTAGGAATAACTAATACCTGACTTAGCTTTTTACCCGCAATGTTTGCTGTTAGGTATTGGCCAATTTTCAATGGCATTTTTTGATTACTTTGATAATCGAATGGATCATCGATTTGCGCTACAACATAAAGCTGCTGTGAGTTACTATCAATCGCACCTTCAGTACGGATCAGCTGTCCTTCCCATTTTTGTAGTCCAATTAAATCAGACTCAAAAGAAACTTTAGCCACCGCAGACTTACCTTGCTCAGGCAATTCGACTAAGGCCAAATCGCTGTTATTGATCGGTAGGCGAATTTCTACATAATCGGTTGCATAAATTGTCGCAAGTTGGGCGTTGGTTGAAACAACACGGCCAACATCGACATGCTTTTCTAAAATACGGCCAGAAAACGGTGCGACAACTTGGGTACGCTCAAGCGCAAGGTTGGCTTTTTCAAGTGATGCTTGGTTTGACAACATTGCCGCTCTTGCTGCGGCAAGTTGTGGCTCACGTAACACCAATGCGGTTGGCTCACGGCCATTACTGAGACGTTGCCAATCGACTAAAGCTTGATTGGTTCGGGCTTGCTCTTCCAGCAATTGCTGCCTTGCAAGTAATAACCCTGCTTCGGCAATTTTCACTTCTGCTTGGTAATCTCGATCATCAAGTTGCACCAGTACTTCACCTTTTTCAAAAAAGCCACCTTCTCGAAAATTAGGGCTAATGGTCAGAATTTGTCCTGATGCTTGAGTCACTAAAGAGCTTTGAGTTCTGGGTTTAACCACACCAAAACTGCTCACCTGAATTTGATAATCTTGTGGTGTTAACGTTAATGTTTCAACCGACATCGGTGCTATTGCCATCGGCTTGCCACGTTTGGTTGAAGGCGGGTTAAATGTAATCGTCGCAATAGCAATCACAGCTACAGCAATTATGCCAACAGGGATAAGGTATTTCTTGTTCATCATATTATTCTTCTTCTGTAACACTTGCATCCAGATCGCCACCTAAAGCAAGGTGCAATCCAATACGGTTGGCAATGATTTGATTTTTTAAACTGATGACTGAGCTTTGCGCGACAAAAGCACGGTTCTGAGCGTCTAACACTGTCGTGTAGCTCACAAGTCCGCTTTGATATTGCTCAAAAGACAAAGTTTCAGCTTGTAGCGCATTCTCCTGAGCCTTTAACGTTGAGCGATATTGTTGCTGTAAACTTGCATCTAAATCTAAGTTATTTTCAACCACTTCGAAGGCGTTAAATAAGGTACTTAGATACTGCTGCTCTTGTTGCTTCAATTTCAGTTTTTGTTGTTCAGTTTGCGACGCTAATCGACCCGCATTAAATATCGGCGCGGTAATGCCACCAAAGACTGACCACGAGCTGTAATCACCGCTCAGTAAGTTAGCAATGTCGCTGCTAGACGTGCCAATATCAGCACCTAAGCGAAGGGCTGGATAACGTTGTTTTTGGGTATATGCCACTAAGGCGTCTTGAGATAACAGCTGATACCACGCAGCTTGTAATTCTGGCTTGCGTTTAACTAACTCACTTGGCACACCAATCTTGATCCCTTGAGGCAGTAATGGCAGCTTTTCATCAATGAGTAATTTACCCGCAGGATATCCGCCCAGTAACCTTTCTAGGGTTCGGATATCTTGGTTATGCTGGCTTCGTTGGGATAACAGATTGGATTTTTCACTGTGATATTCATTTTGCGTCAGGTAGACATCAAGAGATTCGTTCAATCCCTGTAAATACCCTGACTCAATAATCTCAAAGTTTAACTTGGCATTTTCAGTTCGGCGTTCAAATAACTTCACTAACTCAGCTGAGGTTACCACCTTGTAGTATGCAATAACGACGTCAGCTACCAAGGCATCTCTTGCTTGTTGGTAATTGGCTTCCGCTGTAAGTAAATTGAGTTTAGAGGCTCTAGCATTGTCAGATAATTTGCCCCAAATATCCAACTCATAACTTAGGTCTAAGCTCAGGTTATTGAAACTGGTTGAGTCATCACTGTTACCACTACGACCACTATTAGCGGACAAATCAAGTTCTGGCCAAAAGCTGGAGTCACTGACATTGAGTTGCTGCTTTTTGACCTCAACTTCAAGTGCTAACTGCATCAATTCTTGGTTGGTATTTAGGCCAATACTGATAAATTCGAGTAATTGATCTGTTGCAATCGGCGTCACCCAGCTTTGATTATCTTTTAACGATTCAGCATCAGTGTGCCAAGACGCTGGAAGTTGCGGCGTCACCAAAGGTTCGTCCAGATATGAGGAAGAGCTGCAAGCAGATAAAATGACTATCGAAGTTGCCACAGCGACCTTGGTAAAACGTCTTTTCATTAATGGGAAGTCCATTTTTATTTATTATTTTGTCGAATTGTTACGTAATTGATTTTAAATAGTTCACTATTTAATTCAAATAGCCGCGGGGTAACTTTGCACAGTTTTACATTAGAGTTGTGATGTCTCTCGGTTAAAGCATCATCCTTATGCATCCATTGGCGATATTTGTATCATTTTATGTATTTTTAGCTTTTATTTTAATTCTGTGAACTATGCACCTACTTTCAGCGAACACTTGTACCCATAATAACCCAACAGCAATTTTGACTATTGGAGTTAGTGATGCAAGACGTAACCTGCCCTCAATGCAGTAACAATATTGACCTGAACATTATCACTTGTCCACATTGCCAAGCTGCTCAAGGATTAGATGCGCTTAGTGGAGTAGACCCAGATATTCGTATTAAAAATCAAAAACTCGCAATACTCTTTGGTTTTGTACTAGGTGGATTTGGCCTGCATAAGTTTTACTTAGGGCAGCACCTAAAAGGAAGTGTATATCTTTTATTCTGTTGGACATTGGTGCCAATGGTCGTTGGCTGGGTGGATGCTATACGTACCTTAAAAATGAGCCCATTTAATTTCCAGCAACGATACAGTCGTAAACCAAATTACAGCTATATTTAACATCTAAGTCATTACACGACTATCGGCGCTGGCTTAAATCACTCTAATAAACGTGGCTGCTCTGCCACGTTTATCTATTCTTCATAAAGACTAACCCTGTTCAATATTATCGAGTTAACGACTCAATCTGCTTATATTCGAACTCTCTTTTCGGCTAAGTTTAGCAAAACTATTGTTAACTTTTTATTTCAACAGACTAGACATCACCTGGTAACTCTCATAACCTAAACGTGATTTAGATCACATTTTGTATGTAAGTGATATCAGTCATGATAATGAAAAGGAGATGTCTATGAATAAGTTACCTTTAAAGGCACTTGTCACAGTGATGTGTGTGTTCAGTGGAAGCGTATTAGCTGAAAGTAGCGTTATTGAATGTAATGACTGCACTGCCATGCAAAAAGTTAATGCTGTAGCAGGCTACGATAATGGTGTGGTATTCGTCGCAGACTTTGTGAACTATAAACTGAATAAGTTTGTTATATCTGACGACAAGAAAATCAAACAGGCTCAGCTTACTGCCAGCGAAGTTCAACAAGTAAATCAGCAGTTTGATTACCGTAAAACCACACTCATTGCTGCAAAATAAAAAGCAGCAAACAAATAGAAGCAAAGTGGTTAATATTTCAATCGTTAGCAAGCGACAAACGACTTAATAACAAAGTCACTTTTGTTGTTTTATAAAAAAGCAGCCTGACTACAGTTTGGCTGCTTTTGGTTTAAATGAAGGCATGTTTACTTATTAAGATGCTTGACTATGGTGTCTTGTGCTTGTTGCTGAGTTGCGACTTTTGCAGTGGTTTCAATTTTAGCTGTCGCCTTATGGCCTGTCATATCTTCAGCAATATGCAACCAATCAGGGTGCCAATAAAAAGAATTACCCGAAACCGTATTCCAGTTATGTACGCCTGCTTTCTCACCTTGGTAGATGAGATCGCTCATTGAGTATTTCATCACGTCTCCTTATCAAACGAATAAAGCCATATATTCACTTGTTAATTGTTCATATCTACAAGCGAAAATTTGCTTATATTACGTTCAATTAAAGCATTAGAAGTGATACTTCACCAATAAATTAGTCACGCTTTGATCGGTATTAAATCCTGAACTGCTTTTAATGCCGTATTTATTCTTCCAATAGTCATACTCAATACCCACGAATAACGCGCTATCTCGCATGCCGACTTGTTTACCTAAATCATATTTAAGCTGCGGGTTAAAATGGACGTTTTTTTCGTAACTACCATCAGAATCAACCACCCAATCAATAAAGCCATCAAACACAATCGTCGACTCGCCAACTGGCCAACTCATCTTCCAAACTGGGGTAATTTGCCAAGTGTCACCATCGCGCCCATCGGGCAAACGTTTATACATATTGAGTTGGAAAAAATCGAACCCTGGAATGGCTAAATCTATCCCCGCACCAATTAAAAATGACTCAACATCACCTTCACCAAACTCTATAGTTGTTGCCAGTAAGACATCTTTAATCATGCCAGCTTCTACGGGTTTATCTAGCATTTTACTGAAGCTAAAACGCGGACTAAACTCGCCGTAATAGGTGTTTTTACCGTTTAGGAAATCTTCTGCACCGTTATATTTAGTGAAGTCGACAAACATAAATAAGTCACCTACATTCCAACCACTTGCGTGCTCATAAGTAATAGTTTGCTGAATTTGTGGGTTAACTTTAAAGTTATCGCCATAAAGGTAAGACAGGCTATTATCTTGCCAATGCACTATATCATTTGAAGTCGTGTCATTTGCTGCAACAACAGGAGCCTGACAAAGCAGTATCAGGGCGAGCAAGCGTTTCATATTCAGTCCTTGTAGGTATCATTCTTATTAATTATCAACGTAGCTGTTTCTTCATAAGATAAAAAACGATGCAGATATTATTATCCCCATAACAAAACAGTGGTAACTATTATGACAGTTTGTTTACAGATAATTAAGGAATAGATAACGCCTAGGGCACATTTTATTGTTTTATTGAAGCAATTATCTCAATGAGTAACCCTAGTCCATGAACAATTCATTTCTTTCTGGCTCGTTTAGTTCTAAATAAGACAGCTTTCAACTATATACAAATCCTTGATTCTGTTTCATTGCTGATGATATTTATCTCAAAAACCAACTGTACTAGATTTGGACTCATGAAAGATTCACCCAAGGAATGAATATTATGCGACCTAATCAATTACAGCGCGCTCGCGCCACAAGCCTACCTTCTCGAGAAAACATGCTTCAACGATCGCCTTCTGTACAACAGTTTTGGGATGACAATACCGAATTGTTCAGTGAGGCTTGGCATGAATGGGAAGCGAGCGAGCTGGCCAATCTGTTACCGCTCAATGATGCTTTGCTCGATAGCAAACTGCGCGAGGCTGTTACTCAAGCATGGCAAGATCCCAGCAAAGAAAATACCGTTCGTGAACTTTTGCACGAAGTAGCGCCAGGTGTGTTTAGCTTCCAGCTGTTTGCACCAGAAAAGCTTGCCATATTGCGCGACTTTTTAACTAAAGCGGCCGATGCTGAGATCCCATTACGACCTCCATATGGCATAGTGCTCAACCGCGGAGGAGCAATGTTAGATCCTCGCTCTGAAGGGTATCTCGCAGCGCCAGAATTTCAGCACTTTTATCGCAGTCTGTTAGATAACTACATGCGCCCTATTGCACGCTTGTTATTTCCAGAAGTCACTGGCTACGACACGCAAACGTTTGGGTTTTCAATTCAGTATCAGCCCAATAAAGATACCTCGTTGCGTATGCATTCGGATGCATCTTCAGTCACACTGAATATCAACCTCAACTTGCCTGAGGAGCATTTTACTGGATCTGGCGTGAATTTTTACGATGCCAATACTGGTAAAATGGTTGAACAAGTATTCGAGCCTGGCATAGCGTTGATCCATCGAGGTCATGTACCTCATGCAGCGCTGCCTATCATCAGTGGTGAACGTACGAATATGATATTGTGGTTATACGGTGACAATGGCCAAATTCCCATGCAAGGTATCAATAATAGCCAACACGATGCAAAACAACGTTGGACTACACCAACAACAAACTTTGATCGTTATGCGCCCTTTTAATCACAGTAAGCAGATGCTTAGGTGATCCCCCAAGCTCATGAATATTAAAAGCGCTAGAAGTTGTGGCGACTAGCGCTTTTTAATTAATGCCAGTCAATAGACAACTCAGTAGAGTGATTTAGCGAATTCAATTAGAGCAATGTCGGTTAAATTGATTTCAAGTAGACTCAAGTCGACAACAAGGTTCAATGAAGTACCCCTATATAAAACAGATCTTTAGAACCGAAAAATCTAATCAAGTTTTGTGGCACAAGCCCATATATGAATAGATGCTCTGACATCTACAAACGGCAAAGCAATAACAAAAGTGAATTTAGATTCACAAAAATATAGATTAATAAACCAAAGCCTTGTATTCTCTTTGCCCAAAAGTAATCCGCTTACTCAAAAATCGCAGATTACTCAAAAATAATAGCTAATTCAGCTACACATTTGCTTATATAAAATGAATTACAAAGGCGAGTCATGATAAAACCAATAATAATCACAACTTGTTTAACCATAGTGTCCACCTCAGTATTTGCCAATCCAGCCTATCATAATGAGGCAGCAGCCAATAAAGCCGTGGAGTTCGCTCCTGGGGTCATTTCAACAACTGAGCACTTTGAAATTAATACTGTGTTTAATCAATCTGGCGATAATGTCATTTTTGCCCGTTGCAATGATGATTTTAGCCATTGCACTATGATGCAGTCTTCATTTGATTCAGGTAACTGGCAATCCCCTACACCACTAGCGATATCAGGCGAATACTTAGATGCCGATCCTTATTACAGTGCTGATTACTCACAGCTATACTTTGTGTCTAAAAGGCCATTAAAAGGTGAGAAAGAAGAAGCAAAGGAAGTCAATATATGGCGCTCAACGTGGAAAAATGATCAATGGCAGCAACCTGAGTATCTCGATATCAATTCAGATGCCGCCGATCTATATCCATCACTGACAGACAAAGGCGAGCTTTACTTTCCTTCATTTAGGGACAATGGTCGACATATGTTTGTTGCTCAGCCTAAGGGCAATGGATTTACGACACCAGAACCTTTACCAAGCCATATTTATGGCGTGAACGGTAATATTGGTGACTCAGCAGTCTCACGCGATGGAAAAACCATCGTATTCAGTATAAAAGATCGTCAAGACAGTTTAGGAAAAGGCGATCTTTATATCTCACACCTCGTGGGCAATGAGTGGACAGTCGCTAAAAGCTTAGGCGATAAAGTTAACACAGCAGATCATGAGTTTACGCCGATTATTTCTCCCGATGGTAACTACTTATTTTTTACTCGTATTGAGAACGGTAAAGGCAATTTATATCAAATTCGTTTATCTGCATTAATGGCTGATTAGCCACCACAAGTATTAATTTTATCAAGCAACAATTAAGGCGCCATATGGCGCCTTAATTGTTGCTAAAAATCAGTTCACACGCATTAACTATATGGCGTGAATACGCTATATTTTATTTTTTATCAGAAACTTAGTTAATATTTGATAACAAAGCAGGATTAATAACTAAATTCCTCACGCCATGAGCATGGTCTTCTTTAAACTCATTCCCACGGCACCATTGGCCCACAGAGTCGATATTGACCTTAGCCACCTTTGGCCTAACACGCCAAGAAACCTGCAATGGCGATCCTTTTTCGTTATAACCCGGCCCTGTTGTCGAACCGCTATATTCAACAGGATCGCCCATATTGTTGAGCATATTAATCGCTTGATATTTGCCTTGTGTTTGTTCAACTTTCGTCAACTGATTAAAGTCTAAACCCTGACCGCCCCCAACAAGCACAAAGACTTGGGTTTCAACTCTCAACTGCGGGTTAGCAATGGCTTCATTCATGCAAGCAGCCAAACTTTCTCCTGGAGTGACCTGTGCAGTTGAATGAACATAATGTAGCTCGATAGTATCACCTGCGTTTAACCCACCATTTTTACTTGGACATACAGCCATACGTGTTTGCATCATTTCTTTGTCAGTTAAAACACCATTATATTTATAACCTGACTGATACCCTTTGCCATCTCCGTTACCCGCATAAGTCGTAAACTCGCCACCTGAATGCTCTGCATTTTTATGAAAATGAATATTACACAGATTCATCTGGCTATAACTTGGGGCTGCACTAAAGTGAATGGGATTATTGCCTGTGACTTGATTGAGATCTCTTGGCGATTGCGGACCAAATCCCTGCCCTTGAGTTTGACTTGCAAGTTTTGCTCTTTGATCGCTAATAACCTGATCTGATACTGCCGCTGTCACCCCACATGTATGTAGCAATAAACCACTCGCTGCGAGTGTGACAATTAACCTGTTGTTCATAGAATATCCTTTTCAATAATTAACCAAAATGTCGAAGTCAGTTCTGCATCTATTTGTAGACTTTGGCCTCTGCAGCACTCGTCTAACAACCAAATTCAGCAATCACTAATTAAAGATAATAATAGTCACAAGTTCAAAAAACGGTCAACTTTAGCAACATACTACTCGATCTATTTTGAGCTTCACAACGTATGAAGATTAATCAATTAGGTAAAACATTCATGTCACCTAGTTAATTTTCACTTTACTGCTATCTTTACAACATTAAGCAGTAAACATGCACTGGTATTAACCAGTTGGTATCTCAGTCACTTTTATTCTCAATCGTGATTCTACGTTCAGCTATATAGTGACACCGTCATTATCAACAGGGTGAAACCATGCAAAAATTCAAGATGTTACTTAACACCGTCTGGCAGACAATTAAAAAGCCCAGTGTGCATTTCAGTTTAGGTTTTTTAGTTATCGGTGGATTTATTGCAGGGATCATATTCTGGGGAGCCTTTAACACTGCCCTTGAAATGTCGAGCACTGAGGAGTTTTGTAGTAGCTGTCATCAAAATGTTTATGAAGAAATGAAGCCCACGATTCATTACACCAATCGTAGCGGCGTGCGAGCCACTTGTCATGATTGCCATGTCCCCCATAAATGGACAGATAAAATTGCCCGTAAAATGCAAGCATCTAAAGAGATTTGGGCACACCTTGTCGGCTCGATTAATACACCAGAGAAGTTTGAAGCTAAACGACGTGAACTTGCCGAACATGAGTGGCGCCGTTTAAAAGCAAATAATTCATTAGAATGCAGAAATTGTCATGAATTTGATTATATGGATTTCACCCGACAATCTGAGCGGGCAGCAAAAATGCATTCAACCTACTTAGAAAGTGGTGAGCAGACCTGTATTGATTGTCATAAAGGGATTGCGCATCATCTGCCTGACATGGCTGGAGTGGAAGGCTTTTAACTAGGCTTAGCAGTCAAAATGACTTATATAAAATAACTGGCATTATTTTGCGTTACTTTAACGTTAATCTATTAAGGCTTTAACTTTCAAAGCCTTAAATAGTTAACGTCTTAAATAGTCAAAGCCTATTTGAGTCAACAAAATTAGTTTTTAAACTAACAAGTTTTTCAGTAATTAGCTTTTCTATGATTAGCTTTTCAAAAGCAGCGGCGTTCCAGTAAAACGAATACCAGCCCAACCATGTTGCATAAACTGGCGAATATTCTGATGATCCGCACCTTGAGGCGTGGCTAACACATCTTGGTAGTATTGCCCGAAAAGCTTAAGCGTTTGCGATTCCGACAATTGATGTCGCATTGCAAATGAAAACACTTTGCAAGACCCTAAGTTTTGTTCTGCACTGTTTTGCTGCTGACCATTACTAAATGCAGTCGGAGTAAACTCATAATACATGTCGATGATCGCCATTGTATCTTCAAAACGGCGCTCTTCTTGGCGATCTATACCGCTAATAAAACGGACTAACTCTGCTTGATGCATTAACGCTTCCTTATAAAGTAGGTTAACTTCATTGTATTCATCATTGAATTAACTGCAGCTTAAAAGGAGGCTATAACAAGGTCAACTGAAACATTTTCTTATTCATCAGCGTTTAAATGACCAACTTTCACTAGAATAACAGTGTCTTGTTCAACATACGGATTATGCAGGCTTAAATGCGGGCTTCTAATCCAACTTCCTGCAGGATACCGTCCATGCTCATCGATAAATTCACCGCTAATCACGTATATTTCTTCTCCGCCAAAATGACGGTGGGGCTGAAATTGACATCCCGCTGGCCAAAAGACTAAAGCGGTAGATTCAGTTAAATGTTGATGCAACGGCATGACCTGTAATTCGCCTTGGCCAGGTAGCCAATCAGTATTACGAGTATCAACTCTGACTTGCTCTGTATCACTTGGTAAAAATTGATGTAACTTTACTAATAACTCACAGCCTTGCTCGCTAAAAGGGGCATGACTAAAACCTTCAGGATTACGAATATACGTGCCTGCAGGATAGTCACCTGTTTCATCTGAAAATATCCCTGACAATACAAAGATTTCTTCACCTAATGGGTGTGGGTGAGATTTAAAACTTGCGCCAGCATCATACTTAACCACACTGGTAGCATGACCTCGCTCGGCTTCCTCGCGAGCCAAACGTTTACGCCAAACGCCTTTAGCTGGGCTTTTATCCCAATTCAGCTCATGAGTATTTATCACGACGCGTTGGCTAAAATCCATATTGATAGTGTTCATGTATAACCTATTAAACCTTGTATTGTATCTCTAGGGTTATCATAGGGGGATTAGCCAATAAAACCTAGTGGGCACAAAACCGTACACTAGGTACTTTTTTGTACTATTTATTGATTAATAAGATAAAAAATAAAAAGCCTGCTCATTAAGTTGAACAGGCTTTGCTGGGGGAGTGCAACAATATTCAATTAGGCGATGAAACTAATTGAAAATTCCTTACTTAAACGGCACTGGGCGTGGCGTATTTTCATTTGAAGGCGGTAAAATCGGTAACATAATTTGTGGTTGTTCACCGGTTAAGCTCTTTAAGAAATCAACCATTTGCTTGGTTTCTTTTTCACTCATTTCCTGACCTAATTGGATATCAGCCATGGTGTTAACCGCTTCTTCAAGTGTCCAAACACTGCCATCGTGGAAGTATGGATAGGTCAGCTCAATATTACGTAGTGTTGGTACTTTAAAGACAAACTTATCCGCTTCTTTACCTGTTACGCCTTTACGGCCAACGGCTGGGTTATCGGTATGGAATGGTTTAACTAAGCCCATTTTCATGTACATAGTACCGCCAACAGCGGGACCGTTATGACAAGCTACACAGCCTTTATCTTTAAATAATTGATAACCCGCTTGAGCGTCGGCTGTAATGGCTTTCTTATCGCCTTCTAAATACTTATCAAATGGGCTGTTTGGTGTTACTAACGTCTTTTCAAATACCGCAATGGCGTCTGTAATTCTGTCGATGTTAACTTCTTCAGAACCATAAATTGCTTTAAAACGTTCAACATAGCCAGGCATTGAAGCAATAGTACCAACAGCGAGTTCATGGGTATAACCCATTTCTTTAGGGTTATCGATAGGACCCGCAGCTTGCTCTTTTAAGTTAGCAGCACGACCATCCCAAAACTGCGCTAGCATGTAGTCAGCATTTAATACTGTAGGCGAGTTAATTGGACCTTCTTGCCACTCATGACCGATAGACGTTGGCAATGCATCCACACCACCTAACGATAAGTTATGGCAAGAGTTACAAGAAATAAAACCAGACATAGATAAACGTGGTTCAAAGAACAACATTTTACCTAATTCTACTTTTTCAGGTTCGGTGATAACAGCAGGTTTAATCACCTCAATTGGCTCACTTGCTTGAGCTGTAGAAATTGAACAAATTGAAGCAATAATAAAAGCAACAGAGGTTAGCTTGAACATAACGAATAACCTTTTAAAGTATGTGGTTTAATTGCAGCTATCTTATCCTCGCTTTTTTAAGAGATAAAATGACAAAATCCGATTGAGTCTATCGCAGATTTGGATAATAAAAACGAGACTTAAATCACTGTTATTTTTAACAAATAAGGTAGGTTAACAGCTAAATTGATTAGCATTGCTAATTAGGATTAAAATCTCGATTAGAATGGAATGAGATCACACTAATTTGTATCAAAAAAGCGACTCATTTAGCCCCAATTATGACAATTATCTTCTAACTTACAGCGCAAATACGCCCAGCCTTTTCAATTTCCGCCCCAATCAAGTTTGTTAAAGGCGGTTTTCCAGCGTTAATTCCACCAGCATCGCCCAACGAAAAACAACATCATGGTGCATTTTGCTTTCAGCATATTGGCCACTTTAATGAAACAACTATGCTAGAGTTAAGAAGTCTTTAGAGACTAAATAAATGGAATAACTCGCTTTTATTAAGCGTGACGAGGTAAAACGTAAAATGGATGTGCAACTACCACAAATCACCCAGGCTTGGACCAAACTGAAAGCCCTGTTAATGGGGCAGCCTGCTATTATTGCTGATGCAGAAAGTGCTGAAGGAAAGTTGTCACTGAAGGAAATCGCTAGAATTTACCCCCACCACCATCCAAAGGCGACAGTGGAAAAAACCTTACTGTATAACCCTATAAAAGCTGATCCAGCTAAAGATTATCATGCAGCCGATAAAGACGTAGCGGCGCTACCTGAAGCGAAAAATGCTAATCATAGGATAAAACAACAAGTCGATATATCGCCATTATCCGAGCACACTCGCTTTATTGGTCGCGAACATCAATTTATTCAATTAACCGACTCAGTTACTCGTTGGCAGCAAAATAAAGGCGAGTTAACTGCTGTTACAGGCCCTGCTGGTTCAGGTGTTAGCTCTTTTCTCAATCAGTTTCATCATTGGTTTTTAACCCAGCAAGCAACTCGCCAAACAGAAGCGGTACATATCACTTATCTTAGTTTTTACCATGCAGCTTTAACCACAAAAGAAACCATTGCTAACCTTTGTTACTGTTTCAATATTAATGATGCTCCAGTATCGATTACCGCAGCGATAGCCTTAATAAACAAACAGCCTGCACATGTTATCATTATTGATGATCTCCATAAGCTAATGCTCAGAATGATGGGTAACTATCAAGCTTTAGTCACGTTTGCCACCATATTAATGGAAACCCGACAACGTCATTGCTGGGTACTGGGTTGCGAAACCTATGTTTGGCACCGCTTATCATCACAGTACGCGATTACCAATTTTGTAAAGTTCGTCATTAAGCTCGACTATTTTGGCCTGTCAGAATTTCGCGATGTGATACAAAGCAGGGTTGCACAAATCGGACTGCACATTACTGATAATCAAGATGATGACGCTGAAAAGTTAGCATTTGAGCAACTCACAAAACAATTGCACCAAGCCACAGGTGGCCATAGTAAATTGGCTTGTGTATTGATATTTCATGCATTGATTCAAGACGACAACCACCCGCTAACAATAGCCCCGCTTTGCCTGCCAGATTTAACCAGCTTAAAACAATGCAGCGACGACGATTTGTTTAGCCTTGCAGAATTATACGTTCACGGTGGGTTACGGATTTTTCAGCATGCTGAAATTTTTGCCTGTAGTATCGAGCAAAGTGCACTTAAGCTTGAGTATTTATGTCGCCAAGGATTGATAAAAGCGCATTATTCAAAACAAGATTTTGCCCAACATTATTATGTTATCACTCCCACTTTAACACGACTGATTGCCAGCCACTTAGTCAATCACAATAAGCTCTACCTGTAGGAGTTAGTATCATGGAAGACTCACGTAAAGCCCTGCAAGCCATATTAGATATTATTTCATTCGATAAGTTATTCGCCTTTGCCTTGGTGTGTTTCTTTGCTTGGTTATTGCTCGTGGTTGTGCAAACTTTGCTGACACATTTAACCGTAAAATTACCCAAATACCGCTTATTGTGGAGCCGCTTATACCCATTTGTAAGACTATTTATTTGGGCTACAGTCATTATCTACACTATTGCCGAAATCATTAACCCGCACGAAAACCTGGTACTCGCAGTGATTGGCTCCATTGGTATTGTGCTCGGTTTAGCAACCCAAGAACCAGCTAAAAACATGATTGCTGGGCTGATAATCATGATAACCCCACCCTATCGTGTTGGGGATATGGTGACGTTATCAGGCCATTACGGCGAAGTGATTCAACTCGACTGGAGCGTCACTTGGCTTAGAACTTTTGATGATAATACTGTGATGGTGCCTAACGCTGAGGCGCTTAAAACTGCCGTATCAAATGCCAATAGCGGCGCATTAGATGAAATGGTTGTCGTTAAATTCACTTTACCGATACAGGTTGATCATCAACAAGCGACTCGATTAGCAAAAGAAGCGACACAATGCTCACCTTATACTTTTTTAGACAAGCCTATTACGGTGAATATTGCCACTCGTTATGAGTTTGGCGAGCACCTTATTGAGCTAACCGTCAAAGCCTATGTCATGGATATTCGCTTAGAACGTAAGTTTGCCAGCGACATTAATTTGCGCGTCATCAACGCCTTTAAACAGGAAAAATTCTATCCTATGTCAACTTCTGAGACCGCAGAGGTCATTAATTAAATCTCTGCCATATCTTGAACAGCTTGGCATTTGCTATACTCTTGCCAATTTTACTACTTATCATTGCAAAAATAGCCAGCTTAGGATGTTGATATGACTCAAGATGAAATGAAAAAAGCCGCCGGTTGGGCAGCACTAGAGTACGTTGAAGAAAACAGTATTGTTGGTGTAGGTACTGGCTCAACGGTTAATCACTTTATTGATGCATTAGCGACAATGAAACACGACATTCAAGGTGCGGTTTCTAGCTCTGAAGCGTCAACTCAAAAGCTAAAGCAATTAGGCATTGAAGTATTTGATTTGAATAGCGTGTCTGATTTATCAGTGTACGTTGATGGTGCTGATGAAATTAACGCCCACATGGACATGATCAAAGGCGGCGGCGCAGCATTAACACGCGAAAAAATTGTTGCGGCAGTTGCAAAGAAATTTGTCTGTATTGTCGATAACACTAAGCAAGTTGACGTATTAGGCGAGTTTCCACTTCCAATTGAAGTGATCCCTATGGCACGTTCTTATGTGGCACGTGAATTAGTAAAATTGGGCGGCGACCCTGTGTACCGTGAAGGTGTAGTAACGGATAACGGCAACGTGATTTTAGATATGTACAACTACAAAATTCTTGACCCAAAAGCGCTTGAAACTCAACTAAACGCTATTGTAGGTGTGGTGACTAACGGCTTGTTCGCAAACCGTGGCGCTGACGTATTGCTTGTTGGTTCACCAGATGGTGTTAAAACTGTAGCCGCTGAGTAGCTAAACTAAAAAATACGCTTATCTCGTATCAAGCGTTTTAAAAGTCTAAAGCCCAATACCATATTGGGCTTTTTAATACTGATAATTCAATAACCTAAAGAAAAAACAAACCCACTCACTTACCTGTCATAGCAATAACGCCCTAGCCTATAACAAGTTCAAATCAAGCCTACACCGCTATAACAATAAAAACTGACTGCTGTTTCTACTCGCTTTTACATTCGGTTTTAAAGTTAACTTTAAACGTTACTGATATGTTAACCCTACAAAACATGTTACATTAACAAACATATGATGATTAACAATGGTAATGATAATGCCCTCTTTCACTAAGCCAATCAATCTCGCTCAGCTAATCCTACTGCTCACTGCAAGTCAATTAACAGCATGTGCAAGCGAAAATTCAACCCCTTCAAAAGACAATAAAGTCGATACCTTATTTAGCGAAACTCATGGTGTTCTACCCGCAGAGGAACGTGCTAGACGTAAATGGGATGGTGCTATTGTGGGAGATTTAGATGGCAACGGTTTTCAAGATCTTCTGTTAACTGAACATGCCTATAAGGTTTTCATCTATTGGAATGAAGGTGGATATTTTTCCCCGCCTACTGAGTTAGTTCAGGGAGATATGCACGGTACTGCAATTGCTGACTTTGATAAAGACGGTTTAGTGGAAGTGATTATCGCTCAAGGGGGAGGAAATGGCAGCAATCCGAGAAAACCAAGACATTATGAAATTACCCGAGATCGTGAAATTACTGGTGGCGAGCAGCTTAGTCACTTTGAAAAAGGCCGTGGCCGCTCAGTAAAAGTATTAGATGCAAATAACGACGGTAATTTAGATTTATTTTTAACCGGATTTGCAACGCCAGAACAATTTAAAACGGGCGCTAACCATTTTTATAGCAACAAGGGTGCAGGTCAATTTACCTTTAACGCCCACCTTCCTTTTGGTGACCGTTTAAGTTACCGATCGTCAATAACCGATTTCAACCAAGATGGAGAATCAGATATTGTTGTATATGGCGGAAAAAATATTGTGCTTGCCAAAGGGGGTGAAGGTTATAGCTTTACAGATGCCACAGACGAAGCGTTAGGTGAATTACAAAAGATAAGCCATGCCAGTTCAATATCACAAATAGACTTTGATGGTGATGGCGATTATGACTGGGTTATCAGTCGTTCAGAACATCAGTTTCAACATGAAACCTATTATGATCCTGAAACCAAAAGATTCGCATTTTTTGCACGCTTTCAACCTTCTCAGCTAGAAGACCTCACGATAGCTGGGCCATTTAAACTTGAAAATTTACAAATGGCCTACCCACACTATGATGTATTTGTAGGCAAAGACAAGCGATTACTGGACGTCAAAGCTCAAGCAGTAAAAACTGGTCAAAGCTGGAATAGAAGCGGTAATAACCGCATTGAATTAACCCAAGAAGCATCTCAAGGCTGGCCAGAAGGACTCTGTGTCAAAGGGGCTAAAATGAAGTCCTTACCCGAAGGTTCAAAACCAGGGCTTTATATTGGCTATGTCGGTGATAATAAATGGCGGGTTTGTAGTCAAACACAATCAGCAACCGCTGGAGTTATTAACAATGTGACTTCAACGCCAAGTCCAACGTTAAATCCTCCTTTACCGGCTAAATTATTGGAAAATCGTAATGGACGCTTTGTTGATGTCACTCAATCAATGAGGATTAATATCAATGAGCAAACCACCAGTGCTTTAGCAGCCGACTTTAATAATGATGGCTGGACTGATTTATTTTTCATGCGTTACGGTAATATGGCAAAAGAAATCACCCAGTATTTATACTTAAATGATCAAGGAAAATCGTTCAGTTTAGCGAGTAACCACGGCGTCATTTCAACAGATATTGGTGCCACAGGCGCTGGAGCGGAAGTCATAGATTATGACCGAGATGGCGATGCAGATTTAATTATTGCCAACGAACGTGGCAAATGGCACCTATTTGAAAACCATACCAATAGCCAAACTAATAATCACTTTTTAGGCATAAAAGTCACTACATCACCTTCAAAGCAGGCTGATATCTTTGGAGCTGAAGCCATAGTATCGGCATGTGGACGAATTCAAACCCGCACTGTCGGTGACACAGCATCAGCTTATGCTGCGACCTATAACAGTGACTTATTATTTGGCCTAGGTGATAGTAAAAGCGTTGATATGGTGACGATCAGTTGGTCAAATGGTGAAAGCAAGCAGTTTACGCCAAAGCGAATTGATCAATATATTGATCTCGCAACACTAGAGTAAAGCTAGGCTTGGATATTAATCTCGCTAAGACATTAATCTCGCTTAAATGAAAAAATCAGAAGTCATACAGAAACTGAAATAGCATACTCTGTATGACTTCTTAGGTTATTGAGTTAGCTGTTTTATAGTACATGCTTTAAGTAACAAACCTAGCCCACTTTAAATAGACTAACCGCCTCATGCAGCGCCTCTGCTCGTTGCCTGACATCTTGAGTTGCTGCAGAGTTTTCTTCGGTTGCATTGGCTGTTTCATCGGCAATATCACGGATAATCACCACATTCTTATTCACCTCTGCAGCCACCATACTTTGCTCTTCAATGGCGGTAGCAATTTGTGTACTCATATCTGAAATAGTTTGTACATCTTGAGTAATAGAATGCAATAACTGCCCAGCACCACCCGCTTGCTCAACACTGTCTGTTCCTTTTTGCTGACTAGCGTCCATTAACTGCACAATCGAATGTGTACGGGACTGTAGTGTGGTAATAATTTTTGAAATTTCCTCGGTGGACTCTTGCGTACGCATGGCTAAACTTCGGACTTCATCAGCTACAACAGCAAAGCCTCGCCCTTGCTCCCCCGCCCTTGCAGCTTCAATGGCTGCGTTCAATGCCAGTAAGTTAGTTTGTTCTGCAATCCCTCTGATCACATCAAGCACACTACCAATCGTTTCACTGTCTCGCTCTAATTCACCGACCACTTCAGACGAGTCACTAAGTTGACTTGCCAAGGTTTGAATTTTTTCAATGGTTTGCTCAACACTCACTAACCCTTGTTGTGCATGTTCATTGGTTTCGTTAGCCTTTAGCGCTGCTTGTTCAGTATTGCTGGCAATTTCTTCAATCGTTGCGCCCATCTCAGTAATCGCTGTAGCAACCATATCGGTTTCGCTGAGTTGCCTTGATACGCCATCAGAAGCCACCACGGCATTTTGAGTCAGCTCTTCACAGGAAATATTCATTGCTTCGACAGACTCATTAACTTGTTCAATTAAGGTCTGAAAACTGAGCACCATGGCGTTAAAGTGTTTTGCAATTCTGGCGAGTTCATCATTTCTGGTTTCATCACAACGCAAAGTAAGATCTTTATTTTTCTCAACCTCGGATATCACTTTATTAATGTCATTAATCGGCACCACAATACTGCGTAAAATCAGGTAGGCAAATACGCATAAAATGAGGGTGATTAACACAAAAATAGTGGCGCCTAACATGAGTGCATTATTTTCAGCTTGGCTAATTTCTTGGTGAGTTTGCTGTTGAAGCGTAGATAAATCAATCGCGGTTTTCTTAATCGCTTCTCGCAATATCAACATGTCGCCATCGTAAGCACTTAAGCCAAACTCTTTTTCTTTATCTGTCAGTTGTACAAAACTGCGTTGATAAGCATTCACCAATTCAGTAATTTGCTTTTTTGTTTGATAATCTAATGTGGATGCGTTTAATTGTGTTTTAAACAAGCTAATATTTTTATCAAACCTATCTAAATAACTTTGAGTGCGTCTGAGCATAAAGTCTTTTTCATTTCGACGAAGCTGCAGCATAGTGACCGACAATAGATTTTGATTTTGCTGTTTTAATATGGTTTCAACATTATGGACAGATTGTCTTAAGTCGCCATACAAACCCGTTTTTGGTGTTAAGCCTATCTCAGTTTGTAATGTCACCAATTCAGCAAACAGCCCTTTATATGTTCGTAAACTCTGATTAAAACTAGACAGGCTTTGGGTAGGTAAGCCACGTTCAATTAAAGTCTGATCAAGTTCAGCAATGATGTTATTGATGTCGTTGTAGATATCATCGTGATCTTGAATGTATTTAGTATCTAAACGGGCAAAAAAATCTTTTTCAATCACTCTCAGGTTTAATACTTCTCGCTCAATTTCGGTCACATTATTAGCTGCGCTGGCTAATCGAGACTTCACTTCGCTAGTATAAAGTTGTAAGCCAAACATTGCGGTAAAAGCCACTAAAGACACCACTACGCTCAATATTAACTTGGTACGAATTAACATATAAATCCCTAATAACCTTAAGGTACATTAAAAATATAGATGCACATTTGCTCTTTAGACAATGTTTGCACAAACTAAATTTTCCCAATCAAATTAAGCGATAACTACATTAGCCAACATCGCTATAAATATTTATCGGCTCAAATAGCACGAACTTAATTTATTTTATTGTGCAGTAAACCTTTTGCTAACTTGCTAATGTCTAATCTAGTAACTCACACCCAAACGGATAAAACGGTGAACTTGAATACCAATAACATCACTGACATTGCACCAACGCTTCAAGCAAATGCGAATGAAGTGAATGCTGCTATCGACGGGAATACACCCGACGAACAGTTAGTGGCGCAGGCATTTGATGGGAATAAAATTGCTTTTAAGCAACTTTATCAACGTCATCAAGGACGAGTGTATGCAATTTGTTTTCGTTTGAGTGGCAGTCACGATCATGCAGATGAAATTTGTCAGGATTGTTTTGTCAGACTGTGGCAAAAATTAGGACAGTTTAATGGTGAAAGCCAATTCAGCACTTGGTTACATAAATTGTGTGTGCATCAAGCCATTAACAGCATGAAAGCTAAGCAACGTTTTTGGCATCGTTTTTTACCCGAAAGCAACTTAACTGAACATGCTGAACAGCAAACCAGCACCCATTATGAATACCATAGGTTAGACAAATTAATACTGACCTTACCTGAACGAACCAGAGTGGTGTTTGTGTTATCCGCAATTGAAGGGTATCAACACCAGGAAATAGCAGAGATGTTGAATATTGCCGTGGGAACCAGCAAAGCGCAGTACCACAGAGCAAAGCAAATGTTACAGGATATGCTGGTATGAAGAATTTATCTCCACAACAAACCAAAGCAGAAAAACAGCTTGATGAGTTGCTCACAAGCTTACCGACTGAGATCAATCCACGCGTAGATCTTTGGCAAGGCATTGATGATCAAATCAGTGGCAAAACAACTCATAAATCTTCCTCGGATCAGCAGCAATGGAAAACACTGGCTATCGCTGCAAGCCTCGCTTTTGTGATGGTACTAGGTTGGCTGTTATCTACGCCAAATATGACTTCTGAACAAGAAACAATCACGGTTGATAACGCTTTATCAAATCAATCGACTGAAGACTTAATTGCCTTGGTAGATCAAATTGCAACGACTCATCAGCAACAATTGGCCTCATTTGAAGACAATAAATTCACTGTTGGTATGCAGCTTGATAATCAAATTAACCCATTTAATAAAGGGTTTACTGAGCTTCAACGTGCATCAAAAGAAATCCAACAAGCATTAAAAAATGATCCCAATAACAAACAAGTCTGGGACTTATGGTTATGGGTAATGAAAAGAGAAATTGAATTGTTGCAACAACAGCAACGCACACCAACGAATTCGACTCCATCAACGCAAGGAAATGTAATATGAACACCAAACTTAATCACCTATTTAGCCGTATTGTAATCGGTTGCAGTGTGCTGCTCACTCCGTTGATGGCCCAAGCAATTGAGCAAATTGACCGTGAAATGACCGTGTCAGCGAATCCTCAAGTAGAGCTAAAAGTGCAACGTGGTAAAGTCGAGATTGTGGGCTGGGATAAAGATATCATCAGTGTTAAAGGCCATTTAGATGAACTCTCACAAGGTTTTATCTTCGAGCAGAAAGGTAATGAGATTGTCATTGAAGATAAATTACCAAGCAGTTATCGAGGTAATAATAAACAAGGTTCAAATCTTGTTATTCGAATTCCAACCAATTTAATGCTTGAAGCAGAAGGTGTATCTGCTGATTACGAAGTAGAAAAGCTCAGCGGAAAAATTCAGTTATCTTTGGTCAGCGGCAGCATGGAAGTTGAAGAAACTGAAGGTGAAATCAAACTAAATACTGTCTCTGGCGACATTAAAGCAGACGAGCTCAACGGTGAAATTGAACTAGAAACAGTATCAGGTGACATTAAAGATAAAAATATCCAAGGCAAAGTGCAATATCGCTTAGTCAGTGGCGAGCTTGAATCTGAAAATAACCGTGTAACAGATTTAGCAATTGACCAAGTCTCTGGCGATATTGAAGGTAGCTTTACCTCAGCGCAAAAAGTCAAAATTGTTACAGTGAGTGGTGATATTGAAGTCAAACTCAGTGACGCTGTTAGCAAAGTCGTATTCGATACCGTGAGTGGTGATATCGATGTGAAATTTTCAGCGATGCCAAACTTATCGTTTGAAATTGATGGCGGCCCAGGTGGGAGAATTGATAACCGCCTAACAAGTGATAAACCAATGAAAACAAAATACACCTCAAGAGAGTCAATTCAATTTAAAACTCAGCAAGGTGATGGCAGCTTTAACGCAAGCACTGTGAGTGGCAAAGTCAGCTTAGAGAAATAATCCAGCTAATTATAAGATGTATTAGATTTAAAGCCCTTCGTATCCAAATTTACTAAGGGCTTTATTGTTACTAAAATCAGTTATGATTTTTATTATTATGATTGATTGAGCAAAAACCTAAAGCAATCTCTAACCTAACGCCGCCTCTTGCTCAAGCTCATTATCTACCGGAGTAAGCCTAACATCCTCGGCTCGCTTAACCAGAAAATCAATAAAACCCTCTGCGGCATTAGAGTGAGACTTTTCCTTTAACGACACCACGCTAAATCTTGCATAAATCAGTGGCATGACATAGGGTGACAATTCAACCAGAACGCCTTTTTCAAGCTGGCTTCTTACCGAAATCTCAGGAGTTAACGCAACTAAATCACCATTAATGATGGACTCTTTAATGGGATGAAATTGATCGAAACGCACCATACCCGAAAAGTCTTCCCGTTGTTGCTTAAACAAGTCCTCAAACGCATCGGCAATAGATTGCGGCATATGACGCGGGATAGCTAATGGATAATCTCTAAATGAAGGCAAAAATAACCGTTGTAGTTGCGTTAATGGATGCTCGGGACGACAGCAAAAAATCACTTTAAATGGCGGTAATTCGGTGACCTTTAACAACTCACTTTTTTCGAGTTCAGTGACCTTGGTTTCAGAAACAAAAAAATCAATATCGCCATATATCAACTGTTGATATAAGTCTTCCCATGGGGCGACCTTTAACTCAACGCTCATATCTGCATAATGACGTAAAAATTGACCGACAATTGGTCCAACAAGGCTGTTTGAGGGGATTGGACTGGCACCTACTCGTAGTTCTTTATCATCAAACCCTTGAAACAAGGTTACCTCTTGTTCCATTTCTTCGAATTCTTTTAAAATTTTCTGGCCATGTTTGAGTAACACTTGCCCTAATGCCGTTACCGATACCGATTTGGAGTCTCGGTTAAGTAACTGTCCACCAATCAGAAGCTCCAAACGTTTAATGCTTTTTGATAAAGAAGGTTGAGTGATATTGAGTATTTCAGCCGCTTTATTAAAGTGTTTTACTTCAGCAAGCAATACAAAATGCTTAATATGCCTCAGCTCCATATATTTGTTACTCCGCTTCACATGATGCAATTTAGGCATCAATATTAGTGTTACCTTAGTAACAATGACCTTATCAAAAGCAAATAACTAATCAATCGAGAAACCCACATCAAGCTGTGACCATTTGTATCAAAATCTACACTTAAGATGCAATTGCAACAACAAACTGCAAAGTGTATCCCAATAACATCTTATTTTTACGGCAACTTTTATATCTTTAAAAACATGCAGTTAAAATAATTAACAAACAAATAACATTTAATTAACCCTATTTTGAACGATGCATTTCACCAATTATGCATTCCTTTTGAGCATTTATGCATAGCCCAAAGATATTGGAAGTCGGCTCACCATATCGATAAAAAGGTTGGGACAGGATTGTGCTTGACCTGTTCAAACAACAATAATAGGGAAGGTTTCATGAAACTAAAAAAAATAAGTCTAATGACGATGGCTGCAATATATGCAGCAGGGGCTGGCGCCGTTGCCACTCCCCCTCAGCATGCGGGGCCATTATCACTTCAAGGCATAGATATTAAGCCTGTTGATATTTCCAATGAGGAATATCAACAAATGCAAGAGATTCAAACTAAGATATTAAATCGCCCAGGTTTAACGACTGGCCCAAACCAGCACCGTGTAACCAACTCTAATGTAAAGACCCCTTTTCATATAGAGCCTGATCTAGCAGCTGGAGAGCACACCTATATTATCCAACTCGCTGAGCAACCTGTCGCAACCTATGATGGCAGTATTGCAGGATACTCAGCTACAGCCCCAGCAATTTCACCGCAGCAATTTGGCAAACAAACAAAAGCTAAAATCAATGTCCAATCGTCTGCTAGTAAAAGCTATGTCAATTATCTACAAACTCAACAAGCAAGTATTCAATCTGAAATCAGTAGCAAAATTGGTGTAGCTGCAGATATCCGTCAATCATACTTATATGCCTTTAACGGTATGAGTATGCAACTAACACAAGCCCAAGCCGCTAAAGTTGCAGCGTTAAGTGGCGTTCAAGCTGTTACACGTTCTGTCGTATTAGAGCTACATACTGATGTTGGCCCTCAACACATTGGCGCAGATCAAATCTGGAATGGTAGCGTGACTGGTGGAACTGAATTTACCGGTGCAGGTATTAAAGTCGGGATTCTAGATACCGGCATTAACTCAAACCACCCTTCATTCACCGCTATGGGCGATGACGGCGTAGCTATCGTTAACCCGTTAGGTAGTGGTAATTACGTGGGTGATTGTGAATTATCCGAATTTGCTGACATGTGTAATGACAAGTTAATCGGTATTCGTTCATATGCTGAAATTACTGATACATATGGTGACCCAGCATTCAAAGGTGAAGGTTGGTGGGGAAGCTGGGACAGAGCACGTCCAGCAAATGGTGAAGATTATAACGGTCATGGCTCACATACTGCTTCAACCGTTGCGGGTAACGTGCTATTTGATGTCGCTTATCAAGTCTCAGAAGCAGGTTACGGAGATGAGATCACAGGTCGTGACACTGAGCTTGTATTCCCACGAGTATCAGGCGTAGCCCCCCATGCAAATATTATCTCTTATCAGGTTTGTTGGGCAGGTGGTCAAGGCGACCCTTATGCAGGTTGTCCCCAAGAAACGACTCTGAAAGCCATTGATGATGCCATTGCCGATGGTGTTGATGTCATCAACTACTCTATTGGTGGTTCAGAGCAATTCCCGTGGACGGCACCAACTGAGCTTGCATTTCTTGCTGCACGTGAAGCGGGAATATCAATTGCCGCTTCTGCTGGTAATGCCGGCGAGTACTGGATGGATCATGTATCACCTTGGGTCACAAGCGTAGCAGCATCTACCCATGGTCGTGTTATTACGTCAAATCCTAAAACCATTGATGCCTTTGAAGGTGGTGAAGAAAGCCCTAGCCCTTGGGGACCAATGAGTGCAGCTTCAATTACAGGAGCTTACACCGGACCAGTTGTATTAGCTGCTGATTACAATAGCGAAAATGCTAGCTGTGATACTCCTTTTGCTGCAAATACTTTTACCG
This sequence comes from Shewanella sp. UCD-FRSSP16_17, assembly GCF_001675935.1. Taxonomy (NCBI): domain Bacteria; kingdom Pseudomonadati; phylum Pseudomonadota; class Gammaproteobacteria; order Alteromonadales; family Shewanellaceae; genus Shewanella; species Shewanella sp. UCD-FRSSP16_17. Next base: position 554,914 of record NZ_LZFV01000002.1, read on the forward strand.
CATATCCAGATGGTAGTGCCTTAACAGAAATGCCTATTGTCGTCTGTCAACGCAGCGATCAAGCCCGTGCAGCCAAAGCTGATAATATCCTCGCTGGCGGTGCTGGCGGTATGATCCTTTATAATATTCAACAAGACTGGGAATACCCTGATTATTCAGTCGTTAAGGTAGAAGATTATTATTCTGTACCTACGGCACATATTGCTGCTTATGATGGTGAAAAAGTTGTCACTTGGCTATCTTCAGGTACTGGACACCGTGCAAGTTTAAGTGATGCATCTCTATTCACTGAAATGGGTGAAAGTGATTTACTAGCAGACTTCTCATCTAGAGGTCCAAGCACAACTAACCCGAATGTGATGGCTCCAACCGTTGCAGCGCCAGGTGTTGATGTGTTTGCAGCTTATGCAAATGACCGTCTATTTACATTAGATGGTTTTGGCATGAACTGGGCTGCAATCAGTGGTACTTCAATGGCTTCACCGCATGTTGCAGGTGCAATGGCATTGATCAAAAATGCACACCCTGACTGGACCCCTGCTGAAATACAATCAGCATTGACCACTACGGCAACTGAAGCTGAATTTAGTTACGATCAAGGTGGCGCTGGTGTCATTAATGTCGCAGCTGCAATCAATGCTTCATTAGTGTTAGATGAAACCATTGAAAACTACACCAATGCTAACCCAATGGCCGGTGGTGATGTTACATCGCTTAACACGCCTTATATTGTTAACCGCGAATGTAAAGGAAGCTGCAGCTGGTTCCGTACAGTAACAGCGACTGAAGACGGTAGCTGGAATGTGACTGCCGAAGAAATGGGTTATACAGGTGCATCGTTACTTGATTTAACCGTGACGCCAGCAAATTTCTCACTTCAAGCCGGTGAAACCCAGAGAATCATGCTGACAGCTAAACTTCCTGATGTAGATTTTCAGTCTGATTCCCCTATGGGGCCAGGTAATACTGATGGCTATACTTTCTATGGTAAATTAGCCCTAACACCTACTGATAGCAGCAAACCTGTACAAACTATTCCTGTTATTACCACTTACAAAAAAGCAGATATTCCAGTAAATATCCATGCTGAGTTTGGACGCGAGCAAGGCTCAATGTTAACGCCTGAGATGATCTTACCTGCATCATCTTCAACCGCTATCACCGTGTATGGTATGGCGACGGGTGAGCAAAAAGAGTACGAGCTAAAAATGAATGAGCAGTGGCCATGGGAGATTGAAGATTCGCTACCAACGGCAGATTCTCAAATTGGTTACCGCATGTTTAATGTGCCTGAAGGTACAAAACGTTTGGTTGTCGAAATATCAGAAGAGGATCATGAGATTAGATATGCTTCTCGAATAGACTTAGGTCGTGATATCAACAACGATGGTAAAATCCAATGGGCTGACGAAACGATCTGTATCTCAGACTGGAGACAGCAAGATTATTGTGCGATTAATAATCCAGAACCAGGTCAATATTGGTATCTCGTCTCCAATATGAAATGGGGAACAGGTTGGTTTGACCCTTACAATAGAGCTGACCGCATTGTCACTAACGTTGTTACGATTAGTGATGAAGTGAGCTCAGAAATGGTCGTTGAAAGTGTTGAAAGTAATGGTTTTGACCCAGTTAACTTATCACTTAATTGGAATATGCCTGATGCAGTTGAAGGTGAGATATATCATGGTGTTATCGAATTAGGTACTGACTCTGCGAACATTGACGATATCGGCATGTTGCCATTACGTCTAACTCGTACAACAGATGAAGTGGTATTAAATAGCAGCCATACAGGTGCAAGAATTGGCGATGTTGTCGATTTTGAGATTATCCACGATGCTAACTTAAATGGTTTAGAGCGTGAATTAAGCCTCAATGTTGCAATACCTGAAGGGATGACTTTAGTTGAAGGCTCGCTACGTGGTAATGAGTTCTTTGAAACTCTCGATACGACAGCTGAGGCTAATGTCATTAACATTAGCGGTATTCAAGCTTCTTCAAGAGATTCTGAGCGTCGCTATGAATTCACTACAAGTCTTGAAGATGAAATGTGTCGTCTACCATTCACAGATGCAACGCACTTCCTCGACTTACCCAGCATAGGTGTACAGCAGTTACCAGGCTTTAGTAATGCTTGGGATCAAATGTTCGAAATCCCTGACTTTATTGGATACGACAATTATTTCCCACATATCCCATTATATGGTGTTGAGGCGAAAGACACTGACAATATCATCACGATTCAAGGCGATGGTCTGATGAGATTTGATGCACATGCATTATTTTCTTACGCTGGTGAATCATTGAAATATGATGGTGCTCGAGATTTAATGATTGCTCCATTTTGGTTAAGAGATGGTGTATCAATTAATGAAAGTGGTATTGATTTCGGGACTTTCCTTCCATATGAATATGGCGTTTATGCTGCTGCATTAAATCAAGGGCAGTATCTAGCGATTCAATGGAAGAGAATGTACGCTTCAATCGCTGGTGCCTGGGGTAATGAAGTCGATTACAGCACGCATTACGACTTTACGATGCTAGCTTCTTCAAACATTGATTTCACACCTAATACCTATGAAATCATGTTCGCCTATAAGGAAATGAACCAAGATAAAGGCGAGCATACTGTTGGCTTAAAAGGTTATGAAGGTGTTCGTGGCTTCTATTACCCAGTGAACGGTTATAACTTTGACGAATTCGCAATTAATGAACCTGAAAAGTTAACAAGTGACATGGTCATTTGTGCTAACTATCAAGGTCCTGAAAGCACTCGTCTTGTGACTCGTTTTTCAGCAATGGTCAATACCGCTGCTGTAGGCAGTGACAATGAAGTGACATTAACCTCTGACTTAACCAATGCCAACACTGTTGTTCGTACTCTATCAGTGCCTGTGAATAGCAATATCACAGTGTTTAATATCGCTAATCACGAAATGGCTGAAAATGAAGTTATGGAAGGATTGACTGTTGAATACATGCACAGTGAAAATCGTGCGGTTGCGATGATGGCATCGGGAGAAAATGTTTCTATTGAAGTAGACGGAATGAGCTTTAATATCACTCCAGATACTGATTGGCATGGCGAAACTGAAATAACAGTGACCGTTATGGATTCAGCAAACCAACATGATCAAGCCAGTACTAGCTTCATGTTAATGGTTAATTCTGATGGTGTAGACCCAACTCCACCACCTTCGGAAGTCGCACCGGATGATGCTACTAAGTCTGATTCTGGCGGTAGCATGGGGATCTTTAGTCTGATTTTAGTCGGTTTATTAGGCGCAGCACGTCGCCGTAAACTACACTAAAATAGCGTTCCAAAACTAGTGTTTGGGCCTTCTTTAAAGAAGGCCCTTTTTTATGTTCGTGATTAAATTAGCGGAACCTGTTCAAACAAATCAACGTAGATTAAACAGATTTCACTTCATCATCAGTAAGGTAACGCCACTCACCTTCTAACAGGTCATCTTCCATTTCAATTTTACCTATGGCTTCACGATGCAGATTAATCACCTTATTGCCCACAGCTGCAAACATACGTTTCACTTGGTGATACTTACCTTCACTTATGGTTAGTCTGGCATGAGTAGCATCAATAATGTCAAGTATCGCTGGTTTAGTTAGGCCATCTTCATTTCGTAATTGGACACCTTCAGCAAAAGTCTCAATTAACGCTTCATCCAGTGGTTCAGCGACTTCAACATAGTAGCGTTTGCCACAGTCTTTTTTAGGTGAGGTAATCTTGTGAGACCACAAGCCATCACTGGTAATTAATACAAGACCGGTTGTGTCCACGTCCAAACGCCCAGCAATGTGTAACGTCTCAACTTTTTCGATATCCATTAAACTCAAAACAGACTGGTACTCTTCATCAATAGTTGAGCAAATCGTATCGACAGGCTTATTCATCATAATGTAGCGTTCGCCAATAACCTCGATTTTGCGTCCTTCAATGCAAACCTCAGTATCAGTGCCCACTTTAAAGCTGGCATCTTTAATCACGACGCCGTCACAGGTCACTTCACCTGACTTCAATACTCTTTTTGCTAATGAGCGAGTCAGCTCAGTACTTTCACAGATAAATTTATCTAAACGCATTACTACAACCAATTACCAAGTCTAATGGGTCACTATTATGAGGGCTCAATGAATAAATGAACATCAAATCTTCCACAACCTGTGTTGAGCGGTAATTTTTAGTTACATATCTCCCTGCTAAAAGCTCACATTTTATCAACAAAAGTGGCTAATCCACTTGTTAATTGCCCTTTTGAGCACTTAACATGGACTTCACAACTATAAAGACTGATTTTCTATTTGCACTTTCTTGTTTTTAACTCCAATAAACAGAAAGGGTAAATGAAAAGTCAGCATTCAAAGTCCATGAAGGGCTTATTATTACAATGCAAAGGAAACAACATGAAAAAGCTTGTTATTGGAGGGCTTTGCGCCTCTTTGATCGCTGGACTCAGCGCATGTACAAATGAAGTTGAAAATACATCTAAAACGGCGACAGCAGAAGCTGTTCAAGCGGCGTTAACTTCAGGGATTGATTTTCAAAATATCGACAAGTCAGTTCGTCCTCAAGATGACTTTTATGAATACGTAAACGGAACCTGGTTAAAAACGGCTGAGATCCCAAGTGATCGTACTAATATTGGTGCCTTTTACGATTTACGTGAGAATGCCCGTGAAGACGTTAAAGCCATTATTGAAGAAGTAGCAGCAATGCCAACCCTTAAAGCGGGAACTGATGAGCAAAAAGTGGCTGATCTTTACCGTGCCTTTATGGACGTTGAGACATTAAATAAGTTAGGTGTGACACCAATTCAAGCTGAGTTTGATAAAATCGCCGCGATTGATTCAAAAGCTGACTTAACTAACTTTTTTGCTTACAGCCAAGTAAACGGTTTCGGCACTCCGCTTGCGTTTTACATCAATGTTGATGCAAAAGATTCAACTCGTTACGCCACACATATTTGGCAATACGGTCTAAGCCTGCCTGAAAAAGACTACTACTTTAATACCGAAGAGCGCTTCGTTAATATCCGTAATGAATTCGTCGCCCATATTGAGAAAATGTTCAATTTAGCAGGTCTTGAAAATGGTAAAGCGGCAGCTGAATCAATTTTAGCCCTTGAAACAGCCATTGCAGAAAAGCATTGGGATGTGGTTGAAACACGTGACAGTACCAAAACATACAACAAAATGATGGTGTCTGAATTAGCTGAAATAGCACCAAACATTGACTGGAAGCAATACTTAGCCACTATGGGCGTTGCTGAGCAAAAAGATATCATTATCAACCAACCAAGCTATGTTAGCGGCCTAAGTGACGTGATTGGTGAAACTGATTTAGCCACACTTAAAACCTACATGACATGGAATGTGTTAACCCACGCAGCAAGTAACTTATCTGAAGAAATTGACGCCGAAAACTTTGCCTTTTTCTCTAAAACCTTAAATGGTCAAGAGCAACAAGAGCCTCGTTGGAAGCGCGGTGTAAATACCGTGAGCGGCACTTTAGGCGAAGTCGTTGGTAAAGTGTATGTTAAGCGTCACTTCACCTCTGCAGCTAAAGAGCGCATGAGTGAGTTAGTTGAAAACCTTCGCGGCGCATACGGCACAAGTATTGATTCACTGGATTGGATGAGTGCAGATACAAAAGTTGCAGCAAAAGACAAACTGGCCAAGTTTAATCCTAAAATTGGCTACCCTGATAAGTGGAAAGACTACAGTAAGTTAACCATTAAAGGTGATGATTTAGTCGGCAATGCACAACGTGCAAGCGTTGAAAGCCACAATAAAGATATCGCAAAATTGGGCGGCCCAATTGATAAAGGTGAGTGGCACATGACGCCGCAAACCGTTAATGCTTACTACAACCCAACCATGAATGAAATTGTATTCCCAGCGGCAATCTTACAACCGCCATTTTTCAATATGCAAGCTGATGATGCTGTTAACTACGGTGGTATTGGTGCCGTAATTGGTCACGAAATGGGTCATGGCTTTGACGATCAAGGTGCTAAGTTTGATGGCGAAGGCAACATGCGTGATTGGTGGACAGAATCTGATTTAGAAGCCTTCACTGCGAAAGGGAAAGCATTAGTATCACAATACAACGGTTATCAAGTATTTGATGACTTACACGTGAATGGTGAACTCACCTTAGGCGAAAACATTGGGGATTTATCCGGTGTCACTATTGCCTATAAAGCTTACAAAATGTCGCTAGATGGCAAAGAAGCACCTGTCATTGACGGTCTAACAGGTGATGAGCGTTTCTTCATGGGCTTTACTCAAATTTGGCGAGTAAAAATGAAAGAAGAAGCATTACGTAACCGTGTTGCGACAGATCCCCATTCACCAGGTCATTTCCGTGCATTAGGTGCACTGTCAAACATGCCTGAGTTTTACAGCACTTATGACGTAAAAGAAGGCGATAAAATGTATATCGAACCTGCTAAACGCGTCAAAATTTGGTAATGCTATAGAGCAATTGTTATTCATAAAGGAATAGCAGAATATCTAAAGGACATCTTATAGATGTCCTTTTCTTTTTCTAGAAAATAGAAATTAGACCCCTACGAAAATCCTCCTTCACACTATTTACATTGACTTTGTAAAGAAGCGTAAACCCTCCGAAACTCGGCAAAATATTCAGCATTGATTCAGCTTCAACCAGCTAAAGTAATCCCATATCTCAAAAGGGTTAGATGATTAACTCCGTTTACTGAATGCACTCAATGTTATCGAGTCTGTGGTATTGCTAATGAATAGAATTTTTCGAACTTTTTTTATCTTTTTATTATTACTAACAACCCGTAATGCTATTGCTGTAACGGTTGATACTAGCGCAGAAAAACCAATTTATGATGTTAGTCATGCTCTAGTCAATGATTTAGACAGTCTATTTAATTTAGCCAGCACAGCAGGTGCAGCCCCAATACAATATACCGATAACCTAGACCAACTGTATGAACGCGCACCGCTAGCAAAAAATGAACTTAGCCGTTTATTAAACGACATCAGCCAAACTTGCCATACACAAGTGATAATCCCTGAGATAAAAACCTATCAACGTGCGCAGCAAAAGATTCAACGTAAATTTGAGGGTGATGCGAGTTATATTACCGATATTGCTAGAGCCACACTGGTTGCAGATGATGTCAGCACCCTGATGCGCAGTTATCACGCCCTTAACCAAAGCACTGAAGTTGTTCAGGTTAAAAACCGCTTTGCTGAGCCAAAAGCATCTGGTTACCGCGACGTAAACCTGCTGGTTAAACTGCCAGAGTCTGAAATGATCGTAGAAGTGCAATTACACTTAGCTAAAATTGCAGACATCAAAAGTGGCCCTGAACATCAGGTATATCAGCAAATTCAACAAATTGAGGATATTGCTCAAGCCGAGCACCGTCCATTGAATGACTTCGAAATGATGCAAATTGTGCATTTACGTCAGTCATCTCACAAGCTTTACCACAAAGCATGGCTTAGCTATAAACGCCAAAGTCTTGCTCAATTTGACCCAACTCATATAGGAGACCAACCCCAAGCGGCTTAAGGCCACTATTTTCCAGTTTCAACGTTTGCCCCCTTCCTTTCGCACCTTACTTTAAGGTGCATTTTTTTGCGTTTTTGCCAGTGAGATAATTGGTTAACAGCGTTAATCAAGCTATACTCCCGCCATTATTGCCGATAACGGGAAAGACTGATGAATGACGTCATCGAAATGCTTCAAGAGTTAAGTGAAACGGTTCCTGTACCACTTGAATTACCGACTTTCGAGCAACTGGTTGAAGTGGAAGAACAGATATTAATTTCACTACCAAATGATTTAAAAGAATACCTGCTTTTTGGCAGTGATGTAATTTATGGCGCCATTGAAATGGTGACAGCATCAGACCCTTACTCGCACACTTACTTACCAGAAGTCACGAGCTACGCATGGTCTGTAGGTATGCCAAGAGAATACATTGCTATCTGCCAGCAAGGGGATAACTTTTACTGTATCGACCAAGAAGCCAATATTCGTTTTTTCAACAACGGACGTATGGCAGACATCATGTGGGAATCGTTATGGGATTGGATTCAAGACATCTGGCTTAAACGCAAATAGAGACTTGTTAGTGAATACTTTCCCCTTGCAAATTAAGACTGCAAAACAGATTAAATAGGAAATACCATGGCTAAATCAAACGCCCTAAACGCAATTGAAATGAAGTGTTTACGCTTATCATTGGGCTTGAACGTAGAACAAATTGCTGAGCTAACTAAAACTACAGCAGATGCTGTCACTGCATGGGAAGCGGGTGAAGCCGATGCGCCTGAAGTTGCGCAAAAGAAGTTGCTTGAAATCGAAGATACGATTGAAATGCAGGTCCTTAATACCACTGACGGTATTGAAGCTTTATTTAAAACTGAGCCTAAACGCCGTTTAGCATTTGTGGTCTACCCAACACAAGCGATTTATACTCAGTATAATCCTGAGTTTTTAAGCTCACTGCCTTTCACAGAGCTTTATAATACTGCCGCTTGGCGCATCAAAAAAGAGTGCCAAATTGTACTTGAAGTAGAAGTGAGCCTCGTACCGCTTGAGGTTGAAGCTTACAAAAGCTACCGCGCTGACAGCGGCATGAGCGAGTCTCGTGAAAGTCGAGCTAAATGGGCAGCAACGCAACTTTAGTCCATCTGTTACATGTAAAAAGGAAGCAATTGCTTCCTTTTTTGTTGTCATTTATTCATGTTAATCGCTACTCTTCTTGCGCAGCTTTAGCAATCTTTTCTGACTTTTCTAATGCAGATGTCATTGCAGGGCGCTGCTTCACTCTATCGCGATAAGCTGCAAGTTTTGGCGGAATCGTTTGCTCAAATACGGTTGCCCACAATAAAGTTTGCGTCAGTAAAATATCCGCAATGGTTAATTCATCCCCGCAAACATAACCTGTCTCTGGCACCCATAATTCGGCAATGTTGGCGGCTTTATCAAATTCAAATTTTGCCACGGGGAGCATGGCATCTAATCGCTGCTCTTCTGGCAATGCAAAACGGTGTTTACCCATACTCCATAACGGCTGTTCTAACTCACAAATCACAAAGCTCACCCACCGATGGTGCAGTCCAGCTTGTTTACTGCCGGGTTCAGGTAAAAATTTACCTTTGCCATATTTTTCAGCAAGATATTGCAAAATCGCAGCGGACTCAGTCATAACAAAGTCACCATCCGAAATAACGGGCATTTTGCCACTTGGATTAAGGCTTAAAAATGCTTCACTCCGATTATCACCTTTGGCAAAATTAAGGAATCTAAACTCCCATTCAGCACCTAACTCTTCCAGTAACCATGATACTCTCAACGCTCTACTTCGGGGCGTGCCATATAAGATGATGCCAGTGTTTACTTCTACGTTCATGTTTTTTCTTCCTATGATGAGTTGTCGGTCCGCTTAACAAATGATTGAAAATCAGCTTTCATTAATAGTAAACAAAATAACAGTGCCAGATAGTCCACTTAAAGTAAAAGACGAGCCTGTGGCTCGTCTTACTATTTTCTAGTTTTAAGCTAGGGCCTGTTGATCTTTCAAGGTTATTTTTGCAGCGAATTGTTGACCATTTATACAAGGAAGAGACTTTGTGGTGTAGTTATTCTACATAAAAAGTCTATAACGCAGTAAAAATGGCCAACAAACGCTGCCCAAAGGGGTCGAGTAAAAGCGTTTTACTCTTTGTTGGATGAATTTTGCTTAGATGACTAGGCATCAATCCATCCGCCTCAATTAAAACGCTTTTATTTCGAACAAAACTTAACCAGCAAAGATCAACTGGCCCTAACATATGAGCATTAAGTTAAAACTGAAATGTGTTAAAACTGATACGTCACTTTACCGTACCATAAAGCCCCAATAGCCGAATGAGTTGCCTGATCGTATCCCATGAAATCAGCAGCACTAAACAACGTTTGTAATGACTTGTTCGACCTTAACCAAACTGAGCTAAACCACTCCCATGTTTGTTTGCAATTATAGTTAAACTTTCCAGTAGACAATGCTTTATGATGCATTACTTCACTAGATACTAAACCCAATCGCGTCTCTCCATTTGTTGCGCAAGAATTTCAAAACTATTTGTAAACACAATGTTACTTTTCCAATTAAGGAAAATATGACATAGTCGTAAGCTAATATTTATTAACGTTTTATTTCTATTAATTAAAAAGAAAAATCATGCCGAAAAATAAAACCATAACCGATAGCCAATTTTCTACATCGACATTATTGGCCAGTTTAGGCCCTGGAATTTTAATGGCGGCAGCAGCAATCGGCGCGTCACACTTGGTTTCTTCTACTCGAGCTGGCGCAGAGTTTGGCTGGCAATTGGCATGGGTGGTTTTACTGGTTAATCTGCTTAAATACCCGTTTTTTGCTGCTGGCGCCCGCTATACCGCAGCGACAAACGAAAGCCTACTTCACGGCTATTTAAAACAAGGTCGTGGTTATTTATTGATGTTCACTTGCCTCAATACCATTGCAGCTATCGCCAGTACAGCCGGGGTGTGTATGTTAACCGCTGCCATGTTGACTCAATTTATTCCTTTACCCATCGATATCCTGGCATTTTTAGTTCTTATCAGTTCCCTTGCATTATTAATCCTTGGCCATTATCAACTCCTCGATAAATTGACCAAAGTCATTATGCTAGCACTAACTTTAACGACCTTAGTGGCAGTTGCACTGGCGTGGCAACACTATCAAGGCCCGATAGTCACAGAGCAAACGGTGAGCCCATGGCAATGGGCTTATGTTGGTTTTTTAGTGGCAATGATGGGTTGGATGCCTGCGCCAATTGAAGTCAGTGCGTGGAACTCCCTTTGGTTACTTGAAAAGAAAAAGACCCAAACTATTTCTAGTAAACAGGCTATATTTGACTTCAACTTAGGCTTTGTTGTCACTGCAATTTTAGCGATTATTTTCCTCGCATTAGGTGCGTTAGTCATGCATGGAAGCGGCGAAGTATTTTCAAGTTCTGGTGCTAAATTTGCCAGTCAGTTAGTGGATTTATATAGCGATGTCATGGGCGAAGAAACACGATATTTAATTGGTTTAGTCGCTTTTTTATGTATTTTCAGTACAACAGTGACCGTTATTGATGGTTATAGTCGCACCTTAGATATTGGTTGGCAGCTGTTAAATAACAAGCAAGATTGTACTAAAAGATTAACCAGAGTCATGTTATTGGTGTCCTCATTGGGGCTAGTATTGATTTGGTTCTTCAAAGGGGCATTATTGCCTTTACTTGAATTTGTCATGACATTGGCATTTCTAACCACAGTCATTTTTGCTTGGCTAAATTTAAGGTTGATGACCAGTGAGACACTTCCCGAGCAACACAGGTACGGTACAAAAATGAAAATACTCGCTGGGTTAGGCTTAGTCTATCTCGTTGGATTTTCATGCTTATTTATATACTGGAAACTCGCCATCCAGTCGTCGTGACCACAATAAATTTTTGTCTATAATGAAAGACGTCAATCTCATTGCAGATAATCTGAACTATTTGGCCTTTTTCAGGTATAATCCGCGTCCGATTTTTATTTAACGGCGATAAAACTAACTTTGCCGTTAAAAAACTGCGCAGCCGCGCCCAGAGACTTATATGATTAACAACGATATTATTCGCCGTCTACGTTTTGTATTTGATTATTCAAATGCCAAAATGATTAAGATTTTCGCTCAAGCCAATGTTGAAGTCAGCACAGATGAAATAATTAGCTTATTAAAAAAAGAAGCGGAAGAAGGCTACAAAGCCTGTAATGACAAGGTTATGTGTCAGTTCTTAGACGGACTAATTATCGAAAAGCGTGGTTTACGCCCGGGTAGTGAAGTTCCAGCACCAGTTAAAAACCTCACTAATAATTTAATTTTCAAAAAATTACGTATTGCACTAGAGCTTCGTGAAGATGATATTATTGAAATTTGTGGTTTAGCGGACTTTGTTATTGGCAAGTCAGAATTAGGGGCGTTATTCCGTAACCCTGACCACAAGAACTATAAGACATGTGGCGATCAGATTCTGCGTAATTTCTTACATGGCTTATCAATTAAACACCGTGGCGTGTAATCAAATTAGATAAACATTTACCTTGAAAGCACAGCATTGGCTGTGCTTTTTTGTGGCTTTTTTACCTCATGTTTAATGCCACTTCATCCCAATAAACAACTTGTTTAAATGCTTGAGCTAATAGCGTATTAAGTTGCTCAAAACTTCTCACTTCTGTTTCTTCACCGCTAATACATGACCAAACAAATCGATGACAGTTATTTGTAAATAAATCATATTCCCGATATTGATAGATGGCTTGCTCTGCTCGAGCCAATGCTTCTGGCGCGACAAGGGGCTGATGTAAATGGTTACACGCTTGAAAAATACAACTACCGGTTCGTCCTTGTAAAAATCGCTTAGCCGATATCACTCGAATCAAACCGCTTCCGTGCAATTCAACTAAATGGTCATCCCCCACCCAAATACCTGTATGCTCAATCACACCAAAGACGAAACAACATACAATAGCCCCAGGGGCGGCATCAACTTTGGCGTCACCTTGATGCCAAATACTAGGAGTTAACGGGCTCACAGACTTACCATTAGGCACTTTGGGCGCGCGCCCCATACGACGTTCATGTTGAATTGTTTTTCGCTGCTGGCGATCATCTGCCAGCATGATTGCACCAATAGCGGCAGTACCGAGCCAAATAAGAGGAAGCGCCATTCTCACCCCATAGAGTTACCATCATGTCTATACACAGCATGGCACTTAACGACCATAATGTCAGAACCAAAAATGTTACGACATTTTGCAATCTTAATACTGCTGAATATGCCTATGCTTCATTTAACAAACACCAAGATGACTCTGACGTCACTATTTAGCTGAAAAAAAGTGTGAAATAGCTCACTTAACAGACCACAAAAAATCTTAGTTGTGTTAACCTTCATCGATAATTAAAAACGTCTATTTTTAGGCAGTCACAATTGGCTATTTATAGATAAAAATAACAGTCATTCGACACTGACAATAAGGTTTCCAATGGACGATAATAAACGCCCCCTCTATCTTCCTTTCGCAGGTCCAGCCATTCTTGAGTCTCCTTTGCTAAATAAAGGCACAGCCTTTAGTGAAGAAGAACGCATTTACTTTAACCTCGAAGGGCTTATTCCTTGGGTCATTGAAACCATTGAAGAACAAGCATCACGTGCTTACGAGCAATATAAAAGTTTTAGTAATGATTTGGATAAGCACATTTATTTGCGCAACATCCAAGACACTAACGAAACCTTATTCTACCGATTAGTTCGTAACCATATCAGTGAGATGATGCCTATCATCTACACCCCAACTGTGGGGCTCGCCTGTGAGCGTTTTTCAAAAAACTATCGTCGTAACCGTGGATTATTTATCTCATACGATAACAAAGATCGTATTGATGACATTCTCAATAATTCGACTCGCCATAAAGTAAAAGTCATTGTCGTAACAGATGGTGAGCGAATTTTAGGCTTGGGTGACCAAGGCATTGGCGGTATGGGGATCCCTATCGGTAAATTGTCGCTGTATACCAGCTGTGGCGGTATTAGTCCGGCTTATTGTCTTGCAATCACATTAGATGTGGGCACAGATAATCCTAATTTATTAGATGATCCTATGTACATGGGGTCGCGTCATCCTCGTATTGGCGGCGAAGAATACGCCGACTTTATTGAAGAATTTATGCAGGCGGTCAATCGTCGCTGGCCTGATGCACTGATCCAATTTGAGGATTTTGCGCAGAAAAATGCAATGCCGTTACTTGAGCGTTATAAAGACAGATTCTGTACTTTTAATGATGACATTCAAGGCACCGCTGCAGTTACCGTAGGCTCACTTCTCGCAGCATGTAAGGCAGCTGGAACCCAATTATGTCAACAGCGTGTTGCCTTTTTAGGGGCTGGCAGCGCAGGTTGCGGTATTGCCGAGGCCATCGTGGCGCAAATGGTGGCAGAAGGTATTTCTGACGAGCAAGCCCGTTCACAAGTGTTTATGGTCGACCGTTGGGGCTTGCTATTAGATAACATGCCTACTCTATTATATTTCCAGAAAAAACTGGCTCAAAAAACGGTGAATGTTCAACAATGGGATGGGTTTAGCGATCATATTTCATTATTGGATGTGGTTAATAACGCTAAACCAACTGTCTTGATTGGGGTTTCTGGCGCACCAGGTTTGTTCACTGAAGAAATCATTCGAGCAATGCACAGTCATTGCGAACGCCCAATTGTGTTCCCATTATCTAATCCAACAAGTCGTGTTGAAGCAACACCGAAAGACGTTTTGCATTGGACATCCGGTCAAGCACTCGTTGCCACAGGCAGTCCGTTTGAGCCTGTTGTCATCGAAGGTGAAACCTATGAGATTGCTCAATGTAATAATAGCTTTATCTTCCCAGGTATTGGCTTGGGTGTATTAGCCAGCGGAGCAACCCGAGTTTCAGATGAAATGCTTATGGCATCAAGCCGTGCGCTTTCTGAATGCTCTCCTCTAGGTAAAAACGGCACAGGTTCATTACTCCCCGCCCTTGAAGACATTCAAGAGGTGAGTAAATACATTGCTTTTGCTGTTGCTAAAAAAGCCATTGAACAAGAACTGGCATTACCTTGCCCTGATGAGCTATTAACGCAGAAAATTGATAGTAATTTCTGGGAACCTGAGTACCGTCGCTACCGACGCACTTCTTTCTAGTGCTGCAAATCAGCCACAAAAAAGCYTAGCTAAATTAGCTAGGCTTTTTTATATCTTCACAGGTAAATTTACATCACCACTCTGTCTTCTAAAGACTGAGCTAAGGCTGCATAATCATTGATATACAGCTTACCTCGAACCAATTCAATTAACCCTTCTTGAGCTAGTTTATTCAATACTTCATTGACTCTTGGTCGGCTAACGTTAGCGATTTCGCTAAGTTGTTGCTGGGTAATTTTAATTTCGATTCTAGGAATATTAGTCGACTTCTTACTTCGTACTAATTCCAATAAAAAGAACGCAATACGCTCTTCAATTCCATAGAAAGACAAATGCATACCTTGAACAATTTTGGGGCTATTTGTACGCATAATACTGTACAAAAGTTTGTAAACCTCATTGTTTCTTTTCGCCAACTCATTAAGTTCACTTTTTGGAAAAAACAAACTTTTGAGCGGCTCAAGCTCACAGGTGTATAAATTGATTTTGGGGTATATCTCAATAGCAACAGCACCCACCCACATTTGCTTACCAAAAATAAAGCTAGCTAATGGTCGGTTATCAATACTTGTCGTTGCAAATGTTCCTAATCCTTGAACACAATAATAAATACCGCGTTGTTGGTCACCGTCGATCAAAGTGGAATAACGATCAATTCCATCAATTTCGATAGCCAGATCCATGATTTCAGCTTTAGTGATTTCACTTAACTCACAAGGCCACTGGATCTGCTTAGTTGATAATAAAGACATTTACACTCCCAAAATGCGTAATCACTTGTCTTAAATAGCCATCACTTGTTTGAAGCTATTTAATAAAGAACGGTCAGTTCTTGCTTTCTTTAATTTCTTAATACTTTCTTTGAGTGACTGTTCGGCTAATCGGCCAAACACCCCATCATATTCTTTTTCATCGATCGCTTCGTCTGAGTCTGCTTCATCAGCAATTTCTTGAGCTACACGACTCAACTGCATCCAAGCATTGGCAATATAAAACCCATGAAACTCAGCTTGCGGCATCAATTTTTGCGCACTTGCAGGCAAACTCTGCCAACTTTTTTCAAATAAGCCTGCATTGTCTTGGATCAGTTCTTTAAATAAGCCTTCATAAGCCTCTAAAAGAGTTTCTGGCAACTTATCCATAGGCAAAACTTTATTTGCCACATTAAACGAAATCGCTTTTGCAGTAGCTTGATATTCAGCAGTTCTTTCAATCATTAATTATTTCTCAAGTTAAGATTTTTATTGTATTGCCGAGTAAAAATTCATTTTGCCACCCCGGATTCACCTAAAAAAATCTACTACCATTATTTTATTTTGGTATTTTTTCGCAATTATTTAAATGATGTTTGAGAAGGTTAACAAAGTGAATAGACACCTGACTAGTACATTTGTTTTAGTTTATAATAATTTAACTATTATACCCAAAACAAATGTTATTAAAGTAACACTAAGCAACTAATTTAATTAGTTTTAAGCACAAAATACATACATTGCATTTACTTTTAGCCGCTTGATTGAACAATTATAATTATATGCCATAATGGAATAATATTTATAAACAACATGAGAAAAACCTAATTAACACTCTGCTTAAATATGCACTCGCTTTCGCTATTAGCGTGTCTTTGCTAACTCAAGTAGCAACAGCAAGCAGCGCCTCCTCTCAACAACGAATAGATCAGTTATTTGAGATATTTTTTTTGGGAGAAGAAGGCGATCTTGAGTTATTAAATAAGTATCTTGCAGAGCTCGATCAATTAATCCCAGCTGACGATATAAAGCAACGTGAAAAGCTGATCCCACTCCAATGTTGGTACCATCCTTCTGAAACGACCGAAGAGTTTCAAAAAGCCATCAAGCATGCCGAAGTATTAATGGAGGCGCATCAAAAAAGCTATCCTTCAGAGCTGCATGCAGATTTATTATTATGCCGCGGTTCACATTACCAATATTCAGGTAAGCCGGAACAAGCGAAATTGGATTATGACGCAGCAATTAAAGAAGCGTATTTGATTGAAAATATGCGCTTAATAGCAGATGGCAGAAGCATGAGAGGCACCATGTTATCTTATGAAGGTGACTACACTGGTGCCCTTGAAGACCTAATCCCTGCTCAATCCATGTATGAACAACTCAACCTAGCTTACTGGGCACGGGTTAATTTAAGTGAAATAGCCAATAGCTATCGCCGTTTTGGCGACCCGCAAATGGCACTGACATATCAACTCAAACTTGAAAAAGCATACCTAGACAATAATCAGCTAGTAGAAGCGTTTGATACCAATACGCAAATAGCGTACTCCTATGAGGCATTAGGTGATAATCAATTGGCTTTAGAGCGACATCAAAAAAGTTACCAATATTGGCACCAACAAAAGAATTCACTTTCAGCTGCTGCTTCTGCTGTAGATATGGCAGGAATATTAATCAAGTTGAATCAAGTAGATGAAGCTGTTGAAATTTTAGAGCAAGCAGAAAATACAGTCACAATTGAATTTGATGGCCTTTTTAGTTTCATGAAATTATTCAGTGCCCAAGCGGCACTGATTAAACAACATCCCGAAAAAGCGCTGGAATATGCTGAAGAAGCTGAATCAGGATTTAATGTTAGCAATAACGATCGTGGGTTAAGCCAGCTATACACTCTACGAAATCAAATCTATTTATCCATTAAAGATTACCAATCTGCTCATCAAGCACTAACAGATTATCTCAACGTTCATCATAAGCTTGATCAACTCAGTCTAACGAGTCGAAATAGTGAAATGAGAGCACGGTTTAACACCGATAAAATTGAAGCTGAAAATCAAAACTTACTCTCAATACAGCTCATAAAGGAAAAAGAATTAGCAGCGCTTGAGCAAAACAAACGATTGCAAAACATTATCATTATATTGGTCGCGATCATTTTAATCATCGTGACCATATATGCGGTAAAACAAGTCAAGCGCAAACAAAAATTCAAAGATCTTGCATTGACTGATGAGCTCACGAAACTGGCTAACCGACGCCATACCTACGCGTTAGCTAAAACATATATTAACCAAGCAAAAACCGAGCATAGCCAATTTTCGGTTATTTCTTTTGATGCGGATCATTTCAAGAAAGTCAACGATACGCTAGGACATGACATTGGCGACAAAGTGTTGATAAAACTTGCTAAAATAGCAAAAGAGTTGATGCGTAAATCCGATACTGTTGGTAGAGTCGGAGGGGAAGAGTTCCTGATTTTATTACCTGGGGCAAATGAACAACAAGCTTATGATATCGCAAGTAGGCTTATTGTGAGAATTGCTGACGCTGATTGGGATACTATCGCGCCAGAGCTTAAACAAACGGTCAGTGCAGGCGTCACGCATTATCAAAATGGCGATAATTTTGAAAACATGCTTTTGCGTGTCGATAATGCACTTTATCAAGCAAAATCTGCAGGAAGAAACTGCGTTAAAACGGTATAACACATTGCTGTGTCAACGACATTATTGGCCTTTTATAAACAAGATTACGAGTCCAATTATTAAACTCACTTTTTGTCTATGTTTGATTTTATTAGGTTGTTTTACCCAACACGTTTTCGCTAACCCTATACAAAACCAAGCTGCAGACGATATTTTTAATCAGTTCAATAATGATGAACTGACAGGCACGTTATTCACCGATGAAAAATTGCTGGAGCTTGAAGCCCTTATTGCTCCTAATGATTTACCTCGCCTTCAAGCTCTTAAGACGTTTACATGTAAACAAGTTCGTGCACATGAAACTGATAAGTTGCACGCCTTAATCAAATCAACAGACTCAATATCAAACGGTCATTATTATGCGAAAAGCACCCCGATATTATTGAACCTTTGCCGCTCTAAAGCACTACGTTACCTTGGTAAGCATGAGCAAGCTAAAGCAATCAACCTAGCAATGCTAGCCTCAGCGACAGAACTTAACGATGAAAATGTATTAGCGAGTGTTCATAACTCTATTGGTCAACAGGCGTTATTTGAAAACCAGTTTTTTAATGCTATAGAAAGCATTAGCAAGTCCTATGAGCTTCACCAAAAAATCGGCCATACAAACTCGGCTAATTTGAATATTATCGAATTGGCGAGTGCTTACAGACGCTTAGGCGATAACGATAAAGCACTATATTATTATGGCATTGCCGAGCAGCGTCTCATTGAAAACCAAAGTCACATTTTACTGGCGATTGTTCAGCATTCATTGGCTTACATAAAACTTGATAATGGTGAATATCAAACCGCTTTAGCGTATTTTCAAGATGTATTAAACGTCGCCAATAAATCGAACAACCAGCTGTATCAAACGCGTATTAAAGTCGATATGGCTGCACCGTTAATCAAACTGTCACGATTAGAAGAAGCGGATAGGATTCTGACTGATGCACAAACCATTATTGATGAAGAAATGTTCTCTCATTATGGCTATATGCATGCTTATCTATTTGAATTACGTTTCTTGCAATCACTCAATGAGCAAGCATTACGTCATTTTATAGAAGCTGAAAGAAGCTTTAAAAAATACAATAATAAAAAAGGGCTTTCCCTTATTTACCAACTCATTAGTGAATACTTTGCCCAACAACAGGATTACAAAACGGCTAATCATTGGCATCATCAATTTCTGACTATCCATCTTGAACTGGATAAAGCAACACAAGAAACCTATAACTCTGAAATGAGAATACGATTCGACTCTAAACAACTCGAAGATCAACAAGACCAATTATTGCAGTTTCAAGCATTGAAAGAACAACAACT
Source organism: Shewanella sp. UCD-FRSSP16_17 (assembly GCF_001675935.1). NCBI lineage: Bacteria > Pseudomonadati > Pseudomonadota > Gammaproteobacteria > Alteromonadales > Shewanellaceae > Shewanella > Shewanella sp. UCD-FRSSP16_17. The sequence continues at coordinate 574,470 of NZ_LZFV01000002.1, forward strand.
TGAAGCTCTAAAAACAAAGCAGCGATTACAATACATAGCGTTAATGTTAACTGCGGTATTTTTTATTATTCTTGTGACGTTTTTAATAAAGCTAATAAAAAAATCAATTCAATACAAAAGTTTATCATTAACAGATCCCCTCACTGAGCTGCCCAATCGATTATTCGCTTATCAAGTGTTAAATAAGTTATTAGCACAAAAAAACCAATTTTCGATTTTACTTTTAGATGTTGACCACTTTAAATCAGTCAATGATCAATACGGTCATGATGTGGGAGATCGTGCTCTTCAACTCATTGCTAAGCAATGTTTAAGCATACTGAATAAAGATTACACCTTATCTCGTATTGGTGGCGAAGAGTTTTTAATCATCATGCCAAGTACCGATAAAGCGCAAGCTATTCGTTTTGCTGCCAACATTAACCAAAAAATAAAATTAATAGACACGACCTCCTTGGCAATGAATAAACCTTTTACCGCCAGTATTGGTATCAGTAGTGTGACGTCATCAACCACAATTTCAACTCAGTTAAAGCAAGCCGATATTGCACTTTATAAAGCGAAAAATAACGGGCGTGATAATACGGTTCATTTTCAAGATTGCTCCTCTCATGAAAGGGAGGAACAGCAATGAAGCATTTTTTAAGGCTGCCCGCGTTGCTAATGAGTTGCTTGAGTTTATTAAGCTTATTGGTATCAATCACATCTTTGGCCAATACACTGGAAGCCAATGAATTCAGTAACCCTGAATTTGATGCGCTGTTTACCATCGTTGATCATGGCGATATCAATGATGAACGCTATCCACAAACCATAGAGCAACTCACGCAAATGATCACTAAAGGTGACATGGTTAGAACCCATAAACTGTTACCTAAACAATGCTTAGCTTTTAACTTTTTTGAGCCAGAACAAAATGAGCAGGCAGCAAGTTTCATTATCAATGCCTATGAAAATTACCCAGAAATGCCACAAGCCATTCGCATTGAACTATCACTATGTGAAGCAACGCTCCTGCGCTACCGTGGTGAAATAAACAACGCAAATAAATTAATAAAACAAGCGCTAGCTGACGCTAAACAAATCGAACACTTACGCTTAATAGCTGACGCTTACTCCATGCTAGGTCAAATTGCTTCTTATACTGGTGACTTTGCTATTGCGTTAGAAAACTTGCTGCAGTCTTATGAAATCTATCAAGGGCTTAACTTACCAACACTAGAACATTTAGGGTTACTTGATTTAGCGATTACCTACCGCAGATTAGGTGAAACTGACACAGCACTTAAATACTACCAGGAAGTTGAACGTCAATTTAGTTCAACAGGACAAACGGCCTTAGTCATGATCGTAAAAAACGATATGGCTTACGCCTATGAAGATTTGCAACAATATCAAAAGGCAGCAGACAACTATTTATCGATTTACAATTATTATCAAAAAGTGCATACCGACCCCACATTCGTCGCCCGGGTTGCTGTTGATATGTCATCGGCACTTATACACCTAGGTCAATATCAGCAAGCACTCAACTATTTAAATCAATACGAAAACATCGTCAGTCCAGCTGTTGATACCCACTATAGTTTCTTGCAACTACACCAAGCCCAAGCTAAACATGGACTCGGTCAAACACAAGCAGCATTACCCCATTTAGAAAAAGCCATTGCGGGATTTGATAAAAATAACAATAAACGTGGCCACGAGATGTTGCTCAAACTACAAGTTGAAATTTATGAATCACTTGAATGGTGGCAACAAGCGTACGAAGCACAGTTAGCCTTATACGACATTCATGTATTGCTAGATAAAGCCCTTAAAAACCAAGCTAGTACAGAGATGCGCGTTCGATTTGATAGCCAAAAATTAGAAGCAGAAAACGCAGAGTTAGTCGCCTTTCATCAACTTAAAGATGAGCAACTTGTTATCAGACAGGATAATGAACGCTTACAGGTTTTGGCATTGATGTTAGGAGTAGCATCAGTACTCACACTAGTGTTATTCAGTGTATTTCTTAATAAAAAGTCTAAGCAATTAAAGTATTTAGCGCTAACAGACTTATTGACTCAACTCCCCAATAGATTGAGCTTTTATCGTAGAGCCAATAGTGCGTTTGATAAGCATATTCAAGATAAAGCCCCTCTTTCTATTATTTCGATTGATATCGACCACTTTAAAAAGGTTAATGATAACCACGGTCATGTATGTGGTGATAGAGTATTAAAAGCTGTTGCTAATATTATTCGTAAACACATCAAAGAGGATGATATTGCAGGGCGTGTCGGAGGAGAAGAATTTATCATTTTGCTCCCCAAAGCCCGTTCTCAAGCTGCTGTTAGCTTAGCTCAGGAAATTTCAGCAAGCGTTAATTTATACCAATTCTCCAATTTTAGTGACAACCTTGAGGTCACAATCAGTGGTGGCGTCAGCACTAGCCACGGAGAAACCACCTTATCTCAGTTAATCAAAAAAGCTGATTTGGCGCTTTACAGAGCAAAACACCAAGGTCGAAACCAAATCGTTTACTTTCATGATGATGACTAATGCATAAACACGTATAATATCGATATCATCACAGTTGCAAAGCGTGTTTATGTCATATGTCTAATCTACCTTCGGCTACGAACACTCAGCCTGTTCCAAACCCCCAAGCCACCAGCATACCGCCAGTGTTAAGCCGTGCCCTCACCACACAAGAATCAACCAGCCTTGCGCGCTTAATTAAAGCATGGGCTATCGAGTTAGGGTTTGCTCAATTAGGCATCACAGACACAGATTTAGCAGAACAAGAACCTAAGCTACAACACTGGCTGGACCAAGGTTACCATGGTGAAATGAGCTATATGGCCAACCACGGAATGATGCGGGCAAGGCCCCATGAATTGCACCCAGGTACCGTTCGAGTATTGAGTGCTAGAATGGATTACCTTCCTCCACAGGCCGGATTTGCAACCAATCTTGCTAACCCAAATCTAGGTTATATTTCTCGCTACGCTGGCGGTCGTGACTATCACAAATTCATTCGAAAGCAGCTAAAAAAACTTGGCGATAAAATTGTCGCTCATTGCCAAACACTTGGTGTTACAGGAGTCGACTTTCGACCTTTTGTCGACTCAGCGCCTATCCTTGAGCGCCCACTCGCAGAAAAAGCAGGTTTAGGCTGGACCGGTAAGCATTCATTGTTGTTACACCCTGAAGCGGGCAGTTGGTTTTTCTTAGGTGAAGTGCTCACTAATGTGCCATTACCCATTGATATTCCAATAGAGCAAAGCTGCAATACCTGTGTTGCCTGTATTAAATCATGTCCAACCAATGCCATTTTGGACAATAATGTTGTTGATGGTAGTCGCTGTATCTCTTATTTAACCATCGAACTTCAGGGCGCTATTCCGCTTGAGTTCCGTAAGGCCATCGGCAATCGCATTTATGGCTGCGATGACTGCCAACTAGTTTGCCCTATTAACGCAAGAGCACCGCTGACAGAACAAAGCGACTTTCATATTCGCCAGCAATTAATACAACCGGATTTATTAACTCTATTTTCTTGGAGCGAAAAGCAGTTTTTATCACTAACTGAAGGTAGCCCAATACGTCGTATAGGCCACAGAAATTGGTTACGTAATATCGCTATTGCACTAGGCAACGCACCTTATAGTGAAAATATTATTAGCGCACTTAATGCTAAAAAGCTGTCTGAAGAAGTTGATAAAATGGTCATTGAACACATTGACTGGGCACTTCATGAGCAGCAACAAAACCATGAAAACGCGGTTAATCGTAAAACACTGCGAGTGGTGAGAAGTATCGAAAAAGGCTTACCTAGAGATGCATAGTCACCATTAATAAGGCGCAATATCATAACTGAAATGCATAGCCTCATTAAAGATGAATAAACAAAATCAGCGACAAATGAGCATAAGATTACCATCCACATTTGCGCTGATTACAGATAAAAACCATTAACTTTGATCTAAGGTAAAGCCCACCTTAATTGTCACTTGCCAATGAGCAATTAACCCTTCTTCTAAATGCCCTCTTGTCTCTACGACCTGAAACCAACGCATATGCTTGATAGATTTATTCGCTGCAGCTATCGCATTTTTAATCGCATCATCTGAGCTAATGGGAGAAGATCCCGTTAATTCAATCAGTTTGTATGTATGGCTCATTATCACTCCGTTACTTAAATAAGAAGATTTATTCAGTATAGGTAATCTATTAAAGTCTGCTTAATTTCAGCAATATCAATGCTACTTCACTGAGCTTAATCAGCATTTGTCACCTACGACATTAGCTTCATAGAACTGTTCAGATGGATCCCCTTTACAATTCGACCGTCAACAAGCTCAGCCATCTGGGTGATGAAATTCATATCAAATGTTATTCAGTGCTCATCTCTTACTCAAAACGGCAAATTATTAAACATTGTAGGGACTTATAAACATTAATCTTGTAATTCCTATATCAAAAACGCCATTAAATTAACAAAAAACACACATTTCTGTAAATTAATTACACAGGCGTCTGGACGTCTAGAAGTTTATTGTGATAGTCTGTCATTAAGCAATCGAATTGATTTCACCCGTAAGTTGAGCAAAATTCATGTGAGGATAATATGATAGAGCTGAGACATCTTCGTACTTTGATGGCACTAAAAGAGAGTGGTAGCCTTGCTGGTGCTGCCAAAAAACGGTTCGTTACCCAATCAGCGCTATCACACCAAATTAAAGAATTGGAAACCCGTATTAATTCAGCCATCTTTATCCGTAAAAGTAAGCCATTATCGTTTACTCAAGAGGGGGCAAGATTACTGAACCTTGCCGAAGAAATTTTACCTAAAGTGATGGTCACCGAATCTGATTTGAAAAAAGGTTTAGATGCAGAATCTCAGTCATTAAAATTGGGGATTGAATGCCACAGTTGTTTTCGTTGGTTAATGCCTGTCACTGAAGCATTTAAACAATTAGCACCTGATGGTCGTATCGATTTGTCGAGCCGTCACTTATTTGATTCTTTAAATGCTTTAGAGCTAGGCGAACTCGATATTGTGCTCACCTCAGATCCTGTGCCAGGACATGCATTAGCGTACCAACACTTATTTGATTTTGAGGTAAAGTTGGTTGTTGCTAACGATAATCCATTAGCAAAAGAAACGTTTATTAAACCTGAACAACTGGCTAAACAAACCCTAATTTCATACCCAGTACCGCTGCAACGCTTAGATATTTATAAGCACTTTTTAGAGCCTGCTGGTGTTGAAGCGGGTGAGCAGAAACAATGTGATTTAACCGCAATGCTGTTACAACGAGTTGCATGCAATGACGGTATTGCCGCATTACCAAGTTGGTCAATTAACGAAAGCCATGGGCTAAACCTATCCTCTGTGAGACTGGGAGCAGAAGGCCTTAAACGGCCATTATTTGCGGCTTACCGTCGTAATGCTGCTAACACCAACTTGATTCAAAAGTGGTTGACCCTAGTTGCTGCTGAAGGGTTAAAGTTGCAAAGGTTAGCTCAACAACACTAAAGCAAGAAAGTGTTAGAGACACCATAAAAAAATGCCACTGATACAGTGGCATTTTTGTTATTTAAGATTTGATATTTAAAAAACAGTTGAGGAATGAGTTACATCACGAATCGATATCAGATAGTGGATTTATCAAAACATTACGTTTCGCTAAAACATGTCTTAACACCATGCCCGCAGAGTTCGCATTATCTGTCTGCTTGATATTATGAGCAATCATAAACTCATTACGTAAATCATCATCAAGCCCTAATGCTTCAAATGCTTCTATAGACAGGCTTTGTTGTTGAGTATCAATGAGGGTTTTAATCACTTGTAGTGAGATAGCTTTTTCTGATGCGGCATTTAAAAACGCAAATGCACTCAAGGTTATTACCTGACCAAAAACGCTGAATAAGGCTAAGGTTTGCACTTCATCAGCATCAATATCAATCGGTTGATCGCTTTCTTCAATATCACGTAGATGCTGCACCGCATCGACGGCGATACTTTCAGTTAACGCCCAATAACCTTTAACCAATTTACTGTATGGTTCTTTAAGCTCATCAAGACGTTCTTTTAAATAAAATGAAAACGCGTAACGATAAATATTCACTTGACCTAAACGGATAAGTGCATCTTTAATGCTGCGATTTTTAGTCGAAATAATACCACCAGCTTGAGCCGTATTACTTCGCCATAATAAGTGTGCAGCTAACGCAGGATCGCTAGAAACGATATCAATTAACACACGGATATCAGCTTCATTAATGAGGGCTTTCTTCAAAGGGATCAAAATACCGCGACGACCAATCACTTGTTCTTCGTTGCCGATAATAGCTTTGACTTGAGTTAACACTTGTTGCTCAAGATAGGTCATATTGTACTGCTTCCCTTTCACATTTTTATATTTCTCTAACGAGATTTATCCACATAAGCAGCATAAAGGTCAAGTAATTAATCCTTAATCAAACAAAAAGCCGACAAGCGAGTTGTCGGCTTTAATTTTTCTAGTGTTTTATCCTGTTTGGATTTTTGCCACCGTTTAAAAAATAATCACTTCTAAAAACGGTATCCAGCAGTCAAACGTACAGAGCGGCCATTCCCTGAATAATAACCATTACCCCATGCAGAGTAATAGCCAGCGCTAACGTACTCTTCATCAAATAAATTATCCGCACGCAAACTTGCAGACCAATTATCACGAGTGTAGTTCAATGCAAGGTTAGCTAGCACATAGCTGTCTAATTTAGGGTCAACATTGGCATTATCACCTTCGATATAACGCTCACCGGTGTAAATGCCTTCAGCAAACACTTGCCACTCACTTGCAATGTCATAACTGACATAAGCACGTGCATTATGTTCAGCAACCCAAGACAAAGCTTTACCTTCATTTTCACCTTCAGTGAACTCAGCATCAATGTAGTCATATGATGCACCTAATAACCAATCTTCTGATAATTGAACATCAAAGCTGGTGTTAACCCCAAAACGGCGAGATGCATCCGCATTAACGTTTGCACCGCCACCTTGTGGGCCATCTGTGCGCCCAGCGTCATAAACAATTTCATCTTCTAAATCGAGTACATAAGCGTTTAATTTGAAGGTGTATAAGCTTTCTGTCCAATCCCATCCTGCTTCATATGAACGACCAGTTTGTGGGTCCAACCCTATTGTGGTTACTGGTGTGTAAGCCTGCTCATCAACTTTAGCAAAACGGAAGTTATCATTAGCACGAATATAAAAGCGATGTTCGATACTTGGACGATAATTTAAACCTAACTCAAATGCATGGGCGTCATTATCAAGCTCGACACCGTTTGGATATAAAGTTTGATCGGTTAAATCATCAGTCACTTCACTATAGCGGCCACCCACGACGTAAGATAATGTACTTGTTAATGGCACCGAGGCTTGAACGTAAACGCTTGCCATTTTTTGTTCATTGTTTCTTTGAGTGTAAGCCAGATCAAAATCAGCTTCACCAACGCTTAAATCAATACCAGCGACAATGTCTAAATCACCTTGCTCTAACTGGTAATTACCCGTCGCTTTAGGTGAAAAGCTAAATAAGTTACGCTCAATTCGCCCAGCACTCCCCCATAAAAAGTTAGTGGTTAAGGTATCTGAATAATTTATATCAGCGGCTAAAGCCCACTCATTAGTTAATTGATACTCATAACCACTACGCAGTGCTGTGGTCATTTCATGGGTGTAGTCATCATCTGTGAATGGTGCAGCTTGACTAGGATCATCTTCAAATTGCGCTAAGGTTAAAGCACCTGGTGCTTGACGATTATCGTCATAGTAGCTGGCTTCTACAAAAAACTGCTGTTTATCAGACTGATACTGTAAACGTCCTAAAATAGAGCCCGTTTCACTCTCGTTATTATCACGATAGTTATCGCTTTGGTTGTAGCTACCCGCTAAGTAATAACGCCATGCATCATTGATTTGGCCAGAAATATCACCTTTAGCTTCATAGGTATCAAAACTACCAGCGCTTAGCTCAAGACCACCACCAGTTCCGTTAGGAGCTTTAGTGATAATATTAATGACACCACCCACGGCTTGATCACCGTAAACGACACCAGCACTACCATATAGCACTTCGACACGCTCAACTTGGTTTAACGCTACCGCATTCAAACTAGGCGCTGAAATATCGATATTATTTAAACGGCGACCATCAATCAAAATAAGAGTGTTACTGGCAGCTTGCGATGCGGTAAAACCACGCATAGCAAAGGTCGTACCTGAATTATTATCAGACACTTGAATACCCGCTTGGCTGCGTAGTAAGTCAGTTAAGCTTACAGCGCCGCTCATCTCAATGTCTGCGGGGCCAATGACGTGCACGTTAGCAGCAATATTCAGTGGGTTAGCTTCACTTCGACCTATGACCACAATGGTTTCTGTTTCTGCATTGATAGCAGCAGGCTCAGTAGTTGATGGTGTATTCGTCGTTTCAGCATTAGCAGTTGAAACAAAACTTGCAGCAGAAACACTTAATATCAGGCTCAGTGCAGTGGCGATTTTAGTTGGATTAGTACCCATTTACCTTTAACTCCTAAAAGGAAAAATGGGGCATATTTGCCGCAGCATAGGTGCTAGCAATTTGAATGAAATCAAGTTCAATTGACACTCAATGATTCACTCATGGCTAGTAAGGCTACATTTCGAGATCTGCCCACCGAAATCTCAAAATCATTTTTTGGGCCGGTCTCCGGACTCAGGATAAAGTCACCATTGTGACTCACGAAGCTGAATTTTAAACGTTATAGACTTGTCAGTTCTCCAACAAGCCTATTTAACGCACTCAGTTCTCACCATTACCGTTGCGGGGGCAGTACCAGGTTTTCACTGGTTTCCCGATTATCCCAATTCTATTCATTGAATGAAATAGAGGCTGGGCACCACAAAAAATTGACGATAAATTTGAATTGTTTACACGACTGTTCATCAGTTACATATAACAACAGATTACATTATAACGTGTTAATGTTTCTTTTTGATATAAAGAATGATGATCTATCATATTATTCAACTGCTAGCGAAATAAGTTGAATAATATGATTAGAGAAACGGCTTACAGGTTTGCGACAAGCATTTGTGGTGAGGCGCGTTAACGGGAGAACTTTACCGTAAGCATATTCGAAATAAAGTCACGGTGGTTTGAGGCGTTGAGTGGCGGGTTAGACTGACTAAATACACTTCCTCGCATTGACTTATGCATTAAATATAAATCGTCAGTGTCTTTAATCACGGCGTAATAACCAATTTCACCTTGCTGCTTACGTGACGTTGCGCCGCCATATAAGTTTTTCATCGCCGTGCAACCAATAATGCCATGATAGGCTTCTTTACCGCCGATTTGAGTCATCCCCAACTGGTTATAAACCACTTCTCCTTGGCAACTTTGTTGGTAGGTATCAGCAAAATTATCTAAAAACTGGGCGCTTTCGATATTGTCAGCTAACCCTTCAAAACCTTGAATACAAAATAAGTCAGACCAATCACTAAGAGACTCTCCAGCAGGAACAAACTCCGCTTTATACATGGTGCCACGCTCAGCATTGAAAGCCATTTTCCAGCCAGTGGGTAACACAAAAGAGACTTTATTTGAAAAAATTGACAGTTCTTTCTTAGTTGAACCGCCCTCTGAGTCAAGGTTTGCAGTAATAGTATTAAGAAATGGTTGTGGCTCTTTGGCCATTACATTAAATGAAGGGCTGAATGATAACAGCCCCCCAATTATTATTAGGGTAGCGCAAGCTTTCATACCGAAATCATCCTTGGTATTGGTGCTGAAAGGTGAAGTTTAGTTAATTTTTAATAAAATACAGCAAACTATGTCACCAAAATGTTGTATTACTGTATTATTTTAACTGCTAATCTTCAAGCTAATCCTCTGAATCAGTTAGATTCAATTCATTTTCATCGTCAATAAGTGCTTCTGCAGCAATCGCGTCTGCAATTGATTTTGCTTTAATTTTCTTTTCTGTTTTGCGTTTGTTGCGCTCAGCCTGTGTGGCCATAAAGCCTGTCAGTTCTTTTTGGCCCCATGCAGTCGCTTCTTCTTCTGTTGCAAAGCCATCATGACTTTTAGATACAACAGTCTTGGTTGCACTCATACGACGGGTGATTTCTGCTTTAAAGGTATCGCCAACGGCTAACACACGAAAATCGTACTTCTTACTTTTGCTCATTACTCGGTTTTCCTAGCTGATTACAGCTTAAATATGTCGCGTTACACGCGAATATGCTCAACTTGGCATTGCTGCCAATACGTAGTTTATTGTTTCACTAACTGGTTTGAACCAACAATCATCATTTCACATTTCTGACAGTCGAAAACCAGCTTTAATCTATCTTTTCCGATATCTAATACCATAGGATCAGCCTTAATACCCTCGACTTCTTTAGGGCATAAATTAAAGCTATATCGTAAACAGTGCTTAGTGACCATTAATGGCGCATCGGTTAACACTTGGTTCTTTTCATAGGTGTCTTCAATTTGAATCACACCGTGCTGCTGATAAAACTCTCGAGATTTATCGTTAGCGACATTTGATAGAAAGCTCAAATACTTCTGTGGGAAGCGCGCTTCTTTGTCGTGCTCGCCTCGAAGAGGTCGTTGATACCCATTAATACGCTTCTCATCTAAAGCAGCAATAGCGTCACGACGTAGTCCATTAATTACCGATGCTGGTAAAAACCATCTGTTGGCACAGTTCACTTGTAACTGCCCTAATACATAATCACTATTACCTAGCTTTCCTAATTGAGTTCGAAGGCTGGCATCGGCTTTTGCATAGTCTTTTGCTGGCTCTTTTGCCCACTCAAGCTCGGTAGTAGCATAATGACCGTGGTTATCGTTAATGGTCAATGCAATGCCGCTATCGGTATCATTGAGTACCATATTCACTCGTATTTTTCTGGTGGCTGAATCTTTAGATAACAACGCATCAAATTGATGATCAAAGTTTCTAAATAGCTCAACACCCACTTTCAAATCTTTACTAACATCAGTTAAAAACAGGGTATTGCCGTCAGCACGATTAACGCGCAGCCCTTTGGTCTTGTTATCAGAAAGACGTTGTTTTTGGTAACCATCGATGAAAAAACATAAACCGTCACCATTATTAAATTCGATGGTTTTACCCGCTTTAGCACTATCAACTTTAATAAAGTCACGGCCAACACCAACAATTGTGCCGACCTTTTCACCTATGTATTTAGGCGAGCTAAAATGTTCAATCAACGCGGTGCGCTGATTAATAAAGTAATCCGTTTTACCACGGTTAAAGCTCTTTTCAGGATCAGGAGTAAACGTAAATTCACTGCGGCCATGAGACATCGACTCTAGATCGCAGCGGCGATCAATAATCGCATCTAACTGTTGACGATAATGAGCCGTCACATTCTTAAGGTAACTAATATCTTTAAGACGACCTTCAATTTTAAATGAAGTCACCCCAGCATCAATTAATGCTTCGAGGTTTTCTGTCTGGTTATTATCTTTAAGTGATAATAAATGCTCATTTTCAGCTAATACTTCACCATCACGGGTCGACAAGTCACAAGGAAGGCGGCACATTTGCGAACACTCACCGCGGTTAGCACTGCGATTTGAAAACGCATGACTGATGTTACATAAACCGCTGTAACTTACACATAATGCGCCATGTACAAAATATTCCAATTTAAGCTTGGTGTTGTCAGCAATTTGCTTAATTTGCGGCAAGTTTAACTCGCGGGCTAATACCACTTGCGAGAATCCCACCTGCTCTAAAAATACTGCTTTTTCAGGGGTGCGATTATCCATTTGGGTACTGGCATGCATTGCAATCGGTGGTAAATCTAACTGCAATAATCCCATATCTTGGATAATGAGTGCATCGACACCCGCTTCATATAATTCCCAAATTAAGCCTTGGGCTTGCTCAATTTCGTCATCCATTAAAATCGTATTTAATGCGACAAATACTTGCGCATGATAGCGATGAGCAAAATCAGCTAATCGAGCAATATCTTCAACACTGTTACCGGCATTATGACGAGCGCCAAATGCTGGCCCACCAATGTAAACTGCATCTGCACCATGACGAATGGCTTCAATACCATAGTCTGCGTTTTTAGCAGGTGCGAGTAACTCTAACTGTTTCTTTTCAGTAGACTTAGTTACAGGCGGTGTCGGCGAAAATATCTCTACAGAACTCATAATCGATGTTTATCTTTTTCTAGGTAATAAAAAATGCATCAAGATAGTAGCTAAACACGGACTAAAACCACGTGTATGTCACTATCATTGACGCACTGTTCAGCTTGCTAGTTTAGCAAAAAATAACCAGTTTCGTTGCTTTTACTTAAACAAATGCTGAATATTCTTAAAATCACTTTTCCCTTCAGCGATTTCTTGTGGGTTTAACCCAGACACTTCATGAGGGAAAACCAACCATTCTTCAGACTCATGGATGAAATAATCAGGTTTTAAGTCAACAGCGGTATTTTTGGGTTTGTAGTAAGGGCATGCTACTCGAATATCTGTTGGGATATTCTTGCGCATAAACTTTTGCAGTTTATCAATTAACGCATCCACACTACGGCCTGAATCAAAAACATCATCAACAATCAATAAACCGTCTTCTGCATTGGCATTTTCAATAATGTAATGTAAGCCATGCACTTTTATTTTTTTGCTTTGCTTATCAGTTCCAATACCATAATAAGAAGACGTTCGTACTGCGATGTGGTCAGTTTCAACATTTTTGAAATCATAAAACTCTTGTACTGCAATACCAATAGGTGCACCACCACGCCAAATACCAACAATAAATTGCGGTCTAAAACCACTATCGTATACTTGCGCCGCAAGCTTAAAAGAGTCTTCAAGTAACTGCTGCGCACTGATGTAATGTTTATCTGTCATTGGATTGGGCCCCTATCGTTTTTATTGCGGCGAATTTTATACCAAGGATAGCTGCTTGTCTTTGAGCAATGTGACGAAACGTCATATTTGTTACTGAAACTAGACATATTTCAGCAATTATTTAAACCAACCCACCCAAATTGACGCTATTTTCATGGCTCAAGCATAAGCTCATTTTGAATATTTTTTCACCATTGACTCCCTGTGCATCTGTGGCATAGTAAATTAACTGCCCATTCATAGTGAAATAGCCCCTATGCTTGCTGCACACAATGCTAAGCCAGAGTCGTTTTCATCACATGAGTCATTATCTCTTAAAAGTGATAACCCATTAATTTGGCCTCTACTCACTTTACTTCAAGGCCAACATCAAAGCTGGAAGGTGCACCATCTTGCCAGTGCGTTACAAGCCAAAGGCTTGATGCATGATCTTGATCCTTTGCCTGAAAAGGATTTATTCAAACGCAACTTTTTATTGATGAATGCATTGTTTGAATTACAAAGCATGCTTTTACCTAAGCAGTGGCTCCAGGTTCAAGCAATGGATATAAAAATATGTCGTGTATTGCCCCATGACATTGTCCACCAGCAACAACATGATGAAGCGTTAAAAAACTATTACCTTGATTGGCAACATTACGACACTTGTGCCAATGTAGTAAAAGAAATGCTCGAGTCTTTTTGGACAAGTTACCATGAGTATATTGGGGCTAACCAACAGCTCATGCACGACTCTCATGCCTTACGGATTTTTGAGTTAAACGAAACCGCAACCGACAAAGATATTCGTAAACAGTGGCGCAAGTTAGCCTTAAAACTCCACCCTGATCGCCCAGATGGAGATGCTGAGCAGTTTCGGCAAGTTTGTGAAGCATGGCAAACTTTACGCTCAAAAGCGGGATAACACCGCGTTTTACGCCTATTTATTTTTATAGAAAGCCGTACCACATCACATATTTAACTCTGAAATAAATCATCGTTTAGGTCATAATTCTTGTTAAGATTAAGGCAATTAAGTTTTGGCTTAATTAAGACTATTTTAAGATTTTTCACGACTACCAGCGGGTAACGTGACACTTTTATTGAGGCTGAAATGATTAAGATTAAACCTATAGCATTTACTATGGCACTTGCGGCATTCACAATCGCCTTAACCGGCTGTGGCAAACCTGCTGAAGTAACGAATGAAAAAGCGGTTGAAGTCACGACTGAAGCAGTGGCTGAAAAAGTTGCTGAGATTCCATCTAAGTTTGTTGAAGGACAGCATTACACTAAAATTTCTGATGCACCAGCTTCAAGCGAGCCTAAAATCTCTGAGTTCTTCTCTTTTTATTGCCATAACTGTTACAACATGGAAAGTAAGTACCTGCCAGAAATTAAAAGCAACTTGAATAAAGGCATCAGCTTCGAAACTAAGCACGTTGACTTTATGAACAGCGACATTGGCACAGAAGTCATGCGCTCATTAGCTGTTATCCATGAAGTGGGTAATGCAGCTGTGCTTAATACTGCCATGTTCCAAGCGATTCAAGGTGAAGGTGGTCATCACGATCATAGCGCACCAGGCCACACACATGATGAGCCAGAAATTAATAACCGTGATGACATCAAAAAAGTTTTTGCCGCTCATGGTATTGATGGTGCAACTTACGACAAAATCGCAGACAGTGATGCCACCAATAAAAAGTTATCACTATGGCGTCAACAGCAAGTGATGTTCCAAGTACAAAGCGTTCCAACTTTCATCGTCAATGATAAATACGCTATCAACATGAATGAAATGCGCACCCTTGGTGACCTAATTGATGTGATGAATTACTTAGCATTAGAAAAGAAGTAATCACCATCGCAAATCGATAACGCAACTCACTCAATTGCTGTTAATCGGACAACAAAAAGCCCAATCATTTGATTGGGCTTTTTTTTACTATCTAAAATGAGTTTATCAATCGTTACTTACCGCCAGTTTTGATTTCCATAACACTGAGATAACGTCAAACTGCACTCAAGAGTTTCTTACCATATCAATAATATGAAATGCTGCAAAAATGATATGGATAACTAAAAAGCCAACAAAGCCTTGAGCAAACATGATGTGATATTTTCGCCACATTAACGCATCGCTCGACCCTTGATAAACAAACCATGCGATGCCTGTAATACTGACCAGCGCCATCAATACTAAGCCTATTCCTTCAACGATACTAAAAATCCCTTTGCCGCCTGAACTGGGTAACCTCCCCTGCGGTATTTGCTTTATTTCTTGAACAAGTTGACCAAAATCCAATGTTAGCCACGGAAAAAACTGTCGCCAATGCCCATTTAACAGGTTCTTCAATAAAAACAATAATCCGAATATGGCTGCAACCAAGCCAAGGTATACATGTAAGCTATCCCAAATACTGGCTTTCGCACGTAAACGACTGCCAATCAATATCCATGGACTCGTTACCACTAAAAAGATACTCAAGGCCACGACGATAACATGCAGTTTATCTGCAATGGTGCGGCACCATCTACTCACTTGATTCATAACTATCCTCAGTATGTCTTTAGCCAAAAGCACGGATTATCTATTGTCATAAAATTGCTTTAGCGGCTAAAAATAAAGCCAACATTCGATATGTTGGCTTTAAATGATGTTAAGCAGACAGGATTCTTTCGACATAATTGTCGACTTTAGCCCAATCTGTGTATTCCACCTTTGTGTGCGGGTCGGTTGGCCCTTTGGTGATCCACATAATAAAGCGAATAATATTACGATCCATCGGCCCATAGTATTGATAGTCAAGGTTACCACCAAACACTTCTAGTTCTTTAGGCTGCCATTCACTTTGTTTTAGAAATGCCTGCATATACATATTGGTTTCAGGCGTATTTTTACCTGGCTTTCTCGCCACTAAGCTAACTGAAAAGAAACCATTGGGTTTGGTATCAAGTAATGCTTTATTTGCAGCAACATACTGATAGAGCTCAGGGCGGTGCTTACCATGGCGAATACTTGCGCCAATAAACACTTTATCAAAAGCCGATAAATCAGGTTTATCTTGCAGTGCTGATAAAGTCACAGTTTCACCTGCAGCCTCAAGCTTTTCTTGCATATAATCACATATCTTACGGGTCTGGCCGTGGACTGTTGAATAAACGATTAAAATATTGCTCACGTTAACCTCTAAGATAAACAAAGAACGAGTTTAAAGATGGGGATAGAATTAACACGTTTCCCCTGCTGTTCGATACGTTAGTTACAGTATCAAAAATGTCTTTTAATAGACTAACTGCATTTAAAGACTAGCTTAATTGAATCTCGAATAAATTTACATGAATCAGATCACGACATATTAGCAATAGCAGCTAATTAAATGATGATTTTTTTGTCTCGCTCACAAAAAAGTGGCCATATCTGACGATATGCCCACTTATACATTTTGAAAATCAGCAATTTACAAATACGACATCACGCTTGTCTTAATAATAACTTGCCGACTAAAGTGACATTAAGAATGACACTAACTGATCACGTTCAGTTTTGCTCAATGCCATGAATGCCTCTTGACTGTTTTGTGCTTCACCACCATGCCATAAAATGGCTTCTTCAACTGTCGCTGCACGGCCATCGTGCAAAAATCCAGCTTGCGGATTAACGGTTTGAGTTAACCCTAAGCCCCATAACGGGCGGGTACGCCATTCATTACCATTAGCCAAAAAGTCAGGGCGCCCATCAGCTAAGTCATCACCCATATCGTGCAATAACATATCTGTGAAAGGATAAATCACTTGGCCCTTTAATGAATCAATGATGTCACTGCCACCAATATCACCGCTAGTTTTAGTGGTAAAACTTGGAGTATGGCAACCACTACAGTTAATTGATGCAAATAAACGGGCACCTTCACGTACATCAGAGTCATCAACATTACGTCTGGCTGGTACAGCTAAGGTTTCAGCATAAAAAACCACTGCATCACTAAACGCTTGGTCAACTTCAGGCTCACCATTTTCATCTTCACCGGTATCAACAAAACCTGTTCGGGTTAAATAGGAGTCGTGAAGGCTAGTACCTGCCACACTTTCATCAGGAAATAACGGGTTAGTAATGCCAATATCACCACGTAATGCTCCTAAAGATTGCACTCTTACACTTGGCGTATTGGCTTTCCAACCAAAACGACCAAGAGAGACAGGGTTGTCATCTCCGTTGCGATCTTTAATCGCATCAAAAACCCAATTCGGACGACCTGAAATACCATCGCCGTTGCTATCATCGGCATCCGCTAGTGCTAGAATGGCAGCTTCAGGTATCGCTTCCAATAAGCCTAAACCAAATACTGGCATGCCATTGCGCCAACCCATTAACACATCATCTTGAAGTAAATTTGAGGTAATGTTGGTGCTTTGTTTTGTCTCACCAGGTGCGTCATATGGATTTTCAACTTCAAAAATCGGCTTTTTAAGTTCAACACTGGTGCCATCGTCATAAGTCACTGTTGTACGCTCGTATGACAAGTAAACGTCTGCTTGGCCGCCAAAGGCATTTTCTTGCCAATCTGCTCGCGCCTTTAGCACGCCACGATGAAACAATTGACCACCAAAATCAGGCACAGGGATTGGAGCACAATAATTATTTGCAGCATTGCCTTGGGTACATTCAACATCTGCAGCTTTACTGATCCGCAAGAATATTCCCGCATCAGACCCTAGCTTGACCCGGGTTTGATCTGCTGACAGGAAAGGCGTTGAGTTACGTCCATCACGTTGATGACACGAGTTACAGTCGGCATTATTGAAAACAGGGCCTAGACCATCTAATTCTGGATGTTCTATATTAGGCGCTGTAGTAAATGAAATTTCAAAGTTAGCATCACCTTCAAGGTGCAGTGCTAAATCGCCCTCTGATAAATTAGGTGCAGGTGTCGAAAAACCATGCCCAGAATTACCGGCATCATAGGTCGTTGTATCGCCACCACTTGCGGTAATATCGGTAAAGTCAGGATAGGTGACAACAGGTGGCTCTGGCGTCGGTGTTGGCTGCTCATCACCACTGCCACCACATGCTGATAATAGTAAGATGCTAACCATGGATGTCAGCACAATGTTGTTATGTTGATAGGGGAATTTTTGAAACTTGTTCATCTTGCACACTCTTAAATCAATAACACTGCAAAAGGCTTAAACAACACAATTTGGGACTTGCCTTGCTCTAACGGCAGGCTTATTAGTCAAAAGCTTAAATCGCTCTGCCCTTATCAAATTTAGAGCAAAGCGATTGCTTATCCGTTATGTGGCTTACTGAGGGTTCCACTCAGATAAAAGTGGGATAACATCTGASTCTAATGAGGTTTGTAAAGTCGTAAGTGCTGTTACTGCTGTTTCAACACGAGTACGACCCGCTTCATCAAGAATAGCTTGACGGAAAGGCATATCGTCGTTGCCTGCAATAGCTTGAATTTTTAAAATTGCATCGTCAATCTCACTTGAGATACGRACTGAAAGTGCACCATCAGCTGCGGCAACGAAATCAATAATCCCTTGCTTGTCGGCAGAACCTGTAAACTCGCCATGATACACATTACGAACACCTTGAATGTTGTCCGCAAAATCAGTTAATGAATTCCAAGAGTATTGAGACTCAACTTTTGAGGTATCAGCATTGGCTAAAGAATCACCAAATGGATCCGCAATTTTACCGTTACCGACTTCATCAACAATACCAATCATGCCGTTGATCAACTCTTCAATGACAGCAAGTTCAGAAGAGTAAACTGTGTTGTTATCACTGCCTGGTGAAGTTAATAAATCAGCATATGGTAATGCGTTCGCATCTTGCGGGTTATGAGAAATCTGCCAAGCATCATCAAGTTGTTTTGCATAATCTCTAAACACTTCAGCAAGTGCGATGACATATTCACGTTCAGCCGTCGTTAAATCACTGATAGACTTATTGTTATCAGCGACACCATCGCCAAACAATAGGTATTCCATGGTATGGAAACCCTGTACATCATCATTCCAGCTTTTAATGGTTTCGGCGTCAAAGCCTGTATTGTTATCTAGCTGAGTCTGTAAATCAGTCGTATTTAGTGGCCAGCTATCCAAATGCGGATCGATACTCAATGAGTCAACAGGACCAAAGATGTGCGACTCACCTTGTTCCCACGGCTTACGTGCTGCTTTCCACGCCTCTTGAGCAGCGGTTAAATCTGCTTGTGATGTGGAATTTACTAGTGCTTGGGTCGCCAATAATAATGCATCACCCTGTGCCGCTAAATCAGCATAACCCGCTACAATGACGTCATTCGTTAAGTTTGTGACCATCTCAGTTGCAGCAAAGCTAAACCCAGTTTCAGGTACTACTGGATCTGGGGTAGATGAATCATCAGAACCAGAACCACCACAAGCAGTTAATGTGCCCATTAAGGTTAGTGCAATCGCTGTATACTTAAAATTCATGTAAAACTCCATTTCAATCAATAATTTTGGCTGATTCATTTCAGCCCTTTCATTAAAAAAAACATGTTAATGCACTGGTTATAGCGAGAACTGATAACCCACACCAAGTGCAAAAAAGTTAGTATCAGGAATACTGGCTACGGCCACTTGCTGAAGCCCGCCTTCTGCTTTGATCACAATTTCAGGAATTGGGAAGTAGTTAACTCCGATACTGCTCCAGGTATTTTCATATCGCTTAGTCGCAGTACCACTTTCCACTTCCATTAGTGGATTTGAATAATCGATATTGGCAAATACAGTCATAGGAATAGCTAAGTAGTCATCAAGCTTAAAGCCTGCTTCAACAAAGAAAGATTGCGATTTAGAGCCCAATTGCGCGAAGTTACCTGGCTGTAAACCTGGAGTGGTTTTATTCGCTAATGTAATTGCATCAGAGTCACTTAAAGTACCGTACATGTATTGACCACGTAGCACCCAAGGCCCCTCAACATATGCAGCAGCAGCTGTCACTATGCTCAGCGTTCCGTCAACATTGAGCTTATTGCTTTTATTTCGATTGCCAGAGGTATTGCCGTAATAGTAAGACACGCCAATCGCACTACCAGTTTTAAAGTTGCCGTAATCGATACGCCCAGCAAATGCTAAGTCGTCAGCGTTAACATGTTCAAACCGGGTTTGATGTCCTGATGCAACCCAATCATAGGTTCGAAAGTATTCAGAGTTTAAGCCGCTAACAATCTGGGCTTGATAATGAAAATCCGAGATTTCACCGTAAACACCAATGCCATTCTCGTTCCACACGGCCGGGATCATGGCAGCTTCACTTTTGTGACGGAGTACAGTGAGGTATTGGTTTGGCTTGTGTAAGGTGCTCGTTAGGCCGATTGGCAAGTGAATATTACCGAACTTAACGCCAAAGGCTTCACTAGGGCGATATCGAATTTCCGCTTTTTCAATGACAACTTCGCCGCCTGCTTCTATTTCAGATTCAAATTCACCAAATTCATCAAAACCATCATATTCAAGCGCAGCGCCAGTTCCGCCATGCTCATATTCAATTTCAACTTCCATGCTCCATTGCTGAGTAAACTGATAACCAAATTCAGTGACGATGCGCTCTAAGTCGAAACGGTTTCTTCTTTCTGGCGTGGTATCTTGTACATTGTCAAAATACTCATCACTCGTGAAATTCGCTGACCCATAAGATTTGAATGAAAACTGACTGAAACGGTCCTCTGCTGCGGCAACGTTCGTAACAACATCAGAGACTGCTTTTTGCTGTTGATGCTGAGTGACTTCAATTTGCTTTTGAGATTCTGCTTGCTGGGCTTGTTCCTTTGCTATGGTTTGCAATTGTTGCTTGAGCTGAGCGATTTCAGCTTCTTGCTTGGCAATCGCTTTAGCTAAATCTTCTGCTGATATCGCAGCATATGTACTTGCAGAAGTGCCTAAACCAATCACACTGGCTATTGATACTGCCAACAGCGTTAACTTTTTGCTCATCTCATTCCCCACAATATTGCACAACCTTCGTTAATGTGGCGACACAATATATTAAACGAGAATCATTTTCATTATAATTTACATTTATCCTTGCAACTTTATTTACAACGCATTTACACTTAGCGTAAAAATGTAATCTGTGTAACCATACAAGCACGATATCAAGTTCAGGAAACCTCCCTATGTCAGTCGCCTCCAGTAAGCATCCTCAACAACTTTTATTGTGGATGACTTTCGTTATGTCGATGGTTTTTGCAGTATGGCAGGCGCTGCTAAATAATTTTGTCATTGAAAAGGCGGCATTCACTGGCGCTGAAATCGGCATACTACAAAGTTTGCGAGAGGTGCCTGGTTTTTTAGCTTTTACAGCGATATTCGTTTTGTTGCTGATCCGTGAGCAATCATTTGCCTTGGTTTCATTAGCCGTGTTATCCATCGGCATTGCTATTACCGGCTTTTTCCCGAGCGTTTTAGGCTTATATTTAACAACGGTGTTAATGTCGGTGGGATTTCATTACTTTGAAACCATCAACCAATCTCTTACATTGCAATGGGTGGATAAAAAAGATACTGCCGGATTTTTAGGTAAGGCGTTGGCATGGCGCTCTGCTGCCGCTTTAATAGGTTATGGCAGTATCTGGATTGTGATGACATGGCTGAAATTAGATTATGTATGGATGTACGCCATTATTGGCGGACTAGGGCTAACTGCCGTGCTGGTAATGAGTATCTATTACCCTCGTTTTGATATCGCCGAACCACAACATAAAAAACTCATTTTCCGCAAACGTTACTGGCTTTACTATGCCCTTACTTTCTTGTCTGGAGCCCGTCGTCAAATCTTTATGGTTTTTGCCGGATTTATGATGGTAGAAAAGTTTGGCTATTCGGTTTCGCAAATTACGGCACTCTTTTTAATTAACTATGTCGTGAATCTAGTTTTCGCCCCTGCTATTGGTCGCTTAATTGGAAAAATAGGTGAACGGAATGCGTTAGTTATTGAGTATGTTGGATTAATTCTTGTCTTCGCAAGTTATGCTGTCGTTGAGCATGCTCAATTGGCTGCAGCACTGTATGTAATTGATCACCTGTTATTTGCAATGGCAATAGCAATGAAAACCTATTTTCAAAAAATTGCCGATCCAAAAGACATTGCGGCCAGTATGTCGGTTAGCTTTACCATCAATCACATTGCAGCTGTGATTATCCCTGCATTATTAGGCATACTATGGTTAAGCTCGCCACAGTGGGTATTTATGATAGGCGTATTATTCGCACTGTGTTCCTTGATATTATCGTTAAATATTCCAGCCCATCCGCAGGCTGGAAATGAAACGAATTGGGGTAAATCAACTACTCTTACAATGAGTGAGAGATAATTATCACCCGCTTATTCACCGTTGAAGTATGAGAAAACGTTATGGCAGAAAGTCACCCTCAACAAACTAACAAAGACCAAAAAGCGAGTGTGTCTGCACGAAAAAAAGCATTATTGCTCGGAAAAATTCTCGGATTAGCCAGCGAAGATGATTATCGCCCTTCTCAGGCATCGATTACAGAACGTGCCCAATTTAGATTACAAAAACAGCAAGTTCAGCATCAGCTCAACCTTGAAACCATCTTTGCTTTAGCCCTCAACTATACTCCATCTGATGTTACAGGCGAGGACTTAGATCCTGACTGGAGTTACCAGTTTTTCCAGATGGCAGAACAAATTCAATCTCGACGAATGCAAGATTTATGGGCCAGAATTTTAGCCAGCGAAATTGTAAAACCTGGAAAATTTAGCCTAAGAACCCTTGCCACGCTCAAGAACTTGACCCAACGAGAAGCACAAATACTTGAAAAAGCATTAGGCATGTCTGTAAAAATGAATGCAGAAACTCGATATAAGCTATTAAGTGGTTATCGCATCAGTGGTGGTTTACAGCAGTATTTTAGGAAAACATCACAGGTGAATATTGGCTTATCTAAATACGGTTTACCTTACTCAAGTATTTTAACTCTCATGGATGCTGGCATACTGCATAACAGTGAATTCGAAACCGGCCTGCTTGATAAAAATTCCGATATTTTACTGTCGATGACCGAGCAGCAATTCAAAATTAGTCCAAAAAATAATAATTCACTCTTTAGCTACTATCGCTTCACCCCAGTGGGCGATGAGCTTAGTCTATTGGTACAGGCCAATGTAGAGAACGAATATGTGAGAGCGTTGAAGGAAACATTAAAGGCAGGGTTTAGCGTAAAGTAAACTCTAGAATAAATTGTTTTTGGCCTGAGTGAGCGAGTATACAAGCATGACATGCGATAACCACTCAGAAAACTTAAGCTAATTAGGTTTCACTCTTCAGTGATAGTAATGACTTCTCAGCTCCTTCGATATCTGTCTTATCCGAATCAACCACTCGCTCATATAAGTTAGAGTGCTGAGCTTTATGCATAGAGAATAGAAATTGTCTTAATGTTTCTCTAGATTCATCACTGACAACAATTGTCGCTGCTATAACGCCATTTTCAGAGCGTACAACTTGATATTCAATATCAAAACTAATGTCTTTGGTTAAAATTAACTTAGCCTGACGAGCTTCTTCAGTATCATCAATATTTGGAGCATATAACGTCAGCCCGGTGCTTGAAAGAGACAACACATCGATGGCGAGATTAGTATCAAAATCAATGATCCTGACATTATCAAGTTCGTTCATTCGCCAGCTTCTGTCAGCGCCTCGCGTATCAACCACCTCGGGGATCCCCAGCTTAGGGACAAACTGTCCAAGTTCATCCATGGCAATATTTAAAGGGAACCATAATCGGTAATGGCTAATTTCAGCCAATAAAGTTAGTTGAGTTTTACCTAGCAAACTAGCTAAAGTTGCAGGTATTTCAGTTGTCACTGAAACGGTTTCATTAGGACCTTCTGGCACTTTCTTAACGGCAGAAGGTGTTTTAGCGAATAACTCACTAAAACAAGCTAACTCTTCTTTGGTTAAGGTGCTGTCCATTATCACTCCTTGAAACTGTATTTGTTATAATTTGTAACAATTCTATCATGTGAAATCTTAGCGTACAATTCATAGCCAACTTTCTTGGCATAAATCCTAATTAAAATAATAGGTTCTACTGCATTCGACATCGTGCAATAAGCGATGTAACGACACGTTTTATGAAGGATCCGCTTTAAAAGTTTCACTCAAATTTTGCAGTGCACACTTTACGATTTTCACATCGTTCAACATGGCAATCGCAACCCATAAACTTGGTACGAATGAGCGGCAACTTTAGTTCAAAACAGTTATCCCAATTCAAGTCTTAGATAAATTCAAGCAAGTAAAAACCGGCCCTATATATTCAATTCAAAATGAACAAAAAAATAATTTTACACAATTAAATTGCACACAACCTAATTTTACAGTA
This sequence comes from Shewanella sp. UCD-FRSSP16_17, assembly GCF_001675935.1. Taxonomy (NCBI): domain Bacteria; kingdom Pseudomonadati; phylum Pseudomonadota; class Gammaproteobacteria; order Alteromonadales; family Shewanellaceae; genus Shewanella; species Shewanella sp. UCD-FRSSP16_17. The sequence continues at coordinate 598,781 of NZ_LZFV01000002.1, forward strand.
TTGTATATTTCATTGAGTGAGTAGCTAAGATTAATCCAACTGAATCACTTAATTTAACGTTCTTTATTTTTCAATTAGGAGTTTTCATGGATATCATTTATTCAGCATCAGTAACAACAACTGGCGGTCGTGATGGTCAATCAACATCATCGGACAATAAACTATCGGTAAAACTTAGCACACCTAAAGAACTAGGCGGCGCAGGCGGTGAAGGCACGAACCCAGAACAGCTTTTTGCAGCAGGCTATTCAGCATGTTTTATTGGAGCAATGAAATTTGTTGCAGGACAAGAAAAGATAAGACTTAGCCCAGATCTTAACGTTCAAGCTACCGTCGGCATTGGGGCTAATACCGCTGGAGTCGGATTTGCCATCGATGTCAAACTACGCATTAGTTTACCTGAAATGGATAAAACTGCGGCTGAAGCATTAGTCGAAAAAGCACATCAAGTATGCCCTTACTCTAATGCTACCCGCGGTAACATCAATGTTGAGCTAGTTGTAGAGTAAATTGAATAAGTCAGTTACCATTTTGAGCTAGGCTATTTTTCACCATTTGAAAATAGCCTAGTGATCGTAGAAGTTAGCTATAACTTATTGCACACTTAATTTAAGACCTGGTAAAAAACTATGGTTCAAGTCTTTAACTCCTCAACAGTTTACACCTTATCCAATAAAGCAATATCAAAGTCATCGAGGCTAATCGACAAATTTAATTGGGCAATTTGTGATTCAATTTTTTGAATATTTTGATTAACAGCATCGAGGGTCAACGTATTATTATCTAATTCGTACACTTGCTTTTGAGTGTGGTAGTAAAACAATAATATGGTAATCGCATCAGGTTCTTTTTTATCAGCCGCAGCGACAATTTTAGTCAACTTTCGATAGATTCGGTTATGTAGCTGTTTCATTTGCCATACCCAATAAATATCATGCATAAATGGTTTAGTTTTAATGATATTCATAATAAGGCTACAAAAGACGACAGCTAAGATAACCCCCATCAAATTTAAGTGAAAATTACCAGTAGACTCACTTCCCGCGACGGGCGTTTGCCCAAAAAAAGCGATTAAAATAGCGCCAAAACCTAAAGATAGTAAGGTTAAGCAACTCACCAACCCGATCAGTAATTTATTTAGCTGCTGCCGGTATTGCTGCTTATTGATTGAGATTAACTTCATAATAATCCTAAACGTAAATGTCTAAAGCATTTTATCCCGAAAAATAACATTGCCCAAGAATTGACACACTCGACTTAATCAAGCATGTCATTGTTTTTGACGATACCGCACCACTAACATTATCACTAATGCGGTAATGGCTCCGCCAACATGGGCAAAATGAGCAATATTACCAACAGAATATTTAGTTAATCCAAAGAACAGGTCACCAACAATAATGAGTGGAACAAACCATTTAGCACTAATCGGCACAGGTAAGAAAATCAGCGATAACTTAGCATCCGGATAACGCATCGCAAAGGCCACTAACACGCCATACATCGCACCAGATGCCCCAACAACAGGCGCATGGTAAATAGACATAAACTCAACCAGCCTATCCTTACCCAAGGCTTGTACTAAGTGACCATCAGCCATACCTTGCTGCAAAATGGTTTGAATATCATTTGTGCTGTAACCTAACGTTAAAATGTCATTGGTGATAGCGGAAAACTGATAGTAATTAGCGGCAGTATAAATCAATGCTGCCCCCAACCCTGTTACAAAATAAAAAGCTAAAAACCTTGGCGTCTTCCAAGTCTGTTCAAGTGGGGTACCAAATGACCACAGTGCGTACATATTAAATAGAATATGCGCCATACTGCCGTGCATGAACATGTGGGTGACTAACTGCCATAGAGCAAACTTTTCATTCAATGGAAAATAAAGTGCTAAGGACTGCAAAGATTCAAACTTTAACAATGTACTCGCAATAAAAATAAGGACATTAATCGCCATTAAGTAAATAATCGACTGATTTTTGGCTGGCATATTAAGTGACCTTATTGTTGATATTGTCAAGATTTGACTAAATTCTACTGCGTACTTTTCAACGCTTTTTTGATAAATTTCCCGAACGGCTAATAGCAAGTAATAAGCGCCCTACCAGTAAACTGCCTGCGGCAGTAATCCCTAAACCTATAATAGACACCCCTTCATACAAAGGCGGTACGCCACTACTTAACACCATACACCCACCGAGAAAAATGGCGCCACTTAGTACCCCATAAACCAAGCGATTAATAATCGTATCTAAACTTCGATGATTCAAATTAATATCAAACCGACCATTATTAATTTGCTGAGTTAATAACTCGATTTGTTCAGGCAAAGTATTAATGACACGTTGCCATCGATTAGAAGACGCCATGGTTTGTTTGAACATATATTGAGGCGACAACTGGGCAAGTTTCATCTTAATCGCATAAGGACGAATTGCGTCACCTACGCTTATGCTGCTATCTAATTGCTTAGATGCTCCTTCAAGCATGATGAGTACCCTCAGGAGCATCGAAACTTCTGTCGGAATAACTAGCTTATGATGGTGAATAATTCGAATAAATTCATTTAATACGGCAACCAGAGGGACTTCATTAATATCCACTTCCAAAAAGTCTTGTACAAAATCGCTAACATCTTTTTCAAGTAAGACTTTATCTAGCTTAGGCTGCGCCTGACACAATTTGATTATATGGTAAGTTAACTCTGCGGGATCTTTATCGGCAAGGGCAACTAATAAGTGCTGAAAGCGTAATTGAACGGCTTGGGTTAATTTTGCTGTCATCCCCCAATCCAATATACCTAACTGTCCAGACTCCAATACCCAAATATTTCCAGGATGCGGATCGGCGTGAAAAAAACCTAAATCAAAAATCATATCAAGATACACCTTGATTCCGGTTTCAGCTAAAGCTCTAGTGTCTACCTCAGCAGCATTTAGTTTGTCACCATCGGCAACGCTAAACCCCTTTAAGCATTCCATGACTAAAACATGTTTACCTGAAATTTCACGATAAACATGTGGAATATGCACTTTACTATTATCACTAAAATAAGCACTAGCACGCTGCATACTGCGAGCTTCTTTGACGTAGTCGAGCTCATTCATTAGTGATTTAGTAAACTCAATAATTAACTTAGTCGGTTGATATAGTCTGAGTTCTTTATTGTATTGCTCAACCAAAGACGCCAGCATTTTTAAAATTTCGACATCTGCAACAATTTTATCTTCAATACCAGCGTGCTGAACTTTAACAACAACGTCTTGGCCATCCACGGTGACAGCTTTATGCACCTGACCTACCGAGGCAGAAGCTAATGCATCAAAACTAAAGGATTGAAATAAAGTATCGAATGAGCGACCGAACTCAGCTTCAATGGTTGAAATGATCTGTTGTTTATTATCGGCAGGCGTATCAGATTGAAGCTTAGTTAGCTCATCAGCAATCTCTTGACCAACCAGATCAGCACGGGTACTGAGTATTTGACCAAGTTTAATAAAAGCTGTGCCTAACTCACTGAATGCTAGGCGCAAACGAACTGCAATAGAAAGTGACGCAAGTTGCTGACCACTCTCATTAACAAATACACTTTTAATAAACTCAGGATTACCTTCTTTGACCCAATTAGCTAAACCATACTTTACCAACACAGTGAGGATCTGCCGCGATCGCGCCGAATGATTCATGAATTGCTTAACGTTAGTCAGCATCGTCCCAACTCCCTGTTTACCCGATAAAATAAGCTTAAGTTTTCTAGATATTGATAAGACTTTGAAGTCATTACATCATCTAGCTAAAGCTAAGATAAAGCAACGAAAATCAATTAATGGTGATTCGGATAAAAGGATTGAAAAAGGAATTATACGATTAATAAAATAAATGTGCAGAAAAGACAAAGGCCTAGCATTTCTGCTAGGCCTTCTAAATTTGGCAGGGGTAGCAAGACTCGAACTCGCAACCATCGGTTTTGGAGACCGCTGTTCTACCAATTGGAACTATACCCCTGTTGACGAGATGCATTATGCTAAAACCACCGACAAAGGTAAAGCATTATTTGCTTCAAACACTACTGACTGTGGGTTTTTCAGCCAAATTAGTAAAATTGAATACGCTTTAGCTTTGCCTTATACAAATCTCTTTCTGATATACGTTAATACATCATAAGCAGATCAATCTATAGTGCATAAAAAGATGAGATTAGTTGTGCTGTTTGTATTTAACGATTTAATGAGCTGTGGCTTACTGGCTAATGCTTAAATGAGTAAAACTAAGTAGAACGAACATATATTGCAAGAGTTGGCCTCGATATCCAGGAGTTCACTCTGGTTGCTCTGGCTACTCTGAGGTTAATAGGTTAAGGCCCAATTACTTATGGATACACTTAGTTGATAGGGAATAAGTTGATAGGGTATAACTCAATAATCACTGGTTCACTTCTGAGTGATACCTAGCATTTACTGAAAGCCTTGATATAAACATTCAGTATCTTATTAAGCGTGTTTAGTTGAGTTAGCATCCCTAAATATTGACTGCAAAAGTATCTTTTATAATGGGGATTGTTGGTAGATAACAGAAATCATTAATAACCAAAACGAAAAAAGCCTCTACATTGCTGTAGAGGCTTTCGTCTTTATGTTGGCGGAGCGGACGGGACTCGAACCCGCGACCCCCGGCGTGACAGGCCGGTATTCTAACCAACTGAACTACCGCTCCTTTAGCAAAATGCTTACGCGTAATGCTAAATGCTTTTTAAGTCGCTAACTTGTCAAAGTTAGTAGACTCGCTTTATCGTGATAAAGCTACTCTTTCGAGTAAATTAGGCGCTTGGCAATGACCTACTTTCACATGGGGAGACCCCACACTATCATCGGCGCGATTGCGTTTC
>NZ_LZFV01000003.1:0-105322 GCF_001675935.1 Shewanella sp. UCD-FRSSP16_17
TCCCCCGTAGGGCGTATGCGGTATTAGCAGTCGTTTCCAACTGTTATCCCCCTCGACTGGGCAGATCCCTAGGCATTACTCACCCGTCCGCCGCTCGTCAGCAAAGTAGCAAGCTACTTTCTGTTACCGCTCGACTTGCATGTGTTAGGCCTGCCGCCAGCGTTCAATCTGAGCCATGATCAAACTCTTCAATTAAAGTTTTTTGAGACTAGGTCTCGGCTCAATGAATTCTGATTACATTATGCAGACTCGGAAGAATCTACATCCTGTTTGTTACATATTGCTATGAACACTCATCGTTACATTGATAATAATTTTGATTGCCACCTAAGTGACAATTTCGATTAACTCAACACCTGTGAGTGTCCACACAGATTTACTTGTTTGATTGTTAAAGAGCGTGATATCAATTTTTCAGATATCGCCGTAAGACGCTAGGTCGTTGGCTTGAGGAGGCGTATTCTACACTTCCCGTTGTTGGCGTCAAGCGTTTTTTAAACTAATTTAAAAACTCTTTTCTGCCCGTTAATTAGTAGGTTTAAAAACCGTTCCAATTAACCCTGATACGTTGAGCCTGTTGGCCTGTCGCCGTGTCAGTGGATGCGCATTATAGGGAGATTCTGAATCAGCGCAAGGGCTTTTTTAAAGATTATTCACTTTTACTGTTCGCTTGCTGAGAATTTAAACTAATCAGCTATTTTTTATGCTTTTTTAGCAGCAAACATGGCCTTTTAGCCCTTATACTTAAGCTAATTACATTTATTAGGGATTTTTATATGTTTAGCTCAATTCGTTCTTACCAAGGAATCCACCCTAAATTGGCAGATAATGTCTATATAGATAGTGCAGCAGTTATCGTTGGCGATATTACACTCGATCATGATGCGAGTATTTGGCCAATGGTCGCCGCGCGTGGTGATGTGAATATAATTAAAATAGGTAAGCGTAGTAATGTTCAAGATGGCAGTGTTTTACATGTAACGCGAAAATCACCAACAAACCCGGAAGGTAATCCACTGTTAATAGGTGATGATGTCACTATTGGTCATAAAGCAATGCTTCATGGCTGTACTGTTGGAAACCGTGTGCTGGTAGGAATGGGCGCTATTATTCTTGATGGAGCCATCATTGAGGATGATGTGATATTAGGTGCTGGGTCATTAGTTCCACCAGGTAAAGTATTACAAAGTGGCTTTTTATATGTTGGCAGTCCTTGTAAGCAGGTACGCCCATTAACTGAAAAAGAATTGGCATTCTTACCACAGTCAGCAGATAACTATGTCAGATTGAAAAATGAATACTTGGTCGATTTACAACAATCGAGTTAAACAGATTCAATGTTCATTTCATTATAGTTGAATCATACCTTGCTCATCGAATGCTTCAGATTCGATGAGCTCTTCTGCTAAATCTTCAATGTCGAATCTGATTTGCTCGAAAGCAGCAAGCGCTTGCTGGCTATTTTCAATCTTTATTGCTGCCAGTTTCTCAATGGTTTCAGCCTTAATCATACAAGTAACATTCATACCTTGTACCTGTGCCACAAGTGATAATTTCTGTTGTGCATCGTGCCAGTCAACAATATCAGTAAAGAGGATACTTTGATTCATCGTTATCAGCCTTATGATAATTGAGTCCGCAAAACTTGATGCACAGCTTGAGTCGATGGCATCACGCCGCGCCAAATATTAAAACTATGTGCAGCTTGTCCAACTAACATACCGAGACCATCTGCTACTTCATTTGCACCTTGAGATAGCGCCCATTGATTAAAGAGCGTCACCTCAGCACCATAAGACATGTCATAGCATTGAGTGTTAGAGTCTATAATGCATGACGGTAACTTGATTAGCTCTCCGGCGAGTCCCGCTGAAGTTGAATTAATAATTAGATCAAAGGATGTGGCTAACTCTTCAATCGATTTAGCATTAACATCTCCAAACTGATTAAATAAGTCTGCTAGTTTTTGAGCTTTACTATATGTACGGTTACATATCGTTAATCTGACACCTGCTTGTAATAAAGGCTTTATGCAACCTCTCGCTGCGCCACCTGCACCGACAAGCAAAACCTGCTTATTGGCAATATCACCAAAGTGCTGAATAACATCAGTCACTAACCCAACCCCATCTGTATTATCGCCTCGTATTTTGCCGCTGGGTAAATAGATGAGTGTATTGACTGCACCTGCAAGTTTGGCTAACTCACTTAATTCATCACAAGCAGCATAAGCTTGCTCTTTAAAAGGTGCGGTAACATTCGCACCTTTACCGCCATTAGCAAAAAAAGCCATTAATGATTGAGAGAATTGATCGGCAGGTGCAAGAATGGCTTGATAGCTAATTGCTTGCTGAGTTTGTTTTGCAAACTCAGTATGTATAAATGGCGACTTACTTTGTGCGATTGGATTGCCAAATACAGCATACTTATCGATCATTAATATTCTCTCTTTCATTAACTCGTTTGGTTTATCTCATGTACCACTACTTAGTATAAGCTTGTGGCATTGAGGATTTTGTCATATAGCGATCACGCAATACATCTTGACGGCTTTCAGTACTTTGCTCTTCACCGCCAATCCACATTTTTTCAATATGGCTACTGTATTCAAACGGATCGCCGCTCCAAAGCACCATGTCAGCAGGCATACCGACAGCAATACGCCCCGCTTCTAAGTGGAATGTATCTGCAACATTACTGGTTATCGCTGCCATAGCATCATCGTAACTCATGCCATTAGCAACCGCATTACCTGCACTGTAACGTAATGCATAGTTATTGTGAGCATCACCCGGAGTGGCTAACACGACTTTGACGCCAGCTTTACTCAATTTGCCAGCGTTATCCAGTGAATTATGCAAAGAATCAAAACTTTCAGGTAAGTTTCGCATTGCATCCATAACCACAGGGATTTTGGCTTTAGCAATTTCATCTGCAAGTAAAACAGCGTCAGCTGCTTGCAGTAACACTAAATCGATATTAAAACGCTGCTTGAGTTTAATCAGCTGCAAAATATCACTACCGCGATCGGTATAAGCAATAACAGGTTTGTCACCACTTAACACTGCATTGATGATTAACGCTTCTTTGCTTGGAGTTTTATCGGCGTCTTTATCAGATTTAGCGAGCGCTTTCTGACCTTCTTCTAATTTATTAATCAGATTCTGCATACCAATGATACGAGAGCCTTCGTGTTTTGCGCCTAATGACACAAACAAGGCCTGTTCAGTAGCGACAACACTGTCCCACTCACCGGTGAGAGTGACTTCAATTGTTTGCCCGGAGAATATGGTTTCACCGCCACCTGGAGCAACGATATTACGTGTTATACCACCTTTTCGGGCGAATGGAATTGCAACACTTTTAGGGTTAAACGCTAAACTTGGATCAAACGTCATGTCAGCCGCTTTGTCATTAGTGTCTCGGGTCATTTTTTCCTGACCCACTTCGACTAAACCAAGCGGGTTCATCGCTCCAATAAAGCCAGGGGTTAAAATACCGCCGTTGGCATCGATAATAGTATCTGCATTTACCACATCTGGGTTTAACTGGATGATTTTACCATCTTCTATAATGACAGAGGCATTGCTAAGCACCCCCTGCTCAGTTGAGGTGTAAATCTTGGCGTTAGTCACGGCAAGGGTATCGGCTTGTACTAACGCAGGCAGTAATCCAGCAAGCATTGAGATAGCAACGAGTGAATAATTAAAATGTTTCAATATCTTGCTCCTTATTGTTGGCCTAGCATAAAGTCACTTTTTGCACGGTACGCATCATCTTGACGGTCAAATACCTTAGCGCCATCGATAAATACTTTATCGGCTTGAGCGTAAACACTGAATGGGTTGCCATTCCAAATGACAACATCGGCATTTTTGCCCGCTTCCAGTGAGCCGGTTTTATCTGCAATTCCTAATGATTTAGCCGCATTTGAGGTGATCCAGCTAATAACATGCTCTTCTGTTAAATTGAAACCATGCTGATTGGCGCTATACATGATTTTCGCTGTCTCTTGATTAAGACGTTGAATAGTGGTGCTTGAGTCAGAGTGCACTACCGCACACGAATTTTTGACAGCATCGACCATGGCAACGTTTTCAACGATCATGTCGTTAGCTTCCATTTTAAAGCCCCACCAATCAGGCCACATCGCAGCACAGTTACCATTCTCTGCCAGTAAATCGGCAATCTTGTAACCTTCAATTGCATGATGGAATGTACCTGAGTGGTAGTTAAATTCTTTACCTAAATCCACCATCATTGCCATTTCTTCTGCTTTATAACAATGGTTATGGATTAGGATTTCTCCTTCTAATACGCCTTTTAACGTGTCATAAGTTAAATCACGTTCAGGGGCTTTAGGGTTTAAACCTGCAGCATAATCGGCTTCGTATTTATCCCATGCTAGCTTATATTCAGTCGCCTCAATAAAGGCTTGGCGGTAACCAGCCATATTGCCCATACGCGTCATTGGTGCAACAGTTTGCTTTCTGCCGTACGCGCCTTTAGGGTTTTCGCCACAAGCCATTTTTAAACCATAAGGAGCATCAGGAAACTTCATTCCTTGCATCGTGGTAGATGGCGTGTTTTTAAGTGTCACCCCACGACCACCAATTAAGTTCGCTGAGCCGGGTAAAATCTGAAGCGTGGTCACACCGCCTTCCCGAGCACGGTTAAAGGCAGGGTCTTGCGGCCAAACGCTGTGCTCAGCCCAAACTTCTGCAGTATTAGGATTAGTCACCTCATTGCCATCACTATGAGCGTCGGCACTTGGGCTTGGGTATACCCCTAAATGTGAATGCACATCAATAATACCTGGGGTAATCCACATATCGGTTGCATCAATAACAGTTGCGCCAGCAACTAACTCATCGGCAATGTTAGTACCAACAGCTTTAATCTTACCATCCACCATTAATACATTTGCTTGTTCAAGCTTTTCGCCTTTACCTGTTAATACTGTCGCATTAGTGAGTAACGTGGCACTGCGGGGCAAGGCTTGATATGTGCTTGGGTATGGATTTTTGTTAATCGTGACTTGAGGATCTTGCTTTTGGGTTTGATTACACCCAAGTAAAGCAACTGACACTGCAATGACCGTCAAGGACGGCGCAAATTTGGACATGTTTTACTCCCTGTTATTATTGTTATTAACCGACACGGTATAATTTAACGAGGTTAAGCAGGGAAATACAGCCAATGCTTGATAAGATTTGTAGCAAAACATTAACAAAGTGTTACTTTTCGAATCATTCATACATACTGTCAGGTAGGAAATCCCGCTATAATCCAAAACTACTTTACTTAGCAAAGCTTAATAATGAATTGGTTTAAAAAACTTTTTGCCAGCAAACCTCAAGCTGATGATAGAGATCCATCGCAGTCGAATGCCTACGATCTTATTGGCGGCGAAAAAACAATCCGCTTGATTGCCCATTATTTTTATCAACAAATGCAGCAACGACCAGATACTCAGTCATTGCTGAGCATCCATCGCGCGCCTATTGCTGATTCAGAACAAAAACTATATGAGTTTCTCAGCGGCTGGTTAGGCGGACCTCAGTTATATCAACAAAAATACGGGCACCCAGCGTTAAGAGCAAGGCACATGCCGTTTGCCATTGATCAAGCGATGGTTGAACAATGGCTTACCTGTATGGAACAAGCCATTATCAAGGCAATAAAAAAGCCTGAACATCAACAAGTGATATTTCAGGCTATTTCAACTCTAGCTAACAACATGCGTAATAAAGATTAACGTTCGAGTTGTAACCAATCTTGTGGTTTAAGGTAGCGTTCGTACAGCTCAGCCTCTTGCGAATCTTCTTCTGGCGTAAAGCCATACTCCCAGCGCACCAGTGGTGGCATCGACATCAATATCGATTCGGTGCGACCACCAGTTTGCAAACCAAACAAGGTACCTCGGTCATAAACTAAATTGAACTCAACATAGCGCCCACGGCGGTATAGCTGAAACTGGCGTTCATCATCGTTATATTCAAGTTCTTTATTTCGCTCGACAATAGGCGCATAAGCCGTTAAGAAACCACTGCCTACCGCTTGCATAAAGTCAAAGCTCTTTTCAAAGCCAGGCTCGTTTAGATCATCAAAAAATAATCCGCCAACACCGCGAGTTTCATTTCGGTGTGGTAAGAAAAAGTACTCGTCACACCATTTCTTATATTTTGGATAGACATCTTCACCAAATGGTGCGCAGATATCTGCCGCTGCTTGATGCCAAGAAACCACATCTTCTTCAAATGGGTAATATGGTGTTAAATCAAATCCGCCACCAAACCACCAAACAGGATCGGCACCTTCTTTATGGGCAATAAAGAAACGTACATTAGCATGCGTCGTCGGAATAAACGGGTTATTAGGGTGAATGACTAACGATACCCCCATGGCCTCAAAACTGCGTCCAGCTAACTCTGGGCGATGTGCTGTCGCTGAAGCAGGCATGGCCGCTCCCATAACATGAGAGAAGTTTACTCCAGCTTGCTCAAACACTTTACCTTTAGTTAATACTCTACTGGTGCCGCCACCGCCTTCAGCACGCTCCCATGACTCGGCTTGAAAAGTTGCTTTACCATCCAAGGTTTCAAGGCCTTCACAAATGCTTGCTTGAAGTGATAATAAATAATGTTTTACTACTGAGGCATCAGGTAGTGCCATATCAAAATCCTTATTGTCCATTACGTAATATTTTACCACTACGGGCATCAATAATTGTCGAAGGCTGGCGTTGTGAACCTAATTCACCCACGACCAGCGCTGTAATATCGTTAGAGAAAGTATGCTCAATTTCAGCCGCTGACATCGCAGGATCATGACCTGCAATATTGGCACTGCTTGATACAAAAGGCTTGTTAACGGTATCGCATAAGGCTCTGACTACTGGGTGCGAAGAAACACGAACAGCAATGGAATCAAATTGACCGCAAAGTAATTTACTAACGCCTGGCTTTATTGGCATCACAAAGGTAAATGGCCCAGGCCATTTACTGAAAGCAAACTCAAGTTGGGCAGTGGTTAACTGTGACTCATCGATATAAGGTGCTAACTGTTGAAAGTCACTGGCAACCAGAATCAAGCCTTTTTGCCAAGGACGCTGTTTAATATCGAGGAGCTTTTGAATGGCATTAAGATTATCAGGATCACAACCTAAGCCGTAAACAGCTTCTGTTGGATAGGCAATCACCCCACCTTGGGCATACACTTCAGCGACTTCAGATGCGTTCAACAGCTGCATAAAAAACCTTTAACCTATATAAATTAAAGACAAATTATACAGACTCTGCAGATATGAACAATTGCTGATATACGATTATGGTGAAGCAACGAGTTTACTTATGGCAAACCCAAAATAGACATCCCACCGTTATATAGGCCGTTTATATTTACAACTTTTTTGTGGGCATTCTAATCGGCTACCTGCGGCGCCTTTGCGCTCAACAAGTATTCCAAAGTCACACTCTGGACAGGTTTCATTATGAGGCGGATAGTTCACTAGGTATTTGCATTTAGGGTACGTATTACAAGCAAAGAAGGTTTTACCATAACGACTTGTTCGAGACTCTAAGTGACCTTTTTTACAATGAGGACAGCTAATCACTTCCGCTTCTGCATCATGATCATGTTTTTCGATATGTTTACACTCAGGGTAATTAGTACAACCGATAAAAATCCCGAATCGACCTGATTTGACAGCAAGTTCACAGCCACACTCTGGGCATTCTGAACCTTCGATGACCTGAGTTTCAATAGATTCATGTTGCACTAATGGTCGAGTTAAATCACATGTCGGGTAATTATTACAACCAACAAAACCACCATGTTTACTGTTTTTAACTGATAATTCGCAGCCACACTTAGGGCAGAGTTCAAACTCTTTTTCTAAAGCATGTTCATGCACAGTAAATAATTGTTGATCAATTTTAGACATGTCGCTCTCAACTCAAACCATAACTGCAATAGAAAACTGCGGTCATAAGGCTATGATATAAATAACTCTCAAGACTAGTGTAGCAAATATCAAGATCAAAAAAGGAGGCTATGCCTCCCTTTTCATCACTTGGTCAAAACAATCGACTATTTAAGAGTGTAATCGGCCATCTGGCTGCTCAAAAATAAGATCTTCCATTTGCTCATAAGCGGATTCATTCCCTGGCACATTAAATAGCACCATCAGAACAACCCATTTTAAATCTTCTAAAATCAAGCTCGTTTCATCAAGCGCCATCACTCGGTCAATCACCATCTCACGAGTCTCAACACTCAATACTTGGATTTGTTCTAAGAACAATAAAAAGCCTCGGCTTTCAACATCCAGTTTTGCCATTTCATCTTTTGTGTATATACGAAATGACTGTTGAGCATGATTACACAAGTAAGGCTTATCGCTTTCTTGCAAATCAGCTAAACGTTCTAACCACGATAAGGCTTTTAAAATATCAGCCTGATGGAACCCTGCTCGAGTTAGCTCTTTGGTAAGTTCATCTTCGTCAACTAATAGCTCAACTTCACTGTGAACATAGTTCTCAAAAAGATACATGAGGATATCAAACATGGTTATCTCCTCTCTAGTCTGACGTAACCACCAGGCACTTGCGCAACCCAGCCCTGCAATTCAAGTTCAAGCATTTCAACTAACACCAGATCTATCGACTTCCCGCTATGCTCAACTACCGAATCTAAACTGGTAGTCTCATAACCTACACTAGCTAACAGCGTAGAAAATGGCAAATTTGTTGTATTATCTTCTATATGGTGACGATTAGCGACATCTTCAAGGTGAAAGCTGATCATTGTGGACAATTCTTCAACAACATCCGCCGCACATTCAACCAATTTAGCCCCATTCTTTAACAAATCATGACAACCTTGACTGTATCCACCAGCCACTGAGCCTGGTACAGCAAACACTTCTCGGTTCTGCTCCATCGCCAGCCTAGCGGTAATAAGTGAGCCACTTTTACGCGTTGCCTCAACCACAATCGACCCTAATGATAAACCACTAATAATTCGATTACGTTTAGGAAAGTTTCCTGCAAACGGACCTATATTTGGCCAATACTCACTTATTACACAACCAGAGTCTTGTATTTGGTGATACAGATTACTGTGCCTTTTGGGGTAAATGCATTCTACCCCAGTGCCCAATACAGCCACCGTTACGCCTTGATGCCCTAGCGCCGCTTTATGAGCGGCGCCATCAATCCCTGTTGCCATACCGCTTGTAATAGAAAAGCCTAGACTTACAAGCTCACCAGCAAGTGCATTGGCAATGTTTAATCCACCTACTGATGCATTTCGACTGCCAACCATGCCAATAGATGGCAACAGCAAACTTTCTAACTGACCTTTCACAAAAAGCACTGAGGGAGGATCTGAGATTTGCTTCAGTAATGCAGGATATTCCGGATCGGAAAGGCACAGGATATGGTGGTTGGAGGATTGTTGCTGCCAATCCAGCGCGGCATCAACTTTATCAAAATCTATCTGACATTGTGAAAGCAGCTTTGCCGATAGCGGCAAAGACTGCTTTTCGAACTCTAAACGTTGTCTTAATTCCTCAACATCCATTTGAGTTAATAATTGTTGAATCCGAGCGGGTCCTAGCCCGGATACTGCACAAACAACTAGCCAATCGACCAGCTTTTCAGAGATTTATTCGCCTCGTAAATCCGTTGTTTTTGGTGTAATTAACTTGTCGTCCACTCTTACAGGATGCTCGTTAGCAATAACAATTCCCATACTGGTTTTTTCAAACACTTTAAATACCATTAATTTACCGTGGTATACGTCAGGCATAGTGAAGACTTCATCATCTGAAATCTTCGCTTTTAAGCTATCATAAGCAGTGCGATCTAACGTTGGAACAGGAACACCATCACCATTAATGACGATTTGCTCACCATTTCGATATATCGCAAACACATGACCTGTTTCAATATTGTCTTGCTCACCTTTGTCTAAGTAAACAATATCCAACTTACCAACTTCACGAATGTCCTTTTCTATAGCAATGACATTTGCTGGTACGCCTTCTGGCGCAGCCTTAGGAATGAAATAAGCAGACATCAAGGCTTCATCTTCTACAGGCGCAACTTTAAAGCCAGCTTTTGATTCACGCCAATTACTTAACAGTTGAACCTTAGAAATGTCGCCGGACTCAGTCACACGGCCACTTGCCGTTAAAATGATTTCTTGGCCCAAAGTATCACTGGTTTCCTTATCAAGAAACTCACGCCCCTCTTGATACACTGCTAACTTTTGCCCTAATGGTAAATTCGCATTGATATATACAATATCATTCATCACATGATGACGAGATGGACTCTCACCACCTAAAATCATTGGTAAGCCTTCAAACCACTCAGGATCGACAACGCGGTTTTGTACCAAATAAGGTTGAATGAGCGAAAGGTCAATCGCAGGGATCGGGCCACCTTTTGAACTAATACGCCCTTCTGGACCTTTTTTGATATGCTGTTTATGTACCAAGCGAGGTTGACCATCGATAAAGACAAGGGTCAGTCGATCACCAGGATAAATAAGATGTGGGTTAGCAATCTGCGGGTTAGCGCCCCATAATTTAGGCCAGCGCCAAGGGTCCTCTAGGAAAAATGCCGAGATATCCCAAAGAGTGTCACCTTTCTTAACGATGTAAGAATCGGGGTGCCCAGATTTTAATGTTAATGTATCTGCATTAACAAACAGTGTACTAAGTAACAAAAACGCGAGTAAAAATATCCGTTTCATGGTTCATTCCATGTGTTTAGCTCTTTATTAGAGCTTTTGCTGTTATTGATGGTCAGTAAGGATTAAAATTAACCCATTAACTTAGCCAGTATAGCTAACTGGCTGAAATTTGACAGACTTGTTAAGAGTTTATATATGCCATTATTAAAAGTTTTACGTTTTCCAGATGAAAGATTACGCACTGTAGCCAAGCCTGTCACCGATTTTGGTGACGCTCTACAGACTCAAATAGATAACATGCTTGAAACAATGTACGAAGAAAAAGGCATTGGTTTAGCAGCAACCCAAGTTGATTTCCACCAGCAATTAATTGTGATGGATTTACAAGACGATGTTGAACGCCCAACCATTTTCATTAATCCTGAAATCGTAGCGAAAAGCGGCGACTTTACGAATGAAGAAGGCTGTTTATCGGTACCTGGTGTTTACGCCAAAGTTGACCGTGCTGAATTTGTAACATTAAAAGCATTAGATCGTCACGGTGAAGAGTTCACTGTTGAAGCTGATGACCTGTTCGCTATTTGTCTGCAACATGAAATGGATCACTTACAAGGCAAACTATTTGTAGATTACTTGTCTAAAATGAAACGTGATCGCATTAAGAAAAAGCTTGAAAAAGAAGCGCGTTTAGCAGCTAAAGAAGCATAGGACTCCATTTGAAACCGTTAAATATTATCTTTGCTGGTACGCCAGACTTTGCCGCATTGCATCTGCAAGCACTCATTAATTCTGAGCATAATGTCATTGCAGTCTATTCTCAACCGGACAGACCTGCTGGGCGAGGGAAAAAGTTACAAGCAAGTCCTGTAAAACAGCTTGCCGTAGCTAACAACATTCCTGTTTTTCAACCAGCATCATTACGTAAAGAAGACGCTCAAGCAGAATTAGCGTCGCTTAACGCCGATATCATGGTCGTGGTT
The DNA here is from genome assembly GCF_001675935.1 of Shewanella sp. UCD-FRSSP16_17. NCBI lineage: Bacteria > Pseudomonadati > Pseudomonadota > Gammaproteobacteria > Alteromonadales > Shewanellaceae > Shewanella > Shewanella sp. UCD-FRSSP16_17. The sequence goes on from NZ_LZFV01000003.1 coordinate 11,685, forward strand.
GCTTATGGTTTGATCTTACCCAAGATAGTATTAGATACGCCTAAACTAGGTTGTATTAACGTTCATGGCTCCATCCTACCTCGTTGGCGTGGTGCAGCACCTATTCAACGAGCTTTGTGGGCAGGTGACACAGAAACAGGTGTCACGATTATGCAGATGGACATCGGCTTAGATACGGGTGACATGTTATTAAAAACTTCGCTACCAATCGAAGACACTGACACTTCAGCCACTTTATACAGCAAACTTGCAGAGCAAGGTCCTCAAGCCTTAGTTCAAGCTTTAGTCGGTATCAGTGATGGTTCGATTAGCGCTGAGAAACAAGATGAAGCATTCGCTAATTACGCAGAAAAGCTATCAAAAGAAGAAGCGCAGATTGATTGGCGTAAACCCGCCAAACAATTATGGCAAGAAATTCGTGCTTTTAACCCTTGGCCAGCAAGCCACTTCACTCATCAAGGCAATACGATAAAAGTTTGGCAGGCTCAATATACACTTGATAACGTTTCTGCAGAACCTGGCACCATTATCGATAGCACTAAACAAGGTATTACCGTCGCCACAGGTGAAGGATGTCTGCAACTACAAGTCATGCAACTACCTGGGAAAAAACAAATGCCTGTCGCGGACATTTTAAATTCTCGTGCTGATTGGTTTAGCCAAGGCACTTGCTTTATTTGTCCTGAAGATAAAACAGAGGCTGCACAATAATGAATGTGAGAGCGCTAGCGGCAAAAGCCATTTTTAACGTACTAGAAAAAGGCATTTCACTATCGGTTGCCCTACCAGAGCAACAGCAGCATTTACAAAATGGCAAAGATAAAGCCTTATTGGCAGAACTTTGTTATGGCGTAATGCGCCAACTTCCTCAGCTAGATAAATGTGTTAGTGACTGCTTAAGTAAACCCTTTAAGGGAAAACAACGTGTATTGCACCAGCTGTTATTGGTTGGTTGTTACCAGCTTTACTTTACTCGTATTCCTGCTCATGCAGCCATTTCAGAAACCGCAGAAGCCTGTCGTCAAATGAAGTTTGATGGTCTGGTCAAAGTCATTAATGGCGTGTTACGTAATATTCAGCGTAAAGAGGCACCCTTAAATACAGATAACGACACATYAAAATACAACACGCCAGCGTGGTTTATTAAGCGCCTTAAAAGTGCCTACCCAGATAATTGGGCGGATATTATTGAGCAAAGCCACCAACGCCCACCTATGTGGCTTCGTAATAACCAATTATCTCAAGCTCGTGAAGAATATTTAGCACGATTAGCAGAGCAAGATATTGAAGCAACAGCAGGTGATAGTGATGACGCCATTTTGCTAGCAAGTCCAAAAGATGTCATGCAACTACCGAACTTTGCTGATGGCGCTGCATCGGTGCAAGACGGCGCAGCACAGTGGGCAGCAACCTTACTCGCACCAAAAGCCAATGAGCTCATTCTTGATGCTTGTGCAGCCCCTGGCGGTAAAACCTGTCATACCCTAGAGTGCGAACCAAGTATTTCTATGGTTGCCGTCGACTTTGACGCAAAACGTCTCGAGCGAGTGCAACAAAATCTAGACAGACTGCAATTAAAAGCGCAAGTTATTCATGGTGATGCTGCAGATATTGACAGTTGGTGGTCAGGTGAGAAATTTGATCGCATTTTATTAGATGCCCCTTGCTCAGCAACAGGGGTTATCCGTCGTCATCCTGATATTAAGTGGCTACGTAAAAATGCAGATATTGAAGAATTAGCACTATTACAGCAACAGATTATTGATCATTGTTGGAAGTGGTTAAAACCTGGCGGCACCATGCTGTATGCCACCTGCTCTATCTTGCCTCAAGAAAATCGTCAGCAAATAGAACAGTTTTTACAACGTACACCAGATGCAACGCTTGATCCGATTGCACAACAGCCATCTGCAGATGATATCGGCTGGCAGATTTTACCAGGACAAAACAATATGGACGGTTTTTATTACGCCCGTTTGATTAAAGCGATTTAAGCGTGTTATAGCAGGGATACCAGCACAGTAATGAAGATTATTATTTTAGGCGCAGGACAAGTCGGCGGTACCCTAGCCGAAAACCTTGTCGGTGAGAATAACGATATTACCCTTGTTGATAATGACCGTACTCGAGTTAAATATTTACAAGATAAGTTCGACTTACAAACGGTTATTGGCCACGGTGCTCACCCGAGCACTTTGAAAAAGGCCGGCGCAGAAGATGCTGATATGCTCATTGCTGTGACCAATAGTGATGAATGCAATATGGCAGCTTGTCATATTGCTTACAGCTTATTTGGTACCCCCACTAAAATCGCTCGTATCCGCTCAGAAGCCTATTTAGACCTTCAAGAAAAGCTCTTCATTAATACCGAAGTTAAAGGCAGTGATACCAAAACACGTGGTGGATTTGTCATTGATGAACTGATTGCACCAGAGCAACTCGTCACAGCTTATATTGAACGTTTGGTTCAGTACCCTGGAGCGCTACAAGTCCTTGAGTTTGCGAAAGGTAAGCTTAGCTTAGTTGCCGTAAAAGCCTATTACGGCGGCCCGTTAGTGGGGAATGCCCTTGCAGCTTTACGCGAACACATGCCGAATATTGATACCCGAGTAGCGGCTATTTTCCGTAAAGGCAAAGCGATCATGCCACGAGGCACCACGATTATCGAAGCCGATGACGAAGTGTTTTTTGTCGCCGACACTCGACATGTCCGTGCCGTGATGAGCGAAATGCAAAAGCTGGATAACTCTTACCGCAACATCATGATTGCTGGTGGCGGTAATATTGGTTTAGGCCTAGCTAAACGTTTACAAAAAAATCATTCGGTAAAACTGATTGAACACAGTTTAGAGCGAGCAGAAAGCTTATCCGAGAAACTTGAAAACTGCACAGTATTCAATGGTGATGCCTCTGATCAAGAGCTACTCCTTGAAGAACATATTGATCAAACCGATGTGTTTATTGCCGTCACCAATGATGATGAAGCCAATATCATGTCGGCACTATTAGCAAAACGAATGGGCGCCAAAAAAGTCATGGTGCTTATTCAGCGTGAAGCCTATGTTGATATCGTTCAAGAAGCGAATATCGATATTGCCATCTCGCCACAACAAACCACCATTTCAGCCTTACTAACCCATATTCGTCAAGGCGACATTTGTAATGTGTATTCATTACGCCGTGGTGCTGCAGAAGCAATTGAAGCAATTGCTCATGGTAACTCATCAACATCTAAAGTTGTCGGCAAGCAAATCAGCGATATCAAACTGCCACCCGGAACGACCATTGGCGCAATTGTGCGTAATGATGAAGTGATCATGGGCCACGATAAAACCATCATTGAAGAAGGAGATCATGTGATTTTATTCTTAGTGAATAAAAAATTCATTGGCGATGTAGAAAAGCTATTCCAACCGAGTGCGTTTTTCTTTTAACAGCCTATGCTGAATATTAAGCCGCTACTCTTTGTTGTTGGCATATTCCTGTCGATTCTCACCGGCTTTATGCTGGTGCCAATGGCTTTTGCATTGTTTTATCATGAAGAAACCATCGGCGACTTTATGATGTCCGGGTTATTTACTGGCCTAATTGCCATTTTATGTATTCAAAGTGGCCACAGTAGAAAAATCAACCTCAACATTCGTGATATGTTCTTTTTAACCACAGTCACATGGTTAATTGTCAGTTTGTTTGCCGCCTTACCTTTTACTCTTTATCACGGCATAAACTATACCGATGCCTTTTTTGAAACCATGTCAGGTATCACCACTACTGGCTCAACCGTATTATCCGGTCTTGATGACATGGACCACAGCATTTTAATTTGGCGTTCGCTCTTGCAGTGGCTTGGGGGGATAGGCTTTATTGTTATGGCTGTGGCCATTTTGCCGTTTTTAAATGTCGGTGGTATGCGATTATTTCGCACTGAATCATCAGACTGGGGCGATAAAGCGACTCCTCGTACTCAACACATGGCAAAACACCTATTCAAGGTTTACCTTGTGCTCACCATTATATGTGCAATGGCATATCACACATCAGGAATGCACTGGTTTGAAGCCATTAACCATGCCATGACAACGCTTTCTACTGGCGGCTATTCCACATCAGATAGTTCGATGTCTTCATTTTCAGCTTCCGCGCACTGGATTGCGGTGGTCTTTATGGCGGCTGGGGGGTTGCCTTTACTAATGTTTGTTCAATCCCTACAACAAAAGTCGATGAAAATTTGGGATGATGAACAAGTAAAAGGGTTCCTTAAATTTATTAGCTTTGTTTCTGTTAGCTTAGGTACTTGGCTTTGGTTTAGCGCCGATATGCCTTATTTAGATGCATTAAGATTAGCCAGCTTTAATGTGGTTTCAGTGGTCACCACAACGGGTTATGGGTTAACTGATTACCAAGCTTGGGGCGCCGTTGCCAGTTTAACTTTTTTGTTTTTAATGTTTGTCGGTAGTTGCTCAGGCTCCACCTCGGGCGGAATAAAAATATTTCGCTTTCAAATCTCTCTTAAAGTAATGTATCAACAGCTTACACAGCAGTTTCATCCTCAAGCAGTCATTAAAAAACGCTATAACAAACGCACCATAGATAACGATATTATTCGCTCTATTATGGCATTTATAATGTTGTTTTTTCTGGTAATACTCTTATTAGCGATTACATTAGTGCTTTCAGGGTTAGATGCTGTAACCAGTATTACAGGCGCAATCACAGCAGTCACTAATGTCGGCCCAGGCCTTGGCCCTGTTATTGGGCCTGCGGGTAACTTTTCAAGCCTACCAGATATCGCTAAGTGGGCATTAGCATTTGGCATGCTTTTAGGCCGTTTAGAAATTATCACGGTAGCAGTGTTATTCGCCCCTAAGTTTTGGCGCTACTGATTAATATAGAAGCCAATAAAAACAACTTAGTCTCCATTAAGACTTTGAGTCACGGTTGCCGTGTTATTCGCTCCTGATTTTTGGCGCTACTGATTAGTATAAAGCCAATAAAAAAACTTAATATTTATTGAGGCTTTAAAGTCACGGTTGCCGTGTTATTCGCTCCTGAGTTTGGCGCGACTGATTAGTATAAAGCCAATAAAAAAACTTAATCTTTATTGAGGCTTTAAGTCACGGTTGCCGTGTTATTCGCTCCTGAGTTTGGCGCGACTGATTAGTATAAAGCCCAATAAAAAAACTTAATCTTTATTGAGACTTTAAAGTCACAGTTGCCGTGTTATTCGCTCCTGAGTTTTGGCGCGACAGATTAGTATAAAGCCAATAAAAAAGCCTTAATTTTCATTAAGGCTTTAGAGTTTCATGACTCAAAGTTAACTGACCGCCTCGCTAGCAATCAAACTGACAATATGGTCACCATAGACTTTGACATCATCCCAATCTGTATAATCAATCACACTTGTCGGATCGGTTGGTCCATCGGTCATCTTCATGATTAGACGAATCGCCAAACTGTCGTACCAAGTCCATGAAGGGTAATTGACTTTACCAGGGATGATTTTCACATCTTGTGGTTTCCAAGGTGAAAGTTCCATGAACTTTTGTAGGTATTTGTTGTTTTCAGGAATGCGTTTTTCAGGCTTGCGCGCCACTACGTTTACACAGAAAAAACTGTTCGGCTTGCTACTTAGCTCAGTTTGATAACGATTAACAAATTCAAATACCGACTTATGATATGAACCATAAAGCACACAAGCACCAAGTGCGATTGCATCATAGCTATTCCAATCAATATCAGCATGATTATTATCAAGAATATTAACGACATCGCACTGATGACCACTCAGAACAATTTGCTCAGCTATCGCGCGACTGATTTGGGCTGTATGCCCGCCTCTTGAGTAATAAATCACTAATGTTTTTGCCATTTGCACACCGATTGTTGCTCTATTGGAATATTATTGTGGCAAAAAAAGGCGATTCAATCGTGCTCTTTGATCACAAATTAGAAACGTCTCATATAATTGAATGATAAAATTGAGATCTCGGTTAGCCAGCAGTATGATGCTAATGGTGTATCCATTTTACAAAAACATATGTGAGTAGCAGGTAGATAAATGTCTGAAAATATTGATGTAGATTCAATGCTAGGCAATGCCGAGATGGCAGCTAAATGGCTTAAAGCAATTGCCAATCCATATCGTTTAATGATTTTGTGTTTGTTGCTGGATAAAGAGTTAAGCGTGACAGAGCTTAATGAAACCGTGCCACTAAGCCAATCAGCCTTATCACAGCATTTAGCCGTCATTAGGGCTCAAGACTTAGTCAACACACGCAAAAGCTCTCAAAATGTCTATTACACTCTAAAAAACGCTGAAGTTACTGAGGTGATTTCCATTTTACACCGCTTGTATTGCGCCAAATAACACAACTCACAATGCAGGCTATTTCGGCACGCTTACTTGAGTGCTAAAAAGCCTTTTGCGAACTCATCGACCTTATTCCAATCCGTAAATTCATAGGTGCCAGAGGTATCTGTGGGGCCTTTGGTCATCCACATGATGAACCGGATCATAACTCTATCGATAGTGCGGTATTTAGGGTAATCGATTTTCCCAGCAAATACCCCTAACAACTTAGGCTGCCATTTGGTAAGCGTTAGGAATTTTTGCATATAAGGATTGGTGTCAGGGGTATTTTTTTCAGATTTACGCGCCACAACATTGACCGTGAAAAAGCCACTTTTAGCTCGCTCAAGTTCGGTTTGATACTGGGTAATAAATTCAAATAATTGCGGGCGATGCTTACCATAACGAATACTCGCCCCAATCAATATCTTGTCAAAATCAGCGAGTCTGCCAGACTGAGAAAGTTCATTGGCTTGAGCTAATGATACAAGTTCAACCTGTTCCTCAGCATTAACGACAACTGCCTTGATCGCTTCACAAATAGCGTGAGTTTGACCGTCCACAGTGGAATAGATTATCAGATAGTTCGACATGTTTTTCCCTGTCATTGATGTGGTAAACCTAGTTCTTCCAGAATGTAGGCGTAAATAAGACCAGTAAAGTAAACACTTCCAGCCGCCCAAATAGCATTGCTAAAACCAATACCCATTTAGCGCCATCGGTAACACTCGCATAGTTACTCGCCACATCCCCCAAACCAGGTCCCAAATTATTGATACTCGCTGCCGTTGCACTAAATGCAGTAATGGCATCCATATCCATTGCCATCAATAACACCATACAAATAACAAACACCAACGCATAAGCAGAAAAGAATCCCCACACCGCATCGACAACCCTATCAGGTAATGCTGACTTTCCTATTCGAATTGAATACATTGCCTTTGGGTGGATTAAGCGCTTCATTTCACGAGAGCCCTGAAGCAACAATAAAACAAAACGAATGACTTTCATCCCGCCACCAGTAGAACCAGCACATCCGCCAATAAAGCTTGAGAAGATTAATAAGATAGGCAGAAATAAAGGCCAGGAATGAAAGCTCTCAGTGCCAAACCCTGCAGTGGTCGAGATAGACACCACTTGGAAGAAGGCATAATCTAAGGTTTGTTCTGGCGTGTCATAAATGCCAGAGCTATATAAAGTAGCAAAACAAATTGCTGTTAGTGTCAGCTGAATACCAATTAACGCTTTAAACTCAGCATCTCGAAAATAAACTTTAAAATTGATCCCTCGCCAGCTAAAAGCGGCAAAGTGCAAACTAAAGTTCACTGCAGCAATCAATAAGAAAACAGCACAAATTACGTTAATTAATGGGCTATCAAAGTAGCCAATACTGGCATCGTGAGTTGAGAATCCGCCAATCGCAATGGTCGAAAATGAATGACAAATGGCATCAAACGCCCCCATACCAGCAAAATAAAATGCTGTTGCACAAGCAACAGTAAGCAGCAGGTAGATGTACCATAATGCTTTAGCTGTTTCTGCAATTCTGGGTTTCATTTTACTGTCTTTTACAGGGCCTGGAATTTCAGCTTTATACAGCTGCATCCCACCAATTCCGAGTAAAGGCAAAATCGCGACAGCCAGTACGATGATACCCATGCCGCCCATCCATTGTAGTAGGTGCCGGTAGAATAAAATGGCTTTAGGCAAGTCATCAAGCCCCACAATCACGGTGGCCCCTGTTGTTGTTAGCGCAGAAAAAGACTCAAAGAAGCTATCAGTCCAACTAAGATTAGGTTCGGTTGAAAATATAAAGGGCAGCGCCCCAATTGATCCCAGTACCGTCCAAAACATCACAACAATCAAAAAGCCTTCACGAGTACGTAAATCCCCTTTTTGTCTGCGGTTGGGGTACCACAATAAAAACCCGAGAAATAAACTCACGCAAAATGCCTGAATAAAAGCAGTACCGCCACCATCTTTATAAAGAATGGCAACCAATGCTGGCGGCAACATAGTGATAGAAAATAATCCCATCAATAGGCCGGTTATTCTAATAATTGTTTTATATTGCATGGATTACTTTTGCACTAGTTTGCATAGTATTGGTTCTTAATTGCACTTATTATTCTGCTGGTAACGTTATATTCTGGCATACTTTTTAGCCCCATCAAACGTTAAACTTTGCTTTAAGCTGGCCTTGGGTTTGTGTCGCTAATTCGCGATTAAACTCTTGATGAAAAACTTTGGCGATTTCAAACTCAATTTCAATCTCTGCCAAAAATGATTTATTGATGATAACCCCATCAAATTGATTTATCAGGTATTCAATATTATTGAGTTGCGAGTAACTGCAGATTAATGATGACCGGTAACGAATGTATTTGGTTTCGGTAGTTAGCTGGGTTAACCCCGATTTAATGCCGGAAGAATAAGCTCTAACCAATCCACCAACACCTAGCTTGGTTCCACCAAAATACCGAATAACAACCACGCCTATTTCACCAATATCTGAACCTTGAAGCGTTGCTAACATAGGTCTACCAGCACTGCCTGCAGGTTCACCGTCATCACTACTGCCAATAGCAATGCTGTTAGAAGGATCAGCTGCCACATACGCATAACAATAATGGTTAGCACCAGGGTATTGCGCCTTGAGGTTAGTAAGTGCACACTTAAGCGCTATTTCACTACTGCAATGAAATAGTACAGTAATGAAACGGCTATGCTTTATATCTTCTTCAATCGTTAATGTTTGATTGGGAATTAAGTATTGTTCAGTCAACCAGTCCAAGCTCTCGAGTCATATTTTCATTACGGTCTTGGTGAACAATAACATTATCTTCAATTCGAATACCGCCGAATGGTCGCAATTCATCAATCGTATTCCAATTTACTTGTGTATGGCGTTGATCGTTTTTTAGCTCCGCCAATAATGAATCAATAATGTAGATCCCAGGTTCAATGGTGAATACTTGGTTCGCTGCAATCTCACGAGTACAACGCAAAAATGGATGGCCTTCGGGAGTAGGAATATGAGTGCCACGCTCATCATGGGAAAAGCCACCCATATCATGAACTTGAAGCCCTAACATATGCCCCAACCCATGAGGGAAAAACACATTAGTTATGCCTTGTTCCACAAGACCTTGAGCATCACCCGATGCAATATCAAATTGCAGCATTAATTCAGCTAATTTGGCATGTGTGGTTAAATGAAGGTCGGTGTACTTAACACCCGGCTTCATCATATCGACAATGGCTAGCTGCATCTTATTCATTTCTACTATCAATTCGTAAAAACGGTTTTTCTCAAATGAATAAGTACGCGTAATATCTGACGCATAACCATTATAGTTAGCACCCGCATCAATTAAAAAAGACAAACGAGGCGATGGAATTTGATGCTCAAGCGCAGTGTAATGCAAAATCGCAGCATTTTGGTTTAGCGCGACAATATTGCTATAAGGCACTTCATTTTCAGTTTGGCCAATCGCAGACAAATATTGCTGCTGGATTTCAAACTCACTACCGCCATTATAAAAAGCATTTTTTGCCGCTAAATGCCCTTTTACTGCAATCTGGTTAGCACGGCGTAAACACTCCAATTCATACTGGGTTTTATCGGCTCGGTGGTAATGCAGATAATTAAGTACAGAATCAGGATTACGACGACTCATCCCCAACACTTCAGCTACATCAAGATGCTCGCCTAAATAGGCCCAGTCAGCAATATTGTTTGGCAATAACTCAGCAACCCTATCGGCTTTGGTTAATAATTTAATATCAAAATGCTCTGCCCAAAAATCAGTCGGCTCGTCACTCACTTTGTGCCAAAAATCAACGGGGCGATAAAAAATCAGCGTTGGTTTATCTATGCCATTGGCCACAATCCAACAGTTAGGATTATCTAAAATGGGCACCCAAGCCTTAAATTGTGGGTTCACTTTAAACGGGTAGCTTAAGTCATCTAAAAACTGACGATGAGCTTGGCCAGAATGTATCACTAACCCCGCGAGATTTTCGCGACTAACAATCTCGGCAACCCGACGATTTAATTCTGCAATGTGAGCATGATAAAAATTAGCTAGCTGATCCATTTTGGCTATCCCTGTGATGTTATTTTTCTTGTTTGACAACTTGTGAAGTGTATCACAAAGGACAAAATGGCCTCTAGCAGATAAATATTTAAACGGACGTTTAAATTGGGTGTTGTAATTTATTTCATTTCGTCGCACACTGTTTGGCAACTGGTCAAATGATGGCCGTCGCTGCTGTGAAACAAAGCTAGATAACAACACAGTAATTGTGATGTGGAAGTCGCTTTTAGCAAAAAGGAAGCAAGCAATGATCTACCAAAGTCCTACAATTCAAGTAGAGTTATTAGAGGATAACATTGCCAAGTTGTGCTTTAACGCACCAGGCTCGGTAAACAAATTCGATAAAGAAACTCTTTCTTCATTAGATGCAGCTCTTGAGAGCATTAAACAAGATGCTAGCATCCAAGGTTTATTACTCACATCAGGTAAAAGTACCTTTATTGTCGGTGCAGATATCACTGAGTTTCTAGGGTTATTCAAACTGGATGACGCCACATTACTTAGCTGGGTTGAACAAGCCAGTGCCGTGTTTGATAAGCTAGAAGATCTACCGTTCCCAACAGCATCTGCAGTTAACGGGTTTGCACTTGGTGGTGGTTGTGAAGCCATACTTGCTACTGATTTACGTATTGCTGACACCAATGCTCGTATTGGTTTACCAGAAACCAAACTTGGGTTAATTCCTGGCTTTGGTGGCACAGTGCGTTTACCACGTGTAATCGGTGCAGATAACGCCCTTGAGTGGATTACCACAGGTAAAGATCAACGCCCAGACGCAGCTTTGAAAGTTGGCGCCGTTGACGCCGTTGTTGCACCCGAGAATTTAGAGGCAGCAGCGCTTCAAATGCTAAAAGACGCTATTGCCGAAAAGTTAGATTGGCAGTCTCGTCGTAACCGCAAACTAAAACCACTGACCTTACCAAAAGTTGAAGCGATGATGTCATTCGCAACAGCAAAAGGCATGGTATTCAAAGTGGCAGGTAAACACTATCCTGCACCTATGATGGCTGTTAGTGTCATAGAGCAAGCTGCAACACTTGATCGCGCAGAAGCATTGAAGGTTGAAAACCAAGCCTTTATCAAGCTTGCGAAAACTGAAGTAGCCACTGCGTTAATTGGTATATTCTTAAATGACCAATTTGTTAAAGGCAAAGCAAAGAAAGCAGGCAAACTGGCTAAAAACGTCGACAGTGCGGCTGTACTTGGCGCTGGTATTATGGGCGGTGGTATTGCTTACCAAAGTGCCAGTAAAGGTACGCCTATCGTCATGAAAGATATTGCCCAACCTGCACTTGATTTAGGACTCGGCGAAGCCGCTAAATTGTTAACTGCTCRGGTTAAACGTGGCCGCTCTACTCCAGCTAAAATGGCTGCAGTATTAAACAACATCACTCCAGCTTTAGATTACGCACCAATTAAAGATGCTGACGTCGTCGTTGAAGCTGTAGTTGAACATCCAAAAGTTAAAGCGTCAGTATTAGCAGAAGTAGAAGGACACGTAGCAGACGATGCCATCATCGCCTCTAACACTTCTACAATTTCAATAAACTTACTGGCTAAAAGCATGAAGAAACCTGAACGTTTCTGTGGCATGCACTTCTTTAACCCTGTGCACAAAATGCCATTGGTTGAAGTTATTCGTGGTGAAAACAGCTCTGAAGAAACCATTGCTTCTGTCGTCGCTTACGCCAGCAAAATGGGTAAAACCCCGATTGTCGTTAATGACTGCCCAGGTTTCTTCGTTAACCGTGTGTTATTCCCTTACTTTGCAGGGTTCAGTGGCTTACTCGCTGACGGTGCTGACTTTGCCAAAGTAGATAAAGTCATGGAGAAACAGTTTGGCTGGCCAATGGGCCCTGCTTACTTGCTTGACGTTGTCGGTCTTGATACTGGACACCATGCACAAGCCGTTATGGCTGAAGGTTTCCCTGATCGCATGGGTAAAAATGGCAAAGACGCTATCGACATTATGTTTGAGAGTGAACGCTTTGGTCAGAAGAATACTAAAGGTTTCTACTCTTACTCTGTTGACCGTCGTGGTAAACCTAAGAAAGATTTGGACCCAACTAGCTATGAACTGCTTGGTAAAGAATTTGGTGAGCTTAAAGATTTCGAATCTGATGAGATTATCGCACGTTGTATGATCCCAATGGTTATCGAAACAGTTCGTTGTTTAGAAGAAGGCATTATTGCTTCTCCTGCTGAAGGCGATATGGGCTTAGTTTACGGTATTGGTTTCCCACCATTCAGAGGTGGTGTATTCCGTTACTTAGACACAATGGGTGTTGCTAATTTTGTTGCTATGGCAGATAAATTTGCGCACTTAGGTGGCCTATATCAAGTGACTGATGCAATGCGTGAGCTTGCAGCCAATAACGGCACTTACTACCCAGCAGCCTAATAAGCAGTAAAGGAATATCATCATGAAAAACGCTGTAATCGTCGACTGCATTCGTACTCCAATGGGCCGTTCAAAGGCTGGAGTATTCAGAAATGTACGTGCAGAAACCCTTTCTGCAGAACTAATGAAATCACTATTAAGCCGCAACAGCCAGCTTGACCCGAACGAGATCGAAGATGTCATTTGGGGTTGTGTGCAACAAACATTGGAGCAAGGCTTTAATATTGCACGTAATGCAGCCTTATTAGCTGGCATACCTAAAACAGCAGGAGCTGTAACGGTGAATCGTTTATGTGGTTCATCAATGGATGCGTTACATCAAGCTGCACGTGCCATCATGACTGGCCAAGGCGATACCTTTATCGTAGGTGGTGTTGAACATATGGGTCACGTACCAATGAACCACGGTGTTGACTTCCATCCAGGCCTTGCGAGCAATGTAGCTAAAGCCTCAGGCATGATGGGCTTAACAGCTGAAATGCTTGGAAAAATGCATGGCATCACCCGTGAACAGCAAGACGCTTTTGCAGTGCGTTCACACCAACGTGCACACGAAGCAACAGTTGAAGGTCGATTTGACAATGAAATTGTGCCAATTGAAGGTCATGATGCTAATGGCGCTTTGATTAAAGTAAGCCACGATGAAGTCATCCGTCCAGAAACTTCACTTGAGTCTTTATCAGGTTTACGCCCAGCTTTTGATCCAGCTAACGGAACTGTAACAGCGGGTACTTCTTCAGCCTTATCTGATGGCGCTTCCGCAATGTTAGTTATGGAAGAAGAAAAAGCCAAAGCGTTAGGTTTGCCTATTCGTGCTCGTATCCGTTCAATGGCTGTTGCTGGTTGTGATGCAGCAATCATGGGTTACGGTCCTGTTCCTGCAACTAAAAAAGCGCTTAAGCGTGCAGGTTTAACTGTAGATGATATGGATGTAATTGAGCTAAATGAAGCATTCGCAGCTCAGTCTCTTCCATGTGTTAAAGACTTAGGGCTAACCGATGTGGTTGACGAGAAAGTTAACTTAAACGGCGGTGCAATTGCATTAGGCCACCCATTAGGCTGCTCTGGTACACGTATCTCAACGACTTTAATTAACTTAATGGAAGCTAAAGATGCTAAATATGGTTTAGCAACCATGTGTATTGGTTTAGGCCAAGGTATTGCGACTATTTTTGAGCGCGTAGAAAGCTAACCTCTGCTGATATAATAATTGTGTAAAAAGCCGTACTTTGAACAGAAGTACGGCTTTTTTTATTGCAAGCACGACACGTGTTCCACGTGGAACAATGGGTACTAGTTCACGATTTACTAATAAAGCTAAGGTTAAGCCCTTGCAACAGTAACTCAGCAGAGTAAAATTAGCGCAATTATTGTTAGTCTGTCGTATATAAGAGTGGGTATGAGCGAAATATTTTCAACAGCGCAGCATCATTTAGATGCATTAGGTTTACGTTGTCCTGAACCTGTCATGATGATCCGTAAGACAGTCCGTAAAATGGCTGAAGGTGAAACATTACTTATTACCGCTGACGACCCAGCAACAACCAGAGATATTCCAAGTTTTTGTGAGTTTATGGATCACACTCTTATTGCAAGTGACACAAATCAGACACCTTATAAATATATGATCAGAAAAGGACTTTAATCATGTCTACACTACAAGCTATCGCATACAAAACGGTAAAAAAAGGCCCAATGAAGCCCGTTTTTTGCGCGAATGTGAGTTTGCTTCGTGGTGTAGAAAACGATGTCTTTGGTCGGCCAAGCAAGCGCCAAGTAACCGTAATGTCGATAGAGCAATGGAAAACGGCATGCCAAGAAATCAACGTTAATTTAGACTGGCTTACCCGTCGAGCTAATCTATTAATTGATGGTCATGAATTTAGTGCTGCCGATGTAGGTAAAACCATTTCGATTGGTGAGCACGTTTCTCTAGTTATAACTGGTGAAACCGATCCATGCGCTAAAATGGAAATAGCTCAGCCCGGTTTAGAACAAGCCTTGTCACCACACTGGCGCGGCGGAGTAACTTGCAAGGTCGTTACGGAAGGATTAATTCAAACAGAAGATCCTGTGGTTATTGCATAACGGATTCAGCTGTAATGTATTTTTGATAATTGGTACATGATCACCGCACTTAACCTGCGGTTTTCGATTTTATAAAAAACCAAAATCATATTAACCAGTTAAGTAAGCTTACTTATACTTATTCCCCTCCATTTATTCTTTATACATAATGAGTTAACTAACCGTATTCAAACATGTTTACGCAAATTCGTTTTGTTACTCTTTAAACATTTTTTACCGTTATCACCATTAATACCCCCGACTTTCTGCAAACTTATTTCAATCCAATAATCAGCTTTTTCTGTCATCAATTGAAACAGAATAAATGTTTAGTTCTTGCTTAATTTATGCGATAAATATCATCAGTTTTATAACTCGCAAACAACACTTGATTGATAAAAGTGTAACTCCGATCAATAACGATAATCATAATAATGGATTGTGCATGTTTACCTCAAAAATAAAACCATTGTATACCGCTATTGCACTTAGTCTGGCCAGTGCATCACTTGCAGTTAATGCATCAGAAGATACAGCTAAATGGCAAGTTAATGCGCCAGAAAATGCCCCGCTTGAAAAAGTAAAAATTGATGTTGCTGAAGGTACTTGGATGAACGTCAGTGTGTCTCCTGACGGAAAAACCATCGTGTTCGATTTACTTGGTGATATTTATCAAATGCCAATTTCTGGTGGAGAAGCCAAGAAAATAGTTTCAGGTATCGCTTGGCAAATGCAGCCAGTGTATAGCCCTGATGGTAAATCAATTGCCTTTACATCTGATGAAGATGGTGGTGACAACATTTGGGTAATGGATGCTGACGGTAGTAATCCACGCCCTGTTACGTCAGAAACCTTTCGTTTATTAAACAGCCCAGCATGGAGCCCAGACTCGCAATATTTAGTTGCTCGAAAGCACTTTACCGCTAGTCGTAGTTTGGGAGCCGGTGAAGTATGGATGTACCACGTTGCCGGTGGTGAAGGTGTTAAGTTAACTGAACGCCCTAATGATCAAAAAGACTTAGGCGAGCCGGCATACTCTCCTGATGGTCGCTATATCTATTTCAGCCAAGATGCTACCCCAGGCAAAACATTCCACTACTCAAAAGATTCGGTAAAGGGCATTTATAAAATTAAGCGCTACGATACTCAAACCGGTGATATTGAAGTATTAATTGAAGGCACTGGTGGCGCAATTAGACCGACTCCAAGCCCAGATGGTACCAAACTGGCTTACATTAAGCGTGACGGTTTTCAATCTACATTGTATTTATTAGATTTAAAGTCAGGTGAGCACACTAAGTTATACGACAATCTCGATCGTGATATGCAAGAAACTTGGGCAATTCATGGTGTTTACCCAACAATGTCATGGACTCAAGATAATGAAGAAATCGTATTCTGGGCTAAAGGTAAAATCAATAAACTGAGCATTGATGATAAGGAAGTAAAGAATATTCCTTTTACGGTCAAAACTGAATTAGATGTTCAGCCTTCAGTTCGTTTTACACAAAACTTAGACCAAGACAATTTCGACGTAAAAATGTTACGAATGGCTCAAGTTTCTCCTAATGGTGAAAAAGTGGTGTTCGAAGCTTTAGGGAAATTGTGGATCCGTGATATTGAAGACGGTAAACAAAAACGCTTAACTCGCCTAGACGACGATATTAATGAGTTATTCCCGCAGTGGTCAAGAGACGGCAAAAATATCGTGTTTACCACTTGGAATGATCAAGACCAAGGAACGGTGAGCATTGTCAGCGCAAAAGGCGGAAGAAGTAAAACACTGACAAAAGAGCCTGGTAAGTATGTTGAACCGACCTTTTCTCCTGATGGTAAAGTCGTTGTGTACCGCAAAGCTAAAGGTGGTTATGTCACGCCTCGTACTTGGTCTCAAGAGCCTGGCTTGTATAAAGTCGACTTAAAGAAAAAGAACAATGTTAAAATCACAGCTAATGGGTACCAACCACAATTTGGCAGTGATAATAATCGTGTATTCTTTATGGATCATGGTGAAACACCTGAATTCGCATCAATCAGCTTAGATGGTTTCGAAAAACGTACCCATTACACCAGTGAGCATGCAACAGAATTTAGAGTATCGCCTAACGGCGAACACTTAGCATTTGCAGAACGTTTTCGTGTATATGTCACCCCTTTTGCAAAACACGGTGAAACAGTACGTATTAGCCCTAAAGCGACTAACTTACCTGTCACACAACTTAGTGCTCGGGCTGGTGAAAGTATCAGTTGGAACGCAGATAATAGTGAACTTTATTGGACTCTTGGCCCTGAACTTTATCAAGCAAAAGTCGATACCCAATACGCCAAAACTGATGATGAAAGCAAACCAACAGTAACCTCAATTGGTTTCACTCAAAAAGCAGATGTTCCACGTGGAACAGTCGCTTTTGTCGGTGGCAAAATTATCACTATGGAAAATGACGAAGTCATAGACAATGGCGTTGTTATCGTTAAAGACAACAAAATTGTGACTGTTGGTGATGCAAAGACAAATATTCCAAGTGGCGCTCAAGTGATCGATATTAAGGGCAAAACATTAATGCCTGGCTTATTTGATGCTCACGCTCACGGTTCTCAAGCTGATGATGAAATCATTCCACAACAAAACTGGCAACTTTACTCAGGTCTTTCGCTAGGTGTCACCGCAATACATGACCCATCGAATGACACAACAGAAATATTTGCTGCATCAGAACAACAAAAAGCAGGCAATATTGTAGGGCCACGAATTTTCTCTACGGGTACTATTTTATATGGTGCAAATGCACCAGGTTATACCTCACACGTAGACTCGTTAGATGATGCGAAATTTCATTTAGAGCGTCTGAAAAAAGTCGGCGCTTTCAGTGTTAAAAGCTATAACCAACCTCGTCGTAATCAACGTCAGCAAGTAATCCAAGCTGCACGTGAATTAGAAATGATGGTGGTGCCTGAAGGCGGTAGTTTATTACAGCATAACTTATCGATGATTGCTGATGGTCACACAACGATTGAACATTCATTACCAACAGGTTCAATTTACAGTGACATCAAGCAATTCTGGGGGCAAACAGAAGTGGCTTATACCCCAACACTTGTTGTTGCTTACGGCGGAATATCAGGTGAACATTACTGGTATGACAAAACTGACGTATGGGCTCATCCCCGTCTAAGTATGTATGTACCTAGTGATATTTTGAATGCTCGTTCTATGCGACGCACCAAGGCACCAGATGCGCATTACAATCATTTCAATGTTGCTCGCGTAGCAAATGAGCTAAATGATATTGGTATCCAGCCAAATATTGGAGCACACGGTCAACGCGAAGGTTTAGCTGCACATTGGGAAATGTGGATGTTCGCTCAAGGCGGTATGAGCAATATGGATGTACTTAAAACAGCAACCATCAACCCTGCCAAAACCTTTGGAATGGATCATCAACTTGGTTCGATTAAAGCCGGTAAATTGGCAGATATCATCGTTATTGATGGCGACCCTTTAACCGACATTAGAGTTACAGACAAAGTCACTTATACCATGGCGAATGGCAAGCTTTACAACTCAGAAACCATGAACCTGTTAAATGGTGATGAACAAGAACGTAAACCGTTTTTCTTTGAAGACACAAAGTAAGTACGTTATGTCATAAAAAAAGGGATGTTCCACGTGGAACATCCCTTTTTAATTTCGGCAATAACAACAATTAATTATTTTCCATAACGAAAACAATCTGTTGTATGGTCGTTGACCATTCCTACCGCTTGCATGAAAGCATAACAAATTGTTGGGCCAACAAAGTTAAAGCCTAATTTTTTTAATGCTTTTGACATTGCTTCTGATTCTGGCGTTTGCGCAGGCACGTCTGACATAGAGCTAAAATGATTCACTTTAGGTTGTCCACCGACAAAGTCCCAAAGGAATGTTGAAAAGTCATTCCCGGATTCGACGAAAGCTAAATAGGCTTTAGCATTTCGAATAATTGAATTTACTTTTAAACGATTTCTAACAATTCCTGGATTTAACAGCAGTTGTTCTACTTTCTCGTCGTCAAAAGTAGCAATAATCTTAGGGTCAAAATTGGCAAATAATGCTTGGTAATTATGCTGTTTTTTTAAAATAGTGATCCAAGATAACCCTGCCTGTTGACCATCAAGACATAGCTTTTCAAAAAGCTCAATAGGATCATAAACAGGCCTTCCCCAAACATTGTCGTGATAGTCAACATAAAGCGGATCATCACTCAACCAAGCACAACGTTTTAAATCCATTTATAAGGCCCTTTTAAATTTTTAATCTCTACGTTAAAAAATAACCTACATATGCCTTAATCTACAAGGTATAATCAAAACCATTTTCTATTTTTAGCCTCAACCAGTAGATAAGCGGACATGACGACGAAACACGACGTAAAGACATTCCAGGGCTTCATTATGACCCTGCAGGAATACTGGGCGCAGCAAGGTTGCGCAATCGTTCAACCATTGGACATGGAAGTGGGTGCCGGAACATTCCACCCAATGACATTTTTACGTTCATTAGGCCCAGAGCCAATGAGCAGTGCTTATGTGCAACCATGTCGCCGACCTACCGATGGCCGTTACGGTGAAAACCCTAACCGTCTGCAGCATTATTACCAATACCAAGTCGTGCTAAAGCCTTCTCCGAGTAATATCCAAGAATTATACCTTGGCTCTTTAGAAGCTCTTGGCGTTGATATGGGCGTTCATGACGTTCGTTTTGTTGAAGATAACTGGGAATCACCGACTCTTGGTGCTTGGGGCCTTGGTTGGGAAGTATGGCTAAACGGCATGGAAGTATCACAATTTACTTATTTCCAGCAAGTAGGTGGCCTAGAGTGTAAACCTGTAACGGGCGAAATTACTTACGGTTTAGAACGTCTAGCAATGTACATTCAAGAAGTAGACAGTGTTTACGATCTTGTTTGGACTGAYGGCCCTATGGGCAAAGTCATGTACGGCGATATCTTCCACCAAAATGAAGTTGAACAATCTACATATAACTTCGAACATGCTGATGTTGAAGTCTTATTTAAACAGTTTGAAGATTGTGAAGCGGCTTGCCAGAAATTATTAGCACTAGAAAAGCCACTACCGCTACCTGCTTATGAACAAGTGATGAAGGCCTCACACGCATTTAACTTACTTGATGCTCGCCACGCTATCTCAGTAACTGAACGCCAACGTTATATTTTGCGTGTTCGTACTATGGCTAAAGGTGTTGCAGAATCTTATTACCAAGCACGTGAAGCGCTTGGTTTCCCAATGTGTAAGTAGAGGTAGAAAAATGAACGTTAAAAACTTACTCATTGAAGTGGGTACAGAAGAATTACCACCAAAGGCATTACGTAAATTAGCTGAATCATTTCTCGCTAATTTCACCGAAGAACTGACCAAGGCAGAGTTAGCATTTACCAATGCAACTTGGTATGCAGCCCCTCGCCGTTTGGCAATTAGTGTTGAACAACTTGCTGTTGCTCAAGCTGACAAAGTGGTTGAGAAACGCGGACCTGCCGTCGCTCAAGCATTTGATGCTGAAGGTAACCCAACGAAAGCCGCTATGGGCTGGGCTCGTGGTAACGGCATTACTGTTGAACAAGCTGACCGTCTTAAAACAGACAAAGGCGAATGGTTATTACACCAAGCTAAAGTGGTTGGTGTTGAAACCAAGTCTTTAATTGCTGCAATGGCACAAAAGTCATTAGATAAATTACCTATCCCTAAGCCAATGCGTTGGGGTAGTAATACAACACAATTTATCCGCCCAGTTCATACTGTCACCATGCTGTTAGGTGATGAACTCGTTCCTGGTGAATTGTTAGGTATCGAATCAGCTCGCACTATTCGTGGTCATCGTTTCATGGGTGTTGATACTTTTGAGCTAGAACACGCTGATAACTACCTCTCGCAATTAGAAACTGAAGGTAAAGTCTTAGCTGATTACCAACGTCGTAAGGATATCATCAAGCTAAATGCTGAAGCTGCCGCAAAAGAGATTGGTGGTATTGCTGAGCTTGAAGATGATTTACTTGAAGAAGTCACTGCATTGGTTGAATGGCCTGTTGTGTTAACAGCAAGCTTTGAAGAAAAATTCTTAGATGTCCCAGCTGAAGCCTTGGTTTACACCATGAAAGGCGACCAGAAATACTTCCCAGTATTTGATGATGCAGGTCAGTTGTTGCCTAACTTTATCTTCGTAACGAACATCGAATCTAAAGATCCTCAGCAGATTATTTCAGGTAACGAAAAAGTAGTTCGTCCTCGCCTTGCTGATGCAGAGTTCTTCTTTGAAACAGATAAAAAAGAGTCATTAGAAACGCGTTTAGCCAGCTTAGAGTCTGTTGTTTTCCAAAAACAGTTGGGCACGATTAAAGCCCGTGTTGAGCGTATTTCTGCAATGGCTGGCTACATTGCCAATAGCATAGGTGCAAACAGTGAAGAGGCTGCTCGCGCAGGTCTACTGTCAAAGTCTGACTTGATGACGAACATGGTAATGGAGTTTACCGACCTTCAAGGCACTATGGGTATGCATTACGCCCGCTTAGATGGCGAAACAGAAGCTGTCGCAGTTGCCTTGGCAGAGCAATACAAGCCTAAGTTCTCTGGCGATACTGTACCAACGGCACCGATTTCAATCTGTGTTGCGCTGGCAGAAAAGCTAGATACGCTAGTCGGTATTTTTGGTATTGGTCAAGCACCAAAAGGCGCAGCGGATCCATTTGCACTTCGTCGTGCTGCTATTGGTATTTTACGTC
This sequence comes from Shewanella sp. UCD-FRSSP16_17, assembly GCF_001675935.1. Lineage (NCBI taxonomy): Bacteria > Pseudomonadati > Pseudomonadota > Gammaproteobacteria > Alteromonadales > Shewanellaceae > Shewanella > Shewanella sp. UCD-FRSSP16_17. The sequence goes on from NZ_LZFV01000003.1 coordinate 33,378, forward strand.
TTTGCTTAGAGAACAACTTACCGTTAGATTTAGTTGACTTGATTGCTAAAGCTAAAGAGTTACACGGTGAAAACCTCACTAATGACAAGGTATCAGAGCAAGTTCTTGAGTTCTTTATGGGCCGTTTCCGTGCATGGTATCAAGATCAAGGCGTGGGTGTTGACGTGATCCTAGCTGTTCTCGCACGTAAACCAACCGCACCGGCAGATTTTGAAAGTCGCATCAAAGCTGTGGCTCACTTTAGAACCCTAGAGCAAGCCTCAGCGCTTGCGGCAGCGAACAAGCGTGTATCGAATATCTTGGCTAAGGTTGAAGGAGAAATCCCAACCAATATCGATTCAAGCCTATTAGTCGAAAGTGCTGAAAAAGCATTAGCAGATAAACTGACTGAGCTTCAGCCACAGCTGGCACCATTATTTGCAGCAGCAAACTACCAAGAAGCACTCGCATTATTAGCGAGCCTACGTGAAAGCGTTGATACCTTCTTCGAAGATGTAATGGTTATGGCAGATGATGCAGCACTTAAGAATAACCGTTTAGCACTTCTTAATAGTCTACGTGAGCAATTCTTACATGCCGCTGATATTTCATTATTACAATAATGATATCTGAGTCATCACAAAAAAACGCGCCTTAAGGCGCGTTTTTTATGGCTAACGTCAGTGTAGATTAAACGAAAATCCAACTAAAGTTACATTATAGAGTGATTAACTTTTGATGCAGTAACTCAAACTCATCATGGCTAATAGCGACTTGAGAAAGCAACTGTGCCTGCGCCTGCTCTGTCAACTTATCCGCCTGTTTAAGCATCGAACATTCACTAATGATATTGGCACGCCATATAATCAAAGCCATGCTATCTGTTGGTTTGTGATGACAGTTAGCCAATTGGGTTAACGGCACTTCAAATTCAGCGGGCAATTGCCAATATTTAACAAGCAATGCGCTGAGTCCTAATGACTTGGTCGTCATGACTTGTTTGAACAATACCGAACTAGGCTGCTCACCAGGTTCAGCTTGTCGAAACGCTTCAATCATCATTTTAAAAATGGCTATTTTGCCAACATCATGTAGTAAGCCTAAAAAGAATGCCGTATCGCCATCATGTTCTGCAAGTTCATTAGCCAAAAATGCAACCTGCATAGAGTGGCGCCAAATTTCAGCGCCAAAGCGTCTGAAATAAATAGGCTTAATGTTAATCATTTCCTTCATTAAGCTTGTTCGTACAAATAGTTGTAATTGGCTTAAACCAATCTGCACAACAGCTTGTTGCAAGCTGGTGATTTGCTTATCAGAACGTTTGAAAGCACTCGAATTACACAGCTTCAATACTTCAATACTCAATACCGGATCTTGCTCTATCAGCAGAAGCAAAGACTTGGTATCGACATCTGATTGGGCTATTTGTCTGTCCACTTCTGATAATCGACTAGGCAGTTTAAGCACCTTTTCAGCAATCGCTTGCGGCGCTGTAAAAGCCTGTTCAATTTTAGCCAGCACACTGCGCTCTAAGTCATTTGCCATTGCACCAGTATCTTGGCTACTTGATGGAAATAACAAACTATAAAACAGTGCACCAGCATCAAGAACACTTGTCGGCACGGTAACGGAGGCTTGCTCAGAAGTTTGCTGAGGACGAGCTTGTTTTGGCCTAGACGCAACTTGGGCATTAGCTGAACGTTTTAATAATACAGATTGTTGACTGTCTAATGATTTAGCCGCATTGACCTCTTGGGTCGGACGAACATTAAACAACTTATAAAATAGCTTTTTAAACATAACAAAATACCACTTAGACAGGTAACAGCATTGGAAAAAGCAGATTTAAAAGGGTTAAAACTAAAAATGGGTGCCACTTGGCACCCATTTAATTTAACACAGACGCATTATACGTCTAGGTTAGCAACGTTTAATGCGTTGGTTTCAATAAAGTCACGACGAGGCTCAACTTGATCGCCCATCAAGGTCGTAAATAATTGATCCGCACCGACAGCATCTTCAATAGTCACTCGTAGCATACGACGAGTTTCAGGATCCATTGTGGTTTCCCACAACTGCTCAGGGTTCATCTCACCCAATCCTTTATAACGTTGAATGTATAAACCACGTTTCGCTTCAGACATCGTCCAATCAAGCGCTTCAATGAAGCTCTCAACTTCTTTCATGCGTTCGCCACGCTTGATGTAACCACCTTCTTCAATCATACCGTCTAACGCTTTGCCTAATTTGGCAATAAGTGCGTAATCGTTAGATTGGAAGAAGTCGTAACTAAATAGGTAGTTAGTATCAATACCATGCTTACGGATCGTTAAGCTCGGTAAGTAAACTTGACGTTCTGGATCTAATACAGGTTCAATGCTGTAAATCACACCGTCAGATTCAATTTCAATTAAGTCAGCGACGAATGCATCACACCACTGCTTCATTTGCCCTTCATCAGCAAGCATTTCATTACTAATGCCAGGATGATGGATCATACGATTGGTAATTGACTCAGGGTAGCGCTTAGCAAGACGCTCAATAATCGTTTCAACTTCACGGTACTGACTTACTAAACGCTCTAATGGTTCACCAGACATACCTGGCGCACCTGGCGCTGGATAAATATGAGTACCATCTAACGCTTGAGTCGTTAAATATTCTGTCAACGCAGGTTCATCTTTCAGGTATTGCTCTTGCTTACCTTTTTTCACTTTGAATAAAGGTGGTTGAGCAATGTAAATGTAACCACGCTCAATAAGCTCAGGCATTTGACGGAAGAAGAAGGTCAACAACAGCGTACGAATGTGCGAGCCGTCGACGTCAGCATCGGTCATGATGATGATGTTATGGTAGCGTGTTTTCTCAGGGTCGTAATCGTCACGGCCAATACCACAACCTAATGCAGTAATCAGTGTGGCAACTTCCTGTGAAGATAACATTTTATCAAAGCGCGCTTTTTCAACGTTTAAGATTTTACCTTTAAGTGGAAGAATCGCTTGGTTTTTACGGTTACGTCCCTGCTTGGCTGAACCGCCAGCAGAGTCCCCTTCCACTATGTATATTTCAGAAAGACCAGGGTCTTTCTCTTGGCAATCTGCAAGTTTACCTGGCAGGCCACCTAAATCTAATGCGCCTTTACGACGAGTCATTTCACGGGCTTTACGAGCGGCTTCACGAGCTCGCGCTGCATCAACGATTTTGCCTACAATTAACTTAGCATCGACTGGATTTTCTAATAGGTAGTCATTTAACTGCTCACCCATTGTTTGTTCTACCGCGCCTTTCACTTCACTAGAAACCAACTTGTCTTTGGTTTGCGAGCTAAATTTAGGATCTGGCACTTTAACTGAAATAACCGCAGTTAAACCTTCACGAGCATCGTCACCCGTAGCATTGGTTTTGCCTTTTTTATTGAAGCCTTCTCGCTCCATGTAGTTATTTAAGTTACGTGTTAATGCACCACGGAAACCCGCTAAGTGAGTACCACCATCACGTTGTGGAATGTTGTTTGTGAAACAGAAAATGCTTTCTTGGTAACCATCGTTCCATTGCATTGCCACTTCAACAGTAATGCCATCTTCACGCTCTTGGGTGAAATGGAAAACATCTTTGTTGATTGGGGTTTTGTTACGGTTTAGGTAATCAACGAATGCGCTGATACCACCATCGTATTTGAAGAACTCATTTCGCTCATCGCGTTCATCAACAAGACGAATACCAACACCTGAGTTTAAGAATGATAATTCACGCACACGTTTGGCAAGAATATCAAAATGGAACAGGGTATCAGAGAAGGTTTCTGGGCTAGGCCAAAAACGGATAGAGGTACCCGTTTTATCTGAATCACCGACAGGTGTGATAGGAGTTTCAGGTACGCCCATTGTATAAAACTGTTCGTAAACCTTACCATTACGACGAATGGTCATTTGCAGTTTTTCAGACAGTGCGTTTACTACCGACACACCTACACCGTGCAAGCCGCCTGATACTTTATAAGAGTTATCATCAAACTTACCACCGGCATGAAGTACGGTCATAATAACTTCAGCAGCAGAAACACCCTCTTCTTCATGAACCTCAACAGGAATACCACGGCCATCATCCTGTACTGACACAGAGCCATCAGCATGAATGGTAATAGTAATGTCATTACAGTGGCCAGCTAAGGCTTCATCGATAGAGTTATCGACCACTTCGAATACCATGTGATGAAGACCTGTACCATCGTCTGTATCACCGATGTACATCCCTGGTCTCTTACGAACTGCATCAAGGCCTTTTAATACCTTAATACTCGAAGAATCATAACTATTCTCTGACATATTTCTCTCTCGTTTTTATTCAACTACCGTGACTTGCCCATGTTCCACATGAAACATCTTACTTGGCGGGCTTGCCAGCGAATCGACTATTGCTACAGGATCAATCGCTGTGACAAAAATTTGTGCACCGGTTTCGGTTAACTGTTTTAGCAATAGTTGCCTATGTTGTGCATCCAACTCAGATGGAAGATCATCCACAAGGTAAATACTATGCTTGTTCTGTTGTTCTTGAAGCAACTTGCCTTGTGCAATGCGCAGTGCACAGACTAATAATTTTAACTGTCCTCGGGATAATGCATCCTGCACAGGTAAGTTGCCTACACGCAATCTCAAGTCCGCTTTATGCGGTCCACTACCCGTATTTCCCGAAGATAAATCTCTGTGATATTGAGTTTCGAGTAACTCAGCAAAATCCGTTTTGCTATCCCAGCCACGAGTAAAAGAAACCTTTATATCAACTCGTGGTAAAAACTCTCCGATTATACCCTTAAGTAGCTCATTTAACGAGTCTACATATTGATTTCGTATCGAAGTAACTTGTTCAGCATACCGCACCAATTCCTTATCCCAAAATTGAATTGTTGCATAAGAAGAACCATCTCTAAGGAGTTGATTTCTTTGCTTTAAAATCCGTCTTGTATTCACCCATGCTTGATAGAAACTCGCATCAGAGTGAAACGCGCCCCAATCGATAAATTGTCGACGTGCTTTTGGCCCTTCAAAAAGTAATGAAAAACTTTCTGGCGTGATAACTTGAATCGGTAAAGTTTCTGCCAAAACAGATAAACGCTTCACTTTATCGCCATCTAATTTGACATCAATATCGCCATTGCGAAATCGCCTTAAGCCTAATTTCGCCTCACCGGTTTGCATCTCAAGTTGTGCAAATAAAGTAAGGTTATCCTGTTCAATATTGATCACTCTTTGGGATAAGTGACTACGAAACGAACGCCCCATGCCTAAAAAATAAATCGCCTCCAATATACTGGTTTTTCCACTGCCGTTTTCTCCATAAATCAAGTTTAATCCTGATTCAGGTTGCAATGACGCAGAAAGGATATTGCGAAAGTTGGCAATATTAAGACGGGCTAAACTCATGGGTGCTAATTTCTCAAACCTATGGTGATGCAGTAAAACTAAAAAAGGTGCCTTAATCTAGCACCTTTTTGGGTTCTAAAACGTCGTGAAACGTTATCTTACATTATAAACGCATAGGCATAACCACATACATTGAATCTTCTTCGACGTGGTTTTCTATTAATGCGCTTGAGTTTCCATCAATCAGCGTGATTCTGACATCATCACTGGCTAAATTGTTCAATACATCGAGTAAATAACTCACGTTAAATCCTATTTCTAGGTTGTCAGCATTGTATTCAACATCAATGATCTCTTCCGCTTCTTCTTGCTCTGGGTTATTCGCAGTTATACGTAATAATCCTGGTTCAAGCTGAATACGCACGCCACGAAACTTTTCATTGGATAAAATCGATGCACGTGTGAGCGCTTGTTTTAAATGATTACGGCTCGCCACCACAATTTTATCGCCGCCTTTTGGTAATACTCGGCGGTAATCAGGAAAACGTCCATCAACAAGCTTACTGGTAAATACAGCATTTTGCGTTGTTGCACGAATGGCGCTATCACCAATAGCAATGGTAATTTCACTGTCCTCACTTTCAAGTAAGCGAGACATTTCAACCACACCTTTACGTGGCACGATGACTTGCTTTTCAGGAAGGCTAATGTCGATATTACGATGACTTAATGCTAGACGGTGTCCATCTGTCGCAATCGCTTTTAACGAGTTACCCGCAGTTTCAAAAAGTAAGCCATTTAAATAGTATCGAACATCTTGGTTCGCCATTGAGAACTGGGTCGAATCAATAATCGACTTCAATGTACCTTGTTTAAGACTAAACTCGATATCGGCTTCAAAGGCTTCAACATTGGGGTAATCACTTGCAGGTAAAGTCGCCAGTGAAAAACGACTACGACCAGAACGTAATAGCCACTTGTTATCTTGCTGCTCAATTTTGATTTCGACTTGTTCAGGAAGTGACTTGACGATATCGAGTAGCTTTTTAGCTGGCACGGTTGTTCGGCCAGTTTCAACTTCACCTTGAATGGCCGCTTGGCCAACAAGTTCTACTTCTAAATCAGTACCTGTAAGCTTAAGTGAGGACTCACTAACTTCGACAAGTAAATTTGATAAAATAGGTAAGTTGTGGCGTCTTTCTACTGCACCACACACTAATTGAAGTGGTTTTAATAGGGCATCCCTATCAATTGAAAATTTCATTCGTCTCAATTTCCTGATATTAAGAAGATAATGTACGTATCAAGTTAGCATAATCTTCTTTAATGTCATGACTTTCTTCACGCAATTGGGCAATTTTTCTGCATGCGTGTAATACGGTAGTATGATCACGACCCCCAAAGGCGTCACCAATTTCAGGTAAACTTTGGTTTGTTAACTCTTTTGATAATGCCATCGCGACTTGACGAGGTCTCGCTACACTGCGAGAGCGACGTTTAGATAGCATATCAGCCATTTTGATTTTGTAATATTCAGCAACCGTTTTTTGAATATTATCTATGGTCACTAACTTTTCTTGTAGCGCGAGTAAATCACGTAATGCTTCACGGACAAAATCAATCGTAATTGGTCGGCCGGTAAAGTTAGCATTCGCAATAACACGATTTAACGCCCCTTCTAATTCACGCACATTTGAACGTAAACGTTTGGCAATGAAAAATGCCACTTCATCAGGCAAATTAATGCCACTTTCTTGTGCTTTACGCATTAAAATCGCTACACGGGTTTCAAGCTCAGGTGGTTCGATAGCAACTGTTAAGCCCCAACCAAAACGTGATTTTAAGCGATCTTCAACCCCATCAATTTCTTTCGGGTATTTATCCGAAGTCAAAATGATCTGATGGTTACCCTCTAATAGTGCATTGAAGGTATGAAAGAATTCTTCTTGTGAACGATCTTTATTGGCAAAGAATTGAATATCATCAATAAAAAGCGCATCAACACTACGGTAATAACGTTTAAAGTCTTCAATAGCATTATTTTGTAGCGCTTTAACCATGTCTTGCACAAAGCGTTCTGAATGCATGTAGACCACTTTTGCATTGGGATTGTTTTTGATAATCCCGTTGCCTACAGCATGTAATAAATGGGTTTTACCTAAACCGGTGCCGCCATATAAAAATAACGGGTTATAAGCACCGCCAGGATTTTCTGCCACTTGCAGTGCAGCAGCTTTACCTAATTGGTTTGATTTACCTTCAACGAAATTATCAAACTGATAAGTAGGATTGATATTACTGCGGTGGTTAGCATGCTCAACGGGTTCCGCTTGAGTATTAAACGCAGTGCTAACACGTTGCTTAGTTTGTGTGCTTTGTGTTGGCCTAACTTCTGCTTTTACAGGCTCAGGCGCTCTCACTGCAGACGGGCGGCTACCAATATCAAAGCGCAGTTTAGGGGCATTACCACCTAACTGTTCGGTAAAAAATTGATTAATGATATTGATGTACTTATCTCGAACCCAATCAAGTACAAAACGATTAGGTGCATAAAGTACCAAGGTATCGCCATCCATTTCAGCCTGTAACGGACGGATCCACATACTGAATTGCTGCGCAGAAAGTTCGTCTTGCAGCCTGCCGATACATTGTTGCCAAAGTGAAACCGCCACTTAATATTCCTTAATATCGTTTGTTGAAGGAGGGCTATTCTATCGTTAGATCTCAATGATCGCTATCGATAAAAAAAATTTTATCCCCAAGCAGATCATTGTATGTGGATATCTGTGATCTTTAAAGATCAAAAACGATCCAATTAATGTGATTTGTTCACAGATCCTGCTTTATTAACCGATCACTCTTGATCTATAATAGCCGCGCTTTGATCTGGTTAAACAGCCTTTGATCCACTACATATAGTGTTGGTACACAGAGTTATCCACACTGTATAGTGCATTTTTGATGTTTGCCTCAAAGTTAATTAGGTAAAAATTGTTCATATAGCCACTTTCCTTGTTGACGGTAGTGATTAAAGTGATTACAATTCGGCCTCTTTTTTGCCCTTACCTCTTATTTTAAGAATGTAAGGTTTATTAACTACTAAATATACGGATTGCCAAAATGAGTAAACGTACTTTTCAACCAAGCAACCTGAAGCGTAAGCGTTCTCACGGCTTCCGCGCACGTATGGCCACTGTAGGCGGCCGTAAAGTGATTGCACGTCGTCGTGCAAAAGGTCGCGCTCGTTTATCTGCTTAATCAGTAGATAACCATAGTGACTAGCTATGCTTTTACGCGGGAGTTACGTCTGTTAACTCCCGCGCAATTTAAATCTGTATTCTCAAATCCTATCAAAGCATCTTCTGCTGAAATAACTCTGCTCGCTGTACCTAATTCTGAACAACATCCTCGTATTGGATTAACAGTTGCAAAACGTTTTGTTAAAAATGCCAGTGATCGCAACCGAATTAAGCGAATAATCAGAACAAATTTCCGTTTAAATCAGCACGACATTCCAAATCTTGATATTGTTGTCTTGGTTAGAAATGGTGTGGTCGATATGGAAAATGCAGAATTACACAAGTTAACAGAGAAGTTATGGCGCAAGCTCAGTCGCCGTTACAATGGCTAGCCATTAAGGCTGTTCGTGGTTACCAACTTCTTATCAGCCCCATGCTGGGTCCTCGCTGTAGATTCAACCCAACGTGCTCTTATTATGCGATTGACGCAATAAAAATGCATGGAACAGTGAAAGGTTGTTGGCTTGCAGCGAAACGCATACTAAAATGTCACCCTTTACATCCCGGCGGAAGTGATCCCGTCCCCCCTAAAAATGACAGGTGTAACAAATAGGCTATGGAATCTCAACGCAATTTAATGCTTATCGCACTACTGTTTGTCAGTTTTTTACTTTGGCAAGCATGGCAAGACGATAAAGCACCGCAACCAGTCGCGACACAAACTACGGTTGCTCAAACGAATGATGTACCATCGCACAGCAATAGCGATGTACCCGATGCAGATTCAAGTATGCCTGTTCAATTACCGGCAACTCAAAATCTGATTGAAGTTAAAACCGATCAGTTAGACATTAAAATTGACCCAGTCGGCGGTGATATTGTTTATGCTGCTTTGGTTGACCATAAAGTTGAAATTGATAGTAATGACCCATTTGTTCTTTTAGAGCAAAATGGCGCATTCAACTATATTTCTCAAAGTGGTTTAATCGGTCGTGATGGTATTGATAGCAGTACTCACGGACGTGCACACTTCTCTGCAGAGTCAGAACTTTATCAACTAGCTGATGGTCAAGATACGTTATCTGTACCATTAAGTTATGTGGATGCAAATGGCGCAAGCTATACCAAAGTATTTACTTTCACCCGTGGCCAATTTGATGTGACTGTTGATTACAACGTAAATAACACCACTTCAGCGCCGCTTCAAATGCAAATGTACGGTCAAATTAAACAAACGGTACAAGCATCTGAAAGTAGCATGATGATGCCAACATACCGTGGTGCAGCATTCTCGACTCAAAGTGTACGCTATGAAAAATATGACTTTGAAGATATTGCTAAGAGTAACCTAAACCAACAAACATTAGGTGGTTGGGCAGCGATGCTTCAACATTACTTCGTGTCAGCTTGGGTACCACCAGCAAACGATTCAAATACTATCTTCTCTAGCATGAGTGCGGGTGGCCAAGCTAATATTGGTTTCCGCGGCGCAGTACATGATATTGCTCCTGGTGCACAACAAACGATTAGTGCTCAGTTCTTCGTTGGTCCTAAAGACCAAAAAGCACTTTCAGACATTTCTGAAACATTAAACTTAGTTGTTGATTACGGCTTCCTTTGGTGGCTAGCAATTCCTATCTACAAACTATTGATGTTCTTCCAGTCGATTGTCACTAACTGGGGTGTTGCAATTATCCTAATTACGCTTTCTGTACGTGGTATTTTATACCCACTTACAAAAGCGCAATACACTTCAATGGCTAAGATGCGTAACTTGCAGCCTAAGCTTGCAGAGTTAAAAGAACGCTTTGGTGATGACCGTCAGAAGATGGGTCAAGCAATGATGGAGTTGTACAAGAAAGAGAAAGTTAACCCTATGGGCGGCTGTCTTCCAATCTTGCTACAAATGCCAATTTTCATTGCACTATACTGGGTATTACTAGAAAGTTATGAGTTACGCCATGCGCCATTCATGCTTTGGATTGACGATTTATCGGTTCAAGATCCTTACTACGTATTGCCACTACTAATGGGTGTGTCTATGTGGTTAATGCAAAAAATGCAGCCAATGGCACCAACCATGGATCCAATGCAAGTGAAAATGATGCAATGGATGCCAGTTATCTTTACAGTATTCTTCCTATGGTTCCCATCAGGTCTAGTACTTTACTGGTTAGTAGGTAACTTAGTCGCAATCACACAACAAAAGATTATTTATGCAGGTCTTGAGAAAAAAGGCTTAAAATAAGTCATAGCTCAAACTGATATAATCTTTAAAGGCGGCTATTGAGCCGCCTTTTCATTTATTAAATTTAAACAAAGGTTTTCCTCAATGACAGACACTATCGTGGCACAAGCAACCGCACCAGGTCGTGGCGGTGTAGGTATCATTCGTATTTCGGGTGATAAAGCCGCTGATGTAGCACAACAGGTGTTAGGCCATTTACCTAAAACCCGTTATGCCGATTATTGCGATTTTAAAAATGCTGCTGGTGATGTTATTGACCAAGGAATTGCTTTGTTCTTTAAAGGGCCTAACTCCTTTACTGGTGAAGATGTATTAGAGCTTCAAGGCCATGGTGGTCAAATCGTTTTAGACATGCTCATAAAGCGTGTAATGGAAGTGGATGGTCTTCGCATTGCTAAACCAGGTGAGTTCAGTGAGCAGGCCTTTATGAATGACAAGCTTGATTTAACCCAAGCTGAAGCTATCGCTGACTTAATTGATGCCACCAGCGAACAGGCCGCTAAAAGCGCCTTAAACTCGCTCCAAGGTGAGTTCTCAGATGAAGTACACCAACTTGTCGAACAAGTCACTAACTTGCGTTTATACGTCGAAGCAGCGATTGACTTCCCTGATGAAGAAGTCGACTTCTTATCTGATGGTAAAATTGCTAATTCACTTTATAACATCATCGACAAACTCGATTCAGTTCAAGCCAGTGCTAAACAAGGCTCGATTATCCGTGAAGGAATGAAAGTAGTCATTGCAGGACGTCCTAATGCGGGTAAATCTAGTCTGTTAAATGCTCTTGCTGGTAAAGAATCAGCCATTGTAACCGAAATTGCGGGTACCACACGTGATGTACTGCGTGAGCATATCCACTTAGATGGCATGCCATTGCATATTATCGATACTGCAGGCTTACGTGATACAGCCGATACGGTTGAAAAAATAGGTATCGAACGTGCTTGGGATGAAATAGCCACAGCAGACCGAGTGCTATTTATGGTTGATGGCACCACAACTACTGACGTAAATCCACATGAAATCTGGCCAGATTTTATCGACCGCCTCCCCGCTAAACTTGGCGTTACTGTGGTGCGAAATAAAGCCGACTTAACGGGTGAGCCTGTCATGACAACTGATGAGCACGGCTACAATGTTTACCGTATTTCAGCTAAGACAGGTTTAGGCGTTGACGAACTTAAACAACACTTAAAATCCTTAATGGGTTATCAAAGTAACCTTGAAGGTGGTTTTATTGCCCGTCGTCGTCATTTAGAGGCATTAGATCTCGCTTCAAGCCATTTGCAATTAGGTAAAGAACAACTTGAAGTTTACTTGGCAGGCGAGTTACTTGCAGAAGAACTCCGAATGGCGCAAATGGCCTTATCAGAAATCACAGGTAAATTTACCTCCGATGATCTACTCGGTAAAATCTTCAGTTCATTCTGTATTGGTAAGTAACACAATATGTCAGCAAATAATGTCGTCGTTCTTGATTTTGAAACCACAGGTTTATCACCCGATAATGGTGATAGAGCCATTGAAATTGGTGCAGTAAAATTAGTAGATGGTGTCGTGGTTGACTCATTTCAAGAACTGATGAACCCAGGCCGACGGGTAAATAGTTTCATTGAAAACTACACAGGAATTAGCAATCAAATGCTACAAACTGCTGATGATTGCGAAACGGTCATGGCACGCTTTGCAGACTTTATGGGCGACTTTAATCTCGTTGCCCATAACGCCAGCTTTGATAAGAAATTTTTAGACGCAGAGTTCAATAGGATCAATCATCAATACTCAGGTCAATTTGCTTGTTCTTTACTCTTATCTCGTAGGATAAATCAAGATGCACCTAATCATAAACTGGGGACATTAGTTGATTATCATCAATTGCCAAATGATGGTGTTTTTCACCGAGCATTAGCAGATGCAACCATGACAGGTCATTTATGGCTCCATCAACTTGAAACTATCAAGCAATATAAACCTCAACAAGCGATCTCTTTTGAGCATATCCAGATGATAACAGGCATGCCAAAAGCTAAAGTTATCGCTTTTCTTAGCCAATAGAATAGTTATGCCGCAGATTGTTGTTGCGGCATTTTGCTTAGCCAATCTTTAAATACAGTAAGCTTAGGTAATCGCTTATCTGAATGGCCAAGCAACTGGGTAATAGCGTAGCAATATTGATAATATAAATTAGGATCAAGACCATCTTTACCCGCATCATCAGTATTGATGATGGCGCCACGTAAATAATGCGTCACCAGTTCAGCTCGATTAAAACCAACAATCTTACCTATCTTATCAATCACATGGTGAAACCAAGCAAAATACTCATCATAGCGCTGCTGATACGCTTGCTGATATACCTCACTTGCATGGGATAAAATATCTTCATTTGGCATCACTCGTTCAATCACAAAACGTTGATTAACTAACGCATCATGTAAACGCCTGCATTGATGAAACAGAAACATATTGAGTGGATCTGCATAAGCTTGTTCATCAAGTTTTGCTTGGGCTAAGCAATGGTTTAAATCATCAATGGCCATTGCCACAATTAAATCTGCTTCATTGGGAAAATGGTTATACACAGTTCCTTTTGAAATTTGGCTAGCCTTCACTAAGTGCGAACGACAAAGATCGAAGGTTTTATGTCCTTTTAAATAGCGCTGTGACACTTCAACTAAGTAATCACCTCGTTGTTGCCAGCTACTCATAATGCATCCCTTACTTTTCATCAATAATTTGTTATCACTTCACATTCGTACAATAACAAGCTTCTTACTTATTCGATATTAAGTAATACTGATACCACTATGAACAATTCCAATAGCCAATATTCCTAAAGATAATGCTAAAAATAGAATTGCTTGAAAGCTTTATTGCTGTGGCAGAAAATGGCAACTTATCAAAGGCTGCTGAACAAATTTGCCGCACTCAATCTGCATTAAGTTTGCAGATTAAAAAGCTTGAAGAAAGCGTTGGTCAACCACTACTTATCCGTGATAACAAAGGGGTCACCTTGACTGAATCAGGTGTCACTTTGCTTAACTATGCTTATAAAATGATGCAGTTAAGTTCACAAGCTTTAGATGATTTAAAAGATGGCCAAAATCGAGAGATCATTCGATTAGGAGTTCCAACAGATTATATAAAACGATATTTAAGCAGCTGTTTATTAGAATTTATTCGTGAATTTACGCGAATTGAATTAGTGATTGATACTGACGTGAGCGGAAATTTATACAAACGCTTACAACAAGGTGAATTTGATGTCATCGTTGCAACTCATTGGCAAACACCGGCTAATGGAGAGTTACTTTTTGAACGACGCTTTCATTGGGTAGCAGCCAAGAATGGTAATGCCCATAAACGCAGCGCTATTCCTATGGCACTGTACCCAGAAAATTGCCCAATTCGCGCGCAAGTCTTTGCCAATCATCAATTAACAATGCGCTCGATCAATGTATTACTATCAACCCCGTCACCACAAGCATTGTGTATGGCCGTTGAAAACGATCTTACCATTGCCCCCATTGCTGAATTTCGGATCAGCGATAAAATGCAAATACTCGATCCCGTTGAGCATGGACTGCCAATATTACCGGTATTCAACGAAGCACTTTATCTCAATCCTGATACCCAAACAGATGCAACCTTACAGTTAATTTCGTTGATTAAAGCCAATGTTGAAAATCTAGCACATCATAATGATGACAGTGAATAAGTGAACTCGCCTTACTGAAGGTTCGATATCAAAGCATAAGTTGTACTTATTAATAAGATAAAACCTACAAATAAACCGCAATAAAAACATAAAAAAAGCCCCTAAGATGATGAATTAGAGGCTTTGATTATCAGCAATTATCTTACCCAAAGGGGGAGGCAATTGATAAGCAACTGCTGACTTATCTGCTGTTATAAGTTAACTAAAACACTAAAGAACTACTCTTTATGTTTGTCGTATTTAAACGTGTGACAATCACTACAAATAGGCTTTTTCGCTTTATGTTCACCATGACACTCTTGGCAAGGTAACTCTTTGCCATAATGCAAGTTATTATGTGGATTCTGCCACTTGTCTTCTTCACTACGCGCTGTTGTTTCAGCTAACTCATCAACATCATGACACTGCTGACAAGCTTGATCTGAAGGGAATTGTTTAATCCCCTGATCATGACAAGCTTTACAATCCTTACCAATCACTTCCTTATGATGGTCTCTAATTTCTACTGCTTGAACGCTGGCACTACTTAAACATAATAATCCCAATGCAAGCATTATCTTTAATGTGTTCATCAATAATTCCTCTTGTAAATTGGGTTACGCTTTCATCATGCTACGAGCAGCAGTCATTCCCATGACCATACACTCAGGAATAGAGCAACTTCCTAAGCGGCTTACACCATGGATACCACCACAGACTTCACCAGCAGCGTAAAGCCCTGGAATCGCAACACCCGTGAAGCTGTCTTTTACTTCTGCTTTGGTATTAATTTGAACGCCACCTTGGCAGTAATGCACTTTTGGCCATAAACGCACAACGGTAAAAGGCGCTTCAATATACTTACCTGCAGCCTTAGTCATGTTTTTACCAAACTGCTTATCTTCACCAGATTTAACGTATTGGTTATATTCTTCAATTTGAGTTTTGAGTGCTTTTAACGGTACATTAAAATGCGAAGCTAATTCCTCAACAGAATCAAACTTCCACCCCACGTTGTACTTAATGACTTTTTTGGTATTAGGGTGCTTTTTAGAATCTTTGTAGCTAGTGATTAAAATAGGTGGTAATGCATTCCCTTGTTCATCACGGCACGCAAGTTCAGCATCAGCTCGCGTTTTGCGGTCAGCAATTTCATCCATAAAACGTTGACCAGTTAAACGGTTAATCGCAATAGAATGAGGGAAGTTATAGATAGAATAGTTAGATACATAACCAAAACCACCTTCATCAGGTGACGCCCAAGGGCCAGACTGAATATGTGCTAAATGAACAGGGACGGCACCAAGGCGGAACATTTCATACATGCCTTCGCCTGTAGCACCTGGTGCATTGGTACAACCTACTTCAGAAGTTAACGTTGGATCTTGCGCCATACGTAGATTTACATTTTGAGCAAAACCTCCTGTCGCCATAATCACACCACGTTTTGCACGGATATTAATCACTTTGCCAGGCTGATCTTCGCCAAAGTGATAGTTGTCACGCATTTTAACGCCTAACACTTCACCTTTTTCGCCGACAAGGAAGCCTTCAAACTTAGAACGGTTATGGGTGTGCACACCCAATTCACGGCATTTATGTAACAAAGGCTGAGTAATACCAGCACCACAACTCACCGTTGTTTGGTAAGTTCGAGCAACCGAATGACCGCCGAGTTGCTGTAAATATGGATGATATTCAGACCCTGCATCAAAGGTCATTTGCAATGCTTCCATAGCATGCTCAGCAACATGGCGTAGTAAAGCTTCGTCAGCAATACCACGTCCAGCCGCTAATTGGTCTGCAACCATACGATCTACAGAATCATTAACGCCTTCTTTTGATTGCATTGGCGTACCTGGTGCAGCAAATAAGCCACCATTAATGGCTGAGTTACCTCCAAAATAGGACATTTTTTCAAAAATATGAACGTCCTTGGCACCCAATTTCGTCGCTTCAATTCCTGCTGCTAACCCTGCAAAGCCAGAACCAATAATGACGATTTCAATTTCTTTATCCCACTTAACACCGTCTGCTTTTTCAGAAACAGCCATCGCTGGAGCCACCATTGCAGCACCTGCTGCAACACCAAGCCCTGCGATAAATTTACGGCGTCCTAACAGATCTACATTACTCATAGGTCATCACCCTTTTTTTAAATTGACTCCTTCATCATAAAGATGGAATCAATTCCAAAAAGGGAATCAACCAAGGTTTACTTATATCTAAATAGGTAGATTTACAAAAATGAACCACAGCGCATATTTTAATCAAATATGGATGTGAGATAGCGATTTGGAATAGGTTCCAAATCGCTACTTCAAAGCAAGATGAATCAATAACACATTACAGATTACTGCTTAGGTAAACATTCAGTGAGTTTATCTACCAATAATCTGACTTTAGGAGATAGATGACGGTTTTGTGGGTACAAAGCCCAAATGCCTTCTTTTTCTTGTTGAAAAGATGCCAGTAGTACATTTAGCTCATTGTCAGCAATAGCCTGTTTAACGTAATAACCAGGTAATTGCACAATTCCTAGGCCTTTTAATGCCGCATCCAATAAACTAATACCGCTACTGCATTGCAGGTTCCCATGTACTTTGATACTTCTCGCCTTACCTAATTCATTAAAGTGCCAGTGAGATTGCGAACCGATTAAACAATTATGCTGACTCAGTTCAGATAATGAATATGGCGCACCAAAACGATTAATATACTCAGGTGCAGCACACACAAATTGCTCACGACTGGTTAGTCGCTTTGCCATCATACTAGAGTCAGGTAATCGGCCTAAGCGAATAGCCAAATCATAACCGCCCTCAACTAAATCTAATTGCCTGTTTGTTAATTCACAAATCACTTCGACATCAGGATATTGCTGCATATAGTCAGTCACAATCGGCATGATAAACTTCTCACCATAGGTCACTGGTGCTGTCAGCTTGATTAACCCTTGCGGTTTATTTTGCAGGCTACTGATGGCTCGCTCAGCTTCTTCGAGACCATCAATCACCTGCCTACAATGCCGATAAAAAACTTGCCCTTCTTCTGTCAGAGAGACTTTTCTGGTGGTACGGTAAAAAAGTTTAGTATTTAATCTATTTTCAATCTGACTAATTTGACGGCTAACTTGGGCTGTTGAAATAGACAAACGCTTACCAGCAGCGGTAAAACTGTCCGTTTCCGCTACTGCGACAAACTCATAAACCCCTTCCCATGGCAGCATTATTACTCACCTGTAAAAGTCATTTGTAATTTAAGCTTATTATCAACTGACAGAAAATAAATACAATAGCTCTATCACTACAAAATCTCATCTACACTAAGTAGATTCAATTTAGTCGTTCATCTTTAATAAGGACAAACACAATGTCAGCACAATTTATTAAGTCTAAAGCCGCTGTTGCATGGGGACCTAGACAACCTTTATCAGTTGAAGAAGTTGATGTCATGTACCCGAAAGCGGGAGAAGTGATGGTAAAGATTATCGCTTCAGGTGTTTGTCATACTGACGCATTTACCCTATCAGGTGATGATCCAGAAGGTGTTTTCCCGGCAATTCTGGGCCATGAAGGTGGCGGGATTGTTGAAATGGTCGGTGAAGGAGTCACTAGTGTTAAAGTCGGTGACCATGTTATTCCTCTTTACACCGCTGAGTGTGGTAAATGTAAGTTCTGTACATCAGGTAAAACCAACCTATGTAGCGCAGTACGTGAAACCCAAGGTAAAGGCTTAATGCCTGATGGTACTACTCGCTTTTATAAAGATGGTGAGCCCATTTTCCATTATATGGGTTGTTCAACATTCTCCGAGTACACCGTATTACCTGAAATCTCACTTGCAAAAGTGAATAAAGATGCGCCACTAGAAGAAGTCTGTTTATTAGGTTGTGGTGTCACTACAGGTATGGGCGCCGTACTTAATACCGCTAAGGTTCAAAAAGGCGATACCGTAGCCATATTTGGTTTAGGTGGTATTGGTTTATCAGCAATTATTGGCGCTACCATGGCTGGAGCTTCACGTATTATTGGTATTGACTTAAATGAATCTAAATTTGAGCTAGCCACAAAGCTTGGCGCGACAGATTGCATTAACCCTAAAAACTACGATAAACCTATTCAAGATGTCATTGTAGAGCTAACCGACGGTGGTGTTGATTTCTCTTTCGAATGTATCGGTAACGTCAATGTGATGCGCAGCGCACTTGAGTGTTGTCATAAAGGTTGGGGAGAGTCTGTGATTATTGGTGTTGCTGGTGCAGGACAAGAAATCTCAACTCGTCCATTCCAGTTGGTGACAGGCCGAGTCTGGAAAGGCAGCGCATTTGGCGGTGTTAAAGGGCGCAGTGAATTACCAGGCATTGTTGAGCAGTATCTAAATGGTGAGTTTAAATTAGATCACTTCATCACTCACACTATGGGCCTTGAAGGAATTAATGATGCTTTCGATTTAATGCACAGCGGAGAAAGTATTCGTTCTGTCATTCATTTCGACAAGTAAGATCTACACAAATGTTATCTATTCAGAACGCTAACATATTCTGAATTGAACACCTTAAGACAACCATATGCCTTATCAGTTGATAAGGCATTTTCAAAAGAAGTGATAACAACATGACGTTAGAAAATGTCAGCAGTAATAAAGTTTTCGGTGGTTGGTTAAAGCAGTATAACCATCATTCAGACACGGTAAATTGCCAAATGCGTTTTGCCATTTACTTACCACCACAAGCGGCAACTCAAAAAGTGCCTGTGCTTTATTGGTTATCAGGTTTAACCTGCACCGATGAAAATGTGATGCAAAAATCAGGTATTCAGCGTATTGCTGCGGAACTGGGTATCGCCATTGTCGCTCCTGATACTAGCCCACGTGGTGAGAATGTCGCAGACGACAGCGAAGGTGCTTATGATTTTGGTCTAGGCGCAGGTTTTTATGTCAATGCGACTCAAGCCCCTTTTAATACCCATTATCAAATGTATGACTACGTTGTGAACGAGTTGCCAGAACTCATTGAACAACACTTTCCTGTTTCTCAGCAGCGCAGCATAAGTGGTCACTCAATGGGCGGTCATGGTGCTATCAGTATTGGTCTTAAAAATCCGCAGCGTTATCAGTCAATCTCAGCATTCAGCCCGATTTGTAATCCTATTAATTGCCCTTGGGGACAAAAGGCTTTTACTGGTTATCTAGGTACAGATAAACAAGATTGGCTTGAATATGACAGCACGGAATTAATGAAGCTTACTCAAGCCGCTATTCCAATGCTGGTGGACCAAGGTAGCGATGATAACTTCTTAGCAGAGCAGTTAAAACCACAAGTATTAGTCGATGCAGCCAAAGAACAGGAATACCCTTTAACCCTGCGTATGCAAGAAGGCTACGATCATAGCTACTACTTCATTAGTAGTTTTATCGAAGACCATTTAAGGTTCCATGCAAAGTATTTATAAGTAGAAAGCGACTATGAAAATGATCAATGAGCCTTTACCTAAAAAAGAGGTCATTGTTCCATGTGAAACATAGTTAGAGTTTCAAAATAGAAATAACAGTCTTATAAAGATAGTAAAGCCTCAATGTGAATAACATTGAGGCTTTACTATAGGCTAGGCATCTAAGCGCACTGATAATGAAGAAAATAACTTGATAGAAAGACTAATTAACGCAATAACTCATCTTTGTCTCAGTCATCTTTCTGTTAAGTGCATTAGCTTTTAATGTCGCTAAAAGTGCAATAACCGAACATCCAAACATGATCAGCACCATTGGCCATAAAGCGTCTTTCAACAGTAATGCTGTTATACCGCTAATAATTGCGCCGATGAAAAACTGCATAGCTCCCATTAACGCTGAAGCAGTACCTGCACTTCTACCAAAGTGCTTTAAAAAGCTTACACTTGCATTAGATATTGTCCCACCAGTCGCCGCCATACAGATAACAAAGCCAAAAACAGCAAACCATAGATTATTTGGCATAATCAAAATTGAGCAGAACAAAACAAGTCCACCGAACACTTTTAACCCTAAAAATGCCAGTAGCATTTGCTCAGCATCATAACGATTAAGCAAATAGGCATTTAAACGATTGATGATCACAACTCCCACAACATTAGCAATAAATAACCCTGAAAAGAGCGTTTCGCTAACACCAAACTTAACTAAATAAGCAAAAGGTGCATTGGTAATAAACGTGATTAATAGCGCATAAGAAAATACTTGTGCAATTAAATATCCCCGCGCAGGTTTGAACTTAAGAATACTTTTAAAGCTAGTACTAGGCATAGTATCACTAGCCTTTATATGCTTTGGCATAACAAAAAATGCACAGATTGCCACAAGGATTGCTAAAATAGCAGATGATAAGAAAATCCAATGCCAACTGGATATTTTCATAATTAAGGTGCCAATGGCGGGAGCAATAGAAGGGGCTATCATCATTATTAGCATCACAAGTGAGAATACTTTCGCCGCTTCTTTTCCTTCTGCATTATCACGAATAGTTGCAGGTACAACAACAACAGCCATACCGCCACCAATTGATTGCAAGCAACGCCAAAGCCAAAAAAGTGCCAGAGAATCGACTAAAGCCAACACTAAACTGCATACACCAAACACCAGTAAACCTAATGACATAATTGGCTGACGGCCAAATTTATCAGATAGTGGTCCACCGACTAACTGACCAATTGCCATCCCGAAAACATACATGCTGACGGTAATCGCAATCAAAGAAGTGTCGACATTGAAATCAGTTGCAATGATTGGAATAGCTGGCAAATAACTATCGATCGCGTATGGAGTCATCGCAAAAACAGCAGCCAGTAACAGAATTAAGCTTTTAGATATGGATTGTTGCATTTACACCTCTAAAGTACCTTTCCGGAAAGATACTAGCTAGATTTTACCTTTCTAGCAAGATATATTACTTGCAACACCCACTGATAAAATGAATAGATTTTGCCAAAACAAGAAAGTGTCGATAGCATTTTACAATCAACAAAAATTAATTGGCCTGAAGCATATGACCATATTTCTCCGTCGATTCTGAAATTACTCAGAGCTCATCATCACATCAGAACAGATCTCGAAGATCTATTAGGTCATTACCAAATACAAGGTGCAGACTTCGGTATTCTGGCAACCTTAAGAAGAAGTGGCGAGCCTTATTGTTTGTCACCAACCACCCTTTACCACTCTCTGCTATTCAGTTCAGGCGGTTTAACAAAAGTCCTAAACAGGATGAAGCAAGCTGAGCTAATAGAAAGACTTGATAATCCAGACGACAAGCGTAGCAAGCTGGTTAAGTTATCACCAATGGGAAAAGAACTGGTTGACGCTATCATCGTTGAACTTCATAAAAATGAACAAAAAAAATTAGCAATTTTGTCAGAAGATGAAATAAAACAGCTAGATATACTACTTAGTAAACTACTCTTGAGTTGGAATTAACACTCAACAGCAATAAAAATGCCAGCTAAATGTTAGCTGGCATTTTATCTATTTCTATTCATTAATGATGATTTGTAGTCAGTGACTTATTGGCAAGTTTAGCAAAGTAACGTTTAGATTCTGCCCTCACCTTTGGCGCAAGTAAAATAGCAGACGTCATCGTCGGAATAGCCATTAAGGCATATGCCGCATCAATAATATTAACAATTTCTTGAATACTTGCCGTTGCAGCAAATAAAATCGCACACAAGAAAAAGTACTGATATAAACGTAACCGTTGACGACCAAATAAAAATGCAAAGCACTGGCCACCATAAAATGCTTGAGTAAAAATGGTACTGATACTGAAAAACACCACACACAATATCAACAGATAAGGCCCTACTCCTGGCATTGTCATTTCAAACGCTTGGGCAGATAAATTAACACCTTGTGCTTCACCCGTTTGCCAAACCCCAGAAATCAAGATGATCATTGCTGTTGCAGTACACACTAACAAAGTGTCAATGGCTGGACCAAGCATAGCGACAAGGCCTTCTTTAACAGGTTCATTGGTTCTCGCACTACCATGAGCCATCACTTCGGTACCAATACCCGCTTCATTTGAAAAAGCCGCACGACGAATGCCAATTAGCATCGTACCTAATATGCCGCCCCCAACTGAGTTTAATGAAAAAGCCTCAGTAAAAATTAATGCAAAGTAATGAGGTATTTCAGTTATATGAGTCGCAATAACATAAAAAGCACAGCTCATATAAATGAGGATCATCAATGGCACCACCTTTGATGCCACAGATGCAATACGTTTGATCCCGCCTAAAATAACGCTAGCAACAATCAGCATAACGACGATACCCAGTGATAAATCGATCCAAAAAGTAGATTCATTAGCTGGAAAATATCCTGGTTTTACAATTAGCCATTCACGAATAATCTGTACCAGTTGATTAGAGTTAAATAATGGAAAGTTACCCACTAGGCCTACAACACAAAAGAAAACTGCTAAAAAGTGCCACTTTTTAGATAACCCTTGAGTAATAATGTACATAGGGCCACCTTGTACATCGCCATTTTCATCTTTACCTCGATACATTATCGCTAAGGTACAAGTAAAAAATTTGGTCGCCATTCCAACAATGGCACTGATCCACATCCAAAAAATAGCGCCTGGACCACCCACCATGATTGCGACAGCGACACTGCCGATGTTGCCCATTCCAACGGTACCTGCCATTGCACTGGAGAGTGCACCAGCGTGACTAATATGCCCTTCTGCACCTTTATCTGGATGTTTACCCCTTACAATATTAATGGCATGACCAATATATCGAAACGGAATAAACCTCGAATAAATAAGGAAAAAAAGCCCTCCGCCCACAAGTAATACCAACATATGTGGGCCCCAAGCTAAATCGGCTATTTGGGCAGTAATAGAAACAAGAGACATGAAAAGTTATATTTTTGTTAAATGTAACTATTGAAAATACGGACAAAAACCGCTTTGTGCAATGATAAATCAGCGTAAACTATGACAATTAACGGTTAATTCAAAGGCAATAATATGGCAAAAATCGAAATTTTAGTCGGTACAACGCAAGGTGGTACTGAATATGTAGCTGACGATATGGCTGCAGAATTAGACAAATTAGGCCACGAAACTCAAATACATCTCGCTCCTAATTTATCTGAATTAGACCCCAAATCCCTATGGATAATCGTCAGTTCTACACATGGAGCTGGTGATCTTCCCGACAATATAGCGCCTTTTTATCAACAATTGATCGCCACAAATGATGATCTTACAGAGCTAAAATATGCGTTATGCGCTATTGGTGATTCAAGTTACGATACTTTTTGCCAAGGCCCAGAAAAAATAATTTCAAGGTTAGATCAACTCGGTGCAATCTCATTTGTGAATAAGATCCAAATCGATGTTCAAATGGATCCAGTACCTGAAGATGCCGCGCTTGCTTGGTTAGCTCAATGGCAATCGTCGATCACTCCCACTAATTAAGTTAATATCTTCATTTATACTCACAATAACAGTCAATCTTATCCACAATAAGTTAATTTACAAGATAACTATGTGGATAAGGTATTATTTTATCCGATCATAACTTTGTATTGATCCACACCTGATCTGGTTAAAGATCCCCCCTGTGGATAAGTAGCCGATCTATCCCCAACTTATTTTGAATTAGATCGCAGTTAGATCACAAGATCGTTTATCTATTACCCGTTGAATATAAAGAAAAATTAGGCTTACCCACAGAAAAGTACGATCCTAATAATAAACATAACAAAGAGATCTTTAAAAAGATCTTAAGATCTATTAAGCAAACCTCCTCTGATCGAAAGACGAAAATTGATCATTCCCGAAAAGCAAACCAGGTGCTAAAATACTCGGCTCAGAGAGTCTTTCGTTTAAAGATCTAAATTAGAAATTTATTTTATCCAAGGTTACAAAATGCATTTTCATGAACGGTTTGATGTAATTGTTGTTGGTGGTGGTCATGCCGGAACCGAAGCAGCCTTAGCTGCTGCCAGAATGGGATCAAAAACCCTATTACTGACACACAATATTGATACCCTTGGACAAATGTCTTGTAATCCAGCCATTGGTGGGATTGGCAAAGGCCATTTGGTAAAAGAAATTGATGCCTTAGGCGGTGCAATGGCAACCGCAACTGACTTTGCAGGTATCCAATTTAGAACGTTAAATTCAAGCAAAGGCCCAGCTGTTAGAGCGACTCGTGCACAAGCTGATAGAGCTTTGTATCGTCAAAAAATACAACAAATTTTACAACATCAACCCAATCTACGTATTTTTCAACAAGCTGTAGACGATTTAGTTGTTGAAAACAATAAAGTTTTAGGTGTTGTTACTCAAATGGGCTTAGCATTTGAAGCCCCAAGCGTTGTATTAACAACCGGTACTTTCCTAAGTGGTAAAATTCATATTGGCTTAGAAAATTACAGCGGCGGAAGAGCGGGTGATCCACCTGCAATTGCACTCGCTAATAGACTAAAAGAATTACCAATTCGTGTTGGACGTCTAAAAACGGGCACGCCACCAAGAATTGATGCAAACACGATTGATTTCGATAAAATGCAAGAACAAAAAGGTGACAGTCCGTTACCTGTCATGTCATTCATTGGTGATGTTAGCCAGCATCCTGAACAAGTTTCTTGTTACATCACACATACCAATGAAAAAACTCACGATATTATTCGTGGAGGACTCGATCGTAGCCCAATGTACTCAGGTGTTATTGAAGGAATTGGTCCAAGATATTGCCCATCGATCGAAGATAAAATTAATCGTTTTGCAGACAAAAACTCCCATCAAATTTTTATTGAACCAGAAGGGTTAACCACTAATGAGATCTACCCTAATGGGATCTCAACAAGTTTACCTTTCGATGTACAATTGAATTTGGTTAGATCTATTCAAGGTATGGAAAATGCTGAGATAATTCGTCCTGGATACGCCATTGAATATGATTATTTTGATCCAAGAGATCTTAAAAACTCTTTAGAAACTAAAAATATTGATGGTTTATTCTTTGCTGGACAAATTAACGGCACAACCGGATATGAAGAAGCGGGCGCACAAGGCTTGTTAGCTGGTATGAATGCATCGTTGCAAGTACAAGGCAAAGAAGTTTGGTGTCCAAGACGCGATCAGGCATACATTGGCGTATTGGTTGACGATTTATCAACACTTGGCACAAAAGAACCTTACCGCATGTTTACTAGTCGTGCTGAATACCGTTTGTTACTTCGTGAAGACAATGCTGATTTACGTCTCACTGAAAAAGGCCGTGAATTAGGCTTAGTTGATGATGAGCGCTGGCAGAAGTTTAGTGAAAAACAAGAGTTAATTGAAACTGAATTACAGCGTTTACGCAGTAATTGGGTTCATAAAAACTCACCGTTACTGGATGTATTGAATCCTGAATTAAATACACCTATTTCACGTGAAGCATCATTTGAAGATTTATTACGTCGTCCAGAAATGGATTACGGTAAATTAATGAGTTTAGAAGGTTTCGGCCCAGGTGTTGACGATCCGCGTGCTGCAGAGCAAGTTCAGATCCAAGTGAAATATTCAGGCTATATTCAAAGACAACAGGGTGAAATTGACAAAGCAATCCGTCATGAAACGACTGTTTTACCATTGGATTTGGATTATCAAGAAGTGCAAGGTTTGTCGAATGAGGTCATTGCTAAGATGAATGAGCATAAACCTGAAACCATTGGCCAAGCTTCACGTATTTCTGGAATGACTCCAGCCGCCATTTCGATTTTGCTTGTACACCTTAAAAAACGTGGTTTATTACGTAAAAGCGCATAAATCGCAGTAAAAAGTTGTGTTTTAACCAATAAGGGAAGCATTGAGACTTCCCTTAGTCATTTCTGCCATTCATAATACCCGATGATTAACGATTCCCTTTGATTTAGAGGTCACTTAGCGTGTTAGCCGATCAACTTAAGATTTATCTTGCTGAAACTGGTATATCAGCAACAGAAACTCAACAACAACAGCTTGTTGGGTTTGTTACCATGCTAAATAAATGGAATAAAGCTTATAACTTAACTTCGGTTAGAGATCCTGAACAGATGTTAATCCGTCATGTTATGGACAGTTTAGTGGTTTCTCCTTATCTTAAAGGGCAGCGTTTTATTGATGTTGGGACTGGACCTGGTTTACCTGGGATCCCACTAGCAATTCTTAATCCCGATAAAGAGTTTGTATTACTTGATAGTTTAGGAAAACGTATTCGTTTTCAAAAACAGGTTCAATTTGAATTAAAGATCAATAACATTACTTCAGTTGAAAGTCGTGTTGAGGCCTATGAGCCCGAGCAAAAATTTGATGGCGTAATTAGCCGTGCTTTTGCATCAATTGAAGACATGTTGACTTGGTGTCATCACTTACCAGCTGACAATGGCCAATTTTATGCGCTTAAAGGCCAACTTAGTGATGCAGAAATGGCCAGTATTCCTAACGAGTTTACAGTCACTGAAACCATTTCATTAACAGTGCCAAAGCTCGATGAGCAAAGACATCTGTTAAAACTGACCAAGAAATAATAGTCACGAAAAAATAAATATTATCGGACATCGTAAATAAGTCCTTAGGGTGAACACGTGGGTAAAATCATTGCCGTAGCCAACCAGAAAGGTGGCGTTGGAAAAACAACAACTTGTGTTAATTTAGCAGCATCACTTGCAGCCACAAAACGCAAAGTGCTGTTAATCGATCTTGATCCGCAAGGTAATGCCACTATGGGCAGCGGTGTCGATAAATATGAAGTTGAAAATACCGCATACGAATTGCTTGTTGAAGAAAAGCCGTTCGAAGAGATAGTGATCAAAGATACGACCGGTAAATATGACCTTATTGCGGGTAATGGTGATGTAACTGCAGCAGAAATTAAGCTGATGGAGTTTTTTGCAAGAGAAATTCGATTAAAAAATGCTTTGGCAGCAGTAAAAGATGATTATGATTTTATTTTTATTGACTGTCCGCCATCGCTCAACATGTTAACGGTCAATGCGATGTCTGCCGCTGATTCTGTATTAGTGCCAATGCAGTGTGAATACTATGCATTAGAAGGCTTAACTGCATTGATCGATACCATCACCAAATTAGGTGCGATGGTTAACCCTAATTTGAGCATCGAAGGGATCTTACGAACCATGTATGATCCTCGAAACCGTTTATCTAATGATGTGTCCGATCAGCTAAAACAACATTTTGGCGAAAAAGTATATCGCACCGTTATTCCAAGAAATATCCGTTTAGCTGAAGCGCCTAGTTTTGGTGCTCCTGCGATGTATTATGATAAATCAAGTGCTGGCGCCAAAGCCTATTTAGCTTTAGCGGGTGAAATTATTCGCCGTGCAGAGCAACAAACAGAATCAAAGTAAGCGTAAGGGAATAAAATGACGTTAAAAAAACGTGGTTTAGGTAAAGGTTTGGATGCATTACTAAGCAATAGTAGCGCTGCGAATAGAAAAACAGAACAGACTCAACCTAACATCAATATCGACCAAGCGCCGAAAGAAGATGGTTTATTAATGCTAGATGTGGATTTATTGCAATCTGGTAAATATCAGCCGCGTAAAGACATGTCACCAGAAGCACTGGATGAATTAGCTGAATCTATTAAGTCACAAGGTATCATTCAGCCTATTGTTGTTCGTAAAGTTGATGCTGAAAGATACGAAATCATTGCTGGCGAACGTCGTTGGAGAGCATCGCAAATTGCTCAATTAGAGCAAGTTCCTTGTATTGTTAAGCAAGTACCTGATGAATCCGCCGTAGCAATTGCCTTGATTGAAAATATCCAGCGTGAAGACCTTAATGCAATGGAAGAAGCCATTGCATTACAACGTTTACTTGAAGAATTTGAATTAACCCATCAACAAACGGCTGATGCGGTCGGAAAATCTAGAGCAAGTGTTTCTAACTTATTACGATTAAACAGTTTAAATGAGCCTGTAAAACGTTTATTAGAGTATGGCGATATTGATATGGGTCACGCTCGAGCATTATTGGCTATTGAAGGTGATGAGCAAACAAACCTTGCTCGATTAGTCGCTTCTAAAGAAATGACAGTTCGTGAAACTGAACGATTAGTGAATAAAGCCCTAAATCCTACCAAAGAAGCCGAAAAGCCAGCTAAAGATCATGATGTAACCCGCTTGGAGCAACAGTTAATTGAAAAATTAGGTGCTAAAGTGGCTATAAATCATGGCAGTAAAGGTAAAGGTAAAATTGTAATAAACTACCAAGATCTTGCTGAATTAGATGGAATACTTAGCAAAATCCACTAAATCCTCCAACAAAGTCATTTCAATAGTAACTTTGTAACAAGGCGTAAATTTGAGATTTTAGAAATTAAGTCTCAAATCACGCCTAATATCACTGTTTAACCTCTCATCAAAGTTGCAAACAAGGTGTGAAAAGGTATACTTTGCATGCTTTTTTCCTGTCTGAGTTGTTAATGATCACATTAACCGCCCAGAAGAGAAATAAGCATTAATGCGGAGATTAAAAATTGAGTAAGGTTTTAGCGCGTCGTGGCCGGTGGTCAGCCTATAGAATAGTGTTGTTGCAGGCGGCGGTAGCTGGGGGAACTTCAATTTTATTTTTCGCTCTGTGGGGAGCTCAGTATGGCTTATCTGCTTTAGCAGGTGGTCTCATTGCTGTACTCCCTAATTTTGTATTCGCAACCCTTGCTTTCTCTCATGCGGGAGCTAAAGCGTCAGGAAAAGTCGTTTGGATGTTTTTCTTGGGGGAAGCGGTAAAGTTGCTGCTAACCATTGTGTTATTCGCCATTGCATTTGGCATGCTGAAAACGCCATTTATGCCGTTATTTAGCTGTTATTTGTTGGCGCTATTAATACCTTGGACAGCCCCTTTATACTTCAAGCAAAATTAAGTGAGATTAATCATGGCGACAACTGGTGAAGCATTAAATGCTTCCGAGTATATCCAGCATCACCTGACTAATGCGAAAATGTGTTCTGCTGATGGCGGAATTGCTTTTAACTATGCATGTCAAGATGCCGGGTTTTGGACTTGGCACATTGACTCACTTTTGTTTTCAGTAGGTCTTGGGGTTCTATTTTTGTGGGCATTCTTCAAAGTAGGACAAAAAGCAACAACTGGCGTTCCAGGTAAATTTCAATGTTTCGTTGAAATGTGCGTGGAAGGTGTAGATAAAATCGTTAAAGACTCATTTCATGGTCGTAACGCGGTTATCGCACCATTAGGTCTGACTATTTTTGTCTGGGTTTTCCTGATGAATTTAATGGACTTAATTCCGGTTGACTTTGTACCTGAAGCCGCAAACAGATTTTTAGGTGTTCCTTACCTTAAAATTGTACCAACAACTGACTTAAACGTAACTCTAGGTATGGCCTTGAGTGTGTTTGCGTTGATTGTTTTTTACAGTATTAAAGTTAAAGGATTTGGTGGTTTCACAAAAGAAATGACCTTACAACCTTTCAACCATTGGTCACTGATTCCAGTTAACTTGATTTTGGAAACAGTTACTTTGGTTGCGAAGCCGATTTCATTGTCGCTTCGTCTGTTTGGTAACCTGTATGCAGGTGAGTTGATCTTTATTCTGATAGCACTGATGCCTTGGTGGGCTCAGTTCGCATTATCAGTGCCTTGGGCTATTTTCCATATTTTGGTTATTGTGCTGCAGGCGTTTATCTTCATGATGCTTACGATTGTATATCTAAGCATGGCACATGAAGAACATTAATTTAATAAAATTAGTTATTTATCGGAGATAAAATGGAAACTGTAATTAGCTTTACAGCAATAGCTGTTGCAATCATGATTGGCTTAGCAGCGCTAGGTACTGGTATTGGCTTTGCTATCTTAGGTGGTAAGTTCTTAGAAGCTTCAGCTCGTCAACCAGAACTTGCTCCAGCATTACAAACTAAGATGTTCATCGTAGCTGGTCTACTTGATGCGATCTCAATGATTGCAGTTGGTGTTGCATTATTCTTCGTATTCGCTAACCCATTCTTAGGTCAATTAGCTGGCTAATCGCCCCCCTTAGAAGGAGTTGTCGTTATGAGTATTAACGCTACCCTGCTAGGCCAAGCGATTTCTTTTGCACTCTTCGTGTGGTTTTGCATGAAGTTTGTATGGCCGCCATTGATGAACGCTATCGAAGAACGCCAGAAGAAAATTGCCGATGGGCTAGCTGATGCAGGACGTGCTGCAAAAGATCTAGAGTTGGCTCAAGCGAAAGCTAATGAGCAACTAAAAGAAGCGAAGGCGACTGCTAATGAAATTATTGAGCAAGCTAATAAGCGCAAAGCTCAAATAGTTGAAGAAGCTAAAATTGAAGCTGATACCGAACGTGCGAAAATTATCGCTCAAGGTCAAGCTGAAATTGAAAACGAACGTAATCGCGTTAAAGATGACTTGCGTAAGCAAGTTGCTACTCTTGCCGTAACTGGTGCAGAGAAAATTCTTCAACGTTCGATTGATCCAGAAGCTCACAGTGACATAGTTAATAAACTTGTTGCTGAAATTTAATTAAGGAATCGGAGTTATGGCTGAAATAAGCACCATTGCTCGTCCTTATGCAAAGGCAGCTTTTGATTTTGCTGTTGAACACAAAGCAATTGAAGATTGGGCAGAAATGCTTAACTTCGCGGCATTGGTAAGTGAAAACGAATCAATTAAACCGTTGCTTGGTGGTTCATTGGCTAGTGCACAACTTGCCTCACTATTTATCGAAGTATGTGGTGAGCAAATGAATGCGCAAGGTCAGAACCTTATTAAGGTGATGGCTGAAAACGGTCGTTTAGAGATACTACCAACAGTATCTTTACTTTTTGCTGAATACCGCAATGAGTGGGCTAAAGAAGTTGAAGCAACTGTTGTTTCAGCGACTGAGCTGAGCTCTGAGCAACAAGAGCAAATTAGTGTTTCTCTTGAGAAACGTCTCGCACGCAAAGTTAAGCTGAATTGTAGTGTAGATGCATCGCTTATTGGCGGTGTAATTATTAAATCAGGCGACCTAGTCATCGATGGCTCGGTTAGCGGTAATTTATCGCGCTTGTCTGATAAGCTACAATCGTAATTGGGAGTTTGAGCATGCAACTGAATTCCACTGAAATCAGCGATCTGATTAAGCAGCGGATCGAGCAGTTCGACGTCGTTAGTGAAGCTCGCAACGAAGGTACAATCGTTGCAGTAAGTGACGGCATCATTCGCATTCACGGCCTTGCCGATGTAATGCAAGGTGAAATGATCGAACTGCCTGGTGGCCGTTTTGCAATCGCGTTGAACTTAGAACGTGATTCTGTCGGTGCCGTAGTAATGGGTCCTTATGCTAATTTAGCAGAAGGCGCAAAAGTTAAGACCACTGGTCGTATTCTTGAAGTACCAGTAGGTCGTGGTTTATTAGGCCGCGTAGTTAACACCCTTGGTGAGCCAATTGACGGTAAAGGACCAATCGATAACGATGGTTTCTCTCCTGTTGAAGTAATTGCTCCTGGTGTAATTGAGCGCCAATCAGTAGATCAACCAATCCAAACTGGTTATAAAGCCGTTGACTCTATGATCCCAATTGGTCGTGGACAACGTGAATTGATCATTGGTGACCGTCAGACTGGTAAAACAGCGATGGCTATCGATGCAATTATCAACCAGAAARATTCAGGCATTAAATGTGTATACGTAGCGGTAGGCCAAAAGGCTTCTACAATTGCTAACGTAGTACGCAAGCTTGAAGAGCACGGTGCACTAGCTAACACTATCGTTGTAGTAGCAACAGCTTCTGAAGCTGCAGCATTACAATACTTAGCACCTTACTCAGGTTGTTCAATGGGTGAATACTTCCGTGACCGCGGTGAAGATTCTTTAATCGTATATGATGATCTATCTAAGCAAGCAGTTGCTTACCGTCAGATCTCTCTACTATTGAAGCGTCCACCAGGACGTGAAGCATACCCAGGTGATGTATTCTATCTACATTCTCGTTTATTAGAACGTGCTTCACGTGTAAACGAAATCTACGTAGATAAATTCACTAACGGTGAAGTAAAAGGTAAAACCGGTTCTTTAACTGCGTTACCGATTATTGAAACCCAAGCAGGTGATGTATCTGCATTCGTACCGACCAACGTAATTTCTATTACAGATGGTCAGATCTTCCTTGAGACTGACTTATTTAACTCTGGCTTACGTCCAGCTGTTAACCCTGGTATTTCTGTTTCTCGTGTTGGTGGTGCGGCTCAGACTAAGATCATCAAGAAACTGTCTGGTGGTATTCGTACCGCGTTAGCACAGTATCGAGAGCTTGCTGCGTTCTCACAATTTGCATCTGACTTAGATGATGCAACTCGTGCTCAACTTGAGCATGGTGAGCGTGTTACCGAACTTATGAAGCAAAAGCAATATGCTCCAATGAGCATCGCTGCCCAAGCTATCTCAATCTTCGCAGCTGAAAAAGGCTACTTGAAGACTGTTGAATTAAGTAAAATCGGTAGCTTCGAAGCTGCTCTGCTTTCATTCATGAACAGCGAACATGCTGAGCTTGTTAATACTATTAATGAAACTGGCGATTACAACGCAGACATTGAAAGTCAATTAAAAGCTGGCCTGGACAAGTTCATTGAAACCCAAACCTGGTAATAATTATCGAGGTGTCGTAAGGCGCCTCAGGTCCCAGATTGGAGAGTAGAAATGGCCGGCGCTAAAGAGATTAAAACCAAGATCGCGAGTGTTAAAAACACTCAAAAGATCACTTCTGCAATGGAAATGGTGGCTGCCAGCAAAATGCGCAAAGCGCAGGATCGCATGGAGTCGAGCCGTCCATATGCAGAGCATATGCGTAAGGTGATCGGTCACGTAGCGCAAGGTACTCTTGAATATAAACATCCATATTTGGAAGTTCGAGATGCCAAGCGGGTTGGTTACATTGTTGTGTCAACCGACCGTGGCCTTTGTGGTGGTCTGAACGTTAACCTTTTCAAAAAGGTTGTGTCAGATGTGAAGGATTGGAAAGACCAAGGGGCAGAAGTTGAATTTTGTCCAATTGGTGCACGAAGTGTGCAATTCTTCAATAGCTTTGGTGGAGAAATCTCTGCCCATGCCTCAGGTTTAGGCGATGCGCCTAAGTTAGCCGATTTAATCGGTACCGTGAGAGTTATGCTACAAGCTTACAACGAAGGCAAACTGGATCGTCTGTTTATCGTATTCAACAAATTTGTGAATACTATGACTCAGACTCCTGTGATCGAACAGCTGCTACCTTTACCTAAATCGGAAGAAGAAGTAGCTAAGTATCCTTGGGATTACATTTACGAGCCAGATCCAAAAGATATTTTGGAAGTATTGTTGACTCGTTATGTTGAGTCTCAAGTTTATCAAGGTGTTGTTGAGAATATTGCGTCTGAACAGGCTGCCCGTATGGTAGCAATGAAGGCTGCAACTGATAACGCTGGTGAGCTGATCGATGATCTGCAATTAGTCTATAACAAGGCACGACAAGCTGCGATTACGCAAGAATTGTCGGAGATTGTTTCAGGCGCTGCAGCGGTTTAGGTTAGGTAACTAATAAAGTTTAGAGGATTAATCATGAGCACAGGTACTGTTGTCCAAGTAATTGGCGCGGTTGTGGACGTAGAGTTTCCACAAGATTCTGTACCTCAGGTATATGACGCTCTGAAGATCACAGGTGAAGGCGACTGTAATGGCTTGGTGCTGGAAGTTCAGCAACAGCTAGGTGGTGGTGTAGTTCGTGCCATCGCTATGGGTTCTTCTGATGGTCTGCGTCGTGGTCTAGAGGTAGCAAACTCAGGTTCACCAATTTCTGTTCCGGTTGGGGTTGCAACCCTTGGCCGTATCATGAACGTATTGGGTGAGCCTATCGATGAAGCGGGTGACATTGGTGAAGAAGAGCGTTATGAAATTCACCGTGAAGCACCTTCATACGAAGATCAGTCAAACACAACTGAACTTTTAGAGACTGGTATCAAGGTTATCGACCTTGTTTGTCCATTCGCTAAGGGTGGTAAAGTTGGTTTATTTGGTGGTGCTGGTGTTGGTAAAACCGTCAACATGATGGAATTAATCAACAACATCGCAAAAGCACACTCAGGTCTTTCTGTATTCGCTGGTGTTGGTGAGCGTACTCGTGAGGGTAACGACTTCTACTACGAAATGAAAGATTCTGGCGTTCTCGACAAAGTAGCCATGGTATATGGTCAAATGAACGAGCCTCCAGGAAACCGTTTACGTGTAGCATTGTCTGGTTTGACAATGGCTGAAAAATTCCGTGACGAAGGTCGTGACGTACTGTTATTCGTTGATAACATCTACCGTTACACTTTGGCCGGTACTGAAGTATCTGCACTATTAGGCCGTATGCCTTCTGCAGTAGGTTACCAACCAACACTAGCTGAAGAAATGGGTGTTCTACAAGAACGTATTACTTCAACTAAGTCTGGTTCTATTACCTCTGTACAAGCGGTATATGTACCTGCGGATGACTTAACCGATCCGTCACCAGCAACAACCTTCGCTCACTTAGACGCGACTGTTGTACTGTCTCGTAACATTGCTTCGCTAGGTATTTACCCAGCGGTTGACCCATTGGATTCGACTTCTCGTCAATTAGATCCATTAGTTGTTGGTC
This sequence comes from Shewanella sp. UCD-FRSSP16_17, assembly GCF_001675935.1. NCBI lineage: Bacteria > Pseudomonadati > Pseudomonadota > Gammaproteobacteria > Alteromonadales > Shewanellaceae > Shewanella > Shewanella sp. UCD-FRSSP16_17. Next base: position 68,540 of record NZ_LZFV01000003.1, read on the forward strand.
AAGAGCATTACGATGTAGCAAACGGCGTACAAACTGTACTTCAACGCTACAAAGAGCTAAAAGACATTATTGCTATCTTGGGTATGGATGAATTATCTGATGAAGATAAAACAACTGTATTCCGCGCACGTAAGATTGAGAAATACTTATCTCAACCTTTCTTCGTAGCAGAAGTCTTTACAGGTTCTCCTGGTAAGTACGTTTCTCTTAAAGACACTATCCGTGGCTTCAAGGGTATCTTGAATGGTGAGTTTGATCACATTCCAGAGCAAGCGTTCTACATGGTTGGTTCAATCGACGAAGCTGTCGAGAAAGCTAACAAAAAGAAATAACTGAGCATTAGCTTAGTATTTTAGGAGATCTTGATGGCAGCCATGACAGTCAAACTTGATATAGTAAGTGCAGAGAACAGCATGTACAGCGGTGACGTGACCTTCTTAGAAGTGAGCGGTACTGAAGGTGAGTTAGGTATTATGCCTAACCATGCTCCTTTGCTAACTAAAATCAAACCTGGCATGGCGCGCATGATTAAGGAAGATGGAAGTGAAGATGTATTGTATTTATCAGGTGGTATCCTGGAAGTACAACCAACTTCAATTTCTGTACTTGCTGACGTCGCTATGCGTGCCGATGATATTGATGAGCAAGCTGCACTTGAAGCTAAGCAACGCGCAGAAGCGAGTATCGCTAATGCAGGCGCTGACTTTGATTACGAAGCTGCAACAATCGAATTAGCTAAATCTTTAGCTCAACTTCGTGTTGTTGAAACCATCAAAAAGAACATTGCCAGATAAAGGTTATTGTTTTAAAAAGGCGACCCAAGGGTCGCCTTTTTTGTGTCTGTTATTTAAATGTCCCTCACCAGGTGTGTCACTAACCATAGCTAATGAACCAGAATAAGCAGAGAACTGCACATTTCCATTTCTAACATTCAATATCTGCGATAAAATAAACGGCTATTAACTCAATTGTTGCTCAAGGAATCCTGATGTCATTAAATGTTGTCATTCTCGCTGCTGGTAAAGGAACACGGATGCGTTCAGACTTGCCAAAAGTACTACACCCCATTGCTCATAAAAGCATGGTACAACATGTTATTGATACCGCTAATTCGCTTGGTAGTAATGCTATTCAGCTGGTTTATGGTTATGGCGCAGATAAACTTCAAACTGTTTTAGGTGAACAAGCTGTAAATTGGGTTCTACAAGCTGAGCAATTAGGTACTGGCCATGCTGTGGCTCAAGCTAATCCAAACATTAATGACGACGACACCGTGTTAATTCTTTATGGTGATGTGCCTCTAATACAGCAGTCGACCTTAGAAAAGTTATTAGCAGCAAGACCAGAAAACGGTATGGCTATTTTAACGGTCAATTTAGTTAACCCAACAGGTTATGGTCGAATTGTTCGCGAAGCGGGTAACGTGGTTGGTATTGTTGAGCAAAAAGACGCTAATGCTGAGCAATTACTGATTCAAGAAGTAAACACCGGTATCATGGCGGTTCCTGGTAAACAACTTAAATCTTGGTTAGGTCGCTTATCAAATGCTAATGCTCAAGGTGAATACTATCTAACGGATATTGTTGCCATGGCAAAAGAAGATGGTGTGGCCATCGATACAGCCCAACCTGAATCAGCTGTAGAAGTTGAAGGGGCGAATAATCGCATTCAACTTGCACAACTTGAAAGAGCTTATCAGGCAAGAGCGGCTGAAAAGTTAATGCTTGAAGGTGCAAACCTTCGTGATCCTGCTCGACTTGATATTCGCGGTGATGTCAGCGTTGGCATGGATGTAATGATTGATATCAATGTCATTTTCCAAGGAAAAGTGACGATTGGTAATAACGTGACGATTGGTGCTGGTGCCATTCTTATTGACTGTGAGATTGCTGATAACGCTGAAATTAAACCTTATTCAATAGTCGAAGGCGCCAAGCTAGGTAAAGCTGCTAGTGCTGGGCCGTTTGCTCGTTTACGTACAGGTGCAGAACTCAAAGAAGATGCCCATATTGGTAACTTTGTTGAAATGAAAAAAGCGGTATTGGGTGAGGGGTCTAAAGCGGGTCATTTAGCTTACCTAGGTGATGCGAGTATTGGTCGCGGTGTAAATATTGGTGCTGGTACTATTACGTGTAATTACGATGGTGCAAATAAATTCCAAACGACTATTGAAGATGATGTGTTTGTCGGTAGCGACTCGCAACTTATTGCGCCAGTGACTATTGGGAAAGGCGCCACATTAGGTGCTGGTTCTACGATTGCTAAAGATGTCGGCGAGGGTGAGTTAGTTATTACTCGTGTTAAGCAGCGTCACATTAGTGGTTGGGCAAGACCAGTCAAAAAGCCTAAATCATAAAATTGAGCTTTAAAAACTGACATAAAATCAGTTTATTAATCAAATTTATAAACGGTCTGTTAAAACAGGCCGTTTTTTTATGCCTAATGAAACTGGATATTAATTGTTTGAAATATTGTCTAAAAAGTTTCGTTTGTTTATAATTATCTTTCGAATCGAAACTTATGGTTATTATGAACAAACGTAATACACAACAACGCAGACATAATATTATCAGTATTTTATCTCAGCAAGGTGAGGTGAGTGTTGATGAGTTGGCGTTACGGTTTGAAACTTCTGAAGTCACAATCCGAAAGGACTTAGCGACATTAGAAGAAGCAGGATTATTGCTGCGTCGTTATGGTGGCGCAGTTGCGGTTCCTGATGAGGTTACTCAACAGTTTAGCTCCAAAATTGCTCCAAATAAGTTGTCAATTGCTAAAAAAGCTGCACAACTTATTAAAGATCATAATCGCATTATTATTGATAGTGGCAGTACAACATCAGGTCTTATTCAGCAGCTTGATAATTTGCGGGGCTTATTAGTCATGACTAATTCCCTGCAATTAGCGAATGCTATTCATGAATTAGAAAATGAACCGACTTTATTGATGACCGGTGGTACTTGGGATCCGCATTCTGAGTCTTTCCAAGGACAAATTGCCGAACAAGTACTGCGCTCTTATAACTTTGATCAACTCTTCATTGGTGCTGATGGTATTGACCTTGAGCGTGGAACAACTACGTTTAATGAATTAACTGGTCTCAGTAAAGTGATGGCTGAAGTATCACGAGAGGTTATTGTGATGCTTGAATCAGATAAGTTTGGTCGCAGAATTCCTAATCTCGAGCTTGCCTGGGAAAGCATCAGTGTTTTAGTGACTGATGACAGATTACCTGCGGATATGGTCAACAAAATTACTCAATATGGCGTTAAAGTCTTATTAGCGCCATATAAAAACAAATAAATCAGTTTTATAAATTAGGTATTAAATTATGTGTGGAATTGTAGGTGCAGTAGCGCAAAGGGATGTGGCAGAAATTTTAGTAGAAGGCTTAAAGCGTCTTGAGTATCGAGGTTATGATTCCGCTGGTGTTGCCATCATCAATCAAGGTGAATTAGGACGGACTCGTCGAGTCGGTAAGGTACAAGAACTAGATGATGCACTAGCAACTTCTCCGTTAGCAGGTGGAACGGGTATTGCTCATACTCGCTGGGCAACTCACGGTGAACCGAGTGAACGTAATGCACACCCTCATTTATCGGAAGGTGATATTGCGGTCGTGCACAATGGTATTATTGAAAACCACAACAAACTGCGTGAGATGTTAAAAGGCTTAGGTTATACCTTCGCATCTGATACTGACACAGAAGTGATTTGTCATTTAGTTCACCATGAATTAAAAAGCCATGACACGTTACTGGCTGCAGTACAGGCCACAGTAAAACAGCTTGAAGGCGCATACGGAACAGTCGTTGTAGATCGTCGTGATAGCGAGCGTATGGTTGTTGCTCGCAGTGGTAGCCCATTGGTTGTCGGTTATGGTCTAGGCGAAAACTTTGTTGCTTCTGATCAGTTAGCCCTATTACCTGTAACACGTTCATTTGCTTTTTTAGAAGAAGGTGATGTCGCTGAAATTACTCGTCGTGAAGTCAGTATTTTTGATGTTGATGGTAATCCGGTTGAGCGTGAGGTAAAAGAATCTGAAGTGACTCATGATGCTGGCGATAAAGGCGAGTATCGTCATTACATGCTTAAAGAAATTTATGAGCAACCAACAGCAATTGCCCATACTCTTGAAGGCCGAATAGCTGCTGGTAAAGTGTTAGATTCAGCATTTGGTGAGAATGCGGTAGAATTTTTAAAAGACATAAAGCATGTGCAAATCATAGCATGTGGTACCAGTTATCATGCTGGTATGGCAGCCCGTTATTGGTTAGAAGACTGGGCTGGCGTATCGTGTAATGTTGAAATTGCGTCTGAGTTCCGTTACCGCAAATCACATATGTTCCCTAACAGCCTGTTAGTGACTATCTCTCAGTCTGGTGAGACTGCAGATACCTTAGCGGCGATGCGTTTAGCAAAAGAGATGGGCTATAAAGCGACCTTAACTATCTGTAATGCGCCGGGTTCTTCATTAGTTCGTGAGTCTGATATGGCTTATATGATGAAAGCCGGTGTTGAAATTGGTGTGGCATCGACGAAAGCCTTTACAGTACAACTTGCTGGTTTATTAATGCTAACCACTGCAATTGGTCGTCATAACGGCATGACCGAAGAGATGGAAGCTGAGATCACTCAAAGCTTACAATCTATGCCAGCTAAAGTAGAGCAAGCGTTAAGTTTAGATGATGCGATTGCTGAACTTGCAGAAGACTTTGCTGACAAGCACCATGCTTTATTCTTAGGTCGTGGCGATCAATATCCAATCGCGATGGAAGGTGCGCTTAAGCTAAAAGAGATTTCTTACATTCATGCTGAAGCTTATGCATCGGGTGAGCTAAAGCACGGCCCATTAGCACTGATTGATGCCGATATGCCGGTTATTGTTGTTGCGCCAAATAATGAATTGCTTGAAAAGCTTAAATCAAATGTTGAAGAAGTCCGTGCCCGTGGTGGCTTAATGTACGTCTTTGCTGATAAAGATGCAGAGTTCGAATCTGATGACACCATGAAGGTGATTCCGGTTCCACATTGCGATGAGTTTATGGCGCCGCTTATCTATACTATTCCATTACAGTTATTGTCATATCATGTGGCATTAATTAAAGGCACTGATGTGGATCAGCCACGTAACTTAGCGAAATCAGTCACGGTAGAATAATATTTTGGCGTGTTAGCAAAACACTCGTGCACAGTTAAAGTAAAAATCACGCATCAAAACTGTGATTAGTGCAGCCTTTAAACCTCCAGGTAAGTCTTACTTATATGGAGGTTTTTTATTTGTATTTATTAAGCGCAAAAATGCGCTATTTTTACTCAATTTAAAGTAGTTTAATTTCAGAATTGATATGCCAATAACACAATTAATAGAGCGAAATTTTGCTTTATTAAATATGGCTTCTCTACAGAGTGAAAAGTGAATGTTTACACATCTTATGGATTGGTTTGGAAATGTTTTTTTTGTGATTTTTATGTGTTTTTCATATTTGTTAAATGCAGTATTTGTTTTGGTTTTTTAGGTGCTATTTCGGCATTTTCTCCACATTCTTATCTTTTACTAAAATAGTTATTTTTGACGACAAACAAGGCTTGAGTCCGTTTATTTGCTCGATAAACTGCATGTATCAAATCGTTTCACGAGTCAAAAATGTATGGAAGTTTTCATCAGTTTACTAGGCATGTGTGCCTTGATTGGTTTAGCTATTTTATTGTCAGAAAAACGCAGTGCAATTAAGCCAAGAACGGTAATCGGTGCACTCGCATTTCAAATCGCATTTGGTGCATTTGTCATGTATTTACCGATGGGGCAAAGCATGTTGGATGGCGCATCTAGCGCAGTAATGCATGTGATCAACTATGGTAATGAAGGCTTAGCGTTTGTATTTGGTGATTTAGCTAAATTCAGTGTTGGTTTTATCTTTGTTATTAACGTTCTGTTTGTTGTGGTGTTTATTAGTGCCTTGATTGCAGTGCTATATTACCTCGGCATTATGCAACTGATTATCGGCGTTATTGGTGGTGGACTTTCTAAACTATTAGGCACTAGCCGTGCTGAATCATTATCAGCAACCGCCAATATTTTTGTCGGCCCAATTGAAGCGCCATCAATGGTGAGACCATTTGTTAAACATATGACCCGTTCAGAGTTGTTTGCTGTGATGACTGGTGGCTTAGCTTCTGTTGCTGGTGGCACTATGATTGGTTACATACAAATGGGCGTGGACATTAAATACGTTCTTACCGCAGCCTTTATGACGGCTCCAGCAGGATTACTCTTCGCCAAGTTAATGTGGCCTGAAACAGAAACGCCACGCAATGATATTAAGCAAGTCATGGATGAACAAGAAGACAAGCCTACCAATGTCTTGGATGCAGCAGCAAGCGGCGCAGCTATGGGGATGCAACAAGTGCTTGCGGTATCAGCTCTGCTCATTGCCTTTGTTGGCTTAATAGCCATGGTTAATGGCTTAATTGGCGGTGTTGGTGGTTGGTTTGGTCATGGTGATATCACCATGCAAGCAATTTTAGGTTATTTGTTAGCACCATTAGCTTGGTTAATGGGAGTACCGTGGAGTGAGGCGACTCAAGCAGCCTCATTTATTGGCCAGAAAATGGTGATCAATGAGTTTGTTGCTTATATTGATTTCTTAAAAGTCGCCGAAGATTTGACGCCTAAAACTCAAATTATCATCAGTTTTGCTTTATGTGGTTTCGCTAACCTTGGTTCATTAGCCATGGTGATTGGTGGACTGGCCGCTCTGTGCCCTGAGCGCCGCCATGATTTAAGTGAAATTGGTATGAAAGCATTGATTGCTGCAGCATTAGCTAACTTAATGAGCGGAACCATTGCAGGCTTATTATTTAGTTTAGCTAACTAGAACACTAATATTTTTATGCCAGCTAAGGTCTTAGTTGGCAACATTGGAGTAAGAGCATGACCCCACACATTAATGCCCCAGAGGGCGCCTTCGCTAAAACAGTATTAATGCCTGGCGATCCGTTACGTGCAAAGTACATTGCAGAAAACTTTTTAGATAACCCAAGACTTGTGACAGATGTACGTAATATGCTGGGTTACACTGGCGAATATAATGGTAAAACTATCTCTGTAATGGGTTCAGGTATGGGGATCCCTTCGATTTCTATTTATGCCAAAGAGCTTATTACCGAATACGGCGTAGAAAACATTATCCGTATTGGTTCTTGCGGCGCCGTTAGTGACAAAATCAAACTAATGGATGTGGTAATGGCAATGGGCGCGAGTACCGACTCTACCGTTAACCGCACTCGCTTTGCTAATACTGATTTTGCCATGATTGCTGACTTTGGTTTATTGCGCTTAGCAACTGATGCAGCAGAAAAACAAGGTGCAAGTTATCACGTAGGTAATCTATATTCTTCGGATTTATTCTATTGTGAAGATGAAAGCCGATATGACTTGATGGAAAAATACGGCATTTTAGGTGTTGAAATGGAAGCGGCAGGTCTTTATGGCGTCGCAACAGAATATGGCGCGCGTGCACTTGCTATGATGACGGTGACCGATCATATTAGACAAGGTCTTCACTTAACAGCGGAAGAACGTCAACAAACGTTAAATGAAATGATTAAACTGACTTTAGAGGCAGTTAGTCATATCGAATAACCGAGTTCATTCTGCTTGAACATAAGTATGCCGAACTTACTTCTGTCACGAAATAAGTTCGGCATTGTTGTTTTATCTGTGATTAAGCTGAATATTAAAAGCCGAATTTACCGTTATTGTTTTGCCACTCTGTTTGAGCGGGAATGGTTTCAATGGTGTCCCAATGTTCAACGATTTTACCATTATCTAAGCGAAATAAATCGTAAAAAGCAACGTGTTGATTCATAAAGGTTCCTTCACTAATCGATAATACAAAGTTACCTTCTCCGAGTATTTTATGGTTTTTACTGACCACCATAGGCATATTCGCAGCAGCAAGTTCACCTAACGCTTTACCTAAGCCACTAAGGCCGTCTGCAATTGCTGGGTTGTGTTGAATATAAGCATTGTCATCATTATCAATAAATTGATTAATCTTGCTCATATCACCTTTCATTAATATGGTTGCGACAAAATCAGCAACAATCGCTTTATTCGAATCAGTTTTATCTAAATCGGTTACTTCAGTCGCACCGTCGAGCTGCGTTCTACCACTTGGATTAGCTGGGGCGATTGCTTGCAGGTTGTCCCAGTGCTCAACAATTTTACCTTCTTCAAAGCGAAATACATCAAAACCTACTTTAGGACCAAAAAAGTTATATTCTGTGTGAGTGAAGGTGTAATCACCATCTTGAAATGCACGTTTAACTTTGGCTTTTGCACTTCCTTCAGGGAGTTGCTGCAGTACAGCCCCAAACCCTGCTAATCCGTCGGCAACAGCTAAGTTATGTTGGATATACTTTTCTGGATTGATGTAACCAATTGCTGTTTGCTCGCCCGTTTCGATACTTGATATAACCGCTACAGCTTTTTGCTTATTAGATAATGTTTGTGCGCTTGAGTCTGTCATAGTGATTACTTCCTGATTTGATGTGCATGCGATAAGGCTAAAAAGGCTGGCCGCTAAAAGTGAATGTTTAACAAGATTAGGTGTTGTCATTGTGTTGTCCTCAATTTGCTTGAGAACAATATTAGCGATCGCTGGGGTCACTTGGCAGAGTGTATTTGAGTGTAAAAATGGTGAATATCGAACCTAAAGCAGGATATTTATTATTATCCAACCTGCTTTAAAAACTGACTTGGTGTGATATTAGTTTGATTTTTAAAGTACTTAACAAAATTGCTGGCATCGTCAAAACCAAAATCATAAGCAACTTGCTGAGAAGGCTTTTTACTGATGACTATATGTCGTTTTATCTCTATAACAGTAAAAGCATCAATCATTTGTTTGGCGGTTAATCCTGTTGCCAGCTTACAAATGTGATTTAAGGTTTTATAAGTGGTATTAACTTGGTTGGCATACCAGCTTGCATCTCGAGTTTTCCGGAAGTGTTGCTGCATTAACTCAAAAAAGCGTGCAAGTTTTACATTTTGCTCTAATGACATGTTGTCATGTTTCGCTGCAGGCCTTAATCGATGTAATATCAATGCCAGCGCTGAGAACAGATACATAACGATGAGAGGATCAGTTTGTTGATGATTAAACTCAACAGTGATTTGCTCAATCAATAAACGGGTTCGTTGGTAAGTTTGTTTATCAAGTTTTAATAGTGGTGAGTGCTGTTGATTAAGGTGTGTTGGGGTGTATTTAGGTAAGCGCATATTAGCATGGACTTGATCTAAAAATGCCTGTGTGAAAATAAGCACTTTACCTTGCGGCTTAGTAGAAAAATCAAACGCATGAACCTGTTCTCGCTGGACTAGTAAGACAGAGCCTGCACAAAAAGGGTAATCATTGAAATCAATCATGTGAACGCCTTCGCCTTGCTCAATATAAATGAGCATAAAGAAGTTCACTTTATGAGGAAGCTGTGGGTCGTGGTCGATATTGGCTCTTTGATATAATGATGCAAGATCAATTATCTCAAGTTCTTCCTCATCTGATTGCTGATGGTTAAAGCCAATATCGGGTATATTCAACGTTAAACTCCACTAGTTCAATCATAAAAGTGTAGTGGAATTAGACACTCCCTAGCAAGTCATGGGATGAAAGTTCATCATGATTAGGTTGCGCGATAATATGTGCATACTTAGCTAAATACTTAGCTAAATACTTAGGTGATAAAGTGATTACCTCATTCCTAAACTTGCGACAGTACTGTCTTGCGTGTAATTAATTGCATCCTGACATAATTGTACTTTCTTGGGCTCATCTGATGCTTTAAATTGAGCAATATAAAGATCTAATTCATCGCTGGTCTGTTGCGTCATCATCATGTCTTCTATACCCGTTTTATATTGTTCTGTTACCAATTTTTTGATGATGGCAGCCTGTTGTGCAGACTCTTTAGTATCAATATCACTATAAAATACATCGCATATCATTAAGCCTGCCATACCAATTGCATCTTCTGTTGAAAGTTGTTTGGCTGCAAACACAGGACTAGTAAATAAAGTACTGACAATAGCTGCGGTTATTAGTTTTTTCATAATTTCAAACCTTTATTAATTGGATTGGTTTTTCATAAAAATAGATGTTGATAACGCAAAATGTTAATTAAAGAACGATACGGATTTTGTTAACAAGCTCCTTCTGCAGATATTTTTTAGGCTTTTTTATCTATTAAAATCCGCAAATGCGTATATTTTGAGCTTGTTTTATACGCGATGATTAATTCGCTTTAGCGATTAAAGGGCTGGGATCAGCGTATTTTTCAATAAGCTGTTCAATAAAAGGCTGCACATCTTTATTTCCCCAATCTAAATAACCTCTTAAAAAACCGACTAAATGGCCATTTCCATCAAATATATAGGTCGCTGGTACCACATTGATGGGCAGCATTTTGTTGGCATGTTGCTGGGGATCTATCAGAGTTGGGTAACCTTCAAGTTGATGACGCGTTAAAAAAGCGGCGACTTTTTCATGTTCTTCATCAATTGATAAAGGCAAGACAACTAAGTTTCGATGTTTATTATCGACTCTTATTTTATCCATCATGGGGATTTCTTTGATACAGGGAGCGCACCACGTCGCCCATAAATTCATAATAACGAGATTACCTTGATGAGCTTGAAGTGAAACTTCATTACCTGAAAGATCAGTAAATGGCACATGTTCGACTTTACGTGCATGGGTCATTTCAATAAACCGAGACATTATCATCGGCTTTTCAATATTCTCACCCGTAGAATATATTTTCTCCTCAGGCATTGTCGCTTGAGAATAAGGTAAGTAACAGGCAATAACGACACCGAACGTTGCAAATAACTTATTCATTAGTAGACTCCATATTTTGATAATGCAGGGAATGTCGAGAGGTTTGATTAAGTCGAATAAACCAGGCCATCATGAATAAAACCAATAAAAGTGGAAGTAAAAATAACCCCGCAGTAGCCCATGAAAATATCGGCATGTAATGAATTTTTTCGCCGTATCTGTTGACCATGAAATCGATAATTTGTTGCTTCGTTTTGCCTTGCTGTAATTGCAAAAATATTTCGCCTTTGAGCTCATGAGCTATTTTAGTTTGGGACTCAAACAGACTTTGATTGGCTGAAACTGGGCAGCGCAAAGATTTAGCAATATCAAATGCAGTTGTTTTAATTTCTGCTTGGCTATTTGATTGAAAGTGTTCGGGAGTAATCTGCTCAGCCGCAATACTTGCTGCACTAAATAACATTAGCGTAAACATGAGAAGTTTAATCATGGCTTAACCTTATTAACCAGTAGTGATGGATGGGAGTTTTGCGGGTTATATGTTTTAACGAGTCTTTGTTGCCGATGGTGCACCACGCATGCGATTCCACCAGCTAACATCATCATAAAAGCACTTAACCACAAGCCATTTACGAAAGGTTTATAACTAATACGGATCAGGTATTCATCATCACTGAGTTGGGTTCCCATAGAAATGTACATGTCACTTAAAAAGCTGTGATAAATGCCTGCTGCAGAAAGTTCTACAGCATTGCTTTTAAAGGTTCTACGTTGAGGGGTGATGTAACTGATAAGTTTGCCGTCAAGATCTTCAACTGCAATAACGGCTTCAACAGCAGTAAATGCTCGAGTATCGACATGTCGAGTTTGTTGATAAATAAAATTATACCCAGCAACCTCTTTTCCTTGGCCGGGACCCATTCGTAGCAGTTCATCTTGCTCAAAATAAGAAACAATAGTTCCCGCAGTAATGGCGACTAGAACACTTGTATGCCCTAATAGCATGGCAACAACATTGAGGGTTAGTTTTTGAGTTTGTAAATATCGCTGAAGTAGCAATAAGCCAGTACAGGTGGTCATCCAAATAATACAAAAAACACCACATATAAAATTAAACTCGATTTGCTCTAATAGATGGAGATTAACTGATATTGCTAACAAAAATACGATAGCGCCAAGTACGAGCAGTCCTTTTGAATTGCGTTTGTTTTCCTTTAACCAAGGTTGAAAGGGGGCTGCGCCCATGGCAATACTCATTAATGTTAATAATGGTACGAATACACTATTAAAATAAGGTGCGCCAACAGAAATAACTCGCCCGGTAACGGTCTCAAATAAAAGTGGATAGCAGGTGCCAAGCAACACCGTTAGCGCAGTGATTAATAGTAAGCAATTACCAATGACCATTAATGTACTCTTGGTCATTCCCTGGGTAGGTTTTATGCTGGCAATCACAGGGATTTTGGCAACTAATAACGTAAAACCAAGTGTTGAGTAGATTAACATTAGCGATAATATTGAAGCACCTCGAGTAGGATCTGAGGCAAATGCATGCACTGATTGAACAACACCAGAGCGCACTAAAAATGTGCCAAGTAAGCAGACAAAGAAACCAAAAATACACAGGAACAAGCTGCTCAAATACGCTTGATTCGTTTTTTGATTTAACCTTAATGAGTGGATTAATGCGGTGCAAACTATCCAAGGAATAAATGAAGCATTTTCCACAGGATCCCAGAACCACCAGCCACCCCATCCTAATTCGTTATATGCCCACCAAGAACCAAATGCATTACCGCCAGTTAAAGCTATCCAAGTGATTATTGCCCATGGTTGTATTCGTTTACAGTGCTCTTGAATATTCGATTTATGGCAAAGTAATGTGGCTATAGCCCCTGAAAAGCAAATTGATAAACCAACATAACCAATGAAAAGAAGGGGTGGATGAAAAACCAGTCCAATGTCTTGCAAAATAGGGTTTAAATCTCTTCCTTCTATCGGTATTTCCGGCAATAACCGTTCAAATGGATTTGAAGTAAAGAGTAAAAATAATAAGAAACCAAATAAGATGCTGGCTATGACAGCGTTAAAGTAATAAGCAAAGTGGTTCATTTTTGGGGTGTTGAAACAAGTAAAACTTCCCCAAAGTGCAGTTACGACAATCCAAAATAGCATTGAGCCTTCATGTCCTCCCCATACTGCAGCAATTTTGAATATGTTGGCTAATTGCGTATTTGAATGGTTCGCCACATAAGTAAGAGAAAAGTCATTGACCCAAAAAGCATGACCCAGAATCAATATCGACATGGTTAGAGCAAACGCATTGAGATGCACTAACGATGGGATGAGCTGGTTAGCTGATGCACATAAATGATGGCTTTTTTCAAATTGAGGGGCGATAAATCCTAGTGTGGCCACTAAGAATGATATTACTAAACTGATGATGAGTAATAGTAAGCCTATCTCTGCAGCCATAAAGTCACCTAATAGATTAATTATTAAAAAACAGTGTCATAAGCACTGCTTCATACTCTTCTGCTTTACGCTACCTGACGATAATTCAATTTCCTTAATCATTTTGTGAGCGGCCACAAGTTAACTTTATGGTGTTTTGTAGGTGGCAACTTTTTATTTCTTAAGTGGCTAATTGTTAAGTTTTGATAGTTTAAAGTCATGCTTAAATGTTTCAAAAATCCACTGCTTGGTTATTTATCTGTCTGTTTTATATTGATTATTTGTTTTTGGTAACTTTTGATATTGGATCAATTTTTTGTTGTGCTCTAGGTCAAATTTTTAGCGGTTTTTTTATGAAGAATAAGCCTTGCTCAGTTGTAAAGAATCGTTTGATGGACGGTTAGGTTTAGTTAATCCAAGTGACTAATAGCGAAATGGATGAACTGTTAGTGATAGGTATTACAAATAAAAAAACCAAAAGAAATTTAGGAGTGAATGATGAAACAATGGAAATTCAAGGTGGCGTTAAGTGCGCTATGTTGTTTTGGTGCCATTGCCAATGTAAATGCTGCAGGTAAATACAATAGCATTCCAGAAATGGGAAAAACTGCAAAAAAATCATTAGCAAAGTATGAAGGTACAGAACAAATTAATGGTGTAAAAACACTTCAAGACTATATTGTTCAAGAAGCTGAGTTGTTTGATTTTCTTTTTGAAAATCATCCTATGTTTAAATATCAGCAAGCTGGGAATTTAGTTGGCGATTACCATATTAGTGACCGCGGTGAAGAGTATCTAGATACCGGTTACAGTCAAGACTACAGTAAGTTAGATGGTAAGCCTCGCGCTATTCAATACCGTTTAGGGGCCAAATCAATTCTTGATTACCCAAATAACTTTGTTGGCCCAGAAAAATGTGCTGAATGTCATGCGCTGCAATATGAGAAATGGTCGCGTTCACGTCATGCGAAAACCATCCGTTTTCCAGGTGAACACCCTGAAGTGGATAATGACCTAAACAAAACCATGTATGACACCAAAGATACCTCAATATTGCCTGATGGTATTACCCCTGATGCAATCTATGCCACGGTGGGAACACCGCGAACAAAATATGGCTTTATTGATAGCTGGTTAGTGCGTGGTACTTATCATATTGAAGGTGGGTTACTTCGAGATGGCACTGGTAAAATGGTGGCAGGTGCAAACCAATTCTCACGTGGGTGGGCTGAGTGGCTTACACCAGAAATGTCTAAAAAAATTAATGATGTTATTCCTGAGTTTCCGCTCACAGTGGCGGACTTCGGTGCTTCAGGATCTCACCAACAAGGCATGAGTTCTTATGGTGCAAAATACCGTACAGAAATGCTGTTCCAGCCGGCAAGTTCTTATTGTGAAGTCTGCCATACCTTTAAGTTTGACTTTAAATCTAAAGATGAGTTCTTTGATGCATTAGGTGATCCTAAAAAATTACAAGAACATACGATTTCACGAGGTATTGCTTGTGAAGAGTGTCATGGCGCTGGTGGTCACTTAGATGGTGGTACTGGTGGAATGCAGTCTAACTGTGAACGTTGTCATCAACGTTTTGAGTATGACCCAACCATGACAGAGTATGCGGCAGAGCAAGGCAAACCAGAGCTTGCTTTTGGGGTGAAAATGAAATCCCTTTGTCCATCTTGTGGTACCGAAGGCTCACAAATGTTTGGTTCTAAGCATTATGAACAAGGTATGCGTTGTACAACATGTCATGACCCACATGAGGTGACTGATGGCAGTTGGATGTCAGGTGTAACCAAACCTAAGCTCAAAAAAGACTGTACAGACTGTCATGCTGCGCAAACATTAATTGCTAGCAATACCGACACTCACTCGCAGCAGACCTGTCAAAGTTGTCACATGCCTAACATGGGTAGTTGTGAAAACTTTAAAGCGATGCAATTCCCTGATCAAGCAGGCTTTGACGCCGTGCGTAAATCCCACATGTGGAAAATTGATGTTGACCCAGAACGTAAAACATTAAATCCACCAGAAGGTGAACCACGCATTCAAGGCCCTGAAGGTGGGAAAGGCTGGACAGTGGCTAAGAATGAAGAAGGACGCACTTATTTAGACTTAATGTGGTCTTGTGCGCGTACCGCAATCTCTGATCACGACGTGGTCGAAAATAAAGGTTGTCACAGTCAATTCCAGTCTGAACTCGATACGGGTCTTCATTACAAGGACCAAGTTCAAATCTACGGCGAAGTTCAAAAATGGCAGAAGCCAATTAAAGAAACGTTTGCTGAAGTTGAACAAGCACTGGTTCGCATCGATAAGCTACTAGAAGTCACTAAGTTATCAATCGAAGACAAAACTCAGGTCTTGTTATTGACTGAAAAAGCACAAGAAACGGTTGATCTAATTAAAGCCGATGGTTCTTGGGGTGTTCATGGTTTCCGTTATAGCCAAAAACGCCTTGATGCAGCACTGACTTACGTAACACAGGCACAGAAAATTATTGATAAAAACAGTATTTAAAACCCGTTTAATCAATATGGCTTAGCCAGTAGCTTCGGTGTTGCAGCGCACCGCAACACCGAGGCTCTTTAAGTCGCTTAGAAGGAGAGTGAGATGGTCAAATATATTGGCGTTGCTATCGCAGTCATGCTGGGAGTAACAGGCTTTAATGCGAATGCTGGCAGTGGTGGCGATTTTGGGCCTGCGCACCAATATGAACATACATTGCAAACCATTAGCTTAGCGCAAGGCGAAGCTTTGCTAGAGCAACCTGAAGTACTGTTTTTTGATGTGAATACCTTAGAGCTTTGGGCTGAGGGTTATATCCCTGGGGCAACCTATTTCAATGTGAGTAATTGGAAAGAACTTTTACCTGAAAACAAACAAACCTACATGGTTTTTTATTGTGCTAATCGCTTATGTAATGCCAGTGAAATCGCAGCACATGAAGTCATGAAGTTGGGCTATAGCAATGTCATGCAAATGCATGATGGTATTTATGGTTGGCGACTATCAGGTAGAGCCGTAGAGATGCCGTAAGCCATAAATAGTGCGTTGGTTAAAAAATTGAAATCAATTAAGTGTAACTCAGAGAGAAATATGATGAAAACAATGATGAAGAAAACATGTAAAACCACCAGCGTTGCTTTGTTATGTAGCGTGGCTTTTATGACTACAGCTGCTAGTAGTCAACAAGAAACTGAAAACGTCTCTTATGCCTTGGGAGCGTCAGTGGGTAAATATATTTCGAGTCGAATTTACGATCAAACGGAGTTAGGTGGAGATATTACCGTTGATACCGTCATTAAAGGTGTGGTGGATGCACTAAAAGATGAAACCTCAATGTCAGATGAAGATATTTTGACTCATTTAAATTCCCGCGCTGAAATGCTTAATAAAGAAAAAGAAGCGCGTTTAGCTGCCCTTTCAAGTAAAAATTTAGCAGAAGGGCGTGCATTTTTAGCGAGCAATAAAACCAATGACAACATAAAGGTCACAGAATCAGGTTTGCAGTATGAAGTCATTACGCAAGGTGAGGGAAAAGTCCCACTTGAATCAGATGTGGTCACTGTGCATTACAAAGGCCAGCTCATTGATGGCACTCAATTTGATAACTCATATGAACGTAATGAAACTAATCGTTTCCCATTACTTACCGTTATTGACGGTTGGAAAGAAGGCATTGGGTTGATGCCGGAAGGCTCAACATATCGACTGACTATTCCCACAGAACTTGCTTACGGCAATGATACTGTCGGCATTATCCCGCCAAATTCAGTTCTAATTTTCGATGTTGAATTATTAAAAGTTGAGTCACCTAGCGAGTCTTCTCATGGTATGGGACTTAGCGGTATGGGCATGGGTGGAATGATGGGCTCTTCAAGCAATTAATTTCAATGAGTTTACCTATCTGTTTGTGGTATCAGCAGTCGAGATAAATATGAATAGTTTATTGATAGCCATCATTGGAACCTTGTGCTTTTTCATCACTATCGTATGGCGTTCTGTCCAATACGTTACTCCAAAAATGCAAGGTTCATCCGAGTCATCTGTTCCCCTTGCCAAGCAAGATGACAAGGTGCTGTTTGTTGTTTGTCTCATAATTCTGCTGGTACCCATCGCCATTTATAGCCAATTGGGGCGTTTTAATGATTGGAATACAGGATACGTAGCAGAGCACATTGATTACCTTATTGCTGCGGATATTAATAAAAATGCCCGAGCAGTTAATACCGACCCCAATAATCGCCTGGCATTAATTAACTTGGCTAATGCATATGCAGAAGGCGGTATGTATGACAAGTCGGTACAAACATTAAATGAATTACTGGAAATAAAGACAGATGCTGAAGTGTTAGGCATGAAAGCAAATGCGCTTTATTACCGTGATGGTCGAGACATGAGCTTGGAGGTCACTATCGTGTTATCTCAAGCGCTTGCAATTGACCCAAATGAAGTTCAATCGCTGTTACTCATTGCGACAGATGCATTTTTGAATAAGGACTTTCAAAAGGCAATTGAGCATTGGCATCAGTTATTGGATAGCAACAACCTAAGCGTTAACCGAACATCTATAAAAAATGCGATTTCTAGAGCTGAGCAAGAAATAGCTAACCAAGCCGTGACTGCATCTGAGTAGAGTCACCCAATAAAGGTTGCAATAAGTCAGCAATATGGCTGACAGATGGAGGATGTTGTGAGTGAAAATATAGAAAGAAGAAGGTTCCTAAAATGCTTAGGAGTGGGTTCATTGATACTTGCCCCCATGGGGTGTAGTTCAACCAAAGACAGTGATGCCGAGAATAAACCTCACTATGTCATGGTTTTTGACCAAAACAAGTGTGTCGGCTGTGGTGACTGTAAGTTAGCTTGTAATAAAGCTAACCATTTACCCGAAGGTGAAGCAAAGCTGAAAACGGAGCAGCAAAACGGCGGAATCGATGGGCAAAAATGTGCTCAGTGTGGTCAAGATAACTGTGAGTGTCAGCGTAAATATGTGCGGGTATCTTGCCAGCAATGTAAAAATGCCCCGTGTGTAGCAGTATGTCCGACAGGGGCTGCTCATCGCGATCCTGACACTGACATTGTCACCATGGATGATAGTAAGTGTGCGGGTTGTAAATACTGCATTGCTGCCTGTCCATATAATGCTCGCTTTATTAATAAAGATACTGATGTTGCCGACAATTGTGATTTTTGCTTGAACAGCCAATTAAGCAAAGGTGAACAACCAGCGTGTGTGCAGCAGTGTCGATATGATGCATTAATCTTTGGTGATGCCAATGATCCCACTTCATATGTGAGCCGGTTATTGAAGGTTAAGGACTCTGTGCGAATAAAGTCGCACTTAGGAACTGAACCCAGCTTACGTTATATCCCAATTGTTAAATTAGGAGTGTAGTCATGGATGGAACAATTGAGTTCTCAATGGGGTTATCTGAAGGGGTTGCATGGCCTTGGCCAATTGCTGTTTATTTGTTTTTTGCAGGGATTTCAGGTGGCGCATTAGCTGTTGCACTGTTTATTCGCTTTTATAAAAAACAAACTATCAATACGCCATTTTTAAAAGCTGCTTCTTTGGTGTCATTTGTAACCATTGCGTTAGGCATGTTGTGTTTAGTCTTGGACTTAACCAATCCATTGTTTTTCTGGCGAATTTTGGTTTATTACAACTTGAACTCAGTGATGTCGGTCGGGGTGATTGCGTTGATGGCGTATATTCCACTGGTGGCATTAAATCTGTTGTTTGCCTTAGAAGAAGAAATTGCTGAATCATCAATGTTAGCGTCATTGATGCCATTAATTGAAAAACTACGTGGTATTCGTCGTCCTTGTGAAATGGCGATTTTGGCATTGGCGTTAGCCGTTTGTGCATACACAGGTTTTTTAATTTCGGCTTTAGTGCGATTCCCTATGATTAACACGTCAGTCTTACCGGCACTGTTTGTTGCTTCTGGCTTATCCGCTGGTGCTGCAGCTGCAAAAATGGTGGCTGTGAGTGTTTTTAAAGAAGACTTACATAGCCAAGATATGAAAGTGCTTCACGGTGCTGAATGGCCAATTATGTTTGCTGAAGCCTTGTTTCTATTCATGATTATTATGTCATTAGCGACAGGGAATGCAGGCGCTCAATATGCCTTTGATGCTTTTATAACAGGATCATGGGCTGCTGTTTTTTGGTTTGGTGTTGTAGGAATAGGTTTTGGTGGTCCACTTTTACTTAATTTTGCAACAGGCACAAAGTTTAGTCATTCGGCTAAAGCCTTCTACCTATCTGGCATCTGTGTTGTCAGCGGTATGATGTGCTTACGAATGTTCATCCTTTACGCTGGCCAAAACTTCGCTATTTAACGCAAAGCAAGTCCTCAACCAAATACTTTATCCTTTCTATGTTAAGCGGATAAGTTATCGGGTTGGGGGGTTGCTCTCATTTTCGGTGATTCTATGTATAACGTGTTTTCTCCAATGTTAGTTTCTGTTGTCATGTTGAGCATATTTCTAATGGGTTGTTTAAGTCCTAATGATGACAATTCTCATGCTTACCACCCTCATATTGGCGAACATGATCGCTGTCATATGTGTGGCATGATGATCACCAAGTACCCTGGCCCTAAAGGCGTGCTTGAGTTAGCCAATAGTTCTGTTAATCCGAAATTTTGTTCTACCAGAGATATGTTTAATTATGCTTTGCAGCCAGAAAATACTCGGCGAATAGTACAGATGTCTGTACATGATATTGAGCAAACAGATTGGGCAAAGCCAAGTAATCATCATTTCATATCTGCTAACTCTGCTTGGTATGTGTATGGGTCTAGCAAAGAAGCAGTTATGGGGACTGCTGTGGCAAGTTTTGCTTCTGAACAAGGGGCGAATCAGTTTGCTGCTAATTATGGTGGTAAGGTCATTCGTTTTGAGCAGATTGATTTAGCATTACTGGCTGAGGATTAATGGAATGTGCTCTGGTAATGCTGCGGTAATAAGTAAAGTATTCGTCTTTATTTGTTTGTTAGGAATGATGCAAACAAGCATGGCGGCACAAAAGGGCCAGTCTACAGTATATAAAGTGACGACTGCGACAGAATTAACCGATACATTGAAGCGGGTGGAGCACGGTGACACCATTAATCTGGCTTCTGGTATTTATCGCGGCAACTTCTTGATTAACCATAGCATTTATTTAACTGGTGAAGGGGCAATTATAGAGGCCAATAGTCAAGGAAATGCGATTAGCATTTATGCTCCTAATGTTCATTTGAGCCATTTGCATTTGCAGAATTGGGGGGAGGATTTATATCAACACAATGCAGGGATTTTTATCGATAAAGGCCAAGAAAATATTGTTATCGAACACATTGTTCTATCAGGAGATGGATTTGGCATTTATGCCGAAGAAATAGAACATATTTTAATTCAACACAACCAGTTTATTGGTAATCATCAGTTAGCAATACTTGATCGCGGTGATGGTATTCACCTGAAAAAGAGCGAAAATGCCCAAATTCTCAATAACCAAATCATTAATGTCAGAGACGGTGTTTATCTCGAGTCGGGTGGCCATAGTGTAGTGAATTATAACCACTTCAAAGGGTTACAGTACGCTATTCATTATATGTATACCCAAGGAGATATGGCTAGCCAGAATATCGCCACCCAAGTTTTAGGTGGGTACGCATTAATGAGTGCTAATAATATTCAGCTAATTGACAATCAAGCCAGTCATGCAAGCGAATTTGGTGTGTTACTTAATCTGACCCAAGACTCCTTGGTAAAAAATAATGATGTACGCCATATACATTGGAAAGGTGGGGATCCGACAGATTTATTTGAGTCAGGTAAAGGGATATTTATTTATGGCTCTCAAGGAAATATTTTGCAGTCTAATCTGATAAGTGCTTGCGATATCGGTGTCGCTATGGCGTTAGGCGGAGAGTTAAATCGAGTTTTTTTAAATCACTTTATCAATAATCAAACTCAAGTGAGATATGTTGGCGACATACGCGTTGAGTGGAGCGAAAATCAACAAGGGAACTATTGGAGTGATTATCAAGGATGGGATATAACGGGTAATGGAATAGGCGAGCAGTTTCATTTACCTAATGATCGACTCGATAAGCTTTTTTGGCTTTATCCTGAGGCCCACTTTTTGATGGAAAGTCCTGTAGTTATATTGCTCAAGTGGTTAGATAAGTTATTGATAAAAATTGATTATAACGGGGTGATAGATAGTTACCCTTTAGTCTCTTCATTAGATTTATCAATTAAGGATTAATCATGACCTATGCAATTGAACTAGATAAGGTAGGACATTCATTTTCTGGTAAACCTGTTTTGAAAAACATTCAGTGTTCGCTCGCTAGAGGTCAGTTGATGGCATTGCTTGGTCATAATGGGGCAGGCAAATCGACACTCATTAAAATTCTATTAGGCTTGATCGAACCACAGCAAGGAACGGTTAATATTCTAGGCTTGCCAATAAAACAATTATGTGGCGGAGTGGAAATTGGTTATTTGCCTGAAAATATTCAGTTTTATGACAATATGACAGGTAAACAAGTGTTGCAGTTTTTTGCTGACTTAAAAGGCGTGAATACTCAACTTGTTACTCGTACACTTGAAGAGTTTGGTCTTTTGGAAAGTCAGCATAAACAAGTCAAATATTACTCTAAAGGTATGAAGCAAAGACTGGGCTTTGCTCAAGCAATTATTGCCTCTCCTCAATTGCTCCTATTGGATGAACCTACTGTAGGTTTAGATCCACAAGCATCTCAATTTTTATATCAAAAAATAAATCAGTTAAGAGAGCAAGGTTGCTCAGTGGTTATTTGTACTCATGAGTTAGCCTTGATTGAAGAACACATAGATGTCGCATTGATGTTAGGGCGTGGTGAGCAATTAGCTTATGGATCTATTAACGCCTTGGCGGCTCAAAGTGGCTGCATGGTGACGTTTATAGTGCCAAATATAGAGACTCTTGTGTTAAAAAAACCGGTATTGTCCCCATATTATTTTCAAGGAACTTTGCGTTGTTTTCCTGAAGATAAATCGATAGTTATTCAATTGCTTACTGAAATATGTTCCACATATGAATTTGATATTCAGTTACCTAGTTTGACTGATATTTATCATCACAAAATGAAGGTGCAGCGACTTACAACAGGCGGGTTGAGTTTTGCCAATCAGCCTTTTCAGCAGCAGGAGGTAAAAGATGTCATTGCATGTTGAAATGGTCAACATTCTTGCCAGAAAAGAACGTCAAGAATGCATACGTAACCATTGGAGCGTTGTACTATTTGTGTTGTTTGGCGGCTTATCATTTACGGTAACTTTAGCTGGGAGCGCTGTGAGTGGTGAACTGGCTGGTGGGACCCTTATTTCCACAATTAGTAGTTTAACCAGTTTATCGGTATTTATTATTCCGCTCGTAGCAATACTAATTAGTTATGATGCTTTTGTCGGTGAAAGGGAGGCGGGTACCTTGTCCCTTTTACTCACCTATCCGATAAGCCAGATTGATATTTTATTGGGGAAATTTGTTGCTCACGGAGGTTTACTGATAATCGCGATTACACTGACCTATGGTGGTAGTGGACTATTATTTTGGTTGTTAAGTGAACAAGCGGATACTGCACTAGTTATTCGCTTTTACGGCCAGTTGATTATTAGTAGCTGTTTACTCGCTTTAGTATTTATTTTACTGAGCTATCTCGTGAGTGTTCATGCTCAGCAAAAGGGGAAAGTGTTAGGTTTTTTATTTATGGTGTGGTTTGCTTTTGTTTTGGTATTTGATCTGTTGTTGCTTGCATTACTTGTTGCTGATTTTGGCCTGCAGGCACAGCGCTTCGTTAGTTTTATGATGCTTCTTAACCCTGCTGACATATATCGAGCGATTAATATGTTAGGAATAGATGCCAGTTTTGCTGATAAAGGAGCCTTAAGCCAAATACAGTTAACGGTTCCATTCTTGTTCGGCTTACTTTGTTTGTGGCTTGTTTTACTGTTATTTGCGTTGAAGCATTGTGTTACAAGTGTTGCATTTAAATCTAGTTAGTTAATTGATTTTGCAGTGTTTATTCTGCTTTTACTTAGTTATTTGAGTAAGTTGTCACAGTAATCGTATACCGTCTGAATTATGCTGATCCTATGTCATATTAACCATAAGACTATAGGCGAACAGTGATAAACATAACCTCTTATCTAAAGCTCGCGCCAGATGCGAAGCAACTCATTGATCGTACTAATAATCAGGTTATTGATTTAACATTTTCTGAATCTGCGGTATTAGCGCATTTATTTATTGAACCAGGTGCTATTTCTACTAAAGACTCACTTGTAAAACAGGGATGGCCTGGTCGCGTTGTATCCGATTCTTCATTAACTCAATGTATTAGTACGTTACGTAAAAAGCTTGAACCCTATTCTGAAGTTCAACTAAAGACCATTGCTCGACGTGGTTATCAAATACGTATTGTTGCTAAGTCTCATGTAACGATGTTGGCCGTTAACGATCCGCAATCCATTAAAGCTGCTTTATTTGATGTGTCATTGCTAATTAAGGTTGCGGGCGTAGTCTTCGCGATTATTATCATCGCCTATCAATGGTATTACAGTGACTACCATCAGGTTTTAAAAAGAGCCTCTAGCTGGAATGCTCACTCGAGTATTTCATTAAATATTGGTGGGGTAAAAGAATCTGTTCCCGTTTTATACCCTAAGAATAAACCCCAGCCCCATGCGTCATTGTGGCAAAAACATTTAGCTCCAGAGAGCAATGAATCTGCTCATTTTGAGCAGTTTAAAGGCTTTGCTCTTGCTGATGATAATATTCATTCATTTGCCGTGTGTTTAGATTTTGAAGAGAGTTGCATAAAAACCAATACGATGAATATTGCTGCTACAGATGAGACTCCAGCAGGGTTGAATATGGAGCATTTTTATCAACTGCGTGACAGTATGGAAAATCGTATCCGTGTGAATAGAGAAATACTGCCTGTCGATTATAGTGATGGTGAAATAGATAAACATCACTACTTTTCAGATGTTTATTTTCCCGTTGCCGATAAGTTATTGATTAGAGTCGATATGGGGCTTTCGATGATCTACGAAGCACCACTAAGTGGACAATTTTATTATTCGATTTGTTTAACAGATGAAGATTGTCGAACGACGCCGATAAAGTATAAATTGCGTGGCGACTTTGAGCAGTATCGGCAATCTATTGGTGATATTGAAGTTGATGTCTTTCAGGTGAAGGTAAAGCAAAAAAATATTATTTTACCTGAACAAGTGAGTGAGTCTGCAATGAGCTTTTATCGTGGTATTCGCAAACATCATGTGAAAGATAAAGAGCTCTATTTTTATCGGCTTTATCATGACAATGGCACTGCGGTTTGGATAATCCCGCTATTTAAGAACATTATTACTTGGACTCGTTATGAAAAAGTCTCCTTATAATAAGACTTTTCCCTTTAACCAAAGATGAACGATTATTTCATCGTCACTTTGCCACCAATTATTTTAAAAGCAGGCGTGCCTCGAACCAAGGTATCTCGAGCAAAAGGTGTTTCACACTGTGGACACACACAAGGGGTTTTAGTGTAGTCATCTACAATACGTTCTTTGAAGCATTTAACTAATGCACCTTTTCCGCCCTTGCGGTATTTAAATAGCTGGGTTTTACATTTAGCACAAAAAATATCGACGGTGCGGGTTGGTCCTTTAGCGTTTGGTTTAGCCAAAATAGCTCCTGATATCAATGAAGAGTAAATGGTAAATCAAACGCAGTAGAGTTGATAGTGATTAAAAGCGAATAAAAAAGCCTTCAATATGTTATTGAAGGCTTAGTCATTAGCAAGTAAATAGAAAATTGTTTAACCAAACTCACCACTAACATAACCCTGAGTGCGTGAGTCTTGTGGGTTATTAAATACTTGGTGCGTTTCACCTTGCTCTACTAATTCACCCATCCAGAAGAAAGCTGTTCTATCCGAGATGCGCTTTGCTTGGTTCATTGAGTGAGTCACGATAACAATGGTGAACTTTTTACGTAATTCATCCATTAGCTCTTCAATCTTATGGGTTGCGATTGGATCAAGTGCACTGGTTGGCTCATCCATTAAGATAACTTCAGGCTCCATCGCAATCGCGCGGGCAATACACAAACGTTGCTGTTGACCACCTGATAAACCAAAAGCAGGTGTATTTAGTCTGTCTTTAACTTCTTCCCATAAAGCTGCGCCACGTAATGAGTCTTCAACAACTTTATCTAATACAGCTTTATCTTTAACGCCTTGGGCTTTAAGGCCAAAAGCGATGTTTTCATAAATACTCATCGGGAAAGGGTTTGGCTTTTGAAACACCATACCTACTCGCATTCTTAGGTTTTTTACATCAACGTCGGCATAAATATCTTCACCTTCGAATGCCACAGTGCCTGTAATTTTGACTCCTGCAACCAAGTCATTCATTCGGTTTAGCGTGCGTAGCAGTGTTGACTTTCCGCAACCTGATGGCCCAATTAAAGCCGTCACTTGGCGTGATGGGATGTTAATTGAGATATCTTTTAACGCATGGTTTTCGCCGTAAAATAGGTCTAAGTTGCTTACTTCAAGTTTGTTCATGATCTGGCCTTTAATTAACACGATGTTTTACGTGTTATTACTATTCGTTTGTTTAATGCTAAGAAGATTTATTTAATCGGGTAGCAATGACTTTGGTTGCTAAATTTAGTGCTAATACCAATACAATTAAGATGGTTGCAGTGGCATAAGCTTGATCCCATTCGTGCTGAGTAAATAACTCTTGGGTTAACTTATATAAATGAACAGTCAATGTTCGGCCTGAATCTAATACAGAGTCAGGAATTTGAGTCACCATACCAGCGGTTAAAAATACTGGTGCTGACTCTCCAATAACGCGGCCAGTACTTAAAATGACCGATGTAACAATACCTGGTAAAGCGCTTGGTAATATTAAGCGCCAAATAGTGTAAATTTTACTACTGCCTAATGCATAACCACCTTCACGGTAGCTCATTGGGACAGCCATTAAGGCTTCTTCCGTAGTACGAATGATGACGGGTAAAATCAACATCGCTAGCGTTAATGCACCCGACAAGATTGAAAAGCCTAAGCCTAAGGTCGTGACAAAGAATGTCATACCGAATAAGCCGTAAACAATCGATGGAATACCTGCGAGTGACTCAGTACAAAAACGGATAACTTGCACAATTTTACTGCCAGGCTTGGCGTACTCAGTTAGATATATCGCCGTCATAATGCCAATTGGTGCTGCGAAAGCTAATGACAGTAGTACCATATATACGGTCGATACAATCATCGCCCAAATACCAGAAGCTTCGCCAATGCGGGTATAGGCACCAGTAATAAACTCCCAACTAACATGGCTTAATCCATTTGAGAGAATGTGCCAAACCACCCATAACAAAAATAAGATAGTGATACCGGCAGCAGCCCAAATAGCGCCATGAAGTAATTTATCTTGATTCTGTCTCGATACTAATGAGTTTGATTGAGTAAACTTAGACATGATTAATACGCTCTCTTGCGATTTAGGTATAACAATGAACCGTTAAGCAAAACGATAAATGCCAATAAGACAATACCTGTTGCATACAGTGCACTTGAATGGATGCCTGTTGCGTAAGACATTTCCATTGCGATGTTAGCGGTAAGTGTACGTGCAGGTTCCAATAACGAACCTGGCATAGCCGGTGCGTTACCCATAACCATAATGATGGCCATGGTTTCACCAATTGCACGAGCAACGCCCAGTGCAACGCCTGTAAAGATGCCGCTTTTAGCGGCAGGGATCAGTACTTTAAAAATACTGTATATATGTGATGCGCCCAAGGCTAGCGCACCTTCCTTATACACTGAAGGTAAGGCTCTAATAGATGTTTCTGAAATAGTAATGACGGTTGGCAAAATCATAATTGCCAACACAATGATTCCCGCCAAAATGGTGTTACCAGCAGGAATATTAAAAATCGTTTCAATGGCTGGGACAATAATCACCAATCCAAAAAATCCGTATACAACAGAAGGAATGCCAGCCAGTAACTCAACTGCTGGTCTAACTAAATCTGCTAACCATTTAGGGGCAATTTCTGCCAAAAATACAGCGGTTAAAATAGCAATAGGGACACCAATGATTACAGCACCAGCTGTTGATATCATTGAGGCAACAATCATAGGTAAAATGCCATAAAGTGCTGGTGGCAGCCATTCTTTACCTGTTACAAACTCAGTAACACCTGCTTCTTTAAATGCTGGTAAACCTTCGTTAAATACAAACCATCCGATGGTGGAAACCGATAGTACGCCAACCATAGCGCAACATAGGAAAAGGCCATGAAAGAAGATTTCTTTTATGTCCATGGCTTTTTTTGGTGCAAGTTGCAGTCCTTGTGATTGGACTTTAGTTGCTGTATTCATCATATGCCTCGAGGTCGTACTGATGATTAATCATTTTTAATATTTGATAGAAACTACAAAAGAGGAGCATAAGCTCCTCTTAATATACCGTGGTCAGTTATTACTGAACGCGGATGTAACCTTCTTCAGCAACAATGCTTTGACCGTCATTTGACATGATAAAGTCGATGAAGCTTTGTGCATTCGGGTGTGGCTGGTCATTCACTAAAACGATGAATGGACGAGCAATTTGGTATTCGCCAGCTGCAATGTTTGTGTCAGTAGCTTCAACGCCACCTACACTTAGAGCAACTAAAGAATCATCAACTGAACCAAGAGAGATATAACCGATGGCGTATGGGTTATTCGCAACGATTGTTTTGATCATACCGTTACCATTACCTACTTGAGCTGTAGGTGTAATAGCCGTTACCTTGTGGCCATTAACAGTACGTTGTAAGTCCATGATTTCTTCGAAAGCGCCACGAGTACCAGAACCGTTTTCACGAGTTACTACAACGATTGGACGAGCTTCGCCACCTACTTCGCTCCAGTTTTTGATTTCGCCGCGGTAGATTTTTGAAATTTGCTCTTGAGTTAAGTCTTGAACTGGGTTTGCTTTGTTTACTGCAGCAGCAATACCGTCACGAGCAATAACGATTTCTTTTGTTGTATCGTTTAACTCATTTTCTTTAATGTTACGAGAAGACATACCAATCATGCTGGTGCCGTCTTTCGCTGCACGAATACCAGCAGAAGAGCCAGTGCTTTGTACTTCAACATTCTTTTTAGCAGTGTTTTGATAGTTCTCTGCTAGCACTTCCATAACGTGTGCAACAGATGTTGAACCAGATACTGTTACTGTACCAGCTTGAACAAGAGGTGCCGTCATTAAGCCAACAGCAGTTAATAAACCAATCACTTTTTTCATCACAAATTCCACTTATTATTTGTACTTAAATTTGTACTTAATACCCATCTTGGATATTGAAAGTTAGGGTGCTTCTTTCTCGCTGTAATTTGAAGCGAGTGCATTAAGACAGATCAATATGACAGTTAAGTTACAGTGTTCTTTGTTGGAATTGGATTATCTAAAGCTACCTAAGTTTATGTTTTTTTTATGTTATATTTATGTGTGGTGGATGTGTTTATTAACTATAATTCAGCAAAAAAAACGCTGAATACCTTAAATTGCTATTAAAGGGTTCAAAGCCAAGTATTATTGAAGTGTAATGGTGTTCAATTTGACTGAATAAGCGCAAAATGCTTTTAGTGTTAATCTTGGATTAAGTTTAAGTTAAGGTGGGTTTGAGGATTGATGTTATATTGCCGCCAAATTATTTAGCGTAAAAATTTTTATTAAAGTTTTATTACACTCAAGCACTGCCAATAATTAAGTTATAAGCTGCGATGTCTTTATAACTTAAGTTTGATTTTGGTGGCCTTCTCAGTTCATTTTCTTATCAAAATAAAAAGGGACGTTATGACCACAGAAATGATTATGATTGGAATGTCTATTCTGATCGTTATTGGCATTTTATTGCATCATCCATCTCGTACCTTAGGGATCCCGTCGCTATTCATCTTTATGGGAGTGGGTCTTTCACTTGGTAATGGAGAGTTTAATTTTGTTTATGACAATTTGGACAAAACAGCATGGATTGGTGGCTTAGCGCTAAATGTGATTGTTTTTGTTGGTGGCCTTAATACCTCGACGGATAAAATTAAGATAGCGTATAAAGAAGGGGGCGTTTTGGCATCCTTTGGGGTGATATTTACCACTCTCATCTTCGCTTGTATTTTATATTTGCTGCTCGACTTCAATTTTGTAATTTGCCTACTATTTGCCGCTGTTGTGTCTTCAACGGATGCGGCGGCAGTATTTTCGATTTTAGAGTCGAAAAAGTTAAAGTTAAAAGAAGAAACCGACACCGTCTTGGAGTTTGAGTCAGCAACCAATGACCCAGTAGCTATGCTCATGGTTATTGTATTAACCGAGATGGCACTGTCTTCAACACAATCGGTTACTATATCTTCTTTAAGTTTGAGCTTGTTTACTCAAATCGCTGTTGCAATTATCGTCGGATTTTTAATTGGTAAGCTTGCTGTAACACTACTAAATAAGATTAGTTTGTCAGAGTATGGCTTGATACCTGTGTTTGTATTAGCCAGCTTTATCATTGCGACTTACGGTGCTGATTTATTGGGGGGCAA
This sequence comes from Shewanella sp. UCD-FRSSP16_17, assembly GCF_001675935.1. NCBI lineage: Bacteria > Pseudomonadati > Pseudomonadota > Gammaproteobacteria > Alteromonadales > Shewanellaceae > Shewanella > Shewanella sp. UCD-FRSSP16_17. The sequence goes on from NZ_LZFV01000003.1 coordinate 98,481, forward strand.
TATATTATTGGCTTCTTACATTGCGGGTGTCGTTATTGGGAACGGTATTAAAAGAGGGCAGCAAGTTAACTTGCACTTTTTTAACAGTTTATCATGGTTGGCTCAGGCACTAATGTTTATTGTGTTAGGTCTACAAATATTCCCACAGACGCTGATGACCGTATTATGGATATCTATACTTCCAGCTTTGTTACTCATATTTGTTGCAAGGCCGCTTGCTGTTCAACTGTGCTATTTACCTTTTGTAAAAGCCAGTTGGAAAAAGCGACTATTCATTTCTATGATAGGCCTAAAAGGGGCAACACCTATTGTGTTTGCGTTAATACCTGCTGCAGCTGGTGTTCCAGGCGCAATTGATATTGTGCATATGGTGTTTTTCTTTGTCTTATTTTCTATCTTTATTCAAGGTGGAGCGATAGCGCCATTGGCAAATAAGCTAGGACTTGAAAAAGACAAACCTGCAAAGTAGTTTTCTTAATATGAGGCACTAGCTGATAGCGTTAGCTAAGCTGTTTGCCTCTATTTTATTCCAAACTTTGTCATGGAAATAAAAAACAATGGTATTTACGGCAGGTTCTATTAATGCCACAGCACCACCAATGACAATACTTCCAGTTAGTAAATATGTAATGGTGAATGCAACACTGAAATGCAAAATAGCGAAAGTCATGGTTTTTTTCATGTGAACCTCGAATAAGTTTGTTTTTAACCACTCAAATGATAACAGTTATCATTACCATTTAAAGTGTTTTTTACAAATTAAGTCAAAAGGTTTATTCGATTAAACTGGAGTATCTCGTCGGGTCGTGTATATCTATCTGATTTAGAAGATTAAAAAAGTCGCTTAAGCGTATCTTGGGCGACTTAATAACGTTTCATTAGCGGATTGAATTAAAACTCGAAGTTAAATCCATACTGTTTAAGCTGTTCGTAAACCACTTTATCAAAACAAAATAATGCGGCAGCGCGATGAGCTACGTTCTTTTGTTTTTCGTTGCAATTGATCAATAGATTCATTTTTAATATCTTGCGTCGAAAGTTAGGCTTATCGAGCTTACTGTTAAGAATTGATTCGTAAATCTCTTGTAACTGCAGCAGGGTAAATTTCTCTGGTAATAAATTAAAGCCAATTGGTTCGTGGTGGACTTTATATTTAAGATTACTTAGTGAGCTTTTAATAATTTCTGCGTGATCGAAAACGAGCTGCGGTAAGTTATAGACATCAAACCATTCAATTTCATAGGCGTTATTGCCCATGGCTAAACGTGTTTCATCAAAACGGACTAAAGAATAAAAGGCAACCGTAATGATGCGACGGGTAGGGTATCGATCGACTTGACCAAATGCGCCTAGCTGATCCAAATATAAGTTATCGACACCTGTCGTTTGTTTCACAACCCTCGATGCGGCATCTTCAAGGTTTTCATCCATCATTACCCAATGACCAATAAGACCCCACTTGTTTGCCGCTAATCCTCTATTGTATTTCACTAATAGAATTTTCAGCTTACCTTCATGCATAGAGAAAATAAGATTATCCACCGACACATTCGTGATGGTGTTTTTTGGCAAAGCTTCTTCTTGGGCTAACTCATTGGCATTTAAAATCGGCTTTACTGTCATCATAGTACCTAGCATATGTAAAACGTTGGCTATATCGGTCAGATATAAAGGTTATTTAGCTTAATCTAATGAAATCACGATAAAAAGAAAAATAAATTTTAGTCAATAAGAGTAAATTAAGCGCACTTTGGGCGCAACGAATTCTGTTGTTTACAAAAAATCACTTGAAATGAATCTTGGTTTTAGGAATATTATATGTAATAGTCATTTTAACAATAAGTTGTGTTTTGTTAGATTTTGTCCGTTTTACCCTATGAAGCGAATAGTGTCCTCACTTCTTAGATTATCGAAATGCGACTTCATTATTACTATTAACATAAAGGGATTGATATGTTTGTACCTGATAATTCGCTAATAAGCTGCGCTGGTTTGAAGAGGTTTGTACCATTACTTGCTTGCCTACTTTTGCCTGTAACTCTGCAAGCCGCTGACGCTAAGACAGAGTTACAATTAAAAGATCATTTTGCTGAACAATTTAAAATCGGTGCAGCATTAAGTGAAGCGCAAATCTTAGATAAGAAACCAGGTGTATTAGATTTGGTTGCTCAGCAGTTTAATAGTTTAACTGCTGAAAATGTTATGAAATGGGAAGAAATTCACCCAAGCCCTCAGCAATATAACTTTAGTACGCCTGATAAATTGGTGAGTTTTGGTCAGAAACATGGCATGTATATGGTAGGACATACATTGTTATGGCATCAGCAGACGCCAGATTGGGTATTTGAAGACGGGAAGGGGAATTTACTTGAGCGTGACTCTTTACTTGAAAGACTACAGTCACATATCAATACCGTGTTAGGGCAATATAAAGGCAAGGTGCAAGCATGGGATGTTGTTAATGAGGCATTTAATGAGGACGGTACACTTCGCGATTCAAAGTGGTTAGCTATCATCGGCCCTGACTATATTGAAAAAGCGTTTGAATATGCACATCAAGCTGATGCTGATATTGCGCTTTATTACAATGACTACAATTTATTTAAGCCTGCAAAACGTAAAGCGGTAGTTAAGTTAGTTAAGCAGCTTCAATCAAAAGGTATTCGCATTGATGGTGTTGGGATTCAAGGGCATTATGCATTGGATTATCCTGATTTGAATGAAGTTGAAAATTCAATTAATGCATTTGCTGATACAGGCGTCACCGTTATGTTTACAGAGGTTGATGTATCAGTATTGCCCTTTCCAGATGAAGACAATCAAGGCGCAGATATCAGCTTAGATATGGCATTGCAGCAACAGTTTAATCCTTATGCTGACGGACTTCCTTCAGATGTTGAGCAACAACTTGCGCAGCGTTATAAGCAAATCATTGATTTATTTATAAAGCACCAACAAAAAATCGATCGTGTGACATTTTGGGGTGTCGATGATGGTCAAACTTGGAGAAACGATTGGCCAATGACAGGCCGAACAGATTACCCATTGCTATTTGATCGTGAGCTGCAATTAAAACCGTTTGTAAAAGATATCATAAACTAAATCAGGTTTGATTGAGGGTAAGCATTTATAGTCAAAAGGCGTGGCTTACGATGAAGTAAGCCACGCCTTTTTCAATTATTGGCGAAACAAGTAACTTAAAGTTAATTAAGCTTGTTTTAGTAGTGCCAAGGGAATTTAGAAAAATCTTGGTCGCGTTTTTCTAAAAAGGCATCACGACCTTCTTGTGCTTCATCAGTCCCGTAAGCAAGGCGAGTCGCTTCTCCTGCGAATAGTTGCTGACCCACTAAACCGTCATCTGGCAGGTTAAAGCCATATTTAAGCATACGCATGGCAGTTGGCGATTTGCTGTTAATTTCTTTTGCCCAAGCTAAAGCTTCTGTTTCTAACTCTGCGTGAGGAATTGAGCGGTTAACCATGCCCATATCGAATGCTTCATCGGCTGAGTAATTAAACCCAAGGAAGAAAATTTCACGAGCACGTTTTTGACCAATCATTTTGGCTAAGTAAGCACTTCCATATCCAGAGTCGAAACTGCCGACATCAGGATCGGTTTGTTTGAAAACGGCGTGCTCTTTTGAAGCAAGGGTTAAATCGCAAACAACATGTAAGCTATGACCTCCGCCAACAGCCCAGCCAGGAACTACTGCAATAACCACTTTCGGCATAAAACGAATCAAGCGTTGCACTTCTAATATATGAAGGCGACCCATACGGGCGACATCAGGTTTACCTTCTTCTGCCCCTTCATACTTATAGCCGTCTTTACCGCGGATGCGTTGATCTCCTCCGGCACAGAAAGAGTGTTGGCCTTTTGCTGATGGACCATTACCGGTAATGAGCACACAGCCAACGTCTGACCATTGACGAGCATGATCTAACGCAGTATAAAGCTCATCAACTGTTTTAGGTCGGAAAGAATTGAGGCAATCAGGGCGGTTTATCGCAATACGAACAGTGCCTTGATCTTTTGCTCGGTGATAAGTGATATCTTCAAAGTCGAAACCACTAACTGTGTCCCAAAGAGAAGGGTCAAAAATATCTGAAACCTGTTGAGTCATGTTTACTAGCCTTTTTCAAACGATTATCCAAAGGCTAGGCTGATTTAAATCTCAGGTCAATTACAGATGTCGTAAAGCTCGAATTAAATCTTGTCACAGATTAATTGAAGGTTATCTTTACCAAAAATAGGATGTTTTGATCCAAAACCACAATATTCTGACTTAAAATTGGCAACCGATTCATTGTCAGTGAAAATGTCTTTAAACGCGTTAACCTCTTTACCTGACAATCTTTCTATTACACCTGAAGGTATTTTAATGACCTTGTCACTTTTTCTAATGATTTTTGTGCCTGTCATTGAAGATATTTTATCATCTGCATTGTCCATAACTGATTGTATTTCAGCTATCGGCTCATCGAGTTTATCGGTTTCGGTAGCAAAGTAGTAAATTACACCGGCAATCAGTGCGATTAGGATCCAACCTCTCATCATTTAGTCCAATTAAAGTGAATAACCATGAATAATACGAGTATAATATACTCAATTAACACTCTGTAAACGAGTGTGTAGCAGTTTCAGTTGATTATTATTTAAAATATTAACTTTTTCTGCAATCACAATAGAGTTTGCCCCTTTTTAAGTAGTAAGGCATCGAGATGACAAAAGAATCGACATCTAAAGATTTTTCCAAACAAAAGCGGATTAAAATCCATCAGCCAGATGCTAATAAAGCAGATCGTTTCAATCCAAGTAACAGTATTTATGTGCGTGCTGTAACCGGACTTTGGACAACAGTAAGAAGACGTATTGGTTGGGCAACCATGTCATTCTTTCTGATATTGCCATGGTTACCGTGGGGAGACCGTCAAGCCGTTTGGTTTAATCTAGGTGAACAGAAATTCCATATCTTTAGTTTGACTATTTGGCCTCAAGATCTGACTTTGCTAGCAGCACTATTTACTATCGCTGCATTCGGCCTCTTTTTTGTGACCACTTATCTAGGCAGGGTATGGTGCGGCTATACTTGCCCACAAACGGTTTGGACGTTCATCTTCATTTGGTTTGAAGAAAAATTCGAAGGTGCCAGAAATAAGCGTATCAAGTTGGATCAAATGCCATGGAGCTTTAATAAACTTTGGCGAAAAACGGCGAAGCATACTTCTTGGGTACTTGTTTCACTATTAACAGCAATGACCTTTGTGTCTTACTTTGTACCGAGTCGTGAAGTCTACATTGATGTTTTCAGCCTAAACGCAGATCTAAGCATCTACTTCTGGGTCGTATTCTTTACTTTAGCAACCTATGGTAATGCTGGTTGGATGCGCGAGATTATGTGTATTCATATGTGTCCTTATGCTCGCTTTCAGGCTGCTATGTTTGATAAGAATACCTATATAGTTGGTTATGATGCAAAGCGTGGTGAAACTCGAGGGCCAAGATCTCGTAAAGCAAACCCTGTAGAAATGGGATTGGGCGACTGCATAGATTGTGATTTATGTGTGCAAGTGTGCCCAACCGGAATCGATATTCGTAATGGCTTGCAATATGAGTGCATTAATTGCGGTGCTTGTATTGATGCCTGTGATACGACCATGGAAAGAATGGGCTATGACAAAGGCCTAATAAGTTACACCACCGAAAATAAACTTGAGAATATTAAAGAGACAATTGTTAGACCAAAACTTGTTGGCTATGGCGTAGCGCTAACAGTCATGATACTCGTCTTTGTATATGCTAGCGCGACTATTGCGCCAGTGCGTATGGATGTCATTAGAGATAGAAACGCTTTATATCGTATTACTAATGACGGGCTTGTAGAAAATACGTATACATTGAAGCTGCTCAACAAAACTGAACAAGCCCAAGAGTATCAACTTTCGATGTCAGGTTTAGATAACTATCAGTGGACCGGTCCGACAGACGTTTCTATACAAGCTGGAGAAGTATTAACGCTTCCTGTCAGTATTGCGGTTGATCCAGGTGCTTTAGAGCGAACAGTGACAAAAATTAATCTAATTGTGGTTGCAAATATCGATGGAAAGCCTGTTTCTATCAAACAAGAGTCAAGGTTCTTCGGTGATTAAACCTAGGTATTATGGGTAAAAGGGGCTGTTTAGCCCCTTTTTTATGCGTTTCGTTCAAAATCTCAGCTGTTAACCCTGTTTTATTAAATTAATTCAATTTAGCCCTTGCACGGTTTCATAATCTCCCTATAATGCGCATCCACTGACACGGCAACAGGCACTAGCCAACACTGAGTCAGCTTGATTTGAAGCGGTTTTAACCACCTTAAATCAACGGCGAAAAGAAGTTTGAAAAAACACTTGACGCTGACAGCGGGAGGTGTAGAATACGCATCCCTGACCAACACGGTCAACGCTCTTTAACAATCAAACAAGTAAATCTGTGTGGACACTCACAGGTGTTGAGTTAATCGAAATTGCTCACTTAGGTGGCAATCAAAATTATTATCAATGTAACGATGAGTGTTCATAGCAATATGTAACAAACAGGATGTAGATTCTTCCGAGTCTGCATAATGTAATCAGAATTCATTGAGCCGAGACTTAGTCTCAAAAAACTTTAATTGAAGAGTTTGATCATGGCTCAGATTGAACGCTGGCGGCAGGCCTAACACATGCAAGTCGAGCGGTAACAGAAAGTAGCTTGCTACTTTGCTGACGAGCGGCGGACGGGTGAGTAATGCCTAGGGATCTGCCCAGTCGAGGGGGATAACAGTTGGAAACGACTGCTAATACCGCATACGCCCTACGGGGGA
>NZ_LZFV01000004.1:0-77037 GCF_001675935.1 Shewanella sp. UCD-FRSSP16_17
ACGACACTGAAAACCTTGATGCCCTTTCAAGCAACATCACCGTTGATTTAGTCATCGATGGCGATAATAACGGTGACATCACTGGTACATCACAAGATATTCCAGCAGGCGGCACGGTCACTCTGGTGATCACCGATATTGCTGGCACAGCAATTACCATCACCGATGTGGCTGTTAATGCAGATGGCACTTACTCTGTTGATAATGTTGACCTATCAACGCTTGTGGATGGCGACATCACAGTTGTTGCAACTGCAACCGACAGCAACGGTAATGACCTGTCTGCCAATGACACTGAAAACCTTGATGCTGTTGATGCTGAGCTAACAGTAGACTTAGTGATTGATGCATCGAACCAAGGTGACATCACTGGTACATCACAAGATATTCCAGCTGGCGGCACGGTCACTCTGGTTATCACCGATATTGCTGGCACAGCAATTACCATCACAGATGTGGCAGTAAACGCGGACGGCACTTACTCTGTTGATAATGTTGACCTATCTACGCTTGTGGATGGCGACATCACAGTGGTCGCAACTGCAACCGACAGCAACGGTAACGACCTGTCTGCCAACGACACTGAAAACCTCGATGCCCTTTCAAGCAACATCACCGTYGATTTAGTCATCGATGGCGATAATAACGGTGACATCACTGGTACATCACAAGACATTCCAGCAGGCGGCACGGTCACTCTGGTGATCACCGATATTGCGGGCACAGCAATTACCATCACCGATGTGGCTGTTAATGCAGATGGCACTTACTCTGTCGATAACGTTGACCTATCAACGCTCGTGGATGGCGACATCACAGTGGTCGCAACCTCAACCGACAGCAACGGTAACGATTTATCGGCCAACGACACTGAAAACCTTGATGCTGTTGACGCTGAGCTAACAGTAGACTTAGTGATTGATGCATCGAACCAAGGTGACATCACTGGTACATCACAAGACATTCCAGCGGGTGGCACAGTCACTCTGGTTATCACCGATATTGCGGGCACAGCAATTACCATCACCGATGTAGCCGTTAATGCAGATGGCACTTACTCTGTCGATAACGTTGACCTATCAACGCTTGTGGATGGCGACATCACAGTGGTGGCAACCTCAACCGACAGCAACGGTAATGATTTATCGGCCAACGACACTGAAAACCTCGATGCTGTTGATGCTGAGCTAACAGTAGACTTAGTGATTGATGCATCGAACCAAGGTGATATCACTGGTACTAGTCAGGACATTCCAGCTGGCGGTACAGTCACTCTGGTTATCACCGATATTGCGGGCACTGCAATTACCATCACTGATGTGGCTGTTAATGCAGATGGCACTTACTCTGTTGATAATGTTGACCTATCAACGCTTGTGGATGGCGACATCACAGTGGTTGCAACCGCGACTGATTCAAACGGTAACGACCTGTCTGCCAATGACACTGAAAACCTTGATGCCCTTTCAAGCAATATCACCGTTGATTTAGTCATCGATGGCGATAATAACGGTGACATCACTGGTACATCACAAGACATTCCAGCAGGCGGCACGGTCACTCTGGTGATCACCGATATTGCGGGTACTGCAATTACCATCACAGATGTGGCAGTCAATGCCGATGGCACTTACTCTGTTGATAACGTTGACCTCTCTACACTTGTGGATGGCGACATCACAGTTGTTGCAACCGCGACTGATTCAAACGGTAACGACCTGTCTGCCAACGACACTGAAAACCTCGATGCTGTTGATGCTGAGCTAACAGTAGACTTAGTGATTGATGCATCTAACCAAGGTGACATCACTGGTACATCACAAGACATTCCAGCTGGCGGCACGGTCACTCTGGTTATCACCGATATTGCTGGCACTGCAATTACCATCACCGATGTGGCTGTTAATGCAGATGGCACTTACTCTGTCGATAACGTTGACCTATCTACGCTTGTAGATGGCGACATAACAGTGGTGGCAACCGCAACTGATTCAAACGGGAATGACCTGTCTGCCAATGACACTGAAAACCTTGATGCTGTTGATGCTGAGCTAACAGTAGACTTAGTGATTGATGCATCTAACCAAGGTGACATCACTGGTACATCACAAGATATTCCAGCTGGCGGCACGGTCACTCTGGTTATCACCGATATTGCTGGCACAACAATTACCATCACAGATGTAACTGTAAACGCCGATGGCACTTACTCTGTTGATAACGTTGACCTCTCTACACTTGTGGATGGCGACATCACAGTGGTGGCAACTGCAACTGACAGCAACGGTAACGATTTATCGGCCAATGACACTGAAAACCTTGATGTCACTGACGGCTCTATCACTGTCGCCTTAACGGTTAATGATGGAACTGAAACAGCAAATATTTCTGGTAGCACTGTCGATGTAGCCCCTGGAAGCACTGTAACGCTGACTCTCACAGATATCACTGGCGCAGTGCAAGTAGTGACTGGTGTAACCGTTGATAATGACGGTAACTATACAATTTCAGGTGTCGATATCTCTGGTTTAGCAGATGGTGATATCACCGTCGATGCTTCTGCTGAAGATCGTAATGGCAATACTGTTAGTGCAGATGATACTGACGAATTAGATTCGACCGCACCAACATTAGACATCACTGTCGCAGACGCCACTCTTGAGTTTGGTGTTTCAACCCTGGTTACATTTACATTTAGTGAGGCAGTCACTAACTTTAACTTAGTTGATGATGTCGTTGTTTCGGGTGGTACACTTACTAATCTCGTTACAAATGATGGCGGTGAAACTTGGACAGCCACATTCACTCCAACTGATGGTTACAGCGGCCCTGCTAGTATCACTGTGAATGACGATACCTACACAGATTTATCAGGTAACTTAGGTTCCGGTGATAGTGAAAACCTCACCATTGCAGATAACACAGTTGATGCCGTTGATGATGCTGTTGGCACCATATTCACAACGTCAGCAGACTCAGCCAATAACTGGGTAAGCCCAGTAAATGCTGATGGAGAAGCCGACTTTACTATCAGCGCAAGAAATGCTGATGGCAGCGTTGGCGCAATCTCAGTCAATGCCGCTGATAACCACATAGGCGTTGCTGGCTCGCCACGATCTGCTGGTCAAATTTCAGGACAAATTGAATATGACTCTGAAACAGGCACATCTGAAGCCATAATCATTGATTTCAATGGTCTTGTTAATCAAGCAGAATTTAGTGTTTCACGTATGTTCGCTGATGAAAATAGTGGTGAACAAGGTACATGGTACGCTTACTATAATGGCCAATTAGTGGCTTCTGAAACCTTCACAACCTCAACCGGTACAACAGGTAGTTTTACCATCAATACCGGTAACCTGGTATTTGACCAATTAGTCTTTGAGGCAGCGCCAACAATTAGCGAAGCCAACGGCGGCGCAGCACTCGCAGACTCATCTGATTACTATTTAGATTCTGTTACTGTTACAGGCCCTGCATTAGTCGATGCGTACGTTGTGCAAGAAGATTCAACCTTGGTCATTAGCGATGTTTCTGAAGGGTTATTTGCTAATGATAGTGATGCGCAAAACCATGACTTTGACATCAGTCATGTCAACGGTAACGCATACGTCTACGGGCAAGAGATTACGCTAACTAGCGGTGCTAAACTCATTATTAATGCTGACGGGACATACACCTATGATGTTAATGGTGCATTCGACAGTCTAACTGCAGGTGAATTAGATACTGATACATTTACATATACGCTAACTGATGAATATGGCGCTGTCGACACCGCCACAGTTACCATCAACATTGTTGGTGTTAACTTAGTGCCAGAAACAGTTGCAGATCAATTAGCAGTACTTGAAGGTGAATCGCTATTATTTAGTGCATCAGATCTACTCATCAATGACACAGATCCTGAAGGTGACAGCTTATCAGTAACTCGATTTGCTCCTGGCAACTCTGACGTCGATAGCATTGATGCGACACAAGCAGGACAAAGCTTCACCACCACACTGGGTGGCACCATCACAATTAATAGCGATGGAAGCTATACGTATGAAGCACCACAAAACCTCGACCATACAAGTAGCGATACACTGGTTGATAGTTTCTATTACCAAGCTACCGATGGAACTGGTGCCTCCTCTTGGACCCAAGTATCAATTGATGTAAATGATACAGCTCCTGTAGCTGAAGATGATACAGACCATGTTGGCTTTGGTGGTTTAGCATTTGGTGATGTCATCACGGCAGCAGGAACCGATGGCTCCGGAATTGATAACCTTGGCGCTGATAGTGCACAGATAACAAGTGTGACGTTTGGTGACGTGACTTATAACGGTTTTGATGCTGATGGAAACCTGACTATCACCACAGATAAAGGTGTACTCACCATCAACCAAGATGGTAGTTATCAATACCAGTCAACCCAAACTGATACGATTATTGATAGCTTATCATTCAATGACTTGGTCAATAATAATGGGGTTTCATTATATGGCTTTGGCAGTGGAGCATCGTTTAATTTCGATAGCTTAGGAGTGCCTGGTAATAACGTCGGAGATAATGGTTCTAGAATTGGGGTCAGCAACTCTACCATTAGCAATGGCGAACAACTTGTTATTGACCTTGGCTCTGAAGCTCCTTTCAATGCGTTAGACATTAGCTTAACCAATGTCGGTAACTCTGAAAGCGTCATTTGGACCGTTTATGATGCAGATGGCAATCTAGTAGAGACAGGCACAACGAATAGTAATAGCCTTAATATCTCTACCAGCTCGCCATTCCAATATCTGGTACTTTCAGCAAATTCAGGTACAACATATGGCCTTAATGCAATCACAGCTTCTTCCATTGGTGATGGTGTGATTTCTAGTGAGGAGTTTACTTACCAGCTCACAGATATTGATGGTGATTCAAGTACAGCGATATTAACTGTAAACCAAGATTCGACCCCACTTGCTGAAAATAATGCCGCTATTGTATCCGAAGCAGGTTTGGCAGGCGGTACTGAAGAAGGAACCAATTCGCACATTGCAACCGGCAACTTACTTGATAATGACTCTGGTGTTAGTAGTAGCACAGTCATTACAAGTATTGAAGGTGTCGTACCTGTCAATGGCATTATCTCAATAACGACGGCAGATGGTGTATTAACCGTTTACACCGATGATAGCAACGGCTTTAGAGCAGGTGACTATCAGTATGAATTAACCTCTTCAAATGCAACCAGTAACGATGTTTTAGAGAACTTCAATTATGTCATCGAAAACGGTGTAGGTGACACGAGCAGTGCCACGTTAACGGTATCAATTACTGATGATAAGCCGATGGTGAATGATATTGAGCAGAACTTGCAAGCAAGTGCTGCACCTATCACAACAAACTTGACCTTAGTATTAGATGTATCAGGCAGTATGGACAACAGTGCAGGTAATGGTAAAACTTACCTAGAAACAGCAATTGAATCATTAACAGCACTTATCAATGAGGTCGACTCAACGGGTAATGTGAATGTTCAAATTGTTGCTTACTCAGATTCTGTTAGTAATTCTAGCTGGCTAATTGATGATATCGATAGCGCCATTAATTACTTAAATGCATTACAAGCTGGCGGTGGTACATATTACGATAGCGCCTTGAATGAAGTGATGTCGAATGTTGTCTTACCACCAGCAGACCAAAGCTTTGTTTACTTTATCTCTGACGGTGTACCTTCAAGTGGACACAATATTGATGGAACTTTACAGGGTAACTGGGAAAGCTACCTTGATACTTATTATGATATTTCATTCGGTATCGGTATTGGCAATGCAGATTTAGATGAAATTTACCCAATTTCTTACCCTCAAACGACTGAAATAACAGAAGAAGAGCATGCGATCAAAGTTAACGATGCTGACGATTTAACGAATACAATTCTTGATTATTTCGAGTCCAATGCCGTTAGCGGCAGTTTAGGTATTCTCGGTACTAGTTCTACGGGTGTATTAGTTGGTGCCGATGGCGGTTATGTTAACCAAATCGTTGTCGATAACACGACTTACTCGATTAATATGGCAGATCCGATCCAAGTTATCACCACTGCGCTTGGCGCGACATTCACCATTGATTTCTCAACTGGTGAATATAGTTACTTTATTGATTCGACAGAAAACATTCTTAATGAGCAAGAAAATATCGAAGTCACAATTATCGATAATGATGGTGACTCAGATACATTGAACCTAGCTATCAATATCGATTACTACGCTTCACTCGATGCCAATGTAAATAATGTCATTACTAACCAAGCTCAGGGCAGTAATATCACGATTGCAACTGAGTATTTAACCCATGGAGATGCAACACCAAGCGATGCTCAGGTAACAAGTGTCAACGGAACCAATGCTTCATTAGCAAACGACGCTGTCACTGTTACTGCCGCAAATGATGAAGATTCTTTTGAATATACTTTGACAGGCAATGGTGCCAGTGACACAGCTGAAGTGTCCATTGATTATCAAAATTCCAATGTCCTCACAGGTACAGCAGAAAACGATATTATCATTGCGACGTCGACTGCTGTTAATTCGGCATCGTCTTTGATTAAAGCGACAGTGAAATCTGGAAATACCTATAACGCTTCCAACCAGTTCGGTTTTGAAGCTGCATTGCTCGCTGCAGGAATATCTATCACCCAAATAGAAATTAATCTCAGAGGTGGAGGAGATACTAATGCGATAGTAGACGTCAGTCAGTCTAATTTAGTAAAAGGAACTGACTCTGTTGGCATTAATGACAGTGATTCAAATATCTTTGCCAATATGACGCAAGATAGCGGAACACTGACCGCTGTATTTACGGCAGGAGACTTCACGAACGGAGATGAATTCTGGTTTGCGTTTGATACCGATAATTTAGGTAGTGACACTGGCGCAAGTTTAGTTGGTGCGACATTCACGATTACCTTAAGTGACGGAACCATCCAAACTGGTACGTATATTTCCGATGGAAATTCAGGAGCAACGGGCAGCTTGTACTTTGCTGACGCGATTCTTGAAGGCGGAGCCGGTGATGACGTACTCATTGGCGGTGAAGGTAACGATCTGCTTATCGGTGGTTTAGGTGATGATTTGCTTATCGGTGGCTTAGGTGATGATGTCTTAATTGGCGGTGAAGGAAGTAACACCTTCGCATGGAATGCCAATGACACCGGCAGTGACACAATCACTGACTTCGACACCAGTAAAGATAGCTTAGATTTACGCGATTTATTGGTGAATGAAGATCTATCTAACTTAGAAGACATGCTGAGCTTCAGTTACGACGGTAACAATACCACTATTGATGTCGACGTTAATCTAGATGGCACTGCTGATCAAAAAATCGTGCTAAACGGTGTCGATTTAACTGACATCTACGGTAGTTCAGCTAATGGCGAAATCATTAACGGACTGCTAGATGACGGCGCTTTAATCGTCGATACATCAGATAACGCACCCGCACAAAATGCTGCTGCAATCGATCCATTGGAAAATAACCTGGATGGTAATATTATTCCTTAAATACAACAATTTGTTGACGCTACGTAGTAATATGTTAGCGTCTGCACATTGTGCTTAACAAAACTATAATTACAAAGGATAAGTAATAAGTGCCAGCAACTGCGTCTGACCAACAAGAACAGTGGACGATTTCGGCTTCACAGCGAACAACTGTCGATCCCCTGCTTGATTGTCTTGTGTTAATGACTGAACATTTTGGTTCGCCTTGCTCAAGTGATTCACTTGCGGCAGGCTTACCATTGACTAGTGCTGTCATTACTCCAGAGTTACTGCCACAAGCCGCTTCTCGTGGCGGTTTATCTGCAAAATTGACCCGTAAAGATTTAAATCAAATCTCGGATATTTTGCTACCTTGTATTTTATTATTGAAAGATAAAAAAGCCTGTATTTTACGAAAAATTGATATTGATGCGGATCAAGTCACTATTCAATTGCCAGAAACAGGCGGACAAGAAACCCTCACAGTAGAAGAACTCGAAACCCTTTATGTGGGTTATTTATTTCTTGTGAAGCAGGAGTTTCGTGGAGATAACAGCTTTGATGTTCATATCCATGACAATAGCACTCACTGGCTAATTCAAAGTATTAAAGACTCTGCTCCCATTTATCGAGACGCATTAATCGCTTCAGTATTAGTCAACCTGTTTGCACTGGTATCTCCTCTATTTATCATGAATGTCTATGATAAAGTGGTGCCCAACCTAGCATTTGAGTCTTTATGGGTATTAGCGATTGGGGCAGGAATCGCCTATTTGTTTGATTTAATTCTACGTCAGCTTCGTAGTTACTTGATTGATATAGCTGGTAAAAAAGTTGACATTATTGTGTCTTCAAAGTTATTTGCCAAAGCCATTGGAATCCCACTATCAAAACGCTCTCCCAGTGTCGGCGGTATGGCTCGACAGCTCAGTGAATTCGATAGTATTCGTGAAATTTTAACCTCAGCAACCATTACAACATTGGTTGATTTACCTTTTGCACTCTTGTTCGTGACCATTATATATATTGTGGCGGGAGACCTAGCCGTCATTCCAGTAATAGGCGGTATTATCATTATTGGTTTTACGCTCTTTATTCAGCCCAAACTCAAAGCTGCTATTGAAGAAAGTAACCGTTTCTCAAGCCTCAAACATGGTCATTTAATTGAAAGTCTCACAGCTCTTGAATCGATTAAAGCCAATGGTGCTGAAGGGCTTGTTCAAAAAAGCTGGCAGCAGATGATAGGCCATACTGCTAACTGGCAATTAAAATCAAAAAAACTAACAAACTCAGTCAGTAATGTTGCTAATTTTATTGTACAGCTCACCGTGGTTTGCGTCGTTATATTAGGGGTTTACCGCGTCGCTGATAATGCAATTTCAATGGGTGGCATCATTGCAGCGGTGATGCTTTCAAGCAGAGCGATTTCACCCATGGCACAGTTAGCAGGTCTGATTACGCGAGGGAATCAAACTGCCAGCTCATTGCGACAACTTGATGAAGTAATGAATCAAGAAGAAGAATTTGAAAATAAAGGCCATCTCGTTAGCAAACAGCGCTTACAAGGTAAAATTGACGCAGATAATGTCGCATTTACTTTCCCAGAAGCTGAAAAACCGGTTTTACATCCACTTTCTGTGCATATTAAGCCAGGTGAGAGAATTGCCATCATTGGCCGCAATGGTTCAGGTAAAAGTACCTTAGCAAAACTGCTGGTTGGTCTGTATAAACCAACACAGGGTAGCCTTCGATATGACGGATTAGATTCAGGTCAAATTCACCCAAGTGACTTACGCAGTAACTTTGGCTACTTACCGCAAGATGTCACCTTATTTCATGGTTCAATTAAAGACAATATCTTGTTTGGGACCCGTCAAGTCACCGAACATCAACTGATCCGAGCGGTGCAACTATCTGGGGTCAGTATGTTTACCAACCTTGAGTCAGAAGGCTTAGATCAACAAGTTGGTGAAGGTGGCTTATCGCTCAGTCGTGGCCAACGACAAACTGTGGCTCTTGCTCGAGCGACACTCAATGACCCACCCGTACTATTAATGGACGAACCTACTGCTAGCCTAGATGCACGAGCAGAAAAACAATTTATTCGTTCAATGGAACATGTCAGTAAAGACCGCACACTATTACTGATTACCCATAAAATGCATTTATTGCGTTTAGTGGATCGCATTATTGTCTTAGACAAAGGCCATGTAATAGCTGATGGGCCAAAAGACAGCATTTTAGAAAAGCTCAATAATGGATTACTTGCAGGAGGTCGTGCCTCATGAGTAATAAATTATCGAATCACGACTTAGAGATGGTTGATGATGTCTATGGCGCCATGATGACAGACTCCCCTCGTGGCCATAGTCTTATCATATGGTCACTGGCAGCCATGACCTTATGTTTCTTTATTTGGTCTTATTTTTCTGAGTTAGATCAAGTGACATCTGGAATGGGAAAAGTGATCCCCTCCTCTCAAATTCAACTTATTGATAGTCTCGATGGCGGTGTACTGCAAGAGATATATGTGCAAGAAGGTATGATCGTCACTAAAGGGCAACCACTAGTTAAAATTGATGATATTCGTTTTCGTTCAGACTTTGCCCAACAAGAACAAGAAGTGTATAGCTTACAAACCAATGTTATACGCATGCGCACTGAACTTGATAGCATCGTTATTTCTGATATGTCGTCTAACTGGCGAGAACAAGTCAAAATCACCAAACAACCTTTAGTGTTCTCTGATGAAATTATTGAACAAGAACCTGACTTAGTTAAAAACCAGCAAGCAGAATACTCAGGCCGTCTTGACAACCTTACCAATCAACTGGAAATTTTGGTGCGTCAAATACAACAGCGCCAACAAGAAACAGAAGAGCTGACGTCTAAAATCTCTACGCTAACTAAAAGTTACCAGCTTATTTCTCGTGAGCTTAAATTAACGAAACCATTAGCCCAAAAAGGGATTGTACCCGAAGTTGAGTTACTTAAACTCGAACGTACGGTCAACGACATCCAAGGTGAATTAAAAACAATGCGCTTATTGCGCCCTAAGCTAAAGGCATCGATGGATGAGGCAATTTTAAAACGACGTGAAGCTGTATTCGTTTATGCTGCTGATTTACGTGCCAGTTTAAACGAGATGCAAACTAAGCTTTCTCGTATGAACCAAGCCCAAATTGGTGCTTTTGACAAAATTAATAAAGCTGTGATTACTTCGCCGGTAAACGGAACCATTAAAACATTACATATCAATACTCTAGGTGGCGTAGTTCAACCCGGAGAAGAGATTATTGAAATCGTACCTTCAGAAGATCAGCTATTAATCGAAACTAAAATTACACCACAAGATATTGCATTTTTGCACCCAGGCTTACCCGCTGTCGTCAAAGTCACTGCTTATGATTTTACCCGTTACGGCGGCCTTAAAGGCACTGTTGAACATATCAGTGCAGACACCAGTCAAGATGAAGAAGGCAATAGCTTCTATACTATACGTGTCAGAACTGAAGAATCGAATTTAACAAAAAGCGATGGCACAAAGATGCCAATTATTCCCGGCATGCTCACATCAGTGGACGTCATTACCGGGCAAAGAACTATCCTTGAGTACATTTTGAACCCGATATTACGGGCAAAAGAAACAGCACTTAGAGAGAATTAGCCAAAAAACCGGGAGGGTTTTTTACATGAAAATTAACATTAACCAATGCAGTAAATTAAGTATCTTCGCATTGGCAATGTCAGCAATTTTTGCAACGCCTTTGCTTAACGCACAATCGTTAGAGCAGGCTGTTGCACACACTCTGGATACCAATCCTGAGCTTCGTATTGCGTTTAACCGTTTTAAAGCACGCGAAGAACAAGTTAACCAAGCCATTGCTGGGTATATGCCAACTGTAGATTTAACAGGGGCCTATGGATGGGAACAAACTGACAGTCCTTCAACTCGTCGTAAAAGACAGCCAGGAAATGACAATCTGGATGAAGGCGTCATGGAACTTGAACGAGGTGAAGCTGGATTTAGTATCAAACAAATGCTGTTTGATGGTTTTTATACAAGTAGTGAAGTTGACCGTTTTTCTTTCGAAGCGAGTTCTGAGCAATGGGCGTTATTCGCCGCTGCAGAAGATATCGCACTCGAAGTCAGTAAAGTGTACATGAATTACATTAAAGCTGAGCAACTGTTGGTGCTTTCAGAGAAAAACTTAAATAGTCATAAAGAAATTTATGAGCAAATTAAGGAACGTACTGATTCAGGTTTAGGCTCGATTGCTGATTTATCGCAAATCTCTGGTCGACTGGCTCGTGCAAATGCCAACCTGATGTCTGCTAAAAACAACCTTTCTGATGCAAGAGCCCAATATATTCGCATCGTTGAAGTTGCACCTGAAAACCTAGTTGTTCCTGTGCCTGATATAGACTTACTCCCTGCTAACATCGCAGAGAGTGTCATCATGGCCCAAGACAACCACCCAATATTAAAATCAGCAAGTAGTGATATCAAAGCCGCCGATAGTGAGCGCAGTTCAGCACAATCTAATTACTATCCAAAATTCTCATTAGAATTAAACGGTAACTGGAATAATAACCTTGATGGTGAAGATGGTTATGGCACAGGAACCACACTTGACCCTTATGTGAACGGTTACAGTAATGATCTGGTTGGTATGGTTCGAGTGAAGTACAACTTATTCTCTGGCGGTAAAGATCTCGCACGAGAAAAGGAAGCTGCCTATAAAATTAACGAAGCGAAAGAAATTCGCCAACGTGCTCATCGTCAAGTCGTTGAAGGTGTGCACCTTTCATGGAATGCTTATGAAATGTTAGCGCCGCAAAAGCAATATATTCGTGATCATGTTATTGCCTCAAAAGATACCCAAGTTGCTTATGCTCAGCAATTTAACCTAGGGCAACGTAGCTTGTTAGATTTACTTGATACTGAAAACGAACTTTATCAAGCCCGTCAGGACTATCTACAAACAGAATATGATGAAACGATTGCAAAATATCGCTTATTGAATGCAACTGGACAGTTACTAGATTCATTACGTGTTACTCGACCAGATATTTGGCAAGGCGAACGTGATTACGAAGGAGGAGTAAAATAATGAAATACCTCATTTTACTACTCAGCATGACACTAACGGTGGGCTGTTCAATGCGTGATATCGTCACCGCAGACAGCCCAACTGAGCAGCAATTCGATTTAAACGATAACGATAAAGATGGCGTTATTGTGGCACGTGAGCGCTGTTTAGATACCGTCATTGGCGCAGGCATAGATAATTATGGCTGCCCAACAATTAGCGAAATCAACGAACGCCAAGAGTTAGAGATTTTATTTGAAAATGACTCAGATCATATCAACACACGCTTTTACCAACAAATAGAAGAAGTGGCTGACTTGATGAAGTTATACCCTAATACGGTTGTGACTATAGAGGGACATTGCAGTAAAACTGGAACATATGAGCACAATTTAACGCTTTCACAAGCACGTGCTGATAATGTTGTGAATGTCTTAGTTGATACCTTCAATATCGATAGATCACGTTTAACGGCAATTGGCTACAGCTATGATCAGCCAATTGATTTAAGTGGTACGCCTGAAGCAAATGAAGCAAACAGACGTGTTATTGCTGAAGTTACAGGCGATGATCAAAGAACAGATATGAAGTGGCACATATACACGGTTGATCAATAAGCTTTTAATGTAAGGAACTGATTTTTGCCAAAGCAGGGTTATTCGCAATTACAAAGTGTTACGCGAGCTTGCCGTTACCCATTATTGGCATCTATTTTCATTGTGTCGGGGCTTTATGCATCAGCTCCGGCAACAATCGATGCACAGAAAACGATCAGCGCCTTATCAGATCAATACGGTGAACGCGCCGGAAAGCGTGCTAAAGCTTGGTTTAAAATCGTCAATGACGCGCAAAACCTTGACGATATAGCCAAGCTTGAAAAAGTGAATAGCTTTTTTAATTTATTTAAATTTGTCGATGATAATAAAGTCTGGGGGGAGTCGAATTATTGGGCCTCCCCTATGGAGTTTATCGGCGTCAATGCAGGCGACTGTGAAGACTTTTCCATCGCCAAATATTTTACGCTCCTTCAGGTCGGTATTGCTGAAGATAAGTTACGCATTACTATGGTTAAAGCAACATCTGTAAACCAATACCATATGGTCTTAGCTTATTATGAAACCCCTGGGGCAATCCCATTGGTGCTAGATAATTTAGACCCAGTGATTAAGCCTGCTACCAAAAGAAATGATTTGCTGCCTGTTTACAGCTTCAATGGTAAGCAATTATGGCTTAATAAAGAAAAAGGACGAGGTGTGCTTGCGGGCTCTTCCTCACGTCTAGAAAAATGGAATGATTTAAAATTAAGGTTGGGCATAGACCGGTTACGGCAGCCCAAACAAAAAATGGAGTAGTGGCCAAGATGACCCTTTTTCGTCAAATCTATGCGTTACTGTTTGGTTTATTTTTATTGGTTATAACCAGTCTAGGTTATGTTCAATTTACAGAAACCCAAAGCTTTCTCGTTAAGCAAATGGATTCAGATCTCAACAATGCCAGTCACTCGCTTGGTATTATGCTGGTGCCTGCTTTAGAAAGTGGCGATGACGTTGCGGCTGAAACTTTAGTGAATGTCATTTTTGAAGGCGGTTATTATCAGCAAATCAAATTGACTTGGCTGGTTGACGGTAAACAACAAGTTTGGAATAACGCCATTCGTATCGAAGGTGTGCCTCAATGGTTTATCGACTTAGATTTGTTTACGACCATCACTAAAGAAAGTGTTATTACTTCTGGTTGGTTACAACTCGCTAAAATTGAAATTACCGCCCATCCAGGCTTTGGTTACCATGAACTTTGGCGCATTATTTCTAATACAATTATCATTTTTTCAATTCTATTTTTACTTGCCATCGTTTGCGCACGTTTTGGCTTAAGCTACATTCTCAAGCCATTACACGCACTATCAGAACATGCTAAAAAGATCGCAAACCGTCAGTTTGGCCCTGATATGCCAGCGCCAAAAACTAAAGAACTACAAGAGTTAGTCGGCGCATTTAATAGTATGTCTGCACAGCTAAAACAAGTCTTTAGCTCATTAGATGAAGAAGTATCAGCCCTACGTAAAAAGAATTTAGTCGACCAAGTATCTGGGTTACCGAATCGACAATACATGGTCAGTCGAATAAATGGCTGGTTAGGTGAACCGAGTAGTGGCGCAATATTTTTAGCTAAGTTTGATTGGCTAGAAGAAGTACACAGTAAGTATGGCTATCAAGTTCGTGATGAAACCATCAAGTTATTATCACAAAAACTTGAGCATCATTTAAACGAGGTATCCCCATCCGTCATTGCCCGAATTGCTGCGTATGAATTCGCTTTTCTAGTCACGGATGTAGAACACGATCAACTCACTAAGTACTTACAGACCTTACTAAGAACCTTGAATAAAGAAATTTCTAAAGCAGGCTGTAAGCCTAATGAAGGTTTCGCAATTGGTGTGGCTGAACGTACAGGGCACATGACGGTCAGTGATATTTTGGCTCAGGCTGATAATGCGCTGCAAAAATCATTAAAAGACAACAAGGTATTCCATTGGTTTGAGACCAATGAGCATCAACTATTTAGCCGCGAACAATGGCGAGATAACCTCACTGATGCCATTAAAAACAAAAAATTCCAATTTAGATGGCAGCCCGTTTTACTAACTGAAAACGAAGAAGTCTGTCAGCGTGAGGTATATTGTCAGTTGATGGTTAACGATAAACTTCAACATGCCGGTCAATTTATGCCTTATGTGGAGTTACTGTCTTTAGGTACCTTAATGGATCAATGCCTCATTGAAACCGTGATTGATAACCGCCTGCTTGAGCGAAACTATGAGCCGTTAGCGATTAACCTCACATTCCAGAGTATCAGTGACCCGCATTTCCATTCATGGCTACAAGGTTTACTGCGTAATACCGCATTCCCTGAAAGGATCTGCTTTGAAATCCCTGAGGCCAGTGTGTATAGCGACTTAGATAATTGCGAAAATCTGTGTAACATTATCAGAGATAATGGCGCCAAGTTTGGTATTGACCATTTTGGTCGCCAGTTTGGCTCAATGAGCTACTTACAAAGCCTACGTCCAAGCTATGTAAAACTCGATCAATCTTTTGCCTACATGGAAGATGACCAACATAATACTGAGCTATGTCGCGCCTTAGCAAATGTCGCCAAAGGCTTAGATATCCAAGTTATCGTGACAGGTATACAACAGCAAGAGCAGCTCGAGCGATTTACTTCAATGCGCTTAGATGCATATCAAGGGTTTATTGCTCCGCCTATCGCAATTACCTTTTAAGCTGTTTACTGCTATTAAAGTCACTCACTGAGTGGCTTTTTTATGACTTTAGCCAGCATGAGATTTAAGCTGACTGAATATCAGACACAAAAAAGCCACTCAAAGAGTGGCTTTTTTGTTTATTTGGTCGGTGATAGAGGATTCGAACCTCTGACCCTCTGCTCCCAAAGCAGATGCGCTACCGGGCTGCGCTAATCACCGGAAATCGTATTGATATGTTGAGTCTAACAAGGCAAGCCTTAGCTCCACTCTAATAGAGTGAGTGATACGTAATCAATAAACGCTAATCACTAAGTTGTAAATTAATACGGTAGGCCAATTTGAAAGGATCAAAAATAAATCACTAATTGGAATACAAAAATTTGGTCGGTGATAGAGGATTCGAACCTCTGACCCTCTGCTCCCAAAGCAGATGCGCTACCGGGCTGCGCTAATCACCGAGATATTCTATAAATAGAATGTAGATTGAATGGGGTGACTGATGGGGCTCGAACCCACGACAACCGGAATCACAATCCGGGGCTCTACCAACTGAGCTACAATCACCACTGATTTCAATCTTGCTAACAAACGACCTTACCGAATGGTGCGCCCAGAAGGATTCGAACCTTCGGCCTTACCCTCCGGAGGGGTACGCTCTATCCAGCTGAGCTATGGGCGCTCGTCTTGGTTAGCGACGCACATAATAGGGATAAATCACCTTCACGTCCACCTTTGTTTAAAACTTTTTTGTTCGTTTGCTCAAGTTTTGAGTAAATTGTGAGGTTTTTAAGCAATTTTCAAAATAAACGACTAATACTTAGCTGCTAAAAAGAGATATTTTCATATTTCAGCCTAAAGGACTAACTAATAGTTCCCTTTGTTGCTCAAGCTTCATATACTCAAGTGTGGGTAGTTAGCATAAAAGGATTGAAGGAGTCATATGGAAAAGGGAGCCTTCCCTAATCACTCTAATAATATCGAACATCTACAAAGAAGGGTGTCGAGGCTTAGACGTTTAGCGACAAAATATAAGCGCGCAGAAATCATTCAAAATGCGCTATTAGAAATTTCCAATATTGCTACCCAAGCGATCTCACTTGACGCTTTCTATAAAGGTGTCCACAGTCATCTGCAAAGCTTGATCCATGCCGATAATTTTTTCATTGCCTCTTTTGATAATCAAACTGGCACCATATCCTTACCTTTTTTTGCTGATGAGAAAGATCCCCACCCTTCAGAGCTATATCCAGATGAAGAAATATCATCATTATTAGAGCGTGGCATTACAGGTTATGTGCTAAAAACCGGTGAACCACTTTTTTGTAATGAGCGACGTTTTAATGAATTGGTCGAAGAAGGAAAAATTGATGGCTTAGGTTCACCTTGCCTTCAATGGCTCGGCGTTCCCATCAAACACAATAACCATGTCTCAGGAGTATTGGTCGTTCAAAGCTACAGCGACGATATTATCTACGGTGAACTCGAACTCGAATTAATGGGCTTTATTTGCCACCATATTTCAGGTGTTATGGAGCGACTGCGTCACAATGAAGAGCTTGAAATAGCAATTATTGAACGCACTAAAGAACTCAGTGAAGCGTATGACAAAGTAAAACTTGAAGTTACTGAGCGTGTTAAAGCAGAGAAACTGCAAAAGTCATTATTTCAAATCGCTGATTTATCCGCATCTGATGTGACTCAAGCCGAATTTTACCCACAAATCCATCAAGTCATCAGCCAATTACTGCCTGCTGACAACTGTTTTATTGCATTAGTGCACAAGCCATCACAAACCTTATCTTTTCCTTTTTATGTCTCGCAGATGAACGCCGAAGCGCCTAAACCAAGGGCGTTAAAGGATGGCTTAACAGAGTATATTTTAAAGCACCAGCAACCACTATTGTTAAATCAGCAAGACATTAAAAGGATGATTACTGCGGGTGAGATTTATGGCAGTAATCCCGATTTAAACCACACTCAAACAATGAAGCAATGGATTGGTATTCCGTTATTCATTCACGGGGAAATTGCCGGCGGATTAACGATTTACAGTTTAACCGACAAAAACTCCTTTGCCACTAAAGATTTAGAGCTACTCACCTTTGTCTCGCAGCATATTGCCAATGCAATTGAGCGTAAACTTGCCGCTGAGCAGTTAAAGCGAAGCTATGAGCAACTTGAGGATAAGGTCGAAAAACGCACCAAAGCGATTGCTGAGATCAATGACAACTTACAACGTCAAATCATGCAGCGTAAAAAAATCGAAGCTCAATTGGTTTACGATGCTAAACATGACAATTTAACCGGTTTACCTAACCGTAGCTTTTTCATGGAGCGGCTATCACAAGCCATTAAGCATGTTCGACGTCATCAAAACGAGCAGTTTTCTCTGTTATTTATTGATTTAGATGGCTTCAAGCAAATCAATGACACCTTAGGTCACCTTGAAGGTGATCGCTTTTTGATTGAAACATCAACTCGGCTAAAAATGTGTATTCGAGACAATGACACTTTAGCTCGCTTGGGCGGTGATGAATTTGTCATTTTACTCGACTCCATCCACCAGCACCAAGATGCCGAAGATGTATGTGAGCGCATCTTGCAAGCTATTGCAGAGCCATACACATTAGCTCAACAGCAAGTGATTTCTGGTGCCAGTATTGGCGTGGCTTACAGTTCTGTTAACACTTCAGATAACAGTGAGTCAGTATTGCGTAATGCCGACACTGCAATGTATCAAGCAAAGTCAAAAGGCAAAGGCTGTTATGTTGTTTTTGACCAGAAAACCGAATACAGCTTCAATCAACGTATCGCGCTGGAGCAAGACTTTTTACACGCCCTAGAGCGCAATGAAATCATAGTAGAGCTAACGCCCATCGTCACTTTCGATCAAAGCCATATTTTAGCCTATGAGCCAGTTAGCTACTGGCACCATCCTAATGAAGGGAAGATTGATAACCATCAGTTAAAAGCGCTTGCCGAGCAAACGCAAAGCATGATGATGTTAGACGATTATATTTTTCAATATATTGATCAACACTACCAAGCTTTAGCAAATGGATTAGGCGACAACATTCACTTTCATATTCCACTATCAAGTCAGCACATTAAGCATAAGTACGGCCTTCGCAGCTTAAAGAACACCATTAAGCGCAGTCGTATCTGTGCCACAAAGCTATGGGTATTCTTTCATGAGAAGTCATTTGTGCAAGACAGCACTAACCATATCAGTGCCTTTGAGTCTTTAACCGAAATGGGTGTCAATATTGGAATAAATGGTTATGGAACAGGTTATAGTTCACTGAGTAGCTTAAGCTTTTTACCGATTAAAGCGTTAAAACTCGATGCCGATGTTAGCCAACACTTACTCAATGAAAAACAACTGCAACTGGCTAAAGCCTATCAGCTTATCGCTCAAACATTGGGGTTTGATATGTATGCAGAAGGTATAAATACTTCAGAGCAGAAGCAAAGTTTATCAAAACTGGGCTATAGCCAAGGGCAAGGTAACGTTTTTTCTATCGTTAATATTGTCCTAACAGATCATAATGACGTTAAAGAAGCCGTAAGCTAACCTCGCACTCAACCTTGGCATTACCGTTTACTTTTTAAACATATCTCTTAGGTTAGCAATATTCGCTTTAGCAGATTGCACCTTCTCTTGTTCAGTTTGTTTAGGCTTGCGGTTTTCCCAAATCAAATCGTCTTGAGGTAACTCCATTAAGAAGCGACTCGGCTCACAACGCATAGTCTCACCAAACTGACGACGTTCACGGCACATAGTAAACCACAACTCTTTTTGCGCACGTGTAATTCCGACATAGGCGAGACGACGTTCTTCATCGACATTATCTTCATCAATACTCGATTGATGAGGCAAAATTCGTTCTTCAGTACCTACCATAAAGACATAGGGATATTCCAACCCCTTTGAGGCGTGTAACGTCATCAACTGAACTTGGTCACCGCCTTCATCTTCTTGGTTTCGTTCCATCATGTCTCGCAACGTAAGACGTGTTACCACCTCAGGTAGCGTCATCGGTTCATCAAGCTCATCACCTTCCAGCATTTCCGTCACCCAACGATAAAGCTCAGAAATATTCTTCATCCGCATTTCTGCAGCTTTGGCGCTGGTACTGGTTTCGTACAAGTAATCTTCGTAATTAATTTTACGAATTAACTGCTTGATCGCATCTACCGGCTCACCACGTGTTGCTATCTCTCCAGTATCGACAATAAACTTTCCGAATTGATACAAAGATGACATCGCCGCTGGCGCTAAATGGTGATTCAGCTCAGCTTGAAAAATCGCTTCAAACATCGAAATATGTTTTTGGTTCGCATAGTTGCCTAAGCGCTCTAAGGTAGCTGGGCCGATTCCACGCTTAGGTAAGTTCACTACACGTAAAAACGCATTATCATCATCTGGATTAACGACCAGACGCAAATATGCCATGATATCTTTAATTTCAGCTCGAGCGAAAAATGATGTGCCACCAGACAATTTATAAGGGATACGGTTGGTCATCAATGCCCGTTCGAGTAAACGAGACTGGTGATTTCCTCGATATAATATGGCGTAATCACCAAATTTAGTTTTGCCGACAAACTTATGACGAACAATTTCAGCAACGACTCGCTCAGCTTCTTGCTCTTCATTCGCGGCAAACAACACACGCAGTGGCTCACCATAAGCAAGTTCACTGAACAGCGTTTTATCGTACACATGGGGATTGTTAGCAATGAGAATGTTGGCAGCTCTTAAAATCCGCTGACTTGAGCGGTAATTTTGCTCCAACTTAATCAGTTTAAGTTTAGGGAAATCTTTACCCAGTAAGACTAAGTTCTGCGGTTTTGCTCCCCGCCATGAATAGATGGATTGATCATCATCCCCTACCACGGTAAAGCGAGCACGTTCACCCACTAACAGCTTCACTAGCTCATATTGACTGGTATTTGTGTCTTGATATTCATCGACTAGCAAGTATTGAATACGGGTTTGCCAGCGTGTTCTGACTTCTTCGTTATGACGCAATAAAAGCGTTGGCAATAAAATCAAATCATCAAAATCAAGCGCATTATAAGCTTTCATATGTTGGGCATAACGTTGATAAAGCTTGGCAAACAATTGTGTTTGCTCATCTCCACCTCGTTTAATTGCCACATCAGGCACGACTAAGTCGCCTTTCCAATTTGAAATCGCACCGGCTAGCGCTTTAATTAAATCTTTGTCTTCTTCAAGTTCATCCTCAGTTAACTCTTTTAATAGCGCAAAGGTATCTTGATCATCAAATAATGAAAAACCGGCCTTTAGTCCAACCACTTTATGTTCACGCTTAATGATCTCAAGCCCTAATGTATGGAACGTTGAGATCCATAATCCTCTGGCTTCTTTGCGTCCCATGGACTGAGCCACACGCTCTTTCATCTCTCGTGCCGCTTTATTAGTAAAAGTCACCGCGGCAATATTGCGTGCTTTATAGCCGCACTTTTCAACTAAGTATGCAATTTTGTTAATAATTACCCGAGTTTTACCACTGCCTGCACCCGCTAATACTAAACAAGGTCCAGAAACATAGTGAACGGCATCATTTTGCCCAGGATTTAACTTCATGCTGACGACTTTACCAATAACCAAAATAAACGGAGTGCGATCATACCAGAAAGCCACGATCGACAATCAATAAATTTAAACGTCTACTGCGATCAAAAAGCCAATGACGATCGTATCACTCCACTAAGGTGAACCCACCCACAGGCTTAATCGATAACTTTGGACATGGCCGGTTGCTGAGGTACAATTACCCCATAGACTAGAAACCTAATTTAATATGGAATTGATGATGATTAATCCAAAAAAACTTGAAGAAGTGGCTAAGCAGTTAAGTGAAAACCTTCCTAGCGGCGTTAAGCAATTCGCTGGCGAATTTGAAGAGCGTTCTAAGCAGGTGCTTCAAAGCCAACTGATGAAGTTAGACGTGGTTTCTCGAGAAGAATTTGAAGTACAACAGCACGTGTTATTAAAAACTCGTGAAAAGCTCGAAGCACTGCAAGCACAAGTCGACGAATTAGAAAAAAAATTGTCTGCTGACGCTTAATACATAATGATCTAACAAAAATGGCATCCTTTGAGATGCCATTTTTTTAACCTTAATTTATCTCAACTGATTGTATTAAGATTAGTTAAGCACTTCATCTAGCGCGCGTAGACATAAGGCTACGTTTTCACGTCGAGCCCCAAAACCCATCAAACCGATACGCCATGCTTTACCAGCTAATGCACCGAGTCCAGCACCAATCTCTAAATTATAAGTATTGAGTAACTGCTGACGCACTGCGGTATCATCCACCCCTTCAGGAATATAAACCGCATTTAATTGCGGTAAACGGCACGCTTCATCCACGACGAAAGTCAGCCCTAACTGCTCAAGTCCATCACGTAATATTTGATGCATATCCTGATGACGTTTCCACGCATTTTCCAAGCCTTCATTAGCCAGTAAACGCAGTGATTCATGTAGTGCATATAAGGCATTCACTGGTGCAGTATGATGATAACTGCGTTTAGCGCCGGTATCTTTATTACCCCAATAACCCATCACTAAGGTTTGATCTAAAAACCAGCTTTGGACAGGGGTCTTGCGACTTTTAATCTTTTCTACTGCTTTGGCTGAAAATGACACTGGAGAAATACCTGGAACACATGAAAGACATTTCTGACTGCCCGAATAAATCGCATCAATGCCCCATTCATCCACACGCAGCTCCACCCCACCTAGTGATGTCACTGCGTCAACAATGGAAATACAATCATGTTGTTGAGCCAAGGCACATAGGCTTTTGGCATCTGATAAAGCACCGGTTGAGGTTTCAGCATGAACAAAAGCTAAAAACTTAGCGTCAGGATTTGCATTTAACGCAGCTTCTACTGCTGAAACAGATACAGGTTCGCCCCATTCATTATCAACGACAACCGCTGTAGCACCTACACGCTCAACATTTTGGCGCATGCGCTCACCGAACACACCATTACGGCAAACAATGACTTTTTCACCCGGCTCGACTAAATTAACAAAACACGTTTCCATTCCCGCACTCCCAGGGGCAGAAACAGCTAAAGTCATTTCATTATTGGTTTGAAAAGCATATTGAATTAAGGATTTCAGCTCATCCATCATTGCAACAAACAATGGATCTAAGTGGCCTATTGTTGGCCTAGCTTGGGCGGCTAACACTTCAGGATACACATCCGAAGGGCCTGGTCCCATAAGGGTACGGCGAGGTGGCATAAAGGCGTTTATGCCAGATACAGAATTAGTGGGTACAGATAACATCAAAGTCTCCTTGGCTCGAGGTCAGTTGTAATAGCTCAATGAAACCTACATTTTTTATTTTACTTAACGCCACCGAATATCATTTCGTTTGTGGCTATCTCGCCTCTTTGGGCAGAAATGACAATAACACAGACTATGTATTGAATCTGTATCCTATTGAAATTTATTAGCTTGAAATCGCCTTTTTATCTAAAAGGCTCCCTATGTAGGGAGCCTTTATTCGCGATTTAATTTAGTGACCGGAATTTAAAAACAATTGATAAGCAGGGCTATCAGTTTCCTCTTGATACACAAAACCGAGCTCTGTTAAAAAACGAGCAAACGCTGCTTCGTCAGAAGATGGGACTTCAAACCCAGCTAGCACACGCCCAAATGCAGCGCCGTGGTTGCGATAATGGAATAAACTGATATTCCATTGGCTTTGTAAGGTGGTCAAAAACTTCAACAGTGCACCAGGGTGCTCAGGAAACTCAAAGCTAAATAGACGCTCATCTAATGGCTCTGGTGGTCTGCCACCAACCATATAACGCACATGCAGTTTGGCCGTTTCATCTTCTGATAAATCTTGCACCTGAAAGTCTTCCGACTCTAGGTTAGCAATTATCTCATCTAACTCTGCTTGACCTTGGCTTATACGAATGCCAGCAAATACCACCGCACTGTCACGACTGCTAAATCGATAATTAAACTCGGTCATTGCACGTTTATTTAAAATTTGGCAAAAACGTAAAAAGCTCCCTGGTTTCTCAGGCACTTTAACCGCTAAAACAGCCTCTTTTTGCTCGCCTAATTCACAGCGCTCAGACACATACCGAAGACTATGAAAATTCACATTCGCCCCACTTAAAATTGCGGCGACGCGCTCACCTTTACCAGCCTCTTTAKGATGTTGTTGCAAGTATTTCTTTAATCCTGCAATAGACAATGCCCCAGCCGGTTCTGAAATTGCACGGGTATCTTCAAAAATATCTTTAACTGCGGCGCAGATTTCATCTGAGGTGACAGTAACCACATCATCAACATAATGTTTTGCGATTCTAAATGGCTCTTCACCGATACGTTTAACTGCAACTCCATCTGCAAATAGCCCAACTTGAGATAGAGACACTGGCTCGCCTGCATCTAACGCCGCTTTTAAGCAAGCGGCATCTTCTGGCTCAACACCAATAATCTTAACTTGTGGCATCACAGCTTTATAATAAGCAGCGATGCCAGCAATCAGTCCACCACCACCGACAGGAACAAACACGGTATCGATATCACGTTGCTGTTGTAGCATTTCTTGTGCAACAGTGCCTTGACCTGCAATGACATGTTCATCATCAAATGGGGCAATGTAAGTGCGCATTTCACGCTCAGCAAGTTGCTTTGCATGTTCGTTTGCTTGATCAAACCCTTCACCAAACAACACCACATTGCCACCAAGGCGCTTTACCGCATCAATTTTAATATCAGGCGTGGTGCCAGGCATAACAATCACGGCATCAATACCACGGCTTGCCGCCGACATCGCCACACCTTGCGCATGATTACCAGCTGACGCACAAACCACCCCATTCTTACATTGCTCAGGAGTCAGTTGCGCCATACAGTTATACGCGCCACGTAGTTTAAAAGAGTGTACCGGCTGCATATCTTCACGCTTTAAGTACACCTGACACCCCAATCTGGCTGACAGTTTATTTAAGCTCGATAACGGCGTTACTTTGGCCACATCATAAACTGATGATAACAGCGTTTTTTGCAAATATTCTTGTGCTAAAGACATAGGCCTCATTCCATCAGTTTTAGGTTAACGCTCATGTTTACACTAGCCTTCTAGCTTGCTGCGATCTCTTACTGCACCTTTATCGGCACTGGTTGCCAATAATGCATAAGCTTTGAGTGCTAATGACACATAACGCTCGCGAGCTAGTGGTTTCCAGGCTTGTAGCCCTTTGGCTTCCATCGCTGCTTTACGCTGCGCTAATACATCATCAGATACCGCGAGATTGATCGAGCGTGAAGGAATATCAATTTCTATTTGGTCGCCATTCTCAACCAAGGCAATGGTGCCACCCGCCGCAGCTTCAGGAGAAATATGACCGATAGATAATCCTGACGTCCCACCAGAGAATCGGCCATCAGTAATCAATGCACAGGCTTTACCTAAACCTCGAGATTTAAGGTATGTGGTTGGATACAGCATTTCTTGCATGCCTGGGCCACCTTTAGGACCTTCATAGCGGATAACAACCACATCACCAGCAACCACTTCGCCACCTAAAATGCCCTCAACAGCATCATCTTGGCTTTCATAAATACGTGCCGTCCCAACAAAAGTCAGGTTTTCTTCATCCACACCGGCCGTTTTAACAATACAGCCATTCTCAGCAACGTTGCCTGACAACACAGCGAGTCCACCTTCTTGGCTAAAGGCGTTTTCACGAGTACGAATACACCCTTCTTGACGGTCATCATCCACACTATCCCAATAACAGTCTTGGCTAAATGCAGTTTGTGTTGGAATGCCTGCTGGTCCTGCACTATAAAAGCGGCGAATCGTTTCATCTTGAGTTTGGGCAATATCATACTTTGCTAGAACAGACTTTAAATTGCCGCCATTATCAGCAGCAACATGCGGCACATCCGTATGCAGTAAGCCAGCTCTATCGAGCTCACCTAGAATGCCCATGACACCACCCGCACGATGCACATCTTCCATATGATATTTAGGTGTAGAAGGCGCAACCTTACATAAATGAGGCACAAGGCGTGACATTCTWTCGATGTCAGCCATCGTAAAGTCCACTTCACCTTCTTGAGCCGCTGCAATCAAATGTAAAACGGTATTAGATGAACCGCCCATCGCAATATCGAGTGCCATAGCATTTTCAARTGATTTAAAAGACGCAATATTACGAGGTAATACGCTGTCATCATCGTCACGGTAATAGCGTGTCGCAAGATCCATGATACGGCGACCTGCTTCTAAAAATAAATTACGACGTGCCGCATGCGTTGCTAAAAGAGAACCATTACCCGGTAAAGATAAGCCGAGGGCTTCGGTTAAACAATTCATCGAGTTAGCAGTAAACATGCCTGAACATGAACCACATGTAGGACAAGCACTACGCTCAATTTGCTTACTGTCTTCATCACTGACATTGGTATCAGCACCTGCAACCATAGCATCAACTAAATCAAGCTTGATGATTTGATCTGAAAGCTTAGTTTTACCCGCTTCCATCGGGCCACCTGATACAAATATCACCGGGATATTCAATCTTAATGCCGCCATCAACATACCAGGAGTGATTTTGTCACAGTTAGAAATACACACTAAGGCATCGGCGCAATGGGCATTCACCATGTATTCAACACTGTCGGCAATTAGTTCACGAGACGGTAAGCTGTAAAGCATGCCACCGTGACCCATTGCGATACCATCATCAACTGCGATGGTGTTAAATTCTTTAGCAATACCACCAGCCTCTTCAATCGCGCCAGCTACTAATTGCCCCATGTCTTTTAAATGCACATGACCTGGAACAAATTGGGTAAATGAATTCGAGATCGCAATAATCGGCTTACCGAAGTCTTTTTCTTTTACACCCGTCGCTCGCCAAAGTGCACGTGCGCCAGCCATGTTACGACCTTCGGTACTGGTTGCTGAACGTAGTTTAGGCATTGTCTTTTCCTTCCTGTGTCGCTTTACTGGGATGAAGCCATCAGTAAAACCTTAAAAATATTCATTATGAGTTATTGTTGTGTATATCAGTCTTATATTGACTGCTTAACGATGCTTAAATCGCTTAGTCTGATACGACTAATGGCTCTAACCAGCCCCATTTATCTTCAGTTTCTCCGTTAAATAAACCAAAGAAAGACTGTTGAACTTGCTGGGTAACGACACCACGCTTTCCTGAGCCAACTTCAATTCTATCGACACTTCTGACTGGAACAATTTCAGCCGCTGTTCCTGTCATGAAAATTTCATCTGCTACGTATAAAAACTCTCGTGCCATGGCTTCTTCAATAACCTCGTAGCCTAAGTCTCTTGCCAACACCATGATGGTGTCTCGGGTAATGCCTTTCAAAATAGCAGCGGTAGCCGGCGGGGTATAAATCTTATTATTTTTAACAACAAAAAGATTAGCCCCTGCACCTTCACTCACTAAGCCATTGGTATCAAGTGCAATACCTTCATCAAAGCCATTACGTTTAGCTTCTGTCGAAATTTGTAATGATGATAGGTAATTACCACCAGCTTTAGCGCCAGTCGGAATCGTATTTGGTGCTAAACGTTGCCATGAAGTAACGGCTACATCAACGCCAGCATCCATACTATCAGCTCCTAGGTACGCTCCCCACTCAAATGCTGCTACCACTAATTCACATTGTGCATCGCTAGGCGGTGTTATCCCCATTCCGACATTTCCCATAAAGATAAGCGGGCGAATGTAGGCACTTTGCAGATTATTCTTAAGGACGGAGTCACTGCACGCTTGCATGACTTGCTCAAAATCATATGGCACATTCATGCGATAAATTTTGGCTGAATCAAATAAACGCTGTACATGATCGGTTAACCGGAATCCTGCCGGGCCAAGGTGCGTATCGTAAATACGAATGCCTTCAAAGACAGACGTGCCGTAATGCATTGCGTGTGTCATCACGTGTACCGTAGCATTTTGCCAAGGCATGATTTCACCATTAAACCATATCAGTTCTGATTGAGTCGCAGCCATTTTCTTTCCCTTCTATCGAATATTGATGAAATGCATTAAGCAGTTGCGCAAGTAGAAGCCGTTTGAGGCTTAGATGGCATAACCACTTGGCAATTAATCACATCAAATAATTTACCTAATTGATGCGTTAATAATTCAATGACTCTGTCACTATTAACGGTAAAGTTAACCTTAAACTCACCCGATTCTGTGACTGTCATGTTCAGTTCACTGATTGTAAAACCACGATGACGAGTTACTCGTAATACTCGTTCTAACACTTCAGGTTGCGCCGATAGCAACAGCTCTATTGAATGCATCATGTTTGCTTCTCCATTTGGTCCATCATGTCACTATTGCACGCTCCTGGCGGCACTAAAGGCCAGACATTAAATGCATCATCAATGGCTACATGCAGCATAAAAGGTCCAGGTGCAGCAAGCATTTCATCGAGTGCAGCTTCTACTTCTTCTGCACGATGTATGGTGCGGCCCGGAATATCAAATGCCGATGCCATTAACACAAAATCAGGATTGTCAGATAAATCGGTTTCACTATATCGCTGCTCAAAAAACAATTGCTGCCATTGCTTCACCATGCCTAACTTTTGGTTATCGATAAGCAAAATTTTCACTGGTAACTTGCGGCGCTTAATGGTTGTCAGCTCTTGCACATTCATCATGAATGAGCCATCACCCGATACCGTCACGACTGTTGCATCTGGGCGGGCAACTTGTGCACCAATTGCTGCTGGCAAGCCAAATCCCATTGTGCCAAGACCAGCACTAGACAAGTGATCTTCTGGACGGCGGAACCACATATGCTGAGCTACCCACATTTGATGCTGACCGACATCACAACTCACAACACTGTCTTCAGGTAATTTATTCGCTAAGCGGCGTAACATTGCTGGCGCATAGATTAAATCGCCAGGATGTTGATAATCCCATTGATGCTCACGATAAAGCTCTTCCACCTCTTGTTGCCACTGTGCTAACTCATGTGATTTAAGTTCAAGTGAGTTAGACAATGCGGGTAATACTTGACGAAAATCAGCTGAAATAGCCACATCCGCTTGGCGTAATTTATTGATTTCAGCGATATCAATATCTAGATGCAGCACCTTAGCGTTACCTGCAAACGTAGCTAAACGTCCGGTAACACGGTCATCAAAGCGCGCACCGACCACTATCAATAAATCACAGTTTTGCACTGCGAGGTTAGCGGCTTTGCCGCCGTGCATACCTAACATACCCAAATAGCCTTTGGTGCCGTGCTCAATCGCCCCCAAGCCCTTTAAGGTTGCAACCGAAGGTATGCCTGTTTCATTGATAAATTGACGCAAATGATCAACTGCGCCAGCCATACCAACACCACCACCAACATAAAGGATAGGTTTACTCGCTTGTTGTAATAGTGCTCGTGCTGCCTCGATATCGGTTAATACTGGAGCAGGCTCTTCAACCACTGAAAGTAGAGGTGTTTTATATTCAAGCTCAGCGATTTGAATATCTTTTGGGATATCAACCAATACAGGGCCTGGACGACCAGATGCAGCGATTTCAAACGCTTTATAAAGTGTAGGAATTAATTCATTAATGTCTGTCACCATAAAGCTGTGTTTGGTGCATGACAGCGACATCCCGAGTACATCTATTTCTTGAAAAGCATCGGTTCCAATTACAGCGGTAGAGACTTGCCCCGTTATCGCAACCACAGGGACGGAATCGAGTAAGGCGTCCGACAATGACGTTATCAAGTTCGTCGCACCAGGCCCTGATGTTGCAAAGCACACGCCTGTTTTGCCACTGGCTCTGGCATAGCCTACAGCCGCAAAGGCCGCGCCTTGTTCATGACGACTCAGTAAGTGCTCAACAGGATGACCATATAGCGCATCATAAATCGGCATGATTGCCCCACCAGGGTAACCAAAAATCGTCGTCACACCATGTGCCGCTAATACTTTGATAACGGCATCGGCGCCGCGCATTGTCTGTCCTGATTCCATATTGATAGTCTCGTATTTCATCTGCATTTACTGAGCTAAGGTCAGTGCGTCTGATAAATCGTTATTGCCACTTATTGGCTCTCATTTAACCTTGCTTATGTGAAACAAAATAAACCCTAGAAAACAAAAAACCCCCGGTCCTTTCGGAGCGGGGGTTTTGCAAATTCTGACGATTAACTCTGTCTCTTTGCCAAACGCCACCCCCGCGGTGACTTAATAATCACGACGGTAATAATCACAATAATGAGCTGGGCAGCTTGGTTAAACATGGTTAACTGATTCCTAAAAAATAATTGTTTATTTTTGTTGAGTCAGGCTCCGTGCCGGACTTGTTTATAATTTATCCTCTATAGGAGTACCATAAAGTGATTTATAAACACAACAAAAAATCATGTGTTGTAAAAAAAATTCAGCTTCCCTGCCGAGACAATGCAAACAACAACAAAATCTAAAGCTATGATGATTAGGACATAATCCGTCTTTATCATCCTAATTTTCTATAGATTGTTTCTTCTACGCATTCAGCAAATGGTAGATAGATGCCTGCTCGATAGCTTAGCTGAACAGGTATTTCACAACACAATCAACAAATATTAGCTAGCTTCAACAATACCTTTCATGTCAGTCATGTAACCGCGTAACTCTGCACCAATGAACTCAACATCGGTATGACGAATCGCTTCATTTACTTCAATCAAACGCTTGTTATCAACACTGTTTGAGCCTTCTTTTAGACCAGCTCCTAACAATTCTGAAGACATGCCAGCTACATAGTCACGTAATAATGGCACTGCAGCATGGTTAAATAGGTAACAACCGTATTCAGCAGTATCAGAAATAACCACGTTCATTTCATATAAACGTTTACGTGCAATGGTGTTGGCAATAAGAGGCGTTTCATGCAGTGACTCATAGTAAGCCGACTCTTCGATAATGCCCGCAGCAACCATAGTATCGAACGCTAATTCAACACCTGCTTTGATCATAGCAACTAAGAAAATGCCTTTATCAAAGTAAGTTTGCTCGTCGATATACTCATCAGATGCCGGTGCATTTTCAAATGCTGTTTCGTTGGTTTCAGATCTCCAACGCAGTAAATTTGCATCGTCATTAGCCCAGTCTTCCATCATGGTGCGAGAAAACTCACCACTGATAATGTCATCCATGTGCTTTTCAAATAACGGCTTAAGAATCACTTTTAGTTCTTCAGCAACTTCAAACGCTTTCACTTTGGCAGGATTCGATAAACGATCCATCATGTTCGTGATGCCGCCATGTTTCAGCGCTTCGGTTACTGTTTCCCAACCTTGTTGGATTAACTTACCCGCGTAACCTGGCTCAACACCATCAGCAACCATTTTCTCGTAACCAAGGATTGCACCAGTCTGCAACATGCCACAAAGGATGGTTTGCTCGCCCATTAAGTCAGACTTAACTTCGGCAACAAATGAAGATAACAACACACCAGCTCTGTCGCCACCTGTTGCACTTGCATATGCTTTCGCAATGGCAAGACCATCACCTTTAGGATCATTCTCAGGGTGAACAGCAATCAATGTCGGCACACCAAAACCACGTTTGTATTCTTCACGAACTTCAGTACCAGGACATTTAGGCGCTACCATCACAACGGTGATATCTGAGCGAACCTGCATACCTTCTTCAACGATGTTAAAACCATGAGAATATGACAAGGTTGAACCTTGCTTCATTAATGGCATAACTGCGTTAACAACATTTGAATGCTGTTTATCTGGAGTTAGATTTAATACCAAATCAGCATCAGGAATAAGTTCTTCAAATGTACCGACTTTAAAGCCGTTATCAGTCGCTTGTTTCCAAGAAGCACGCTTTTCAGCAATCGCTTGTGGGCGAAGTGCAAATGAAATATTCAGTCCAGAGTCACGCATATTGAGACCTTGGTTCAGGCCCTGTGCCCCACAACCTAAAATCACAATGTTCCAATCTTTAATAAAATTACAACCGTCACTAAACTCATTACGGTCCATAAAGCGGCATTGAGCTAATTGAGCTAATTGTTGACGTAAATTCAGAGAGTTAAAATAGTTAGCCATCTGAGATACCACCTTTAATTCAGAAATTTGAGACACAACATTTTGGCAATCTCACGGCACAAAAGTTGTGATTGGGATCACTATAGCGTAAGCTGCTCATTGCTTAAAATGATATATTCGGGATGCTATATTGCATTTTATGCAACACTAAAAATGAGCCATTTCATACTGTTTTTTTACTCATTTATTTAAGGTTGATTCATGGATATTCGTGCGTTAAAACTGTACTTACACCTATGTGATAGTCTGCATTTTGGTAAAACTGCAGAACAAACCCATGTGAGTCCATCTACGCTCAGTCGAGCGATGCAGCGATTAGAAGAAGAGGTGGGCTGCAAATTATTTGAACGAGATAACCGCAGTGTCAGTATGACCCATGCGGGAACTGAATTTAGGCGTTTTGCAGAACAAACCTTATCCGAATGGCTCAACCTGAAAGGTCGAATTGACCCGGACCAACCTCTACTGCACGGACGGATCAATTTATATTGTTCAGTTACAGCAGCATACAGCCACCTTCCAGCCTTGTTAGATCGATTTAGACGTGAACATCCTATGGTAGAAATCACCCTTAATACAGGTGATGCAGCTAATGCTGTAGATGAAATTCAGCATAACCGCGCTGATATTGCCATCATCGCCTTACCTGATTCATTGCCGAGTAGTCTCCACTTTGCAGAAATTGATCAAGTGCCTTTGCATGTTTACGCTCCGACAATTAATTGCCAAGTACAGCAAATGGTTAATACCGTTCCCATTGATTGGGCAAAATTACCCTTCATTGTGCCGGATCATGGCCCTGGGCGACGTCGAGCTGACAACTGGTTTAAAGCAATGGGATTCAAACCTAATATTTATGCTCAAGTATCAGGTCAAGAAGCGATAACTTCTATGGTGGCGTTAGGGTGTGGTGTCAGTATCAGCCCAGAAGCTGTGGTTGAAAATAGTCCAGTAAGAGAACGACTGGTTAAATTAGATACACAGCAAAATATTGCCCCATTTCAGCTTGGCTGTTGTTGTAAACAAAAACGCACCCACGAACCCATTTTACATGCCTTTTTAGAGGTCATTTAATCACTTAGGTTATTGATTTAGAGTTGAAGACGCTGCGCTAATTGACACTGCATACCGCTTTGACTTCTTGCTCAAGGATTTGGTGCCATTGATTGTTAACAATCATACGAAATAAAGGGCATTCAAGTGTTAAGTGACGATAAAAATTATGTTCAAGGCATAGGTCAAACGTTTGTTTTTGCTGATGACGAGCAATATTCAGCCCCACCACACCTGCTAATAAAAATGAGCCTCCTCCTATCGCATTGACGTCACCATTTTTAAGTAACTCATATGACAAGACCGAAGGGTTAATCGCCAATACTTTAATATCTTCACCCGGTTTTCGGTGGGTTTCTTTTAAGGCTTTAACGACCCCAACTGCCATTTCATCATTGCCAATCCATAAGCCGTCTACCCCAGGAAAACGATTCAGCAATATATGCGTTTGTTCGTAGGCTTTATTGGCTTGCCAATCTGCATAAACGACCAGCTCCAATACGGTATTCAAATGCAGGTTAAAATACCCCTCCATTCCTTGTGTGCGTAGTAGCGATGTTTCCCTTACATCATCTCCCGCTACAGCCACCACATGTGCGGGCGTAGTCGTAAATAATTGAGTTAATGCTGCAGCAGACTCACGACCAATATGATAATTATCTTCAATAACTGCAGGTAATAAGTACTTTTTCCAGTGGGGATCGTTCATTAACTGCAACCTAAGTGGCTGCTCAATATCATTAATCATAAAAATAATGTGGACGGGTTTTTGGTAAAAAGTATCAAGCACTTTTTTAGCAACATCTTTATCGTTAACCATGACAAGATAGTCCGGTAAAGATGCATGATTAGAAATTTCAACCGCCTGATTTAACATCAAATTACGATCACGATTTGAATGTAAAACCGTTAAATTAAAATCTTGATCTTGCGCTGTAACTTGCATGACATTATCGATATGGTGCCAAAATGAATCATCGGCTGCACCGGGATTTAAAAACACGACATTAGTACTCGCCAGCACTGAATTTGAAAGCATGAATAACATAAAAATGAGCAAAGCTCGCATAGTGACATGTCCTTTTTCAACTAATACCTATCGCAGTTATCTGAATAAAGCATAGTCTAACGGCATACAACACAGCCTAACTGTATATAACATAGTCTGTTTGAGTAATGATTCGCCTCCGCAAACTAAAGCTTGAATGTCATTTAACTTAATTATGTCTGTAAATAGCACACCTTGCGTGATTAAGTTCTGTGAGAAAGCTTACTTACCATGCAATATGCTACTGATAAAAACCAACCCGCCAAAACCGCTTATTGTGACTCAGTGTAATTCACAAAATAAAGCGACAAAAATATGATTAAAAATATTGATTTATATCACTTTTAACGTTTTAATAACCAGCTCAATTCCAACGGAAGGAAATCTAAATGAGTACCATAGACTCATCACAAGGCAGTACCGCCTCTACAGCTTCGACATCAACAATATCTTCAGACACATCAACAACCAGTACTCCATTTAAATTTCACGGTATTGGCGGTGAATTTTTTGGTATTTGGATAGTCAACGTTTTACTCACCATGGTGACATTCGGCATTTACTCAGCCTGGGCCAAAGTGAGAACCAATAATTACTTTTACGGAAATACTGAATTAGGCGGCGACAGATTCGAATACCTTGCCAAGCCAATGCAAATCTTAATTGGCCGAATTATTGCCGTATTCCTATTGATTACATGGTCAGTGCTCAGTAGCACTATGCCTCCTGTCGCTGTCGCATTAGCCATCATATTCATGTTAGCAGTACCATTTCTAGCCGTTAGAAATGCCCGTTTTGATGCTCGTATGACACGTTTTCGCAATGTTAGGTTTGATTTTGCTGGCTCTTATGGCGGTGCATATATCAATCTACTGCTAAAACCCATTGCGGCATATATTATTGTTGTCGCCGGTGGATTTGGTATTGGTGTTGTGACAAGGTTAATGACAGATAACCCCATTGCTATCGGCATTGCAATTACCGCAGGCGTGGTATTTTTCTTTGTTGCTGCTATTTATTCTTACGCTTGGGTTAGCGCTGGAATGGCACAATACTTAATCAATGGTTATCGCTATGGTGATAAGGCATTTAATGCCAAACTTGAAATCAATCAGTATGCCAAAATTGCCGTCACCGCCATTGGGTTATTCTTCGGTGCAGGCTTACTTTTTTCAGTTTTTGCATTTGCTTTTGGCATGATGGGGTCGATTGTTGAGCTAATTCAAAGTGGCGCCTCTGAAGAAGCATTTAAAAATAATGCTTCGTTGATAGGCATGGTGTTCTTCGGATACTTCTTCATGTTTATTCTATCAATGCTCATCGCAGCCTATGTTCAAGTCTGTGTTCGCAATTATGTCTTTAGCCAAACATCTATTAATGATGACTTACAAATGACATCGACAATGAAAACCTCAAGTTTCTTATTCTTAGTTGTCACTAATCTACTGCTTGTTATGTTCACCTTTGGCATGGGTAAAGCTTGGGCTGATGTCCGTTTTGCTAAGTACATGGCAGAAGTCACTGCAGTTGAAGGAAACTTAGATGCTTTCACAGCTCATGACCATAATGAGCAAAGTAGCACCGCTGTAGCAGATGAAGTGGCAGATGCCTTTGATATTAATATTGGCATAGTTTAGCAATGCCAAGGTTTGCTGGAATAAAGCTGTGATAGAACAAGTTAATGGGCATATTCTTGCCCCTAAACAAGCCACAAAATACCCAGCAACATTAGTGCTGGGTAAAAATGGAATGCTGACATTGGCCTCTGACGTTCACCGAGGGCAATTTCAACTAGACCAAACCACTGTTACAGATCCTATAGGTAATATGGCTCGTCATATCACGTTTTCCAGCGGACATGTTTTTGTTTCAACAGATCCTCAACAGCTTAATCAATGGCTCAACATTCACGCTAAAAAAAGCTGGATAGCCCAGCTAGAAAAAAACCTTGGGCTGATTATTATTGC
Source organism: Shewanella sp. UCD-FRSSP16_17 (assembly GCF_001675935.1). Taxonomy (NCBI): domain Bacteria; kingdom Pseudomonadati; phylum Pseudomonadota; class Gammaproteobacteria; order Alteromonadales; family Shewanellaceae; genus Shewanella; species Shewanella sp. UCD-FRSSP16_17. The sequence continues at coordinate 36,070 of NZ_LZFV01000004.1, forward strand.
AACCTTGGTTTCACTCGCTGCGCTGTATTTTATTGTTGTGCATGGCATACCTGCTGCTTCTAAAACCATCGCCCAATTATTACCGGATGCCGTAGTGGAAGAAGTCGGTGAGCAAACGTTCAGCTTAGTGGAGTCCATGGGATTCACCGAAAGCCAAATCAAGCCACAAAGACAAGTTGAACTGCAGCAGTTATTTCAGCAGACATTAGATAAACTGCATCAAGAGCAAATAGTATTTTCAATCCAACCTTCTTTGTTAATCTATAACAGCAAAGATGGTGCTAATGCTTTTGCACTTGCAGACGGTCAAATTATATTAACGGATGACATGATTAACCTCGCAAAAAACGACCAACAACTTGAAGCGGTTATTTTGCATGAGCTGGGTCATGTTCATCACAGGCATGTACTCACAACGTTAATACAGTCATCAATCCTCTCTGTTGGCGCTGCGCTAATTGTCGGTGATGCCAGCGGGATCTCGGATATGCTTGTCAGTGTCACGGTATTAGGGACCAGCTTAACCTATTCTCGAAATCATGAACGAGAAGCCGACAAGTTTGCAGCATTGCAACTTCAAACTTGGTACAAAAATACCGACTCTATCGTCGAGCTATACCAGTTATTGCAAGCTGAGCATAATCTCGACATACCAGACTGGGCCAGTACTCACCCCGACATTGACGAACGCATCAAAACCTTACGCTCTGATTCTATTCAATAAATACTCATCCTAACCCACTTATTTTTGTTATAGGTGGGGTTTGACTACAGCGATTTATTTACCTGCTACACTTAATGGGCTTAATAACCTCATTAAGTGTCATTAAATATCTGTAAACGAAAAACAAAAGGATTTGTTTATGGCGATTGCCTGCGTTGTCACACGTGCTTGCTGCGGCGTTGAAGCTCCTAAAGTCACAGTCGAAGTTCACCTAAGTAATGGATTACCTGCTTTTAATTTAGTCGGATTACCAGAAACCTCAGTAAAAGAAGCCCGTGAACGGGTTAGAAGCGCATTAATCAACGCCGGCTTTGAGTTTCCCATGCAGCGCATTACCGTTAACCTCGCTCCAGCCGACCTCCCCAAACAAGGAGGTCGATATGACTTGCCCATTGCAATCGGTATTTTAGCGGCTTCAGGCCAAGTGCCGTCGGATAAATTGGCTCACAGTGAATTTATTGGAGAGCTGGCGTTATCGGGAGAGGTTCGTCCATGTATTGGCATACTGCCAGCAATCATTGCAGCCAAAAACCAACAACATCAATTGTTTATCCCTTTAGAAAACAGACGAGAAGCAGAGTTAGTCGGCTTTGAGCAGACTCACTTTGTTGCCCATTTACAACACCTTGCCGCCTTTATGCATGGTCAAGCTCAACTACCACTTGTTGACCAGCAACCGCAATGGTTTGAAGATGAAGCAACAGGCCCGCAGTTATGCTTAAGCGAAGTCATAGGCCAATATCAGGCCAAGCAAGGGTTAGAAATCGCTGCAGCAGGTGGGCACAACACTTTGCGGTTGTGTCAATTACCTACTCATTGACGTAATTAAATTTTCACTTTGTAGCTGGTAACACTTTTAGCTTTATCTTTAAGCTTTGGATCTATCATAGAAAGAGCATTCAACCGACCTAATAACTTTGGAGTTATTAATCCTGCGATTAACGGCTCATCTCTACAAGCTCTCCAGTCAACAAATGATTGGAAGATCAACTTGTTTTGTTTGTTAGTTATCAGAGTATTATTCCCATTAATCACTACCCCTGTAATCACCTTGATGTCTTTTTTTCTAAAGATTTTAGTCTTTTCTGGATGGGCAGTATGACAATTTGAAGTAATAATCTTTCTTACAGTCGATAGAAACAGTCTATTAATTGAATTACCAGAAAAGGTGATATCGTCAACGTATACGGACATATCAGCGCTATGCTTTATAGATAGTTTTTCAAGTTGGTCGAACATTCTGAAATTAGACCAAAAAGCTAAAGGCATACTTAATTGGCTTCCTGTTGGAATATGGCCATTATATGTACAGATATGGGATAGAGTATCAGCCACATCTGAAGAGCATTTCATTATGTTTAAGAAAAAGCAGAAAACTTTGTCTCTGCCTGTTGATTGGAAAAAAGAGGAAATGTCGGTAGTTAATACTCTTTTTTCACCTAAATGTTGATTGGCATTAGTTATGTGAGAGTGCAGTTTCCTTCCTGAGTGAAGGTAATGTGGGACTTTTATTCTAATAAGTAGGTTTGCAAGGCGGCAATGAATTTCTTTATGTCGATCTTTAGGGTGCTGAATGGTTCGAGACTTACCATTTTTTCCTATTTGCTCAAATACCACATAATTATCAGTATCTTGGACAGCAATTACAGCTTCTTCTTTTGATATATGAAGTAAAGAGAGAAGCTTTTTTTTGCTTCTTAATTTGTATAAAGGGGAATCACAAATCTCATATGTTTTACGCTTTGAATTGAGCTTAAGCCTTGATTTTTTTTTCATCACGCTCTACAAACCATTCCATAACATTAATGATTTTTGAAGCAACTACTTTCTTAAATTTTGCTGATGAAAGGTTACTTTTTCCTATGTTTTCAGAGAAAAAAACTAAAGATGATACTGGGATATCAAAAATATCAGAGTATTTATTCAGCAGTTCAAAAGTGATTGGTTTTTTCCCCGATTCGATTTCTGATAGGTAAGATTTGGATATACCTAACTCTTTAGCTAAATCAGTTTGTTTACGTTCGTGAAATTGCCTAATTATTTTTAGTGCTTTGTTGATCATATTAATACCTCAAAAAAAAGAGGGGAACACTAACTCAAGTCTTCCCCTTCGAAGAATCTCCAAGCTTTATAGATAAAGCCGCAGACTTTTACTAATCCCTTAAAAAGTTTCCAGATTAAGGCTTTAGTCTTCTTAGGTTTGTTCTTACGTTGTGTCTGTTGAACACGAATAGCATTTTTTTCTAGCATAGTTTTGTTTCTCCAAATTACCCATCTACGAAATTGCAGATGGTTTCGCCCTAATTCAGAGATATGAGAGAGTCCAACAGTAAACCCCTAATTTTCACACAGTGGTTCGCCCACTGTGTGGAGTCCCAACGGTATTATCACGTTACTAACCATCGGATGATGATGGAAGCAGGATTGGCGCAGGGAAAAAGTTAGAAAGCGTTAACTTTCCACGAGTATTAAAAAAAATACTCAATTATTTGGCGAGTTCCTCTCAATGCTGTCGCATATTTACAATACAAGTATCATATTTGGGTGTCAATAAAAAGTTCGCAAATAGCGAACTTTTCCATGCGGGAATTCAAAGAAGAGAGTAAAAGTTGTTTTTCTGGTGAGCAGTGGTTAACAGATTTGGTTTTTCACCTATTTGAGAAAATGTAGCAGTTATGGATTCTCTAGTTCAAATACAAACCCCTCTCTGCCACTCTTAAATGTCATTACAAGGAACTTTTATTTGAAGCTTATCTAATTGGATGGGCTTTTCATTTAATTGGCTTAAAATGGATTTTAGAACCTCATTCGCAAGTTCCTTCGGAAAATCAGATAATTTTTTATGCTTTGGCCTCAGGCCGATAAAAATAAATAATAAACTTATTTTCACTGTGTATTAAAAATATTCTTTTTTAAAGATCTGAATTAGTTTTAATTATGATCTTAGAAGGATGACAAGTAACTAGGTCGATGGGTGACAAGTAACTATACTTTCGGGTGACAGGTAGCTATGCTTTTAGGTGACAACTAACTAAGCTTGACTAAATAAAAAAAAGTGCTCTACTGAAATCAAGACGAAAAAAAAGCCACCTGCTAAGTGACTGTCTTTAACTAAACTTCTCATTCCCAAGAGATATTAATATTAATTACCAGAAAATTACATTTTGTAAAGTAAGTCGGTGATAAATATTTTAATAATTCTTTAATTTTAGAAGTTTATACAACAACAAAAAATTAAATTAAAGGATTATTACAATGGAAAACAACAAGATATTTTTAAGGCTACCCAACACTATCATGAACGCAAAACACGATTTACATAAAGAATTATTTAACGTTGAAACAGCGATGGAACAAAAAGTTTTCATCGCTGTATTGGCTATCGCTAGTGCTCTATTTGTAAAAAATAAAAAGAAAGGAGTCCAACATTTTTCAACCGTTGGACTTCTTTCCGACAATAGATTTTTACCTGCAAACTTGGTCTATTCTACGTTAGAAGAAATAATAAATAATATTAACTCTCCATTTTTTGATACTTTGGTAATTGAAAATAAAATGGTCTCTTTTGAGTTTTCAAAACGCTATAAAAAAGAAGCAATAAAAACAGGTTTTCAACAAATAAATCTAATGAGTTTAAAATCTTGTAATACTCTACGTTCTACCCAGGTTGCAATAATGATAATGATGAGACCAAATGCTTATTTGAATCTAAACTACTTACTTGATGTATTAAAAGTAAATAAAGGGATAAAAAGAACATCAAGGATCAGAGAAGTGAAAAGAGTTTTTAAATCGCTTAAAAAACAAGGATTGCTGACCGAATGGGAGTATAAACACCCTGCAACAAAAAGTGCAGAGGTTCTACCTGAGCATTATAAATTTCATTATAAAAATGTAGTTGTGAAATCGGTTCTTGAAGAATTGGTAGAAGAAAAAGCTGGTTAAATGATTTATCTAAATTACTGGAAAGTATAAACATTCGAATTGAAGAAGTTTAAAATCGCCTTTTATCATCCTAAAAAACTGCATAAACACACATCAACTTACCGTTATTTTTTGCTGTCTATTTTTCTAATTATCTTCTTGGTGGACCCTTGTTAAACAGCTTGGTCCTGATAAAGTTTGCTACATCGTTTGTGGTGGATAAGGGTTTTAGGTGTGTTAGATAGGGTTGGAAAAGCTAAAATTTCGACAGAGTATTATACCGTTGGAGTCAGCAATTGTTTGTTTGACTTAATGAACGAGTATCGAAGTTTGGATCCTGTTTTATCCACATTTGATGACCGAAAATTAGCCCTTTATATTGTAAATCGAGCGATAGAGGAGCAAATAGAAATTGCTACAGATGAAATTAAATTGTCCCGAACAAAGGACATTAAGCTTAAACAAACCCGAAAAATTACAAACCACTTTGAATCTGTAAATCAAACCTATAAAAACTATGGTGTGAACATTAGTTCAAGACAATATTTTCATCGGCTTATTTTATCGCATATAAGAAATAGACTGAGTGAAATAATCAATGTTTAGGCATTTATTGGTGGTTCATAGATATACAATTTTCTGAACAGGATAAAAAATGGATTTAGATAAAATTAAAAAGACAGTTAATGATACAACTGAACAAGCCAAGGGCAGTCTTAACGCTGAAAATTTAAGTCGCTTCTCTTTAAAGAATAAAGTATTGTTGGGCGGTGGTGCTATTACTGCGCTTGTCTTAGCTTTTTCTGTGCTAAGTGGTGGAGCGCCTTCAGTTTCTCTTGATGATATTAAAAAGCCTTTTCCGCCTGATGGTTCTGTCAAAGAGCAATGCACAGCTGTATCTATGACTGATTATACATTTTGGCGCTTAATGAAGGATAAAACTGAAAGTAAAGAAGATATTATTGCCGCTTACGCCAGTGTCGCTGAAACTTTCGATCAAAGTAAAGTTCAAAGTATGAATGAACTTGAAAAACGTTATTGGAATACTGTTCGCCCTATGAAACGTAACGTAGAAAAAATATACTCTCAAAAAGTTAAAGAAAAACGTGTCAATTATGATATGTATCTTAAAATGATTGACCACTGTATAGAAAATCACAGCAAGAAATAAATTTTTTTGACAAATATCTTTTACGTGATATTAAATATAATGTCAACATATAATCCTTTAATATGTTGTTCATTATTATTAAAAAAGCAAAACAACCTCTGGTCATCTTAATAACAGCCAGAGGTTTTTGTTATTTAAAACCCTTTAAATCTATTCCTTTTACCATTTCTGATTTTACTTTTCATTTCCTTAGTTGGTTGGATTTCTATCGCTTTTTCTTCAACCTCCAATGATAAGGATTCACTGTATATTTTTATATCTTCCTGTCTTTCTAGATAAGTTTTTAATGATTGAGGCAAGCTATTCATTGCATATTCAACAGCACTAGATAAAGCCTCAACTACTTTTTTATTTATACTATCTAAAAGATCATATTTTCGTTCTATGAAATTGTTTATTTCATCAAGTTTATTTTTAGCTAAATGAGTTTTATCTACAGTTTCTTTTTTTATTTTTATCGCTTTATTTGCTTCAATGATTTTTCTATTTCTTACTTCTTTAATTTCTACTAATTCAACTTTTTTATTATTAACAAATTTATTCGCTTTTAAAGCTTTTTCTATGTTTTCTTTTGTCTTTTCTTCAAAATACGAATGCATATTTTGAACTCGTTGGGATTTTGGCAATGTAGATTGTTCCTTTAAAAAAGTTCTTAATTCCTTTTCTTCTGGTGTTAATTCCTTTTTTTCAAATCTAAAATCATAACCTAATTTTTTAAGCCTCTTATTTGCAAAACTATAAAATTCTGTTTGTAATGCTTCGCTTGCGATCGTTCGTAAATCTTCGGTTGTTTCATTAAACTTTTTACCATCAGTGACAAAATCAACACCTTGCTTTTTTGCCATTTCTAAGCCTTTTTGATGTGTAAAATCGGGTAAATCAAAACGCTTGGTATCTCTGTTGAACCCTGATCTTATCAAATGAAGATGATCATCAACTGCATTTCCTTTTGTCGTGCGTTCGTCTTTGTGAAAAGCACCGCCCAACACCTGAAAATTGGCGTAATGCTCATCGTTCCAGTCTTTTATGATAGATATCATATCGACATCTTTAAGGCTTTTATCGTTATGTTTAGGGATTTTAAAAAGGACTTCTTCAAAGCCAATTGCACGAGTTGAGGCGGTCGCCCTGCGATCATTCGCTACTTTCATAGCATCGACATTTCCAAGAATTTGAGTAAGATTTTTTTTCTTGGCGTTAAGAGATTTAACTTTTTTATCTTTCGGTATATTAGAATAAAAATCTAATGCTGTTTGGATTTCCTTTTTATCTATTACTGAATAATCTTTATTATTTTTATCTTGAATTTTAAAATCCAAACATTTACTTATTACAGGAGTGATATCTATTTCTAAATCATGATCATAATTTTCTAAATTTGAAAAATAATTTATAGATTTGATCGTTTTGTCTTTTTCAGATCTTGAAAGTGATATTTTCTGAACTGCAAATTTATCAGCATCAATCAAAGATTGCTCTAAATTATCCTTGAATAATTTAGATTCTAATTCTACTTGGTTGAACCAATCACTGCCCTTTTCTTTAATTTGAAAATCAGAACCAATCAAAAGGTTTTCTTTCGTGTCTTCTGGGTTGAAGTCTCTTTTGTATTGTATTGTTTCTGGTTTGTAGTTTCGCATTATGTGATTAACTAAATTATTTAATTTGGTTTTTTCACATATTCGATATCGTCTTGTTTTTTGCAATACGGTTGAGGTTTCCATTTTAAAATTCCTTTTCTTTTGCTCTCCATCTTTTAGCGATTGAACGGCACGTTTACCCTTTCTGTAAGACACATTATCAACACGTAGTGGTGAAATGTGGCTGACAGACTAAAAAGGGTTTTTATTAGTAAGCTACTCTTCGAGCCACTTACATTATTTATATGCTCACAATTATATTTACTGTCAAAATAATTTGTATTTTTGTTGTTGTCTAATTTGACAACTTTAAAAAACATGATATCTAAATAGTAATCAATTATAAAAATAGGATGTTAAAAATGAAGGAAGTTGAATATAAAGAAAATATAGAAACTAAATTTTTGATGGGAATGCTGATTAAGTTTTTCGAAGACGGTGTTAAGTTGTCAAAAACTGATTTGAAAGTTTATTTTAATATGTATAGATATTCTGATAAATATGATTACTTTAAGTTTGATAAGTATTCTGATGTTAGATTTTGTATTGGAGTTGATAAACATCAATTTTCAAAAAGTATTAAAAAGTTAGTTGCTGCTGAATGTGTTGTCAAAAATGACAATAAATTTTATTTAGTAGGTCAAATACCATTTTAAAAAAGGAGAATAAATTACCTTCGTAATCGTATAAAAGGCTTAGAACTCGCTCTATGGCTTTCTGATTGGTTTCTTCTGAGTTAATGATCATTGCTTCATCTCTATTTTTGCTAAAACTTTATGAGCTTTCTCTATTTGGAAAAGAACTTGATTAAATAATTCAATTTCTTGTTCAAGAATTATTTTGCTGATTAGTTTGTTAATTCTATTTAAATAGTTGTCTAGTTTCTTATCATGAATGTTTTTGCAACTGTCTATCAATATTAGAAAGTTCTCTTGTATCTGCCAAATCATTTCGTCAATCGGTGTCCGATCACCATTCAAACGCTTATATGTCATATGGTTGTTTGGTAATGAACAACCGCCAAAATTATATTGTTCATCAATCATAACCGTATGAACGTGCTGATCTTTCATCTTGAACAAAATGAAATTACTATAATCATTAAATAAGTATGCTGATTCTATTTTTTTTGATAGATAACTATTATAAGTCATTCTATTAGATGATAGTAAAACGGAATCATTTTCAAGTATTACATTCTGATATAAATCTGAATATGTGTAGTCAGGCTTGAAAGTTAAAATTTTGTTTTCAATATCTTCAATTTCTGATCTGTATCGTTCTATTTCTTTTGATAATACTCCTATTTTTTCTTTGATACTGGGGATTGTAAAATCACCATCTAACAAAAAACTAAGTTTAGATTCTGCTTTTTCATTAAGGTCTTGAAGCTTTGAAAGTCTAAGATTTAGCTCTGTTGGTGTCTCAGGTTTAGGCATAAAGCCGTTTTCTGTTGTCAAATGTAACAACATTAATTCTAGTGGTAAATACTTGTAATGCTTGTTATGAGTGCATTCACCGCCACGCTTTGCATTGGCACAACTTAGATACTTTCCACCTTTTGAACCCTCTCCTTTGTCTACATATTCAACTTTCCCATCGCAATATCCACACCGTAAGATATTACGAAATAAGTTAGAGAACTTGTTTCTGTTAACCTTGCCACGTCCTATAGTTCTGCTTTTCCGTGCTATTTGAGCCTTTAAAAATGTTTCTTCATTAATTATCTGTGGATAATAATCTGGGATTGGGTCGCCCAATGGCTTACGTTTTTTATCACCGATACCGTTGTGTTTTCCAATGTGAGGTTGATATTCACCTAACACGGCTCGATCTGTAAGTATTCTAGAAAGGCTCGTCCTAGCCCATAGCTTACTTTTATGGGTTGGAGTAGGGAATTGGGTTAAGTTCTCATTTAAGTGCCTTATAAGCTGAGATACGCCCATTCCATTGATAGATTTATCGTAAATGTATTTTATTATTTTTACTTTATCGTTTTTGATGTGAAATTTTGTTCTATCTTCTGATAATTCTAACCAATGTGGGATTAAAGAAGTTAGTTTTTTATTCTCAATGTTTTTCCTTTTCGAATCCCAACTTTCTTTCAAGCGTTTTTTCTTGGTTTCACTTTCTTCGTAAGCCCTAGACATTATCAAAACACTTGAAACAATCGCTATTAATTGAGCATTTCCATCTAGATTATCATCATTGGAATAGTGTTTTTCATCTTGAGTTGTGTAAATATCAACATAATTTAGGATAGTTAAAAATTGAAGCATAGCTTGATTTACTTTTAATCGAGATAATCGATCAAGGTTTTCAACAATTAACAAACTACCTTTTTTAACCTTACCTGTGACACAATCATCAATGAAATTATTTAAGATTTCTTGAGAACCGATTTCTGATGCCGAAGTGCCTAATTCTTGATAAATAGCTAGTTCTGTATCAAGCTCATATCCATTCTTCTCACAATACGCCTGTGTAGCTGAAAATTGTCGTCTAAAACTGTCACCTTTCGCTTGTTGAGGTGATGAGTAGCGTATGTATGAATAAGCTTTTTTCATTGCTAAAATCCGTTTTTATGGTGTTAGTAGGATTATAACATAACTAGTTATTTTTAGGCCCTCCCGGCACCGGCAAAAGTATGCTCGCTAACCGAATCATTCCGCTATTGCCCAAGCTCAGCTATGAAGAAGCGATTGATGTTGCCGCTATTCATTCTGTCGCAGGGTTAAACATCAAACCAAACGCTTTTCTTGAACGTCCCTTTAGAGCACCACACCACACATGCTCATCAATTTCATTAGTTGGCGGTGGCAGCATCCCAAAGCCAGGTGAGATATCACTAGCCCATAGAGGAATATTGTTTTTAGATGAAATAGCCGAGTTTCCACGTAAAGTATTAGATTGCCTACGTGAACCTATGGAATCTGGCGAAGTCGTCATTTCTCGCGCAGCAGCAAAAGTAAAATTCTCGAGTCGTTTTCAATTAATTGCAGCCATGAACCCAAGCCCTTGTGGCGATGTAGATAATGCCCGCTCAACCCCCGACCAAATTCAGCGTTATCTATCTAAACTTTCAGGTCCATTTTTAGACCGTTTTGATTTAACAATCGAAGTCCCTAAACTGCCAGCAGGCACTCTCACCCAACCCCAGCAAACGGCTGAAAGCAGTGAAAGTATTGCCAAAAGGGTCAATCAAGCAAGACAGATACAGTTATCACGCGCAGGTTTGCTCAACAGTGAACTGTCCCCTTCACTGTTAAAACAGCATTTAAACATGAACCAAGCTGACTTAGAGTTTTTAGACGCAAGTGTGCAGCAGCTCGGTTTATCTGTGAGAAGCTTTCATCGGATCCAGCGGGTTGCTCGAACCATCGCAGACCTACAACAATCCAAAACAACTGAAAGACGTCATATTGCCCAAGCATTAGGATATCGAGCTATGGATAGATTGATGCATCGATTGAGTCAGCAGTGAGTACGAACAATCATCATAGTAAGTCAATGATACAGACTGAACAGCGTGTAATTTTTGCGTAAAAATTGCGATATTATTGTCCTTCGGATTGAGCCAAATCATTTCACGGAGTAACATAAGCCTCCATTCACAGGAGAGCTAGATGCCGCTGTTTGCAAAAATTAAAGGATCGATAGCATTTATTTGCTATGTAATAAATACCGTATTCTGGGTAATACCTATACTTATATTTAGTATATTCAAAGTGTTACCAATAAACATCATTCGTAAAATATGCAGTTATATTTTAGATAACTGTGCCAGTGCGTGGATCACTGTTAACGGTGTGATTGAGTCAATATTGCACCCAACGAAGATAAGGTTAACTGGCGATAGTCAGTTTTCAGAAAAAGAATGGTATATGGTCATTGCCAACCACCAATCTTGGGTCGACATCTTAATTTTACAACGAGTATTTAACCGCAAAATTCCTTTTTTGAAATTTTTCTTAAAGCAGCAACTCATTTATGTTCCAGTGTTAGGGCTAGCTTGGTGGGCGTTAGATTTCCCTTTTATGCGCCGTTATTCCACAGCACAACTTAAAAAGAACCCTAAACTTAAAGGGAAAGATATTGAGATAACTCGCAAGTCATGTGAAAAATTCAAGCATAAGCCTGTAAGTGTAATGAACTTTGTCGAGGGAACTCGCTTTCATCCTGGCAAACATACAAAACAAGCCTCTCCTTATCATCATTTATTAAAACCTAAAGCAGGCGGAATGGCATTTGCCCTTGACGCAATGGGCAGCCAAATTAATAAATTAGTCAATGTCACCATTTATTATCCTGATAAAATACCTTCCTACTGGGAATATATTTGTAATGGCCTCGATGAAGTCCATGTTGATATTCAAGTGACAACGATTCCTGACGCAATGCGTGGTGACTACAGTAAAGATCGTGAGTTTAAAATTGAGTTCCAAAATCAACTCAATCAACTATGGCTCGAAAAAGATAACAAAATCAGCGAAATGGCTGACAAAATAACTAGAGGTATTTAGCTCCATGCTAAGTTTTTTACCAGGTCCGATACTGTTCTTTATCAGTTCATTACTTTTAATTATTAACACTGTCGTATGGGCAGGATTAATCAGTATTGGCGGCATCATTAAATTATTCGTGCCAGTGGCTCTAGGTCGTAACCATATTTCACGATTAATGAATCGCTTTATGTGGGCTTGGGCATCATGCAATGGCGGCATTTTAAATTTAATCGCCAAAATTGAATGGGACATTGAGGGACTAGAAGGACTGGATGAAAATGGCTGGTATTTAATTATCAGTAATCATGTCAGTGGATTTGATATTGCTGCACAAACGTATATTTTGCGCAACAACGTACCAATGATGAAGTTCTTTTTAAAACGAGAGCTCATATTTGTCCCATTTTTAGGATTAGGCTGTTGGGCATTGGATATGCCATTTATGAACCGAACCAGCCCAGCCAAACTAAAAAAGAATCCTAAACTCAAAGGCAAAGATTTAGAAACGACTCGCAAAGCATGTGAGAAGTTTATCCATATCCCAACGTCAATCATCAATTATGTTGAAGGTAGCCGTTTCACTGAAGATAAACATCGTCGCCAACAATCACCTTATCGTCATTTATTGCGTCCTAAAGCAGGTGGAATTGCGTTTACTCTTTCAGCTATGGGTGAGCAGTTTACTGGCTTATTGAACATGACATTGGCCTACCCTGATGCTGATGCTAAAGCAAAAGAAGGCATTTTGTACGAAGTCATGTCAGGGCGGGTGAAAAAGATTGTCGTACGTATTGAGCAAATGCCTGTGCCAGAAGTCGATTCTGAAGTGTATTTCTCGGAAGCTGAAACCCGGGTTGAATTTCAACGTTGGTTAAATCAAGTTTGGTTTGATAAAGACCAGCAGCTTGAGGAAATTTTCCAGCAACATGCCCCTGATCAAAAACAAGATAATTAATAGCATTATCGAACATGACTAAAAACACGCTATTCAGCGTGTTTTTTACTTTATTGCGTTAACTTTTAAGTAAATTGTTAACTCTATTAAGCTTTTGCAACATCCATCCTACGTAAAACTGAAATGTAATTTGAAATAAAGCATATAGCTACGTAATATGGTTGCTTAAGACGATTTAAATGCTTTTTTTTGTGTATTTAACAAACGGATAGTGTGTTATTTCTCTCCGCTATGACTATTCTTGTTAAGCATTTACATCCTAACTAACAATATGCAACCAACATCACTAGGTGTTTATTCTAATTACTAAAGGTGCAGATTGAATTTACGTTTAGCCACATTATTTAGCACGTCTTTTGTCATTGCGATGTTTATCATCTCAATGACAATTCAAGCTATCGCAATCACACCTAAAAATGATAATCATTTATTGTCGTTTGATCAGTTCGAAGGCTCTAATGAGCTGAACCAAAACTCAGTCACCAAACTGTTTATGGATAAGGCTGGTATGCTATGGGTCGGAACCCAAGATGGACTGCATAGCTACAACGGAATCGAGTTTGATATTTTTCTCAATGACAGTAACGACCCGTCTAGCATTGTCGGTAATTACATTATTGATATCTTGCAATCACCCGACGATAGCTTATGGGTTGCAACCTTCTCTCAAGGCCTCAGCAAACTAGATTTAGCCACTGGCAAGTTCACCAACTATGGCTTAGAAAGCGGACTAAATGACTTACGCTTAACCAGCTTAAGTTTAATTGGTGACTCATTATGGATTGGCACCAAAACAGGCCTTTATACCCTCTCGCTAAAAACCAATAAAATCACCAAGATTAGTATCAGTAATAGCATTGACCCCAGTATCAGTTATGTCGCCAATGTCGATGATAAATATATCTTTGTTGGCACTGAGCAAAGCGGCACATTTGCCATTGATAGCAATACCATCATTCGCTTAGATATCCCTGCAGATTTAAGAGTCAATAGCATTCATACTAACGCTCAAGATGACTCTGTTTGGTTCGCGATAGGTAACGAGCTAGTTCGCTATGATCTCATCACCCATGAAAAAACACTCGTATGGACTAATCAGCAGCCAACCATCTTTAACGAAATTCATGATTTTGTCATCAGCAATAGCCAACAAGTATGGGCTATTGGTGCTAATGCAGGATTAATACAACTTGATTTAATCGACGGTCAGTGGCGCAGTAAAGTCCATAAATATGACCCTAATAGCCGTCATTCAATCAGCGAAAATAACTTACAAACCATCATGCTCGCGCCCGATGGTACATTGTGGTTAGGCACTCGTTATTCTGGTATTAACAAGCTTAATCTTAACCAAGTCTATTTTAATCATATTTATGAAATGCACCCATCTAAGCCCAAAATGGCTAATATGATCAGAGCTATATTTCGTGATAGCCAAGACAGACTATGGGTTGGAACCGAAAGCGCAGGCGTTAAAACCTTTGATGAAAAACAAGGCCAATTTTATTATTACAATGACTTGTTTGCCACTGCATTAAACCTTAATGAATCTGAATTAAACATCACGGTACATGCAATAACTGAAACGCCCGATGGCAACTTATGGTTCGGAACAGATCATGGTTTAGCCAGACTGACACCGGATCAACAGCTCAGTTTTTTACCGGCATTTGACCACCTTATTCCCAACACTTTGCATATACGCTCGCTCGCGTTAGACGACAAACAGCGTTTATGGGTGGGGAGCAGTAATGGACTGTATTTTGTCTTACCTGGCGAAGGGGTACTACATCAATATCAATTTGATTACCAAGAGACGTACTCTCCTCAAGAGCGTTCAATTCTTTCTCTAAAATATCATCAAAATAACCTTTGGATTGGGACAATGGCAGGCCTAGTAAGGCTAAAGCCAGATGATAAAAAACTCACGTTAAAAGTTCGCCAACCCGCGGACGAATCAACACTGAGTGATAATCGTATCCGTGATTTTATTGCTACCAGCACGGGTGACTTTTTAATGGCAACCCATAGCGGTGTCGACAAAATTATTGAACTGGCAGACGGTAGCATTCACTTTGAAGCTTTAAATGAATCATTAAAGCAACACACGGTCTATGCCATTCTCGAAGATAACCAGCAAAACCTCTGGTTAAGCACGAACTCAGGCATCATTCGTGTCACTCCTGATAATCAACTCGTGGCATTTAATGTCTTTAATGGTGTGCAAGCCAACGAATTTAATGGTGGGGTCAAGTTTAGGGATGCAGATGGTGACTTATGGTTTGGCGGGATTAATGGCATTAACCAATTTACCCCAGATGAAGTCCCCGCAGAAAGGCCTGATGTCAAATTAGCGCTTACGAGCTATACCATTGGAAATGAGCATCATCAATTGCATGACTTATCTCATCCTCCTGAGCTGACTATGCCATTTTCGAATAATGTCATTCGTTTTGAAGTCAGTGCGCTTGAATACAATTACCCAGGATTTCACCAATTAAGTTATAAATTAGTCGGGCACAATAACGATTGGGTTGAACTTAACAATACCAACAATATTACTTTTACAGGTCTTGCACCTAAAGAGTATGAGTTACTGGTGCGCTTCACGTTAACAGACAACAGTTTTAACCAAGCTCCGTTTAGTATCAAATTTACAATCGTCCCACCGTTTTATTTAAGTAAAGCAGCTTACGTCATCTATGGTATTGCCATCATGCTGGCGATTACTTTCCTGATTTATCTTAAACAGCTAAAGCGTGAACAACAGCGTGAATTTGAAATCAGTATCCGCGCCTCTGAAGAGCGCCTGAAACTGGCGCTATGGGCGTCTGGTGATGGCATGTGGGACTGGAACATACGTGAAAATAAAGTCTACCGAACGGACATGGTGCCACCGCTGCGCCTTGGTAATGAAGATCAAGCTTTGATTAATAATATTCACCCAGAAGATAAACCTAGGGTGTCGAAAATTCTTAATCAACATCTTGAAGGTAAACTTGAGTTCTTTGAAGCTGAATATCGTGTTGAAAAACAAGCGGGCAAATGGATCTGGTTAATCGATCGAGGCAAGGTTGTTGAATGGGATCAACAAGACAGACCGGTCAGAATGGCAGGAACCCATAAAGACATCACTGTCAGAAAAGAAACTGAAAACGAGCTAAAACTCTCCACTCAAGTACTGCACAGTATGAATGAGGCCGTAGTGGTGGGAGAACTAGATTACCGTGTTCGCTCGGTAAACCCTGCTTTCAGTCGAATAACAGGTTTTGAGCCTGATGCCATCGCGGGCAAGCATTTCTTATTCCTCGCCCATGGAAAGCGTTCTCGAGATTTCTACCATAATGTCGAATTACAGCTACTGCGTAAAAAGCATTGGGCCGGTGAAATCAACATTCGAACTAAAGATAAAAAAGGTATTTTGGCTTGGCTAGAAATCAACCAAGTCATTGATACTAAGGGTGAGACCAGCCACTTTGTTGCGGTATTTACTGACATCACGAGCCGTAAAAAAGCGGAAGAAGATTTGCGAATTTTAGCAAACTTTGACCCATTGACAGGCCTGCCAAACCGAACCTTATTCCAAGATCGACTTAATCAAGCTATCACTAAGGCCCATCGTTCGAGATCAATTGTTGCCTTGTTATTCCTTGATTTAGACCGCTTTAAACACATCAATGACTCCATGGGACACCATGTGGGTGATTTACTGCTAAAAGCCGTTGCGAGTCGATTGCAAAATGCTATTCGTGAAGGCGATACCGTTGCCCGTCTAGGCGGGGATGAGTTCACCATTATTTTGGAAGGGGTCGCCAAGTTAAAAGCGGCTACCATCATTGCTGAAAAAGTGCTTAAAGCCTTTAAAGCGCCTTTCTTACTTGAAGATAAAAATATTACTGTCTCGCCTTCTATCGGTATCAGTTTATTCCCTAATGACGCTGACGACAGTACCTCACTGATCAAGTATGCAGATACCGCCATGTATCATGCAAAATCTTTAGGTCGCAATAACTTCCAGTTTTACACCGAAGAGCTAAACCAATATGCCACCCGTCATGTTGAGCTTGAAGCTGGGCTTAAAGAAGCGATTCAAAGTAACGAGCTCTATCTGGTTTATCAGCCTAAATACGATATTAAAACCAAGCAAATTTTAGGCGTTGAAGCGCTACTGCGTTGGGAAAGTAAAACGCTTGGCTTTATTTCACCCGTTGAATTTATTCCATTGGCAGAAGAAACTGGGATGATCAACGCCATTGGGCACTGGGCCATTGATGAAGCGTGTAATCAACTTGCTGAATGGCATAAACAAGGCTTTGAAGATATCTCAGTTGCCGTCAATCTCTCAGCAAGACAATTAAAAGCGGATATTATTTCAACCATTGAAGTCGCATTGGCCGTCTCAGGGTTACCTGCTGGAGCATTAGAGCTTGAGTTAACCGAATCGATGATCATGGGTAATCCAAAGGATTCAGTGGAAGTACTGTCGCAACTTAAAGCCTTAGGACTCACCATTGCTATTGATGACTTTGGGACTGGGTATTCGAGCTTGAGTTACTTAAAACGTTTCCCTATTGATACGTTAAAAGTCGACCGAGAGTTCGTGCGCGATATCATTGAAGATCCTGATGACGCAGCAATAACCAGTGCAATTATTACCTTAGCCCATAGTTTAGAGCTGAATGTCGTTGCTGAAGGGGTAGAAACCCAAGAACAACTCGACTTCTTGCAGTCAGAAGGCTGTGATCAAGTCCAAGGCTTCTTGCTGAGTAAACCTCTGCCAGCAGATGAATGTTTGGCCGTATTACAGCAAGACAAACTTGAGAAAGCTAATAGTTAACAGGCATGCGATAGATACACAAAAGGCTCCCTTAGGAGCCTTTTTATTGGTCAAAACACCTGCACTAGGTATTATTCTACTACGTATTAGGAGCCACTCGCTCAACACGTTTAACCCAGCCTTCAGGGCCTTCAAGCTGACCATTTTGTAGTTCAGTAAAGATTTGGTAGATTCGCTTAATACACGGGCCGACCTCACCATCACCAACAGTTACCACTCGTCCATCTTCAAAAATGTACGATCCCACAGGTGACACAACTGCTGCGGTGCCAAAGCCACCTGCCTCAACAATTTCACCCGCCTCGATATCAGCAATAAACTTATCTAGCATGATCGTCTCTTGACGCACTTCACAGCCTAATAGGTGCCCTAGCTCAAGCATTGATTGCGAGGTGATTGATTTTAAAATCGTATCAGTAAATGTTGGGATCACTACAGTGCCATCTTTAAGCACATGGAAGTGGTTCATAGCGCCCACTTCTTCAATCTGTTGATTGTTAGCATCAAGATATAACACTTGAGCAGCGCCATATTCAGCAGCAGCTTGGCCCGCTCGCAGTGATGCAGCGTAGTTACCCGCCGCTTTCGATGCGCCGGTGCCACCCGATACTGCACGGTGGAACTTCTTACTAATAAGTAAACGAATCGCTTTGCTTACCCCATCAGCATAATAAGCGCCACTTGGGCTTAAAATGACACAAAAGGTAAAATTCAGGCTAGGACTCACCGATAGACGATCTTCGGTCGCAAAAATGAAAGGACGAATATACAAACAAGCGCCATCTTGCATCGGGAACCACAAACGATCCACATCAATAAGCGCATTAATGGCTTCAAGTTGAATCTCTTCATCAAGGTTAGGAATACATAAGATATCTGCAGAGTTGTTTAAACGTTCCGCATTCTTATTCAATCTAAAGGTATAGATTTCACCGTCGTCATGCATAAAGGCCTTTGCGCCTTCAAAAATAGACTGACCGTAATGCAATGAAATTGCACCTGGCGCAATCTCAAAAGGAGCATAAGGTTCGATACGTGGATCGCACCATTGGCCATCTCGATAATCCATTAAAAACATATGATCAGTTCTGAGATTACCAAATCCAACATTACCTTCTGGATGAAATTGCTCAGTACGGCGTGACGATTTTAAATTATATTTGATGTCCATTTGCTACCACCTTGAAAACAGAGCTAGCAGACTATGAATCATCAGTTGTAATGTCAAGCAAATGGACAATGTGGATGACATTTAACCGTCAATCGTTCTGCACAAGATGACAATTCCCAAAAAAGGCCGTTTTAAAACGAGGTTTATCTAATGAGTAAGACTTTCATGGGACACTGAACAACAGGGATTGCTGCTAGATATCAGTAAAAAATTACCGAAATACAGCTCAAGGTGATTAAAGCTTAGAAAATAGTAGTAAAACTGGTACTTTTTTTAACCACTTAACAGATTTGTCTATTCCTTAAACCCCAGTCACTGCTAGAATCAGCATTCCATCCAGAAACTATTAGGACTCCCGATATGAGCCTTGAATTATTGTCCCAACTGGAAGCCAAAATCCAGGCTACTCTTGAAAATGCTGAGCTACTTAAAATGGAGCTTGAAGAAGAGAAGCAAAAGAACGCTCAGTTGACTGAGACTAATCAACAACTACAACAAGACCTCAACTCTTGGAATGACAAAGTTAACGGTCTTGTTGGATTACTTAATAGCGAAAGCTAAATAGCATTAGCTTCATTATGCTGAGCAGCTAATAGCTCATTAAGTTCTGAAACAGCCTGCTTTACTTTTGGCAGGCTTTTTTTTGGCATTAAAAAACGTCCCTTCTTAAACTCTAAGCAACCTAGATCTTTAACCCAAATAACCCCTGTAAGAAAAATACGTGCATGTTTGACAATAAGCTTAGGTGCGTAAACGGGGAACCTTCTCATGAGAACTCCTCAAGCATGTTGTTATTGGTTTTTGATGACTTCACTTTGACAATATAAATCCCCAAAGAGTTTCGTAAAGTTAAACATTTTTCACCTTAAATTCAGCGATTAAGTTCAAATAATGAAATAACACAAAAATGACACTTGCCATTTTTTTGACGCTTTGATAGAGTATTTAACGTTACTCAGGGTAAATAACGAGCCAATTGGCTCAACACCGTATCGTTTTGAAATGAATAATTTTGAAACCTACGGTTTTTTTTTGCTTTTTTTCAGGTAGTTGGATAATCAACCTCACAAAATACAGACATAAAAAAAGAGCCACTGCTGGCTCTATTTTTTTATTAAATTATCGAACAAATACTGCGTCAATAATTCGTCTTAGTTAATCTTAATCGATTACTTATCTTTAGACGTTAAGTAGTAAGCGATATCTAAAAGCTCGTCATAAGACTTAATTGAACCAGTCTCAACACGATATTTACCGTTAACCACTAATGCAGGCACACCTGATAGTTTTGCGTTTTCAGTATCACGCTTCATTTTAGACATTTGTGCATTCACCATGAATGAGTTTGCTGCCGCATCAAAGTCTTTACCATCAACACCGTTAGCAATAAACAGCATACGGATATCATCTTGGCTAGTGAAACGTTGCTTAGTATCGTGAATAGCAACGAAAATTGCATGTTCGATTTTCTTTTCAACATTTAACTGGTGAGCAATCGCAAAAGCACGAGACATTTCAGTGCCCATTTCACGGCCAATAAACTCTACGTGTGCTTGGTTAAACGCAACACCTTCTGGCAATGTTTTCTCAATTTTTGGAACAACTGTTTTTGAAAAGTTATAACAGTGGCCACAGAAGAATGAGAAAAACTCTGTAATTTCAGGCTTAGACGTTGCAGGGCCTTCATTAACCACAGTGTAATGTACACCTTCTTTATAATCTGCAGCAGTTGCCGCCAATGGGGCTAAAAGTAGTGCCGCAGCCATTAATAGTGCTTTTTTCATTTTGCTTCCTTTAGTGTGCAATCTTAAATTATTTTTTAATTTTAAAATTTGCCATCTATTGCCTGCTTTACGCAGAGCTAATGTATGTATTACCTAAACCGTATCATAATTTAGGTTATTGCAATATCTCAAGACCTTATCAAGAACATTTGTAACAATCTACGTTAGTTAACACCTAGTATCCCATCAAGCTTAATGGTGCTTCATCTAACGCTGCAAGTTGTTCTTTAAACGCTAAGGTTTGTTGTTCCCAGTATTTGATATCACCAAACCATGGAAAGTTCATTGGAAATGCGGGATCTTGCCATCTTTTACTTAACCAAGCGTTATAGTGAAGCATGCGCAAGGCCCTTAGAGGCTCAACTAAAGCGAGCTGACCTTGGTCAAAATCGTAAAACTCTTGGTAACCTTCTAGCAAGACGTCTAATTGTAACAGCCGTTGAGATCGATCACCCGTTAGCATCATCCATATGTCTTGTACTGCAGGACCTTGCCTTGCATCATCTAAATCCACAAAGCCTGGGCCATCGGGCGTCCATAAAATATTACTGGGATGCAGATCTCCATGCAGACGAATCGTTGGAAATTGATGCCCTGACATCGCACTTTTAGCTTTATCTAACACTTGCTCTGCCACGGTAAAAAACTGCTGGCTAATGCCATCAGCCACTTGACCAGATTGTTGTAAATACGCCAACGCATCATCACCCAAAATCTTTGATGAAACTGGCTCTCTATATTGGAATGCTTGTTTACTGGCATATTGATGAATACGGCCAATGAAGCGACCAACAGACTCTAATTGGTCGAGATTATCGACCTCAAAAGCACGCCCACCAATAGAAGGAAATAGCGTAAATTTATAGCCTTGATAGTGGTGTAAAGTCTTACCATCGATAATCGCTGGAACAGCAATAGGAATATCTTCTGCAGCCAATGCCAGCGCATAATCATGTTCTTCTTGAATTTGTTCTTCAGACCAACGATGCGGCCTGTAAAACTTAACCACATATCGATTCCCACGATCACACCGAAATTGGTAAACACGGTTTTCATRGCTATTTAAAGCCAATAAACCGGTTTCTGGGTATACCGCTAAGCTCTCGATAGCATCTAAAATTAAGTCAGGCGTTAAAGCTTGAAAGTCAAATGATGCATCTTGGCTTTTATTCGAATTGGCTTGCTCTGTCGAATCGTTATCTATTTGACGATTACTCATTTGCGCCCTTCACTGTGACTAATGGTGTTAATAACGTCATTAAATACGTTAACACTTCAATATCCGAGGCGACATCGGTCGATATCCAACAAATATCGCCATAAAACTCGTAATGTAACCAAAGCTGACTACCTTCAAAATTCAATAGCCATTGATGTCTATCTGCGCCCCATTGTTGCTCACGGATTTCGCAATCCATCGCCGCGGCCAATGGCTCAGCAAATTGTTCAAACTGCTCAAAATCTATATCTGCACGGATTAAAATACTG
The DNA here is from genome assembly GCF_001675935.1 of Shewanella sp. UCD-FRSSP16_17. Taxonomy (NCBI): domain Bacteria; kingdom Pseudomonadati; phylum Pseudomonadota; class Gammaproteobacteria; order Alteromonadales; family Shewanellaceae; genus Shewanella; species Shewanella sp. UCD-FRSSP16_17. Next base: position 58,269 of record NZ_LZFV01000004.1, read on the forward strand.
AGCGACTCTTTGTCTAATGCGATTGAATGCAAGCCAATCACGGGCTTTTCGCTATTCATATTGTTAGGTAAACCTGCGTTATTGATAAGCCTACATGTTTACTGTTCGGCTTATCGTATGCTTAAAATAAAAATTAACTGCTACAAGACATAATTAATCCCTGCCCCCACTGCGGCGGACGCTGAGCATAATGTGACATATGTTCTTGCTCGGCATAAGGCTGTGTTAATAACCGGTGTAATTCAACCAATTTACCATTATCTCCCTCTTCTGCGGCGACAATGGCTTCCTGTGCAAGATAATTACGCAGAATGTATTTCGGATTGACGCTGTTTCTTGCACCTTGCCAAGCCTCAATATCTGTCACTTGTCCCACTCGTTGCTGATAGTCCTTATACCAAGCATCAAATGTTGGCCTATCGATGATTTCATCTGCAATATTGGATTTAGCGCTATTGACATCCAAGTTACCAAAAGCCCTAAAGGTGTTGGTGTAGTCCAACATATTATGCTGCATCACCCCACAAAATCGGCCTATTAGGTCTAAATCTTGTTTGTCTTGTTCTGCCGAATTGGCAATCTGCTCTGTTACTGATAAGCCCAATTTAGCCCGCATCAATAACAAGTATTGCTTCACTAATTCTGCTTGGTAGGTATTCAGTGCAGCGACCAAATCATCAGATTCGATCACAGGCGTTAATGCTTGCGCTAAACGTTGCAAGTTCCATAACCCAATACCAGGCTGCTGACCGAACGCATAACGCCCTTCTGGATCAGAATGATTGCAGATGAAGTCTTCTTTAAACGTATCTAAAAAAGCAAAAGGGCCAAAATCAAAGCTGTCGCCCAAAACAGACATATTATCTGTGTTCAACACCCCATGAGCAAAACCAACGGCTTGCCAATGACCAATCAGCACAGCGGTATCTTTAACCACTTGTGTGAACCAGGCTTTGTAACCGTGATAATCTTGCGATAAATGCGGATAATGTTGGGCAATAGTAAAATTAAGTAACTGAATAAGCTTATCTTTACTTCCTTGTTCGCTATGACAAAAATATTCAAAATGACCAAAACGAATATGACTTTTTGCCAGCCTTACGGTAATAGCAGCGGTTTCTTGAGATTCACGCCAAACGGGCAAATCAGAACCTATAACGGCTAAGGCACGTGTAGTAGGAACAGATAAAGCTGCGAGCGCTTCCGATGCCAAAAACTCTCTTACTGCAGAGCGCATTACTGCTCGGCCATCGCCATGTCGGGAATACGGGGTTGGGCCTGCACCTTTTAAGGCAATATCCCAAGCTTGTGGATGCGCATCTTGCCCATTAAATGCTTCACCTAGAATAATTGAACGACCATCACCCAATCGTGGTGAATAACCACCAAACTGATGACCGCTATACACTTGCGCATAATAACTCGCACCAGGTATCTGTTGATTACCTGACATCTGCATCAGTAACTCATCGGTGGGCTTAGTTAGGCCAATTAATGCCGCGGCGTCATCACTCCAAGCAAGCCAATGAGGTTGACTAATAGGCAGCGGGTAAACCTGCGAATAAAATCCTTCAAGTTGTTCAAAAAAATCTTGTTTTAGCTGCATTCATCTTCCCTAAAGCAGGCTATTGGCAATGAATCACATTTTCATCATCGACCTGACATAGCTGCTCACATTGATATCCTTTTTCGATAGCTACAGGTATTGCTGTAGCATTTTCTAGAGCCTGCTTGTCTATTTCAACAAGGCTTTTTCCACTAAGGCGTAACATACCATCGCCTTTTAACTGACACTGCTCAAGCGTGTCATAATAACCCGCAATATAATCCGCTTGTATCGGATTAGCCGGCTTTTTAGCTTGGTCTGCGTAATAAAAAAGAGTCCATTCAGGTGTACGAATACAGCCTGACAAGCTGAATATTCCTAAGCATAAAACCAACAAAGTCAGTACTTTGGTATTCATAAAAAACCTCTTAATTTCCTCAAAAGTGAAGGGAAGCATTAACTCGCCGAGCAAAAAGTAGCGCGATATTGCAACTCCGTTGGCTCAAACGCGCCCTATAATGGCAAGATCCATCAATATGTCTATAACTAACAAAGATATTAGCAATAAAAAAGCGAACCTAAGTCCGCTTTAATTGAATCTAGGTGAAATAGTATTCACCAACAGGTTAAATAGCCCTTAGCCTGCAGCTTTAGATTTTGCTTTCTCGATACGTTTAATTCGACCTTCAAAACCAGTAACAGTTCCATCGCTTAGCTGATATTGCAGCGCTTGCTCACATAGCATAATGGCTTTATCAAACTGCTTAGTATCATTAAGCATGGTTGATAACTGCATAAAACCTGGACCTTTTTCATCAGCAGCAACCTTATTCTGTTGCTGGTACTTGGCATAAACAGCTAAATAGTTATCGGCCAATTGCGCACCATATTGGCAATAATCTGCCTGTTTACGCAATTTATAACTATGACCAATAATATTCAGTAACGTTTGATGCTGCGCTGTGACATCTGCACTGGCATCAAAACTGCTAACGAGATTAGCAAACACATCACCCGCCCATGCACCTGTAGCAGGCAAGTTTACATCCGTTTCTTCGTTTTCTTTTTCTTTTACAACTTCTGGCTCTGGCTCTGGCTCTGGCTCTGGCTCTGGCTCTGGCTCTGGCTCTGGCTCTGGCTCTGGCTCTGGCTCTGGCACGACAGTGTTAGCGCCAACGACAACCTCATCAACAGCCTTTTCAGTTGTTTCTTCCACGACTTCTGCTTCTACGTCAATCACATCTTCTGACACTGTCGTTTCTTGCGGTTTTTCTTGTTGAGCAGATGTTTTCTCATCTAATTCGTTTTGAGCAACCTTCTGCGTTCGACGGTACAAATAAACGCCCAACAAGACTAATAAAATAATGACAATATATTTCATTGATAACACCATACCTGTGTCATGTTTGTGTGTATTTAAATAGCTAAGCAGTCAAGCTCAAAGTCTATTCAAGAGAGATTAATTTTCACGCTGCTTTTTTGAGCAGGTTATCTAGTATTAATAAGCTATTGTGCAGCAATAAATCAAGTATTTATCCTGCTTTTGTGCCATTAAACATGATAAGTGGGGATAAATTCAAATTTTGAGATTTTTGTGCTTTAGCTCAAGCTTATAATCACCTAAATTGAACTGAATCATTGAAGCTAGTTACACTACTCATACCCGAGTAAATTACTAAGGTATTTATTGATGTCTGAATCTTCTATTCTCTCAGGAAAATTACTGTTTGAGCTCAACACAATGACAGCCATGGCTGGCATATATTGTCGTGCTCATCATCAACAGACACAAGGTGAAGAGCTGTGTGAAGAATGTCGTTCATTGCTTGAATATGCCGAAACTCGATTAGATCGCTGTCCTTACGGTCAAGACAAACCAACATGCAATAAATGCCCAGTTCATTGCTATAAACCCCACATGAAACAAAAAGTCCGAGAGATAATGATCTACTCAGGACCACGAATGCTGCTCCCCCATCCCATTATGTCGATTAAGCATTTATTATCAGAAAGAAAACCCGCGCCAGGTAAGCCACCTGAAGGCGTTTCAAATCGTCACATAAGAAAGCAAAAAAAAGCTTAGGATACTGGTCGAAATAGTCGCTTAGAGGTATTATCACTTAGAATGAAATAAGGGGTAACTGATCGAACTCGGACCGTTTTTCTCGCAAGCTTATATTTGGTTATCATTACTCGGCGGTATTCATTGCTTCGGGGTAGGCTTATATGTGCGCTACATATACGCCAACAGCGATCCTAGCACGACACAAAGTAATCGTTTATTAGGCTCGTTATTTTTGCTCATTGCACTTTTTTTTGCCACTGGGGCAATCACCCGTGAAAATGCGCCGATTCAAATTCATTTCATTTTGACCTTAATGGTGCCCTTTTACTTTTTATTGATGCCTTTACTTTATTCATACTGTAAAGCTTGCCTGCAAATTCCGGTATCAGATAGTAATATTCTCAAACACCTATCACCGACGTTAATCACTATGATTGCCATTATGTTTGCAGTGTTTTTCAACATTGGGCTGGATCCGACCGCTTCAACACAAGTGGTCAATTCAGTTAGCGAACTCCGTCATATCAACACGATTGCATTAGTCATGCCTGGGTTCATCATTTTACAAAGTGCCATCTATTTTGGGCTGATATTCAATACCATCAGCAAACATAAAAAACGCTTTAAATTAACCAACCAACAAAGCTTAAAAGATATTAGATTGCGCTGGTTACTGATACTTACTGCTGGAATATTGCTTAATTGGGTACTGCGCATAGTGATGGTATTAATCCCATTTTATTTCGGTGATACTATTTCAGTTTTAGCTCATACCATTGCACGATTGTCACTGCTGATAACGGTTTATGGTTTTGCCTTATATGGTTTGCATCAAATTACTCGTGCAGCCTACCTCAGAGGTAACAACAATAGCGCCAATCAGAATCAATCACACAAGCCACAAAAAGCCAGTGAGCAGTTATTAAATTCTGAAGAATTGAATTATTTACAAACCATCATCAATGAAGATACGGCCTCAGAAAAGCGACTCCATTAACACACATCAAGAATAAGGAAAGGAGCTCCATGTCAACGTTATTAACCCGCCTTCGCCCAATTGGGCTTATTTCTCTACTCAGTATTTCTTTTCAGACAGCAGCCGAATCTGCACTAAAAAAAATCACTATTGATGACTTTTTTGACATCGCCATGATGAAACAAGTGAGTTTTAGCCCTAATGGTAAAGAAGCGATTTGGGTAGAAAGTCGTTGGGATGAAACGCTCGATAAAGCCCAATCTGACTTATGGAAAGTCAACACTAAAACCCGTCAAACTCAACGCCTCACATTCAGTAATGAAAATGAAGCAAGTCCAGTTTGGAGTCCAGACGGGCAATATATTTACTTTCTCTCAAAACGTACTGACAGCCATGAAAAAGCGCCACTGAATGGCAAAAACCAAGTATTTAGAATGACTAATAGTGGTGCGGACTTACAGCCATTGACCAAAGAAACTGAAGGGGTAAATGCGTTTCAGTTAAGCCATGATGGTAAAAACTTGTACTTTACTGGCAATAAAACCACCGAAGAAACCGATGTCTGGAGTGAGATGCGCAGCCGTCATGATGCGCCTCAATATGGTCATGGTGAACACCAGTCAAATCCACTCTATGTGCTTGATTTAGAACACTACAAACAACAAACTTTAATTGATGACGATAAGGTAGTCTGGCAATTCAGTGTTAATAATGCCCAAACTAAAATTGCCCGAATTACGACCGAAGATAATGAATTAGTAAAACTTGAGGGTTGGTCTGACATTGATATTTATGATGTGAAGCAACAACGTCATCAGGTATTGGCTGATCAACAATGGCGTCAACAAGCTCCATCACCTTACGGTTGGTTATTAGGGTTAGCTTGGCATGATAATAATCAGCAATTGGCCTTTCGCATCGACTTTGACGGTCACCCAGGCAAGTTATTTATCGCTGACACCGCCAAAGGCAACAACAGCATAACAGAGCTCTCTCGCCCGGGTAAGGTCACCTTAAATGGACAAGATATTCAGTGGCGTCCAAACAGTGATGAAATTTGTTATCGCGGTGCAGAGTCTGCTCGAGTAAAAATTTATTGCACAGAATTTATCAAGAACAAGCAAGGTGATAGCCGTAAAGTCATAGATGCTGACATCGTAGTCGGCAGCTATGACTTTAATTCATCAGGTAAACAGCTCGTGCTGAGCCATAATGGCTTAACTCATTTTAGCGACCTTTTTATTGCTGATGCTGATAATCGCCGCGCTAAAATTAAACGTATCACTGACATCAACTCGCAAGTAAAACAATGGCAATTACCACAGATTTCCATCGTGAAATGGCAAGCACCTGATGGCGCTACCGTTGAGGGTATTTTAGAACTTCCACATGGCTATAAAGCGTCGCAAGGGAGATTACCACTGATAGTACAAATCCATGGTGGTCCTACATCTGCGACACCTTATGCACTGCAACATCGCTCATACGGACGCAGCACATTTTCGGCGGATGGCTGGGCGATCTTATCGCCAAACTATCGTGGCTCAACGGGATTCGGTGATAAGTTTCTCACTGACTTAGTAGGTCAAGAGCACGATATTGAAGTCAACGATATTCTTGCTGGTGTTGATCATTTAATCGCTGAAGGCATCGCTGATGAAGATAAAATGGCAGTGATGGGCTGGAGTAATGGCGGCTACTTAACGAATGCCCTCATCAGCACCACCAATCGCTTTAAAGCAGCAAGTTCTGGTGCAGGCGTTTTCGATCAGCGCTTACAGTGGATGTTAGAAGATACCCCAGGTCATGTAGTGAACTTTATGCAGGGATTACCGTGGGAACAGCCAGAAGCTTATAAAAAAGCGTCATCACTGACCCATGCCAATAACATTAACACGCCTACATTAATTCATATCGGCGAACACGACCAACGTGTGCCTTTAGGCCATGCTCAAGGGTTATATCGTGCTTTAAAGCACTACCTTAATGTGCCCGTTGAATTAGTTGTGTACCCAGATGAAGGTCATGGATTAAGTCGATATCAGCACCGAAAAGCCAAAATGGAATGGGACAAGAAATGGTTTGATTATTATGTGCTAGGTATACAAGACTAGAAAACAGCCTTTCAAATCAAGACTGTACCTAAGCGCGCTTCGCGTCAGTAGGCTGAACCTTAGCTGACAATAAGCGCGTTATTTTTGCCCTTTGACTCACGGCTTTGATATGCTGCTTGCAAACTTGCATCAATTCAGCTCATTTTTATTGTGAATACGAACATGATTTGCCATTAACATTAATGAGCAAGTAGTGACCCTACATAACAGCTGAAACCAATCCGATATCGATTAACAGGAGTTAGCATGAAAAATATTTTATCCGTCTTAGCACTGAGCGTTGCGCTGTTAGGGCTTACTTTTTCTACTACTGCCCACGCAGATAAATATGCTGACAAATACGCAAAGACCATTGCTGACTTTAAAAAAGCCCCAGAAGTGCAGAGCTTTTTCAATGATGCTTATGGATATGCCGTTTATCCAACAGTAGGTAAAGGTGGTGTAGGTATCGGCGCCGCCTATGGTTCAGGTCGAGTCTATCGTGGTGGCAGCCACACTGGTGACTCAACCCTATCTCAGCTGTCTATTGGTTTTCAATTGGGCGGACAAGCATACAGCGAGCTTATCTTCTTCAAAAATAAAGCTGCGTACGACGACTTTACCAGTGGCACATTCGAATTTAGCGCCCAAGCCTCAGCCGTCGCCATTACTGTTGGTGCAAACGCTCAAGTTGGCTCGACTGGTAATTCTGCCGCTGCAGGTAATGCTGGAAATCGTACAGCAGCCAAAGCAAGTTATATGAATGGCATGGCAATTTTTACAGCGGCTAAAGGTGGTTTTATGTATGAAGCGGCCATTGCCGGTCAAGCTTTCAGCTTTGATCCGAAATAAGCTTATTTAAACAATAAAACTGTCACCCATTAAAAAGGCTGCAATAGCAGCCTTTTTACTCTCTAAAATAAGAGCCAACCCCTTTTGAGCTTATTTATCGATGCGATCATAAGTTGACATAACCCTTATCTGACTTTCAAGCTCTTAGCTTAAAGATATAACCATATCCTGATATAAAATATAACCATAAGCTGACAAATTGTAATATTCACTAATAAACGAGAATAGTGTCATGTTCTTTTATTACGATGAAGACATTAGCTTTTTCTAGCTCACTTTTGTACAAAAGTAAGTTAATGCAGAAATTCTAAAAGTGAGCTGTGATATTAGAAATATGTATGGTAATTAATTAAAGTTTACACTGACCCAATATATTCTTGATTTATATGGGAACGACAATCAGTAATATTATTGAGATGTTTAAGCATAATGAGTGTAAAAGTAAAGCAAAACAAATGGGTGGCTATTTAATTACAGTGACGAGATCAATCAAGTCATTACCTAATACTGATCAATTAACAATTTTGGCCGTTATTTCAGGTACGGCATAAAGGACTCTTTATTGTATAGTTGCCTTTCATTGAATTATCTCAAGCGCTCTAAAAGCTTTATCTAAACTCTGTTATTTTCATTCACCTATTTATTAAAATGCTTATAGCTGGATATTTAAAACTCGCTAAAGACGAAAAAGGTAAAGAGGAAAAATAGATACTTTGTTTGCTATTTATCACTTTTAAAAGAGCGAAAGTCGCATTCAAATAGCACACTTTAGTCTACAAAATAAGTACAAAAAATGCCGCTATCAATAAGCGGCATTTTTAACACATTATTTAAAACATTAATTTACAACAGCAAGTTAATTAGTCTTCTTGCACTGTTGCTTCGGCAGAACTAGAGTAAGTCGTACTTAGATCGTCACCCACAGCATAACTTTCGAAGTCCTCAGATAGCATTGCAGTATCGTTTGCATCAGCGATAACAATGTCATCAGCGAGTAACTCTTTTGCTGACTCTTTAGAAGAGCTACCTATACGGATTTGATACGTTTCTGTCGCTGTACCTGTATTGATTGCTTCATAAGGACCGTAGAAGGTTGTGCCACCATCAATTGAAAGTGAATAACCTGTTGCAGTCCATTCAAGCACTACATCGATATCGGTATCATTTGCATGCGTTAAGCCATCAATGATTTGCTGCGATTTAGATGAATCACGATATTTAACACTACCATCATTACTAAAGATAATTTCGCCCGTTAGGTTACTTGAAGAGGCAGAGCCACCATAAATACTAATATAAGCGGTATTATCTTCGCTAACCTCCGGTGTTGCAGTAAAGCCAGCAATCGCCTGTAACTTAACGGTTGTTGAAATAGAGCCTTCAGCAAGTGGAGTCGTGGTTAAGCGTAACTCAGCGTCAGCGTCTAGTGATGTGTCAGCCATTCGGGCAACTTTATTTACACTACTTCCCGCTATGGTCTTAACGGTTGCTTCAGCAGAACTTGAATACATTGCACTTAAATCTTCACCTTCAGCATAAGTTTCGAAGTCTTCAGATAGCACTGCCATATCGCTCTCATCAGCAATGACGATATCATCAGCGAGTAATTCTTTTGCTGACTCTTTCGAAGAGCTACCAATACGAATTTGATACGTTTCGGTCGCTGTACCAGTATTGATTGCTTCATAAGGACCGTAGAACGTAGTACCACCATCAATTGAAAGTGAATAACCTGTTGCTGTCCAAGCAAGAACGACATCAATATCTGTATCATCAAAATAAGTTAAGCCATCAATGGTTTGTTGATCTTTATTTGCATCACGATATTTAACAGCACCGTCTTTAGCAAAGACAATCTCACCCGTTAAGTTACTTGAAGAAGCAGAGCCACCATAGATACTGATGTAAGCGGTATTATCTTCAGAAACTTCTGGTGTAGCAGTGAAGCCAGAAATTGCTTGTAGCTTAATGGTTGTAGAAATAGAACCTTCAGCAAGTGGCTCCGTTGTTAAACGTAACTCAGCGTCAGCAGTTAATGATGTATCAGCCATTCTGGCAACATTGTTTGCTCCAGTATCAACAACAATTGTGCCTGTAATTGTGATTGCTAATTCAGCGGTAGTGCCATCAAAAGATTCAATAGTAAAGGTATCGAGTTCACTTTCACCCACAACAAGTGCTGCAATCGTGGCATTAGCAGTATCAAGGGTATAGGTCCAAGAGCCATCTTCTAAAATTGCTAATGTACCGTATGTACCCATTAAGGTTGTCTGAACAACAAAACCTTCGCCATCATCTGGGTCAAGTACACTTACAGCACCTGCTGCCGTTGCCTCATCACTTGCAATTCTTCCAGTTAAATCAAAGAATACTGCTGGCGTAGGTTCTTCTGTGCCATCGCCTGCATCAAATACAGACACTTCAGCGTAAATAGCTAAGCTATATTTGCTGTCTGTACCATCTAAAGTTTCACCTGCATCATAGCCTTCAAAGTCATCTGAAAATATACTTGTAGTGCCAGCGGTATCAGAAAATACTTCAATGTTATCAGCATAGAAAGAACCGAAAGGAATCGTTCTATCATTATCACCGAATCTAAATTGAATAGCTTTAACACCATCAGCGAACCACTGGTCTAAGCCTGTATAATCAGAGTCAACAACTGCTGCAGTAGAGAATGAACCTCCACCAATCACTTCACCATCAATAGTCACGGTGATTTGATCTGCCTGATCTAAGTCCCATGTGATTTCTACATCATAAAACTGCTCTTCAACAAATGGGGCAGTGATTATATTGCCAGGGTAAGCGTCACTGTCAGTATTTCGAACAAAGAAACGAGGGTCAATGACAGTGCCGTCGTCTTGAGTTTGAGTTCCTTGAATACGCAAATCTATAAGCGATTCACTAGAACTACCAGATGAGCCATAAAGCGTAATGTAGGCATCTTTAATATTTCCATCACTACCAAGCGCAACCTCTTTAGATATAGATGCAGTCAACTTACCTTGACGAAGGTTATCAACGCTAAATCTAATCTCACCCGTATCGCCGCCTGTATCGCTTATTTTTACAACTTGAGTAAGTGAAGCAACACGAATATTAATTTCAGCAGTGGTACCATCAATAGAAGCGATAGTGATTGAATCACTTACAGACTCACCTAGTTCAAGGTTCGCTAGAGTATCATTTGCAGTGTTAACCGTGTAAGACCAGCTACCGTTGGCACTGATACTAAATGTACCATAATCAAGTGCCACATCAGTTTGAGCAACAAAAGCATCTTCTTCGAAGTTTGGATCGATAATGGTTAGAGAACCAGTTAATGGATCCGTAGCTGTATGTTGAACAGTACCGCCAAATTCACCTTCGATGATTGCTGCAACAGGGTCATTGTTATAACCAACAGCGGCTCCAATTCCGTCAAGTAACGCCTCATCAACAGAACTAGCAACTTGTGAAGTCGTTTGCAAATTAATTTGTGCTGTCTCAAGTGTAACTAAAGACTCTTCAGAAAAAGAACCATCAGCGACGTCACTAGCAAGATCTTCCATAACGGTAGATAAATCTGCGTCAGCATTGTCTGCATCAACTTGTGATAGTAGCGCTAGCACAGAACCATATCTATCAGCATCTTCAGCACCATCAGCACCAAGTTCAACAGTACCAACTAAAGTAGGAAGCACTTCTGTTGTATCAAAACGAATACCAAAACGAGCATTAATTATTTCAGCTGCGTCAGCAAACTGGTTTAAATCACTACCCGCGTTTTGAACAGCCATTTCGGTTAAAGGAGAAACTACATAGGTAGGTGGTGGTAGTATGGTTTCCACACCCTCATCATCAGTCTCAATAATATTTTCAACTACATTCACTACAGATCTTAGTTGAGGAGCATCTAAGGTTAAACCTGTTGACTCGTCCGTATAAGTACCGCCAGTACACGCAATTAAACCCGCACCTTCGAAGTGTACGTCAATAAAAGTAACGCCACCTGAAGTGTCAGAGGTTGCTGTGCCTTGCTCAGGAAGAACCGCAGCACCACTATCATCAACTTCAAATATGTCACAAGTTGCACCATCAATAGGTCCCTTAATAATGCTAGCAGATACATCTAAGGTCGGGTTGATAGTGGGTGTAGATGCACCTACGCCTTCGGTAAAGCCTGCATCATCGGTATAATTAGCAGAAACAGAAATGACAGTGCCTTCGTCAGCTTCAGTAATTGTGTAAGATGTGCCGATTGTACCTGTTGACCAAACATAGGTAATGGTGTCTGCTTGAATTCCGTCAGCATCAGTAGCTGCTGCAGAGATTGTTTCGCCAGCGATAAAATTGCTTCCGGTTATTGCTATACTACCGCGAGTATTTCCATCGAGTTCAGCACCGTCATCACCGCCACAACCTAATAGGCCTGTCGCAATGATGAGCGATAAAAGAGATTTATTATTCATTTTTATGACTCCAAAAAGATTCTTTTCCAAATTTAGCTTGTTTTATTTAAGTACTAGACTTGGCTAGTACTTAAAGCTGACACCTGCGAACAGGCGAGGACCGTAATCACTTACTTGACCCAAGTTACCTTGGGTATAGAAGTCATCACTGCGAGGCTCACTGAACAAGTTAATTGCTGAAACTTTAATACGAAGGTGTTGATTGATTTTGTAAGCAGCACGAGCTTCCCAAATACCTGCCTCATCAACATAACGCAGTCTTGTGCCGTTAGAAGTGTATGGTTGGAAGTATTCACTACGATACTTGTAGATAAGCGCAGTATCAAAACCGCCTATTTGGTAGTAAACCTGTCCATTGAATACATGCTCAGAAAATCCAGGTACTGAAGCAGGAGGAACAATACCTACGGTTTCCTGAGTAACAACACCATCTAAACCAGTAGTAAAGGTATTACCGTAGTTACTATCTTCAAACTCATAGGTTGTATCGGCGTAGTTATAACCAAGCTTCACACCAACGCCCAAATCCCAACGATACGAGAATGTCGCTTCGAAACCATAAAGGTCACTGTTTTCGTCAGTAGTGACTGAATTAGTAATAGGTAAAGAAACTTCCACACCGTCAACGATAAAATTCTCTAACTGTGTTTGCTGTTGGTAACCGCCATTGAATTGCTTATAGTAAACACCTAGCGCTACCATAGAGTCATCGCTTGGATACCATTCAAAAGCAGCGTCATAGTTCCATGACATTAATGGTTGAAGATCAGGGTTACCTGAACCATTAACACCAACCAACAAGTCTTCAACTGATTCAGGGTCATCCGAGTCATCGGTTACGAATGTGCGGCTATAACTTAGATCAGATGGATCTGCACGTGACATACCTCGGTAAATACCGGCCCTTAGGAGAATATTGTCATCATAATCAACGACTAAGTTAAAGCTTGGTAGTACTTCAGTGTAATCACCACCACTTTCAATCTTTTCAATACTTCCGTTTGGTACTAATTCGACGATACCTGTCGCCGGATCAGTGACAACGTCGAAACCTTCTCGAAAGCCAATAGAGGTAACGTCAGTATCCACCACACGAACACCAAAGTTACCACGAATATATTTACCAAACATTTCAGTGTCGTAATTAAGCATGGCGTAAGCAGAGGTAGTTTGTTCTGTTACGTCAATAGTACCCGCATTCTCGTATGTAACATCTGGGTATGCGAATTCGCCGCCTTGTGATGCTGCTACTGCTTGAGAGAAACACTCGTTATTGTAAGTTGCCCACGAAGCGCCTGTACCGCTTTCTACAACATTACCTGAACTGTCAACATGGGTGATAATATCACCGTCAGAAACACTGGATAAAAAATCAGTCTCAGGGAAGGCTATTTGGCAACCTTCAAGTACATCGATGGCCGATGTTGCAGATTCATCTAAATTATATGTCGTTCTTGAGCCATTACCGTTCGTGCCACCAAATTGAACAAATGTTAGCTCAGAAACGCGAACACCAGCTTGAACGCTACTAAAAAAATCACTGTCTAGAATATAATCAACATCAAGGCGTGCACCCATAATTTCGTTGTCGCGGACATTTTCTCTGTCGATACGAGTACGAAGGCTATCAGTAAAATTGGAAATATCAGTCACATCAAAATCAGTCACTGTGAAATGAGGAATATATTCACCTAAATCCCAAGATAAGAAAGGACGAGAGCTTGTTCTTCCTCGGTTTGTTATTTGTAGTTCTTCACGGCTGGTTTTAGAGTAGCCAAGGTCAAGACTAATCTTTAGATCATCAGAGAAAAAATGTTCAACGTTCAAGCCATATCCACGATATTTTTCTTCACGCGAAAATTGCTCGCCCGCTGACTCAATGCGTTCTTCACCTTCCCAATGTAGAATACCGCCAACATCGTTTGTGATCAGATTTTGTCCCGTTACACCCGGTGTAACGCGCTTTTGTAAGAAAATTAAATCATGACGCGCTTCTGCTTGGGTACGATCTGAAATTTGCGCGTCAAAATTGATATCCCATTTACTTGAGGGTTGGTATTGTAGAGCAAAGAATAAAGCGTCTCTTTCATCAGATGTTTCATTTTGACGGAAGCTTCGGCTTGAGCCAGTCCATGCGTATTCTCTACCATCATCTACTGCCAGACCTGTGTCTGGATCAATATCATTATTATAACCTTGGTTATTTGAGCCAACAATTTCATCTTCACAATCGCCCGCTGAGCTACGGAAAAAACCGGTATTGGTATCGGTTGGATCATTCAAACATGCCCATAAAGATGAACCCGTTGGGCTTGAGCTTCTATATTCAGCTTCTGGCTGACTAATATCTTGACGCTGCAAACCTACACTCAAACCAAATGCTTGACCGTTATCAAACTCAAATTGATCAACATAACTTAGTGTTCCACGGTAGCCCAAATCACCTTGGAGTGAATTGTCAACGTTTGCTTGGTCTGGGTTGTAGTTACCTTTTACTTCAGCCTGAAAACGTTGCTTACCAAAATCTAAAGGCTTAAGTGTCTCCAGGGTAATAACACCGGCAACCCCACCTTCAATCATGGAAGCATCTTGTGTTTTATAAATAGCGACTTTCTGCATCAACTCTGATGGGAACTGAGAAAAGTTAACTGAACGGTCACCACTACCATTGGTCGCTTCACGGCCATTGATGTTAGTGGCACTTAAGAATGGACCTAAACCACGAATACTGATTTCAGTAGCACCACCATTTTCACGGTGAGATGATGCCCCCGTTAATGTTTCTAGCGCCTCACCAATTGAAAGTGCAGGTAAATCACCAATATCTGAAGCAGATAAACCGTCAACAACCGTGGTAGATTCACGCTTTATTGAAATTTGGTCTTGAATTGTTTTACGTGTACCAGTAACGACAACAACTTCTATATCATTATCAACTTTATCTAGATTTTCAGTTTCGGCTTCTTGTGCTATTGCCGAAAATGCAAAAGAACTGGTTACAGAAGTAAATGCAGCAAGCTTCATCCATTTTGCTATAGGTGAAAGCTTGAACTTCCCTATTTTATGGATGGGTTTTGTTTTTTTACTTAACTTCGTCGACATACCGTACTTCCCCTTAGTATTTTAATAAGCATGTTAATGCCATTTATTGGTATATTTATTTTTGCAAGCAGGTTACTGCCATTTACTTCTTATATTTATTATTGCAAGCAGGTAACTGCCTTAAATTCTTATATTTATTATTGCAAACAGGTGACTGCCATTTACTTCTTATATTTATTATTGCAAGCAGGTGACTGCCATTAAATTCTTATATTTATTATTGCAAGCAGGTGACTGCCTTAAATTCTTATATTTAAATTAGCGCTATATTAATTTCAACAGACGAAACCCAAACAAAAGTTCTAACCTATTAATTTAAATAAAAATATAACCAATAGTTGTAGTTACGAGTTACGAATTTTAAATTGATGTATTAACTGCGCTAAAATTTATACCCTTTATGCGTGTTATGGATATGATAGAAAGTAGCTTGCACATAATCACCATCAGCGCCGCCATTGTTTTGGTTATAAACACCCGCTTTAAAATACATATACTGGTTACTAGCACTGTAACCACTATCTTTCATATCAAAGTACTTAGTAATATTAGGCTTACCTTCCCTGATTATAGTGACGAACAACACTTCATCTTCGACGGAAATTTTATAAGAGAACTTTTCGTTTAAGGCGATGCCGTCATCAGGATCTGACAAAGTATGTGAACGTGAGCCAATCATATTTATCCAAATATCATCACCATCATTTATTTCATGGGCAAAATAAATAGACCCTTTCGAGTTGCCAGGTAATTTTCGGTAATATAAACGGATGGGTTCGTCATCCGTCGCGTGAATTTGGCCGATGATCACGCGTCCGACCTTTTTTTCATCACCAGTGGTAGATACTCGGTTTATTGCCAAAGTCCCTTCCAAACTGCCTTCAACTCCCCCAGACTTAGCTTTCGCCGAACCATGCGCATTGCTGAAAACCCAGTTATTTTTAGTCAGGCCACGCGTTTTTATTCGACTATTACCTCTACGTAGCATTTCGCGTAGTTCGGTTCTCGCATATTTTGTATTTTTTGAGGTCTTGGCACCTATGTTTGGGCAAGCGAATACCAAGCCACCATCATCTGCTGTATAAAAAAATGGCTTTAAGTTAAAGCCTTTACTTAATGATTTCTCATAGACGGTATCAGCTTTTTTATCTTCGTTGAGATCGGTTGGCAACGTTAATGACCAATCGAGTAAGTCAAAATTTTCACCTGGCTTTTTAAGCGGATCGAGTTTTGACAAATCCCCCAGTAAAACACCTTCAGCAAGACTAGTGTGTGACTTAGGAATAAGCGTATTCCCCTCAATTTCCTGAGCATTGAGTGATGCGCTAAAAACAGCTAAAGCAAAAACTAGCGCAGCAAAAACGTCACACATTTTCCTTTGAAAATGTCGGTAAGATTTATATGTGTTGATATTGGAATCCTTGATAATTTACGATCTCTTTGTTGAATATGTTCGTGTATTGTTCGGCTTAACTATTTTCAACGCTTTCTTAGAATACCTATATGCGCAGCATATAGTCGCGCACCTACACATGAACTTAACTAACCCCGAAAAACGTAATAAAAATAGGTAAGACTTTGCCTCTAATTAACACCAAAAATTATCTAATTTCGTTGTAAAAAGAAGCAGAACTCTTTGTTGTATATGCTCAAAGAGCTATGATTAATTGCAATGCATAGAATCATAGATAACTTACCTAACACAGCCGCATCCTTAACAATTTATTCACACCTATAACTTTGTGTTAAACAAAATATAACCACCACAACACATCCTTGTCAACCAAAATAGCGACCCAAGCATTACCAAAAAACTAAATTGGTAGTAACTAAAGCATAGAAAAAGACTAATGGATTGGCTTGACATATTTCCTGCATAACAAAAAGAAACCATATAAACAATAACTTAAAGGAAAGTTAAGCTGTTATTGCTGAATAGTTTTTATATTCACTACCAACGGATATGACAACATGACCAAATAACATAACAAACTTAACCAGCGGTCAGGCCGCATTACCAATCAACGAGATGCATTATTACCAACTAACAATAAGTGCTATTACCAATTCTAATGTAAGCATTACCAATAGATGATGTGATGAGATTACAGTTCAGAACTAATAAGCAGATAATAAGCAGATAATAAGCAGATAATAAGCAGATAATAAGCTGTACGATAATTCGTATGGATTGTGATTTATCAATAATGATCTTGTTGAACGAAGCTACGCTGTCAGGCGCATTAGAGCTTATTTCGATGCATGTCCTAATAACCTTTCAACCGAAGATTTGAAGCACTACTTTGCCAGTTTGATTGCCTTAAATTCGTGGAGCACGGTGAAACTCGACCGTAATGGGTTGCACATTCTCTTGTAAATAGGTCTATCGACATGTCCTTGCCAACAATGGCAATGGCTTAATATTATTCAGCTGCCACAAGTCAATAGACTGCCTGATATGCTTACGCCCGCAGAAGTCTCTATCGTTATTAGTCTTACTCATAAGCTGCGATATCAATGGCAAACACATCCGTCAGTTCAAGAATGAGTGATTCAATCCATCCTCGTCAGTGGTCATAGTTGTTACCTGTGTATTTATCATCACCACATAAGAAGGCGCGGCGAACCACGCGGCTACAGCAATGATAATAAGGGCTGTCTCGTTGACAAGAGTTCAAGGCTAATTGGGGTTCTACGAGGGCGCGGCATCATAACCTCCATGTTTCATGCTCAAAGCAAGCTTAGTAGGAAGTCACGATTGATGTCATTAACTATGGGTGTCTACGTATATTTGCCGCGTTTATCATCACCACATACTCTTTACTCTAAAAGAATGCACGGCGAACCACGCGGCTACAGCAATGATAATAAGGGTATCTCGTTAGCAAGAGTTCAAGGCTAATTTGGCTTCTACGAGGGCGCGGCATCATAACCTCCTTGTTTAATGCTCAAATCAAGCTTAGTAGGAAGTCACGATTGATACCATTAACTATGGGTGTCTATGTATTTTTTGGTTGACTGCCAAAAGTCATAATTGTTTCGCTCACTTTTGCACTCGCGAATTTAAAAACGTTTTTTATTGAGCGAAGGCTTACGAAAATTCCGCATATACATGAACAAAAATCTCGAGCAACACCAGTACATATAATGTACAGCTGCTCGAGATTTTGTCAGACTATGGTTATCTTATGTCAATGTATGCTTTCAGCGACACATTACTTGTCGCTACAAGCATAAGTCGACATAAGCGTGGCTCTACTTTCAATCGGTTAGCTAAAAAATATAACCATATACTGACATAAAATATAACCATAAGCTGACAAATTGAGGCAACTGATAAAATTAAAAATGGCTCCATGTACTTTTATTACAATTTAAGCCGGCCAGCCCCTCACTTCAATATGATTTCAAGCTACTGAGAGGAGTGAAAATGGTGTTTATTAAAGTGATTCAATCAGAGAGGTTATGCTAGGCGCTTAACCACTTTTGGCAGTTAGCTGCGCTTTGTCGTCGTTTGCGGCCGACATGCTCACAATATTCAGTTAGCGCTGGCAGTGCCCCAACCGCACCTTTAAATAATGCCTCGAACTCTGTAGTGATTTTTAACCAGTTTTCAGCGGGAATATTGAGTCGATTAAGAATGTGCTGGCTACTCGTACTTATCGCACCACGCTTGTCATC
>NZ_LZFV01000005.1:0-45665 GCF_001675935.1 Shewanella sp. UCD-FRSSP16_17
TGATTTGCGCTTGAGCAAAGATCTCATTCGTTAAACAGTATTACTGACTCTTTCGAGCAAGATGTACTTCCCAACTAACCAGATTCAATTGCTCTCGGTCTGACCGTGTTATCGTCAATTGCTAATGCGTCGACTCGGTGGGGTTAACCGTGTGGGTTAAACCTTTTTACGTTTTTACATAGTTAACTTGGTATTCATTACCCGATTGAAGTAATGACCAAATTAATCGTGCATTCTTTGCTGCTAGGGCGATGACAGCCCGTTTAAAGCCTCTACGCTCGATAAGCGCTTTAATCCATAAACTGGTTCTATCCATTTTGTTAGTACAGTTTGCGATGACAGCGCGAGCACCGTGTATTAATGAGGTGCGGATATGCTTCTCACCGCGTTTACTTATTCTGCCTAACGTCGGCTTGCCACCTGTTGAATATTGTTTCGGTACTAAGCCTATCCAAGCTGCGAATTGGCGGCTAGTTGAAAAGTGTTTCGCATCACTAACTGTGGCTACAACGGCTGTAGCGGTGACTTCACCAATGCCTGGAATCGTCATTAAACGCTTGGCGTCTTTCATTTGATTAGCAAGGGCATAAAGCTTCCTATCAGACTTTAATATGTCTTGGTTTTGTAGCTTGATGCTTTGCCATAAGTCATTGAGTAGCTCTCTTGCTAAAGCGGGTAAGGCGTTGTCGGTATCTTCTAAGATTTCAACAATGTGCTTTTGTGCTGGATAGCGACCTTTAGGCATGATGATGCCGAATTCTGATAGCAAGCCGCGTAAACGATTAATCATGGCAGTACGGTCTTTGATTTGACCTTGCCTAATGCGATGTAAGCATAAAACAGCTTGTTGTTCTTCGCTTTTAATACTGACAAAGCGTGTTTTAGGTCTTGTTACTGCTTCACATATTGCTTCAGCATCATTGGCATCGTTCTTTTCACTTTGACGGTAAGGGATAACAAATTTAGATGCCACTCTAAGCTAGTAAGGAGTACGTACGTCGTGGCCGTATTTTGTAAATTCCCTTGCCCAGTAGTGAGCACCAGAACAAGCTTCCATTCCAATGATGCAAGGTGGAATGTTAGCGATTTTCTCTAACAGCTTGTTTCTTTTAACTGTTTGCTTTAGTTTAGTTTTACCGTATTCATCTACACCATGAATACTAAAAACTAATTTGGCTGCTTTTGATATAAAAAAGAGTGATACCAATTGCTTTAATTAAGGACATATGGACTCTCCTTGATTGAATGTTTGCACTTTCAATATGGCACATCGCGGCCATTTGGTAAGGGGAGTCCATATCATTCGTTATACATCAAGGATAGTCCATGTCAGTGTTCGAGATACCTAGGTATAAAGAAAATCCAATTTATCTTTTTTTTGAGTCCTACATCTTAAATACATTAGGTTTTGTTAGCTCAGATAGATATAGACAAATTCAAGAAATGAACATCCAAAAAGTTTTTGATTCATCTCATTCTGATTGGCCTTTGGTTGTTGAAGAAGTATTAGATCTATCCGACACAATTCATATTGCTATTAAGCACTTGTGGCTGAAAAATATGGAGTACTATTATGAGTCCGAAGAAGGGTACTTAGCTTTTGCTCAAGACTTCACCGACAACTACATGAAAGCTGAGTCTGAAATAGATATTTGGACTAAAGAAAGCTTAGCGTCTGCTATTACATACATAAATAGCAGTGGTGAATTTGATGTATAACAAGCGCCTAAACTCCGACAATGTTATGTTGTCATGGTTTTGGCAAAAAACGCAAAAAGCCATGCCAACGCATTGCGTGTTAGGCGGGCGTTGGTATGACTCCCCACGTCAAGCAGAACATGACTATTTCGGCCTAAATATTTAAGCCTAGTTTTGATCTTTTGACTCAATTGGTATTGAGCTAACACAGTCGATGAAGCAAGTAATTTCGTCGGTTGTCATGCTGATATTCGTGGATTACTTGTCTTTCAACAAGCAGCGCCTACCTTACAACTCATATGAAAACATTAGGCGTCGTGACACCTGTCTTCAGTCTATGTTCGTGGTTCAATACCGCTTTCGCAGTATTGCCATCCTAACGCTGTCGGTGATTGTGCCACATCCGATGCTTGACCCACTGCATTAGCTCAAAAAGGTTTATCATGCAGGTACTCTCGATAACCGTAGTTTAGGGTTAACTTGTGTCAACACCACTTCCCGTGAAATAGCCCAGATATAAGCAATCATTTCTCTGGCTATCGCGGTCACGACAAGGTTGTAATGCTTACCTTTATGCATGAGTTTTTGATATCGACGGCACAGCCTTAACTGGGCTTGCCATGCAATATCAATAATCTGTTTTGGTAAGTCTTCTTGTCGTTTCTGTATGTCTGTTGAGATATTGGCTGGAAAGCGATATGAGTGTGCACCTTCGACTAATAACCGCCTTGCTCTGCCATTGCCGCATTTTGTTATCGCACCAAGATGCCGCTTGCCACCACTGGAATGTTCCGATGGCACTAATCCTACGTAACTCATTAATTTTCTAGGATGGTCAAAACGGGTTAAATCACCTAATTCTGCAATCACGCCAGCGGCAACTAATAACCTCACACCCCGTAATGCTTGTATCGCTTTGACTACAGGATAATAACGCCAGTTTTTTACATGGTGTTCTAGCTCATTATCGAGCCGTTTAAGCCGTGCTATGCGCTCTGAAATGGTTTGTAAGTATTCTTGCAAGACGATCTGTTGACTAGGATGCGGCAAGATAAGCTCAGTGAGCCAACGCAAATGTTTCAGCGACCAATTGGCAGTACCTCTGTAGTTGATGTTGTTTCTGAGTTGCAGTGCTTTTAGTTGGTATTTGGCATCTTTTAAGTCCTTCATCGCCGTTTCTCGTGCCCGAGATAAGCCCCTAATGGCTTCATCTTCAGGCTCAGGAACATAGATAGCGGTGAGGTCTTCAGATTTGAGCAGTTTAGCCAGCTTCAATGCATCCCGTTTATCTGTTTTAACCTTCTCACCAGGCTTTTTGGGTATTAGCGAAGGCGCAATGACATAGCAGCAATGACCTAAACTCGTGAGCAGTCGATAAATCCAATAGCCACATGGGCCAGCCTCATAAACGAAATGCAGAGTGGCCGTTGGATACTTAGATTGGAACTGCCTAGCAAGTTTGGTTATAGAGGCTTTAACGCTTGAAACTCGTCCAAAATGAATAGCTTGGGCACCACGTTGATCTTCAATGTAGGCCACTTCAACAAATTCTTTATGAGTATCTAGGCCAATAAAAAGTATGTTATGTTTATTCATGCTGATCTCCGATTTAGTTTCTTTGACAAAACTATTATGGCTCTGGCTTTCAGCTAACCCACGATTAATTGGAGATCAGCATCTTTAGTGGGGAGTCATTATGTCTAGGTGTAAAGGATTAAGCCGAATATGTATTTTCTACTAACTTATGATGTAGTTTCTGATTATATCTCTCGAAGAGAAACTTACCGAGATGAGCATATTAAACTTGCTTTATCTGCTGTAGAACGCGGTGAATTACTGTTAGGTGGTGCATTAACTGAGCCTAGCGATGGAGCTGTATTACTTTTTAAAGGTAGTTCTCCTGATATTGCGGAGAAGTTTGCTAAACAAGATCCGTATGTTCAAAACGGCTTAGTAAAAAATTGGAAAGTTAGAGCTTGGTCAATCGTACTTGGTGCAGGAGTTTCTCCTGATGATTTGACAATTAGCACTTAACAAATCATTAAAGCAGGACAAAAACAGTTGGTTTTACTTGTGCCTCACTTACTTATAGCTAACAACTTTTAGCCGGTTATTGAGGCATTATGTTTCAAGACGATTCTAATGAAAATTGGATTACAGAATAAAACTAAAGAAAGGTGTTATCGAATCATATTGGCTCAAAATGAAAATGGTAATTATCTGTAATAAGACATTATGCAAACTGAGATAGCACAGGAAACGGCAATGACAGGAATGACTGATTTATCGCAATTATTATCAAGTATGTCTCCAGAACTTCAAGCTGGGGAATTTGTTTTTTGTTCTGTAACGGGGCGAATTGCTGATTATGTTCACCTTAATCCAGTATGTTTTTTTCAAGAAAAAGAAGGCTTAACCTTAGTGTTATCGGCGGAAAGTGCCACACAGGCATACCTGCCATTTGAGGCAAAATTTAAGCAAATCACGTTAACCGTTCACTCGAGCCTTGAAGCGGTTGGCTTAACGGCAGCAATATCAGATAAACTGACGCAGCATAATATCAGTGCTAATGTGATTGCGGCTTAC
The DNA here is from genome assembly GCF_001675935.1 of Shewanella sp. UCD-FRSSP16_17. Classification (NCBI taxonomy): domain Bacteria; kingdom Pseudomonadati; phylum Pseudomonadota; class Gammaproteobacteria; order Alteromonadales; family Shewanellaceae; genus Shewanella; species Shewanella sp. UCD-FRSSP16_17. The sequence continues at coordinate 4,285 of NZ_LZFV01000005.1, forward strand.
TACCATGATCACATCTTCGTTCCTGCAGATAAAGCTTCTGCTGCGATGACTGCATTACAGAGCTTTTCAAAAAACTAATCTGTGTACATCCTGAAAATGAAGTGAGTAGATGACCATTATAGGTGTATAACTGACTTCATTTATCTGTCACTTTGCTTATTTTTCCGTACTGAATAGCGATATATTGTTTGAGAATTTAATCGTTATATTTGAGATCTTTAGCAAAATAATTCTATACTTGAATTCTGCTAACAACTGATTGAATACTTGTTAACATTGTCGGTGTTGAAATAAAGTCTTGTAAACGTTATTTCGTGTGGCTATTCAAGGGAAAGATATGACAGAAAATAAAAAAGAGCTTCCTTCAACGCAAGAAGAAAAGCCTACAGAAGAAGCTCAAAAAACCGATGTTGTCGCCGATAATGCCTCACCAGATGCACCTGCTGACAAAGCTAAGAATCAAAAAATCCGAAAAATTACTAATATTATTTTGCTAGTGGTGTGCTTTTTATTTGTATTCCATTTATTTGCCGATCGCTATATACCGTCAACGGACTTAGGACGAGTACGCGGATATGTTGTGCCGATTACACCTCAAGTGTCAGGTGAGGTAATTGAAATTCTTACCACTGCAAATACTTTGGTCCGTGAAGGGGAAGTGTTAGCTCGTATTAATCCAAGAGATTATGAAATTGCCTTRTTTACTGCTCAACAGCAAGTGACCCAAGCAGGGCAAAATATGGGGGCATTAACTGCGAATGTGACAGCTGCCAAGGCTAAAGTGGCTAATGCGGAAGCGAATTATAAAAATGCGCAGGTACAATCAAAGCGTATTTTTACCATGGTTGAGCAACAAGTTATGTCACAAGCTGATGCCGACAATGCCCGTGCTGAGTTAGTCAGTGCTGAGTCTGGTGTCGCAGCTGCAAAAGCTGATTTAGCTAAAGCAGAAGAACGTTTAGGTTCTGAAGGTGAAAATAATACCGCCGTTAAATCTGCACTGTTAGCGTTAGAACAGGCCGAGCTTAATTTAGCAAGAACCGAAATTAAAGCGCCAACAGATGGTGTTGCATCAAACTTCCGTTTAAAAGAAGGCTTTTATGCCAATGCAGGCCAGCCTGTTATGACGTTTATTTCTTCTGAAGATGTGTGGATTGAAGCAAACTTTAGAGAAAACAGTATTGGCAATATGAAGCCTGGCGATAAAGTGGAATTCGCACTTGATTACGCGCCTGGAGAAGTCTTTACAGGTAAAGTCGCCTACATTGATTATGGTGTCGATTGGGGCCAAAACGAGCAAACGGGTAAATTAGCGCAAACGACAGGGCAAACGGGTTGGTTAAGACAATCTCAACGCTTCCCTGTCACGATTGTATTTGATGAAGAGGAAGCTAAAGGGTTACGTCGTGTTGGCGGACAAGCCGACGTGATGGTCTACACCAAAGAGAGCTCGATAATGAACCTATTTGGTAAGTTCTGGATCCGTCTTGTTAGCTGGTTCTCTTATGTCAGATAAGGCGGTAGCGACACTTGATCCTGAATTAGAAGAAGCAATATATACACGACGTGTATTGCGCTTCACTCTAGGTATTGGACTCGCAGTTGGTATTTCGGCGGTGTTTGCTTGGCAATTAGCGTTTATCGTGCCGGTATTTGTGGCTAAGTTTCTTGTTGATAGAGTCGAGCCAACAATTCAAACCGTTTATGAATTGTTGATTTCAATGGTCGTGACTATCGGTATTGCTTGGTTGGTCAGTTTTGGCCCAGTGCAATACCCGCTCGTGCTATTACCTTTGCTGGCCGTGTTGATGCTGTGGGCTTATTATTTGTTCTCCGATCCCAAGTGGAATTTTTTTGCCACTATCTTAATTATTTCTACATTAGTTTTGCCATATTTAGGGATTTTACATCCTGGAGCCGCCATTTTTGTCGGTGTGGGTTTGAGTTTTTCTGGTGTCGTGTCGGTATTAATATTTGCCTTATTACATATTTTACTACCTGACTTATCGCCCAATCGTGAATCTCATATTGAAGCTGGATTGACAACAGATGAGCGCTTATATGAATCGGTGAGAGCGCTGATTATTGCGTTTCCTGTTATTACTTTCTTCTTTTTGTTTGAGATAACAGGCGCCTTACTAACGATGATATTTATTGCTATTTTATCGTTACAATCTGCCGGAAGTAAAAGTGTAAAAGTGAGCCTTTTCTTATTGATTACCAATGGGATAGGCGGGGTATTAGCGATAGTGTTTTATAACATGCTAGTGATTGTACCTGAACTTGTTTTTTATATCGGCCTAGCCATGATGTGCGCCTTAATATTTAGTCAAAAAATTTATGCAGATCCTATTAAGGCCCCCATTTTTGCGGGTATTTTCTCGGCGCTGTTAGTGGTTGTTGGCTCTACGGCATCATCCACAGACGCTGATGTGGCGACGAATTTCTWTATTCGTATTGCTCAACTATTTATTGTCGGGGTGTATATGGTTGTTGCTTCTTTCTTTTTAGAAACGAGAAATTGGCGATTTTTACAAAAAAGAACCGCTGTTTGATGAGTAAACAGATTAATCTTGAGTGACAGCAGGCGAAATTTAAATTGATTTAAATAACAGGTATAGGCAGCTTTTTTAAACAGTATCTAGGCGTTAAAGGTAATCACATCATGACCGAAACCCAAAGTAACGCAAAAAACAAAACTCAAGCTGCAGTTCAAGCTGAATCTAAAAAAACACTGGAAGAGAACCATTACATTCCGCTATTACGTGCCGAATACTTTGTTCCTTTCATTGTTAGATTTAAAGATTTTGAAAATAATATATACCCTGTTCTGAAAGAAGCTGGCCTGCCAGATACTGTACTTTCCTCTAAACCTGAATACCTTTCAGAAGCGGCACTGCAAAAATTACTGGCAATCATGTATCGCAAGCTGAACTCTAAGCGGTTTGCCAATTGGTTAGAGCAAGTGGCGAGAAGTATTTTTGTGCCGCAGCATCTTGCTAAAATGGCATTAAATGGCACGGTAAGAGACGCATTGCTTGAGTTTACCCATCTTGTAAACAGTGAATCAAAACAGACCAATATTCAGCTTAAAACCTCGGTTAACAAAGTGTGGTTCGCACGATACCGAAATATTAAACATTCTTTTGATGCCAATCTCGCAGAACTGTTTGCATTAACTATGATGCTTGAGCTAATTAGGGTGTTAACTCAGAGCCAGTGGTCACCTGAGGAAATTGCTCTACAGTCTCCAAGCGAAGTGGATTACTTAAGTGAATTAAAGGTTAGTAAGTCACAAATTTATTATGCACGCAGTGTCACTGCTGTGAGCATTTCTGCCGAAGTGTTGTCGCAAAGCGTTAAGTATAAAAAAGGCTGGAGCCAACCCCCACAGGCTGTAATTGAGGGGCCTGAGCGATTTATTGATAGCTTTACTCATGCTCTCACGCCTTATTTGAGCATGGGACGAATTTCAATTACCACCGCAGCGGATTTATTAGGACTCAGTGTACGCACTTTACAGCGCCGCCTCACAGAAGAAGGATTGAGTTACAGCAAAGTGATTGAAGGCATTTGCTTTGAACAAGCAAAGTTGATGTTAAATGATCCTAGTGTACCCGTTACTCAAATTTCATCCGCATTAGGGTATGCTGATGTCGCCCATTTTTCGCGTGCGTTTAAACGTTTAGCTGGCGTTTCACCACGTGAATTCAGAAAGAACTTATCTTAATTAACTTCAATTATATTCATGTTGCGATTGAATTACTGATAGTCGTGTTTGCTTCGCTGGGAGCATGACAATTGTCGCGATCACATATGACTGATTAATCTCAGTTTTATATTAAATATGCCCCTGTGCTTAGCGAGAAAAACCAGTTAATAAAAAAATAATAGCGAATTAATATTTTTATTTTTAACTCAGTGTAATCTTATATAACTTACGCTATATTTTAATAGCAAATGAAACATAAATGACTTTTGTTTAAACAAGTTAACGACACTATGTCGATTCATGGTTTCGTTTAATATTGATAAATGGATTGCCAATAAAGCAGGGAAAGACAACTTATGAGTGAGAAAAAAATAACAACTGCATCTGAGTTTACTCATGCTGCTGTTGATGCTGCGATTAAAATTGCGCTAATTTTCATCATGGTGATTTGGTGTTTTAAAATTATTCAGCCGTTTATCATGCCGATTCTATGGGGTGGTATTATTGCTATTGCACTCTATCCAGTGGTGATATTACTCAGTAAAAAAGTAAAACTATCGGTGGGTAAATCTAGCTTGCTGGTCACGTTACTTGCTCTGTCATTACTACTAGTTCCGACTTTCCTTTTTTCTGGCGCGATAGTGTCAGGCACTCAAGATTTTATCGCTGAAGTCCATGACGGTACTTTAGTGATTCCTGCGCCCAAAGAATCTGTAGCTGATTTACCGTTAGTAGGTGAAAAGCTGTACAACTTTTGGTCTTCGGTTTCTTCTGACTTAGAAAAAGTTGTCAGAACCTACGCTGATGAAATCAAAGGGTTCTCGTCTAAGGCTGCAAGTATATTCGGCAGTTTTGGGATGACCGTCTTACAGTTTCTGATTTCGATTATTATTGCAGGTGTATTCATGTCTCGGGCCCAAGGCTCAAACCAGATGTTTCATAAGGTTTCGGTAAGGCTTGCTGGTAAACATGGTGAAGAGTTTTCTGAACTTGCGGTAGCAACGGTTCGTAGTGTGGTGCAAGGCGTTATTGGCGTGGCATTTATTCAATCCATTTTAGCGGGTATTGGCTTAGGTTTAGCTGGTGTACCGGGTACGGGTATTTGGATGTTACTGGTTCTTATTTTAGCCATTATTCAGCTGCCGCCTATTTTAATTTTGGGTCCTATTATTGCGTATGTATTTACCGTGGAATCTTCAACGGTAGCCATTATGTTCATGATTTGGAGTATTTTGGTGAGTGCCAGTGACGCATTTTTAAAACCTATGTTAATGGGGCGCGGTGTTGATATTCCTATGTTAGTGATATTGCTAGGTGCAATTGGTGGGATGATTCTATCTGGCATTGTTGGCTTATTTGTTGGAGCCGTTGTACTTGCATTGAGTTACAAACTTTTCTCAGCTTGGCTTGTGGTTGAAACGGCTGAGCTTGATAGTGAATCTGTGTTACCAGATGCAGAAAAAGAGTAAAGGTAAAGCTTAATGAATAAACATATGTCCCAAGAAGATAACTTTATTTACCTTCTTGGCTCGTTAATATTAGTGCTGTTAAGTGCAGCTTTGGTTGAGCAGTTTTTTGAAGCTGGGCAAATGATTATTGTTGGTACCACAGTCATGAGCTTGTCTATTGCTGTTATCGGTCTAGGCGAGAATAAACGCTGGATTCGATCAACCTTTGGCTTAATGATCACGACGTTGTTATTTGCCAGTATTGGCTCGGTTTTTGAGTTACTTAACCTTGATATTGTTGGCTTATTAACAATTTTGGCTTTTCTCGTCGTTGCAACCTATCGCGCAGCAAAACAAGTATTGTTCAGCGGCAAAATATCCACGAATCAGATTATAGGTTCTATCTGTATATTTTTACTATTAGGGCTAATTTGGGCTTTTATATATTTACTATTGATTGAGATATTTGGCCCCGCTTTTAATGGCATTGAAGTGCAGAAGTGGACTGATAATTTTTCGACGGCAATCTATTACAGCTATATCACCCTAACGACCGTAGGTTATGGTGAGATTTCTCCAAATATGCCCATTGCTCGCTTTTTTGCTTTTTCTGAGGCCATTTGTGGGCAATTTTATATGGCAATTATTGTGGCAAGTTTAGTCGGGGCAAAAATGTCACAAACAGACTCTTAAAGGCGAACGAATAAAGCGTTATCTTTCAGTTTGGTTGCTTGATTCAGATAGAAGAGGTTTCATGGAATTAGCGAAGAAAACCGTGTTAATAGTGGATGATATGGACGCCATTCGCAAAATTAGTTCTGATCAATTACGTCGCTTTGGTGTTGGCCAAATTTATCAAGCTGAAAATGGCGCGAAGGCACTACACATACTTAAAAACACCCATGTTGACCTTATTATTTCTGATTGGAACATGCCGGTCATGTCTGGAATTGAATTACTCTGTGTGGTTCGAAGCACACCAAAATTTCAATATATCCCTTTTCTAATGATCACGGCAGAAGCTGCCAGAGAACGCGTCAGTCAGGCCATTGCAGAAGGTGTGACTGATATTGTCATCAAACCATTTAACAGCATGATATTGCAACAAAGGGTCACTCAATGCTTACAAGGTTTTGTGAGTAATAAAGCTGGTGTTGTAGCACAAGAGGCAACATCGACGAGTGAGCAATCAGATGCAGAAAGTGATATAGCCCTCAATCTTACTAAGCAAGATAAACATCAAAAATCATCAGTACTTATTGTTGATGATACTGCCGATAACTTAACCTTATTAGGTGGATTATTAAAAGACGAGTACCAAGTTAAACTGGCTAAACATGGGGCGAAGGCGCTTGAAATCGCTCAGTCTGACACGCCTCCAGATATTATTTTATTAGATATTATGATGCCAGATATGAATGGCTTTGAGGTGTTAAAGCAACTTCGAAAACATCCATTGTCGGAGCATATTCCCGTCATTTTTGTCACCGCACTCACAGAAGATAAGTATCAACTGCAAGGACTTGATGGTGGGGCAGTCGACTATATCAGTAAACCAATACAACCCGAACTACTCAAATTAAGAGTACGGAATCTGATGGCTTATGTGACTATGCATAAGAATTTGCAATCAGATTTCGACAGTTTAGTGGCAAATGAAAAACTCAAACAAGAAGTACAGCAAGTTTTACAGCATGATTTAAAGGGGCCTATTGCAGGGTTAATGGCATTGATTGAGCAAATTAAGTCAGACCCACATATTTCTAAAAATAACGCTGAAAATGCGACGATTGCTGAGGACATGACATTTCAGTTGTTGAACATGATTAATATGTCCAGTGAACTGTATAAAATTGAAACGGGGCGTTTTGTGTTAAGCCCTAAACGATTCTCTATACTCGCCCTTATCCAAAAAATCATTGCTGTGTTAAAGAAAACGTTTCAGGTTAAGCACTTGCTTATCTATCTTGATTGCGAAGAAGACGGTGATGAAGATTACGTTGCAATGGGTGATGAAAGTTTAAGTTATTCCATGTTATTCAATTTATTAAAGAATGCATGTGAAGCTGCGCCAAGTAAAACACGAGTTTCGCTGATGCTACAACGTGAGCAGGAGCCTGAAACCAAACAAGCCTTCTTAAAAGTGAGTATTCAAAATATTGGTGTTGTGGATGAAGATATCCGACAACATTTTTGGCAAAAGTATGTTTCAGCTGGCAAAAGCGATGGCACAGGAATTGGGACATATTCAGCAAAATTACTTGCCGAGGCTCAGCAAGGTAAAGTGGCATTAGATGTTGATGATACAAACCAAACGACTAGTGTGTCAGTGTATCTCCCGCATGAGTAATTAAGTCATTATGTAGATTCAGGGTTTGCGCCCGAAATAAGGAAGGTTATGGAAATCAATGCGTTTTTGATGTTGGCTTCAGTGGGATTACTTATTTTCTTAGGTTGGCTATTTTTACGTTTGCGCACCGAAGCAAATGAAGACATTACGCGTTTTTTTTCCAATGACAAAAACCGCCTTTATATTGGCTTAATCGTCTGTAGTTTTTTGGCTTTAATGACAACGATTGCCAACATCGGGCTTAACATAGCTTATAAACATGATATTGAAAAAAGCTCTGAAGCATTAGAGTCTGTAGCCTTAACGACGGATGCCGCTTTGTCGTCATGGGTAAAAGGTTGGGAAGACCGTGTAAATGCGGTTGCGACAAACCCTTTGTTATTAAAGCGAGCCATTAAACTAGAAAATATTGGCGCAGATAAAGAAGAGTTACTAGACAGTGAGCACTTAATTTGGTCTAGGGATGCTTATGAACGTTACAGTGACTCTTTTGGATCATTAGGTTTTTTTATTATTAGCTTAGATGGTAAAAATCTCGCGTCTAGCCGAGATACAAACCTTGGTTTAACTAACATTGTAAAACGTATCTATCCTAATTTATTTAATGAAGCGATAAGCGGTAAAGTCGTCATAACCCCACCAATGCGCTCAGATGTTCCCTTGTTAAATCCCTTGGGGATTACCCGTTCAGATACTCCAACCATGTTTGTACTCAGCCCAATTATTCAAGATAACGGTGAAATTACAGCAGTGTTATCGTTACGAATTGATCCATATTTAGAGTTCGCAAACTTAACCCAAAGTGGCGCTGTGGGTGATACTGGTGAGTCATACTTTGTTGATCACAAGGGCAGGATGTTATCTCACAGTCGCCATGAAGATAAATTAGTTTCGCTTGGCTTATTAGAGCCTGGTCAAATGTCAGTACTTAATCTTTATGTCACTAACCCTCAGCGAGAGTTAACGCCAGATGAACCCGCCGCCGAAAGTCATAATGAAAGACGTTTAACCTATGCTGCTGAGCAAGTGAGCTCGCAAAATAATGGTAACTCTTTTAAAAGTTATCGAAATTATCTAGGTGTCGAAGTTATCGGTGCTTGGAAGTGGGATGAGCGATACGGTTTCGGCATTGTGACAGAAATGAGTATTGATGAAGCGAGCAGTAATTTTCAATATTTTAAAAATATCATTATTACCCTAATTTGCATTATTGCTTTGTCTTGTTTATTGCTCACGTCTGCCAGTTTGTGGCTGAGTCGTCATGTATTGCAGCGATTGCAAATCAATAATGAAAAATTAGAAAAAACCATTTCGATTAGAACCAAAGATCTGCAAGAACGTGAAAATAGGTTATGGGATTTATATGAAAACTCGCCTGTAGCTTATGCCACCTTAGATAAAAATGGCAATTTTACCAAGCATAACAAGCAGTTTGCTGAGATAACCGGTCATGACCGTGAAGCATTTGCGACATTGCAATGGATGGATGTATTAGCAACAGATGATGGTGAGGGAAAACAGATTTTTGAATCGGCATTACAAGGTGAAGATACCTCAGATGCGAGATTGTATTTACACACTCACTCAAGTGGCGCGTTGGCGGTGTCATTATCGGTACGAACCGAGTTTCATCCCGATGGGAGTTTAGCTGAGATCCGTTTAGCGCTACTCGATGTCAACGAACAAGAGACTGTTAGGGCTGAAATGCTGAAGAATCAGCAGCAATATCAGACCTTAGTTGAGAATATACAAGGAGCAGTATTTCGTTGTAATTACGTCGATTTGAAGAAAAATAACTTTACCGTTTTTTATATTAGCCCGAATTTCGAACATATTACCGGTTATCCAGTGAGTGACTTTATTGGTAAGAACCCTGTAAGGCGTTTCGTTGATTTGGCAGTAGGGAACGACGGCGAAGGTTTTTTTGAAAAGGTTCGCGAAGCTGCATTACAAAATGGCAAAGTATTACTCGATATGCGGATTATGAATCGCTCTGGCGAGTTACGTTATGTCCAGATTATGGCGAAATTCGAATTAACTGATAATGAGCAAGAATGCTATTTCGACGGTACAGTATTTGATATTACTGAACAGAAATTAGCTGAAAACTTATTACTTGATTCAGAAGAGAAGCTTGAAGTCGCAGCAAAAAGTGCACAGATGGGAATGTGGGATTTTTATCCGAATCAAAATCGTGTTGTCGTTAATCGAATGTACAGCGAAATGCTGGGGTATCGCCAACTTGATGTTTGCGCCAACGAAGATAAATGGTCGCCATTAAAAAATGGTGTAGAAACATTTGCATCGCTAGTTCACCCCGATGATGAAGCTGATATTTTTGACGCTAAGTCCATTGTCGAACACGACCCAAATCAGATTGTCCGTCAGGAATTCAGGTTGCTTCGACAAGACGGTAGCTATGACTGGATTTTAAGTATCGGTCAGACGTCAGAATTTGATGACAAAGGCATGCCTGAACGCATTAGTGGAGTACATATTAATGTTAACGCTGCAAAAGAATTGGAGCGTGAGTTAGCGGACGCCATTGCTGAGGCTGACAATGCTAATAAAGCAAAAGGTGATTTCTTAGCGAACATGAGTCATGAAATTCGTACGCCGATGAATGCGATAATTGGTATGTCTCACTTAGCGCTTGAAACAGAGTTAACCCGTCAGCAACGTAACTATATTGAAAAAACCAATAACTCAGCCCAATCATTATTGGGCATTATTAACGATATTCTTGATTTTTCTAAGATTGAAGCTGGCAAGTTAGATATTGAAAATATTGACCTAAGTATTGATGACTTACTTAATAATGTAAGTAATTTAATTGGTATAAAGGTGGCAGAGAAAGGACTAGAGCTGCTATTTGATATTGATGACAAGATCCCTGAAAACTTACTTGGTGATCCCTTACGAGTTGGCCAAGTATTAATTAATTTAGCCAATAATGCGGTTAAATTTACAGATAATGGCAATATCATTATCTCGGTGATGCTAGACAAGCTCACGTCAACTCAAGCTTATTTAACATTTTCTGTGAAAGACTCTGGTATTGGTATGAGCCTTGAGCAGCAATCGAGATTATTTAATGCCTTTTCACAAGCAGATGCTTCAACAACACGAAAATATGGCGGCACAGGTTTAGGTTTAGCCATATGTAAAAATCTAGCTGAATTGATGGGGGGCAGCATCACATTAAGTAGTGAAGTAGGGGTTGGGAGTACGTTCAATCTTTCCACTACTTTTGATTTAAACCCTATTGCTTCTTCTCCTCGAAATGCAAATCAGCATGTAAGTTTTGAAGGGAAGTCGGCATTGTTAGTCGATGATAACCAAGCTGCCCGTGAAGTGTTATCAAGCTTGTTGATGAGAGCCGGCATGAAAGTAAAAGCGCTTGAATCAGGCCAGGCAGCTATAGATTTAATTAATGCAGGTGAGCGGCCAGATGTGGCGATAGTCGATTGGCAAATGCCCGAAGTCAGTGGCTTAGATGTCGCACGCTTTATTGGCGAGCTTGAGCCTGAGATAAAGCCTAAGCTCATTATGATTACTGCATACGGCAAAGAAGACTTACTCATGAGTGCATCTGATGTGCACTTTGATAGTATTTTAACTAAGCCACAAACTCAGACTAATTTGGTGAAAACCTTATCTTACGTTCTGTCAGATGCTAGCCCTTATGCCGCAGATACCACCTCTAAAAGCGAATTAACACAAGCTTTAACTGATTTGGCTGGTGCCAGTGTGTTAATCGCTGAAGATAACGATTTGAATCAAGAATTGATTGAAGAACTATTAAACAGCAAACAAATTATCACCACGTTAGCTCAAAATGGGCAAGAAGCACTGGATTTGGCAGCTAAAGAAAAGTTTGACGGTATTCTAATGGACTGCCAAATGCCTGTAATGGATGGGTATACAGCGGCATCAAAATTACGAGCCATTGCTGAAAATGCTGATTTACCGATAATTGCGATGACGGCAAATGCTATGGCTGGCGATAGAGAAAAAGCCATAGCCTCTGGCATGAATGATCATATCCCTAAACCTATTGATGTAGAAGCAATGTTTATCACAATGGCTAAATGGATATCGCCAGCAAATCCTATTGATGTGAATAGCCTGACAATTGATATAAATAACGATCATGATTTTGTTAATCAATTTAAATCGATAAATGCAGCGCAAGGTCTGCAAAGAACGCAAGGCGATGTAGCGCTTTACCGTAAACTGTTGGCAAAATTTGTTGCTGGGCAATCGGGTTTTGTGGGGGCTTTCACCCGTGCGATAGCAATTAACGATGAGACGTTAGCAATGCGACTTGTGCACACTTTAAAAGGTGTTGCAGGAATGATTGGCGCTGAACACTTAGCAGAATTAGCCGCTAAGCTTGAGCAAGAGTTAGCAGAAAGTAATGTTAAGACTGTTCTTATATTGGAAAAAGCGCTTAGTGAAGTATGCACAGAGATTAATAACTCAATGCCGACATTATCAGCTCAACAAAATAGTCTAACCTTAGATAAACCATTAGCGATTAAAACCTTATCAGCACTGATTACGATGCTTGAAAGCTTTGATATGGAAGCAACTGAGTATTTAGACGACCACGGTGAATGCTTGAATGTCGAGCCATTACTTCATAATTATAAATTATTAGAAAAGCAGTTAAGCGAATATGAATTAGATACGGCTATGGAAATAGCTAAGCAAATGATTGAGCAATTAAATCAACTTGATTCTTAGCTGACATTTTCGTCAGCACCTTGTTTACATAACATTTAGCGATAGGAGAACAGATGGAAAAACAAACAATATTGGTGGTAGACGATACTCCAGCAAATATTGATGTTCTCGCGGGTGTGCTGAAGGCTGATTATCATATCAAAATCGCAAAAAATGGTGAGCAAGCGCTGAAGATTGCTAGAGCGATTCCGTTGGATTTAATTTTACTCGACATAATGATGCCGGGAATAGATGGCTATGAGGTCTGTCAGGAATTAAAAGCGGATGAAAGAACTCACCATATACCTGTCATTTTTGTTACTGCGAAAATTTCAGCTGATGATGAAATTAAAGGGCTAAATATTGGCGCCGCTGATTATATTACCAAACCGTTTAATCCTCCTATTGTTCAACGTCGTGTGCAGACTCAGTTAGCGCTGACAGATCAAAATCGTATGCTGGCGATAAAAGTGCAGCAAAAAACGGCTGAAATTGCGCAAAATCAACTCGATGTTATTAGAAAGCTAGGCAGAGCGGCTGAATACAAAGACAATGAAACAGGAATGCATGTTATTCGTATGAGCTACTACACGCATATTTTGGCGTTAGCAGCGGGTATCAATGAAGCAGATGCTGAAGTATTAATGCATGCCGCACCTATGCATGATGTTGGCAAAATTGGCGTCTCAGATGCCATTTTAAAAAAGCCTGGCAAATTAACCGCTGAAGAATTTGATGAAATGAAACATCATTGTGTCATTGGAGCTGAAATACTTGGCGATAATGATTCACCTCTTTTAAAAATCGCACAAGAGGTGGCATTGACTCATCATGAAAAGTGGGACGGAACAGGTTATCCCAATGGACTGAAAGGTGAAGAAATTCCACTTTATGGCCGGATTGTGGCTGTGGCAGATGTATTTGATGCTTTGACCAGTGAGCGCCCTTATAAAAAACCTTGGTCTGTTGAGGAAGCTGTAGCCTTACTTGAACGAGAAGCGGGCAGTCACTTTGAGCCTAAATTAGTGCAATTGTTTGTTGAAAATATTGAGCAAATTGTAGAAATTAAGGCTAAATTTAGAGATGAAGGTTAATTGGGTTGGTATAACTGGCAGATGTATTAACAGGTTGGCATAAAATGGTAACTAATGTCAGATGACCAAGATTATACTTGTTGCATATCAAGTCGTTGAGAAGCAGCTGTTCAATCAATTAGTGCTAATAGTATTTCAAGTCATTTTTTGATGAAGCCGAGCCAATATCAGGGTAAGTCATCGCTCAACGTGCATTAAAAATACAGTGACTGATGTCATAAAACTTTGCAATTTACTCCATAGAGGAAAACACCTATGTCTACGACTTTATTCAGTAAAAAATGTCTTTTAGCTGCAGTGATGGTACCGGCTTTACTTACGGGTTGTGCTACAGGCGACACACCTGAGTCAAAAAAAGCCAATGCGCGTAAAGAAACACAAGCGGCATTACAAGAAATTTATGCTGAACATAGTGGTGCTAAAACAGCAGTTGCACAATCTGTTGGCTATGTTGTTTGTACGGGGAGCAACAGTTACTTATTTGCTCTTTCTACTGGCGGTGGTGTGTGTGTATTAACGTCAAATGGACAAAACTCTTATTATCGTTTTGCTACAGGTGGTGTTGGCGCTGGTATTGGCTGGAAGCAAATGGCATTCGTTCAAGCCTTTATGGATAACGATGCCATGACACGTTTTAAAGAATCCGGCTATGAAGGTCAAGCACAAGCAGAAGCCAGTGCTAAGTATGAAGAAAGCGGTGACCAAGCGTCTGCCAACCAATCTGTTGACGTGAGCGGTGTAAAAACATACCAAGTCAACTTGATGGGGGCTGCTGCTCAGGCAACCGTACAAGGTTACAAATATTGGCCAACTGACTTTACTGATGATTTCATCGAAAATGATGAAAAGTAATCGACAGAGTGACTATGACGTTTTAGTCAACGTCTTTAGGGCCTGCTGATCTTTCAAGGTTGTTTTTGCAGCGAATTGTTGACCATTTATACAAGGAAGAGACTTTGTGGTGTAGTTATTCTACATAAAAAGTTAATAACGCAGTAAAAATGGTCAACAAACGCTGCCCAAAGGGTTCGACTAAAAGCGTTTTACTCTTTGTTGGATGAATTTTGCTTAGATGACTTTTGCTTAGATGACTTTTGCTTAGATGACTAGGCATCAATCCATCCGCCTCAATTAAAACGCTTTTATTTCGAACAAAACTTAACCAGCAAAGAACAACAGGCCCGAGTTAACACTGACTAAAGCAAGATATGAAACCGTAATGAACATTTTCATTACGGTTTTTTATTGTCTGTTTAATAGGCTAATCAACCTAAAGGGACTGTTAGGTTGTCGCTCCAAACGTAATTGTTCGAGCTTCAATGACACTCTATACATATTCCTACAGTGATTGTCGCCTTTTTCGCTTTCCGTGAGTCGCTCAATAAGATAAATTACCCTAGTTAATATAATAAAAATTAAAATGATGTTCAGGACGAATGTTTTTAAGGTGGGTTGAAGTTGATTTCAGTATATTTAGTTGATGATCATGAGTTAGTTAGAACCGGTATTCGTCGCTTACTAGAAGATGAGCGAGGTATTAAAGTTGTTGGGGAAGCCCCAGACGGAGAGACTGCTGTGCAATGGTCGCGTCAAAACGAAGCTGACGTAATCTTGATGGATATGAATATGCCGGGTATGGGTGGATTAGAAGCCACACGTAAGATTTTACGTTATCAACCAGAAGCTAAAATCATTGTTTTAACGGTCCAAACAGAAGACCCATTTCCAACTAAAGTTATGCAAGCTGGCGCATCGGGTTATTTAACCAAAGGTTCCACTTCACCTGAAGTATTACGCGCTATCCAGCAAGTTTCTCGTGGCCAACGTTATTTATCACCAGAAATTGCCCAGCAAATGGCATTGAGTCAATTTAGCCATTCAGATGAGAATCCATTTAGCAGCTTGTCTGAACGTGAGCTGCAAATCATGTTGATGATCACCAATGGTGAAAAAGTAAATGATATTTCTGAGAAACTCAATTTAAGCCCTAAAACAGTTAACAGCTATCGCTACCGTTTGTTTGCTAAGTTAGATATCGGTGGTGATGTGGAGTTGACCCGTCTCGCAATTCGCTACAAAATGCTCGATGCCAGTTCTTTTTAAACGCTAGGTGTTATGCCCATGGTATTAACACCTATCCTAGGATAGTGAATGCCATCTCGTTTTAATTCAGCTTTATTTTTAAAAACCGTTTCTTCTTCGCCTGGTGTCTATCGTATGTACGATGACAAGGGCGAAGTGATTTATGTCGGTAAAGCAAAAGATCTCAAAAAGCGCCTTTCTTCGTATTTTCGCGCTAATTTACCTAATGTAAAAACCCAAGCGCTTGTCGCTCGCATTGCCAATATCGATGTCACACTGACTCACAGTGAAACTGACGCATTGATACTCGAAAATGATTACATCAAGCAATACATGCCTAAATACAATGTATTGCTTCGAGATGATAAATCCTATCCCTATATTTTATTGAGTGGTCATAAACACCCACGGTTGGCGTATCACCGAGGTCCTAAAAGAGAGAAGGGCCATTATTTTGGACCTTATCCCAATGGTGGAGCGGTGCGCGAAAGTTTGCACCTGATGCAAAAATTGTTTCCTATTCGTCAATGTGATGACTTGTACTATAAGTCACGCTCTCGACCTTGTTTACAATACCAACTCTCTCGTTGTAGTGCGCCATGTGTTGGCGCTGTTTCTGATAGCGACTATGCAGAGCAAGTTAAACTTGCAGGGTTATTTCTACGTGGCAAAGATAAGCAGGTGATCACTGAACTGGTTGCTAAGATGGATCATGCTGCAACCGAAATGGAATATGAGTCGGCAGCCCAATATCGAGATCAAATCACCGCACTAAGGCGAGTTGCCGAGCAACAAGAAGTGTCGAACCACAAGGGCGATATGGATGTGATTGGCGTACACTACGCCTCGGGTATTGCGTGTTTTCATTTGTTATTTATTCGAGATGGTAAAATTTTTGGCAGTCGAAGCTATTACCCATCTGTACCTGCTGAAACCGAACTTGAAGAAGTATTGGTGTCTTTTATCGGGCAGTTTTATTTAAATGCCGATATTCAACGTACTATTCCTAAAGAAGTGTTAATCAGTGAATCATTTGCTGAAAAAGCCGTTTTGGAAACCACCATATCAACAGCACTTGAACGCAAATTCGAAATCAAAACCCATGTACGTGGTGAGCGAGCTAACTTTTTACGTTTGGCTGTGACCAATGCAAGTAATGCCGTTAATACTCGATTGTCCCACAAAAATACCGTCGAACAACGTTTTCAACTACTAGAAGAAGCACTGGAATTCACCAAGCCTATCTCACGGATGGAATGTTTTGATATCAGTCATACTATGGGTGAGAGCACTGTTGCTTCTTGTGTGGTGTTTAATCGCGAAGGTCCACACAAGGCAGATTATCGCCGTTATAACATTAACGGTATAACAGGGGGCGATGACTATGCTGCGATGGAGCAAGCCTTAAAGCGACGTTTTGATAAAATTGATAACAACGGAAAGGTGCCTGACATTGTATTTATTGATGGTGGTTTAGGGCAATTACGTATTGCTCAGGCAATCGTTGATGAAAAGTGCGTGCATCTTGATAATCCTCCTTTATTGATTGGGGTAACAAAAGGTGAGGGCCGTAAAGCAGGCTTAGAAACCTTTGTATTTGGTAATAATGAACAAACCTTTGAGCTGGCTAGTGATTCACCTGCTTTTCATTTAATTTTACATATTCGTGATGAATCACATCGATTTGCTATTACTGGGCATCGTAATAAACGTCAAAAAACCAGAAACACATCAACACTAGAGTCAATCCCTGGTGTTGGACCAAAACGACGTAAGTTATTGTTACAACATTTAGGTGGAATTCAAGAAGTGAAGGGCGCTAGCGTGGCAGAATTAACAAAAGTGCCCGGAATTAGCCTAGAAATGGCACAAACAATCCATGATGCATTGCGAGGGGGATAAAATTAAGGCAAGATTGGCGCTGTTTCTGACTATTTGGTTTCTTTCATGCCTTTTAATTTACCTATAGCGCTAACACTTTTTCGGTTATTACTTTTACCGGTATTTGTGATTGTTTTTTATCTTCCCTATTCTTGGGCACCGTTTGCTTCTGCATTTATCTTTTGGCTTGCAGCAGTCACAGATGCATTAGATGGCTATGCAGCAAGAAAGTTAAAGCAATCGACGCGTTTTGGGGCGTTTCTTGATCCGGTTGCGGATAAAATAATGGTAACAACAGCGCTTGTGTTACTGGTTCAGCAAAATGACAATATTTATCTTACATTGGCTGCATTATTCATGATTGGCCGTGAAATTGTTATTTCCGCATTACGTGAGTGGATGGCTGAAATCGGCAAACGAGGTGTTGTGGCGGTTTCTTGGATTGGTAAATATAAAACAGCAGCTCAAATGGTCGCGATTGTTGGTTTAATTTGGCAGCCTAATGAATTCTTGACCAATGTGGCTTATGGATTATTCTATATTGCTGCAGTGCTGACTTTCTGGTCTATGATGAGTTATATTTCAGCAGCTTGGAAAGACTTAACGGCAGAGTAGCTTAATAAAAGTTCAATAAGTTTATTTAGTGTTCATTCAGTTAGTTTTGTTGAAAACAGCAATTGACACCGACAGTGAAATCGGTAGAATGCACCCCCGTAGACAGAGATGCTCTAGCGTATAACCGCAAGGTTGCAGCAAGATGACATCAAGGCTTATTTGAAAAGATAAGCAAATGATTGCGACATTAGCTCAGTTGGTAGAGCGATACCTTGCCAAGGTATAGGTCATCGGTTCGAACCCGATATGTCGCTCCAATCATTCTCTATACGGCGCGATGGCAGAATGGCTATGCTGCGGATTGCAAATCCGTCGACCTCGGTTCGACTCCGGGTCGCGCCTCCACAAATTTTGTTTAATTGTATTGATTTAGATACAGTTAAAACAACACTTTTGCCCGAGTGGTGGAATCGGTAGACACAAGGGATTTAAAATCCCTCGCTTAATAGGCGTGCCAGTTCAAGTCTGGCCTCGGGTACCATTATAAGAAAGCCTCGACATTAGTCGGGGCTTTTTTATGTCTGTAATTCGAGTGTTGGCGAAAGATAAAATCCCTCGTCGTTTTAAAATAAGGCGAGCCAGTTCAAGTCTGGCCTCGGGTACCATTATTCTTCTATGAAGAGCTTACATACGACTTATTGTATTAAGTGTATGGTGCAAAAAAGCCTCAACGAAAGTTGGGGCTTTTTTGTGTCTGTAATTCGAGCGTTGGCGAAAGATAAATCCCTCGTCGTTTTAAGATAGGGCGCGCCAGTTCCAGTCTGGCCTCGGGTACCATCATTCTTCTATGAAGAGCTTACATACGACTTAGTATTAAGGTGTATGGTGCAAAAAGCCTCAACGAAAGTTGGGGCTTTTTTGTGTCTAAAATTTGAATTTGCCTCTACGTCTAGGGCAAAAGATAAATCCCTCGTCGTTTTAAAATAGGGCGTGCCAGTTCAAGTCTAGCCTCCGTTACCATCATTTACATACGACTTAGTATTAAGGGGTATGGTGCAAAAAGTCTCAACGAAAGTTGGGGCTTTTTTGTATCTAAAATTTGAATTTGCCTCTACGCCTAGGGCAAAAGATAAATCCTTCGTCGTTTTAAGATAGGGCGCGCCAATTCAAGTCTGGCCTCGGGTACCATCATTCTTCTATGAAGAGCTTACATACTACTTAGTATTAAGGTGTATGGTGCAAAAAAGCCTCAACGAAAGTTGAGGCTTTTTTGTATCTAAAATTTGAAACTTGCTTCTTGGGGAAAAGTTAACATTTCTCCCCTTATTAAAACTTTGTCGTATGAAAGTCACTTATTTCCGCCTAAGCCTAATTCGGGGCATTAATTGCTCATTTCTATTAACTGTTTTTTGAACAAGCCCACAGTTTAATCAATATAAGTTCACAAAGTAGAACGAACACTCTACTATGGGTAGAGTGTTCGTTCTACTAGTGGGGTGTTTGTGCTTAAACAACAAATTGCAGCAAGTCTTGAAGATGTATTTAGCCAGTTTGGTTTTGCTGAACCGAGTGTTTCTCAGTTACAAAAAGCGTGTGATGTGAGTTTGAGAACCTTGTATAAACATTTTCCTTCTAAAGAAGAAATGATTGTCGCTGCGTTAGATTATCGTCACCAACGATACTTATCTTTTTTGGAACAAGATATAACATCACTTTCTGCGACAGAATCTGTGCTGTGTATTTTTGATCGCTTGCAGCAGTGGATGGAGCAATATGCGCCTAACGGATGTATGTCGATGAATGCCATTGCTGCTTTTCCTGAAGATGAAGCGATCAAAGACGCGGTAGATACGCATAAACAACAAGTTAAGCATTACTTGGGTAATGTTTGTCAACGACCAGAACTGGCCACTCAGTTATTCATCTTGCACGAGGGCGTATCAAGTGTATGGCCTTTATTAGGTGCTGATGCGTTTATCTCAACCAAAATCACAATAACCACCTTACTGGAGCACTAATATGTCACCCATTTCAACATCATTGCCACCTACCATGAGTGGGATTCAGCTTTTAGGCCATGGCGGACCCGAAGTCTTAGCGCTAAACAATGACATTGCTGTTCCAAGTTTTACGGACGAAGATGTGGTGATAAAAGTATTAGCCGCAGGTGTGAATAATACAGACATTAATACCAGAACGGCTTGGTACTCGAAATCTGATGCTGATAGCGACGATGCCAGCTGGTCAGGTAATGCATTAACTTTTCCACGGATCCAAGGTGCGGATGTGTGTGGCGTGATAGTGGCCGTTGGGGCAGGTGTTAACCGCAATAGAATAGGCCAGCGAGTGTTAATTGAGCCGTGTTTACGTTTTGCTAAAGGAAAACGTTTAGAGAGCCCTTGGTATTTTGGCTCAGAATGTGATGGAGGGTTTGCAGAGTATACCGTGGTGGCCGATCAACATGCCCATGCTATAGATAGTGAGTATTCTAATGAGGAGTTGGCATCATTTCCATGTTCCTATTCAACGGCTGAAAATATGCTAACTCGAGCTAGAGTGACTGCCAAGGATACGGTATTGATCACTGGTGCTTCTGGAGGTGTTGGCTCTGCAGCAATTCAGTTAGCAAAAGCACGTGGTGCTAAGGTGATTGCTGTAACTAGCCCAAGTAAGAATGAGCAACTTCTTGCATTGGGAGCCGATCAAGTTTTGGAGCGTAATATTGATTTAGTCAAAAGTTTAGGCCGAAACAGTGTCAATGTGGTGATTGATTTGGTGGCTGGCAAGCAATGGCCACAATTGTTAGATATCTTGATGCCAGGAGGACGCTATGCGGTATCCGGTGCTATTGGCGGTGCTATCGTTGAGCTTGATGTAAGAACCTTATACTTAAAAGATTTAAGTTTTTATGGTTGCACAGTGCTTGAGCCAGACGTGTTTCCAAATTTAGTTAAGGCTATTGAGCAGAAAAAGATAGCCCCCGTGATTGCAGAGGTTTTTCCTTTAGCTAAGATTAACGATGCTCAGCTGATGTTTGAGCAAAAACAGCATGTTGGGAAAATTGTACTCACTGTTGGCTAAGTATGCTTAATGCAATGATGGCCAACAATGTCTTAGGCCATCATTGATTGGCTTTTAGTTAACCGACTTGTTGATTTTGGTTCACTTCGATGAGGTCGACCACCATTTTCCCCCAGTGTTGATAAACCTCAGCACTAGGATGAAAACCATCTTCAGCCATGACCGCATCAGTGAGCGATTCGCGCATATTTAATAGTTCACAGGGTAAATCACTTTTTGATACCCAATGGTGTAAAGCGAGATTAAATTCAGCCGCGCGTGCGCCTAAAAACCAACGAAAAGGTTGCGGTAAAGCAGGAAAAGCCTCCATCGGCGGCACTGCGGTAATTATAATGTGTTGGCAATTAAGTTTGCTTTTTAATAAATCGCAAAGTTGCTCAATGTGTAGAATCCAAGTGCTGCTTGTAATGGGGCTTAGTACATCATTAACGCCTAATGATAATACCGCGATATCTATATTTTTTGAGCTGTTATCAGGGATCACTTTATTAAGGTGATTTACACACGCTTGAGTATTGCTACCGCTTTTAGCAATCAATTGCCAACGAACTTGACGAATGTGATGGGTGTTAACACCCGAATGACGTGATTTTAAATGAGACAGAATTTGCCCAGTAAGTGCCTGTTGTTGGGTTTCCACTCCTACGCCAGCAGCGGCAGAGTCACCGACAATGAGTAGGTTTAATGGTTCGACAGTTTGATTTAATGCCTGATTTAATGAGCCATCATGAGGCGCTAGATTATCGACTCCTTCTCGCAGTCCTGTTGCTTCTGGTAATGGTAATGTCGTTTTTTTTACCCAAATGGCCTGCACGAGATAGACAGGCCAAAGCAGTAATAAACTAAGGTAATGCATATGTCGGTGTCCTTTCCGTTTGTTGTGTTAAGTTATTGCATTAAACCAGATTAAATTTGATTTCATAAAGTTGTTCAACGCCTGGGTAAACTTCTTGTATGAGTGATTTCAGCATGTCTAAAGGCATATTCTCTTGCATAGCGTGAGTGTCATCTAACTGATGAAATGCCACTTTCTTTATCGAAATAACCTTAATATTGCAAAACCAGCGTTCGTCTTCAAATGTCGACACACTGAGGGTTTCGCCTTCGATGAAATGAGCTTCAGATTCATCTCGTAAGGTAATCGTTTTTGCACCAGATAAAATATCTTCTTCAAAGCGACTAAAAAAGCTAATAGGGGTTAGTTCAGGCATTTAACGGATATTCTTGTGTTGTAGTGATAACATTTTGCGATATTTATTATACATCTAGCAAGTGATTCAATTTCGTCATATTTCACAATCTAATCAGATAGCTTAACTAAACGACCTGAATAACATATCATGTGCGCTTTTTTGTCCATTGTCATGGACGATATGATGAAGGAACTTCCATTGCACACGCTAGCTCAATTACAGTTCGGTGAATTAAAACAGCAACACATCAAGCGATTACAAATAGCAGAGCAATTAACGACATTTCCATTAGAGATTTTAACCTTGTCGGACTCTTTGGAAGTGCTTGATCTTTCAAATAACCAACTCAGCAGTTTACCTGATGAGTTTGCTTGCTTAGCTGAGCTTAAAATTCTGTTTCTTTCATTTAATTGTTTTACCGAAATCCCATCTGTCATTGCTCAGTGCCCTAAACTTGAAATGATTGGCTTTAAAGCCAATCAAATTGAATCAGTTCCAGAGAATTGCTTTCCGGTTGATACCCGCTGGCTTATTTTGACTGACAATCAAATCACCCATTTACCAGAGTCAATGGGGCAATTACATCGCTTAAAGAAGTGTGCTTTAGCAGGGAATGTGATTACTCAATTACCCGATTCAATGCAGAACTGTCATGAACTTGAGTTACTGAGAATATCGGCCAACAAGTTAGCAAGTGTACCTGATTGGTTATTAAGTCTCCCAAAGCTTGCTTGGCTGGCATTTAGTGGAAACCCTGTGACGCAAAGTAGCGAAACTCATGCAGACTTTTTACAAGCAAGCATGTCTGAATTTGTATTAGGCGATCAATTAGGTCAAGGCGCTTCAGGGGTGATATATCAAGCTCAATGGAACAAGGCGCAATTGGATAGTGCTCAAACGTCTAGTCATCAAACCGTTGCGTTAAAGATGTTTAAAGGGGCTGTTACCTCAGATGGATACCCAAAAGATGAGCTTCATTGTTGCTTAACCGCAGGTGAACATCCAAATCTGATTAAAGTGTTAGCGCAAATTGCTGAGGGCGATGACTTAGGTTTAGTTATGGAGATTATCCCTTCTGGTTATTATAATTTAGGTTTACCACCATCGTTAATTACCTGCACACGAGATACCTTTGCCGATGAAATGAGTATCTCACTGGAAAACATTATAAAGGTTATGGCGAGCATGGCTGGAGCATTAGCCCATTTGCATTATCAAAAAATCAGTCATGGCGATATTTATGCGCACAATACTATGATAGATGACAGTGCAAATATTCTGTTCGGTGACTTTGGCGCCGCGACGGATTTAAATAAATTATCTGTATCGCAAGTCAATCAAATGCAAGCAATAGAAGTGAGAGCCTTTGGCAATATGTTAGAAGATCTTCTCGGACATTACAGTCAATCTTCTCTACATGAAAGTAGTGACTTGGCTGACAAAACGCTATTCACGTCGTTATTATTATTGACAGAACAATGTTTAAATAACTCAGTGAGTCAGCGCCCAAGTTTCAATGAACTCGCTCAACAAATATCAAGTTTACGTTAAACCATATCGGCTTAAACATGCGAGCTTGGTTAATGACAAAGGAATGGAATGACACAAGCTCAAATTGACATCATATCCCAGCAGATCAAGCAATGCCGTTTATGTGAATCAAGGTTAGCCCATGGTGCTAATCCTGTGGTACAGATCCATTCGAAAGCGAGAATCTTAATTGCTGGGCAAGCTCCTGGGCTTGCTGTGCATCAATCAGGTATTCCTTTTAATGACGCTAGTGGAGATAGACTAAGGGACTGGTTAGGCATAGATAAGGCTGTATTCTATGATCCCGAAAAAGTCGCTATTCTACCGATGGGCTTTTGTTATCCAGGAAAGGGCAAAAGTGGCGATTTACCGCCGTTAAAAATATGTGCGCAAACTTGGCGAGAACACGTTTTAGCTGAGTTGACTCACATTAAGCTGACCGTACTTGTTGGTAAATATGCTCAAGACTATCATTTAAATGAAACCAAACAGTCTTTAACGCAAACAGTACAAGACTGGCAAAAATACCCCGATTCAATTCTGCCTTTACCGCACCCAAGTCCAAGAAATAATATATGGCTGGCAAAAAATCCGTGGTTTGCCGAGAAATTGTTACCTGAGCTCAAACATCGAGTCAATCAAGCGCTCGCGATGTCGTCTATATAAGTCGGTGATATATTAGTCTTTCGCGCTGTGTTTTTATGCTATTTGCTCGCAAAATGGGCATTTGAACAATAAGTTTCATTTTTATGTTGATCCTATCTGAAAAATCAGTAAAGTATGCACCACATCAGCGGCGGCAACCGATTGCTTACGTTGAAAAACAAATTTTGTAACGCGTTTTGACGAGTTACCAGAGTTTGCCCGAGTGGTGGAATCGGTAGACACAAGGGATTTAAAATCCCTCGCTTAATAGGCGTGCCAGTTCAAGTCTGGCCTCGGGTACCATTATAAGAAAGCCTCGACATTAGTCGGGGCTTTTTTGTGTCTATAATTCGAGCGTTGGCGAAAGATAAATCCCTCGTCGTTTTAAGATAGGGCGCGGCAGTTCAAGTCTGGCCTCGGGTACCATTATTTACATACGTAAGTATGGTGCGAAAAGCCTCAACGAAAGTTGGGGCTTTTTTGTATCTAAAATTTGAAACTTGCATCTTGAGAAAAAGATAAAATCTCTCGTCGTTTTAAGATAGGGCGTGGCAGTTCAAGTCTGGCCTCGGGTACCATTATTTACATACGTAAGTATGGTGCGAAAAAGCCTCAACGAAAGTTGGGGCTTTTTTGTGTCTATAATTCGAGCGTTGGCGAAAGATAAATCCCTCGTCGTTTTAAGATAGGGCGTGCTAGTTCAAGTCTGGCCTCGGGTACCACTATTTACATACGTAAGTATGGTGCGAAAAAGCCTCAACGAAAGTTGGGGCTTTTTTGTATCTAAAATTTGAATCTACGTTTAGGGCAAAAGATAAATCCCTCGTCGTTTTAAGGTAGGCTAACTGGGCCACTGTTTAATGTGCCGCTATGGATAAAATATAAAAAGCTTTGTAAGACGCATGTGAGCGCGCGTTTGCAAGATTTGAAAATGAAGTGAGATAGAATGTGAAAGCCTCCTATTATCCCAAATAGGAGGCTTTAATTTGTCTTTTGACGCTACTTTTTTATGGATTAATGTATTTTTTAAAGGCTGGAGCTGGTTTAAAGCTAGGTTGATTAAAACCTGGAATTTCGATGCTTTCACCCGTTTGCGGATTCCGTCCATTCTTAGCCAAATGATACCTTAATTCAAAGGTGCCAAATTGCGGTAAATACACTTTTTCGCCTTCTGCTAACGCTTTATGAAGTTGGATAAGAATTTGCTCTAACTGTGGCTTTAATTGAGATTGAGAAACGCCGGTATCAGACGCCATGACTTGTAATAATTGCTTCTTGTTCATAAATGCTGCAGTGAATAAATATTGAAAAAATTTTTGCGGGGCATGTTTATAACAGTTCTTATAATCCTTTCCTAGTTTCTTTAGTTCAATTAGCTGCTTAGTAGTCAGCGGTTAAGTTTTTTGTTCTATTTTTATCCTTCTTTCGTAGTAACTTGTAACTGAACGTCACAGTCTGTAACACAAGGTTGATATTTTTTTGCCATACTTAATTGTCTATGGCGTTAAGACGGGAGAGAAATGAATGAGAATTTTGTATTATCTACGTGTCTCTTTCACTTTTATTAGTTTGTTATCAATTGCTTTTGCAGGCCAAACTCATGCAGTGCAGTCCCAAAGGCTGTCACAAGATCAAATTCAGCCAGCAACATACAAAACACTTGCTCAGCATGTGACTTTACTTTCATTAGTGGAGTCTTCCGTTATTTGGCAAGATTACTTAACTATCTTGCAAAAGGGCAGTGAGGCTGAAAAACTCGAGTACATAGACAAAATTCAACAAGAGATCGCTCGCTTCTGGCATGATCGAAATGTACGCTTGCCTTATGATTCGCTGACTTCTTCTATGTCCGAAAAACGACAGGTTTATGCCTTAGAGCCTGCGGTTGAAGACTACCTTAGTGTTCAAAATCACATTAGGCGCTTATTGTGGCTGAATCAGCGCCATGATTGGCCTCAAATACAACCTGGTGGCTTATTAAGGCCTGGTGATAGCCATAAGACCATCAGTTTGATTTCTCAAAGACTCTGGTTATTGGGAGATTTATCTTCTCGATCTGAAACCCAATACACTTATGACAATACAATTGCGATGGCGGTGGCGAGATTTCAGCAGCGACATGGTTTGAAAGCTGATTCTGTTATTGGCCCCAAAACGTTACATTGGATTAATCAAACGCCACTGCAACGCGCTGAATTATTAGCCAGCAATTTTGTTGAAAAAACCAGTTATTTGTCTGACTTAGGTGAGCGCTACTTGTTAGTGAATATACCTGCATTTGAAATGGTATTAGTCAATGAAAGCCAAATCGCATTGAGCTCTAGAGTGATCGTAGGCAAAGCCTACAGACGAACACCTGTGATGCAGGGGCAAATCTCCAACATCGTCATCAACCCTACTTGGACCGTTCCTAAAAAACTAATGCGACGAGATATTCTGCCAAAGGTTGCCCAAGATGGACATTACATTACTGACAGGCAGTTTGATGTATTTGATATCACTGGCACTAAAGTGAATAAAACAGCGTCAGAGTGGCAAGATATTGTTTCAACAGGCCCGTTTCCTTATCGGTTAGTGCAGAGGCCTGGTAAGATAAATGCGCTTGGACGCTACAAATTTCACTTTAAAAATGATCTCAATATCTATTTACATGACACGCCAGATAAAGCCTTGTTTGATGAAGATGACCGAGCATTATCATCTGGCTGCATTCGAATCGAAAAAGTACAAGAACTAGCGGAGTGGTTTGCCGAAAATGTGGTGATTGATAAACGCACTTGGCATCGAATGCAGGAGCAAGGCGAGCAAACGCAATGGTTTTCACTTTCTCAAACAGTGCCAGTCCACCTGGTTTACTGGAATGCGTGGGTTGATGAAACTAACCTCGCTCAGTTTCGTAATGACATTTATCATTTAAATAACATTAAACAAACCGAAGTGGCCAATAATGCAGCAACTTCGTTACAAGTGTCTTCTCGTTAAGTTATTGACCAGATTAACACTTGCCGTTTTGTTCATAATTTAAGCTGATTTTATCGGTTTGAATGCTTGCTATTGTCTCACTTTCCGTTTAACTTCGCTTTCAATTGTGTAAAAAACGCACATGTTTTTGATTATTTGAAAGTGGTGAGTGAATGTCTTTAGTGTGTCCTGCCCGTCGGCAATTAGTGTTAGGTTTAAGTGGTGTTGCTGTTGCTTCTATGTTTTCCAATCCAGTTCAAGCAAGCCGTTCTACTCAAGGTGTTAGAGAACTCAGTTTTTACAATCGTCATACCGGAGAGCGTCAAAAAGGCCAGTTTTGGGCTGAAGGTGAGTATGACCAAGATACTTTGTCATTATTTAGCGAAGTACTACGTGATCATCGTCAGAACCAATCAGCGCCTATGGATAAGCGTTTATACGAATTTGTTTATCAGCTACAACAGGCTTTAGGTAATACTGATGAAGTTCATGTCATTTCCGGTTACCGCTCACCAAAAACCAACAATATGTTAGCAGCTAAGAGTAATGGAGTCGCAAAGAAAAGCTACCACATGAAAGGAATGGCGATGGATCTTGCAATCCCAGGCGTTGAGCTTAAAAGCCTTCGTGATGCTGCAAAGTCATTAAAATTGGGTGGCGTAGGTTATTATCCACGTTCTGGTTTTATTCATGTGGATTGTGGCCCTGTAAGAAGTTGGTAGTGTTTTCATATTGACACTATTAACGATGTGACTGCTTGATACTATCTTGAGAAGCATGAGTGAATGGTATGATTTTTACTTAATAACTTGTTGAGTCAAGGTGGCTATGATAGAATCCGCGCGCTTTGTTAAAGAACAAGCACGAGTTGTTATTGGTCGAAAATAACAACATCAATTTATTTTTTATAAGTGAGAAACACATGTCTTACACTATTCAAGCTGAAATCCGTACTGAAATCGGGAAAGGTTCGAGCCGCCGCCTACGTCATGCGAATTTAGTTCCTGCTGTTATCTACGGTCCAGGTAAAGAGCCAATGTCAATCAAAATGGCTCAAAAAGATATCGTAAACATTCAATTGAATGATGACTTCTACAACACTGACTTAACACTAGTTATCGACGGTAAAGAAGTTAAAGTACGTGTACAAGCAATGCAACGTCACGCGTACAAAACGCTAATCGAACACATTGATTTCAAATTTGCTTAATTGCTAGTTTGAGTGAAAAAAGCGCCTTAATGGCGCTTTTTTTGTGTCTGTAAATTGGCGGTATTGAAGTAACGGTAGTTCACTGTGAAATGACAAGCTGTATTAGGTTTATAGCAATAGCGGTTGCTATCGTTTTAGCGGATTAATCGACGTTAAAACTGTAGTAAATATCAAGAGACTGATTGATCGTCCCTGAGACGGTTTCTAAATATAACTGTGACAAAATATAGTATCGAACTGTCATCTCATATCCTGGGTTAAATACACCAATACCGTATTTCACCATTAAGTCTTCGCCAATGTAGCCACTAATGGCAAATCGTCCTTCATCGTTCGCATCTAGCTGGACGTTAGAAAAACCAAACTTTTCAATCAAGCCTGTGGCTGTTGAGCCAATATTATTGATTGCTCCACCACCTAATTGCGAGCCTAAGCTTAATGCAGCCCCCATCATTAAGGCATTATTTTGCTCATTGCTGGAGTTACTAAATCCTGCGCCAGTAATAATATAAGAGAGAATTTCTGCTTGCTCTTTTGCTGGACTTGAAAACAAGGTGACCTCAGGTTGCATTGCTGTACCTGTCACTCGTACGCCCGCAGTTAAGTCTTCATCTTTAATTTCTCTGACTGCTTCAATATTTAGATTAGGGACTTCGGTAGGGCCGGAGAATTGTACTTCGCCCGTACTAATCGTCAGTGTTTGTCCCATGAATTTATAAGAGCCATTAGTGACCTTAATATCACCAAATAGTAGGGGAGGCTTGAATGCTTGTTGTTGCAGCAAAAGGGTGCCACGTAATTTTCCGCTAAGGCCCATACCGTCAATCAGTAACTCATTACCAACTTTAATATTTAAATCCGAGACCACGGCGTAAGGGCTTGTTTGTTGTTCTTTTTCAGAAATAGAATCGTTAAATACGACATCTGAGGAAACGSCAACGCCGCCTTCTGCAAGCTGAACAACTGTAATTTCACCCGTTGGAATGTCGACATTGCCTTTTATCGCCAGTTGCGTTGTGTCGAAAGTAATATTGATGTCGGGAGAAATATCTAATATCGCAATTGGAGGTTGAATAAATGCGAGCTTGTCGCCCAGAATATCAATATCACCGCTAAATCGACCATCAGGCCAAGCCAACGTACCCGCCACACTCGCTTTACCATCTCCCATTGCTAACGTGCCATCAACTTTTGCCTGTTGACCTTTTAACTGCATTGCTAGAGTAATATCGTCAATTAACGTTGGGTTGTTCGTTGTGGCTAAAGCCCCGTTTTCTAGGCTTAAGCTTCCTTGCACCTCAGGCTGAGTTAGGTTACCTAATATACTCAGGTCCGCTGCGAACAAGCCTTCTAATGTTGCGAGTTTAGGGAAAAAGCCCCTCAGTGGCCCTATATTAATCGTATCGGCTTTGATAAAGCCTGTTAATGCGCGTTCTTCATCATTACTAATACTGATTTGGCTGTTAATTTCAGCAATATTCTCAGCGCTAACAATAAGGCTGCTTTTGAGCTGTGTTTCATCAATCACAGCATCCAGCTTGATGGTATCGTAGTGTAGGTTGATTCGATCGTTTTCGGTGCGGCGTAATGCTATATCCCCACCATTAAGCAATAGCGCAATGTTGGCTTTAAGTTTGTCAGTTTCTGACCACTGAGCTGTTGCTTCTAAGTCGGACTCACCAGTCCAGTTTAGACGAGGAGGCAGCAGCGGCTGTAACAAGTTACCTGGTTGGCCATTGATACTTAGCGAAAGATCGCCTTGAGTACCAAATCGACCTTGCTGGTTTAAACACAGACTACTATGGGTTTGAATTAAGCAAAAAGGCGTAATCTGTCCTTCTTGATTGAGCTGATCCCATTGGATATTAACAGGGTTATTTATTTGCCAAGCACCTAATAAATTTGAAATAACAAGTGAGTTAATGTCGGTATTAAAGGTTTGCTTTTGTTCATTAAACTGATTATTGATTTGAGTGTTTAATGCGATGTCACCTTGCGTATTGAGTTTAATTTTTTGTTCAGCAAGGGTTCCTTCGGCGCTAAGCGTTAATCCTGATAAATCAATCTGTTGCCATGAAAGCTGGTTATTATTGATGCTAAGGGTAAATTGATGTTCATTTAACGGTAGGTAATGGCCTTTAAGAGTTAACTGTTCAATATCAATATCAGCAAATTTAACATTACTCACTCGGCCACTTACGTCAACGATTGGTTGCGTATCATCCCCTGTCACATCAATTTTTGCATAAATTTCGCCTTTAGCATTAGGTAACCACTGGCTAACATCAGGTACGGAGAGCTCGGCATCGACATCCCAAAAACGGCTAGCTTGACCATTAATTAATAATTCTGCTCCTAATGCACTTGCCTGTAAATTGTCGGCATTGATGGCGAACTTATCATTGAATTCGATATTCCCTTTCACCGTTAACGGAAAATCATTTAATGTGCCACTGAGATCGGCATCTTCTATGGTTATTTGCCATTGTTCATCATCAATAACGCCAGCGGATAGCAGTGAACCATCAATATTGCTTGCAAGTTCCGTTAATTCATAAAGATAGGGGACTTTGTCTAGTTGAAGCGAAGATGTCGCTAATTGTGCTGACCAACTGACCTTATCATCAAAGTTGAGGTTGCCGTCTGCTACTAGGTTTCCAGCTTCTGACTCGACATCAAGATGCGAGATAATGAGCTCATTTTGACTAAGCTCAATATTGGCATCAAGCATTAAAAGAGGGTGATACGGGCTTAAAAACTCACCACTAAAAATGGCAGACTGTTGATGAATGTTTCCTTTACTGGTGAGCTTACTTAATCTCGCGGTGTAATCGGGTTTATCAAGTGGCCAGTTAATATTTGCTTGAGCAATTTCAATTTGATAATCCATTTCTGGCTTACTTAACTCAATAATTGCTTCGAAGTCGATGTCTACATCGCCAGTTGCAGACACTAATAACGATAAGTTGTCGAAACCATTCTCGGCCTCAATCGCTATTTTTTGTTGAGTAAAATCAGGTGCTTCAGTCACCTTGCTAAGGTTAAATTTGGCATCAATATTCATTGGGTAGTCATGATTAAGACTAATATCGCCAACGAGAGAAGCCTCGCCATAATCATGAGAGACCGATAATGCTTGCACATCAATTAAGTATTCAACATAGCTACCAGTTAGCGAAATATGAGAAAAATTATCAGTTCTATTACCTAATTTCATTACGCTGTCATGGGTAATGAGCTCATCAACATAAATAGGAAAAGTCATGTAAACGGCTGGCAAGTTGGCCATGGCCCAGGTTTCTAATTCTGATGATGAAACGTTTTTATCTTGATTATTTGGGCTTGAGGTTGCTTGCGTATCGGCAGTATCTTGTTGGGAAGATTCACCTAATGGTATATCGACTAATAAGCCTTCACTATGTAAGTAATTTACTCTGAGTCCACTCTTATTCCATAACGCTTTACCTTGCAGGCGACCTGCGTTGTAACGCATGTCATTCACTGTGACTTTTACGTCGTTCAGATCTAACTGATTGAGTCCAATAGTGACGGGTAAGATCAACGGTGAAGGGGATTGCTGTTCAGCGGCATCCTCATTATTGGTGTCTTTAGCGTTGTCATTTTCTGATGGCTTAGAAGGTTCATCATCTGCAAACTGATCGGTTTGTACTATGACAGTAACATCATCAGCAAAAAAGTTATCAACACAAATCTGTTTGTTAAAAAGACAAGTTGGAACCCATGAGAGGCTCAGGCCTTCAACCTCTACAGCGACGCCGTCCATTGACCAACGAGCAGTAGTAAATTCAAGTTGATTGTTTATAGTGCCTGATTTTAAGTTTAACGCTAAGTTAGGAACAAACTGGTTGGCTAGCATCACACTGATCTGGGCACCAATCGGAGTGCCAATCAGAATTGCTATCAGCATCAATAACAGTAAAGGGATATAAATAGCAGTACGAGTACAGAGTTTAAACGCTTGCCAACAACGACCTAAAAATGATTTTGGTGGTTTTGATGCAGGTATATGCGCTAACGATGAACTGTCGTGTTGATTGCTATCTTCTGTTTTAGGGGGCATAGAATCAGTCATTATAAGTCTGTCCCCATGGTTAAATGAATTCGCCAAGAACGATCAATGGTTTCAGTTTCTTTTAGGCCTACACCTAAGTCAAACTTAATAGGACCAATAGGTGAAATCCAATGTATACCGCCACCAACAGAGACGACAGGCTCAAATTGTTCAGTATCAAAAGCATTACCAGCATCGACAAAAGTGGCGACTCGCCAAGTGTCAGTGAGATAATATTGATACTCTAAACTACCAACGACTAAATAGCGTCCACCGACAACCTGCCTCGATAAGCCGCCCTCAGAGTTAACATACTCGATATATGGGCCTAACTCTTGAAAGCCGTAACCACGAATCGATTGATCGCCACCGGCAAAATAACGAAGTGAAGGCGAGATTTGATCAATTTGATCACTATCGGCAATATTTGCGCCTAAATCCAGACGTGATACAAAACGATGACGTTCAAAAAAAGTATCAATCCATTTTAATCTTGCTTCGATTTTCGTTAAGCGAATTTCAGAGCCTAGATTAGGATCGCCATACTCGAGACTGTAAGTTTGTCTAAAGCCTGACTTAGGGTCTAAGGTGTTGTCTCCACGCGTTGTTTTACTTAATCCAAAACCAGCCAATACAAATTGCGGGTCATAGTCAGTATCAGATTGATTATAAAACTCATGGTTATATTCTAAGGAGTAGCCAAATAACCAACCGCTGTCTAATCGTTGTTGCCTGATTATCCCAAACAAACGTTTTTCAGATTCCAATTGCCCCGTATAATCGTAGTTTCTGTCATCTTCATTGTAATCTTGCGTTACCCCGTATTTATCACGTAATAAACCAACCCTAAATTTAAGCTGATCATCAAGAGGATGAGTTAACGGAATGGTATAAGTGGTTAAAAACTTCGGTCTGTCAGGCGACCATTCCATTGTGGTTTCTTGGGTATGACCATAACTGTTAATTTCTGGCATACGCCAAGTAAGCCGAACTCTTGGCTCAACGGTTTTTTCTGCATTGGTTCCAATATCGGCGCCCAAACCCACCTCAAAAGAGTGAGTGGGTCTTGGGGCTAAATCAACTTTAATCGGTACTTTAGTCTCAGACATGTTATCAATTTGAGGTAACACTTTAATATTACTGAAATAACCGGTATCAATTAAATTCCGATTAAGCCGATTTAGGCGTTGGGTTGAGTAATTCGCATTAGGGTCAAATGGAATGAGTTTTTCAAGTAAATCATCATTTATGGTCTGGCCTGAAAACGTGACTTCCCCCATTTTGTATCGTCTTCCTGATTCAAAATAGAGGTGGATTTTAGCGGTATTTAAATCACGATTGATTTCAATTTCAGAGCGAGTAAAAGCCCCGTCAAAATAGCCTCTGGCCAGTGCGAGTGTTACTAGGTTTGATTTTAATTCTGAATAAACACCATGGTTAAGGGTATCACCTGGTTTAATTGTTAACTGATCCATCCAGCGATTAAAGCTATTATCATCGAGCATTTCATCACTGAATTTGATGTCAATCCATTGAATGATAGTCGGTTCGCCTTCATCAATATTAATAGTGAGTTTCCAAGGGGAGTTTTTGGACTCGGTAACATTAATATCCACTTTTGCGTGATATCGGCCCATTGATTCAAGTGCAGCGGTAACATTATCTTCTACGGTAAACAAAAATGCGCGGCGCTGAACTTGAGAAGTGGGTGATTCACCTAAGTGAGCACGTACGTTTTTGGCCAAACTGCCTGAAACACCCTGCAGTTCAATCGTTAGCCATTCATCTTTTTTAGCCCAAGCAAAATTTGATGCCAATGAAACAAGGGCAACGCAAATGACTAGGCAATATTGTAAAGACTTGGATAACAATGACTGAATGCTTATCAACGAATAAAGATGGTTTACCTATTGTCGCCAGATTACCGCAATCAGGCAAGGTTATGATTGAAATTATCGCCTGAAATGGTTACAAAGATACAAACTGATCAAGGACTTGCTTAAAATGAAAACAATAACACTAGCACTGATAGCATCAATGGCTTTATTTTCTGGTTTAGCGAACGCAAAAACGAAACCTTTTGCGATAGCCATTCATGGTGGAGCAGGGACCATTCAGCAAAGTAGCTTTACCCCTGAGCAAGAAAAAGCCTATCGAGCGAAGCTAAAAGAAGCGGTAGATGCAGGCTATGCTGTTTTAGATAAAGGCGGCTCTAGTTTAAGTGCAGTAACCACTGCAATTAATGTACTAGAAAACTCACCGTATTTTAATGCGGGTAAAGGAGCGGTATACACTCATAATGAACAGCATGAAATGGATGCATCTATTATGGATGGTAATACCATGAACGCAGGTGCGGTTGCTGGCGTTAAACACATTAAAAATCCGATTGATTTAGCGCGCTTGGTAATGGATGAGTCTGTCCATGTCATGCTTTATGGAGAAGGGGCTGAAGAGTTTGCTTTAACTCAGGGGGTCCAATTGGTGGCTAACGAAACCTTTAATACCCAAAAACGTTATCAAGGTTTACAGCGTGCAAAAGCAAAAATGGCTGAAGCGAAAACCAGTGCAGATTATCAAGCGGCTCACCAACAACTTGATACTGAATATAAAGTTGGCACTGTTGGCGCTGTCGCATTAGATAAACAAGGTAATATTAGCGCAGGTACCTCAACCGGCGGAATGACCAATAAACGCTATGGTCGTATTGGCGATGCGCCCGTTATTGGTGCTGGAACTTATGCTGAGAATGGAGTGTGCGCAGTGTCAGCGACTGGACATGGTGAGTATTTTATTCGCTACCAAGTCGCTGGTGACATTTGCGCGAAGGTGAAATACCAAAGTAAATCGATTATTCAGGCTGCGGATGAGGTGATTAATCAAAGATTGATTACCGCAGGTGGTACGGGTGGCGTGATAGCCATTGATCATCGCGGTAATATTGCGACCCCTTTTAATACAGAAGGGATGTACCGTGCAACGCGTAAGAGTGGGGAAGAAGCACAAGTGATGATTTGGCGTGATAAGTAAGCCTTAACTTTCTTTGTTATTGTTATCAATCACGATTGAGATTTAAAAAAGCATCAAGTTTTCGCTTGGTGCTTTTTTAGTTCAGCCTATGCTGAGTTTGAGGTCGTAACTTATATGTGTTCCAAACCTTGTTTACGGCTTTGACCCAAATGAAGTTTGGAAATAAAAGATGAGGTAACGATCATCAAAAGTGCATTTACAAGCTTAATATCTAGCTCATTTATGCCCCATAACGAGCTAGCGAGAGAAACTCATGTGGCGGTGAGCGGAAATATCCCCTGATATTTTCTAGTCTTTTGTGCACTATATCTGATTTTGAAGTGCTGGATAGATATACAGTTATCATTGTACACAGATGAATTGTGAGTATAGTGAGCAAAAAATCGGGTGATTTATGCTCGATAAACTTCTAGTTTTTTGATAAGTTGTTGAATCTAAAGTTATTGATAAAAGGTTGTAGAGACCTCTACATCAAAGCGCTCATTTTTGCGGGCTTGATATGAATAAAACGGGTGTTAAATTTTCATTTTATCAATACTAAACAGTCGGTTGGCTTGGTATCGTTGCTACTAAGTTGAATTTTGTCAGGAACATTATCGAGCAGCTATATAATAAGCTGTTAAGTGGCTTAGATAGTAAGTGTAAGAATCATAGATTATGGAAGATAAAATAGTTTCAGCAGTGAAAGACTTTGCTAACTCGATAAATTCGGGAGGTAAAATGGTGGCTGATATGTCATCTCTAATTGATGTGACTTCTCAGCTACCTCTTAGTAGTTTTGACTATTGGGAACGCTTAATTAGGTCGGAATTTTCCTTGGCATTAAGGAAGTCAACTCCACCAAAGTGGAAAGTATGGTCTAAACCTAGTGAACTTCTGACTTGGTTAGATTTAATAAGTTGGGATGGTTACAAGCGAGAAAAAACTTTACGAACACTGTCTGGTGCTGCTCCAAACACTTTCTTTTTTTCACTTGCCATTCGTAGGCTTAATGATTGGGTGCCTCAAGTTCGTGAGGCCGCAAGGGAAAAGCTTCCTGAGATTGCAAAGGCGACTAACCCAGAATTTGTTGTTGAAGCGCTTTGTATCGCGCTATCTAATTGGAATTCATGGGGCAGGATTAAGGAAGAAGATAAAAATGTTCTCTTACAAATAATTTGTGACGAAGAAATAGCTGAATCACTAAGATCGAAGTTAATTTCATCCACCTCTGGACCAATGCCTTCTCTATTCTCTCAACTTGGTCGCACACCGATTCTTGATGAAAACATTGAAAATATTGCGAGTAAAGCCGCTCAGCCTACGGTTCGTGCTAAAGCTTACCGTAGTTTATTTGAAGGCAAGATTTCATGGATTGAAGGAAGAAAATGGGAATGGACAGATATAAGGTATTGCGAAGGTAGGCTAAACCCTATCGTCGCAGAACGGGAAGTAAGTGTTCAAACATCATTGCTCACTTTACTCAACCTCTCTTCGGAAGATAGGTCTTCAATTGTAAGGCGTATTTCAGCAGAGATTTT
Source organism: Shewanella sp. UCD-FRSSP16_17 (assembly GCF_001675935.1). Taxonomy (NCBI): domain Bacteria; kingdom Pseudomonadati; phylum Pseudomonadota; class Gammaproteobacteria; order Alteromonadales; family Shewanellaceae; genus Shewanella; species Shewanella sp. UCD-FRSSP16_17. The sequence continues at coordinate 41,377 of NZ_LZFV01000005.1, forward strand.
GATACGAGATCTATCAAATATTGGAGTTATTGCTAGGGATTATGCTGAAAAGTTTGCATCAGATAAGTCCCAAGCAGTATCTGAAAGAGGACGGTTTGCTTTAAAGAAACTAGAAGAGATAGATCGTGCAAATGCCACTTAACAAGCAGTAGCAACGGACTCGTCAACCTGTCACTTGTTTTGCAAAAAGCCGCAAACAAGCGCCTGTTTAACTCGCCGCTGTGCTGGGCGTTAAATGCCTAGATGGAGTTCGGTGAATGGTGGGTAGAGTTGTTCATTACAAAGAGTTTGTAGATAAAGATTCAATTACGATAGATTGTGACGATCTTAATTATAGATACTCACTAACCATTCCTTTTAATCGTGAAGGAGAGAAATCTGCATTAGTTATAATGATGAATCCATCGAAAGCTACAGATAAAATTTCAGATAACACTATTAATAATGTGCTTACTCGTATTTACAATGAGTGCCCTGATGTATCAAAAATAACGATAACTAACCTTTATCCTCTTTATGAAACCTATTCTGAGAAATTAGAAAATCATAAAGAACAAAGCCAAATTAATTTTAAAAAAATGGAAACGGCTATATCTCAGAGTGACTTCGTACTCTTAGGTTGGGGGAAACCCACAGATAAAAATAATAAAGATCTTCAAAAAATAAAATACCATGAGCATGCTCTAAAAGCAGTTAAGTTACTTCAATCTCAGAAAGTACCTGCTTTCAAGGTTGGTGATTTACGAGATGATTTATTCCCGAAACATCTCGGTCGTCAGAGTTTTGATCTAAAAATGTCTAAAATAGATTTAGGTACACTTGCTAAAAAAATAAATAAAAAAATAAAAGTATGAGTATTGGTAGGCACTTAACAAGTCAATTTAAACGGAACTAAAACAGTGTGCCATGTTTCGTTCCTCAACAAGTTTGGCACACAATTTTAGTCCGCTTAATGTGGGCGTTAGTTTGCAGGGAAGTATCGTGCATATCGAATTCTTGAGAGATAAAAATCAAATAATGCCTAAAATAGAAAGTCCTTCTGAGGTTTATTCTATGAAAATATGGCACTGCAATTTTAACTCACTCAAATCAATCCATGAATGTAATAACTTAGAGCAACTATCTATTGCTACGTTACCTGAAAGTGATTTTGAATTTCTTAGTAAATGTCATAACTTAAAATTGCTGTCAATTGTACATTTGCCTGACATTGCAAGCTTCGAGAGCTTTCCAATTTTAAATCAACTTGAAACCCTTTCTCTTTCTACGCTACCTAGTTGGGATTCTTCGGGTAAAAAAACAACAGTAGACTCATTAGCTCCTTTGGCTAAGCTGCCTAATCTAAAGCACATTGAATTGTTTGGCGTTGTCCCAGACGATTTGTCTATTGAGGCTCTTAACATTTTTAATAACGTACAGAGCGCTCGCTTTTCTAAATATCCTAAAAGATTACTAAATACATTTTACAAACAGTCAGGCGTAAGCGATGATTGGGCACCAGAAATTGCAAACTAACAAGTCGTTTAAAAGGACAAAAAACAGTTGGCTTTTGCTCCTACGTCGCTAATTTTAGCCAACTATTTTATTGCCTCTTAACGAGGCGTTAGGGTTACAAGGAAAGAATGTCGCATATCGAACAATTTTGTGAATCAGCTATTGCTAAAGGTGATGGGACAACATCTCGTGACCACGAATATTTTGAAACTATGAAATCATCTATTGCTCATATTTCTGATTCATCTAAATTACTCCCTTTACTTAACCACGAAAATGCTTGGGTAGTTTGCTGGGTTGCCAGTCATTTATTAGCGACAGACAACACTAAAAAGACTATTAATGCTCTAAAAGCTTTAGTTAAAAAAGGTGGGGTTTCAGGTTTTAGTGCTGAAATGGTAGTTCAAGAGTTTAATCAAGGTAGCTTTGTGTCGCCTTTAGAGCAAAAGTAACCCTAACAAGTCGTTCAAGTGGGACTCGTAACAGTTGGCTCGGTTTCGCTTCGCTACACATTTTAGCCAACAATTACTCGCCCCTTAACGAGGCGTTAGGGTTACCGAGATATGGAAGTCGCATCTATCAATCTAAAATCATCTACGGCTGATTGTGAAGAGAATCCAAAGATTGAATGGAATAAATTTGATTTAAGCATTTGCTATAAGAATTGGAGCAACGAAAGTGTTACTCTGAAATTCTTTGATGTGCCTCATTTTAAAATGGTGAGTAGCGATGAATTAACTGTTTCAACTTTAAGCGATGGTTGTGTTTATGAAGTCACAAACTCTGAGCTAACCGCAAGCTTAATCAAATGTGGTGAAATCACAAAAGAAGAAGAGTTTAAGCATTGGCTTATTGGTTTCAATGGGATCGGTTCCTTCATTGAAGTAGTCTTCAGAGGCTTTGATGAAAAGTAACCCTAACAAGGCATTCAAAARGACAAAAAACAGTTGGTTTTTGCTCCTTCGTCGCTTATTTTAACCAACTATTTTTAGCCTCTTAATGAGGCGTTATACATCAAGGATAGTCCATGTCAGTGTTCGAGATACCTAGGTATAAAGAAAATCCAATTTATCTTTTTTTTGAGTCCTACATCTTAAATACATTAGGTTTTGTTAGCTCAGATAGATATAGACAAATTCAAGAAATGAACATCCAAAAAGTTTTTGATTCATCTCATTCTGATTGGCCTTTGGTTGTTGAAGAAGTATTAGATCTATCCGACACAATTCATATTGCTATTAAGCACTTGTGGCTGAAAAATATGGAGTACTATTATGAGTTCGAAGAAGGGTACTTAGCTTTTGCTCAAGACTTCACCGACAACTACATGAAAGCTGAGTCTGAAATAGATATTTGGACTAAAGAAAGCTTAGCGTCTGCTATTACATACATAAATAGCAGTGGTGAATTTGATGTATAACAAGCGCCTAAACTCCGACAATGTTATTTTGTCATGGTTTTGGCAAAAAACGCAAAAAGCCATGCCAACACATTGCGTGTTAGGCGGGCGTTATATAGCACAAGGAAGTTATGCGATACCTTCTAATTTTTTGCATTATTTTATTATGCAGTTGCTCAAGGGAATATCACCCTGCGATTGGTGGAATTCAATTTTCTATAAATGGTGTCGATAAGGCTGAGTTGATAAGTAAACTTGATTCTTTCGCTCTCAATAATGACCTTAATAAAATCTCTGAAGGGGGCGAACAAATGCTCCCAGAAAAAGCGGCTGTTTTGGTTGCTGCTAAATATGAATTAGATGACAGCACTCACATTTTCATTCAAAACTATTTAGATCATGAGTGCTTTTTTGCTGCGGCTTATGACTATGATAAAAATAATGGTAATAAAGCACTAGAAATTGCACAATCGTTAAAGCAAAATTTAATTAAATCCTTTGGCACTAGGCTCACTTTCTACAACGATAGTCAGTGTCAAAGTGCTATATAACAAGCACTTTAAACGGAACAAAAACAGTTGGCTAAGTTCCGCTTCGCTTCACATTATAGCCAACAATTTTTGTCCGCTTAAGTGGGCGTTAGCAGTACAGAAGAGTATCGTTGATGATTGAGAGAAAAAGTGGAATTTATGATGGCCGTAATAAATCATCAGCATATAAAGATCTAGTTTGGACTGTTGCTACATCCTCTGATACTTCAGTGGGTATTGAGGAACAAACAAAACTTACCTTAGACACTATTCAAGCTAATTTAGTCGAGCTAGGCTCAGACAAAACTAGAATTGTTTCGGCTCAAGTATATATTGCTGATATGGCTGAAAAAACACTAATGGATTCAGTTTGGAAAAATTGGTTTGGTCAAAATCCTGAGCATTGGCCTCAAAGAGCCTGTTTAGGTGTAAACCTTGAAGGTGATGTATTAATAGAAATAACTGTAACTGCGGTACGGAGTTAAAGTACTGCTAACAAGAGACTATGGCGTCAATAGCTAATTTCATATTTTTGGCGCTTCCCACATTACACCATCTCTTAGCATTGAATTCAGTGTTACAACCATCTTTCTAATACAGGCAATAATGGCTACTTTCTTTGGTTTTCCGGCTGCGACTAAACGTTGGTAAGTTGCTTTGAAAACAGGATTTGATTGTATGGCTGACATCATTGCCATATACAAAACTGTCCTGACCTGATGCCGTCCACCTTGTATCTTTCTTTGGCCTTTGAAGCGACCACTTTCCTTATTCATTGGTGCAACACCAACTAATGAACTCGCTTCTTTATTATTAATATATCCGAGTTCTGGTAGGTTACTGATAATTGAAGCTGCGGCTATTTT
>NZ_LZFV01000006.1:0-40311 GCF_001675935.1 Shewanella sp. UCD-FRSSP16_17
TATAAAAGCGATTTTCAAACTATAATAGTGTGAAGATTGTTTAAAAAAGGTATAAAAGCGATTTTCAAACTATAATAGTGTGAAGATTGTTTAAAAAAGGGATTGAGGTTAACTTTACTAAGATATTTTGTCGATTTGACGCTCAGTTTGGTGAACTTATAGCCGAACAACAACAATTGATGAAAATAGCTAAAAAAAGCAGTTGACCTCGATACCCTGAATAAGCATAATACGCCCCGTCCTCACGACGAGGGCAAGAAAGAATAAAGTGGCAATGTAGCTCAGCTGGTTAGAGCACAGCACTCATAATGCTGGGGTCGCAGGTTCAAGTCCCGCCATTGCTACCATATTTAAAAGGTAGAGTAGAGGGAAACCCTAAACTACTTAGTTAGAAAAGAGCAAGAAACAGCGTTTACTCATGATATAAATGAGTTTACTCTGGTAAAAATTTGATGCGGGAGTGGTGGAATTGGTAGACACGCCAGATTTAGGTTCTGGTGCCGCAAGGTGTGAGAGTTCAAGTCTCTCCTCCCGTACCATCAAATTTTCTTCAATATGTACATCTTCCTCGTTTAAGAGTGACATATCCAAGTTTTTGGGATATCGCCAAGTGGTAAGGCACCGGGTTTTGATCTCGGCATCCCCAGGTTCGAATCCTGGTATCCCAGCCATATTTAACCTTACGGTTAGAGCAAAAGCCCGTCTTATGACGGGCTTTTTGTTGCCTGAAATTTAGTATCAGCGTTATGCTTGAAGCACTCTAGCGCTTAACAATGGCGCTTTGATTATTCAGAACCCTAACGGCGTTTGTTATTAGCGAGCTATCTTTAGAGAATGTGATGCAGATAAACAAGATTGAACCATCAATGTGGCAAGCGATTTTTGAGTTACAGTGTCAGGTCTATACTGAGATTGAGCCAGAAAGTTTGCAGGTGTTAAGAGGTAAGTGGCTACATTCGCCTCACTGCTGTTTTGTACTGCAAGATAAAGCGGATAACATCCTTGCTTACTTGCTCGCTCACGAATGGCACGATGAAATGCCTCCTAAGCTTTATCAGCCTCTTTTAAATGAAAATAAAGGGGATAGACTGTTCTTACATGATTTAGTAGTTTCTAAAGCACTTAAAGGCAAAGGCGCTGGTAAAAAAATGGTAACCGAGTTAATTGATATTGCTAAAGCTGGTCATTACCAACACATTCAATTAGTCGCGATTCAACATTCAGTGCCATTTTGGCAGAAAATGGGCTTTAGCATTGATGTAAATAATGTCGCCAGTGAGACTTATGGCGACAATGCACAAGTGATGGGGCTAACCCTATAAAAAAATACGGCCTATWGGCCGTATTTTTGTTTGTCGTTAATGCGATTAACTAGCTGGGTAAGAAGTCGATGGCCCAAATTGTCGTCATGGTCGCTACATCCTCAGCAGGAAAGCTGATTGAACGTAAAACAACCTTTAATTGGCGTTCTAATTTCGGGTTATTTAATTGGCTCGATTGAATATCGACACGACTAATGCTGCCGTTTGGTTGAATTTCAATTTCGAACATGACTTTACCTTTAAGAAAAGGATCTTTTCTCAAAGCACGGTTATACAGTGCATACAATCGTGCCTTGTTTGCCTCAAGGGTACGCCTTAACGCCGCTTCAGAACGCTGACCTGCAGTACTTGCTTCACGATCAATTTCTGCATTCGCCCCTGCAACTGCTAATACCTCTTCTTCAGCTAACCGTATTTGCTGGGTATTTTTAGTGCTAATCGCATCAGATACCACGGTTTGCTGCACGGTCGAAGTCGATAAGCTTTCACTTTGTGTATTAGCCGCTGCGGCAAGTAACTTGCGTTTTACTTTCACTTCTTGGGCTTGGTTTTGCTCAAGGTTACTTTGCGCTGCAGGTTTAACATCAAAAGCTTCACGCATCGAAAAAAGCTCATCTTTCATGGCTGCAAGGCCTGACTTTTGTGCTTTCTCTTTTGCTGCCTCTCGAGTTGTTGGTTGCACCTTTGGTGGTTCTTCCACTTTCTCGACAGGTTTTTCTTCGAGTTTTTCTGGTTCGGGTTCTGGGATAGGTTCCTCTTTTGGCTTTTCAGGTACTGGAAGTTGTTTTTCTTTCAGCATGATTTTGGCCAGTTGAGGTGGCAATTGCTCTTTGACTTCCCTTGGCACTTCCACTTGTTCTAAAAAAGGGACACCAATACCAAAGATGACATAAACCACCAGTAACAAAATTAAGATTTGTTTGAATAATCTATCTTGTCTACTCGGTTTAAACATATCACCGATATCAGAAAAGCTATTATCACTGCTATGAGTAAGGCTTGCTGTGGTCATATTAGCCCTCACTCTGTGTTTTACTGGCTTGTCGCTCAACAGCGAGTGACATATTGCGATAGCCTGTTTCAGCACATGCAGCCATAATTTGTTTCAACACCAGGTAAGGCGTTTCAGAGCCTCCTATGATGGTGACCGCTCGTCCTTTTTCCTTTTCGGACTCTGTCAATTCAACACGCTTGCTGGCTTGATAGGTCAGTTCTGTGGTGATAGCGGTAATAAATTGCGCATTTTCTTGTTCGCTAAAATTGGGTTTATCGTCAGAGTTTTGCCACACTGCACGCTCTTGAATGAGCACAGTGTCTGGCAATACAGTGATCACCAGGTTCTCAACAGGCAGTTCTTCGGCAATCGATACTGGCAATTTTATCTTTTCGATATTTTGCAATACCCGCACTTCTGATTGGTTCACAATCAAAAAGAAAACCAAGATTGTGAAAATATCCATTAATGCGACAAGATTAAGTTTACCGCCAGCTTTAAAGCGTTTGTGGTGCTTTGCAAGACGCTTAGCTCTTGAAGATTGCTTCATGGCTGGCCTCCTGCGGTTGTACTGCTTGCACTTTGCTCAAGGCTATTTTCTGGGGCGTCGCCTAATGAAATAAGCGGAAATAATTCAGCATCCACTAAATTGGCGGCAACCACGGCTTTATAAGATCTAACGGTATCCATTGTCGTGACGATGGTTTGGTAATCGACATTGGGCTCAAGCAACAACACGATATCTCTTTTCTCAATGGCTTGTTGTTGAAATGTCAGCTTCAAATCTTGTAAATATACCGATAATGCCTTGAAGTCATAGCCTTCGTCAGTTATTTCAAAACGTTTAAGTAAAATACCCGCAGGGTAGTTAAGGGTTAAGTGATTCGAGGTGATCACCAGCTCAAGTACCTTAGGTTCTTGATCTTCATCAGCTTGCTGAGATTCTGCAGACACAGGTAGTTGCAGATTTAAAATCCGCACTTGTGAAAACACTAAACTAAGCAGCAATACTGGCACTAACACGATCATCAAGTTCATAAACGAAGTGATATCGAGTTCAGCGTCTTCGGTATTGGGGCGACGACGGCGTCTCATAGTATTAGCCTCGATCAGAATCCGTATGCTTATTAAATGACAAAGAGTTAAGTAACTTAATGCCTGCCATTTCAATTGAATCTACAATCGTTGCTGTTTTCGTTTGCAGGGTTGAGTGGAATAAAATCAATGGGATAGCTGTGATCAAGCCAAATGCTGTGGTGTTCATTGCAACTGAGATACTTGATGATAATAGATTGGCTTTTTCTGCTGGATCGGCACTTGCCACAGCAGAAAATGCCGCGATTAGGCCCATAATGGTACCGAGAAGACCGAGTAAGGTGGCGATATTGGCTAACGTTGCAATGAATGGTGTGCGCTTTTCTAGCCTCAACATGTATTCCATGATGGTTTCTTCCATCGCATATTCCACATCTTCACGACGATCAGCTTGAGAGATACGAACAATCCCTGATTGGAGGACGTCAAATACTGGCGCTTTATTGTTTTGTGCATGTTGGCTGATGGTTGCAACGTCGCCTTTTTTTAATGCTTCTTTAATCAGTGCAAAGGCTTTTTGATTAGTGCGATGTGCTGAACTTAAATATAACCAGCGTTCAATCGTGATCGCTAAACCTACCACGAGCACTAATGCGATAGGGTAAATGAATGGGCCGCCATTTTGTAAAAATGCAATGATATGGTCGGTAAAACTCATGATATTTTCCTTTTTATTGAGTTGAACGAATAGTTCTTATTAACTCGTCCTAATTGTTTTGAATCGTTAGTTACGTGTTTTCGGGTAAATTTTAATTATTGATTAATCGTTATTGGTCTTACTCTTGTTAAGGCTGAACTCTCTTACTTGTTGCTGAAACTGCTTCGGATGTATCGGGTTAAATTCAGGTAAGGTGACTTGCATGTCAGTATCCTGAATCGAAACAGGATTTGTAATCCCTTGCCAAGGCATGATGTAGAGAACTTTGGGTTGCTCTTGCGTGCCGGTCACCTTGGTTTCAATCAGTACGGGGTTATTGGGCGAGCTAGCAGGTTCGGCCGCATGTGTTTGAATTGCTGATAGGCAAAAAATACAAAACAATCCACCATTACGCAGCATTGAGCTGATAAAACGCTTGAGTGTTGCTGAAGGAATAAATGCCGACATATTAACTTTCTCCTTCAGGCAAGGTTAAGCCTGCACGCTGAATTTTAATTTCTAAGCCTGCCAACCAACGTTGAGCAAGTTGATCATCTGGTTTTAAGCGTAAATAAGATTGGTAATAGTGGCGAGCATCTAGCAATTTGCCTCTATAAAGCTCCAGTAAAACCGCAAGATTAACTTGCGCTTCTGGGTAATTAGGCCAAATTTCAAGTGCCGTTAAGTAACCTTGTTCAGCTTGTTCAAACTTGCCTTGGGTTTTGGCAATGTTGGCTTTGATTTGATGGGCATAAGGGTTAGTTGGGTTGGCACTAATGGCATTGGCTAAATGTCCGTTAGCTTTATCTAACTGGTTTTGATTGAGGGCAATAATAGCTTGGTTAACATAGGCACCTGACAGTTGTGGTTCTGCGTTAATGATTACAGAAAACATCGCATCCGCTTGTTGCCATTCCTGTTGCTTCATTAACGCTATCGCCTGCTGATATTGCTCTAATACAGAGGTTGGAACGTTTGCTAGCTTTTGCTTAGCCTCTGCTTCATAAGCATTCACTTGGCTTGTTGCTGAGCTTGTTTGTAATGATGACTCTATCGATGCTTGGGCACCATTTGTGGTGTCTACCAGCTCAACTAATGCTGCCGAATCACTTTCTAACTCAGTGATGTTGTCGTTTTGGCTTTCTGCAACTTGGGTGTTGCTACATCCTTGTATTAAAGCAAAAAAGATCAACCACAGACTTTTTCTAGTCATACAAATAAGCGGCGCTTTAATGAATCGCTTCAATAACATCATGAGTTACCTCCGGTTTGTTATATAAGGCGGGGGATAATTCAGTGAGTGTGGCAAAGCTTTTACCTACCCATTGGTCGTATATATTTTGCCAAGCACGTTGCGAGTTACTGATGTGGATCTCAATCGCTTTTTCTTCAAATGGGTAGGCCAATTCTTCTAACAAGATTTCATATTCTTCTAGTGCCAGTTCATCTAAATCTGATGGGCGCTCAGAGTCCATAACATCGGCCGCCAGTTGACGATACATCTCTGCAAGTTCATAAGTGGCTTGGGGAACATATTGTGCTTGCTGGAAATCTAATACTTGCTGGTAATAGTTAATAGCAAGTTTCATTTCATCTTGTTTACGTTTTAACGTCTTGTTGAGCGGTGCTGTGAGCTTAATGGTTTTAAATGTTTGCTGATGAGCTTTGGCAAGCGAAATTGCAGCAATGGAAGCGATAACGACCTCACGATTGCCAATAGCTAAAGCTTGATGGCGCTGTTTTTTGTCGGCGCTGAGAATTTGGCGATACCAATAGTATTCTTTGTTCGGTTCATTGGATACTTGATAAAACCCACTCATTTTTAGGCGAACTTCTTGGGCTAAATCAAACGGCTCAGGGTAAGTTCTAGCGTAGGTTCTGAAGGTTAAACGGGCTTTTTCCGTATTGCCTGCCTTTAGGTAATACTCTGCAGCTGTGTACTGGGCTTCACGTTTTAATTCTGTTGAGGGCTGATTAGCAACGATAATCAGCAACTGCTCTGCGGCAAGCTCCCATTCTTCTAATGCTTCGTAAGATTGCGCCAATTTAGCGGGGATCGTGGCGCTAAATTCATGGTTTGGATATCGCTGCTGAAAGGGCACTAAGACCTCAATAGCTTGTTGCCATTTTTGTTGGGAAAGCAAAATATTGGCAGCCTCAAACTGGCCGTTTATCGCATATTGTGACTCTGGCACTCTTGTACTGATCCGTTTCAAATCCATCACGGCTAAAGCTGGGTTTTCAGCCTTATTGGCTTGGGCTTGAAAGTAGATACTGGATGCCAATAAATTGCGCATTTCTGTTTTGGCTTTATGCTGCTGTGGCTTTAGATTTGTGCTGGCATTGAGGTAATTCAGGGCGATGTCGTAAGCCGATTCAGCCTGAATATAGTGTGATAGTTGGTACAAACTATGGGCATACAGTTGGCTGACAACTTGTACTTGTGTTAATGCAACACTTGATAAGGCTTGCCCGTGACGCAAGTGATTACTGACTTGCGAGTTATCGTAACGAATAAGCCTGCTCTCTGGCTCGTTTCCTGCTTGTTGATTTACCGCTAGCGCAGCATGCTCACTTTCTTCGCTGTCATTTTTGTTGCTGGTATTGCTATTGGTATTACTATTGTTATTTGCCTGATTAATCACTTTGTGGCGCAGTAATACAAATTGACTGAACTGGATTAAATCATCAAATTGCTTGGCGTTAAATGCATACTGTGCGCCATCGGTAGCAAGCTCTAACGCGCGTTTATCAAGTGGGTGGTTGGCAATAAATAGCTTATCTAAGCGGGTTCGCTCCGAGATGATGGATTGTCTTTTTGACTGACTTATTGGTGTTATTTCAGCGCCTTTTACCACTGACTCATCATGTTGTGACAATATGGCTCGGATGGTCAACGTGGTCGCAAATGCCGCTTTTTGCTGTAAGGCAAGTTGCTCTGCAGATGGCGCGAGCGCATCTTTTTGTGCATAAGCGATAGCCTCATAACTGATTAAGGCTTGTTTAAATTGCTGCGCTTCATAGTTTGCATCAGCAAATAGATACTCGTCACCGTGAATAGGTTTGGTCAGTAAAGATTGAGCTTGTGGCAACTTAGCAAGTTGTAAGTAAACACTTAAAGCACTTGCAGCGGTTTTAAATCCATCTATGCGAGCTTGCCCTGGTGGAAGTTGTTGTGCACTGGCATACAGGCGACGACTGTGCTCGTCACTGAAGGCTAATAAATGCGGTAACACTTCTTGCTGCTGTGCTGTATTAGCATGAGTCCAAAATTGACTAGATAAGCCATATTGTTCAACGTACTGATTTTTAAGACGGTGCATCGAGGCGAACTTGCCTTGCTGTTGATATAAGTCCAGCAAAGCTAATGAGTAACGCGCAGCCCAAATGTTATTATTGTCAAGTTCAATATAAGTTTGATAAGTCAGCTCTGCGTCATGCTGTAGCTCTTTTTTAAGTAAAAATTTGGCCAAATTATCAAACAGTACATGTTGATATATCGTCAGGTAAGGGGATGACTTTTGTTGGTTTACCAAGTTAAGCAGTGAGCGAGATTGCTCTTGTTGAGACAATGAAATACTCAGTACGCGTTGCGCATCGATAGCCAGATTTTGGTAGCGGCTTGCTAACTTGTTAAATTCAAAACTGGTTTGGGTTAACTGTTCATTATCAGTACTAATTAATTCTTCATTTGCCGCAATGATGTTATCAAACACCTGCAAAAATCTAGCATCCGCTTCGGGTAATCGATTGAGCTTAAATAGCGCCCAACCCGACATGTAAATACTATTGATGAGATATTTATCATTGTCGTTTGCCGACTCTACTTGCTGATAAGCTTGAATCGCAGCAGGGTAATCTTGCAAGTTGTAATAAATCTCACCACGGCGGAAGTTGAGTTCTGCCCGATATTGAGTATTAGGGTAGCGAGTCAGTAATGACTCCATTTCGATCAAGCTTGCATCTATCTCACCCTGCACATCGAGTGCTTTCGCAAGTTGGTATTGCAAGTGTTCATTCTCGGCTCTATCCGGGTAACGGTTCAGCAATACTTGGTATTCTGCAATAAGCTTATCGAGCTGTTGATCATTGTGTTTTAGCTGAGTTAACGCCAGCTGCTCAACTTCTTGCGCTGACACGTCAGTCTGCTGACTGGCAACTTCATCAAAGGCTTCGCCAAACATTTGTTCTTCTAAATGTTCTGATTTGATTTGAACTAAGCGATATTCAACATGAGTTCGCACTTCTGGATCTGGCTCTAACGTCAGTAGTTGCTGGTAAATTAATGCTAACTTCGCTTTTCGCTGAGCTTGGCTTAATTGCTGTTTTTCATAGTTTACTTGAGGCTGGCTATTGGCTAAATCTGTCAATGTTGGTCGCTGTTGTTTGCTTGACGTTGGCGACTCATCGGTTAGCTGGCAACCCGCTAGACTGATTAACACTAAGCAACTTACCAATCGAGATACACCAAAGCGTTTAGGAAGCGTTAAGGCCATATTGCTACCAAGGCTTGAAACATTGCTAGTGTCAGAGTTGCTGGCTTGTAAAGCGAGTGGGTTAGTGCGCTGCATAATGCTTCTCCACTTGCTCGAAATGAGCAGTCAATGAACTCAATGGGGAATGCTCCTGTTGGGGCATGAGCTTAGTTGTGTTCAAGTTATCAGAGGTAATCGCATTGCTCGGTGTTATATCTTGCTGGCTCATTCTTTCCAGTACCGCTGCCATTTCATGGCGTGAAGTCAGCAGTAACTGCGTTAGCTGTTGACGTTGATTTTGGGTAAATAGGCGCAGTTTTTGTTGAATCGTTAGCTGTGTTTTGTGACTTGCTTGCTTGATGTCACGCGTAATATCTTCGATTTGTTTGGCTAAATTCTGCTGACGGATAACATACTCAGTGGCGCCTTGTTGAGATTGCGAGACTGATTTAAAACGAACATATTGAGCGTTTAATGCTTGTAATTGGGTGTCGATGTCTTTTAATAGTTTTTTGTGTTGCCATAAACGTGGAATAAAAGATTGTTGCAGCTGCCAATTCAGCGCACCTTCTACTCGTGTTAGTCGGAGTAAATCATCTTCTGTGTCACGTGTTGAGGCAATGTTAGCAAGTGCTTGTTTGCTTGATTCAATCCGCTGTAACCATGCTTGTTCGGTACTATTGGCAAACAGTTGCATTTGCTGGAAGGTAATTTCATCGACAGGAACATCGACAGCTTGGATTTGTTTGCTAAGTTGCTGCTTGCGTTCGGTTAGTTGGCTAATTAGGTTTTCATAATCGCTTAATTGCTGTTGAGCTAACCTTTTTTCTCTACGCTGCTTATTTAAATCGATAGTCTCAGCGAGCCAGTCACTTTTACGTTGTTGCTGAGTAAGGTTCTGTTCCAATAGGGATAAACTGGCTAATGTCGTAAAGTCATTTTTCAATGCATTGTCTGTTAGCGCTTTTTCAAGCCAAGGCTGCTTTTCGAGTGTTTCAGGACTTAATCCTTGCGGGGTTAATGCGGTTTGCATTATTTGGCTTGTGTTAAAGCGAGTTTCTAGTGCTGCTTCAAAAGCGTCTAATTGTGCTAATTGTTCAAGATAAAGTGTTTCTGCTTCTTGGTAGCTTGTTAGACTTTGTTCAAGGCTTTGTTGCTCACGAACCTGAGCGGCCAGTAATATTGCCGATTGCCAACCCATTAAAGAATAAGGATATTGGCGTTTTAGTAGATCCAATAGCGCTAATGAAATGGGATATTGCTGCAATTGCTGTGCTGAAAATGCATATAAAAATAACGCTGATTCGGTATAAGGACTCTGTTGGGGAAAGTCTTTTAATTGTGTAAATGCTGCTTGATATTGGCCTTGTTTGACATACGTCTGCGCTAATAATAGTTGCGCATAATCATTGATCGCTTGTTGCTGTACTTGCTGATCAGATTCTTGGTCTGTAACGCTTTTTTGGTTGTTTTCGTTATTTTCAGCTGTCATTGGAGCGGTAAGTTCTGAAGGCGTTTTTTCAGTGAACAAGCTTTGCCAAAAGCCCGTTTCAGTTTCAGCCAAAGGCATATTTTTTATTGTAATGAGCAGGGTTTCAGCTTGTTGGTACTGCTTTTGTTCAATGAAATGCAGTGCTTGGTTTAGCATAACGTAAGCCGATAACGATGAAGAAGCTAACTGGTTATCAGCTGGGTTATCGTGATTGATAGAAGCTGATGCATTAACACCACCCGCAATCTTTGCCATTATGGCAGGCTCGTTAGGCCAATAAGCCAGTTGGTTAAGAATATGGTATTGCTCAATATAGCTGTTAGGGACTTGGCTAATACGCTGCAACGTTTGCTGCGCTTGGTATGGCTGACCTTGCTCTATTTGCTGCTCTGATAATTGCAATAATGCAACTAACTTGAGTTCAGCGGGTGAAGTATTTTTTTGAGACTGAGAAGACGTTTGATTGGCTTGGTTTTTGTTGCCAGTTAACGCTTGCTCAATTGCCAATGTTTGCTCAAATGAGGATAAGGTCCTAGTCGCTTTTTGATGAAGACCAACTGATACTTGTAGCCCAGCTTCAAACAATTGACTTTTAGCAGTATCGGCATCAAATCGTTGTCGGTTAATGCTGACTTGCCTTAACGCTGCTTGATAATCGCCTTCAAAGTAGTAATACAAGGCTTGGCGATAAAGTTTATTGCGCAGRACTTGGTTTGCTTGAGTCGTGACTTCAGTATTAGCAGTGGTCACAGTGCTTACTTCAGTTGCTGAAACACTGTTGCTGCAGCCAATAGCGAATGTCATCAGACACAGTAGCGACAAAAACTTCGTTTTAGCTGGTTTATCTCGCTCTGGATGACGATATTGTTTACTAATATCGGCGGCTTGGGTTCGTTGAAGCACTGGTATCATCTGTTATAAAACCCATTCTTCAACGCTAACATCAGCTCGGTAACTTGATTCGCTGTCTTCAAGCTTTAATTCAACCATGATGGTTTCATCTGTCTTTTCAAAAGGGTGGTTGACTGCTCTTTGTATCGTGCGTCCTTCTGCATCAATGCCGGTGAATATTGCTGTTAATTGATGCTGGCCAGTTTTTAAATTGCCCATATATAGTTTTTGAATGCCGCCTTTTTCAAGCGCGCGGCGCTGACGCTGGGTATATAAAAATCCAGCCACATCTTGGTTATTTATTTTTAGCTCGACGCTATCTAAGGTAAAAAAACGTCCAACATCCACAGAGACAAAGACTGCTATTTGCGTGCTGGCAGGGAAAAGTAAATCTTCTTCTAAAATAAACAAATCACGATTGAGTTGAATGACCTGGCTTTTAATATCTTCAAGTTCGCTACCAATGCTGCTTTGCGCTTGTGTGGCATCAGCCGCGACGACTGGCGATACTGAGATACATAAGCTCAAAAAGAGCGCGTACAGTGCTCGTTGAGATAAGCTGAAAAATTGTTGTGTTCGTTTCATATTATTGCCTTGGACGTAGCGTTGAATTGCGTACTACTAAAAATAAATACTGTAAAAAGCACGAATGACATTGGCTGAAAAGCTATAGAATGGCTCATTACCGACACCACCTTCAGCGGTAGGATCTCTGAAGTTGCTATAGTCAAAGGTAATGTAATCCCATTGCAGGCTGGCCTCTGAGCGGTTATCTCCAAAGGACAGGCTTTCAGGCATCAAATAAGTCACGCCTAAACCTAAGGTTAAGTCATTAAAATCACTAAGCTCTTTATCTCGAGCGAGATAATTCTGGGCATCTTGATAAGGGAACAGATCACTATAAAACTCAGCTTGAGTTTGTTGGTAATAGCGCACTTTAAACTCCAGCTCTAAGTAGTCACCAATCGGGTGACGATAGCCAAGCTCCACATCATTGGCATTGATTTCCCAGCTATCATTAAAGTATCGGTAGTGAAAAAATAGCGCTGCACGATAGGGAAGAAAGTAACTGGCTGACAATTTACTCGAAAAGGAGTTACGGGTTTCAGGGTACACTTCGGATTGATAGCCTACCCCTGAAGGGCTGGTAGTATCGATAAAACGTACTGTTCTATATGGGTTATTAAGGTAGCCTTCATCGGCAATTGCTTCAAAATTAAGTTGTGCTGTTAAGTTACGGGTTAAAATCTGACTGATGCCCGCACGAATTCGATATTGTTGGCTTTGCTCTTCAAATAGGTCATCGCCGTTTCGGCGAATTTCATTGTCACCGTATGACACACCGAGACTAAGATTGGTTAAGTCGCCAAAGGTATCTTGTGAAACGTTAATACTAAAAGACTGGGCAAGGTAATCGTCTTCGTCACTTTGCCTAGCATTAAACGTCATCAGGGTTTTGTCATTAAGGTATTCAACACCAATTTGACCTTCATGACGTTTTTCAGTGTAAGGGCTAGCAGTACTGAGTACATCCACTGACGCAGAAGAAATACTATCTAGATAATAATAACCTGTGAACGCTAATGACTCGGACGCCTTCTTTCGCAGCAGCACAGAAGGACCGTCAATTTTCATCCCGCCGCCTTCGTAACTATGATAAAGCGCATCGGCTCTATCTGGCTCTAAAACAGCCGCCCATGATAAAGGGACATTTATGCTAACGAGCAGCAATGTGATTAGCTTACATACTGTAAGGTTCATTATTCTAGTTACAGCCACAACCACCGCCTCCCGTACCTTCAGCGCCTCTTGCTGATTCACGCGCTTCAAGCACATGAGCTACATGCATATTGGCAATTGGGTGTCGACCAAAACGCATAATAGGGTCGGCTAAGTTTTGGCGCTCGTAAGGTTTTACCCAAGGCTCGATATCAAGACTAGAGCAAGCTGAGAGCGTTAATAATGAGCTTAATCCTGCACTTAACATGATGAGCTTTGTCATAGAAGACTTCATAGCGTTACTCTCTGATTAGTTTCTTGATAGCTGCGGCGTACTTTTTCTCATAGCCGTCTTGATAACCTAAGAAGACGTATCGTACGACACCATCACGATCGACCATCACAGTGGTTGGCATAGCTTTCACGTCATAGGTTTCTGAAAGGGAGTTAGTTTCATCAAAAAAGATAGCAAAGCTTAAATCTAAATCTGCTAGGAATTCTTTACCGGCTTGGTTTTCTTGCTCGACATTAATCCCCCAAACTGCGACACCTAAGTCTTGGTACTTATCTTGTAATTTTTGCAGTACGGGCATTTCTTTACGGCAAGGTCCACACCAAGATGCCCAGAAGTTAATTAAGATAATATTGCCACGCTGCTCAGACAGCTTTTGGTTTTCGCCTTGCATATTTTTAAGGGTAAAATCTGGCGCAACTTGCCCGGTTGTCACCGCATTTGCTTGCGCGGTAAGTCCTAGCGTCGCAGCCAATACTAAGCTTTTAAGGCTTTGATTTAATTTAAACATTAATAATCCTTTATTGTTTTTATTCTGTCTTTCACTGCCTGTTATTGTTTGTTACTCAGTTGCTTATTGCGCTATGTAAACAATAACCTCAGGTTAAAAGTAAACGGCTATGCCGGTTGCAAAGGTCAAGTTATGAGTCGTTTTACTTGAGCCAGTGATTTGGGTGTCAAAAATGTAGTCACTCATGGCCAGATCCCAAGCAACCCAATCAGTTAAAAATACTCGATAGTTAGCAGTTAAGTTGACAGTAAACTGTTCATCACCAGCAAACTCAGTGCTGCCGCCACCTAATTCAAATGAAAAGACACTGTTGAACACTAAGTCTTCACTGAAAAAGATTTCGCCAGGTAAAAAGTTATACCCAATATTCAGCCCGTAATAGCGCATTTCACGTTCTTCATCTGTCAACAGTGGGGCTGTATTAGCTAGCTTTTCAAAACTGGTATCACCGCCTTCAGCTATGGCGTAACGTGCTTTGACATAAAAGTGTTCACTGATGTGGTAACCTAAATGTGCACTAATCCAAGGGCTATTTTCGAAGTCTTCAATCGACATTAAGCCGCCTTGTAAACCGACCTCGAAATTTTCGGTATCTAATACATCGTCCAACACTTCACGACGCTCAACATCGGCTTTAACACCAACACTGTTTGGGTTTTCTTGAGCTAAGGCTCCAGCGCTAAAACTGAGCCCTAGTGCCAGCAAGCAATAAGTGAATCGGCTTTTCACAGCGGTTTTAGCACGGCTTGTTATTGTTGTTTTCATTGCTACCTTCATGACGACTTTGGTGTTAATTAATATGTTTAGAAAAATACGCTAAAACCGAGTTGCCAAGATTGCAGTTGCTCATTTTCATCTCGGTCGGTTAATGCCAGAGAAAACTTATATTCAGCCCGTAAAATAAAGTTACGGCCTAAGTGATATTTAAGGCCTGCTGCCGCACTCATTAAGGTGTTTTCACGTGATTGTGAATCTGCAATAACACTGTGAGGGCTAGTATTGATAATGCCACCGCCAACACCAATATATGGACTTACTACCCATTCAGGAAAAGGATGGCTAATTAACATGGCTTCGAATAAATCACTGTCAGATATACTGCCAAGTGCTTTACCAGCTGATATTTCAGCGCTAAATACAGGGGTAAATACATAGCCGAGTTGGATGGTGTAAAGGTTTGCACCTTCAAAATCGCCGTACATTACCCCGGCTTCCCAATCTCGATTAAGGTATGCATCAGTCCCAAGCTGAGTTTGTTCAACTGCTTGTCCATGTTGACTAAAACCGAACAAATCATCTTCGTGAAACCAACCTTCAACCCCACGTTTGTCACGCACTTTTATCCAAGCCGTTCGCTTGATTAACACGGTCACTTTTTCACTTTGTTCTACCACATGCACTACAGGGTAGCCTGCGCTTGGGCCTGAATGTAGCTCGATAAAAGGCACGTCTATGGTCAATGTTGCTGCTGTATTTGTGTCTTGGTATGAATCGACTGTGGTGTCACGTTCAGGAATGGAAGTTGGCTCAGCCGCAAGGGCATAACAAGGAAGCATCATTGCCATAGACAATAATATTGGGCTTAACCACTTCATGGTAAATGGATAATTAAACATGGTTTCCTTGTTGTAACATCATCATTCCTTTATGTKCTGTTGTCAGTGTTTACTACCCTTGTGTATAAAAAGGGGTGTTGTAATACTGCGCCCCAATATCTATCCACTCAGCGATTAATTTAAGTTCGTCGGCAGACAGCATGTTTTGATGAGTGACATCATTCATGGTGTCAAAAAAGTTGCTGCTAGCGCTTGCGCCGTTAGTTGACATGATGGCTGGCACATTTACTGTCGTCATAACCGGAATTGGGTTACCTTCAGCATCAAGAATAAGCTCACCTTCGCTATCAACTTGATAGACAATATTGCCATCAGCGTCGAGAACCACGACTAAACGATCGACGATAATGCCATCAATGTCTTCCTGTTCGACATCATTGAAAAACAACTCTCGATAGCTAGTAAAATGTGCTGGTTGGTCAGTGGACGGCGTTGCTACTAATTCAAGCTGCCCAGCTGGTACTTGGGCAAGGTTATTGTCGTCAACAATGCTATGGCAGCTAGTGCAGGTGTTATCAGCAAGAACTGCTAAAGTCGTTTCATCTATTGCAAGGCGCTGCAAATCCCACAATGGCTGTATATGTTCTTCATAGTTAATCTGAATTCGGCAATAAGCATTCCAATTGTTAAAGCACTCACTACCATTTGGCGCTGGTGTAGCAAGGTTTTGGTAGGAATAATCTGTACTGGGATTAACCGTAGATAATGCAGGGTTGGTCCAGCGATCTTCGTAGGTTAAGTTAGCCGATAACTCGGCGATACCATTAACCATCGCATCAGCTTGAGCCATGGTTTGCCCTTGAGTGGGAATGATGTTTTGTGTGGCGTTTGTAAAAGCTGCCCCGCCCGTTGCTCCGGGGTTAATTGATTCAGCTTGCGCATCATAACGGCCGTGGGGTAATTGACTGTTTGCAGTATGACAGCCTTTACATTGCAGTGTTTCACCCGGCTTTAAACTAATCCATTGGCTATGACGCCCACCAATACGTTGACCAGATGCATCCAATACGCTGATAGCCAAAGGAACATTCGCTGGGACTTTAATTTTTACAGAGCCATCAGGTTGTATTGGCGTGTAACCAATAATTTCACGCATTAGCTGATTGCGACTACGACCAAAATCTGTATTAGGAATATCTCTGACTTCATCCGATGGCATAGGCACGCCACGAACCACTTTTAAAAAACGTGCAGGTAGCTCAGTTGCACGTGTTTGGGTTGGATCGCTGAGTTTGCTAATCCCGCCTAAATTGGCACTACTGTCTTGACCGTCAAAGTCATACACACTGCGAATATCAATGGCTGCTGCCAGCTCTTCGTGTAGTTGCGCATCAAGTTCATTGCCGATCACTTTATTGGCTATAAATGTTTTTGGCTGTGAACTCGGTTGCATGACTAAGGCTTCAGTAATCACTTTTCCTTCTTCACTATCAGCGACTAATTGCTGAGTTCCATCGGCATCATTTAATAGCCAAAGCTCGTACAAGGGATCGGCAAGTTCTAGTGTGGGATCCAATAACTGTTCATCAGTTAGCTGCCCGCAAGCACGAATTTGCTCTTCAATCACGACCCGACATAAATCCCAACTTAATAAATAGCGCTGACTATTATCAGGTAGTGGCGTTAAATGGGTTAATCGTCCAGAAGGAGAAAGGTTATCTGAGAAGTTAAAGTTAAACTCGAAACTGAATGCTAAATCGTTAATGGCACTATCGTTAGCAGCAGACGCAAAGGTTGGCTGTTGGTTATCAGTAAACTCGTCGATATTAATCACCACAGGGCGCTTTTGGTAGCTGGTTTCGTCTTGTGAAGAAAGTAAAAGTAAGATCTCACCATTCGGCAGCTGTTGTGGTTTAACAAATTCGATGAGTTCATCTTGCTGATCGAAGGCTATTTGATGTGAATGCCAGCCAAACATCAACTGATTATCGGTGCCATCAGGGTTCATTTCATACAGGTTTATGCCCTTATTGCCGCCCATATTATCCCAGCGACTGTACAAAATTTTACCGCTTTGCAGCACTAATGGGTGTGTGTCGTGGCTTAAATTAAAACTCAATTGCTCTATACCGCTACCATCGGCATTCATCACATGAATATTGAAGGTTTCATTATCTCGGCTTTCATCTAGAGCGGTGTACTGGGGCTTACCTTCATCTAATAAAATCGCTCTAGATAAACGCTGGCGAGTCGAAGCAAAAATGATGCGGCCGTCAGGTAAAAACGATGCCATGAGATCGTCACCTTGCTCAGCAGTGGTATCGCTGACAATCACTCGTTCAAGAGTTTGTGTTGCAAGTTGATAACGCCAAATATTCCAACTCGGTTGGTCCATTTCATCCGCATCTTCAATTTCAGGCGCTCGAATTGACACTAAAAATTGTTGGCCATCATCTGAAACTGACAAATCTCGAATATCAATAGCCTGAATGGTGTCAGCAGGTGCATCTTCTGGCAGTAAATCAGCAAATAACTGGGCTGATATGTTAGTCACAGGGGAGTCGCTAAAGGCATTTCGTTTGACGAAAAGCTGCGCGCCGGGATTAAACTGAGCGGGGTGACGAGAATCAAAACTGGCAGGTTGAGCACCTTCATCGCCGTCTAAAGCGATAAGATCACGCTGAATATAAATAACAGGGTATTCAACTAAAACAGGATCAGCTTGCTCATCCTTAATGGCTGTATCGGTATTACATCCTGTAAGATAAAAGAAGGCCAGAATGATATAGACGCACTTCCCTGCATAGCCCCAAATTGGCCTCATTTATTACCCTTAATACGCAATTGTTATTATTGTTATTGTTACATAGTAAAAATGTAATAATTCTTGACATTATTGCCGCCTAGTCTCAGTGTTTCAATACTTTTTAGCAAAAATTATTTTGCCAAGTAAAAAATAAAGTTAACAAAATAAAAACAACAAGCTTTATGATTTTAGAATACTCGATCATTGTCTGCGTTTTTATCTTATTGCTACTAAAGCAATTGTTAGCTAAGAACAATGACAAGGAGACAGTATGAAGTTGCAACTTTATACGCTTAAAAGTCGGCATTTTTTGAATGGAATTGATGTATCCCAGCTTAAAGTTCAACAAGGTATTACTCTGCTTTTGTTGTCATGCTTGACTATTTTTTCAGCAAACACCTCTGCTGGTACATTAGAGCAAGCCAAACAGTTACATGACAGAATCGCTGGTGTCCCAGCATCAGAGCAAACACTCAATGAGATGTCTGTATTGCTCAGTGACAGTAAGCCAATCGAAGCGGCTTATTTAGCAATGGAAAACCCCGCTTTTTATTCGACTACGCTTAAATTATTTGCCACTCCATGGACCAATATTGATCAAGACAGCTTTGCACCATTAAATGATTACAGCGCTACTGTGATTGGTGCGGTTCGAGATGATGTGGATTTTAGGCAGTTACTTCAAGCTGATATGGTTTATGTAGGCGATAACAGTCTAAACCTTCCCGCTTATAGCACCCGTGATAATGCTCATTATCAGGCACTTGAAGATCAATTTATTGATTTAAAGTCAGGCCTAGAGCGAACCACTCAATCCAGTGTTAACGGCTTACCTAGCGATGCAACAGCTGGAGTGCTTACAAGTCGCGCCGCGGCAAAAGCATTTTTCTATTTAGGCACTAACAGAGCGATGGTGCGGTTTACCTTGATGAATCACCTTTGTACTGATTTAGAGCCTTTAAAAGATAATACTCGCTCACCTGACAGAATTCGCCAAGATGTGAGCCGCAGCCCTGGTGGTGATAGCCGGTTATTTATCAATAATTGTTTGGCTTGCCATAGTGGAATGGATCCCCTTGCTCAAGGGTTTGCATATTATCAATATGACTTTGATGTTGAGAGCGACCCTGATGGTGATAGTGGGGCAATTACCTATAACCAAAGCGGTCAAATAGATCCTGACACTGGCACCAGAGTACAGGGGAAATACCATATTAACTCCACCAGTTTCCCCTATGGTTACGTGACAGAAGACGATGAATGGCAAAATTATTGGCGTGAAGGTGTTAACCAAAAGCTTGGGTGGGACGAATCACTCAATGGTAAAGGTTTTGGGGCTAAATCATTAGGCCAAGAGTTTGCTAACAGCCAAGCATTTGCCCAATGCCAAGTTAAAAAAGTATTTAAAACCGTATGTTTAAGAGATGCAGAGTCAACTGAAGACATTAATCAGATTGCTGCTACAACTGCATCTTTTCAACAAAACTCATATCAACTCAAGCGTGTGTTTGCTGAAGTTGGCAATTATTGTATGGGAGAATAACGGTGATATTACCTCATAAAACCCTAACCTTACTCTCTGCTATTTGTTTGCTATTAACTTTGTCCGCTTGTGGTGGGGGAGATGTCGAAAGCAATCCACCTCAACAGCAAGATCCTGGCTCTGATGTCTACACAGGTCCTGCGCCCGCTACAGAAGACATTCAAAAATATAAAGTGTCGCTGTGGGATAATATTTCAGGGCAAAATCGATGCGGAGCATGTCATACCGAAGGTAATCAAGCGCCGTATTTCGCTAGTCGAGAAAACGTCAATGACGCGTACGCTGCGACTAACCCATTAGTAGACTTAACAGATCCTGCGGCATCTCGTTTAGTTGAAAAAGTCGCTGGTGGTCATAATTGCTGGTTAGACAGTGATAGTGCCTGTGGTGAAACCATGACTTCATGGATCAAGCTGTGGGCTGATGAGCGAGTCAGCAGCGCCAATACCATCGAGCTGACATCCCCAGTCATACGAGAACCTGGAGCCAGTAAAAGCTTTCCCGGTGATAGCGGCTTATTTAGTCAGCATGTCTATCCTATCGTAAGCCAGTATTGCAGTGACTGTCATAATGAATCAGCAACGTTTGCCCAGTCGCCATTTTTTGCCAGCAATGACATTAATCAAGCTTATGAATCAGCCAAAAATGTCATCAATATTGATGAGCCAACCCAATCACGTTTAGTGGTTCGTTTGGGTAGCGAGTTTCATAATTGCTGGACTAACTGTCAGGAAAACAGCAATGAAATGCTTGCTGGGATTACAGCAATGAGTGATGCCATTGAAGTCGATGAAATTTCACCAGATATGGTGGTATCAAAGTCATTACGTTTAACCGACGGTATTACCGCATCCAGTGGCGGTCGTTTTGAAACTGATGTGATTGCGCTTTATCAATTTAAGACGGGTGAAGGTGCCATTGCTTATGACACATCGGGCATAGCACCAGAAGCAAATTTATCACTAACAGGTGATGTTGAGTGGCTAGGTAGCTGGGGATTATCTTTTACTAACGGCAAAGCGCAAGCCAGTACCGCTAATAGTAAGAAACTGCATGACCTTATTACCTCAACGGGTGAGTTTTCTATCGAAGCTTGGGTGACTCCAAACAATGTTACTCAAGAAGGCCCAGCAAGAATCGTCACCTATTCTGCAGGTGATGATGCGCGTAACTTCACGTTAGGTCAGACACAATATAACTATGACTTTATGTTGCGCACAGAGAGCTCAACAGTAAACGGTGAGCCTGCGTTAAGTACGCCTGATGCTGATGAAGTGCTACAAGCAACATTGCAGCATGTGGTACTGACCTACAATGCAATTCAAGGGCGACGTATTTATGTTAATGGCAACCTTATTGACGCCGTTGACGAAGATATTGCGCCGCTTGCATCATGGGATGACAGCTTTGCATTAATACTAGGTCGTGAAGCCTCAAACCAACATGTATGGCAAGGGGATATTCGTTTATTAGCGATTTATAACCGTGTACTCGAGCAAGAACAAATTAGCCAAAACTACGATGTTGGAGTTGGTGAGAAATTTTTCTTACTGTTTTCAGTCAGTCATTTAATTGATTTACCCGAAACCTACGTCATGTTCGAAGTCAGTCAATTTGATAATTATAGCTACTTATTTACTGGTGCATCACTGGTGAATATTAATGGCACGCCTGTGGCGGACAACTTTGATATGCGCGGGATCCGCCTTGGCATTAACGGCAAAGAAAGCGCTCAGGGCCAGGCATACTCCAATGTCGATTTAACCATAGACAGTGGTCAAGAAATTGCTGAACCCATGCCAATTTCGGCACTCGGCACAATTATTGGCCTTGAAAAAGGTGCCAGCCAAGATGAGTTTTTCTTAACTTTCGAGCAAATCGGTGAGCACGAAAATGTTCGCGTACCGGGTGTTGTCATTACACCAGAAGAACTTCCAGCCAGCACAGAAACATCGCATATTGGTCTACGTAATTTTGCTGAAATTAACCATACCATGAGCGAATTAACCGGTGTGGCACAACAAAATACAAAAGTCTTTGATACCTATGAGTTAGTGAAGCGGCAACTGCCGAGTGTTGAAAATATTGATACCTTTATTTCAGCGCAGCAAATGGGGGTAACGCAACTGGCTATTGCCTATTGTGATGTTGCTATTGACGACAACACGATTCGCACGACTTGGTTTCCTGATGTCGACTTTAGCCTTGCACCTGCTGACGCATTAAATGCAGCGCAACGCCCAGCATTGCTTAATCCGCTCATTAATCAATTAATGCCGTTGAGTCTTGCAACCCAGCCAGATGCAATTGCTGTGTATGATGAACTGGACTCTTTGGTAAGCCACTTATCAGTTTGTGGTACAAACTGTAATGCGGAACGCACCCAAACGATTGCTAAAGCCTCTTGTGCTGCAGTGCTCGCTAGTGCTGTTATGTTGATTCAATAGGAGAGTAATAATGATAAAACAGCAACTGAATATTACTTCTCGTTCAAAATTGAAACTGGTCAATGTGGCAAGTGTATTAGCCTGTTCAAAAGGATTTCAACATGACTAAACCAAAGCATCTTCATCCGGACACGCCATTATTGTTTTCTGATCATCGCAAGCCGATGACGCGACGTGAGTTTATCTCAACAGGCTTAGCAAAAGGTGGCCAAGCGATAGCAGGCTTATCGTTAATGAGTATGTTTGCTAACCCAAACCAAGCTAATGCAGCATTGTCTTCTGACTTAGAAGCACTGCGGGACTCTTGCGGTATTAGTGTTCAAGGCGCAGGCAAAATTCCTTTTATTAGTTTTGACTTGGCTGGCGGCGCAAATATCGCAGGTTCAAATGTATTGGTAGGCGGTGCAGGCGGCCAGCAAGATTTCTTATCAACCGCTGGCTATAACAAACTGGGATTACCTGGTGATATGGCGCCATCAATTGCTAACCCTGATGTGGGCATGTCTGATTTTATTAATACGGACTTAGGTTTAGCATTTCATTCTGATTCTGCTTTTTTACGTGGCATTCTAGAAAAAGTCTCAGCAGATACGGCATCACGTATAAATGGTGCCGTTATCCCATGTCGCTCTGACAATGACACTGGTAATAACCCGCATAACCCAATGTATGCCATTGCTGCTGCTGGTGCGAATGGTTCACTGATGCCGTTGGTTGGCTCTCGCAGCACAGATTCTGGTGGCAACTCTATGGCGCCGAATAACTTTATTGATTTAAGTATGCGCCCGACTAAGATTGATCGTCCGTCAGATGTGACGGGCTTAGTCGATGTGGGGGACTTATTTAGCTTATTGTCTCAGCGCGATGCCGTCACTGTGATGGAAAGTATTCAGCGTATCAGTGCTCAGAAAATGGCTTCAGTGAATACTCAAGTCACCCGTGACGATGTGATTAAAGATTTAGTCAATTGTGGTTATGTAAAAAGTGCGGATTTAGCCGATAGATTTGGCGATCCTTCAACCTTAAACCCGGTACTTGATCCAGATATTGTTGGCCCTGCGGGCATATTCACGATTAACGAATTTGATTCTGAATCAGAGTTTCAAAAAACCGCATCGATTATGAAATTAGTCGTAAATGGTTTCTCTGGAGCGGGTACCGTTACCATGGGCGGCTTTGACTATCACACAGGTGAGCGTGGCACGGGAGAGCTTCGAGATTTACGCGCAGGCCGCTGTATGGGGGCATGTTTAGAGTACGCAGCCAGACGCAACCAACCATTGATGATGTATGTGTTCAGTGATGGCTCAGTTGCCAGTAACGGCCGCATTGATGAATCAATGGAAGGGCGAGGCAAGGGTGAATGGACAGGTGATAACTCATCAACAGGCGCTTCGTTCTTTTTAGTCTATAACCCTTCAGGTAAACCACAGTTGATGGGGGCTAATGCAGATCAAATGGCACAAAGTCAACAGATTGGTTTTATGCGCTCAGACGCCTCAGTGGATACCGCATCAGCACCATCGGCCAATAACGTTAACTTATTGGTTGATACTGTATTGCTTAACTACATGGCACTGCATGGTGAACAAGGTCAGTTTAATACAGTTGCGCCAAGACAAGGTTTGGGGAACAGCACAATGCTGGATTCACTGACAGCGTTTCAACCTATTGTTTGATTGAAGCCTAGGCTTATTTTGCTGGTTGAATTGAAAGGCTCAGAGGTTTTCCTCTGAGCTTTTTGTTTTTAAATTTGTTTTTAAATTTGTTTTTAAGTTTAAGTTTAAGTTTAAGTTTAAGTTAAAGGTAAAATCAGAATCAAAGTCGTGGCGCTTCGCCCACACCAGACTAAAAGGGAGTGAACTGCGACTCCCTCTTACTTTTTGCTAAGAGCTACGCCCCGCAGCTACGACGAAATTTAAACAGCAAAATATCCAACGGAAAATCATCCAGCTTCAAACTTCATTTTGAGCCCGCTTCAGCAAGCTACAAAAATGACTGACGCTTACGATGGGGCGTCTCTTCCCCTCGAAAGCTAGCCAGAATCTTAAGTGCAGGATGCACTAAATGCCTTAAAGCACATGGATGTGCGAGAAAGGCCCTGTCTGGACTCACGCGGTTTTTTACTTACTTTAATTTAATTGCAGTATTCATAGAAAATCAAAATCAGTTTAAAGCTTTAAATAATGGGTTATGCAACATCAAATGAACTTGCAGGCTCAATAATCTCCGTTGGAAGTGTCCGAATGCGTTGAGCTAATTTGCGTGATGTAGGCAGGACGCCGACATAGCCTCAGTGGAGCCATGGATGGCGAGTCTGAGGCGGTAGTAAATTCGCTCTATAGCATGAGGAGTAACACTTCGTCGGAGCGGCAAGGGATATCGAAAAGGGAAATGCTGTTGTTTCCCTTTCGTCTGGTGTGGGCGAAGCGCCACGACGTTGATCTTAATCCAAACGATGTCTGGAAATAAAGCAATCAAATAGCGCGTCATCGGAATCGAATGGTTCCAATTATAGATGCTCGTTTATCGAACTCAATTCTGATAGAGTTCATATTAATCAATAGCTTTGCATTAGTCAGGCTTAAATATTTGGTTTATTAAAGGTGCACGAGCACTATAAAATTTAGTAATACAAGGATGTGTATGAAGTTAATCGACTATTCTCAATATTCAATTGATGAGTTAATAGAGGTAAAAGGTAACATTGACCCTAAAAGTGAAAATTATGAGTCTTTGTTGAAAGAGTTGGCTAATAGAAAGGAAGAAGTTACAACTCATCAAGTCAAAGAAAAAGAGAAAGAGCTAAATATAGCTGAAAAAAGAGTGCAAATTATTGGCTACTTTCAAGTGATAGCAGCAGTTGCAATTACTGCAATCTATTTTTTGTCAGTATTTGATGGAACAGCTTCCCTATTAAGCACTCTGATTACGTTAGTTTTAGTTGCGCTAAATATTGTGGCGGGTATAACGGCAATCAAAGAAAAGTATAAGTACTATTGGGTTTCCATTTTCAATCAAGCTCTACAAGTTCCTAATATTGCTATTGGAACCATTTCTGCTAAATACTCAGGTCTTGGTGGAGCATATGTTTCAATCAATTTAGCACCTCAAGTTTCCCTTGGTGTTGATGCATCATTGAGTCCAGGTTTTGCTCTTTATCAATATACAGCCCCTATGCAATCACAATTTATCGCTATAGATATCCTAGCAATTATCTTTCTTGGTGCATTGATAACCGTTAGCGAAGTCAAAGGTACTACTGACACTAATGAGCCTCCAATTGAACAATAGTTGAGCTTGATTTATTTGGTTGTGGGGGCAGTCAAATAAATCAATTAATAATTGCTTTTATTTGCGTCATAAGTACATTTTTCAAATTTTAAAAATGTGTGGGATAGACAGTTCAGACTCACCCAACTTACCCTTTAATCTAATTCTCTTGTAATCCCTTAGACACATGCAAGGTTTGCTGATTATCAATAATAATCGCTTCGTATTCTGGCAGCTGGTTAATCAGCGCCATGCCATCTTGTAAGCCTTTAACAAACACTGCGGTAGATAGGGCATCTACATAAGTTGAGTTTTTGCCAATGATAGATACGCTAACCACTTTTCTGGCTGAGTCACCGGTTTTGGGGTTAATGATGTGATGGTAGCGTATGCCATCTTCAATAAAGTAACGCTCATAATCCCCTGATGTTGAGATGGATTCATCGCTTAGCGGCAATTGCACTGCTGTTTTTTCAGCGGCGCGAGGATGTTTTATGCCAACAAACCAAGGGCGGCCGCGCCTGTCGCCTAACAAACCTGTGTCACCGCCTGCGCTAACGAGTCCATGTTTTATGCCTGCAGCTTTTAGTATGGCTAGGCACTGCTTTACTGCATGGCCTTTGGCAATGCCACCTAAATCAATACGTACATCTTGATTTTTAAACCGCACACTCGATTGTTGCTTATCTAACATTACTGCTCGGTAATCAATGGCATCAAGCGCTTGGTTGATGTCGGACTTAGCTGGTTTTTGACCTTGACGATAATCATATTGGTAACCGATAGAAGCGTAGGTGATATCAAATGTACCTTGGGTTAACTCGGCGATTTGGCGTGAATCAAGCAGTAAATTAAACAGTTCTTGGTCTACCTTAACTGGGGCTATTCCAGCTTGCTGATTAATGTGACTCAGTTGACTATTTGGCTTGTAAGGACTCATTAACCTGTCGATGCGGTGCATCTCTTGTTCGACCTTTTCAATAAGCTGGGCTGGCGAGTCTGAGATGCTCGAGTGTTCATTTTGTTCAAGCCAAAACTCGACATGGGCTTGAGTTCCCATGACTTGAAAACTTTTTTGATGCCATTGCGCAGTTGCATGGCCTGATAAGCTGGCTGCAAAAAAACAAAGAACAAGAATGAGATAGTTAGGTTTAAACATGACGTGCAGCTCGTTATTTTTATTAGTCACTGTGAGTGCAAGTAGGTTACTGAGTTATACAAGATTTGGCTAGCTGAGATGAAAAATGGTGCAGCAGCAAAGTGTAAAGCAATAAAAAAACGCACTCAATTGAGTGCGTTTAATCTATTCTGTTTCGCTATGTAGCATGTCAGAATATTAGTGGCGGAACATCGCAGAGATAGACTCTTCGTTGCTAACACGGCGAATTGCTTCAGCCAGTACCGCTGACATAGTCAGTTGGGTTACTTTTTCCACTTTTAACATTTCTGGGCTTAATGGCACAGTATCAGTCACAATCACTTCATCGATAACTGAGTTAGCAATATTGCTTGCTGCGTTACCTGAAAATACTGGGTGAGTTGCGTAAGCAAATACACGGTTTGCGCCATGTTCTTTTAATGCTTCAGCAGCTTTACATAAAGTACCGCCAGTATCGATCATGTCATCAACGATGATACAGTCACGGCCTTGTACGTCACCAATGATGTGCATGACTTGTGCAACGTTCGCTTGTGGGCGACGCTTATCAATAATGGCTAAGTCAGAGTCATCAAGCAGTTTAGCAACTGCACGAGCACGAACAACACCACCAATGTCAGGTGAAACCACTACAGGGTTATCAAGTTCTTTACCTAACATATCTTCTAGTAACACTGGGCTACCAAATACGTTATCAACAGGCACATCAAAGAAACCTTGAATTTGCTCTGCGTGTAAATCACAAGTTAATACGCGGTCAACACCAACACTTGATAAGAAGTCAGCAACAACTTTCGCGGTAATTGGTACACGTGCGCTACGTACGCGACGATCTTGGCGAGCATAACCAAAGTATGRAATAACGGCAGTAATACGACCTGCAGATGCGCGACGTAATGCGTCAACCATAACGATAAGTTCCATTAGGTTGTCGTTAGTCGGTGCACAAGTAGACTGAATGATAAATACATCAGCACCACGTACGTTTTCATTGATTTGAACACTGATTTCACCGTCGCTGAAACGGCCTACTACTGCATCGCCAAGTTTGCAAAATAAACGGTCGGCTATTTTTTTGGCTAGTTTAGGGGTAGCGTTACCAGCAAAGAGCTTGATATCGGGCACTTTATGAACCTCAGGTGTTGGCTTTAATGTTAGTGGCTAAAGATGAACTAAATTGACCGAAATCGTCGGTTAAGTTTAGTCAATATCATCTTTAGAAGATAAATTTTAGCTTTGGCTTAAACGGCTCACTAAAGGTGATTGATTTAAGCCTTTTGCAACAAAACCTTGCATAGAATCAGGCAGTTGTGCCAATGCATCTAGTGCTGTTTGTTGCTGTTTGAACTCTCCGAAGACGCATGCGCCAGTTCCGGTCATTCTTGACGGCGCATATTCTACCAGCCAGCTTAATGCATTGGCAACTTGAGGGTGCTTTTCTGCGACCAACTTCTGACAATCATTTGTCCAACTTTTCTGCATTAAAGTAGTTAGCTCTAATTTAGGGGTGTTACGTGGTAAGTGCGGATCTTGAAAGATAGCTTGCGTCGATACATGCACATCAGGGACGATAACTAAATAATAGTATTCAGTGGGTTCAACTGGTAATAGTTGCTCGCCAACACCTTCTGCGAAAGCTGAAAAACCATTAATAAAAACAGGGACATCCGCTCCAAGTTTTAAGCCGATTTCAGCGAGCTTTTCCAGTGGCAAATCGAGTTTCCAGAGCTTATTTAACGCGATTAACGTGGTCGCAGCATCAGAAGAGCCGCCGCCTAAACCGCCTCCCATTGGTAAGTTTTTCTGCAACCAAATTTCAGCGCCGCCATCATAATTGGCATATTCTTGTAATGATTTTGCGGCCTTTAGAATTAAGTTATCTTTTTCAGCGACAACTTTTGATAATTCAGAGTGTATCTTGATGCTGCTATTCTCTGTTGGTAAAAAGTCCAGATAGTCACAGCGATCGATAAATTGAAATAAAGTTTGGAGTTCGTGATATCCATCGGCACGTTGGCCGGTGATATGCAAAAACAAATTCAGTTTTGCCGGAGCTGGCCAATGGGTTGAGATGGCTGAGTTTTGGCTATTGGTTGTCATAAAGCGCTTCTTTATTCTTCTGTTATAAAGGGATATCAATAGGCGCAAGCGCTTGCCATTGATTAATTTGAATCTTAATACGCACATCTGCACGAGTTATTTGCAACAACTTTGGTACCATTGCACCGCTTTGTTGTTGGTAGCTTATATATTCTACTTGCCAACTTTCACCCAACTCAGGACTGGTAAAAGCGCTAATACTACCGTCATCATTATAACTGTCGACGATGTCATCGTTTGTGACTTGACCTGTTATCCAAAGCGGCAGTTTATTCAATGGAATTTGCATACCACTGACTTGGCCAATAAGGCGCTGTGGATCTGTATCTGTATAGGTTTTACCTTGAACAGTAATGGTGGCAAGTCCTTGTTTAGAGGTTAATGACAAGGCAGTCGTGCCAATCATCGTCGTTAAAGACAGCTCATCGTGCGGTTGAGATAAAAGATTGTCATGAAACCAAAAAAGGTTTGTACTGAATTTATCGGTTGATGAACGAAAGGCCAGTTTACCTTGTATTTCCCATGCCTTGGCTTCATTGGCTTGGGTAACATCAATATTTGACAGCGTATGAGGCGGCTTTACCGAACAGGCACTGAGGAATAAACAGCACAGTAATAGTATGCGCTGGGGAGTAAATGTTAAATATTGCAAGTGACTATGCGCCCTAAATAGAGTGTTGCTTTATAATACTGACCATAGTCTGCATTGTAAAAACTGCTTTGCGCTTTTTGCATTTTTATTAGCCAATAGAAGTAAATATCGAAAGATTACTATGCATGTTAGGGATTTACCTGCATCATAAACATTAATGAAATTGGTCTAATTTCCTATGGTTTTGTTAACAAGATAGAATAAATAGAAAAAATATAGACAATTATTCGGTTTTGTTAAGCCAATTGTGTTTTTCATTTTTGCAATTCAGTAGAATAGCCTAATTAATGATCCCGCGAAGAACTTAAAACGAGTCACATGAGCCTAGTAGCAATCGGAATAAATCATAAAACCGCCACGGTAGACCTTCGTGAGAAAGTCGCATTTTCACCAGATAAAATTCATGATGCCATGAAGAGTCTGGCGAGTCGCACAAGCTCAGGCGAAGCCGTGATTGTGTCGACATGTAATCGCACCGAGCTTTATTGTAATAATGGCTCGAAAGAAGACATTATTGAGTGGCTTGAAGATTATCATAACCTCACGCACGAAGAGCTCATGCCGTGTGTTTATAGTTATGAAAACCATGAATGTGTTAAACATTTGATGCGTGTATCTTCTGGTCTTGATTCATTAGTCTTGGGTGAACCGCAAATTTTAGGTCAAGTGAAACAAGCTTTTGTGAAAGCAAAAGAGGCAGGTACCACTGCGGTAACGATTGACCGTTTGTTTCAAAACACCTTCTCAGTGGCGAAAAAAGTCCGCACCGAAACTGAAATCGGCGCTGCAGCTGTATCAGTGGCCTTTGCCGCTGTTAGTATGGCAAAACACATTTTCTCTTCGCTTAGTACCACCAATGTCCTGTTAATTGGTGCCGGTGAAACCATTGAGCTTGTCGCAAAACATTTAAAAGATAATGAAGTTGCCGGTATTGTTGTAGCAAACCGGACAGTTGAACGTGCACAAGCCATGTGTGAAGAGTTCAATGCAACAGCAATTACACTACAAGAAATTCCAGACTATCTACCTAAAGCCGATATCGTGATATCCTCTACCGCCAGTCCGTTACCTATATTAGGTAAAGGCATGGTAGAAAAGGCGCTAAAACAACGTCGACATCAGCCAATGCTGCTAGTTGATATTGCAGTTCCTAGAGATATAGAAGCAGAAGTTGGCGAATTAGACGATGCTTTCCTTTATACTGTGGACGATTTACACAGTATCATTGAACAGAACATGGCTTCACGTAAAGAAGCCGCCGAGCAAGCAGAGATAATTGCTGATGAGCAAGCCCATGTATTTATGGAGTGGGTACGTTCATTAGAGTCTGTAGATAGTATTCGAGAATACCGAAGCCAGAGTTTGGCAATAAAAGATGAATTAGTAGAGCGCGCCTTGAACAAATTGACTCAAGGTGGTGACAATGAACAGGTGATTTTAGAGCTGGCAAACCGGCTAACCAATCGCTTAATCCATGCACCAACACAAGCGTTAACTTCTGCTAGTCGTCAAGGAGACTTGAATACCTTAGGCCAATTACGCGTCACGCTTGGTTTAGATAAAAATTAAGGTAACAAAGCTAAAATGAAAGAGTCGGTTATTCGCAAGCTGGAAGGCTTGCTTGAACGTAATGAAGAAGTGTTGGCATTACTCAGTGATGCAGAAGTTATTGCGGATCAAGACCGCTTTCGTGCTTTATCAAAAGAATTTTCTCAATTAGAAGATATCGTTAAAAGCTTCACTGCATTCCAAGAGGCGCAAGAAAATCTTGAGTCAGCTAATGAAATGTTAGCWGAGGACGATGCAGAAATGCGCGAAATGGCGCAAGAAGAAATCAAAGAAGCAAAATCAGAAATTGCACGTCTTGAAGACGAATTGCAAATTTTACTGCTGCCTAAAGATCCTAATGATGATCGTAACGCCTTTATTGAAATCCGTGCTGGTGCCGGTGGCGATGAAGCCGCGATTTTTGCTGGCGATTTATTCCGTATGTACTCTCGTTACTGCGAATCTAATAAATGGCAAATGGAAATCATGAACGCTAATGAAGGCGAACATGGTGGATTTAAAGAATTAATCGTACAAGTTACTGGTGAAGGCGTTTACGGTAAGCTTAAATTTGAATCAGGCGGACACCGTGTTCAACGTGTACCTGAAACTGAATCACAAGGCCGTGTTCATACCTCAGCTGTTACTGTTGTGGTACTGCCAGAAATTCCAGAAGCTGAACAAATTTCAATTAATCCAGCAGACTTGAAAGTAGATACCTTCCGCGCGTCAGGCGCCGGTGGTCAGCATGTCAACAAAACCGATTCTGCCATTCGTATTACTCACGTTCCTTCGGGGATTGTGGTGGAATGTCAGGATCAGCGCTCGCAACATAAAAACCGTGCACAAGCAATGAGTGTTCTTTCTGCTCGCCTGCAAGCTGTTGAAGATGAAAAGCGTCGCAGTGAAGAAGAATCTACTCGTCGTAACTTAGTGGCCAGTGGTGATCGCAGTGAACGTATTCGTACTTATAACTTCCCACAGGGGCGTATGAGTGAGCATCGCATTAATTTAACCTTATATCGTTTAAATGAAATTATGGAAGGTGATTTGAATTCAATCATCGAGCCATTGATGCAAGAAGAACAAGCTGATTTGCTTGCTGCGTTAGCAGACGACTAATTCCAATGATTGATTCCATTGAATAAGGAGTGACGTTGTCACATTCTTCTTTTTCTACCATTGCGGAATCTTTGCAATGGGCCTATAGCCAATTAGTCGACTCGTCAGAGTCGGCTCATATCGATGCAGAAGCTTTGCTTCTGCATTGTCTTAATAAACAACGTAGTTATCTTTACACTTGGCCTGAAAAAGTGCTGACTGCGGATCAATTTAAAGCTTACCAAACGATGATTGAAAAGCGTCAACAAGGGGTTCCTGTTGCGCATATCATTGGTGAACGTGAGTTTTGGTCATTGCCGTTTATTGTAAATGCCACAACGTTAATCCCAAGACCGGATACCGAGATCTTAGTCGAAACGGCATTAAACTTGCCTTTAGCTGACAATGCTAAAGTGCTTGATTTAGGGACAGGCACTGGAGCAATTGCTTTATCGTTAGCATCAGAGCGCCCACAGTGGCACATGACTGCAATCGATAAAATTGAGGATGCGGTAGCGCTTGCAAAAGCCAATCGTGACAACCTTAATTTACCGCATGTTGAGATATTACAATCGGATTGGTTTAGTGCTGTTGAGCATCAAGACTTTAATTTGATTGTGTCTAATCCTCCTTATATTGATGAAACCGATGTGCATCTTGATTTAGGCGATGTGCGTTTTGAACCATCGAGTGCGCTAACTGCGGCAGAACAGGGCTTTGCTGATTTATTTCATATCGCCCAGCACGCGACGAAACACTTATCTAACGGTGGATATCTATTGTTAGAGCATGGTTTTGAACAAGCACTCACGGTTAGACAAAAGCTGATTGATTTAGGTTATGTCAACGTTGCTACAGTACGTGACTTTGGTAGCAATGACCGTTGTACCCTTGGCCAGTGGCGCGGGGAATAAACCTCAGTAAGTTCTGCGCTTCGAATATATAAGCTATTAGTACGCTAATACGATTAGCGTACTGTCATAGGCTGTTTTCCCTAACATTGCTATCAAGCTGCTTGATGAAGTAAACTAGCGGCCATTTTATCTGTAGAGCAAAGAGAAAAACAATAATGGAAACCTTTTACAGTTTATATCCTGCTGTTAAGCATACGCACTTAACGTTCATCTTTTTAAGTGTGGTATTCTTTATTACTCGCTTTGTACTACACATGCGTCAATCGCCTGTTATGGACAAGAAGTTTGTCAAAGTTGCACCGCATGTAATTGATACCTTCTTATTATTGTCAGGACTGACATTATGCTTCATGATCAAGCAGTATCCATTTGTAGATGAATGGATGACAGAGAAGTTAATTGCCGTACTTGCCTACATTGGTCTAGGTGTAATGGCATTAAAAGGTAACCGCAATAAATTCTTTAAAATCTTTGCCTTTTTAGGCGCTATTGGATGGCTCGTATTGGCTGCCAGGCTGGCTCATTTTAAACAAGTTGTATTAATGGGTTAATAGAGTTTCATGGCTAAACATCAAATGAATGATGCAGTTAAGATCCCCGAAACTGCATTCGAAATAACGCAACATCTCGGTTTTTCACAAGAAAAAAAAGCACTCTGGGCTTGGTATGAAATTGCAGGTTCAGTGATGAGTTTGCATGTGGAAGATCCGCAGCAACGTTTTGACGGTTTATTACGCTGGTTTTATAACGATCTTGGCTTTTGTGCCCGTGAAGATTATTTCAGTGTCGAAGCGGCAGATTTAGGCAGTTGTATTATGAGCCGTCAAGGTAATAGTACGACTCTGGCAACTGTTTTAGTGTTACTGGCAAAGCAGTTGGACATCACCTTAGATGCTGTTTTGTTGCCGGGGCAAACCGTTGTTCGTTCTCGTATCAATGACGAAATGAAGTACTTTGACCCGCTAACGGGTGAGACATTAACACGTAACCAACTGCATTTATTAGTGCGTGGTGAGTTAGGTAATGCTGCCCAGATGAAGCCTAAGTACCTTAAAACGGCAACACTTAAGCGTCTGATTTCTCGCATGATACATGAGCTTAAAGCAGGCTGTATTGTGACGCATCAATTTGAGCAAGCAATGGAGTGCTGTAATTTATTATTACAATGGCACCCAGATGATGTGAACTTGAATCGTGAAAGAGCCTTCATTGCGCAGCAACTCGGATGCATCAAAGTGGCGATGTCAGATTTACAGCATTTTGTAGACAGTAGCCCGCACGATCCTGTGACTGAGATTGTTAAAATGCAATTAAAAGAGCTCAGTCAACAGCCGCAAACGTATCATTAACCGACTGACTGCACATCGATATTCAGGCTCATTTTATGAGCCTGAATTTTTTTGTTTCAAATGAGAACCTTGTTAACTAGGACGTGATCAATGTTATCGAGTGAGGTAGTTCAAGCAAACACCATGTAACTGCTGCTCAAAACAAGATTATCGATTACAGTACCAAGCTCATTAGCGATAAAGGCTAATGTAGCAGATATAACAATAATACGATTGACAAAAATAAGTACGATTAAACGTACATAACAATAAAAATATTTCACTATGACATGCATTCGCAAGGGAGATTGTTCATGACAACCAGTCCTATGGTTACTAATGACGCAACAGCATTAGGCCTGTTAGCCGTTATTCTTGGCTTTGTTTTTTATACCAGCTCTTCATCAAGTCCATTCTGGCAAAAGTTTTATAAATTTATTCCAGCCTTATTACTGTGTTACTTCTTGCCTTCATTATTAAATACGTTTGGTATTGTCGATGGTGATACCTCAAAGCTTTACTATGTCGCATCCCGTTACTTATTGCCTGCTTGTTTAGTGTTACTGATTTTAAGTGTCGATTTAAAAGCAATTCTCAGTTTAGGCCCTAAAGCCATTGTGATGTTTTTAACAGGCACAGTAGGTATTGTTATCGGTGGCCCCATTGCTTTATTAATCATTTCAGCGATAAACCCTGATGTATTAGGTGGTAACGGTCCAGATGCGGTTTGGCGCGGTATGACGACGCTTGCGGGCAGCTGGATTGGTGGTGGTGCAAACCAAGCATCGATGAAAGAGATATATGAAGCGGGTGGTAATATCTTTTCGGTGATGGTCACGGTTGATGTGATTGTGGCTAATATTTGGATGGCTGTTTTATTACTCATGGCCTCAAGAGCTAAACAGATTGATGCTAGAACGGGGGCTGACACCACAGCACTTGAAGCATTAAAAGAAAAAGTAGAAAAGTATCATGCTGAAAATGCCCGTATACCGTCATTACGTGATTTAATGCTGATAGTGGCAATAGGCTTTGGGGTAACAGGGTTAGCTCATTTTGCCGCAGACTTTTTAGGGCCATTTTTTGAAACCAACTATCCTTGGACTCGAGATTACAGCTTAACCTCGAAGTTCTTCTGGTTAGTGGTATTGGTGACATCAATTGGTTTGGCTTTGTCATTCAGCCCAGTTAAGCATTTAGAAGCCGCTGGCGCATCTAAAGTCGCGTCGGCGTTTTTATATATTTTGGTGGCGACCATTGGTTTGCACATGGATGTATCAAAACTCGCAGACGAGCAAAACTTGTGGTATTTCGCCATCGGGATTATTTGGATGATTGTGCATGCTAGTTTTATGTTACTGGTGGCCAAATTAATCAAAGCACCATTGTTTTATATGGCAGTGGGAAGTCAGGCAAACGTTGGCGGCGCAGCATCAGCGCCAGTGGTTGCCGCCGCTTTCCATCCAGCTTTAGCGCCAGTGGGCGTATTGTTAGCGGTATTGGGCTATGCTGTAGGAACGTATATGGCATGGTTATGCGGACAGCTATTACAAATTATTGCTGTTTAGCCTTATTATATGGCGCTGGATAACCAGCGCATTGAATGTTGAAAAAGAGAAGTGACTATGGAACAAAAAATCATTGGTTTGAATGAACTTGAAATCGCAAATGACAAACCGTTTGTATTATTTGGCGGCATGAACGTGCTTGAGTCTCGTGATCTTGCTATGTCGATTGCTGAGCATTATGTAGAAGTAACACAAAAGCTAGGCATTCCGTATGTATTTAAAGCCTCTTTTGATAAAGCAAACCGTTCATCGGTCAATTCATACCGTGGTCCAGGTATGGAAGAAGGGTTAAAGATTTTCGAAGAAATTAAATCAACCTTTAACGTACCTATCATCACAGATGTGCATGAAATTCATCAGTGTCAGCCTGTTGCAGATGTGGTTGATATTATTCAATTGCCAGCGTTTTTAGCCCGTCAAACAGACTTAGTGGTTGCAATGGCTAACACTGGTTCAATCATTAATGTGAAAAAGCCACAGTTTTTAGCGCCACATGAAATGCGTCATATTATTAAGAAGTTTAACGAAGCGGGTAATGACAACATTATCTTATGTGAGCGTGGCTCAAGCTTTGGTTACAACAACTTAGTTGTGGATATGCTAGGCATGGATGAAATGAAGCAATCAGGTTACCCAGTGATTTTTGATGCGACTCATGCATTGCAGCGTCCTGGTGGACGAGAAGATAGCGCTGGCGGACGCCGTGCTCAAGCAACAGAGCTTGCTCGTAGTGGTATGGCGTTAGGTTTAGCGGGTCTGTTTATTGAAGCGCATCCAGATCCCGATAATGCCAAATGTGATGGCCCTTGTGCATTACCATTGCATCAGCTTGAAAACTACTTGGCCCAAATGAAAGCGGTTGATGATTTGGTTAAGTCGTTTGAGCCGATTGATACCAGTAAGTAGATAAGAGATGTTTAAAAGCCCTGAACTTATGATTAAGTTCAGGGCTTTTTTATGGCTTGAACTTAACGTTGTTTGGATAGGGTAAGAAGTAATTTTTGGTATTTTACTTGGTTATAAGATCAAGGTCGTGGCGCTTCGCCCACACCAGACCAAAAGGGGAAAAGCGCTTGTTCCCCTTTTGGATATCCCCCAGCGCCCCTAACGAAAAATGCTGAAAAGCGCATAATTTTCGATGGGGATTGATCCAGCTTTTTACTTCGTTTGTTGCAAACTTCGGCCTTATTCGAAAATGCTAACGCTTCCGATGGTGCATCCCTGCACCGCGAAAGCTATGCTCACATCCATGTGAGCATCACGCTATTTTCTTCAACGTCCTCAATTCAAATTGAGCCTTTTAGCTATTTTTTATTACCGCGAATGAAGTTAAATCGAAGAAACAATAATCCCAATGTAGATGCGTTCAAGACCTTAGAAAATAAGGCGAAGTTTCACAGTGTGAAACGCTCTGAGCGAGAGACATGGATGCCGAACAGGCTGTTTAACATGGATGTTATTTGTTTTCGTAGAGCCCACATGGATGTGTTTACGGCGTGTCTTGGATGTATCAGCATAAAAGGTCGCTCTTTCACATCCATGTGATCGCGACATTCCGTTCATCCTGAACATTCCTGCGGCAGGCAATTGGTTAAGCTGAAGTTATGGACGACTGAAAAAAGAGCCAATATAAATGAAGTATAGAATTGATGGACTTAAAACGTTTTTGCCTCATATCGAGCTAGCAAGAGTAGCTCTTGTGGCGGAGAACGGAAATATCCCCTTATATTTTCTAATCTATTGCACACTATATCTGACTTTGAAGTACTAGATAGATATACAGTTATAATTATACGCAGATGACTCGTGAGTAAAGTGAGCAAAAATCGGGTGATTTATGCTCGATAAACTGCTAGTTTTTTGATAAGTTGTTGAATCTAAAGTTATTGATAAAAGGTTGTAGAGACCTCTACATCAAAACGCTCATTTTTGCGGGCTTGATACTAATAAAACGGGTATTAAATTTTCATTTTATCAATACTAAACAGTCGGTTGGCTTGGTATCGTTGCTACTAAGTTGAATTTTTGTCAGGAACATTATCGAGCAGCTATATAATAAGCTGTTAGGCGAACCTCAAATTAGGAGTATTATTAAAATGGATGTGAAAGAATTTGTAGCAGAAACACTTAAGCAAGTTACAGAGGCCGTAAAAGAAAACTCTTCAACATTGAAAAATGGTCACGGTTACATTGATGAACTTAAAAAGCTTAATATGTTCTCTCACGGTAATGGTTTCGTAACTTACGTAGATTTTGATATAGCTGTAACGGAATCTAGTTCTAAAGAAGGTGGAGCAAAATTAAGTGTTGCTGGTATTGGCGCTTTAGGTGGAGATTTAACAGAAGGAACTGAAGTTGCAAGTAAGGTTAAGTTTCGTGTTCCAATTCAAATAGACGGTTTATAATTCGCCTAACAAGGCGTTCAAACGGACAAAAAACAGTTGGCTGTTTCACTCCGTTCACAATTATAGCCAACAATTTTTTGCCGCTTAACGTGGCGTTAAATCCACTCAAAGGACGGAGCATGGAACTAGAGTCCAGAAAAGTATTTATTGATACACAATCATTTATAAAGCTGGGATTGAATTTCAATCATCCAACATTACAGTCGTTCGCTGAATTGTGTAGAAAAGGAAGCCTCTCACATCTAAGCACAACAGTTGTAAAGAGAGAGGTTGAGGCAAAGATATCTTCTTCAGTTGAGGAGGGTATAAGTTCTCTTAAGAACTTTCGCCGAAAAGCTCGCCTGCTTGAGAGAATTGAAGATGACAGTATCAAGGCTCTTTTTGTTGAAATTGACGAAAAGGATTCGATTAAAAAGGCGGTCGATGTATTCAATCAATTTCTAGATGATGCCGCCACGAACGTAATATCAACGGAGAAAGTGAATCCCGAGAATATATTTGAGCTGTACTTTACCTCTAAAGCCCCATTCGGCGATGGTAAAAAGAAGTCTGAATTCCCTGATGCATTTTCGATTTATGCTTTATTAGCTGAGTTGGGTGAAGAGAAAGCTTACGTAATATCAGACGATGGCGACATGAAGGGTGTGTGTGAAGCTCACCCTCAAATCATAAGCATCGACGCTCTAGAAAAGTTTCTTGATTTATACAATGTCCATGAAACTGCAATTGCAGAAGCAGTTAAGGCTCACATAACTTCTCTTGCTAAATCGATAAAAGATAGT
Source organism: Shewanella sp. UCD-FRSSP16_17 (assembly GCF_001675935.1). Lineage (NCBI taxonomy): Bacteria > Pseudomonadati > Pseudomonadota > Gammaproteobacteria > Alteromonadales > Shewanellaceae > Shewanella > Shewanella sp. UCD-FRSSP16_17. Next base: position 38,611 of record NZ_LZFV01000006.1, read on the forward strand.
ATCGAGTCTTCAATAAATGACACATGGGCTTACAATCAGGCACCGTGGGAAGACTCAGAAGTCGAAGATTTTCAAGTCACGGAAGTGCATGATTTCGATCCTTTAATAGTACGGGTTGATGACGAAGAATGTTTAATCACCTTCGACGTCGATGTTGACTATGAGTACACAGTTTCTGGTCCCGATTTCAACAATGGTACATATGACCGAGAAGACGGGCGAATGTACACTTTTGGCACCACTTCTCATGCGGAATGCACTACAAGCACATTTACTGTAGAAATAAGCTACTACTACGTTATCGAAGATGGCGAGGTTGGCGATATAGATGAAACTGACTTCTCTGTACTTGGCCTATCAGATGGAATTGCAGTGTATATGGAGGAAAACGGACCTGAGCACTGGTAATGATTTAACAAGCGCATGTTGTCGGACTGGTTTTCCGCTGCGCTCCAAACCAGCCGCAAATACGGGCGTTAGCAGTACAAGTATATGAATCAAATTTTAGTGTTAATTTTAAGCCTTTTTACTTTTGAAGCATTAGCATGTTCAATGATGCCAACTTCAAAGTATTTTGATATAACGGGCAAAGATACAATTGAACCTGTCACACCTGTTTTTGAGTTAGATGGAGTTCATAGAGGTACTGATGATGGAAATCACGGTTCATGCTCAGATGCTGGCTCTATTATTTTAAAACTCAAAAACATTCCAAATATTGAACAAGGTTATATTTTTGAAATTGTAGAGGGCACATTTGAAGATACTCTGTTTACTGACAAAGCAATTACCCTTGCAGACTTCCTTGAAGAAAAAGATAAATACTTTTTCGTCTGGTTTGATGGAAATTCGGAAGAACAAGAAGCCTTTGATATAAGAATAAAAATTACAGCAGTATCAGAATCAGGTATTAAAAGTGAACCACAGTATTTAAATGTATCTCATCCGGGTGTTCAAAAGCCTTGGTGGAAAGTCTGGTAAGTACTGCTAACAAGTCATTCAAGCGGGACTGCTAACAGTTTGCTCAGTTTCGCTTCGCTACACATTTTAGCAAACAATTTTCAGCCCCTTAATGAGGCGTTAACTGTCTTTAGCATCGAGAATTGTAATGTCGAATAAAAGTGTCTTGGAAAGACTGTTAGTCGAAATAGATGGGTACGAGACAAATCGTAATGATCGTGATGCTTTTGCCAAAAGAGTAGCTGAATCAATAGAAGCCCTAGAAGGTGTACCTTACTCCGTAAATCAAGAAGGTAGAGATTGGCAGTATAAAATTGAAACAGAGGGTTACTTCGACGAGGAAGGTTTTGAATCTGAAATAGATGAAGTAATCCCAAAACTTAAGGAGTGGGTCAATGTGCTCATTCATACCAACAGTTAACAAGAGACTATGGCGTCAATAGCTAATTTCATATTTTTGGCGCTTCCCACATTACACCATCTCTTAGCATTTAATTCAGTGTTACAACCATCTTTCTAATACAGGCAATAATGGCTACTTTCTTTGGTTTTCCGGCTGCGACTAAACGTTGGTAAGTTGCTTTGAAAACAGGATTTGATTGTATGGCTGACATCATTGCCATATACAAAACTGTCCTGACCTGATGCCGTCCACCTTGTATCTTTCTTTGGCCTTTGAAGCGACCACTTTCCTTATTCATTGGTGCAACACCAACTAATGAACTCGCTTCTTTATTATTA
>NZ_LZFV01000007.1:0-24204 GCF_001675935.1 Shewanella sp. UCD-FRSSP16_17
TCCTCCCCCGTAGGGCGTATGCGGTATTAGCAGTCGTTTCCAACTGTTATCCCCCTCGACTGGGCAGATCCCTAGGCATTACTCACCCGTCCGCCGCTCGTCAGCAAAGTAGCAAGCTACTTTCTGTTACCGCTCGACTTGCATGTGTTAGGCCTGCCGCCAGCGTTCAATCTGAGCCATGATCAAACTCTTCAATTAAAGTTTTTTGAGACTAAGTCTCGGCTCAATGAATTCTGATTACATTATGCAGACTCGGAAGAATCTACATCCTGTTTGTTACATATTGCTATGAACACTCATCACTTACGTGATTCAGAAAATATTGATAATAATTTTGATTGCTGCATTCTTTACGATAAAGAGTGAGCAATTTCGATTAACTCAACACCTGTGAGTGTCCACACAGATTTACTTGTTTGATTGTTAAAGAGCGTTGACCGTGTTGGTCAGGGATGCGTATTCTACACTTCCCGTTGTCAGCGTCAAGTGTTTTTTCAAACTTCTTTTCGCCGTTGATTTAAGGTGATTAAAACCGCTTCAAATCAAGCTGACTCAGTGTTGGCTAGTGCCTGTTGCCGTGTCAGTGGATGCGCATTATAGGGAGATTATGAAACCGTGCAAGGGCTTTTTGTAATAAAAACGCAAAAAAAAGATCGCTTGATGAGTTTTTCATCAAAAGCGATCTTTTTTAATCAATCCTGCGTAATTTTGCTTAATTTAAACGCAATACTTAGCTTTGTAGTTTGTCTTCTATATATGTATTACTGAAACTGCTCTAAAAAAGCGATAGCGTTTTTATCATCCCAATCAACATAAGTTCTAACGTAAGCGACAAGCTCTCCTTCTTTATTCAAGATAAAGGTCGCTGGTATTGTGTCTAATGGAAACACTTCACGTAGGTTTTGTCTTGGATCGTAATAAGAGTTAAACGACGCTAGACCAATTGACTCTAAGAATGGACTAACTTGTTTTGTACCTTCAGCATCGATAGAGATTGGCATAAGGACAAATTCATCTTTACTTAGGCTTTGCTCTAATCGGTCTAGTGCTGGTAGCTCTCTTACACAAGGTGGGCACCACGTCGCCCACATGTTGACGATAACGACTTTACCTTTATGCGCTTCAAAATCGACTTCTTTACCTTCTGCATCACTAAAACCTATGTGTGCAATTGGAAAAGGATTCTCAAGTACATTGATTTTATCTAGAGTTGAATTACTAACATGCTGTTGTTGCTTTTCCATTCCAGGATAAGCATTAACAATACCCGTTACGACTAATGCACTTAACACGAGTGCTTTAATCACGGCTTTCATGATTTTTCACCTTCACTTGGTTTGCTTTTTAGCAGCGCCTCGAGTTCTTCTCTTTCTGCTTCAGACATTTCCGGAGCAGCTGTTGATTTACCACGCTGTTTACGAACCACAACCAATGCAACATAAAGTGCGATCAGCATTAATACAAATGGCCCAAGCCATAAAATATAGGTCTTTGGATCTAATCTTGGCTTATATAGTACAAAGTCACCATAACGGCTTGTCATGAAATCAACGATTTCAGCATCACTTTTACCTTCATCTACCATTGTGTAGACTTCAAGTCTTAAGTCCTGAGCAACAGGAGAGTTAGAATCAATTAAGTTTTGATTCTGACACTGTGGACAACGCAATTCATGCGCTAAGCTTAATGCTCGCTTTTGATTATCCGTAGACTTAAATTCATAAGTATCTACTGGAGTTGCCATAACATTGAAAGCCAAAACTAAACTTGTCACAAACCCAGCAAGTATTTTTAATGTTTTCATTCCTATACTCCGTCTTGCTTAGCTTCAGCTTGTAATTGTTGAATCATTGGGTAAAGCGTTTCACTCCAAACATTGCGATCAATCGGACCTGCATAGCGAAAACGGATAATACCGTTATGATCAACAATAAAACTTTCTGGTGCGCCATATACGCCAAGGTCTAAACCTAAACGGCCATCTTTATCAAAAATGTTAATCGCATAAGGATCACCTTCACGGCTTAATTCTCTGATAGCTGGTCCACGCTCGTCACGATAGTTAATACCATAAATCGGTAAAATATCCTGACGGGCTAGCATCATTAAATATGGGTGTTCATATTTACAAGCTGGGCACCACGTTGCCCATACATTGATTAATGACACTTCACCTTTTAAATCCGCTTCCGTTAGTATTTCACCTGGCGTCTCGAGACGTTCAAGTTGGAAAGCCGGTACCGGCTTTCCTTCTAGTGCTGAATCCAGCTTTTGCGGATTTAAGAATAACCCTTGATATAGAAAAACTCCCATCCCCAAAAACAATACCAATGGTATAAACAGCACCAACTTTTTCATATTTTCTCCGATATATTAAGCAGTCGCTAATTTTGCTTGTTCTGCATCATCTTTAGCAGTTTTGGTTTCTTTTACACGGTAGCGTTTATCTGACGCTGCGAGGAAACCACCTACCATCATAAAGATTGAACCAAACCAAATCCAACGCACAAATGGTTTATAGTTAAGACGTACAGCAAATTGAGTCATACTTAATGGGTCGCCCATCGTGACATATAAATCACGGAATAAGCCCCAATCAATACCTGCTTCAGTCATATCCATTGTACGTACATTATATTGACGGCGATCTGGTCGCAATAATGTGACAAACTTGTCATCTTGATAAACTTCTATCTGACCTTGTTGCGCAGTGTAGTTTGGACCAACCACATTTTTAGTTTCAATGTAGTTAAAGGTGTAACCGGCTAACTCTTCACTGATACCAGGACCCATACGAACACTTTTCTCAATTGAGTAGTTAGATACCATAGTGGCACCCACAATTGAAACAGCAATACCTAAATGAGCAATGATCATACCCATTTCGCTACGGCCCATCTTGTTAATGGTAAATTTGCCGTTTTTATCAGTCAGTAAGTTATAAGCTGCTCTGAAGGTTGCCAATGCTACCCATGTCGCAGCACCAATACCAAATACAACCCAAAGGTTTAATTCGTTACCTGCGATAAACGGTGTTGCAAGGCCTACCACTGCAGCAACGATTGCTGGGATAAGTAACTGACGCTTAATTTCACCCGCTTTAGATTTCTTCCAGCGAATGATTGGACCAATACCCATAAAGCCAAATAGCACTAGTACGATAGGCACGAATACTGAGTTGAAGTATGGAGGTCCTACAGAAATCTTACCCATACCTAATGCATCAATTAGCAGTGGGTATAGTGTTCCAAGTAACACGGTACCAGCTGCAACAGTCAGTAGCACGTTACACACTAATAAGAAGGTTTCTTTAGACTTTAATTCAAATCGAGCTGGGCTACTCATTTCACTTGCTCGCAATGCGAATAAGGTTAAGGAGCCGCCAATCGCCAATCCGAGTAATAGTAAGATAAACATACCACGGCTAGGATCTGCTGCGAATGAATGTACTGAGGTCAATACACCAGAACGTACGATAAAGGTACCAAGTAAGCTTAACGAGAAAGCAAAGATAGAAAGTAATACTGTCCAGTTACGGAAGGCACCACGTYTTTCAGTCACGATAAGTGAATGAACAAGTGCGGTACCAATCAACCAAGGCATAAATGATGCATTTTCAACTGGATCCCAGAACCACCATCCGCCCCAGCCTAGCTCGTAATATGCCCACCAAGAACCAAGAGAGATACCGCCTGTTAAGAATACCCAAGCTGCTAATGTCCAAGGACGTGACCAACGAGCCCATGCAGAATCTAAACGTCCACTCATTAAGGCAGCAATAGCAAAAGCAAAGCTAACAGCAAAACCAACATAACCCAGATAAAGCATTGGAGGATGGAAAATAAGACCCACATCTTGCAACATTGGGTTTAAGTCGCGACCTTCCATTGGAATTGGGAAAATACGTTCGAATGGACTAGATGTTAGAATCATAAATAATGTGAAACCAACAATCACCATTGCAAGTACTGAAAGCACCCGAGCGATGAATACTTCTTCCATGCCTTTACTAAAGGTAGCAACTGCAGCAGCCCAAACCGTTAGTGAAAATACCCAGAAAAGTAATGAACCTTCATGGCCACCCCAAACTGCCGCTATTTTAAAGAAAATAGGAAGTTGTGAGTTGGAGTGATGTGCAACGTATGCCACAGAGAAATCATCAACAGCAAAACTATAGCCTAAGCTGATGACCGAAAGAGTGATAAAAAAGAACATACCGTAACAAATAGGCCAAGCATATCTTACGAGATACTGGTCCTTACGGGCTGCACCAAATAACGGCACGGTCATTAAAAGAATGGCGAAAGCCAAACCGATAATGAGCGAGAAGTGTCCAAGTTCTGGGATCATGGGTATTCCTCAATTTTAAAAAAGTTGCCTTAACCATATAAAAGGTTAAACCAACGCATATCTAACATAATGCTTTAAAACAGTGATATTAACATTAGCTAATACGAATTTTGTGTATATTTTAGTAGTTGCTGTTGTTTATGTCTGCCACTTTCATGCAAAACTGGGTGACTTGTCTCATTCTCAAAAAAATGGAGAGTAAAAACACCTAGTTATCAACTGTTCAGCATATGACAGAAAAAGTTCACTTTAGTTTCGTAAGTTTTTTTATTGCTTAATAATCTGTGAACCAGTGCCCAACTATGACGATTCTGGCTCGGTTATATCGTATATTACTGTTCAATGAATCATCTTTACGTATAATCTAGCTCAAGTAAGGCGGCAAATCCGCCCTGTTTTTTCAGCAACCTAAAAGTGAATATTGAAACAATGACCACATTTTGGATATTTATTACTCTTGTCGTAGTAATCAGTTTAATGCTGATTTGGGTACCACATTTTCGTCAGCAAAAAATGTTATCTGCTGAAGAATCAGGCGTGCGTAAGCAAACAAACTTAGAGCTATTTAATGAACGTGCAAGCGTTCTGGAAAAAGAACTCGAAGAAGGCTTACTTGATCAAGCAGAGTTCGATGCACTAAAAAAAGAACTCGAAATTGGCCTTCTACAAGATATGAAGCAAGAAGGCGATGATTCGCTTGATACGAAAATAAAAGCGAAAGGGATCTTATGGCCATCAGTGATGACTATTTGTCTTTTAGCTATTTCTGGATATTTCTATCAACAGCTTGGTGCATATAAAGAGATAGCTAATCCACCACAAGCTGAAGCAAGCCCGCACCAAGGTATGACGAACGAGCAAATCATGGCTCAACGCGTACAGATGATGGAGCAACAAGTTCAAGCAGATCCTGAAAATAGCCAAGCTTGGTTCAGTTTAGGTCATGCATATATTTCAGCTAATCAGTTTGATCATGCTATTGCATCATTTGATAAAGTAATGGAATTAGTTGGTACAGCTGCAGAGTTGCTTGGCCCTAAAGCAACAGCAATGTACTACAAAAATGGCCAACAAATGAATCCTCAGATCCAAGCGCTAGTAGATGAATCATTGGCGTTAGATCCACAGGATCCATCAACATTACTGCTTGTCGGTATGGATTCATTCTTTACAGCTGACTACCAAGCGGCGATTACAGCTTGGCAAACTATCTTAGATAGTGGACGTAGCGATATTGACCGCACAGCAGTAATGAATGCAATTGAATCAGCTAAAATGAGAATTTCTGCTGAAACAGGCGTTATGCCAAATGACAGTAACCATAATCCAATGTCACAAGGGACTTCAGCTAAGACTGTCGATGTAGAGATTGTTATTTCGCCAGAGCTAGCTGATAAAGTCAGTTCAACTGACATGGTGTTTATCTTTGCTCGTTCAACTCAAGGTCCTAAAGTACCACTTGCAGCAACCAAAATTAGCGCAAACAGCCTACCTACTACGGTCACATTAGATGATACAACGTCTATGGGTGGTGATGTTAAGTTAAGCAATGCAGAAAATGTCGAAATCATTGCAGTCTTATCTAAACACGGTAGCGTTAAAGCTCAAACTGGTGACTTAAAAGGTATTGTAGCTTCTGTAGAAGTCGGTAAAGAAGCGACTCTAACTTTAGATACTGTTGTACAGTAAATTAGTAATCTACTGAATGCGTACTAATTTGTACGCATAAAAAAAACCGGCTATAGGCCGGTTTTTTTTGAGTCTGCTAAATATTACTTAGACATAAACTCAATTGCTTTTTGGTAATCTTCATCTGTACAGTCAGTACACATACCACCTGGTGGCATAGCGCCTTTACCCGTTTTAACAGTACCTACTAATGCATCCATACCAGTAGCTAAACGAGGCTCCCAAGCAGCGGCATCGTGTGCTTTTGGTGCACCAGCAACTCCCATGCTGTGACATACTTGACACGCTTTGTTATAAACAGCTTCGCCATCTTGAGCGAAAACGTTCGAAGACAAAGTCAATGCAGCAACTGCAGTCATTGCTAATAATTTTTTCATGTTCATCGTTCCTAAATGCAAATAAATTCAAAGCTCAATGCCACCTTTCAAGCAGGCAGACTTATTAAATCGTCATCAGATTACTACAAACTTCAATAAAACTCACCTTTTTGTGATAAGAATCTCACCTTCTCATTCAAAATAAGACAATAAACCGATATACAGTAATATATTAGAGAATCATGAAAAAGTTCACATAAGATGTATTTTATTGGAACCACTTCAAATACCTAGCACATAGATGACTTGAATGCTAAACCCTTAATTGTGTTTATGTTAATATTCATTGTGTATTCATCCTCAACTCATTAACGAGGGCTAAGTGACAGACAGCAATCAACAGAAATCGTTAGTCAGGGCAAACGAATTAACTTGTATTCGTGAAGACCGCATTCTCTTTGATCAATTAAGTTTTGAAATTAATGCTGGTGACATTGTCCAAATCGAAGGTCCAAATGGTGCAGGTAAAACCAGTTTACTTCGTATAATTGCCGGATTGTCCCGACCTTACGCTGGCGAAATACAATACATTGATACCGACATTAACCAATGCCGTGACGAATTTAATGAAGACTTACTTTACCTTGGCCATTTAGCAGGTGTTAAAAGTGAGTTAACAGCAGATGAAAACCTTAACTTCAATTTAAGGTTAAGCGGGTATGATGACTTTGATAGTTATGATTTACTCGCAAAAGTTAATCTAGGCGGCTTCGAAGAGGCACTCGCTGGACATTTATCAGCAGGCCAACACAGAAGGACTGCACTAGCACGCCTTTGGCACACTAATTGTCGTATTTGGATTTTAGATGAACCATTTACAGCAATTGATAAAAAAGGTGTGGAAGAGTTGGAACAATTGTTTATCGAACATACTCAAAGAGGTGGCTGCGTAATCATGACCACTCACCAAGACATGAGTCTGATAACCGATGATGTCCTTCGCAAGATCAAATTAGACTATCGTTTCGTATAAGGTACAACAATGAAAAGAGGCATCAGTTACACTCAAGCATTCCTGACATTGTTGCAACGGGATTTAAAAATTGCGGTCAGGCATCGTGGCGATATTTTCAATCCGCTATTATTTTTCGTTTTAGTTGTCACCTTATTCCCATTAGGGATAGGTCCAGAACCTCAGGTTCTTTCTAGAGTTGCACCTGGCATTATCTGGGTTGCAGCGCTACTGGCTTCGATGTTATCACTAGAACGATTATTTAAAGCAGATTTTAATGACGGTAGTTTAGAGCAAATGCTGTTAAGTCCACAGCCTTTGCCTATATTAGTATTATCAAAAGTATTGGCTCACTGGATTTTAACTGGTGTACCATTGATTTTGGTAGCACCATTATTAGCAGTATTGTTGCATTTAGAAAGCAATAGTTATACTGCACTGATACTCACCTTAACAGTGGGAACCCCAGTGCTTTCGCTTCTAGGAGCTATCGGTGTTGCATTAACCGTAGGTTTGAGAAAAGGCGGTGTATTACTTAGCTTGCTAATTTTACCGCTTTATATACCCGTTTTAATCTTTGCAACTAGTGCTATAGATGCAGCAGGATTAAATTTACCTTATACCGGACAACTTGCCATTATTGGTGCAATGTTGGTCGGATCATTAATTATGGCACCATTTGCTATTGGTGCATCATTACGAGTGAGTACAAACTGATATGTGGAAATGGCTTCATTCTTACGCTGATCCAGAGCGTGCATACAAATTAGCAGGAACACTATTACCTTGGTTTGCTTTTTCAGCCATATTGCTGATCAGTGTTGGTACTATTTGGGGCATGTTGTTTGCGCCAATGGATTACCAACAAGGTGAAAGTTTCCGAATTATCTATATCCATGTACCAGCTGCTTCAATGTCAATGGCTGCATACATGGCTATGGCATCAGCTTCATTCGTTGGCATTGTATGGCAAATTAAGACTGCTGACTGGGTTGCTGCTTCAATTGCACCAATTGGTGCAGTCATTACCTTCATCGCATTATTAACGGGTGCATCATGGGGTAAACCTATGTGGGGCACTTGGTGGGTATGGGATGCGCGCTTAACTTCAGAATTAGTTCTACTATTCTTATATCTAGGTGTCATTTCACTATATGCATCTTTTGAAGATAAAGTACTAGCAGCTCGCGCAGCTGGTATTCTAGCAATTGTCGGCGTCATTAATATTCCAATTATTAAGTACTCGGTTGATTGGTGGAGTAGCTTACATCAGCCTGCAACGATTAAAATTACCGAAAAATCAGCAATGCCGATGGAAATGCTTGCACCACTGCTAATCAATATCTTTGGTTTCGGTCTAATGATTGGTGCAATAACATTAGTGCGCTACAAAGCTGAAATTTTAGCTAGAAATGGTATGCGCCCTTGGGTAAGAGAATTAGCTAAAGCGGAGGCATCGAAATGATACAATTCGAATCTTTCTCAGAATTTTTAAACATGGGCGGCTATGCTTTTTATGTATGGCTGTCATACGGTGTTACGTTCGGCAGTTTAGGAATCTTATTATTCTTAAGCCTTCGCCAAAAAAAGAAAGTCTTACTGGAAATCGCTAAAAAGATGGAAAGAGAAGACCGCCTAAAAGAAACTAGGAGTAGTAGATAGTGAACTCAAGACGTAAAAAAAGACTCACACTTGCCGTTGCATTGATTGCTGGTGTTGCCGGTATTGCTTCATTGCTATTATATGCACTTAACTCAAACTTGAATTTATTCTTCACTCCATATGAAATCGTCAATGGTAAGAAGGATACAGGTGAGAAACCGGAAATCGGCCAACGCATTCGAGTTGGTGGCATGGTAACGGAAGGAACCATGGTTCGTGACCCAAATAGCTTACATGTAGAGTTTGAAATTCATGATGCTTTTGGTGGTGCAATTACTGTCACTTTTGATGACCTATTGCCTGACTTATTCCGTGAAGGACAAGGTATCGTTGCACAAGGTGTGTTGATTAGCGAAGACACTATTGAAGCTACAGAAGTGCTCGCTAAGCATGATGAAAACTATATGCCGCCAGAAGTCGCTGAAGCAATGGGTAAGACCCATGAAAAGCTAGACTATTCAGAACAGAAGCAGACCGAAGGTTATAAATACCAATAATCTCGTTTGAATAATAAAATGCCAATCTCATGATTGGCATTTTTTTGGCTTAAATTTGGTACTCGATTAGTTTACTTGCACATATAGGTTCATAACTGAGACGACTGATTATTAGAACTATCCAAGCTTTGAACCAGTRAGCCAGTGAGCCAGTGAGCCAGTGCTAGCAAAGCAGCTTGATTAATGTATGCAAGGAATTAATGTGTGAAATTGATAAAATATCAAATGAAAGTTTGAATTTTAGATATAAAAAAACCGAGCCTAAGCTCGGTTTTTTAAGTGAGTAATTAATAATTACTCAGCAGCTTCAACTTCAACAGCTTCAGCAGCTTCAGGACGACCTACTAATTCGATGAAAGCCATTGGAGCTTTATCACCGGTACGTAGACCGCACTTTAGAATACGAGTGTAACCACCAGGACGTTCCTGGAAGCGTGGACCCAATTCTGTGAATAACTTACCTACAACTTCAGCGTCGCGGGTACGAGCAAAAGCTAAACGGCGATTTGCAACGCTGTCTACTTTAGCTAGTGTTATCAGAGGCTCAACTACGCGGCGCAGTTCTTTCGCTTTAGCTACAGTCGTCTTGATGATCTCATGACGAACTAATGAGCTAGCCATGTTACGAAACATAGCTTGGCGATGACTGCTGTTGCGGTTTAGTTGACGACCACTCTTACGATGGCGCATGACCTAATCCTTATAATCTTTAATCTTGTACTAACCTGGGACTTATAGGTCGTCTGCTAAACTAGCTGGAGGCCAGTTTTCTAGACGCATACCTAAAGATAGTCCGCGAGACGCTAATACATCCTTAATTTCAGTAAGAGATTTCTTACCTAAATTAGGAGTCTTGAGCAACTCAACTTCAGTGCGCTGTACGAGATCTCCGATGTAATGAATCGCTTCAGCCTTCAAACAGTTGGCTGAACGTACAGTTAGCTCTAAATCGTCGACAGGACGCAACAGAATCGGATCAAATTCCGGTTTCTCTTCGACAACGGCTGTTTCGGTAACATCACGTAATTCAACAAACGCATCTAACTGTTCAGCTAGAATTGTTGCAGAACGACGAATGGCTTCCTCAGGATCGATAGTACCATTAGTGGTCATATCAATAACGAGTTTATCCAAATCAGTACGTTGTTCAACACGTGCTGCTTCTACATTGTAAGCAATGCGAGCAACAGGTGAGAATGAAGCATCAACCAACAAACGACCGATTGGGCGATCATCGTCTTCAGTTTGTGCACGAGCCGAAGCTGGTACATAACCACGACCACGCTCAACGCGGATACGCATGCTGATATCATTGTTACCAGTCAAATGACAGATAACATGATCAGGATTCATGATGGTTACATCGCCATCATGAGTGATATCTGCTGCAGTAACAGGGCCTGTGCCTGACTTACTTAACGTAAGTAAAGCTTCATCTTTACCCTCGATGTTTACTGCTAGACCTTTAAGGTTAAGCAATATCTCTAGGATATCTTCTTGAACGCCTTCCTTACTGCTGTATTCATGCAATACACCGTCGATTTCGACTTCTGTAACTGCACAGCCAGGCATAGACGACAATAAGATTCGACGCAACGCGTTGCCTAATGTGTGACCAAAACCACGTTCTAGTGGCTCTAGCGTAACCTTGGCACGAGTTGGGTTAACCTGCTCTATGTCAACGAGACGCGGTTTAAGAAATTCTGTAACAGAACCCTGCATTGTGTCCTCTCTTGTTTGTTAGCCTTACTTAGAGTAAAGCTCGACGATCAGCTGTTCGTTAATATCCGCAGACAAGTCGCTACGTTCTGGTAGACGCTTGAAAGCACCTTCCATTTTAGCGCTGTCGACTTCTACCCATGTAGGCTTTTCGCGTTGACCAGCCACTTCTAAAGACGCTTTGATACGTGCTTGAGTGCGTGACTTTTCACGGATGCTTACAACATCATTCGCAGACACTTTGAATGACGGAATGTTAACAACACGACCGTTAACCACGATTGATTTGTGGCTTACTAATTGACGTGATTCTGCACGAGTCGCACCAAAACCCATACGATAAACAACGTTATCTAAACGAGTTTCTAAAAGACCAAGTAGGTTTTCACCAGTGTTGCCTTTTAGACGTGCGGCTTCTTTGTAGTAGTTACGGAATTGCTTTTCTAGCACACCGTACATACGACGAACTTTTTGTTTCTCGCGTAGCTGTAAACCGTACTCTGATAAACGTGGCTTACGAGCGCCATGTTGACCAGGTGCAGCTTCAAGCTTACACTTCGAATCGATTGCTCTCACACCGCTTTTTAGGAAAAGGTCTGTACCTTCTCTGCGGCTGAGCTTGAGCTTAGGACCCAAGTATCTTGCCATGATCTTTCTCCAACTATCCTATATACGCAGTGTTATACACGACGCTTTTTAGGTGGGCGACAGCCATTATGAGGGATAGGTGTCACATCGGTAATGTTGGTAATTTTGTAACCAACAGCATTCAGCGCACGGATGGCTGATTCACGACCTGGACCTGGACCCTTTACGAAAACTTCAAGGTTTTTAACACCGTAGTCTTGAGCAGCAATACCTGCACGCTCAGCAGCAACCTGCGCAGCGAATGGTGTAGATTTACGTGAACCACGGAAACCTGAACCACCTGAGGTAGCCCATGACAACGCATTACCTTGACGATCTGTAATGGTGACAATTGTGTTGTTGAAAGATGCATGGATATGAGCCATACCATCTGCAACCTGTTTACGTACGCGCTTACGCGGAGAACGTGACGGAACTTTAGCCATTTTGGTTTACCTTCCCGTTACTTTCTAATTGGTTTACGTGGACCTTTACGCGTACGCGCATTGGTCTTAGTACGTTGCCCACGAAGAGGCAGGCTACGACGATGGCGGAGACCACGATAACAACCAAGATCCATAAGACGCTTGATGTTCATTGAAATCTCACGACGTAAGTCACCCTCTACTGAGTATTTGGCAACTTCTTCGCGTAGAATATCTATTTGAGCTTCGCTCAATTCCTTGATCTTAGCATCTTCAGCGATTGAAGTAGCTGCGCAGATTGCTCTAGCGCGTGTACGTCCAATACCAAAGATAGCAGTCAATGCGATGACTGTATGCTTTTGATCAGGAATGTTAATGCCAGCGATACGGGCCACTATGCACTCCTTAAATGTTAAAGGCCAACTGCGAAAAGCCCGAAAGGATACTCGACAGTCGACAAATTTGCAAACATTATTTGCTCAGCTCAATATTGAGCTGAGCAAATATCTTTTTTTTAGCCTTGACGCTGTTTGTGTTTTGGTTCAACACAAATCACACGTACAACGCCACTACGCTTGACGATCTTGCAATTACGGCAGATCTTCTTCACGGAAGCTCGAACTTTCATTTCATCACTCCGTTAAAGCAACTAGCGTCCAAAGCGATCTAAATTCGCTTTGTTTACTAAGTTAGCTTTCTTCATCACAGACTCATATTGATGTGACATCATATGGGTCTGAACCTGAGCCATGAAGTCCATGATTACGACTACAATAATTAGTAGTGAAGTACCGCCAAAATAGAACTGTACTTTCCACGCAATTAACATGAACTCCGGAATTAAGCAGATAAAGGTAATGTAAATAGCGCCTGCTAATGTCAAGCGGGTCATTACTTTATCAATGTAACGCGAAGTCTGTTCTCCAGGACGAATCCCAGGAATGAACGCACCACTCTTCTTCAAGTTATCAGCTGTCTCACGCGGGTTAAACACCAACGCAGTATAGAAGAAACAGAAGAAAACGATAGCTGTTGCATACAATAATGAATACAGCGGTTGTCCTGGTGACACAGCTAAAGCGAAATCGCTTAACCATGACATAGACTCATTTTGTCCAAACCACTGAGCCAGTGTGCCTGGAAACAAAATTATGCTGGATGCAAAAATTGGTGGAATCACACCCGCCATATTAACTTTAAGTGGTAAATGTGTACTTTGCGCAGCAAACACCTTACGGCCTTGTTGACGCTTTGCGTAGTTAACGACGATACGACGTTGACCACGTTCTACAAATACTACCAAATAAGTTACAGCAAATACGATTACCGCTAATAACAACAGTACCAGTACATTCAAATCACCTTGACGAGCTTGTTCAGCCGTTTGGCCGATAGCAGAAGGTAATCCAGCAACAATACCTGCGAAAATTAATATCGAGATACCATTACCAATACCACGCTCGGTAATTTGTTCACCTAGCCACATTAGGAACATCGTTCCTGTAACTAAGCTGACAACTGCTACAAAGTAAAAACCAAATCCTACATTGGCAACTAGGCCAGGTACTAGGCTTGGTAAACCTGTCGCGATACCGATTGATTGGAGTGTACCCAACACAAGCGTTCCGTATCTTGTGTATTGACTAATTTTCTTTCTTCCTGACTCGCCTTCTTTTTTCAATTCAGCAAGGGCAGGATGAACTACAGTCAATAACTGCATGATAATCGATGCCGAAATATACGGCATGATACCAAGAGCAAAGATAGAAGCACGCTCTAAAGCACCACCCGAGAACATGTTAAACATGCCTAGGATGGTATCTTTTTGTTGAGCAAACAACTCTGCTAACACAGCTGCGTCAATACCAGGAATTGGCACAAACGAACCGGCTCTAAAGACGATAATCGCACCAATCACGAACAGGAGACGAGTTTTCAATTCTGATAAACCGCCTTTCGCGCTTTTTAAATCAAGTCCTGGTTTTGCCATCGACGTATTATTCCTCGATCTTACCGCCGGCAGCTTCAATAGCTGCACGAGCACCTTTGGTTACCTTCAGACCTTTTACGGTCACTGGGCGTTCAATGGTACCTGAAAGAACGATTTTCGCAAACTGTATGTTGCGAGTAATTACGTTCGCATCTTTCAGAGCGTTCAGGTCGATAACATCACCGTTAACTTTTGCTAGTTCGAGTAAACGAACTTCAGCTGAAACCAAAGCTTTGCGCGAGGTAAAACCGAATTTAGGTAAACGGATTTTAAGTGGCATTTGACCACCTTCAAAACCGATACGCACACCGCCGCCAGAACGAGACTTTTGTCCCTTGTGACCACGACCTGCAGTTTTACCTAAACCAGAACCAATACCACGACCTACACGCTTAGGAGCAGATTTAGAACCTGCTGCTGGAGATAGAGTATTTAAACGCATTATTAATCCTCCACCTTAACCATGTAGTAAACTTTATTAACCATACCGCGAACTGAAGGAGTATCTTCAAGTTCAACAGTGTGGCCAATACGTCTTAGGCCTAGACCTAATAAACAGGCACGGTGCTTTGGCAAACGACCAATGGCACTCTTTGTCTGTGTTACTTTAAACGTTTTAGTAGCCATGGTGCATTAACCTCGAATTTCATCAACATTCAGGCCACGCTTAGCTGCAATTTGTGATGGTGACTTCATGTGCACCAACGCATCTACAGTTGCGCGAACGATGTTGATCGGGTTAGTAGAACCGTATGCTTTAGACAGTACGTTATGAACGCCTGCAACTTCCAATACGGCACGCATTGCGCCACCGGCGATAATACCGGTACCTTCCGATGCTGGTTGCATGTAAACACGCGAACCAGTGTGGCGACCTTTAACTGGGTGATGCAAAGTACCACCATTCAGTTCTACGGTTACCATGTTACGGCGGGCTTTTTCCATTGCTTTTTGAATAGCAGCTGGAACTTCGCGCGCTTTACCATAGCCATAGCCAATCTTACCATTACCATCACCTACCACTGTTAGTGCGGTGAAGCTAAAGATACGACCACCTTTAACTACTTTAGAAACACGATTAACTGCAATTAATTTCTCTTGCAAATCGTCTTTCTGCTGAGCTTCTAATTTAGCCATTTTTATAACCCCTTAGAATTTCAGGCCAGCTTCACGAGCTGCGTCAGCTAGTGCTGCTACGCGTCCGTGATACTTGAAACCAGAACGGTCGAATGCAACTGTTGTTACACCTTTTTCGATCGCACGCTCAGCAACAGTTTTACCTACTGCTTTAGCCGCGTCTACGTTACCGGTACTCTTTAGTAGTTCTTTAACCGCTTTCTCAACGGTTGAAGCAACTGCCACCACCTGAGCTTCAGGATTAATAACCTGAGCATAAATGTGACGCGGTGTACGATGTACAACCAGACGGTTCACGCCCAGCTCTTGGATCTTCTTACGAGCGCGAGTAGCGCGGCGTAAGCGAGATGTTTTCTTATCCATATCGCGTTACCTACTTCTTCTTAGCCTCTTTACGGCGTACTTGTTCGTCTGCATAGCGAACACCTTTACCTTTATAAGGCTCTGGTGGACGGTATCCACGAATCTCAGCAGCGACCTGACCAACTAACTGCTTATCAACACCCGAAAGTACGATATCAGTTTGGCTAGGACACTCTGCAGTAACACCTGCGGGCAGTTTGTGAACCAATGGATGTGAGAAACCTAAAGTAAGGTCAAGGTCTTTACCAGCAACTTTTGCACGGTAACCAACACCAATTAACTTTAATTTCTTAACAAATCCTTCAGAAACACCAACAACCATGTTATTTACTAGTGCACGAGCTGTACCTGCTTGAGCCCAAGCGTTAGCAACGCCTTCAACTGGACCAAACGTTAATACGCCGTTTTCTAGAACAACACTTACCGCATTGTTGATTACTCGAGTCAAACTACCTTTAGCACCTTTTACGGTAATAGTTTGTTCGTTTAAGGTCACCTCTACGCCGGCAGGAATAGACACTGGTGCTTTTGCTACACGTGACATACCTAGCTCCTTACGCTACGTAGCAGATAACCTCACCACCCATGCCATTTAGGCGGGCAGCACGATCGGTCATCAAGCCTTTAGAAGTGGACACAATTGCGACACCCAGACCGCCCATCACCTTAGGAAGTTCGTTTTTACCTTTGTAAATACGAAGACCTGGGCGAGATACGCGCTGGATAGTCTCAACGACTGGTTTGCCTTGGAAATACTTTAAAGTGATTTCTAATTCAGGCTTGGCTTCTTCTGCTACGGCGTAGTCAGTAATATAACCTTCGTCTTTAAGTAATTTCGCAATTGCTACTTTTAACTTAGCTGAAGGCATCGTTACCGATACTTTGTTAGCAGCTTGGCCGTTACGAATACGTGTTAACATATCCGCAATAGGATCTTGCATGCTCATATTAGCTTACTCCGTGACAAGTGCTTACCAGCTGGCCTTACGCAGACCAGGAACTTCACCACGCATAGTTGCTTCACGTAGTTTAATACGGCTAAGGCCGAATTTACGTAGAACACCATGTGGGCGACCAGTTTGATTACAACGGTTACGCTGACGCGACGCGCTAGAATCACGAGGTAGAGCTTGTAACTTAAGTACAGCATCCCAACGATCTTCTTCAGAAGTATCAGGAGCGCTGATTAAAGCCTTAAGTGCTAAACGCTTTTCAGCATATTTAGCTACGAGCTGTGCACGCTTTGCTTCACGTGCTTTCATAGATGATTTTGCCATTATGCTACCCTTATTTCTTGAATGGGAAGTTAAATGCGTCTAACAAAGCACGACCTTCTTCATCATTCTTCGCAGTAGTAGTGATAACAATATCCATACCACGAATCTTATCGATTTTATCATAATCGATTTCTGGGAAGATGATTTGCTCACGCACACCCATTGCGTAGTTACCACGACCGTCAAACGCTTTTGCGCTTAGGCCACGGAAGTCACGAATACGTGGGATTGCAATGTCAACTAAACGCTCTAAAAATTCCCACATACGCTCACCGCGTAGGGTAACTTTACAGCCAATAGGGTAGCCTTCACGGATTTTAAAACCAGCAACTGATTTACGTGCAACAGTTACAACTGGTTTTTGACCAGCGATTGCAGTCATGTCACGAAGCGCATGCTCCATAACTTTTTTGTCTGCAACTGCTTCGCCTACACCCATGTTAAGGGTGATTTTTTCAATCCGAGGGACTTGCATGACACTGGTATAGCCGAACTTTTTAGAAAGTTCTGCAATAACAGTCTCTTGATATTTATCATGCAGTTTCGCCATCGTTTACTCCGTTTACTTAATGAGTTCACTATTCGATTTAAAGAAACGGACTTTTTTGCCGTCTTCGAATCGGAAACCAACACGATCTGCCTTGCCTGTGGCTTGGTTAAAGATCGCTACGTTTGATGCTTGTATCGGTGCTTCTTTCTCGATAACGCCGCCAGTTACGCCCAATTGTGGGTTTGGCTTTTGGTGTTTTTTAACAAGATTGATGCCTTCAACAATCAACTTACCAGTAGGTAGGACTTGAGAAACTTTTGCGCGTTTACCCTTGTCTTTACCTGCTAGTACAATTACTTCGTCTTCACGACGGATTTTAGCTGCCATTTTGAAGCTCCTTACAGTACTTCTGGTGCCAGAGAGACGATTTTCATAAACTGCTCGGTACGCAATTCACGTGTCACTGGTCCAAAAATACGAGTACCAATCGGTGCAAGGTTTGCGTTAAGCAAAACTGCTGCATTCCGATCGAAGCGAATGACAGAACCATCTGGACGACGTACGCCTTTCTTAGTACGGACTACCACCGCGTTATATACATCACCTTTCTTCGCTTTAGCGCGAGGAATTGCTTCTTTTACAGAAACCTTGATGACGTCGCCGATACCGGCATAACGACGATGAGAGCCACCCAAGACCTTAATACACTGAACTCTACGAGCGCCACTGTTACACGCGACGTCTAGAGTCGATTGCATTTGGATCATTTTAAGTGCTCCGCTATCGTTACTACACAAATCCCAACATTGGGATCATCATTTCGACCATTTTATAAACTATCTTGTAAATTAATTAGGTAAACCTAACTGACAACAATTTAGTCAAAAATGGCGCGCAAGTATAACACCAATATTTTGGATTGCATAGCAGAAAAAAACAAACGGCCCCAATCTTTGGAGCCGTTTACTATAACCTAATGAAAAATTAGGCCTTTGTTACTACTTCAACTAGTGTCCAAGACTTAGTCTTAGAAAGAGGACGACACTGACTAATAGTCACTACGTCACCTTCATTACACTGATTTGTTTCGTCATGTGCATGGATCTTAGTTGTACGCTTAATGTACTTCCCATAAATAGGATGTTTCACTTGGCGTGCAATAGCAACAGTAATAGACTTGTCCATTTTGTTGCTAAGTACTCGACCTTGCAAAGTACGGATTTTATCAGACATTACGCACCTGCCTTAGAAGTAATAATGGTCTTAACACGTGCAATGTTACGACGCACTAATTTCAATTGATTCGTTTGAGTCAACTGACCAGTAGCGTGTTGCATACGCAGGTTAAACTGCTCACGCAGCAGACCAAGTAGTTCAGCGTTAAGTTCTTCAACGCTCTTTTCTCTTAGTTCGCTCGCTTTCATTACATCACCGTCTTAGTTACGAAGGTAGTCTTAATAGGAAGCTTGGCAGATGCTAAAGCAAACGCTTCACGCGCTAACTCTTCAGATACACCATTCATCTCATAAAGAACCTTACCAGGTTGAATCTGACATACCCAGTATTCAACGTTACCTTTACCTTTACCCATACGCACTTCAAGAGGCTTAGAGGTAATTGGCTTGTCAGGGAAAACTCGAATCCAAATTTGTCCTTGACGTTTAATGTGACGTGTCATGGCACGACGTGCAGATTCGATTTGACGTGCAGTTAAACGGCCACGGCCGACTGCTTTCAAACCGAAAGTACCAAAGCTAACTTCAGTACCGTTCGCTAGACCACGGTTGCGGCCTTTGAACATCTTGCGAAACTTCATACGTTTAGGTTGCAGCATTAAAGTTTCTCCTATTTACCACGAGGCTTGCGCTTAGGCTGCTGCTTCGGCTCTTCTAATGCTGGGATGATACCGTCTAGAACTTCGCCTTTGAAGATCCAAACTTTAACACCAATCACACCGTATTGAGTGTGACTTTCAGAAGTAGAATAGTCGATATCAGCACGTAAGGTATGTAGAGGTACACGACCTTCACGATACCATTCAGAACGTGCGATTTCAGCACCGCCTAGACGGCCGCTCACTTCAACTTTGATACCTTGAGCACCAATGCGCATTGCGTTTTGAACTGCACGCTTCATAGCGCGACGGAACATAACGCGACGCTCTAATTGCTGTGCAATACTGTCAGCAACAAGCTTTGCGTCTAACTCAGGCTTGCGGATCTCAGCGATGTTGATTTGAGCAGTAGTGCCTGTAATTTTAGATACATATGCACGTAATACTTCAACGTCTTCACCTTTCTTACCAATCACAACACCTGGACGGGCAGTGTGAATAGTAACGCGGATGCTCTTCGCAGGACGCTCGATAACGATTTTAGATACTGATGCAGCCTTCAATTTCTCAGTGAGATATTGACGAACTTCCCAGTCGCTGTGCAGGTTATTTGCATAATCTGCTTTATCGGCGTACCAAGTAGAGATCCAAGGCTTTGTGATACCCAGACGGATACCATTAGGATGTACTTTCTGTCCCATTGCTCTCTTCTCCTAGCGATCTGATACAACCACAGTAATGTGGCTGGTACGCTTCATGATACGATCAGCGCGGCCTTTGGCACGAGGCATGATGCGCTTCATTGTTGGTGCTTCGTCAACGAAGACTTTACCAACTTTAAGCTCATCGATATCTGCACCTTCGTTGTGTTCGGCGTTTGCGATAGCTGAGTCTAGTACTTTTTTAACCAGTACGGCGGCTTTCTTAGGGCTGAAGGTCAAAATCTCAAGTGCCTTAGAAACAGGCAATCCTCGAATTTGATCAGCAACTAGACGGGCCTTCTGCGCAGACGTACGGGCGTAACGATGTTTAGCTAAAACTTCCATCTTATGTCTCCCGTATTAACGCTTCTTCGCTTTCTTATCTGCAGCATGGCCGCGATAAGTGCGAGTTGGTGAAAATTCACCAAGCTTATGACCGATCATTTCGTCAGTTACGAACACAGGTACGTGCTGACGACCATTATGGACAGCGATGGTCAACCCAATCATATTTGGGATGATCATTGAGCGACGAGACCAAGTCTTAATTGGCTTTTTGTCTCCCGCTTCCATCGCTTTCTCTACCTTCTTCAGCAAGTGTAGGTCAATGAAAGGACCTTTCTTGAGAGAACGTGGCATGGGCGAATCCTCTTACTATTTATTACGACGACGTACAATGTACTTGTCGGTGAGCTTATTACTACGAGTTTTATAACCCTTAGTTGGCACACCCCATGGACTCACTGGGTGACGTCCACCAGAAGTACGGCCTTCACCACCACCATGTGGATGGTCAACCGGGTTCATTGCAACACCACGAACTGTAGGGCGTACGCCTCTCCAGCGTTTAGCACCTGCTTTACCTAACTGGCGAAGCATGTGCTCAGCGTTACCAACTTCACCGAATGTTGCACGACAATCAACTGGTACTTTACGCATTTCGCCAGAGCGAAGACGTAGAGTTGCATATTGGTTATCACGAGCAACAACTTGAACATAAGCACCAGCTGAACGCGCGATTTGAGCACCTTTACCAGGCTTCATTTCTACTGCGTGCACAACACTACCCACTGGGATGTTGCGAAGCGGCATTGCGTTACCAGTTTTGATGTCTGCATCCAAACCAGATTGGATTGCGTCACCAGCTTGCATACCTTTAGCAGCAAGGATGTAACGACGCTCACCGTCTGCGTATAGTACTAACGCGATGTTAGCTGTACGGTTCGGATCATACTCAAGACGTTCGATTTTTGCAGGGATACCGTCTTTATTGCGTTTGAAGTCAATAATACGGTAATGCTGCTTGTGTCCACCACCTACGTGACGAACAGTGATACGACCAGTATTGTTACGGCCACCACTTTTAGATTTCTTAGCCAACAGGCCTGCAAAAGGTTTCCCTTTATGCAAGTCGCTGTTCACCACTTTAACAACGTGGCGACGACCTGGAGAGGTTGGCTTACACTTAATAACTGCCATGATAATTCTCCTTTGCTTACTCAGCGCCGCCAACGAAATCGATGTCAGCACCAGCAGCTAAAGTTACATAGGCTTTTTTCCAATCGCTACGACGACCAACACGGCCACCAGTGCGCTTAGTTTTACCTTTGTTTACCAAAGTGCGGACACTATCAACTTCAACTTCAAAAAGCTTCGCTACAGCAGCTTTAATCTCTGCTTTAGTCGCATCGATTGCTACGCGGAAAACTACAGTGTTGTTTTTCTCAGCAAGCACAGTGCTCTTTTCAGAGATATGTGGAGCAAGAATAACTTTTAGCAAACGTTCTTCGGTGATCATGCTAGCATCTCCTCGATTTGCTTCACTGCATCAGCAGTAACAAGAACAGTGTTAAACGCGATTAGACTAACTGGGTCAAGACCCGCTACGTCACGTACGTCAACCTTGTATAAGTTGCGTGCTGCTAAGAATAAATTCTCATCAACATCTGCAGTAACAATTAGAACGTCTTCTAAGTTCATTTCTTTTAGTTTAGCTTTCAGCTCTTTAGTTTTAGGAGCTTCAACACCAAAAGATTCAACAACGACTAAACGCTCTTGACGTACCAATTCAGAAAGAATGCTTTTTAAAGCACCACGGTACATCTTTTTGTTAACTTTTTGGCTGTGATCTTGAGTTTTAGCAGCGAATGTTACGCCACCGCCACGCCAGATCGGGCCTTTAACACTACCGGCACGAGCACGGCCAGTGCCTTTCTGGCGCCAAGGCTTTTTGCCTGAGCCAGTTACTTCCGCACGAGTCTGTTGAGCACGAGTGCCCTGACGCGCGTTTGCAGCGTAAGCTACAACTACCTGATGAACCAATGCCTCGTTAAAGTCACGGCCGAAGGTAGTTTCGGAAACTTCAAGAGCGCTTTGCGCGTCTTTCAATACCAATTCCATTACTATCTCCTCAGACCTATGCTTTAACGGCTGGCTTGATAATCAAGTCACCATTGGTAGCGCCAGGAACAGCACCTTTTACCAATAACAAGTTACGCTCTGCATCTACACGTACAACGTCTAGATTTTGAGTAGTGACTTGCTCGGCACCCATGTGGCCAGACATTTTCTTACCTTTGAAAACGCGACCAGGTGTCTGGTTTTGACCGATAGAACCATTAGATCTATGAGCCAAAGAGTTACCATGTGTCATATCTTGAGCGTGGAAGTTCCAGCGTTTAATACCGCCTTGGAAGCCCTTACCTTTAGATTGACCAGTAACATCAACTTTCGCTGTATCAGCAAAGATATCAACGTTAAGTTCAGCACCTACTTCAATGCCTTCACACTCACCATCTGCCAAACGCAATTCCCATAAGCCACGACCAGCTTCTACGCCGCTCTTAGCAAAATGACCTGCTTCTGGTTTGGTGATGCGATTGGCTTTTTTGGTACCAGTAGTTACTTGAAGAGCACGGTATCCGTCAGTTTCTAAAGTTTTCACTTGAGTAACACGGTTACCAGCAATTTCAATTACTGTTACAGGGATTGAAGCGCCATCTTCTGTGAAGATGCGAGTCATACCCACTTTACGACCAATAAGACCGATAGCCATCTTTCAAACCTCTTCTAAGGATCTCAATTAACCTAAGCTAATTTGAACGTCGACACCAGCGGCAAGATCTAAACGCATTAATGCGTCTACAGTCTTTTCAGTTGGCTCTACGATGTCAACTAAGCGCTTGTGAGTACGAATTTCGTATTGGTCACGAGCGTCTTTGTTGACGTGCGGAGAAGTCAAAATGGTATAACGTTCTTTACGCGTAGGAAGTGGAATAGGACCACGAACCTGTGCGCCTGTACGCTTAGCAGTTTCAACGATTTCCGCTGTTGATTGATCGATCAGACGATGATCAAATCCTTTCAAGCGGATACGGATTCTTTGGTTCTGCATTGACCAGAGCTCCTAAAATGCACACATAAAAAATCACCCTCTAGCTTCTTCCCATTGGAAAAGCAGAGCGAGATGATTTAACCGTAGACTCCCAATCGGAGTCAATTATGAAAATGAATAACCCTTATGGTTAAACATTATATTACACTGTCTAGGACAGCGAAGGGGAATTATACAGATATCAGATGAGAGATCAACCCCTTCGAACAAAAACTCTTCAATCTAGTTAGTTTGTTCAAGGCGGTGGATTTTACACAGTTCAATTTAAAAAGCAATAGAAACAAAAAAGGAAGCCGAAGCTTCCTTTTTAATGTGTTAACTAACTTCGCTATTAAGCAACGATTTTAGCTACAACACCAGCACCAACTGTACGACCACCTTCACGGATAGCGAAACGTAAACCGTCGTCCATCGCGATTGGGTAAATTAGAGTAACAACCATCTTGATGTTGTCACCTGGCATTACCATTTCAACGCCTTCTGGAAGCTCGATAGTACCAGTTACGTCAGTTGTACGGAAGTAGAACTGTGGACGGTAGCCTTTGAAGAATGGAGTGTGACGTCCGCCTTCTTCTTTGCTTAACACGTATACTTCTGATTCGAATGTAGTGTGAGGAGTGATTGTACCTGGCTTAGCAAGTACTTGACCACGTTCAACTTCATCACGCTTAGTACCACGTAATAAAACACCACAGTTCTCACCTGCACGACCTTCGTCAA
>NZ_LZFV01000008.1:0-16229 GCF_001675935.1 Shewanella sp. UCD-FRSSP16_17
TCCATTTGTGCAGCACCAGTAATCATGTTTTTAACATAATCGGCGTGACCAGGACAATCTACGTGTGCGTAGTGACGTGTAGGCGTGTCATATTCGATGTGAGAAGTATTAATTGTAATACCACGCTCACGCTCTTCTGGAGCGTTATCGATTTGTGCGAAATCTTTAGTCTCACCGCCGTATGCTTTCGTCAATACTGCTGAGATAGCTGCTGTTAGAGTAGTTTTACCATGGTCAACGTGACCAATTGTACCCACGTTTACGTGTGGTTTACTACGTTCAAATTTTTCTTTAGCCACGATATATTCCTTTCTTTTCAGAAGTGCTCGATTACGAGCTATATAACATTAGTTAAACACCTAAAATTAGGTGCGTGATTCAATTATCGCATTTGCAATGTTTGATGGTGCATCAGCGTACTTAGCAAACTCCATTGAGTATGAAGCRCGCCCCTGAGTTGCACTACGCAAGTCAGTTGCATAACCAAACATTTCTGATAGTGGAACCGTTGCATGAATGATTTTGACACCACCCAAGCCATCGTCCATTCCATCAATAACACCACGACGTCGGTTTAAGTCACCTACTACATCGCCCATATTACTTTCAGGAGTGGTAATTTCCACTTTCATTGTTGGTTCTAGTAACACAGGGCTTGCTTCAAGCGCACCCTTTTTAAAGCCCATTGAACCAGCTATTTTGAAAGCCATTTCATTCGAGTCCACATCATGATATGAACCATCAAATAAAGTCACTTTCACATCGAGCATAGGATAACCGGCTAAGACACCGTTTTTCATTTGCTCTTGAATACCTTTGTCTACTGATGGGATGAATTCACGAGGAACTGCACCACCAACAATTTCATTGACAAATTCGTAGCCTGCACCGTCTTCTAACGGTTCAATCTTCAGCCATACGTGACCATATTGACCACGTCCGCCTGATTGACGTACGAACTTACCTTCAACTTCTACTGATGAGCGAATCGTTTCACGATAGGCAACCTGAGGTTTACCTACGTTACACTCGACATTAAATTCGCGACGCATACGGTCAACGATAATATCTAAATGTAATTCACCCATGCCAGAAATCAATGTTTGAGCTGACTCTTCATCAGTTTCCACTCTAAAAGAAGGATCTTCTGCAGCTAGCTTTTGTAGTGCAATCCCCATTTTATCTTGGTCTGCTTTAGAGCGAGGCTCAACGGCAATGGTAATAACAGGTTCTGGAAACTCCATTCGCTCTAGAATCACTTTGTGATCGTTTGCGCAAAGAGTATCGCCAGTTGTCACTTCTTTTAGACCAATCGCCGCTGCAATATCACCTGCACGAACTTCTTTAAGCTCAGTACGGTCATTTGCATGCATTTGTACAATCCGGCCAACACGTTCACGTTTCTGTTTAACAGAATTATAAACCGCTGCACCCGACTCTAGTACGCCTGAATATACACGGATAAAGGTCAAAGTTCCAACAAATGGGTCAGTCGCAATTTTAAACGCTAATGCAGCAAATGGTGCATTATCGTCTGATGGGCGCTCTACTTCATTTTCGTTCTCGTCAACACCCTTAATAGCAGGCACTTCGATAGGAGCAGGAAGGTAGTCAACAACCGCATCCAAAACCGCTTGAACACCTTTGTTCTTAAATGCAGAACCACAAGTTGCTAATACGATTTCGTTGTTAATTGTGCGCTGACGTAATGCTTGCTTAATATCTGCTTCTGGTAATGTGCCTTCTTCAAGGTACTTTTCCATCAGTTCATCAGATGCTTCAGCAGCACTTTCCACTAGATACTCATGCATCTCTTCAGCCTTAGCTAAAAGATCTGCGGGAATTTCTTCATAAGTGAAAGTGGTTCCTTGATCTTCTTCAGACCAGTTAATCGCTTTCATCTTAATTAAATCAATAACCCCTTTGAAGTCCTCTTCTGCGCCAATATTCAATTGAATTGGAACACAAGTAGCACCTAAGCGATTACGGATTTGGTCGATAACACTATCAAAGTCAGCACCTGCACGGTCCATCTTATTGACGAACACCATACGAGGTACTTCATACTTGTTGGCTTGACGCCATACAGTCTCTGATTGAGGCTCTACGCCTGATGAACCGCAGAAAACAACTACAGCGCCATCTAGTACACGTAATGAACGCTCAACCTCAATAGTGAAGTCGACGTGACCAGGGGTATCGATGATATTAATACGATGTTCAGTGAATTGAGCTTCCATACCACGCCAAAAGGTGGTTACTGCAGCAGAAGTGATAGTAATACCACGTTCCTGCTCCTGTACCATCCAATCTGTCGTAGCAGCGCCGTCATGCACCTCACCGATTTTATGAGACAAACCGGTATAGAACAGAACACGTTCTGTTGTGGTAGTTTTACCTGCATCCACATGAGCAACAATACCAATATTACGGTAACGCTCAATTGGGGTTGTACGAGCCACTATTTATACCCTCTCAACTAAAGTTATCACTTTAGAAAATATCAACAATATGGAGCGGGCTAATGCCCGCTCCATCAAATTACCAACGGTAATGAGCAAAGGCTTTGTTAGCTTCAGCCATGCGATGCACGTCTTCACGCTTCTTAACAGCAGTACCTTTGTTTTCAGATGCATCTAGCATTTCACCTGCTAGACGTAGAGCCATAGATTTTTCACCACGCTTGCGAGCAGCTTCAACTAACCAGCGCATCGCTAGTGCGTTACGACGCACTGGACGAACTTCACATGGTACTTGATAAGTAGAACCACCAACACGACGAGATTTAACCTCGACTGAAGGGCGAACATTATCAAGAGCTGCTTCAAGGATAGTTAGATGATCTTCGCTTTTCTTTTCAGCGACAACATCTAATGCCTTGTAGATAATTTTTTCAGCAGTTGACTTTTTACCGTCAACCATAATGACGTTGATGAACTTAGCCAGCAACTCACTTTTAAACTTTGGATCTGGTAGGATTTTACGTTGTCCTACAACGCGACGTCTTGGCATAACAATTCTCCGTATGCTTCAGGTATTTCCAAAACTGGAATATTTTTAACTAGCTTGGCCTTACTTAAACGGACAAGTTATGACTTAGGACGCTTAGCACCGTACTTAGAACGGCCTTGGCGACGAGCACTAACGCCAGCACAATCTAATGCACCGCGGATAGTGTGGTAACGCACACCCGGTAAGTCTTTAACACGACCGCCACGGATTAGAATTACACTATGTTCCTGCAAGTTGTGACCTTCACCACCGATGTACGAAGTAACTTCGAAACCGTTAGTTAAGCGAACACGTGCTACTTTACGTAGAGCAGAGTTAGGTTTTTTAGGTGTTGTAGTGTACACACGAGTACAAACACCACGTTTTTGTGGACACGCATTTAACGCTGGCACATTAGTCTTTTCGACTTTTGGCGAGCGTGGCTTACGTACCAACTGGTTTACAGTTGCCATGAATAGCTCCGTTCAGTTGAATAATCTCAACAATTTTGTGTGAAAAATCTATATCCCACTATGATGGGACGCGAAAGTTTAGAAAGGTATTGGCCAACTGTCAAGAAATAGACAACTTTTCGTGCAATTCCCAATAAAAAAGGCGCCAAAGGCGCCTTTTTTTAACATAACGTTTACTTTAGTCGGCACTTCCGGCCAAGTTAAGTAAGTCAGCTAAGTTCTTCTCTGCTTCACTTGCAGTGATAACCGGTGCTTCTACACCTTCATCTTTAACATTAGCACGCGCTTCGTTACGAGCATTGTGATATGCATAACCTGTACCTGCAGGGATTAGACGACCAACGATTACGTTTTCTTTCAGACCACGCAATTGGTCACTCTTACCACCTACAGCAGCTTCTGTAAGTACACGAGTCGTTTCTTGGAACGATGCCGCTGAGATGAACGATTCAGTAGCCAAAGAAGCTTTGGTAATACCTAGTAATTCACGCTCAAACTTCGCAGGTGCTTTACCTTGAGCTTCAAGCTCACGGTTAGCAATCTTCACGCGAGATACTTCAGCTTGTTCACCGACTAAGAAGTTCGAATCGCCTGCATCAGTGATTAGACACTTACGAAGCATTTGGCGAATGATAACCTCAATGTGCTTATCATTGATTTTTACACCCTGTAGACGGTAAACGTCTTGGACTTCATCAACAATATAGTTAGCAACATGATGGATACCACGTAAACGTAGGATATCGTGTGCAGCTTCTGGGCCGTCAGCGATAACTTCACCACGTTCAACTTTTTCACCTTCGAACACGTTAAGGTTACGCCATTTAGGGATCATTTCTTCGTAATGATCACCGCCATCAGCTGGGCTGATAACTAAACGAACCTTACCTTTAGTCTCTTTACCAAACGAGATGGTACCTGAGATTTCAGCAAGAATAGCGGGTTCTTTAGGCTTACGCGCTTCGAATAAGTCAGCAACTCGTGGCAGACCACCGGTAATATCGCGAGTTTTAGACGATTCTTGAGGAATACGTGCTAAAGCATCACCAACATTAATTTGCGCATTATCGTCTTTAGAAACAATCGCATTGCCCGGTAAGAAGTATTGCGCTGGTACGTCTGTACCAGGGATCATAAGATCGTTACCCGCCGCGTCGATTAGACGGATAGCAGGACGCATTTCTTTACCAGCGGTAGGACGTGCACCAGCATCAATAACAACAACAGAAGATAGACCGGTTAAATCGTCTGTTTGACGCGTCATAGTAACGCCTTCAATCATATCAACGAATTTAACACTACCAGCAACTTCAGAGATAATAGGATGCGTATGTGGATCCCAGTTAGCAATGATAGCGCCAGAAGTTACTTCTGAATCTTCAAGTTGTTCTAATACGGTACCGTAAGGAACACGATAGCGCTCTTTCTCACGACCTAACTCATCGATAACCGCAATTTCAGATGAACGCGATACGATAACCAGTTTATCATCGATACTCTTAACGTATTTCGCGTTATGAAGTTTCAATGTACCGTTATTCTTAACTTGTACGTTGTTTTCTGCAGAGTCACGAGATGCAGCACCACCAATGTGGAAAGTACGCATCGTAAGCTGTGTACCTGGCTCACCAATCGATTGAGCAGCAACAACACCAATCGCTTCACCGTGGTTAATAATATGACCACGAGCTAAATCACGACCGTAACAAGCAGCACAAACACCAAAGTCTGTGTCACAAGAAATTACTGAACGAACAATAACTTCATCAACACTGTGTTCTTCTAGAAGATCACACCATGACTCGTCTAGTAATGTGTTACGTGGCGCAAGTACTTTTTCAGTACCAGGCTCTAATACATCAACAGCGACAACACGACCTAGAACACGTTCACGAAGCGGTTCTTTAACATCACCACCTTCAATCAACGGCTTCATGGTCAAGCCTTCTTCTGTTCCACAGTCATCTTCAATAACAACTAAATCTTGTGCAACGTCAACAAGACGACGAGTTAGATAACCCGAGTTAGCTGTTTTCAGTGCGGTATCGGCAAGACCTTTACGCGCACCGTGAGTAGAGATGAAGTATTGTGATACGTTCAAACCTTCACGGAAGTTCGCAGTAATTGGGGTTTCGATGATTGAGCCATCTGGCTTAGCCATCAGACCACGCATACCCGCTAGCTGACGAATCTGTGCAGCACTACCACGAGCGCCCGAGTCAGCCATCATATAGATGCTGTTAAACGAATCTTGCTCTTCTTCTTCACCATCACGATTAATAACAACTTCTTTCTTCAAGTTGTCCATCATCGCTTTAGAGATCTTATCGTTGGTGCTTGCCCAAATATCGATAACTTTGTTGTAGCGCTCACCCGCTGTTACAAGACCTGATTGGAACTGCTCTTGAATTTCAAGCACTTCACGTTCAGCTTCTTCAACTAAGGTATATTTCTCGTCCGGAATAACCATATCGTTGATACCAACAGAGGCACCAGAGATAGTTGCGTAACGGAAACCGGTATACATTAATTGGTCAGCAAAGATAACAGTATCTTTTAGGCCTAATGCACGATAACAAGTGTTCAGCAATTTAGAGATTTGCTTCTTACCCATGTTTTGGTTTACCAAATCAAATGGTAATCCTTCAGGTAAGATTTGCGATAACAACGCACGACCAACTGTAGTATCTACAATCTTACGTGTTTGTACTTTCTCGCCATTCGCGTCAATTGATGTTTCGGTTAAGCGAACTTTAACACGTGCATGCAATTCTGCTGCACCTGTTGCATATGCTTTTTCTACTTCATCAACAGACATGAATGTCATGCCTTCACCGCGACCGTTAACACATTCACGACTGGTGTAGTAAAGACCTAGTACCACGTCTTGAGAAGGCGTGATTACTGGCTCACCGTTAGCAGGAGAAAGAATGTTGTTGGTCGACATCATTAACGAACGAGCTTCTAATTGAGCTTCAAGCGTTAACGGTACGTGCACAGCCATTTGGTCACCATCGAAGTCGGCGTTATATGCCGCACATACTAATGGATGCAATTGGATTGCTTTACCTTCAATAAGAACTGGTTCAAATGCTTGAATACCAAGTCTATGAAGTGTTGGTGCACGGTTAAGCATGACTGGATGTTCACGAATGACTTCGTCTAGTACATCCCATACTTCAGCCTGTTCACGCTCAACCATTTTCTTAGCAGCTTTAATCGTCGTAGCAAGACCACGACCTTCTAACTTGCCATAGATGAATGGTTTGAATAGCTCAAGTGCCATCTTCTTAGGAAGACCACACTGATGCAGGCGTAAAGTTGGACCTACGGTAATTACCGAACGACCAGAGTAATCTACACGCTTACCAAGTAAGTTCTGACGGAAACGACCTTGTTTACCTTTGATCATATCAGCCAAAGATTTAAGCGGGCGCTTGTTAGAACCGGTAATAGCACGACCACGACGACCATTATCTAATAGTGCATCCACAGACTCTTGTAACATACGCTTTTCGTTACGTACGATAATGTCTGGTGCAGCTAGATCTAATAGACGCTTAAGACGGTTGTTACGGTTGATTACACGACGGTAAAGGTCGTTCAAATCAGATGTTGCAAAACGTCCGCCATCTAGTGGAACTAGAGGACGTAAATCAGGTGGCAGAACTGGTAACACTTTTAAGATCATCCACTCAGGCTTGTTGCCAGAAGTGAAGAATGCTTCCATCAGTTTAAGGCGCTTAGTGACCTTCTTACGACGGGTTTCAGAGTTAATTGATGGTAACTCTTCACGCATTTGATCAATTTGTTCTTCTAAATTGATTGCACGTAGCAAGTCTAAGACTGCTTCAGCACCCATTTTAGCTTCGAACTCGTCACCGTATTCTTCTAATGCATCAAGATATGTTTCTTCTGTCAGCATTTGACCGCGTTCAAGGCTGGTCATGCCAGGCTCGATCACTACAAATGATTCAAAGTACAATACGCGTTCAATATCACGTAATGTCATATCAAGCATCAAACCGATACGACTCGGAAGTGATTTCAAGAACCAAATATGGGCAACTGGGCTTGCAAGATCGATATGACCCATACGCTCACGACGTACTTTAGTCTGTGTAACTTCAACGCCACACTTCTCACAAATAACACCACGGTGCTTCAAACGTTTGTATTTACCACACAAACATTCGTAATCTTTTACAGGACCGAAAATACGCGCACAGAACAAACCTTCACGTTCAGGTTTGAAAGTACGGTAGTTAATGGTTTCTGGCTTTTTAACTTCACCAAAAGACCAAGAACGGATTAGGTCTGGCGAAGCCAAACCAATTTTAATACCGTTAAATTCTTCAGTCTTGCTTTGCTGTTTAAGAAACTTTAATAAGTCTTTCACGTTTCTCTCCTGAAGGAGTTAAACCAGATGCTTTGCTAAGCAAAGCATCCTTGGTTACCAAACATTGCTTAAGAGCGATGCTTACTCTTGATCCAACTCGATATTAATACCAAGTGAACGAATTTCCTTCAACAATACGTTGAAAGACTCAGGCATGCCTGGGTGCATCTGATGGTTACCGTCGACGATGTTCTTATACATCTGAGTACGACCGTTAACGTCATCTGATTTAACCGTTAGCATTTCCTGTAGAGTATATGCAGCACCGTATGCTTCTAGTGCCCATACTTCCATCTCACCGAAACGCTGACCACCGAATTGAGCTTTACCGCCCAATGGTTGTTGTGTAACTAAGCTGTACGAACCAGTAGAACGGGCGTGCATCTTGTCATCAACTAAGTGGTTCAGTTTGAGCATGTACATGTAACCAACAGTTACTTTACGCTCAAATTCGTTACCGGTACGGCCGTCACATAATGTTAACTGGCCAGAATCAGGTAAGCCTGCAAGTTCAAGCATTTGCTTGATCTCTTTTTCTTTAGCACCATCGAAAGCTGGCGTAGCAACTGGTAAACCACCTTTAAGGTTTTTAGCCAGACGCAATACTTCATCGTCAGTGAATGAGTTGATGTCGACTTTCTGTAGAACTTCGTCACCTAATTCATATACCTGGCGGATGTAGTCGCGCAGTTCAGCAAGTTCACGTTGCTCTTCAAGCATAGCAGTAATACGATTACCGATACCCTTAGCAGCAGCACCTAAGTGAACTTCTAATACCTGACCAATGTTCATACGCGATGGTACGCCCAATGGGTTTAGTACGATATCAACTGGATCACCAGTTTCATCGTATGGCATGTCTTCGATAGGACAAATCTTAGAGATTACACCTTTGTTACCGTGACGACCCGCCATCTTATCACCAGGTTGGATAGTACGTTTAACTGCAAGGTAAACCTTAACAATCTTTAGTACGCCTGGAGCTAAGTCATCACCTTGGGTGATTTTACGACGTTTAACTTCGAACTTCTTATCGAAGTCAGCTTTAAGCTCTTCATGTTGCTCGGCTAATTGCTCAAGCTCAGTTTGCTTAGCTTCATCATCAATAACTTGAATTAATACATCTTTACGTGGTAATTCAGCAAGCTTAGCTTGTGAGAAACCAGCAGATAGTAATAAGTTACGTGCACGGCTCAAAACACCTTCTTCAAGGATTTCGAACTCTTCGCCTAAATCTTTACGCGCTTGGGCAACATGCATCTCTTCAATTTCAAGCGCACGTTTATCTTTTTCGATACCGTCACGAGTGAAGACTTGTACATCGATGATAGTCCCTTTAACTGAGTTAGGAACACGTAATGAACTGTCCTTAACGTCAGAAGCTTTTTCACCGAAAATTGCACGCAATAGCTTTTCTTCTGGAGTCAGTTGAGTTTCACCTTTAGGTGTCACTTTACCAACTAGAATGTCGCCGCCTTTTACTTCTGCACCAATGTAAACAATACCTGACTCGTCTAATTTAGATAGAGCAGATTCGCCTACGTTTGGAATATCAGCAGTGATTTCTTCGCTACCTAATTTCGTATCACGAGCAATACATGAAAGCTCTTGGATATGAATAGTAGTGAAACGATCCTCTTGCGCTACGCGCTCAGAGATTAAGATCGAATCTTCGAAGTTATAACCGTTCCAAGGCATGAATGCGATACGCATGTTTTGACCTAGGGCCAAGTCACCTAAATCGGTAGACGGACCATCAGCTAAAACATCACCACGAACAATTGGATCACCAACAGAACAACAAGGACGTTGGTTAATACAAGTGTTTTGGTTAGAACGAGTGTATTTAGTTAAGTTGTAGATATCGATACCAGCTTCACCTGGAGTCAATTCTGCTTCGTTAACTTTCACTACGATACGGCTAGCATCAACATAGTCGATAACACCGCCACGCTTCGCAGCGACAACAACACCTGAGTCAACAGCAAGAGTACGCTCAATACCTGTACCAACAAGCGGCTTATCAGCACGCAAAGTAGGAACGGCTTGACGTTGCATGTTTGCACCCATCAATGCACGGTTAGCATCATCGTGTTCTAAGAACGGAATAAGTGATGCCGCAACAGAAATAATCTGTTGTGGTGATACATCCATATACTGGATATCAGCAGCACGCATAAAGGTAGATTCACCTTTATGACGACATGCGATTTGTTCTTCAAGCATACGATTTGAAGAATCAATCTCGATGTTTGCCTGTGCAATCACATAACGGCCTTCCTCGATTGCTGATAAGTATTCAACTTCATCAGTAACCACACAATCAACCACCTTACGGTAAGGTGTTTCTAGGAAGCCATAAGAGTTAGTACGAGCGAAACTTGCTAAAGAGTTAATTAGACCAATGTTTGGTCCCTCTGGCGTTTCAATCGGACATAAACGACCGTAGTGAGTTGGATGTACGTCACGTACTTCGAAACCAGCACGTTCACGTGTTAAACCACCAGGACCAAGAGCAGAAATACGACGCTTATGCGTTACTTCTGACAACGGGTTGTTTTGATCCATGAACTGTGACAACTGTGAAGAACCAAAGAATTCTTTCACTGCCGCAGAAATAGGCTTAGCATTGATTAGATCTTGTGGCATAAGCTCATTCAGATCGCCTAGAGATAGACGTTCACGAACAGCACGCTCAACACGAACTAGACCAACACGGAATTGGTTTTCAGCCATCTCACCAACGCTACGAATACGACGGTTACCTAAGTGGTCAATATCGTCGACTTCATCGTAACCATTACGGATTTCGATGATTTTCTTCATAACGTGTACGATGTCTTCTTTAGACAGTACGCCAGCACCTTCATCTTCAGAAATCTCAAGACGACGGTTGAACTTCATACGACCTACTTTAGATAGGTCATAACGCTCTTCACTGAAGAACAAGTTCTGGAATAAGCTTTCAGCAGCATCTTTGGTTGGTGGCTCACCAGGACGCATCATACGATAGATTTCAACTAATGCTTCAAGGCGGTTAGTTGTAGAATCAATACGTAATGTGTCTGAGATATATGCACCATGATCAAGATCGTTGATAAATAATGTATCAACTTCTTTAATACCTGCTAAAGAAAGCTTAGCTAGGTCTTCAAGGGTGATTTCAGCATTTGCGCTAACTAATACTTCACCAGTATCTTCATCAATGTAGTCTTGTGCAGCGAACTTACCAACGATGTAATCTACTGGTACTTCAAGCTCAGTAGTGTTGGTTTTTTCAAGCTGCTTAATGTGACGTGCAGTAATACGACGGCCAGCTTCAACTAAAAGCTTACCTTCAGAATCTTTGATGTCGTAACTTGCAGTTTCGCCACGTAGACGATCTGGCACAAGTGCCATAACAAGTGAATCTTGCTTAATTTTGAACTCAATACGTTCAAAGAATAAATCCAAGATTTCTTGAGTAGAAAATTCAAGCGCACGTAAGATGATAGTCGCAGGTAATTTACGACGACGGTCAATACGTACAAATAATGAATCTTTTGGATCGAATTCAAAGTCAAGCCATGAACCACGGTAAGGAATAATACGTGCGTTATAAAGCACCTTACCAGATGAGTGGGTTTTACCACGGTCATGATCAAAGAAAACACCCGGAGAACGATGTAATTGAGAAACAATTACACGCTCAGTACCATTAATTACAAAGGTACCGTTCTCAGTCATCAATGGGATATCACCCATGTAGACTTCTTGTTCTTTAATATCTTTGACTGTGCCTGGTGCAGCTTCACGGTCATAAAGAACCATACGCAATTTAACGCGTAGTGGTGCAGAATATGTAACACCGCGGATCTGACACTCTTTCACATCAAAAACTGGCTCACCTAGCTTGTAACTGACATATTGCAGTTCAGAGTTGCCAGAAAAGCTCTTGATGGGAAAAACGCTACGGAAAGCAGCTTCAAAGCCACGTTCACCCGTAGGATCTTGATCGGTGAATTTCTTAAAAGAGTCTAATTGAATAGACAACAAATACGGAATATCCAAAACTTTTGGACGTTTTCCAAAGTCTTTACGAATACGCTTCTTTTCAGAATAGGAGTAAACCATGGGTTTCCTCTACTTACGAGATGTGACCAAGACTGAAATAATTCTAAGATTAAATCAGCACGTTTGCCCATCACCGTTAATGGCAAGAACCTAACCAGTAATCTCTGCTAGGAACTGCTAAAACTGGCGATAAACGGTGAATAAAAAATCGCCTGCGCATATAGCGCAAAAAAGGCCGACGGTTAAAAAACCGCCAGCCTCCGCCCGATTACTCGGGAGGTGGTAAGTTAGAGTATAACTTACTTAACTTCTACTTCAGCGCCAGCAGCTTCTAGATCAGCTTTAAGTGCTTCTGCTTCTTCTTTAGTGATAGCTTCTTTAACTGCAACTGGTGCAGATTCAGCCATAGCTTTAGCTTCTTTCAGGCCAAGACCTGTAGCGCCACGAAGTGCTTTAATAACAGCAACTTTGTTGCCACCGAATGAAGTCATAACAACGTCAAATTCGGTTTGCTCAGCAGCAGAAGCGCCAGCGTCGCCGCCAACAGCAACAGCAGCAGCTGCAGCAGAAACGCCGAATTTTTCTTCCATTGCTTCGATTAGTTCAACAACTTCCATTACAGACATTTCTGCGAAAGCTTCTAAGATTTGGTCTTTAGTGATAGACATAACAAAAAATTCCTATTGTACTGAATTCAATTAATTTAAGCGGCTAATGAAATATTAAGCTGCTTCTTTTTGATCGCGAAGAGCGGCCAATGTACGAACGAACTTGCCAGCAGATGCTTCTTTCATAGTCATCATTAACTGAGCTAGTGCTTCTTCGTATGTTGGTAGTTTCGCTAAACGATCAATATCTGCTGCAGGGATAACTTCCCCTTCAAAGGCTGCTGCTTTGATTTCAAACTTTTCTTGTTCAGCTGCGAAATCTTTAAGAAGACGCGCTGCAGCACCTGGGTGCTCATTAGAAAAGGCAATCAAAGTAGGACCAGTAAACGTGTCGCTTAGGCACTCAAAATCAGTACCAGCAACAGCGCGTTTAACTAATGTATTACGTACAACACGTACATAAACACCAGCTTCACGTGCTGCTTTACGCAGACCGGTCATATCACCTACAGTTACACCGCGTGAATCGGCAACAACTGCAGATAAAGCACCTTTGGCGGCTTCGCTGACTTCAGCAACAATCGCTTTTTTGTCTTCGAGTCTTAATGCCATTGGCTTTACTCCTGGATTCTACCTAGGGATGTCCCTAGTATTTACCATATTAAACACTTATGTGTTTAACGACTTACGGTGCAGATTTCCAGCAGAACAAAATCTATCTGGGGGGTCTGACACCGTCTACGTAGGAAATTAAGTTATCTTATGAAAACACCTACGGTCTTGGACGGAAATCTGCTCTCAACAATGTTGAAAAGCAGACCTCAACCCACAAAGTGCGCGGATTATATACTAATCCGCATCCTTTGTATATTACTTAAGGTCTTCCAAAGTAGCTTGGTCAACCACAACACCTGCACCCATAGTGGTAGAGATGCTGACTTTTTTCACGTAAACGCCTTTAGCAACTGCAGGCTTAGCCTTTTTCAGTGCTGCGACTAACGCTTCTAAGTTTTCTTTAATTTGAGCAGGTTCAAAATCCACTTTACCGATAGTAGTGTGGATAATACCATTCTTGTCGTTACGGTAACGAACTTGACCAGCTTTGGCATTTTTAACTGCATCAGCAACGTTTGGCGTTACAGTACCAGTTTTAGGGTTAGGCATTAAACCACGTGGGCCTAAGATTTGACCTAACATACCAACAACGCGCATTGCATCTGGAGATGCGATAACAACGTCAAAGTTCATTTCACCAGCTTTAACTTGCTCAGCTAGATCTTCCATACCAACTAACTCTGCACCAGCTTCTTTAGCTGCTTCAGCGTTTGCGCCCTGTGTGAACACAGCAACACGAACTTCACGGCCAGTACCATGTGGTAATACTGTAGCGCCACGAACGTTTTGGTCTGATTTACGAGGATCGATACCTAGGTTAACAGCAACGTCAACACTTTCTACGAATTTAGCAGTTGCTAATTCTTTTAATAAAGCAACAGCTTCATTGATATCGTAGCTTTTAGTTCCGTCGATTTTCTCGCGGATTACGCGCATGCGCTTAGTTAGCTTTGCCATTATATTAGTCCTCTACTACCAAACCCATTGAACGTGCAGTACCTTCAATTGAACGCATCATCGCTTCAACATCAGCACCAGTCATATCAGCCGCTTTAGTTTCAGCAATTTCCTGAACTGCGCTGCGCTTGATAGTACCAACTTTCTCGGTATTTGGACGGCCAGAACCAGACTTAAGACCTGCCGCTTTCAATAATAAGAAAGATGCTGGAGGAGTCTTAGTTTCGAACGTGAAAGAACGATCGTTGTATACAGTGATAACAACAGGAATCGGCATACCTTTGTCGAACTTTTCAGTACGAGCGTTGAATGCTTTACAGAATTCCATGATGTTCACACCTTTTTGACCTAGAGCAGGACCAACTGGTGGAGACGGGTTTGCAGCACCGGCTGCTACTTGTAGCTTAATATAAGCTTCAATTTTCTTTGCCATGTCGACATTTCCTCAATTTGGGTTCAAACGCTACCAGCTACATGCCGATGAGCTCCCCTTGAAAACAACGGGTGCGGATTATACTAAAATCCGCACCCGCAAACAAATACTATTTGTATTTAATTTAATCAGCTCTTTTCAACTTGTTGGAAGTCTAGTTCCACAGGAGTAGAGCGACCGAAGATCATTACTGAAACCTTAACGCGGTTTTTATCGTAATCAACTTCTTCGATAGTGCCATTAAAGTCAGCAAATGGACCATCGTTAACACGAACAACTTCACCAGGCTCAAACATAACGCGATGAGTCGGTGACTCAACAGTATCTTGTAGACGCTGAAGAATGGCATTCGCTTCTTTATCAGAAATAGGTGCCGGACGATCAGATGTTCCGCCAATGAAACCCATTACACGTGGAATGCTTTTCACTAAGTGCCAGCTTTCATCATTCATTTCCATTTGGACTAATACATAGCCTGGAAAGAATTTACGTTCGCTTTTACGACGCTGACCTGCACGCATTTCAACAACTTCTTCAGTTGGTACAAGTACCTCAGCAAAGTAGTCTTCCATGTTGTGCATTTTGATATGCTCAAGTAGTGTTTTACATACACGGCCTTCATAGCCTGAGAATGCTTGAATCACATACCATCTTTTTTTAGCTTCTGTTGCTTCAGTCATGTAAATGCCTATACGCCAGTAATGAGGTTAACAACACGCAATAGTACCCAGTCGAAACCCCAAAGGATTACGGCTACGACAGCTGTTGCAGCAAGAACAATGAATGTTGTGTTTAGCGCTTCTTGACGAGTTGGCCAAACCACTTTACGTACTTCAATGTGAGCTTCACGAGCAAAAGATAAAGCTTCTTTACCTTTCACAGTTTGCAGTGCAATAAAGCCTGCAATAACAAAGGCAACAATTACGCCTAATGCGCGTACCACAACACTGGCTTCGCCAAATGCTTGGTTGCCAATAACAGCGGCGGCAATCAATATAACTGCAATGCCCCACTTAACAATATCCAGAGAATTATTCTGGTTTTCAGTATTTGTCGTCATCGGTTGGTTCCGTTACTCACTAAGACCTGAGCTTAAATTTGATAAATATGTACCACTATCAAATAGTACTTCCGAGTTTAGCCACGAAAAGCATCAGCTCAGGGTCAAAAATCGGCCATAGATTGTATTCTTATTCTAGTCAGTTCGCAAGGTCGACACCAGAGAACATAGGCAAAACTTAAAAAAAATCTATAAAACAAAAAAAGGAAGCCGAAGCTTCCTTTTTAATGTGTTAACTAACTTCGCTATTAAGCAACGATTTTAGCTACAACACCAGCACCAACTGTACGGCCACCTTCACGGATAGCGAAACGTAAACCGTCGTCCATCGCGATTGGGTAGATTAGAGTAACAACCATCTTGATGTTGTCACCTGGCATTACCATTTCAACGCCTTCTGGAAGCTCGATAGTACCAGTTACGTCAGTTGTACGGAAGTAGAACTGTGGACGGTAGCCTTTGAAGAATGGAGTGTGACGTCCGCCTTCTTCTTTGCTTAACACGTATACTTCTGATTCGAATGTAGTGTGAGGAGTGATTGTACCTGGCTTAGCAAGTACTTGACCACGTTCAACTTCATCACGCTTAGTACCACGTAATAAAACACCACAGTTCTCACCTGCACGACCTTCGTCAAGCA
>NZ_LZFV01000009.1:0-7046 GCF_001675935.1 Shewanella sp. UCD-FRSSP16_17
TGAACCTGAGGTATCCCCACAAATAATATAGCGGAATCAGTAAGATAAAAAATAAGGGAACATTCATGACGTTTGGTGATCAAATCTTTTGCCAAAAACAAATGAAGGTTAAACGCCATGAATGCTCTTTCTATTGTGAACAAAGTCATATCGCTTGTCAGCTATAAAATGCATAAAACACGTCAAAATGCAGTAATTGCCTGCGTGAATAGCTTGCTCAATGGGAACGTTGCGACCGTCACGAGTATCGGTCGAGGAATTAATACCAGAGCCTACGAAAAACATCGAATTAAACGCGCTGACCGTTTGCTGTCAAACCCTCATTTGCGTGGTGAAGCACTGTGTATCTATGCCGTTATTTGCAAACTATTTTGTGGCAATACATCACGCCCCGTCATTTCAATTGATTGGTCAGATTTAGATGACCGTAAAGCCCACTTTCTCTTGCGCGCCGCAATATCTTTACAAGGGCGTTCCATCACACTCTATCAAGAAGTACATTGCAACAAGACTAAGGAGAAACCCGCTACACATAGGGCATTCTTAAAGACACTACACGCTATTTTGCCTGCCAACTGTCAGCCCATTATCGTCACCGATGCAGGCTATAAATCACCCTGGTTCAGAGAAGTCATCGCGCTCAATTGGGATATCGTTGGCCGTATAMGAAAGCCCCATTCTTACTCCATTGACAAAGGAAATACATGGCAATGTATTCGCCATCTTTACACCCAAGCAACCTGTCGTCCAAAATGCTTTGAGCATAGTCAAATCGTGAAAAGTAACCCCTTTACTTGTACGCTTATTTTGTTTAAACAAAAAACAAAAGGACGTCACGCCACCAACCCAGATGGAAGTCGCAAAGCCTCCAAGCATTCGAAAGCCTATGCTCAAGGTGCARAAGACCCTTGGCTATTAGCAACGTCACTCACCTCTCATCGGCATTTATCGAAACAGGTCGTCGCTATTTATCGCCAGCGCATGCAAATTGAGGAGGGATTTAGAGATATGAAAAGCACAACGTTCGGGATCGGTTATGAACAAAACAAAAGTGTTAAAAAGCAACGCCTCATAATACTGATATTACTGACAACATTGGCGTCATTGGCCGCTATATTGCTTGGTATGGTGCTCGTTACTTCGAACAAACATCGTCGATTCCAAGCCAACACTGAGACAAGAAGCGTACTATCATTTCACTACCTTGGGCTCAGAGCCATAGCCTGCCGGATACGGTTTACCATGGCTGCACTTAAATGGTACGTTTCCTTGGTAGACGGGGCTTGGGCTGGCAACTCATGGAATTAAATTCGTGGGGATCCCTCAGGATTTGAACCCTACATTGATGCGCTACAAACCTTTTAACTCTCTAATCAAACTCACTCAAATACTAGAAAGCAAAAAGCCCGCTATTGCTAGCGGGATCTTTTTGATAAATATGGCGAAGAGATAGGGATTTGAACCCAAGGCCTCCGTATCAAATATAAAATTAGTCGTTTAAATTCATTAGCTTGAGTTAGCTTTCTTGTTAAAAATCTGCAATTGCTAACTAAGATTGACTATAAGTTTGTATCAAAAAAATGTCAACATACAATATTAAAGTTTGTCCTACTGAGTGCTACTTGCTCTTTTTAATTCCCGATAAATGGTTGAACGGTGACATTTTACTGTACGTGCAATCTCCGCTACTGAAATTCCCCGTTCCAAAAGGGCAGAAATCTGGTATCTTCTTCCCTCGGTCAGCTGCTGATAACTCATAGTGATACTCTTTTTTCTTTGTGGAGATAAAGCCTACCACTTTCAGCAGTTGGCTTCTTCTTTGCC
This sequence comes from Shewanella sp. UCD-FRSSP16_17, assembly GCF_001675935.1. NCBI lineage: Bacteria > Pseudomonadati > Pseudomonadota > Gammaproteobacteria > Alteromonadales > Shewanellaceae > Shewanella > Shewanella sp. UCD-FRSSP16_17. Next base: position 1,825 of record NZ_LZFV01000009.1, read on the forward strand.
TCAATTAAGAGTGTCGCAGTTATTATCTGAATTTAGGCATTACCTATTTTAATGCTTAAGGTTCAGTCTATGAATCTTTTGTACGAAATAATTTACTCCTTGCTATATAAAATATATTTTTTAATCTATCCATATAATAGCAGAAAGTAACCTTCAGCATTAATGACATACCGACTAGTTCAATAAGTATTAAAATATCAAAAAGAACCAAAAAAAAAACAGGGCCAGATAAAATGAGCAATAAGTATATAACTTTATTTTTCATTGTGTTTTTCCATGAAAAATGAAATTGTATACTCAGATGCCATAATGACTATAAATATTATGAGGTATTTGTTTTGAACAGTGTAAAAAACATGATAAGCCCATATCAAGGAGGCAAAGGAAATAGCGTAAGATATATAAACATTTTTAATTGCCTGAAAAACTTTAATCGCCAATAATATAGATAAAATTAATGGTATGAAATCAATATTAGCCACCTCAAAATTAATAGTGTACTTTAACTCAGGAATTTCAAAGTTATTTAAAATTGGAATGCAAACTGTCATCATCGAAATAACAAAAAATGGCTTCAAACAAAATGTTATCAAAATATCAAATTTACTAAGTGTTTTGAGATAATAGTTAGGGTTATCGCTATTCTTGAGGGATGATTGAATATTGTTACAAGTTTTGAAATAGCCTCTAAGAATCAACCTTGATGACACTATAATTAAAGATATAAGTAAAAAACCATTAAACATCGAATGCATCCTTAATCAACTGATTGCTCGAGGTTTTAATTTTTTCTTCGATCAATTTATTTGTATCTTTATTTCCAATCAGATCCGACAACACCTTCAATGTGTCATACTTATTACTAACTCTATTTAACACCTTACCTGTTTTACTATTGAAATAATATTGCCTAAGTCCAATATTATTATCTATTAAATTAATTGAAATGCTTGCTTCTTTTGGTGGGTATTGCGAATGAACGTCTTTTGACTTTTCGTATTTCCAGATATCACCTTCTTTTAGGTTAAGAATTCCAAGGCTATCTAATTTTATTTCATCTCCTACATTTAAATCATTACTTTCGTAGGTGTATAAATCTGTTTCATAACCAGGCCCTTTATAGCCAACTGTATAGAAAGTAAAATTATGGTCATGTGCTTTGTCATAAAAATATACGTCATCTTTAGAGTCTGAGATCCTACTGACTGGAGACCAAATAGCTGCTCTTAAAGTATAAACCTTTGTACTACTTAAAATAAAAGCTTGCGGTGTATAAGGATTGTCTGATTGAAAATTAGTTAAATTATCAAGCTGTTCAAATAGTACATCACAAAGAAACTCTCTGTTATTATATATCTTAGATAACAGCGAAATTATAAAATCTTCATCAGAAAAAAGTTTATCTCCTTTTGATTGCAATTGTTTAACAAGCTCGCCAAGTGATATGGCCCCATTATCATATTTGTTGAAGAACTTAGCCATACATTACCTCGATGTTATTTAAAGTTTGCCGTGCTGCGTTGCTAACCTCATTTGATTCGTCATTATTTATTAAATGATTAAGCAACTCTTTGCAATGAATTGTATCCTCACTCAGGCGTAACGTCACTGTTGCTGCTGACCATCTTATATAATGCATAGGATGACTTTTAGAAATATCAGTAAGCTTGTCAATTACATTTTTATAATCAAGCATCTCAAATATTTTAAAAGCAGATTCCAGTCGACTATAAGCGACATCGGCAGATGATATATGCGAAAGTGTTAGTGTATCAAATTTGAAGTTTTGAATAAGAGGTAAGTGCTCAACTGATGATTCATTTAATGTTATGCATGGTTCAAATATTTCATGTATGACAAGCATGGTTTCTCCAGCTAGCGTAGAAAATACTTGTCCCTGAGTTGCTATTCCAGACGTTGTTTCGATTAAGCAGTTTTTGTCATTATCAACAGTGTATATAGTGTATGAAAAACTTCCTAGATATACCCCTATTCTCATATTGTTAGGATAAATGGCAATGTATTCTCGTTTTATTTTTCCTTTGGAAAAACCGTGAAGTACTAACGATAATTTCTTATTCCTATATAGTCTCCAGTCAAAATAATCGTCACTTTGACCACCCAGATTTAATTTGGATGTATTGTCTGACAGTCCGTCTATTGCTAAATTTAGGATGTTTACTAAATCAGAACAAGATAATAACTTTATAAAGTCATCATGAGAAGGGGTGGCTTTTTTTAAATAATTAAAAAAACTAGGGTAGCAATGTAGTTCATCTATATCAAACTGGTTTAAAAAAAAAGCATCATTCATACCACTCATTTTCAAATCCCTTTAAAAAAGCAATACAACTTAATTTGCTTTAAACTTAAAATACTTAGATATTAATAATTTATTTAATCGCAATAAAATCTATTAGTGTGGATAAATAATAGTGTACACTACGATAATAGCACAGGGTGCTGAGCCTATATTAGAACCTTCTGAAGCAATATGGACGGGATTACTTAAGCTAGCAATTTTTAGGTTTTTCATAATTTTAATCCTTTAAATTTATATTAAACATAAATAATTTGTGAACTAGATTTTTGTTCACTAGCTGAATATAAAAGAACGCTAATTTAATTGCAACAATTACTTTTCATTTATTTAACAATGATTCATCAAGGCACTTTACGTGTGTAGAAGCAGCCTCAACGATAGGACGTAGGTATGGAGCTGTTGAGGTTTTCTGTGACTGCTTTGATAGGAACAGCCCTGGCTGTTAATTTGCACCCAAAACTGAACCACATACTAAAGTGAACTGATCCTGTAATAGTGGACACTTTGCTAAGCACTATTTTTTAATTCAAAGTTTTTCATGGCTCAAATAACCAAGAGCACTATGCCGTCTGGTTCGATTGTCATCAACCTCAATATACTCTAATACCGCTTGTCTCATTTGAGCACGCGTCATCAGAAAGTACAGCGGCTTCAACTTGAGATTAGAGATCTAAGCCAGCAGTCAACAGCGAGACAATTGGAGAACGCAGCGATTCAAAAACAATGTGCCAAGTTAGAAACACAGCTTGACGGTACATCGAAACAACTGCAAAAAGTTGAAACCTCATTATCTGCAATGACAGCTGTGAAGTTAGAGATGGAGACTGAGAACCACGCGTTTAAGCAGCAGATAACCTCTGTTCAAGAGGGGTATCAACAGGCTACTACTGAAATTAAGTTGTTAACTACCCAATTTGAGGCGCAGACGAACAAAAGCTCACTACTTATCAACGAGGTACAGTCATTAAAGTCAATGGCGAACACGCAAAAAGATATTATGGATAGATGGTTTTTAGAGGTCAAAAACCAAACAAAGCACAATGTTGAAATTTATGTAATAACAATTAGATAAGCCTATTTTTTTGCGGAAATAAGAGAGATCACGGCGGCCCCTCATCTTGAGCATTACTGCATTTGAACTGAGCGTATGAGAAGAAGTCAGTGTTTCTTGTGTTATGCGCTTAATTGCTCGAAATACAACCATACTTTGACAAGTGGGAGTGTTGGCAATGATAGCACACTATAAAGCTATCACTCAGGCTTGTTCAACACTTAGAATAAGGGTGCGAATGCGCGGCTTACCCTTATCAGCTTACTTTTCTTTTAAACTTTGCGGTTTGTCCAATCTGTATATTTCGTGGTAGCAGTTACCTTATTAATACCTTCAGCTATACACAGCTCAATAATTTGAGCTCGCGAGAGTTCTTTGTTTTCTTCACACAAGTCCCAAACTCTTGCTGAACCTCCACTATTAGGCCGAGTGTAATACATCGTTATTGGATTACCAGCCAACACACTAACTCGATACAAGGTCAAAGTCCGTTTAAATTTTACTAATGTATCGGTGTCTTGATGATAAATGACTTTTAGCTCTCCATTCTCATAAAGCAAGACCATAGTGTCATCTGCAAGATAAGCAGTATCCTTGTTGATTTGAATCGTGCTTTGTAGGGTTGCTGTAGTTTTAACTGAGACCGTCCTGCCATTACCTTGGATAACATCAAATCATTTTTGATTGGCAACGTTTGCTAATTTACCATCTGGTTTTATTAGATTTAAGCAACTTATTCTGTTTTGGCATGAACATTTAGACTCAATGAAATACTATTTTTTATATCGTTAACTATCTGCTTAGGTGCAATGATAAAAAGTAACATTTCTGCTAAAAAGGGTTGCTCACTGTTATATACCTCCAATGACAACTCTCTCATTAACTTACAGTATTCATGATATGCGGTTTTGTGACTCTTATAAGAATACTCAGCGTCTGATGAGTTAAATATTGTTGAAAGTTCATATTTAGCTAAATCTGAGCTTCTGCCTGATGGTTGAGGATATAATTCAGTTTGATCTGTATACTTAAATAATAACCAATTAAGCGCATAAATTACTCTAGAGTCATAAATTGCATATTTTGTATGATCTATAAATGATGCTACTTTTGAAGTAGAGGATATAATGTAAAAAGTTGGTTTTGTGAGTATTCCCCTCGAGAGCTCAGAGTCTGAGGGAACCCCACGAATTTAATTCCATGAGTTGCCAGCCCAAGCCCCGTCTACCAAGGAAACGTACCATTTAAGTGCAGCGCATGGTAAACCGTATCCGGCAGGCTATGGCTCTGAGCCCAAGGTAGTGAAATGATAGTACGCTTCTTGTCTCAGTGTTGGCTTGGAATCGACGATGTTTGTTCGAAGTAACGAGCACCATACCAAGCAATATAGCGGCCAATGACGCCAATGTTGTCAGTAATATCAGTATTATGAGGCGTTGCTTTTTAACACTTTTGTTTTGTTCATAACCGAGCCCGAACGTTGTGCTTTTCATATCTCTAAATCCCTCCTCAATTTGCATGCGCTGGCGATAAATAGCGACGACCTGTTTCGATAAATGCCGATGAGAGGTGAGTGACGTTGCTAATAGCCAAGGGTCTTCTGCACCTTGAGCATAGGCTTTCGAATGCTTGGAGGCTTTGCGACTTCCATCTGGGTTGGTGGCGTGACGTCCTTTTGTTTTTTGTTTAAACAAAATAAGCGTACAAGTAAAGGGGTTACTTTTCACGATTTGACTATGCTCAAAGCATTTTGGACGACAGGTTGCTTGGGTGTAAAGATGGCGAATACATTGCCATGTATTTCCTTTGTCAATGGAGTAAGAATGGGGCTTTCGTATACGGCCAACG
>NZ_LZFV01000010.1:0-6948 GCF_001675935.1 Shewanella sp. UCD-FRSSP16_17
GATGACGATGACAAGCGTGGTGCGATAAGTACGAGTAGCCAGCACATTCTTAATCGACTCAATATTCCCGCTGAARACTGGTTAAAAATCACTACAGAGTTCGAGGCATTATTTAAAGGTGCGGTTGGGGCACTGCCAGCGCTAACTGAATATTGTGAGCATGTCGGCCGCAAACGACGACAAAGCGCAGCTAACTGCCAAAAGTGGTTAAGCGCCTAGCATAACCTCTCTGATTGAATCACTTTAATAAACACCATTTTCACTCCTCTCAGTAGCTTGAAATCATATTGAAGTGAGGGGCTGGTCGGCCTAAATTGTAATAAAAGTACATGGCGCCATTTTTAATTTTATCAGTTGCCTCAATTTGTCAGCTTATGGTTATATTTTATGTCAGCATATGGTTATATTTTTTAGCTAACCGATTGAAAGTAGAGCCACGCTTATGTCGACTTATGCTTGTAGCGACAGTAATGTCGCTGAAAGCGTGCATTGGTATTAGATAAGTAGAGTTAACTTTGAAATTCTGCTGAAAATGATTAAAACCTCTTCTCATTATGCGGGGAGAGGTTTTTATAGAAAATTAACGAATACAAAATTATCTAATGAGTTTGCATTTAGCTTTCATGCTATAAAACTCTATTTGCGTTTGGCACTCACTAAGAGCTCTTTCTTTCGCTTTTTTAGGTGAACTATATGAATGTGAATAACCAATTACCTCGCGACCATCAATTCCTCTAGCTAATGCAAAAGCTTTATTTGAATCCATGTTATCAAAATCTTGAAGTAACCTAAGTGTTTTACTTTGATAAATTTCTCTATCGAGATTCTTTATTAAATTTGTATACTCAAAGCCCCAATATGTTTTTAAACCTTGGACTATAATATGGTCACCACTTTTTAATTGTGACCATATTGACCTTGATACGCCACAGAGCCTACCATTGGCAAAGTTGAAATAACCTTTTAAATAAATTGCCCCTGCGCAATAAGCACTACTATATGTACTGCTTACATAATCCACCGTTAGTTCTAAATTTACTTCTTTACTTTTTCCAATCGAAGAAAGCAATATGTGGCCATACCTAGCGGTAGAAAGCGGTCCCGCAACAAGTATAAAAATAAAAACTAAAAATGCCGAAATTTGATGTTTTATTCTTTGTTTTTGATTTTTACTAGAATGTAACCCTGGTGAAAACTTCCAAAATAAATATGCAGCCCCTGCTCCTAATATAATGTAAAGAAAACTTGAGCTTACTAATGTACTTTCATCAGAAATAATTCCCGATAAAAAAAGGCTTATCGCTATTAAAATCAGTATCGAGTTACCAATAAATTGAATAATTTTTTTCATCTTCTAGTCGTAACCTTGATGCAATCTTATAAAGGTTACAATAATTTCCCTATTTATTATCTCCCTTTCATAAATATATCATAAGTATTCCACTCATCGAGAGTGTTAGGCTTCGTATGAACTATCCAATTGATTTTAAAACTCCCTATTAATGTTTGCTCTTTATAATCTTTTGGATGACTAACATAAGTAAAATCAAACTGGCCTTTTAACTCATCAATCTTCTAGTCTTTAAGCATGGACAACTTGGTGCTGACTTAAATATTGGTAATATCAGCTGAATGCGCTGAAATTGCCTCAAATCTCGCTAAATCAATAGACTCCCCAAGCCAACGACTACTCAATCAGGTAAGTTCACTTGCGAGCATACCAAAAGGCCGTTATGTTATTGATTAATAATGGGTGGCACGTTTATATGCTTCTAAAACCTAAAATGAAAGCGGGCTCAGGTAGTGGAAAACCAGTAATAAGGGTAGATAAGAATGGTCAACCTATTTTTGAATTCTAAAACGCAAAGTAAATGCTATTTGAACGTAAGGTCGATAGCGATTATTGTAGTTGTTTTTTCTGTTTTTTTGTTTATAGATGTATTTCTTTTGGACTTTTTTGGTAATTCAGATTCATTTTCAAAAAGTTACTACATTAAGTTTATTATTACTATGCTTTTACTTTTTCTGAGTAAGTTTGAGAAGTGTGAAAATAACTACATAACTCCAGCGTTTCATTTTTCGGGGGCATACTGGGCACTTTGGACTGGGATATATTGTTTAGTTTCTAATGATGTAGAACTGAGTAAATATATAGGAATTTTACTTGTTTTTGGTGGATTTGGTGGGTTTTGCCTTATTGATGAGTTAATTGATTTTTTAAATGTAAAATATGGAAGTGAAAGTTGTTTCAGGATAACTCTTACTATGTTATTGAAGGTGCTACTGTTCAGTTTTTTTATACTTGCTATTATCTTTTTTGTAAAAGGAAATTGGGAATGGCCTGTTAATTCTTTTTCATCATTACACTGGCCGTTTATATAGACAGGCATGATAAATCGAATTTAGATAGCTAATGATTTCCAGCTTCTTAATAAGCCCCATATTTTGGGGCTTTTTATTGCCTGTCGCTGGCAATCTAACCAGCACGCTGAGTCGTACTTGCCAGTAGAAGTGATCAGTTGTGAGCAGCAGTCTGTGCAATTGACACCAGCGCCACTAGCGGTGATATAACATGGCCACCCATTATAACTCCGATGGCAGCGCAAGTTACACATGGGATACCCTTAAAAAAGGTATGCTTACCAGTGAAACCCAAAATGGAATAACCCGAAATTATACCTACACCAATGCACTACAATTAGCCAGTAGCTCAGTTAAGGTAGCGAGCAGTGTAGGCGGGGATAATGTTACCCGCATCATAAGCCATCAATATGACGGATTTTATGGTCGTCCTAAAGGGCTTACTTATCCTAATGGTTTAACCCTAGAGTATCGATATAACGATGCAGGTTACCTTGCACAAACTCGTAATGCTGCTTCACAGTATGTATATCGAGACATTACTCAAATGGACGCCGCAGGACATATTACTGGAAGCCAAATGGCCAATGCGTTGTTAGAACAAACGAGTGATTATAACAGCGAAGGCACTATGGCAAGCACTGAAGTCTCAAGTTCATTGGGCTTGTTACACAGCCATTACTATGACCAATATGATAGTTTCATGAATTTAATAGAGGAGCGAAACGGTGCTACAGGCTTAGCTAAAAGTTATGAATACGATGAGCTAAATCGTCTCGAAAAATATACTTATAGTAACGCAGGTTTTGCCATTTATGATAATACAACTCCGTTTGCTGCTACTGTAAATTATGGCTACGATACAGTGGGTAACTTGCTTAAAAAGACAGATTACAGTCGCAATACGGCTAACGCTTATGAATACAATAGCAGCTGTGCTTCAGGCAGTAATGCTGGGCCGAATGCGGTATGTGCTATTACTAAGTTAAATGGCTCGCGAGTGCAATTTAGCTACGATAGCCGCGGTAATTTAATCAGTGGTGATGGGCTTACCATGACCTACAATGCGCTGGATAAACCATTAACTGTGGTAGGGCGTGGGCCGAACAACAACACCAGCACTGGTTTTGTGTATGGCAGCGATAATATGCGTGCGCTACAAACCCGTACCGTCAGCGGCACGACTACTAAAACCCATTATGTCGATAAGCTATTTGAAGCTGATAACGATGGTAGTTGGCGCGCTTACATTGGTGATATTGCGGTATTGAGTTACACCCCAGAGCGCAGTCATCAGTTGCTGTACACCTTGCGTGATAGACTCGGTAGTGCGACGACCATGGTGGATCATCAGGGCAATATTATCTCTCAGCGCTACTTTGACCCGTTTGGCCGAACAGCTACAGCGAGTGTGGCCGGCAGCTTAGGCGATCTGATTGAGACCAATGGCAATCGCCGCGGCTTTACCGACCACGAACACTTGAATGAACAGCAGCTAATTCATATGAACGGGCGGGTGTATGATTACAATATGGGTCGTTTTATGAGTGTTGACCCGTTTATTCAGAGTCCGACATCGACGCAAAGTGTTAATCCGTATTCGTATATTATGAACAATCCGCTGGCAGGGACAGATCCGACGGGGTATGTGGCTGAGGGGCCTGAGTTAGAGAAAGTTGAATATACCAAAGAAACAGAAAAGGTTGCCGTAACAGGTTCTCGCATCAAGCGCTCCGTCACAACTGGAGTGTCGGGTACAGCAACATATTCGAATGGTGCAACTCAGTCGTTTTCGGTAAACTTTAGTGAGGGCAAAGCGACAAGTGTCAGTATTGGGAGTTTACAAGAAGTAGCCGCAAAAAGAGAAGATGGAGTGAAAGATGCGGCAGGTAGTGTAAGTCAAGCGACCACAGGAGCATCAGTTATTACTGCTGGATTAGAGCAAACTAATGATTTAGCTTTATTAAATAAGTCTGGGGCAGGTACAGCTTTAATGGCAACTGGGGCAACAGGCAACGCTTGGAAATTAAGTAAAGATGCTAAGTCCACTATGAAGGTGTTGTCTTTGGATGGGTCTAAGCTAGCTTCAAAAATGAGCCCCTATCTTACAGGTGTTGGCCTTGCTGCCTCTGTGACGTCTAATGTGCTTAATGAAGGAGCCACCACTAAAGAAGCAGCATTTAAATCAAGTGGGGATGTGAGTATGGCTCTTATTGGTTTAAGGGGGGGAGGAGCAGGTGCTGCAGCATCTATTGCTTATTCTGTTATAGATCTCACATATCCTGGAGGGTTCATACAACTGACTAGAGATACCAATAGAGGTGTATCAAACTTTTCAAAAAGTATTGATAAAAATAATGTCGAGCAGGGGTTTAGAGAAGATCCTATAAATACAATGAAAAGAACCTTCGGAATACCGGTGATTGAATTATGAAAAAACTTTTTATTGATGACGTGTTAATTGGTGGGTGGGCCTATGCAAGACGTCAAGGTATTTCAAATGAGCAGGCATGTAGTATTGCGGTAGTTCAAATAGAACTATTTATCATGTTGACTTTAATTCCTTGGTTAGCCTTACTTCTAAAGTATTTGGATTTTGAAAAGTCAATGATTTTATACATGGTGATAGGCTTATTCATTACTTTAGGTATTGGTTTTGAGATTTATGTAAGTAAAAAAAATCTTTTTGGAAATGTAGACTTTTTTGAAGAAAAGATAAGTCAAAAGATTAGGAAATGTACATGTTTTTTTGTGTTTCTACTTTTTTATTTACCAACCGTAACTTATTTTCTATGGCCGATAATTAGGCAGTTATGATGGGCGTAAATATTCATCTATAGTTATATACATAAACACCTATAATTAATGGCAGCCTGACCTCTACTTTTAACTTTAGTTAAAATGTATAACATGGCCACCCATTATAACTGGTTTTTATAAAGTGACCCAAAAATTTGAGTCGGGAGATATTTATTATGAGCACAGCAAGTCCAAGTCCAAGTCCAAGTAGATTTGAGCTCTTTAGCGAAGCTTGTGATATTTATGGAGGTGACCATTCCCTTGTTAAATTATTATTTAACTCTAACGTACCGGCTTTTAGTAACAAAAAGCCCAATGAGTTAATGGATTATCTAGAGGTACGTATATTGGTTAGTGAGTGGCTTAACAAAATTAAGTATGGGGAGTTTTCTTAAAGGGCTAACAAGCTTGCACTGAGCTATAAGCTAACAAAGAGCTAAGGATTGGTTGGCCACTGTCCCTTAGTGGTTAAGTAAAACGGGCAACTACTTTGTGGCCAATTGGTGTGTTTGGCATCGAATAAGTTACCAGAAAATTCAGCAGCATTTGTTCATAGTAACTCAGAATTGCCTCATTCCTTGCCTGTGCCATATAACCTCTTAAACCACAGAGGTCGGTTTGCCTTACTTTTTCTTATACCCCTTTGCCATGAAGGTACTGGGCCCTCAGTTTAGATATTTTTCATCGAAATATCAGTACTAACCTCGAGGAAAGCTCAACGAATATATGTACTTATGGAAAAGTCTCTAAGCGGTTCGAAAGGGGCTTAAGAAATACAAGAATCTTAAAGTAATGAATCAACACTAAGGTTCTAATATAGAGAGCTTGGCTCTCTATATCTAAACAAGATTCGGCACCATAAATTAGATGCCGATTTCTCTATATTACAAAGCGCTCGACTTGCGCTCTTTTAAAGTTTTCGCATCCGAAAGGGCTTTCTGGCAATCTTCTTTCACTATATTCAACGCACCCTCGAAAGTGTTTGTAGGAATAACATAAGTATTATCTTTGTAAGTCAGATTAATTTCATCTTTCGTCATGAACTCATTCATTACGAATTGACGACCCTTTTCAGAGAACGTGTGATTAGGCACATCATGAATTAAATCTCTAGGCATATAATTCAAATCTTGCCCGTTAATATTTATCAACATGTCTTTATCACGAAACGCTCCAACTTGCGGAAATTCTACATAAGTAGCGCAGTCAGCACTTCTCAAAGCAGACACTCTCATTAGAGTCTTAGGGTGAAACTGATTCGACGTATCGTTAAACACCAAACTCTCGGCACCAACCAAAGATCCGTTAGTATTTCTGAACCAAGCATACTTTGGCTCTTCTTTTTTTGCTGGTGCGGTTTTTTGTGGTGATTCCTTTGGCTGCATTGGTAGCGTTTTGCATCCAACCAATACCAAAACTGACATGGAATATAACATGGCCACCCATTATAACTGGTTAAATATTAAACACTGAACTAGGCTTTATTTACCCTTTTTAAATGGTACTTGAAGATGGCTAGACCAAGACAAACCCTCGTGAGCTTAGAAGATACGCCTTACTACCACTGTTGTTCGCGTGTGGTACGTAAGGCGTTTTTGTGTGGTTTTGATAAATCGACAGGTGAAAATTTTGAGCATCGCCGTGAGTGGGTTGATTCACGTATTGTAGAATTGGCGACCATTTTTGCGATTGATATTTGTGCTTATGCAGTGATGAGTAATCATTTACATGTGGTGTTAAAAGTTGATGCWGATAAAGCGAAGCTCTGGACAGATAAAGAGGTGCTGC
>NZ_LZFV01000011.1:0-4620 GCF_001675935.1 Shewanella sp. UCD-FRSSP16_17
TCCATTTGTGCAGCACCAGTAATCATGTTTTTAACATAATCGGCGTGACCAGGACAATCTACGTGTGCGTAGTGACGTGTAGGCGTGTCATATTCGATGTGAGAAGTATTAATTGTAATACCACGCTCACGCTCTTCTGGAGCGTTATCGATTTGTGCGAAATCTTTAGTCTCACCGCCGTATGCTTTCGTCAATACTGCTGAGATAGCTGCTGTTAGAGTAGTTTTACCWTGGTCAACGTGACCAATTGTACCCACGTTTACGTGTGGTTTACTACGTTCAAATTTTTCTTTAGCCATGATATTGCCTCAATCCAGACTCTTGGTAATGAAAACACATATAGAAAAAATCCGATGCATAAAATGACATCGAATCGATTAGTTATGGTGATTAAGCTTAGCATAAGACAGGAGGTGCTGATTTAAAGGATTTGACTGATTAACAATTCAGTTATCTGAACCATTAATCAATCAAGTCATTCAGCAATTTGGAGCGGATGGCGGGAATCGAACCCGCGTTATCAGCTTGGAAGGCTGGAGTAATACCATTATACGACATCCGCGCAACCTGAAAGGCTACCTAACTACCTTTAAAAAATGGTGGAGGGAGAAGGATTCGAACCTTCGAAGGCTGAGCCGTCAGATTTACAGTCTGATCCCTTTGGCCACTCGGGAACCCCTCCAGAAAAATGGTGCCGGCACCAAGAGTCGAACTCGGGACCTACTGATTACAAGTCAGTTGCTCTACCAACTGAGCTATGCCGGCTAATCATTTCGGAAACGGATATTAGGTAAATGTTGGCACAAGTGCAATAGAAAATGCATAAAAAAGCTAAAAAAAGTCTTAAATGCCGTTTTTTTGGGCTTTATTAGCTACTCGCGCATAAAAATCAAGCGATTTGAAAGTTAGTGATTAACTAAGGTCAGTTTTTTATTGTTGAATATATTTTGTTGGTGTACTGTGCCTGACCTAAGGAAAGGACGTTATGACAGTAAATAAACCAATACATAAAACACTTTATCATTCATTTGGGCGTAAGCAATGGTCTGAGCTTCGTAATTCAGTCCCTCTTACACTAAGTGAAGACGAACTTGCCCGCTTACAAGGCATGAACGAGCAACTGTCTTTAGATGAAGTGACAGATATTTATTTACCGTTAAGTCGTCTTTTAAACTTGATCATCGACGCTCAGCAGCAGCGCAGTGTAGTATTAGATCAATTCCTCAATCATAAACCACGTAACTCTCCCTACATTATCAGTATTTCTGGTAGTGTCGCTGTTGGTAAAAGCACCACAGCAAGGATTCTACAAGCGCTATTACAGCGTTGGCCCCAACACCCTAAAGTAGAGTTAGTCACTACCGATGGATTTCTGTATCCTTTGGCAGAGTTAAAAGCTAAAAACTTATTAAAGCGAAAAGGCTTTCCAGAAAGCTATGATATGAAGATGCTCATTGATTTCATTTCAGCTATCAAAGCAGGTCAACCGCATGTTAATGCGCCACTGTACTCTCATATCACCTATGACCGACTTACTGACCAAGTGCAACCGATTAACCAACCAGACATCTTAATTATTGAAGGTTTAAATGTACTTCAAACTGGCTTAGATCAATCACCTGAAAGTCGCAGCAGTTTTTTATCTGATTATGTGGATTTTTCAATTTACGTAGATGCAGATGAAGTGCTTCTAAAAGAATGGTATCAGCAACGTTTTAGAAAGTTTCGTCAAGGTGCTTTTAGTGATCCGAAATCCTTTTTTCATCACTATTCAAACTTGTCAGATCAACAAGCCAATGAGACCGCAGCTAATATCTGGGATACGATTAACGGCCCAAATCTCCAGTCCAATATCAAACCAAGTCGTGAACGCGCTCACCTGATCCTTAAAAAAGGAGATAATCATTTGGTAAACCGCGTTTTACTACGAAAATAACCTCGTAGATTAGAGCGTACCGCGTAGACTAATCTCTCCACCTATATAGGCGGTTTGAACGCCATCGGTTTCCAAAATAACGCCACCCTGCGAGTCAATCCCTTTACAAACACCTACGATTGACTTAGGTGACATGACCAACTCAATTTCTTTGTCGTAGAACAGATCATATTGTTGCCAGAGCGGAATAAACTCCGCTAAACCAGATACTTCAAACTTTGCTAGGTCTAACTTTAATTGTTTATGGAGTGCTAGGAGTAGGTTAGTTTTATCGGGCATTGTATCCAGAGAAGATAAATCACTCCAAGGCTGATCTATTTTTTCAGCCTGTTGAGCTGGCATACTCATATTAATACCAAAGCCAATGACCAAATTACATTCGTCCATAGACTGACCAGATAGCTCAATCAAGATACCTGCTAGTTTTTTATTGTCTTTGTAGATATCATTTGGCCACTTCAATCCAAGACCTTCAACACCAAATGTTCTTAGCGTTGACACGATAGAACACGCAATAACTAGGCTTAACCCCATTGCGGCATTCATTCCCTGGTTTATGCGCCAATAGAGCGACCCGTAAACATGTTGACCATAAGGTGACACCCATTGACGCCCCCTACGCCCCCTGCCTGCTGACTGATATTCCGCGATGCAAATATCACCACTATCTAGTTCATCAGAGTGCTGTAGTAAGAAAGCATTGGTACTGGCTATCTCATCAAAAAAGAAACACCTATCTTCAATCCCGTTTATAAGTACGGATTCATCAAATAAAGGCAGAGCTTTCGATAACTTGTAACCCTTTCCTTTTACGCTGTATATATCAATCCCGTAATCAGCTAACTGCGCTATGTGATTATTCACTGCAGTCCTAGATAATCCAACTTCTTGTGCAATCATTTCTCCAGAAGTATAACGACAATGATCCAGCAGCTTAATGATTTGCTTCTTTTTGCTCCAATGCTCTGTCATTACAATTCCACCTCTCCGTGTGAACCTATTATTCTTGGTTCTGGCTCCAGTTTGATACCAAACTTATTATAAACAGTGTCAATAACATGATGCGCCAGTTTTCGTACATCGTCACCAGTTGCTTGATTAATATTAACTATCACCAACGCTTGCTTGCTATGGACTGCCGCGCCGCCCAAGATATACCCTTTAAGGCCAGCTTCATCTATAAGCCAACCTGCAGCAACTTTAATACGACCATCAGCTTGTGCATACCCGACCAAATCAGAAAACTTTTTCAATAAACTAATGTATTGCTCTGCTTCGATAATTGGGTTCTTAAAAAAGCTGCCAACGTTACCAAGTTTACAAGGATCCGGTAACTTGCTTGTGCGTATAGCACATACAGTCTCATAGATCTCTTTAGCACTCACTGTCTGACTATTTAAGTGGTTAAGTGGTCCATAACTTAGATTTGCTTGCCAGTTTTTGGGGATGGCTAATTTAACTGACGTAATGACTGCAATCTCTTTTAATTGTTTTTTGAAAATTGAATCACGGTAATCAAACTTACACTCAGAACCTGCAAGTGTATGCTCGCTAAAAGTATCAGTATTAAGGTAAGTGACTTCATTACAAAACTGGTTTATTTCAACTCCATATGCACCAATATTCTGAATTGGAGCTGCGCCCACCGAACCTGGGATCAATGCTAAATTTTCTAACCCGAAATAGCCCTTATCCAAAGTAAACTGAACAAGTTCATGCCAATTTTCGCCTGCCTGCACAGTTAAATAGACATTCTCATTATCTTCAGAAATAACGATGCCTTTATTGATCAGCTTAATGATCATCCCTTCATAATCGCAGGTAAAAACGATATTGCTACCACCACCTATGATCATATAAGGAACGCCCATTTCTTTTGCTTGTCTTACATATCGAATGAGATTCGAAACAGAGTTTGCCTCAACAAGCACGAGGGAGTTTTGATTCAAAGAAAGGGTATTTAAAGGCTTTAAGCTTGCGGACATATAAATGACTTGTACTAATAATGGCGATGTGAATATTGTACCCTGTGAGCATTCATATGACTAATCGTAAGAAAACCAAAATAGTTAACGCCTAATAAGCCACTAATAGCGTGTTTATCAATAATGAATCTGAGGGGGCAATGAAAGAAATGGACTGTTTTTATTAGTGACACTTCCAAACAGTCGACATAAAGTCTTTTAAGCAATATTAACTTGCAAAACTGTGACATAAATAATTGGATATCCACATTCAATCGAGAAAAATTAATTACTTAGTAATGACGGACTTTCACATGGGCTGATGCTCGCAACTATCAGCTGTTGATGTGTCTAAATTTAAGCTTTAACTTCATTTTTGAAGATGTATATCTCAAATTACAGACACAAAAAAGCCCGTTACATGAGTAACGGGCTATCTGCTCTCTTAAAAGAGAAATTAGGCGCTTGGCGATGACCTACTTTCACATGGGGAGACCCCACACTATCATCGGCGCGATTGCGTTTCACTACTGAGTTCGGGATGGGATCAGGTGGTACCACAATGCTATTGTCACCAAGCAAATTCGGGTGTTAATCGCTTATCGCAATTAACTAAATTCGGAAAGCTGTTTGTTTCTTTGAGTTTTCTACTTTATTAAGCGCTTTATATTCTTCACTAAGTCTTACCTTCAACAGTAAGTAATAAATCTAGTTACCATC
>NZ_LZFV01000012.1:0-2933 GCF_001675935.1 Shewanella sp. UCD-FRSSP16_17
TTTGAAACTTATTTGGGTTGTATGGTTAAGTGACTAAGCGTATACGGTGGATGCCTTGGCAGTCAGAGGCGATGAAGGACGTAGTAACTTGCGAAAAGCGTTGGCGAGCTAGTAACAAGCATTTGAGCTAACGATGTCCGAATGGGGAAACCCGGCCACATAAGTGGTCATCATACAGTGAATACATAGCTGTATGAGGCGAACTCGGGGAACTGAAACATCTAAGTACCCGAAGGAAAAGAAATCAACCGAGATTCCCCTAGTAGCGGCGAGCGAACGGGGATTAGCCCTTAAGTCTATGGGGTGTTAGTGGAATGTGTTGGAAAGCACAGCGGCACAGGGTGATAGCCCCGTACACGAAAACTAACCATAGATGAAATCGAGTAAGGCGGGACACGTGACATCCTGTTTGAATATGGGGGGACCATCCTCCAAGGCTAAATACTCCTGACTGACCGATAGTGAACCAGTACCGTGAGGGAAAGGCGAAAAGAACCCCTGTGAGGGGAGTGAAATAGAACCTGAAACCGTATACGTACAAGCAGTGGGAGCGGTTCTTGAGACCGTGACTGCGTACCTTTTGTATAATGGGTCAGCGACTTACGTTTTGTAGCGAGGTTAAGCGAATAGCGGAGCCGTAGGGAAACCGAGTGTTAACTGCGCGTTTAGTTGCAAGGCGTAGACCCGAAACCGAGTGATCTAGCCATGGGCAGGTTGAAGGTTGAGTAACATCAACTGGAGGACCGAACCGACTAATGTTGAAAAATTAGCGGATGACTTGTGGCTGGGGGTGAAAGGCCAATCAAACTCGGAGATATCTGGTTCTCCTCGAAAGCTATTTAGGTAGCGCCTCGAGCGAATACCACTGGGGGTAGAGCACTGTTAAGGCTAGGGGGTCATCCCGACTTACCAACCCTTTGCAAACTCCGAATACCAGTGAGTACTACTCGGGAGACAGACGGCGGGTGCTAACGTCCGTCGTCAAAAGGGAAACAACCCAGACCATCAGCTAAGGTCCCAAAGTTATTGCTAAGTGGGAAACGATGTGGGAAGGCTTAGACAGCTAGGATGTTGGCTTAGAAGCAGCCATCATTTAAAGAAAGCGTAATAGCTCACTAGTCGAGTCGGCCTGCGCGGAAGATTTAACGGGGCTAAGCAATACACCGAAGCTATGGGTTTGCACTTAGGTGCAAGCGGTAGAGGAGCGTTCTGTAAGCGGTTGAAGGTGAAGGGGTAACCCACACTGGACGTATCAGAAGTGCGAATGCTGACATGAGTAACGATAATGGGGGTGAAAAACCCCCACGCCGAAAGACCAAGGGTTCCTGTCCAACGTTAATCGGGGCAGGGTGAGTCGACCCCTAAGGCGAGGCTGAAAGGCGTAGTCGATGGGAAACAGGTCAATATTCCTGTACTTTTGCTAACTGCGATGGAGAGACGGAGAAGGCTAGGCTAGCGCGGCGTTGGTTGTCCGCGTTTAAGGTTGTAGGCTGTTCACTTAGGCAAATCCGGGTGAACATTAGGCTGAGAGCTGATGACGAGYCRCTAAGGYGRTGAAGTAGTTGATGCCATGCTTCCAGGAAAATCTTCTAAGCTTCAGGTTAGTAGGAATCGTACCCCAAACCGACACAGGTGGTCGGGTAGAGAATACCAAGGCGCTTGAGAGAACTCGGCTGAAGGAACTAGGCAAAATGGTACCGTAACTTCGGGAGAAGGTACGCTCCTGACGGTGATGAGACTTGCTCTCTAAGCTGTTGGGAGTCGCAGATACCAGGTGGCTGCAACTGTTTATCAAAAACACAGTACTGTGCAAAATCGCAAGATGACGTATACGGTATGACGCCTGCCCGGTGCTTGAAGGTTAATTGATTGGGTTATCTTCGGAGAAGCTCATGATCGAAGCCCAAGTAAACGGCGGCCGTAACTATAACGGTCCTAAGGTAGCGAAATTCCTTGTCGGGTAAGTTCCGACCTGCACGAATGGCGTAATGATGGCCACGCTGTCTCCAGCCGAGACTCAGTGAAGTTGAAATTGCGGTGAAGATGCCGTATACCCGCGGCTAGACGGAAAGACCCCGTGAACCTTTACTATAGCTTGGCACTGAACATTGAACCTACATGTGTAGGATAGGTGGGAGACTTTGAAGCTTCGTCGCTAGATGGAGTGGAGTCAATCTTGAAATACCACCCTTGTAGTTTTGATGTTCTAACCGCGGCCCCTAATCGGGGTTCGGGACAGTGCCTGGTGGGTAGTTTGACTGGGGCGGTCTCCTCCCAAAGAGTAACGGAGGAGCACGAAGGTTGGCTAAGTACGGTCGGACATCGTACGGTTAGTGCAATGGCATAAGCCAGCTTAACTGCGAGACATACACGTCGAGCAGGTACGAAAGTAGGTCATAGTGATCCGGTGGTTCTGTATGGAAGGGCCATCGCTCAACGGATAAAAGGTACTCCGGGGATAACAGGCTGATACCGCCCAAGAGTTCATATCGACGGCGGTGTTTGGCACCTCGATGTCGGCTCATCACATCCTGGGGCTGAAGTCGGTCCCAAGGGTATGGCTGTTCGCCATTTAAAGTGGTACGCGAGCTGGGTTCAGAACGTCGTGAGACAGTTCGGTCCCTATCTGCCGTGGGCGTTGGATGATTGAAGGAAGCTGCTCCTAGTACGAGAGGACCGGAGTGGACGAACCGCTGGTGTTCGGGTTGTTATGCCAATAGCATTGCCCGGTAGCTACGTTCGGAATCGATAACCGCTGAAAGCATCTAAGCGGGAAGCGAGTCCTAAGATGAGTCATCCCTAGGAATTTAATTCCTCTAAAGAGCCGTTCGAGACTAGGACGTTGATAGGCAGGGTGTGTAAGCGTTGTGAGGCGTTGAGCTAACCTGTACTAATGACTCGTGAGGCTTAACCATACAACCCAGATGAGTTTT
>NZ_LZFV01000013.1:0-549431 GCF_001675935.1 Shewanella sp. UCD-FRSSP16_17
TGTATTGGGTTCGCAATAACGAAGGGAAGGTTTGCTTCAGCACAGTGTATTGGGTTCGCAATAACGAAGGGAAGGTTTGCTTCAGCACAGGCCATAAYAAATGGCATTTCTAAGCGACCTGTTGCTTCAATAACGATGCGTTCAGGATGGTGTTTCTTGATTAAGTTAACAGCTTCTTTAATTCCTTTCTCATCGTTTTTGACGGTGAAAAAGATATCGAGAGGTCGGATATATATATCGAGCTGAAACTTACCCGTATCGACACCGATGTTAATGTTTTGATTAGTTTTTGAATTCATAATAAGCTAACTCTTGCTTGCAAATGCGGGTTCGAGACCCAGTAAACTATTCGAGTGTTTTGCTTGGAGTCCTTTGTCGCGTTCTTTCTTGTTATCGGTCTCTCAATAGAGGAGCCAGCAATCAATCGAACTACGACAAGGAAAGCTTTAGTTGCAGCTAAAGCCTGGGTCTCACATTACCCGAAACAGGGAAGTATTTGTAAATTAGGTGGGTTTATTATCCATACAAGCTAATAAATAAGGACAAAAAACAGTTTGCTGTTTTCGTTCCTCAACATTTTAGCAAACAATTTTTTGCCCATTATTAGGGCGTTAGATTTTTATGCCTACATCAGTATTCTAAGCTACTAAGGATAGTTTCAATGATTAAAAAAGTATTATTAGCTTCTTTGTTAATTGTATCAATTTCTGTTTCAGCCAAAGAGGTTGGAAATTCACCTGATAACTTATCAAATGAAGATAAGCTGTATGGTTTGTCATTATTTTGGAAAGAAGCAAGCGACAACTTTGCATTTTTTGATCAAGTACCTGATTTAGATTTTGATAGTGCATATAGAGAATATATCCCCAAGGTACTAGCTACTGAAACAACTTACGAGTATTACCGTGAGCTAATGAAATTTAATGCTTTATTACAAGATGGGCATACTAATATCTATTTACCTAAAGAACTTTCTTCGAAGCACGTAGGTTGGCCAGGTTTAAGTTTAACTGAGGCTGATCACCAAGCTGTAGTTACTAAAGTGGAAAAGGAACTACAATTTGAAATACCCTTAGGCTCTACTATTATCTCCGTTGAAGGAGTTGATTTAGAAACTCATTTGAAAATTAAAATCATGCCTTATATTGCAAGTTCAACCGAGCACATTTTATGGAACAATGCAGTAAGGGATATGTTAGATGGCGCACCTAACACCAAGGTTAATTTCACTATAAAAACTCCATCAGGGGAATTCAAAGACATAACTCTTACCAGAAATTCACGCCACCAACAAACAGATAAAGTATCTTTAAAACAACCAAGTTCCAATGGAGAACTACTTGAGTTTAAGTGGTTAGATAATGAAGTGGCTTATATAGCTTTGAACGGGTTTCATGATGAAGAAATTTTGCAACACTTTAATTCTGCTTACGAAAATATTAAAAAGTCTAAAGCTCTAATTATTGATCTTAGATTTAATGGAGGTGGCAACTCAAGCATTGCTGCTGAAATATTGTCTCATTTTACAAATAAAGACTTAGAAGGGGCAATTTGGAAAACCAGAAAACATATTGCTGCGTTTAAAGCATGGGGAAACTATAGTGAAAAATATAAAAGTTATGCCCAAGATAATGCATGGGAGGCAGGTGCTATGGAATCGCTCAAAGCAAAAGAAAATAGTCATATTGTACCTACCTACGTGTTGATTGGGAGGCATACCGCCTCAGCAGCAGAGGATTTTTTAATCTATGCAGATAAGCTAAAGCATTTTACTACCGTTGGTGAAAAAACATATGGAAGTACGGGGCAACCAATTTTCTTTGATTTACCAGGGGGTGGGTCTTTCAGAATTTGTACTAAAAGAGATACATACCCAGATGGGAGAGAGTTTGTAGGATATGGTATTACCCCACAAATTATTATTGATCGTATGCCTGAACATCTGAGATCAGAAAAAGATATTGTACTTTCTAGCTCTATTAAACAGCTGAAAGAAAAAATCTAACAAGAAATTCAACAAGGACTAAATACAGCGGGCTGTTCGCTTCGCTCCATTTTAGCCCACAATTTTTAGCCTGTTAATTAGGCGTTAAGTGCTTTGGAGATATCGCGCATTAAGATAGTAATAGGGAGTTTTTTTTGTGTTGGTCTCGTTGAGGCTTTAAGTGATTACCTCATTTATATTCAGGTAATTTTACCAATGTTACCTGAAGTTCAGGCTGTACCAGTTTTCTGGTGGCTTATCTTATTTTCTCCTCTTATTGTTGTCTGCATCGTTATCGGAGGGTTGTCTAAGTCGGTAAAAGGCATAGTTCCACTTGCCACTTCAGCTTCAATTTCTATACATTTATATAATCAAATTGCTGCAATACTTAATCTTCCTGGTCATGCTAAAAGTTGGGCATTTGAAGCTCCCTTAAAGTTTTGGTCTATTGGACTCGGCCTTCAGACAATGTTTTGCTTCTTATTAATGCTCATTGGGTATGCTATCGTAACGTATTATGTACATCGCAAAGTCAGTACTTGACAAGCGCCTGCAATCTGTCCTCCGGCCACTGTCACCTTTTGTGCAAAAGTAATATGTGGGTCAGTGTACACTTTAATTTATTACCTTTCCTAATCCCACGAGCGATTCTATCCCCTTTGCGCTTACAAGCTTCTGTTCAGAACCATACTAACTTTAAATCATTTATCTCCCCCACATGACTATATGCGAACAAATAAGTATGTTCGACACAGGTCGAACGCTACTTCTAGGCTAGAACAAATTACCAGCAATCTATTGCTGAGTGTGTGATACTTTAAAGTATTAAAAGACTGTTCAATTAAGTCATTAAAATAAACCTCAACTCTATGAATTATTGGGTATAAATGTATGTGGATAGCACTGACAATACTTGCCGCTTTTATGCAATCTTGGCGTAATGCATTTCAAAGTGAGCTGAGTCAGCAAGTGAAAGTCAGTGGTGTCACCTTGGCGCGCTTTATTTGGGCAGGTCCAATTGCTGCTTTATACCTTTTCAGCCTTTATCAATTTCAACCCAGTGAGCTTCCCAGTTTTAGTTATCAATTTTATGCTTTTGTCATTGGGGCATCTTTGATGCAAATTTTGGCTACGGGATTGATGGTTAAACTATTTCAGTTAAAGAACTTTGCTGTTGGTGCAGGGCTTGCGAAAAGTGAGGCCTTGGTCGCGGCGATATTAGGTGTGCTGTTTTTTGGTACGAGTCTGAGTTTGTTAGGCTGGATTGGTGTGATAATTGGTGCGGTGGCTGTAATGCTGTTAAGCACTCAACGGGGTGTTAAGCGATTATCGCTTAATACCATAGTGCTTGGTATTGGCAGTGGGGTTGCGTTTGCGTTCACATCCCTTTGGGTACGAGAGGCAAGCTTGCTGCTCATGACTGACTCAGCGATGTATGACCCTATTCCATTTACCCATAGAGCTGCTTGGGTGTTGTTATCTGTTATTGGTCTACAGACATTGATACTGGTCAGTTACCTTGGGATTAAAGACCGAGCGACATTACTGGCGCTTTGGCATAGACCAAGGTTAACGCTTTCAATCAGTGTGTGTAGCTGTATCGCTTCTATAGGTTGGTTTAGTGCAATGTCGTTGCAAGCTGTGCCTTATGTGAAAACCTTAGGTCAAATTGAAGTGTTTTTTACTATGCTCATTAGCGTATTTTGGTTAAAACAAAAAGTGAAGGTTAACGAAATATTGGGTTTAGTCTTAATAGCACTAGCTGCAATTTTGGTGATGTGGACTTAACATTTAGCTGCAGCTGACGGGGTAACCCCATTTGGGGTTTAATGCCTTATATTGATTTTAATTTGTTGTTTTTTCGTACTATACTAGCCTGAGTAAAACCAAGAAGTCTTATTCAGGGAGTGTTTTATGATTCACCTTGCTCGACAACTGAGTGTTGCCATAGGCTGCACTAGCCTCTTATTTACATTAAGTTCTAATGTTTACAGTGCCACTCTTTCGACAGAAAGTTTAGCGCCTGAAGGTAGCCAATTATCAGGTGCCGCAAATTTTACTCCCGAACAAGTTACCCCGCCTCAAGACAGTGAGTTTGATTGGCTACAGTTAACTTCGATGGAGCTGTTAAAAGGGGAAATAAAAAACCTGTATGATGATCAGCTTGAGTTTGAAAGCGATGAACTCGACACTCTTTTTATTGATTGGGATGACGTTAAAGTGCTGCAAAGTGCTGGCACGGTCAGTATTGGCTTTTTAGATTTAAGCACCCAAAGCGGACAGTTATTGGTGCGTGATGGTAAAATGTTTATTGACGGTAAAGAGTTTCAGCGAGAGCAAATTCTGACCATTATCGCAGGCGAGCAAACTGAATCTAATTACTGGTCGAGTAAAATTAGTTTAGGTGCCAACTTTAGATCGGGTAACACTGAGCAAATTGATTACAGTGCTATCGCGAAAACTAAACGCAGAACCACTGAGTCTCGATTTAATATCGACTATATCGGTAACTATTCTAAATCAGACAGTGAAGAGAAAATTAATAACAACCGTATTAATACCAACTTCGATTGGTTTTTATCTAAGCAGTTTTATTTGCGCCCTGTGTTTGCTGAGATTTATACCGATAAGTTTTTAAACATTGAATACAAGCTAACTTTAGGTTCGGGTTTAGGTTATAACATCATTGATACTTCGAAAACCGAGTGGAGTATTTCAGGTGGTCCAGCATATACCTATACTAAGTTTAATAATGTCGAAGCGGGAGAAAGCACAGACAGTAGCTCCGCAACTGTGGTAGTTGAGACGGTTTATGATACCGAAATAACCAGCGATATCGATTTTATCACTTCTTATCGTGTGCAATACGGTGATGATGATTCTGGTGGTTATACTCATCATGCTTTAGCGACACTTGAGATTGAGTTAACGGATATCTTCGATTTAGATTTATCGTTTGTCTGGGATCACACAGCGAGCCCTCAACCTGATTCTGACGGCAATACGCCAAAAGAAAATGATTACCAGTTTATCGTGGGTTTTGGTATCGATATCTAACCGTTAATCGCTCTCAGTTAAAGTCAACGAATCATCAAATTAGGACCTATTGAAAGGTCCTTTTTTATGTCTGAAATTCTTGTTGTGACAATAATAATTAATACTCAGTTGGCTTACGAGTAAACCAAGCGTTGCGCCCGCGAGAATATCGCCCAAATAATGATAATTTTGCAGTAATTGCCCTAGCACTACCGCCAACATCGCAAATATCCATACCAACTTAAAACGGGGGAAACATTGCCAAAACAACGATGCGAATGTAAACGTCAATAGGGTGTGTCCTGACGGGAAAGAATGAAAGCCTGCCGATAAAGAAAACGGATAAAATGCCTCTACGCCATGGGATATCCAAGAGAGGTTATTGTTAGTCCAAGTTTCTGGCCAAGTGCGGCCAAACACTATCTTGGCGCTGACTCTGATAATAGTGGCGTTGATTGCAACCAATAAGATGATATTTCTTAGATGATAAAGGCGCAGTTGATAGGGCTTAGTTAGGCTAAGCACAACGATGATGAAGGCCAATATTTCCAGCACCAAAGGACTTTTGGATAATGACTCTAGCACAGCATGTGTTTGGCTTGAGTAGGCAAAGCTGGCTATTTTTACATGCATTACATGATGTATATATTCAGCTAGTGGGCGGTCAAAGTAGGTTATACAAAATAAAACCCCAAGCAGCATGCTGATATACCCTGCAACAATGGCAGGCTTGAAAGGTTGGTAAGTGGGCGTAAAAGTCGGTTTGGTCATAAGACTAAGGCAGCTTTTTATTAGTGAGTACAAGGCTGTTTGTATAAGCTCAAGGTTGTTATTTTAAGGCTCAGGGCTGTTATCTTAAAGCTCAAGGCTGTTTATATAAGCTCAAGGCTGTTATCAATAAGTCTAGCGTCAATCCTATAATGAGCTGACATCATCCACGAGTTGGTCATTCACAGGGGTAGCAATATGATGATACTTCGCCCGTGACGTGACATAGCCATTAATTTGATGTATTTCAGTTTGGCGTTGGTGCGCAATATCTTGATGCATTGAGGAGTAGTTATTCGCCGTCAGTGCGATAACCTGATAGACGTATTCAACCATTGCTGGTTTGGATAGCATTACGCCGTCTGCATTAGCCACCATGATACATTCGTCGATAATATTATCTATGCGTGTTTGGTATTGCGGTTTGGCGAGTTGACCGTTACGGCACTGTTCTATGGCCGTAAGTGGATTAATCGCACAGTTGATGACCAGCTTTTGCCAGAGGGCTAAACGAATGTCCTCGCTTACGTGACAATCAGGTATTGCTTGGGTTAACAGTGCCAATTGCTTCTCTGTTAATTTTTTGCCTTTTAAATGGCCCAACATTGTCTTACCTGTACCGGTTTGACGCACATGAAGCTTGTTGCATTTTAATGCCGCTTGCGATGTTGTGCCAAGATAAAGGTTAATGTCGTCTCTTTGATGTTGTGCCAATAAAGCGAGGGTATCTAAATGCGGTCCCATGCCATTATGCAACAACAGCAATGTGCAGTGCTGCGGCAGGCTATCGATGAGTGGCCTGATGGCATGCGTTACTTGATAAGACTTTACACAAACGATGATTAACGAAACTGAGGCAAGTTGAGTGTGAGTTATCGTGTTTACATCGCACATCACCCCTTCAATGATCTGTGTCTCGTTGGTGGCTTCCTTTGAAAAAGGTTCAAATGTCAGTGCGTGTTCTTTGATTAAATCCCTACCGAGTAATATCGGCTGAGTGAACTCAGATAACTGCTTGTAAACCAACATGCCGATGGCGCCAGCACCAAGAATGGCAACCGTAGGTTTAGTGGCGGCAACCGTTTTGGTTGTGTGAGGTTGAAGCATAATGGGCTCGCTTATTATACTTTTGAAGCAGGTTTAGGGAGTAATTTAGCCGCTTGGTACTTTCTAAATACAAACAAAAATAGATAGAACAAAGCAATCCCCAGTACGTCAGCGACCACATCGGCTACCGAGGCACTTCGGTAAGGTATTTGGGATTGGATAACTTCAATTAAAATCGCATAAGCAGTGAGGACAGAGCACATCCAATACCATTTAGGCTTAAACGCAAAGTAGGCGAGAAACGCCAACCCTAAAAAGCTGACCGTATGGCCGACTTTATCCATATTTGAGAAGGTAACTGGGTAATTAGGTTTGGAAAAGACTAAGTAACTCACCACAAGTACTGCGACTACAAATGCGCCTGTAAAAAAAAGTTTTAATTTCATGCTGTGGTTAACTTAGCCTGATGCAATATCGTTTCGATGCAGCAATGATAGAAAATACCACGATTAATGTCATTAACTTCCAGATAATTATTGTTTTCTATTTTATGGAGGGTTTGCCCTGTGGTGGAAAATGCTAGAATAGTGGCATCGTAAATAGGGGAGAACTCCAATGCCATCTATGGATATTGTGTCAGAAGTTGATGAAGTCGAACTACGTAATGCTGTCGAAAACTCACGTCGTGAGCTTGCTGGGCGTTTTGACTTTCGTGGTAAAGAAGCTGAAATCGAACATAAAGATAATGTGGTTACACTGAAAGCTGAAGATGATTTTCAGTGTCGTCAATTGGTGGATATTTTACGTATACAATTAAGTAAACGTAACGTTGAACCATCAGCGATGGAAGTGGATGAAAAGTCAGTTCATAGCGGTAAAACCTTCAGTTTAAAAGTAAAGTTTAAGCAAGGGATTGATAGTTTAATTGCCAAAAAGTTGGTTAAACAAATCAAAGACAGTAAATTGAAAGTACAATCGGCGATTCAAGGCGACTCTGTTCGTGTGACGGGTAAAAAGCGTGATGATTTGCAAGCGGTCATGCGCTTAGCAAAAGAGTCCGAACTAGGGCAGCCTTTTCAGTTTAATAACTTTCGTGACTGATTAGTTTCAATTCGCTTATTTGAATGATGCAAGCGCCGTAGCCGTTAAAGGTTACGGCGTTTTTTATTATCTAAATCATTAATCGATAAAAATTCATTTTTTATTTAAGTTGTGAGCGTTTGTGGTCGCCTTGTTGCTGCACACCTTTCATTAAGACACTTTAAGATTCGCGTTATGAGCACTGCAAAAATGAAATTTGCCATCGATGATGGTTCTACCAATGTCAAAATCAGCTGGATTGAAAATGACAAAGTACATTGTGTGACTTCTCCTAATTCGTTTAGGAAAGATTGGAAAAGTGCTGCATTACTCAATGGAAAGAAGATATTTAATTATCAAATAGGTTCGACCAAATACACCTTTGATGCCACATCGGACAGAGCGTTATCAACCACTCATGTGGCATATCAGTACGATGATTTAAACCTATTATCAGTGCATCATGCCTTACTTCAAACGGGTGTAGCGCCATGCCCTGTGAGCATTTTGGTCACCTTACCAATTACTGAATATTACAATGCGGATGATTGCCAAAAGAATGAAGCCAACATCGCCCGTAAAAAAGAAAACTTATTGCGTGAAATTTCGCTCAATAAAGGTGAGTTATTCCAGATAGTGGATGTTGAAGTGCTGCCTGAAAGCTTGCCTGCGGTGTTAACAACGTTAGTGGATTCTGGTATCAATGCCTTTACTAAATCGTTAGTCATTGATGTTGGTGGCACAACCTTGGATATGGGTGTGATCGTCGGTGAATTTGATGACGTGTCGAGTGTATACGGCAATGCCACTATCGGCGTGTCTATGGTGACAGACGCCGCGAGAAAAGCCTTGGCAGCAGCTGATAGTGACGCAAGTTACTTGGTGGCAAATGAGCTAATTAAGCACCGTCATGACCGTGAGTTTGCTTGTGAAGTTATTAATGATTTAAGCAAAGTTGATTGGGTGCTTGAATGTATTGAGAACAAAATTCAAGAACTCGGTAATGCAATTGCTTATGAAGCCAAAACCTTTATGCGTAACCCTAACCGCGTTTATCTTGTGGGCGGCGGCGCTATGCTGATTGAAGAAGCTGTGCATGCCGTTTACCCAAGCTTAGGTGAAAAAATCGTGTTACTTGAACAGCCTCAAGAAGCCTTATCTCGTGAGATCTGTTGTTATCACGCAGCTTAATAGGTAACTTTTATGCGAATTCAGTGCACATTTAATTTAGCGCCAGAGCTACATAAGCAACATAGCTTTGCTATTGATAATTTAAGAGCTTGGCAAGAAACGGAAAAAAGCCGTGGTGATGATAAAGATATTGCCCTTCAGCGGCGCAGTCACTTTCATCGAGACATCTACCTCAGCGGCCTTTATTTGCACCAAGTCTCGGCTGATTTACCTAGGCTTATTAGTGAGCAATATCATGTGGATGGCGTCAGTGCTGCTCGATTAATGAAGCAAATAAGCTTATTTGATGACACTGAAAGTGAGCCAGCAATAGAGCCTAGCCTTGCCACATCGCATCAAGGTCTAGAGGAAGCTCAATGGCAACAGTTAGAAGTTATATTGGCAAGCCACCGAGAGGAAGTCTTAAAGCAGCAGGAGGCGAGTGCACAGCAAGCGCTTCAAGCGCAGCAAAGCTTGTATCAAAGCCATTTTGAAAAAATGCAGCTCAATACAACAGAAGCCGTCGGTGGATTAGAAACGTCGCTGTGTGGCAAGTTTACCACTGAACTGCAAGAGACAATTAACAGTGCTGATATTAATCGTGTTGATATTAATTGTGTTGAAATTAGTAATGCGCTAACGACATTAAGCGAGCAAGTAGCAACGGTTGAACACAATAACCAAAAAATGCTATCAGCTCTAACACAACAAATTGAATCAATGTCGGCAAGCTTGCCTGATAATGTGCTTTCAGCTCAAGATAATCTTGAGCCATTCACTGATATTCAAACCGCCATTGAGACTAATCAAAAAGCGATTCAGCAGTCTATTTTGCTATTACAACAACAGTTAACCAGCCAATTTCAAGCGGTAGCAGATAAGCTTAATCAAGGATTATCGATCAGTGGCTCCCAAATGGGCGCTACAGAGTTGGCTGAGTCTCAGCTAACGTCTCAATTGGCTCGAGCCAGCAAAGTTAAGTCAAAAGGCTTGTGGTAACTGCAGTGCTGTATATGTAATGCGTATAAAAAAGCCCAACCTTAAGTTGGGCTTTTTGTTGTGACTAATTGTATTCGATGACGTGTGAATGCTGCTGTGCAGTATACGTGTAGAGTCTGTTAACTCTGCTAAGTGAGTTTATTGGCATCACTGTTTACGTCAGCGCTTTTTTCGTTAGCGCTATTTGCATCAGGGTTTGCTGATGCTGTTTGCTTATCAGCCTGTTGGCAGGGGGGAGGGTAGCGCTGTAATAAGCTAATCATCAATAACACGGGGAAGCCAATTAAACTGGCAGCAATAAAGAAGTTAACGTAGCCAAATGCGTTTACATATACCCCAGAAAACCCTGCAATAAACTTAGGGAATAGCAGCATAATTGACGACAGTAATGCATATTGGCTGGCACTGTATCCGCTGCTAGTTAAGCTGGATAGGTAAGCAATAAAGGCGGCAGTTGCAATCCCTGCACTAAAGTTGTCTACCGAAATGGCAAAGGTTAAAAATGGCACGTTGTAACCAATATACGCCTGCCAAGCAAACAGTAGGTTGGTGACTGCAACAAGTAAAGCACCGACAAACAAAATCTTCATCGTGCCATAACGCATAATTAAAATGCCGCCCGCACCAGCACCGAGTAACGTCATGATTAATCCATATACTTTACTTAAAAACGCAATTTCTTCTTTGCTAAAGCCCATATCGACGTAAAACACATTTGCCATAATTCCCATCACAATATCTGAGATCCGATAACAAGAAATCAGTAATAAAATCAGGATGGCACTTTTACCGTAGCGCTTGAAAAAGTCGACAAATGGCAACACGCTTGCACTGTATAACCAGGCCATAGCACTTGCCATTTTAGTCGGGTATTTTTGAGCAAATTTTTGCTTTAATTGGCGTTCGTTCTCATCAGCATCTTTAGTATCAACTTGAGGCTCCTTACAGAATAAGGTGGTAATGAGCCCCACTGACATGAGCATTGCCATGACAAAGTAAGCGGTTTGCCAAGCCTCTAAATTATAGTCAGTGTTACCTGGGTCAACCCATGCGGCGATAGTTAATGCGCCAGCTGTGGCCACTATCATAGCGCCGCGATAACCCACTTGGTACGCAGCAGCTAATGCCGCTTGCATGTCTTGCGGTGCAGATTCTATTCGAAAGGCATCAATCACAATATCTTGAGTGGCAGAGGCAAAAGCCAGAATGAGAGCAAAAATGGCTAGCTGTTCTAAATCAACGAGGGGATCGCTTTGCGCCATACCTAATATCGCAGCTACAAGACCAAGTTGGGCAAAGATCATCCAACCTCGTCGCCGCCCAAATAACCGTGTAAATACTGGCAGTGCCATTCGGTCAACCAATGGTGACCAAGCCCACTTAAAGGCATAGGTGAGGGCTATCCAGCTAAAATAACCGATAGCCGCACGGTCAACACCGGCTTCTCTAAGCCAAAAGCTAAGAGTGGAAAACACCAGCATGAGAGGCAAGCCTGCAGAAAACCCAAGCAATAACATTGCAAGGACACGTTTGTGATAATAAACAGATAAGGCTTCACGGGTACGAGATAACAGTTCTGACATTAAGGCAACTGATTGAAGGAGAATGGCTCTAGCTTATGCTGCGCTGCTCATTGGTTCAAGCCATTCTGATTGGAAATTTAACCTATTATAAAAACAGGGATAACAAAGGGAAACTTTTGGTTAATTTGTCGGCCGTAAACCGATACAACCTGATGGCATTGTGCCACCTATATTAATGTAATCGCAGCAATCATCGACTTGTTGACGTAAGAATTGATTACCTCTAATTACAATCGCGGGCCATTGGTCAAAACAATGGAGAAGATGCCAAAATACTTTTTCTGTGTCGGTAGGAGTTTGGGGTTCGAAAGTCGGGCTATCGGCAATAGATTGCCACTCTTCGAGTACGTCCCACATGTAGAGCTTAATTTCGCTGTGCTCTAATTGGTTATTTAAAAATGCTTTCCCATAATAGGCAAGCTGCGGCGCCTTTGTTTCTATGAAGTCATTTGGGGTCATTGATGACATCCTTTTTTAAATACAATCCATGAACAAAATCTGATAAATGAATACAAGAGTGTGAGCTTG
Organism: Shewanella sp. UCD-FRSSP16_17; assembly: GCF_001675935.1. Lineage (NCBI taxonomy): Bacteria > Pseudomonadati > Pseudomonadota > Gammaproteobacteria > Alteromonadales > Shewanellaceae > Shewanella > Shewanella sp. UCD-FRSSP16_17. The sequence continues at coordinate 12,196 of NZ_LZFV01000013.1, forward strand.
TGTTGTCACACGGAAATCAAAACACGGGAGTAAAACAGTGAATAGGTTAGGTAAGTATAGTCAGGATTGTTGAATATTTACTCGAATTTACATTGTCATCGAAAATTCAGTGTTTTGTTCTGGAATAATTTGTAAACCAAAGATAACAGGCTAAAAAAACTGGAGTAAAATCAATGTTTCACTCCAGCTGTTGTTGAAAAAATGATTTAATAAAAAGTGGTAATTATGGCCCTTTTTTATTTTTTCAGTAGTGTCGCTTTATTCAGTTTGATTTCTTTGATAGGAAAATCAGGCCAGTTTAATTCATCGTTATGGCCAGTCGGCACATAAGACATAGCTTCTAAAACTGCCATCCCTTCAATGACTTCGCCAAATACCGCATATCCCCAACGGCGTTTTGAAGGGTTAAGGTTTTTATTGTCACCGACATTAAAGTAAAACTGACGGGTCGCAGAATGCGGATCATTATCACGAGCCATGGCAATCGTGCCCATACTGTTTGATAACCCGTTTCCTGATTCGTTAAATAGCGGGTCCATAGATTCACGTTCTTCAAGCTCAGGGCTCAGGCCGCCACCTTGAACAACAAAATCAGCGATAATACGGTGAAAAATCGTATTGTCGTATTCACCTTTAACGACATAAGTAAGGAAGTTGTCGACAGTGAGCGGGGCACGGGTGCGATCCAATTCAACGACGATTTTACCCATAGTGGTATCAAACTCGACTTGTGGGTAAAGCGTGTTAGGTTGAATATCAATGGCGGCTTGGCTCACCATGGATGTCAGTAACAAAATGCTGGCAGCAATCCACTTTAGCATGAGATCTTCCTTATTCGGGGTGAGTGTTATTGTTGTAAAAACTGATGCAGTTCTGCATCGTTTATGATTTTAGTGGTTAACTCATCAATGAGTTTGTTCATGTCTAATTCAAGCGTGGCAAAGTCAGGGCTAAATGGGCCTTTTAACATACCTCTTGCGTTGTAAATCTTAGTGAATTCTTGGTTCTCGTTTTTTGCGACAACATTGATAGTTAGTGCTGTTTTTGCTTCAAAACCGAATGTTGACTCTGTGACATCTGTAAGTAGATAGTCTAATTGGAATTGTGCGGTATGGCTGGCCGCTGGGTCGACTTGATAACCAGCATTTCTCATTGCCTTTTTAAATACGTCATCAAGCTGTTGCCTAATAGGTTCACTTGGGCTGACCAATTTTGCAGCTTCGCCTTCTTTGTTAAATCTCACAATAAAGTTAGCTTTACGAACGTCAATGGTGCTGACTGCAACAGAATCAAAGCGATCAATTTTATACTCTGATACAGGCACATTGGGGTTTAGTGCAATATGAGTGGGAGTATGACTGGCGCAAGCGGTTAAAAATAGGGCGGAGCAAAGCACTAATGACAATGATTTCATAACTAAAAATAATAAAAAATGGTGGGCTCAGAATAACAGATTTTAAGCACCAATCCAGCCTAATTAGTGCAGTTAATTAGCGTAACCTGATATCTATATTGAGGATTTGAGCGGTAAGAATCTTATTCGCAAACTCACGCTATTTGACTTCAACTGTTAATTTGTTCACGTTAGAGTAATTAGTGCGCAAGCGTAATAAACCACATACAGAGATAACACACGGAATAAGTATGTCAATGAATCACTTACAACTTGCACCTGACAAGCTAATGAATGCTGAAGGACAACCTATATTTGGTCATTTTGATGGTGCGGTATCAGATCTAAGCATTAAACAGTTTCACTATTTCAATGAAATGGATAAGCCTTGCTCTTGGTGGGCAAAGTACTTTGATTATAAACAGTTTCAATTTATCAATATCACCACGCCTCGATATATCATTGGTGTTGCTATAGCTGATATCCGCTATGTTGGTAGTAGTTTTTGTTATTTGTATGATATTGAAAAAAACCGCTTAACTGAAACTCAAGCTTTAAAGCCACTGTCATGGGGAATGTCGGTTTCGCGCTCTCCTTTGCAAGGAAAAGCCCGTATTAAGCACAAGCAAGGTCCTATTGTTTTTTCCATCAAAGAAGGCGTATGGCAACTCAGTATTCAAACTGACGATATTCAGGCCGAGTTAACGTTAGAGCCGCCTGTGCTGAGTTTACCTATGAGCTTATGTACCCCAACGGGGTATAACGGCTGGACGTACACCCAAAAACACAATGGCTTAAAAGTTAAAGGCAGCTTAACCATTAAGCATGAGCCACAGCCTTTACAATACGCACTTGGCGGCTATGACTTCTCTGCGGGGTATATGCGCCGTGAAACGAGCTGGCGCTGGGCGTCAATCAATGCGCAGGTTGAGCATGGTGTGCTTGGACTTAATCTTGCTGCTGGCGTAAATGAAACCGGTGCAACGGAAAATGTGCTTTGGATAAATGGCGAGCGACATTTATTGCCTGCGGTTAAGTTTGATTTTAATCGACATGTAAGTGACGATTATTGGCAGCTTAGCACCGCTGATAACCAAGTGGATTTGACCTTTAGGGCGTTAAATTGTCGTAGTGAAAAACGCAATTTTGGCTTTTTGAAAAGTAACTTCAGGCAGTACATTGGTTATTTTAGTGGCCATATTATTGATAATAATAACCGTAAACATGTTTTACGAAATCAGCTTGGGCTGACAGAAGATCATTTTGCTAAATGGTAGGCCTTGTTTAATAACGACATGCAGGGTTCAGAAACTAACATCAAGAAACTAACATCAAAAAATAAGTTTAAAATAATAATAACTAGGATGGACATTCAATGGATTTGAATTCAATTATCGATCACCCCGAAGCACTACTTTTAGTACTTGCGCCTGTGTTCTTTATTTGCATTTTATTGGAGTGGTTTTTAGGGGATTTACGCCACAAATTACCGCTTTCTGCTCGTTATCAAAAAGCGGAGGTCTGGTGTAATGTTTGTTTAGCTGGCATGCATCAATTGACTGACATTCTTGCTGGCCTGTTAATCGCGAAAGTGTATTTATACTTTTTTGGTTGGAAGTTATTTGATATTGAGATGGGGGTACTCAGTTTTCTCTTATTGATGGTGTTACAAGACTTCTTTTATTACTGGTTTCATCGTGCAAGTCATCGGATCCGTTGGATGTGGGCCGCACATGTGGTGCATCACAGCTCTGAAAATATGAATTTTAGTACAGCCTTCAGGCAGAGCTTAATGTATCCATTGGCTGGAATGTGGTTATTCTGGCTACCCTTGATAGTGATTGGTTTTGAACCTAATTGGGTGGTGTTTGTGGTATTACTGAACTTAGGGTTACAGTTTTTTGTGCACACCCAAGCGGTGAAGACGCTTGGACCAATTGAGTGGATTTTTAACACGCCTTCCCATCACAGAGTTCACCATGGTCAAAACCCTGAGTATATCGATAAGAACTATGCTGGGGTGTTGATCATATGGGATAAGTTATTTGGTACCTTTGAGCCTGAAAAAGCGACGGTTATTTATGGGATTACAAAACCGGTAAATAGCATGAATCCGATAGTGGTTAGCTTTGCTGAATGGCGAGATATGTTCAAAGATGTCAGTCAGCCTGACTTATCGATTAAGCAGCGCTTGTCGGTGTTATTCTCGCCGCCACAACAAGAAACGTCTACAAAGAAGTAAGCACATAAGCTGCTAATTCCTGTCGCTAGATACTCTTTCAATGATATGCGTTTATGCACTTCTTAGATTGGGGATTTGGGTGATTGTGGCAAATGAAGCTTTATTGATCAGGTTAGGGGCGAGATAGGAAATGGCCTAACCTACATTATTGATACCTGAAAGGGAGTGGATACCAATAAAGTAGGTTGAGCCAAATAAAAAAGGGCTCTTTGGGTACAGCCCCAGCTTAAATTATCTTTAGCTAATTCATTAGCCTGCATTAATTGAACCGCTGAGCAATGAGTAGTTAATCGGCGACTCATCAACACGAGGACAAATGTTTTTTACGATAGAGATAATGTCTTGCTAAACTGATTAAACTCGACCTTGTCTACGATTGCGCCTTTATGCTGTATAACAAATGCAGCCGATTTAGAGGCGAGGTCAACGGCATCTAATACCGCAATACCATTCATTCTTGCCCCTAAATACACACCGTTAAACGAGTCACCAGCGGAGGTGGTATCCACCACATTCGTGACAGGTTTTACCTTAAATTCAACTGGCTCTGATTGGTTAAATAATGCAACGACAGATTCAGGGCCATTTTTAATGATGAGCTCGTCAATGCTGAATGGGGCTAAAAAACCTATCATGTCAGCAGCGTTATTTATGGCGTAAAGTTGTTCAAAATCGTCAATACCCGGTAGCAGAGTATCGGCGGCATGAAATGCCAGCTCAAATTGCGCTTTGGCTTCGTTCGGGCTTTGCCATAATCGAGGTCGATAATTTGGATCAAACACGATTTGCACACCGGATGCTTTTAATTGTTTCACCATAGACCAGAAATCATTTCTGGCCTGAGGCTCTACAACAGCTAATGAAATGCCTGAAAAGAAAAACATATCACCAGCAGACAATTGCGCTATTTGTTCAGATTGAATGTGCTGCATAACTTGACGGGCTGCAGCATTTTCACGCCAATAGGTAAAGCTACGCTCACCATATTCATCCAACTGTATCGAATATAAACCAGGGATCTTTGTGTCCGATGTAAACACTAAATCCGTACCAATGTTCTCATCTTTAAAATACTGAATCATATTAAGGCTGAATGGGTCTTTACCTACCGCTGTGACCAATTGCACGTTCACATCTGTAAACGTGCGCTTTAGGTAAACAGCCGTGTTAAAAACATCACCAGCGAATGATTGCTTCATGGTGTTTGATGAGGTTGTCATCAACTCAATCATACATTCGCCAAGTAAAAACATGTTTTTCATTTACGGAGCCTTATTCACAAGGATTAAAAAATATTGCTAAGTTATTGAGGCTTTTTGACAGGCTCAATTTTAGGAATCAACACCCAAACAGCAACAATGGCAATAACAGCTAATGACGCGCCAATAACAAACGCTGGTGTGTAGTTACCGTCTGCAGTGAGGTATGGCACTAACGCTGTTAAACCTAATGCACCTAATTTAGCAGCCATGCCAGAGAAACCTGCTAGTGAACCAACGGCTTTTTTACCGAATAAGTCACTAGGTAGCGTTTGCACATTACCAATAGCTGTTTGGAAGCCAAATAAGATCACCGCCATAATGATTACCGCAGTTGTTGGGCCACCAGGACTCGCCATGCTAATGAGTGCTGGGAGCATGATTAAACAACCTAAAGTGATCGTCAGTTTACGGGTCTTGTTAATATTCCAACCCGCTTTTATGCGATTTTGCGCTAGCAAACCACCAAACCAAGCTCCCAGCATTGCACCTACATATGGAACCCAACCGTAAATACCGATAGATTTAACATCCATACCGTAAACTTCGTTGAGGTAAATCGGGATCCAGAATACAAATAACCACCAAATAGGATCGATTGCAGCAGAGGCAATGATCACGCCCCAGCTTTGTTTGTGCTTTAACAGTTGACCTGTTGTTGGGTTATATTCTTCTTGGTCGCATTCACCTGAATCGTCAGTTACTTTTTGACCTGTAAGAATATATTCACGTTCTGCTTCGGTGATCCAAGGGTGAGACTTAGGTGGTGCTTTAACCAAGATAATCCATGGAATAAGCCACAATAGACCGACTAGACCGATAACCACAAAAATCATTTGCCAGCTAAAATAAACTGTCATGTAAGCAATGAGTGGAATAGAAATAATACCGCCAATTGCTGCACCAGAATTGAAGATACCTTGTGCTAAGGCACGTTCTTTAGCTGGGAACCAATCAGCGTTACTTTTAGCCGCTCCAGGCCAGTTACCTGCTTCTGCAACACCGAGTATGGCGCGGAAAAAACTGAAACTTAATGCGCCTTGAGCGAATGCATGTAACGCAGTCGCAATCGACCAAACACCAATTGATAGAACAAACCCTAGGCGTGTACCGACCCAGTCAAAAATTTTGCCGAATATGGCTTGACCAAAGGCATAAGATAAAATGAACACAATAGAGATATTGGCGTAAATCTGTTTACGTTCTAGGGCAGACTCGTCAGGGAAGATGTCTTCCACAATATCAGGCCACAGTACGCTAAGTGCAGAACGGTCAATGTAGTTAATAATTGTCGCAATGGCGATCAATAAAATTACCCACCAACGAAGGTTGTTGATTTTCATGCTAATCCCTCTACAAAATCTTCTCGAGCAGGACTGAAAGTATCAATTAAAATACCGCCAGTTGGGCAGGTTGCCCCATGGTCTGCATGGGGCGGAATGAAACAACTGTCTCCAGCTCTTAGGATTTTAGTGACACCATCGATATTGAAGTGAAATTCACCTTCAACAACATAAGTCACTTGAGAATGACGATGGGCGTGGTTATAACCAATAGCACCTTTCTCGAACCAAATTTTGACGGCCATTAACTCATGGTTAAAGCCAAGCATTTGGCGTTTAAGACCGCCACCGATATCTTCGATTTCCGTTTCATTGCCAAATGAAAAGTGTTCACTCTGTTTCATTGTTAACTCCTACTGCGAAATTTGTATTAACTGGTATCTAGTGTCAAAACTGTATGTTTTGCCTAGATAAGAAAAGCGCTGGGTTGTGTTGTTATCTTTGTTGTTGTCCAAGCTATTCTTGGTTTGGTGGTTTATGGCGAGTACAAAAGCTGTACTACCTTGATTACTGAGAACGCTAAACCCGACAATGCTGAGATCACCTTGACGTTCATAAGTTAGGGTCTCTAAATTGCTGGTGGCATTAAGGGTGTATTCAGCCGATGGGTTATATTCGCCATGGGGCTCCAATACGCTTACAAAACGATGTTGCTTGCTATTGGTACGTTGAATAAAGCTATGCTCATTACGTAGGTTAAAGTCAGGGTCATTGGCACCTAGCTGAGTAAATAACACGTCAGTATTGCCATCAACGATACTGCTATGGGTATAAAACAGACCGTTGTCGTTTAACCAAGTGACTTTTGCTACCCCTTTTTTAGGCGTCGCATTCGCTTTAAGCCACAGGTGTTGATAACCCGCTTGTTTACCCAATGGGGTTAACTTTTCCGTTGCAGCTTGACGAGCAAAGTTGCTGTCGATTAGTTGCCCTTGGTAGTGTAATGGCAGATCATATTGATGTGAGTTGTTGCTATTAACCTCGACGATATCAAAGACAAGTGGCGTGTCTTTGTCATCAACTTTGACAGAAACCAATGCCATGGTTCGGCTTATATTGACGTCATCATAAGCGGTATCGATATGAGCAGATGCTAGCGTTAATTTGTCATCATGATGATAGAAGTCGACGATAGGGTGATTTTTATTACCCACTTTTACATCACCTTTAAAATGACTGGTCTCGTCGACAACTAAGGTGTTGTGCGCAACGGTTTGTTTTGCCCATGTCTTATTTTCAGGTAGGTAACGTCCACCGGCTTTGGCTTCAATATTTAAGAATCTAGCAGCGCCATAATCTGAGACAATTTCTTCGCCTGCATCATAAAATTGCCATGTAAGCTTATCAAAATGACCGTGACCTAAGCCTTGAGCTGTTGCTTTGAATACGATTGCCTGATCAGTCGGGGTGTGCTGACGCATTACAATTAATGCACCTTCATCACCATTTTTACCATCAAGGAATTCACGTGAATTAAAAGGATAGTGGCTTGGCTTATTCGCATCGATTGCTTGCGCTAATTTAAGGCCATCTCCAGTGAGTAAGATTCTGTTTTGTTGTTTTGCAATATCAACTAAATCATTATTAGCTGTTAAGCCGTAAGCAATGCTGACCGCAATCACAAGTTCAGTGGTATCTATGCCTTTACTCTTAATTGCATCATTTAACGGAAAGAATAAACGGTTGTAGCTTAATTCAACTGTGCTGTAGATAGCTTTGAGTAAAATATTATTGCGGTACTCAAAAATCTTGCGTTCAGGTTGATTTTGCTCGATGGCTTTTGCAAAGGTAACGAAAGGTAGTAAGGCATAGCGTTGATAATATGGCCCTTCATTGTAATAGCCATCTGGTGAGAACAACTCATCTAGTTGACGTAAAAAACCGCCTTTGCCAGATTTTTCAAGATCAAGCAGTGCTGTTTCTACTAACTCAGGCTTATCTAACACAAAGCCTGTCATCCCCACAGCAGCAGTCGCCCAAGTACCATGATTATGAACCTTATTGAAGGTATGGGGTGATTGCACTGACAAGAAGTCTGCCACTGGAAGAAGAATGCCAGTTTCAATGGTTTTTCGCTGAGTGTCATCAAGCGAACTTACGATAAAGTCATACGCTTGGATGGTATAAACAAGCCATACCGCTTCATTCAACCCTTGCCAAAATAACTTACCTTCGTTGCGTGACTTACGCTTTGGATGTAAAGGAAGGCTTGGGTATAGTTTGGCATACTCAAGTAACATATCACGCACATAATCAGCGTATTTTTGTTGTTGAGTCAGCTGATACATCATGCCAGCGTCGTACATTTGTTGATAGTTTTTCTTGTGGCGTTCGTGCGTATAACCCCCGCCTGCATCGACAGGAACAGGCACTAAAATCGGCTGTGTTAATAAGCTATCGACTTGAGCTTTTTGAGCTTCAAATGCTTGTTTAAATGAACCTGGTTGTTTAATTGCTACACGCATAGTTAACACATCTTGCTGGTTTACAACTAAGTTTGGATGTGTCGATTGTGATGCATGTACTGGTGATAATAAGGCGCTCACAGACACTAACAAAGTGACTGAGAAAGCAAATACACCAGAACGTCGTATGCTTTTTACTAAAGCTGATTGTTTGATTAAGGCTATCGATAAAGAAATCATAATTACTGCGCTTTATTGTTAGTGTGGTTAACCGTGTTATCAGCGATTAATGCAGTGGTTTTACCAATTGCATATAACTCTGTGACTTTAGGCTTGGCGGTATTGGTAAACTGATTGTGAGTGACCTTAGTAATGGGCTCACCAGTGGTGTGTTCAATGTTGACGTACGCACTATCTACAAATTGATTTTTATTGATGTCAGCAACTTGAGCGCCATGGAGGAACAAACTTGCATGGGTTTTATTGCGTTTGCCATTGCCGACTTGTTTAACGTCGTTATTTTTAAAGCTTAGGTGTGGGCCAAAGGTGCTTTCATCGGTGCCACCTCGATACAACTTCACAATAGCGCCTTCAATTTGGTTGAAGTGATTGTTATTGATAGTCAGATATTCAGCGTTATAAATACCTAAGTCGTCAGTTTCTTTATTGAGTCTAAAAATATCACCGGTAATGAGATTAAAGTTGTTATTAATTATCTCGATGTTATTTGCAAACGCGCGTGCTCCAGAGTCAAAAAAGTGGAACGAATGGTTAATATTAAGCTGCTCGATATCACTGTTAAACATGCTGAAGCGGTAGTTGGTTAACATGCCCCATTTGCTGGTTCTAACAACGGTGTTGCCTGCAGAGTCTAAGCTGTTGGCACCACTAATTTTTACACTATCAAGCTTTAAGCTACCGCCATTTTGAATTTCAAATAAAGTTGGGCGACTAAAGGTGATCGTGGGCTTTTCTGTTTGCGCTGATTTAATGGTGAGTGTTTTATCAAGTTCAAGAATTTTCTCAATATGATACTGACCTGCTTTTAATAAAATGACATCACCATCTGCTGCTGACTTCACTTGATTAATAAAGGCTTCTGCATTAGCAACAGTATGCGTTTTTCCTGAATCAAATGCGGTTTCTGGCTCTGTTTTTGGGTACCAGTTAACACCTGTTTGCGACTTTAACGTTGGAGAAAGGCTTTTAGGAGCGCCAATGTTGTCATTACCTGACGTTGGGTAAAGTAAGCCATTTTTCTCGCGGGTTAATTTAATCTCTGTTGGCTTGATCCCTTGTTCAATCTCGTTATTCGATAGTTCATTAGAGATATTGTTTGAAAATGAAATTCCCGAAATATCGTCAAAAATAGAGAAGGGAGCTTGTTGATTATTATTAACAAATAGATTTTCAGAGACAGAAGAATCTTTTGGTACTGCTGAGCGTTCTTGATCGCTACCTGCAGCTAAATGAATGTGGTCGACATCGATAAAGCTATTATGGTGAACGTTAGCATTAACGACTTGGTGATAACGATTAATGGGTGAGTTAGGTACACCATTCATAATCGTAAAGCCGCTTCCGAATCGGTAACCTTTAAGACCTTCTAAATAGTTATTAGTAATGGTTTGGTCACGGTTAATAATACGAATGCCGCCTGTGTGGTCTACGCCATTACCCAAAAACACATTACTGTCGATGAGGTTACCATTGCCATGTCGTAAGGTAAGGGTTCCGCGTGATTCAAAAAATGTATTATTGCTAACTTTATTATTAGCAGACTTAATTGAGATGATTTCTACTTCACCATCACAACGGTCGAAATAGTTATTTTCAACAACGGTAAAAGAATCGCTCATCGAATAATGGCTGGTGCCAATGCGCAATGTTTCTCCGCCATTTGACCCAAGAATCGGTCTTGGACCAAAGTAGTTGTGATCAATTTTATGGTGATTTTCTTGGCTGGCTTCGGTATTTAATCTGACGGCTAATGTCACACCTTTATTGCGCTTTCCAACTAAATGGTTGTGGTCAAAACGGTTGTTTTTGCCATATAAAGACACCCAGTAATCAGACTCATGTCTATCTGGGTTGCTGTAATTATCAATCACGACTTCAGAAACGCGAGAGTTATTTGCGAGATCGTTTTTACTGGTTCTAAATGCAATGACTTCATTGCTTGGGGTGAAACCTGATTTAAAAACTAAGCCAGATACATGTAAATATTCACCTGACATTTTTAAGTTTGATTGACCAGAAAGGATAACTTTCCCTTTAGTCTCTGCCGTTAGTGAAATAGGGGCTTCTTTTGTACCTTGGCCTTTAAACTTAATTTCAAAATCCTGCCAAGTACCGTTAGCAAGAATAATGTTATCTCCAGCGACCAGCTTTTTTACTGTGTCTTTAAATTCATCAGGCGTGCTTACGGTATAGGAAGCGGCTTGAATATAGCTTGAAGAAAACACTAAACTCAGCATAAACGCGGACTTTAACGAAAGTGAGAACAACTTGTCATTGTTTATTGGGTTATTTGTCGACTTGCTTTGAAAACTCATAATGACTCTCTTTTTATATTTATTAGCGCTAGGTCGTTTGATTACTTTGTTCAATCTTTACCTTGGAAATAAACTCCTATCTCAATCATCGAGATAGGAGCTGTACGACTAAGTTTTACTTGAGGTTAAAACTTAACTTTTGCACCAAGGAAATACTTAGAGCCTGAGCGAGAATAATCAGCAACTGTGGTGTCATTACCACGTGTTATGATTTTCGGCTCATTGTGCCGCGAAGTCCGCTTACTTTAATGACTTCCATATCAGGGCTGTCATTTTTATTATCTGCTTCTTGTTCTGATACTTGCGCATTTGGCGTTGTGACTTTAACAGCGTCAACTTCACCTTGTGCGAAAGCTGGTGATGCGATAAAGGCTAATAGTGCTGAACTGTAGAGTGCAGATATTGGCTGAAAATGCCTTCTGCTTAATCTCAGTGCATTATTGATTTTATTGAGTTTCACGTTAATCTCCCCAGATTACATATTGTTTAATCAAAATGTGAACACAATCCTTTAAACACGATCTTTAAATACCACTCTATTTTAAATACAACTTTGTGTCTGAGTAGAAACTAACCAATGGTAAGGTGTTTTGTCAACCACTTTGTGTTACCAATTATGTAAATTGTTTTTATTTTTGTTATTGCCAATAACAAAATATTAACTAGACTTAAGCTAGTGCGAAAATCGTTCAAGTACAATAAAAATTTCAAATAGGATTTGCGTTGACTTAGTAAATCGATATGATGGTAAGTAATAACTAAATCTAATTGGTTTTAACTATTGAAGGACCAGACATGAAGAATAGGCGTATGTTTTGGCGCATCGTTGAAGAGATTGAAGCGTCTATTGCTAACGGCGAATATGCACCAGGTAGTCGCTTACCGCCAGAAAGAGAGTTAGCTGAAAAGTTTGATGTCAGCAGACCCACCATTCGTGAAGCAATTATTGCACTGGAAGTGCGCGAAAAAATTGAAGTTAAAACAGGCTCGGGCGTGTATGTATTACAATCTGTTGCGACCAATAACCCTGCAAACAAGATTAATGCATTTGAATTAACTCAAGCTCGCGCCTTAGTAGAAGGTGAAATTGCTGCGTTAGCTGCCAATACTATCACTGAAGAAGAATTGGTTGAGTTAAATAAAACATTGATAATGATGGAAAATAAGTCTTATGTCGAAGAGGCTGATGAAATGTTCCATCAAATAATTGCCAATGCGACTCGTAACGGCGCATTGATTAAGTCATTTCAAAACCTATGGGCATTGCGTGCATCAAGCCAAAAAATAATTACTGATTACGACAGTGTTTGTAGTAAAGATAATAAGAAAACACTTGATGAGCATACTTCCATTTATAAAGCGTTAGCTGCAAACGATGCATCAGAAGCACGTTTAGCAATGCATAAGCACTTTAATAGATTAATCAATGTGTTATTCGATACTGTTGAAGCTCAAGCACTTGAAGAAGTCCGTCGTAAGAACAGCGAAAAACGTGATTTATACTCGATTGATAATTTGGTTAACCGATTGGGTTAATTAGTCCCTAGTGAGTAAAAGCGCAGTCGCTTTCACTAACAGATTAAAAGCCTTCTTTAACGAGAAGGCTTTTTATTTTATAAACAGTATCTTATTTGTATTGAACTAAGATGATTCTGCCAATATTAGTAAAAAGGCCTCTCGATATGAGAGGCCTTTTTTTTCGCTCCAAACGAGGGGGGGATCTGGAGCGCACAACCTGGTTAAACTAATAAAATAGATGTTTTAAACAATTAACATAGGCGTTGTTGAACCAGTTTTTATTCCATAAAGGCATACTTTTTATGCTTAAAGGCTTAGTTGGTAAAGCTTTAACAGCTGTTTTATCTGCGTTTAAGTTCATTGAATTATATAAATGTTCTAAATTTGTAAACGCTGGAGGCCCTTGCAAGTGTGACTTGGCGCACGCTTTAAAACCAATAATATCTTTTAATAAAATCAATTGTCAACCAATTTGTTTTTCTTGTTATTACCAATTAATTGTTGTGGTGAATATTGACAGATTACGGGTTGATAGTTCGTTGAGTTTCGCGGCCATTTGAGGGAGAGTCATCATTGGTTTGTGCTACTACTGGTTGTTTATGGCTGGTTATGATGTGATCTAGCGAGGGCGTTAATAGTTATAGCACTAGATTTTATGTCAGCATGAATAAGACAAGCTTTAGCAGTTAGTCTATTTCGGCATGTTTACTCTTCACTAATTCGTAGCGAGAAAACTGACATCTCGCTGCGAGAATATCCCATTACCAAATCCATTGGACCTTGTTTTGAACAACTCGAATGCCCATTAAATTTGCCAGTTAGTCTGTTAATCTTGGAAAAGTATCGTTGAAATAGCCATGTTGACGAAAATTAATCGATGAGATTAACTTTCGTCTATTTAGTCGCTTGTAAAATGACAAACTTGCCATTTGATGCAACGGTAGTGCAATTTTTAAAAATACGTTTTAGTTTAATGTGGTAGGACAAATGACGGTTGCCAACAACATGTAAAATACCGCCTGTCGCTAATCGTCTTTTGGCATCAAGAAACATTTGCCAAGCAATATGATCGGTAATGGCTTCTCCTTGGTGAAAAGGCGGATTACATAAGACTAAGTCGGCACTGACGTTTTCATCTAAGTGGGTTAAACAGTCATCCCAATGAAAATGTCCTTGATCATGATTGAGTCCGTTTGCTTGCCAGTTGTACTGACTTGATGCAATAGCCATTTCAGAATCATCGACAAAATGGATATGCGCTTGTGGGTACAGTTGTGCCGCACGTAAACCTAAAATGCCATTTCCACATCCTAAATCGATGATGGTTTTAAAGGCGCCTTCTGGCATATTATCTAGCATAATACGTGCGCCGATATCGAGTTTGTTGGCAGCAAATACATTACTGAAGTTATTGATGGTTAAATTAAACTCTTTAACTGGCCAAGAGACTTCTTTAAGTAATGATCGCTTTATCCCGTCAGCAGTACAGGTAATGATACGTGTTTTTTTCCACGTTAAACTTGCAGAAGCTGGGCCTAAATTTTGTTCAATGAGGCCAAGTAATGATTTATTAATATTCTTTGCTTTAGCACTAATTAGAATTTGAGTGCCCTTAGCTAATACTTGCGATAAACGTTGTAATTGCTGAGTAAAATAAGTCAGATTTTTAGGCAGTTTAACAATGACCAATTTAATGTCATTAGGCAGTTGCTCTCGGCTATTAAGGCGGGTGATGTTCGTTGGTGCCAACTCATTAGCGCTGAGGTTGTACTCTGCGCCAAGTAAACTGGTTTTAGCATCAGTTTCAATCCACAACGGCCAGGTGTTGTCTAAACGAGTGAGGCCGCATTGAAGTGCGCCGAAATTGTCATTCAAAATAGCTGTATTAGCTGGAATATGTGCGGTTTCAACAAGGTGTTTTATTAAGTGCTCATCTGCGGCATCCCAAGCTTGCAGATTTGACTCTTGCTGCTTAGGGTAGCGAAATAACGCTAATTCAATACCTGCACAAGAAAACTCACTAACCGTCATTATTTTTTACCTAAAGCAACCATCATGAAATAGCCGGCAATTATCGCAGATAAGCTGTCAATGTGCGAGGGTAGAGTGTGAGGCAAGCCTGCAAAGGATGCTGTTGCACTAAATATTGAATGTATTGAAAAATGCGCCATCGATTACAGATGAAACAATATTGCTATTGTAGATCGCTGACAGTAACATCGAACACAAGATTACGTTTTTCTACAAAGGAGTTGTATGAACGGTGCAGGTGGTACATCAGGTGGAATTGGTTCGTTTTTTATCGGCTTAATCATGATGTGTGGCGGCTTTTACATGTTGCTAAAAGCAATAAAAGTTACCAGTTCTTTTGGTTTTAGTCATAGCTTATACAGTGTTGGTGGCATGAATCTAACGAGTGGGATGATTATGATCCCCTTCATGTTTGGTATTGGGCTAATGTTTTATAATGCGAAGAATATATTGGGTTGGATCTTAACCTTTGGTTCATTAGTCGGTTTAATATTTGGTGTGATAAGTTCTATTAACTTCCGCTTTAGCCATATGAGTGCATTCGATTTAATTGTGATTCTGGTATTAAGTGTGGGTGGTTTAGGGATCTTTTTGCGCTCACTAAAGTCAATTGATACCAATATAAAAGAGTAAGTTGGCGCTCAACTCATTCTTTGTTCAATGTGGTTACTCGTATCACTGTAACCACTTTTTTGACCATACAGCCAAACTGACTTCATGCATTAACTTGTTATTGTTATTGTTATTGTTATTCCTTCATTTTATTCGTTGTTTGTTGATACTATTGATGCCCTTATGTGTTTATGGGTATTTATTTTGAACTCTACCTCAACAAGTGATATCACCAACATCAAACCTGAACCCGCCACTCAATATGCCGTTTTTCCTTGGATTATGGGATTTTTAAAGCCCCATAAACTAAAAGTGGTTGCCGCTATTACTTTTCTTTTTATTGGCTCTTTTGCTTGGTTGTCTCTTGGCCAAGGGGTCAAAATGATGGTCGATGAAGGCTTTGTTGCAGATAATGCTGAACGACTCAACGAGATTGTTTTGTTTATTTTGGGCATCACAGCTATCAGCGGCACAGCGGTATTTTGTCGTTTTTATTTGATGACTTGGCTCGGCGAGCGTGTGATTGCGGATATTCGTCTCAAGGTCTATAACCATTTACTTAATTTATCCCCTGCTTTTTTTGCGGAGCAAAGAACGGGTGAAGTGATCTCTCGTTTTACCGCTGACAGTACCTTATTGCAAAGCGTGGTTGGTAGTAGTTTATCGATGGCATTTCGCTCATCAGTTACGGTTACTGGTGCCTTAGTGATGATGGCAATTACCAGCTTAAAGCTGACTGGCCTTGTACTGCTTGCTGTGCCTTTAGTGTTTGTACCTGTGATATTACTGGGTAAAAAAGTGCGTGAGTACTCGCGTAAGAGCCAAGATAAAGTTGGCGATTTAGGCGCTAATATTGATGAGACCTTGCATGAGATACACACAGTGCAAGCTTATGGTCACGAGCAACAAGACCGCAATGTATTTAATCAACAGGTTGAAGCGGTGATGTCTGTTGCTCAAACTCGTATTTTATATCGTTCGATATTAATTTCGTCGGTGATGTTTTTAAGTATTGCTGCAATTGCTGTCGTGCTTTGGGTGGGCGCTCAAGATGTCATGTTGCAAAATATTACCGCTGGAGAACTATCTGCATTTATGTTTTACGCTGTTATGGCGGCGGGCTCTGTGGCCACAATTAGTGAAGTTTTTAGTGAAATACAACGAGCTTCAGGTGCAGCTGAACGACTAATTGAGCTGGTCAATACCCCTATTGATATCCCTGAGGTTAAAGCGCCTAAGTCTTTGCCTGCTGCAATCAATGGCAGTTTGTCACTTGAGTCGTTAAGGTTTGCTTACCCAAGTAGTAATGAAGATGTGATTAAGGGAATTAATCTTGAGATCAAAGCGGGTGAAAGAGTGGCATTAGTTGGTGAGAGTGGCGCAGGTAAAAGCACCTTATTTGAACTATTACTGCGATTTTATCAACCTAAATCAGGCAAAGTGCTTTTAGACGGAGTGGATGTGGCTGAAGTCACTTTGCAGCAGCTAAGGGAGCAATATGCCTTAGTGCCGCAAGAGTCAGTTATTTTTGCCACTAATGTCTTTGAAAATGTCCGCTACGGGCGAGCTGATGCAACAAAAGAAGAGGTGATAAACGCCTGTGTAACAGCAAAAGCCCATGAGTTCATTAAAGAGTTGTCGGATGGCTATGATACGTATTTAGGGGAACGTGGGGTTAAGTTGTCTGGCGGACAAAAGCAGCGTATTGCCATTGCTAGAGCTATTCTTGCTGACAGACCAATCCTATTACTTGATGAAGCCACGAGTGCGCTTGATGCTGTTAGCGAAGTAAAAGTTAAGCAAGGCTTAGATAATTTGATGCAAGGTAGAACGACGTTAATTATTGCCCATCGATTAGCGACAGTGATCAATGCTGATAGGATTATTGTGTTAGAAAAGGGTCAAGTGGTGGCGATTGGTTCACATCAAGAGCTTATGCAATCGAGTGAGACCTATAAAGAGTTTGCTAGTTTGCAGTTACTGACTGACACATCAATATAAGGATTTGGTGAAAGCGCTAGGTTTAAAGAGCGAGATATGAATGACCAGCTATTTCAAACCATGTTTTGAATATTTGTAGGCTAATTACTTAAACCTTGAGTGCTTAAACCTTGGGTATGCATGCCTTGAGTGTTGATGGTCTAACGAACAGATAAGCAGCCCACTTTACTCATTGTCGTGGGCTGTTTATCAATAAGTGTTATTTTCTGAGTTCTCGTCTAAGAATTTTACCAACGGTACTTTTAGGTAGTTGCTCGGTAAATTCAATTAACCTTGGAATTTTATAGGCGGTTAATTGGCTGCGACAATAGTCTGAAATGAGCTGTTTTGTGGCTGCATCATCAGATGTTGGCTCTTTTAAAACGATTACCGCTTTAACTGCCTCACCAGATTTATCATCACTGACCCCAACGACAGCACATTCAAGGATTAATTCGTGCTGCGATAATACATCCTCAACTTCGTTAGGATAAACATTAAATCCTGACACAATGATCATATCTTTTTTGCGATCGACAATTTTATGAAAACCATCAGGCGTTGCAACTGCAATGTCACCGGTTTTGAAATATCCATCTTCGGTCATGACATTGGCCGTTTCTTGCGGTTTATTCCAGTAGCCTTGCATGACTTGCGGGCCTTTTACTGCAAGCTCTCCTGCTTCACCTAGCGGGACTTCATTATCATTGATATCGAGAATTTTTACCTGCGTTTCGAGAACGGGTTTACCAATCGTGCCTAATTGTTGATAACCAGGAGCATTTAAACTCACGACAGGTGAAGTCTCTGATAAACCATAACCTTCTGAAATCATACAACCTGTGGTTTTTTGCCATATGTTTGCTGCAGCACTTGTAAGCGCCGTTCCGCCAGAGATAGTAATGGTGAGTCGGCTAAAGTCTAGTGCTTGAAAATCTGGTTGGTGGCATAAACCAACAAATAACGTGTTAAGTCCTGCAAAGCCAGTGAAAGGGTAGCTACTCATGGTCTTAATTAACCCTGGGATATCTCTTGGATTTGGGATTAAAACTGAGCAACTTCCTGATTCGAAATAGAGTACTAGATTCACCATAAAGGCATAGATGTGATATATCGGTAATGGCGCAACGAAAACGTCTTTACCCGRTGTCATCGTGCTGGCAATTCTAGATTTTACTTGAGCCGAGTTAGCTAGCATATTGCGATGACTTAACATGGCTCCTTTTGATAAGCCAGTGGTGCCACCTGTGTATTGCAGTGCGGCTAGATCTGTTTGTTTTGGGTAAACTGCAGTGAAAGTGGATTGCTCACCTTCAAGTAGCATTTGATTAAATTCAATTTTATTGAATGGGGTATCTATTTGCGGTTGAGGCGAAATTAAATCCAAGGCGTGGGTACTAATGACTAATGAAATACCTGTATTTGAGACGACATTATTGAGCGTGGGTAGCAAATCAGAAAGCACAACCAAGGCTTTAGCGCCTGAATCATTAAATTGGTGGATCAATTCACGCTCTGTATAAAGTGGGTTTGTATTGACGATAACCAACCCTGCTCGCATGGCTCCGTATGCGGCAATGACAAACTGGGTAATATTGGGCAATTGAATAGCAATGCTGTCCCCAGCAGTTAAATCAGTGTGATTTTGTAGATACGCAGCAAAATGTCGTGAGGCGGACTCGATTTCTTTAAATGTGGTGTTCTTTCCTAAACACGCATAAGCAATGTTATTTCCGTACTGCTGACAGGTCTTTTCGATTAAATCGACTAGAGAGTGGTATTGATCTAAGTTGAGCTGTGATTCTGCGTCATACGCCATGAGACTGTCCCTTTTATTCATGATTTATTGTTATTCGAGAAAATCAAACACTTGTTTAGATTGGTTGAATTACATTAAAAGGTCTACTGAAAATAGTCAATCTTCATCTATCTTATTAATTAATCTAGAGTTTGTACTCTATTAACTTGTTGGTTGATCGAGCTTTTAAATTTGTGAGCTGTTGGTTTTTTAAACTAACTGTAACAGTAATATTAGTGGATTCTTTTTTAGCAAAAGCTTAATTGTGGTTAATGTAACTAAAATTGTAGGTTATTTTCATGAGGTTAAGTTATTTATCCTGATTTAGCCTGCTTATGGCGATTATTATTTTGAGTGGGAGTAGAAATAGTTAGCAATTACGTTTTATTTGTTATAGAAATGTAAATGAAAGTGAAATGATTTCATTTTGGGAGAGACGATTATTTAATTGTAAACACCTGATTAAATTACCCGTCACAAGCATAAATATAATAATTTGAGACAAAAAATGATGACTAATCTAAAGAAAAGGAAGTTTGGCTTAAATTCGTTAAGTCTTGCTGTAACGGTAGCTTTAGCAGGCTCAGTTATGTCTACAGCAGCAATGGCTGAGGATGAAGAAGTCGCCGAAAATGTTGAAAAAATTGCCGTAGTAGGTAGCCGAGCGGCGCCTCGCTCTGTTGGTGAATCACCCGTGCCAGTAGATATTATCAGTAGTGATGACCTGAGAAAAAATGGCTCAACTGATATGATTGATATGCTGGTGACATCAGTGCCTTCTTTTAACTCGCGTGCCCAACCTATTAGTGATGCCGCCACACTTGTTCGCCCAGTCAATTTACGTGGTCTTCCTTCTGACAGTACCCTGATACTTGTTAATGGTAAGCGTCGTCACCGTGCTTCTGTTATTGCTTTCCAAGGTGGTGGTATTAACGATGGTGCTCAAGGACCGGATATTTCTGTCATCCCAAGTATTGCGCTTAAGCAAGTTGAAGTATTACGTGATGGTGCCGCGGCACAATACGGTTCTGACGCTATTGCTGGTGTGATGAATTTCCAACTAAAAGATAGTGCTGAAGGCGGTTCAATCAGTATCAGTCAAGGCGAGTACTATGAAGGTGATGGCGCGACAACGACTATCGATGGCAACATTGGGTTACCTTTGACCGATGCTGGCTTTGTTAATATTAGTGCACAGTATAAAACCGCAGATGCCACCAGTCGCAGTGTGCAGCGTCCTGATGCTGGCAATTTAATCGCACAAGGCAATACTTACGTTAATGATCCTGCTCAAGTTTGGGGTAACCCAGAAATTAATGATGATTACACCGTTTTTGTTAATGCGGGTTTTGACTTAAATGATAACCATCGAATTTATGCATTTGGTAATGTGTCTTCTCGTGAAGCAATTGGTGGATTTTATTATCGTAATCCACATAACCGTGGCAACGTTTACTCAGTTGATGGCGGTGAAAACTTATTAGTGGGGGCTGTTAACGGCGACCAATCAACCTGTGCTCCAGTGCCAATCCCAAAAAATGCTGATGGTTCAGATGGCAACGTTTTAGACACTGCGGCATATCAAGCAATGGTTGCTGATGCTAATTGTTTCTCTATGAACCAAGTGCGTCCAGGTGGTTATACTCCGCAATTTGCTGGAACCATTGAAGATATGTCTTTCTTTGCTGGTATTGAAGGTGAGTTAGGTGAGTGGATGTATGATGCCAGTGCGGGCACAGGCTCAAACAAATCAAGCTTTAGCCTTTATAATTCATTAAACCCATCACTCGGTCTTGCTGCGAATCCTGAGGACACACAAACCGATTTTGATACTGGTGCTTATGAGCAAGTTGAAACAACGGTAAATCTCGATTTTTCACGTTACTTTACACTTGGCTCGATTGAAGATATTAGTTTTGCAACGGGTTTTGAGTGGCGAGAAGAGTCTTTTGAAATTACTCAAGGCGAAGAAGCATCTTGGATAGCTGGCCCTTATGCTGATCAAGGCTTCAATATTGGTTCTCATGGCTTTAAAGGGTTTGGACCAGAAGCTGCAGGTAAAAATGACCGTAGTAATATTGGTGTTTACGCTGATGTTGAAGCGTATTTAACTGATGACTGGTTGTTAGGGGTTGCACTTCGTTACGAAGATTTCTCAACCTTTGGCGATACACTAAACTATAAAATTTCGACCCAGTACTCTTTCACAGATTACTGGTCTATGCGTGCATCGCACAGCACAGGCTTTAGAGCACCAACTGTTGGTCAAGAAAATGTCGTGAATACTCAGACATCGATTGTTAACGGTGATTTAATTCAAACCTTTATCGCGCCTCCAACCGATCCGTTAGCAGCATTTTATGGCGGTGAAGTATTAGAGCCTGAAGAGTCAATTAACTATGCCATTGGTACTGTATTTGAGTATGACGACTTCTTCTTAACTGTTGATTACTACAATATTGAGGTGACAGGCCGTATTGCTCAGTCAAGTCAAATTGCAGTAGAACCAGAAGATTATGATGATTTAAGAGATGCTGGTGTTGAGTTCCCTGAGCTCATCTCTGCGGTGACTTATTATACCAATGACTTTGATACCACGACGCAAGGTATCGATATTGTCGGCTCTTACGAAACTGAGTTAATGTCAGGTGATACGATGTTCAGCTTAGCGTATGGCTGGACTGACACGAGTGTTGATAAGTTCGATCCTGAGACGACTGATGAAGGTAAAGTTCGCCGCTTAGAAGATGGCATTCCGGCTCACCGTGCGACATTGACTTGGGGGCAAACCTGGGATGATATCAGTGTGTCATTGCGTGGTAATTACTTTGGTGAATACTATGCAACCCATGCGGATGATACCTCAGATTGGGGCTCTGAAACGGCAGACTCAGCAGTTACTGTTGACTTAGAAGTCAGTTACACCATGTTTGATCAATTAACCCTTTCTGTTGGAGCAAACAACTTGTTTGACCAAGAAGCGCAAGAGTTAAAAGATGGTACTCAAGGCGTGCTAGGTGCAGTGTATTATGAAAGTGGTCCATTTGATTACAATGGTGGCTTTTACTACGGTAAGTTAAGCTATATTTTCTAAATCACGTTAACGTCGTACATAAAAGACTGCCTAGGCAGTCTTTTTTTTGCGTGGAGATTATTTAGCAGCTTCTAACGCCTGAAACACGGCGTTTATGGTTAACTCTACAGGTAATAAGATACCTTGAGGGTGTGATGGTCCATAGACTTTGTTAAAAGGCGTTCCTATTCCACCTTCTTTACCAACGTAATCCTCAATCATTTTATTAGGTTGACTCCAGTTACCTTTCATCAAAATAAGGTTATCTGCCTCAAGTGCGTTTACCACGATTTCACGATGGGTCACATTGGCTTTATTGGTGCGGCAAGGAAGACACCAGTCTGCATCGACATCGACAAATACGGTGTAGCCTTGCTCAACCAATGGCATAATTTGAGCTGGGTTAAGGGGTTGCCACTGCAATCGCTTATAGGCATTGTAGTCTTCGGTTTTTTCCAAAAAAGCATAAACCCCAGTAAAACAGATTGTCATAAAGCCCAATATTACGATTACGATACCAGGAATGTTTTTTCCTTTAATTTTAAAAAATATGAGTAGAGCAATTCCGGCAAGTAATAATCCAAGTAAAATTGGTAGCATTAATGACATTGTGGTTTCTCGAGTAAAAAGCATGTTAATACAGTGTACTATATCAAGGTTTGCTTAAATTGAGGTTAAATGAATGTTGTAAAGGCTCATTCATGATAACGTACGTTTTTTTTGCGGCATGATTTCAGTATTTTTATCTATTCTGCACGGAAATATAACGCTGAACTCATTAATAGGGCCTCAGAAATGCTCAAGCATAGTGAGCATGAATAATCACGGTAGAATGAAGGATTTATAAGTAATGGCATTAAGTACATGGCTTGGATTACTCGCCATCTGTTGTTTAGGAGCGATGTCTCCCGGTCCGAGTTTAGCTATGGTGCTAAGACATACGTTATCAGGAGGGAGATTACACGGCGTTGTGTGTGCTTGGGCTCACTCAATTGGCATTGGTGTGTACGCATTAGTAACGCTATTGGGCTTGGCCGTTGTGCTTGAAAAATCACCTTTAGTGTTTAATGGTATTGCTCTTATTGGAGCGTGCTATTTAGCGTGGATGGGATTTCAAGCCTTGCAATCTAAAGGGGGGATGGAGCAGAAATTACAGTCAGGTGAGTCAACTTCATTACTTCAAGCAGCTCGCGATGGTTTAGCTATTTCGTTATTTAACCCTAAAATTTTGTTGTTCTTTTTAGCGCTGTTTAGTCAGTTTGTATTGGCAGCTGAATCGCTAACGGGACAAACATTAATTGTATTAACCCCACTGGTTGTAGATGGACTCTGGTATACCATCATTGCGGTTGTATTATCTCATGGGCCGATATTGTCTCGCTTACGTGACAAGGCTGCGCTTATCGATAAGCTGTCAGGCATGGTGCTTATTCTACTGGCCTTAAGGGTCATTATAGATATTATTTAGTGATAAATTCTCCAACAAAAAAGCCATCGTAATGATGGCTTTTTTACATGCTTAATATCGGCATGCTTAATTTTTGAAGACCTGCACAGAATCGTCAGCTTTTTCTTCTTTGGCTTCTTGTTGACCACCCGGTGGGTTTTTAATGTGGTCATTTAAGTTTTCGTTCAACATGCCTTTGTATTCTTCAGTGAACCAGCTCAATGCATTTTCTTTTTCTGCTTCTAGATTGGCTGATTTAATCGCAGCTTCAAACGCATTGTAGCGCGCTGCAGCAAAACGCAAAGCAGTACCGACTTTACCGATATCATTTTCTGTTTGACCTAGTTGATTGGCTAGCGCAATAAATTGATCAGCTAGTTGGTACATGGTTGTTTCAGTTTTTTGTTCTGACATGAGTTCTACTCGTAATAGTGACTTAATTTAGCAATGAGTGTACCGATTTTATTGACAGAATAAAGTCTCAATTCGCTATCAGGGGCGGAATCTGTGATCACCTGTCCATTACGTGGATCATAATATATTGATAATGGCGTGAGAGGATTGTAGAGGTAGAGGCATTGAACAGGGTATTGTTAGTTACTAGATATAACGAATCGTTGCGATGCTTCAAAAGGAGCCCAGTTTTGTGCAGGGTAACCCCATTGATTGATAATGAGCTGGTCATTGTTACTTGGATTAGTGAAAATATGAACGTTATCAGCGGGGCCTGAATCACTTCACTCGGTCATTTTACTCAAACACTTCATATTAGCTAAAGCGACGACGGCTAATTGGCCGAGTATAATGATAACCATCACTAATGGATAAGTTTGAAACTTGGATGTTGATAGGTGTTCAGTGATTCATAGTATGCTTGAGCATCTTCTTAATTATTTGCTTCGACTCAACCTTTGTCTTAGTAAGTGTAATTGAAAGGCTGTATTTCGCGAATTAACACCATAATGAGATTGACTCTTTTACAAGGTAGCCCCCTAGATGAACGATTGGCAAACATTGATTAAAACGCAGCAAGCGGAGCCGTATTTTTGTGAATTAAATGAGTTTGTTGCTCATCAAAGACAGCTAGGAAAAACGGTTTACCCTGCCGATGAAGATGTATACCGCGCATTTGAATTGACTCCTTTGAGTGATGTGAAAGTGGTGATTTTAGGGCAAGACCCTTATCACGGAGCAGGTCAAGCTCATGGGTTATGTTTTTCTGTACAACAAGGAGTAAAAACACCGCCTTCTTTAGTGAATATTTATAAAGAACTCCAACAAGACATTAATGGCTTTGTCATTCCTGACCATGGTGATTTGACTAAGTGGGCTAAACAAGGGGTGTTAATGCTCAATACCGTATTAACAGTAGAAGAGGGAAAAGCGCATTCTCACTCAAAAGCCGGCTGGGAGACTTTTACAGATAAAGTGATGCAAACCCTTAACGATAAAGGTGAGCCTATTGTATTCATTTTGTGGGGCGCTCATGCCATTAAAAAGGGAAAGCTTATTACAGCAAAGCAGCATCACGTATTAACAGGGCCGCATCCTTCTCCACTGTCTGCTTATCGAGGCTTTTTTGGTAGTGGTCACTTCTCTAAAACAAATCAAATGTTAATAGAGTTAGGGCAAACACCTATAGATTGGCAAGTTTAACGATTTAAATTGTATTGATAGCAATAAAAATGCCCGCTACTAAGTTGTAGTGGGCATTTTATGATGGTTGGCTTAATTACGCTCAGATACCGGAGCGTAGATATTTAACCAAATACAGATTAGTTATTTCGTTGAACTGAAATTTTCGCTAACGAGATTAATGCTGTCTTATATTCACTATCGGCAATTGGGGCCAGTGCAGCAATCGCTTTGTCAGCTTCTTGGTTCGCTTTTTGTTTAGTGTATTCAAGGGCGCCTGAATCATTTAAGGCTGCAACAATTTCATCAATTGCTTTTGTGCCATCGCCTTTTTCAATCGCTTCTTTAATCAATGCTTTTGCTGTATCGCTACCGTGAGCCATAGCATAAATTAATGGCAGTGTAGGCTTACCTTCGGCCAAGTCATCACCAATGTTTTTGCCAAGTTCATCAGCATCGGCCGTGTAATCAAGTAAATCGTCGGTTAATTGGAAAGCGGTGCCTAAAAATTTACCGTATTCACCAAGGGCATGTTGTTGCTCTTCGCTTACGTCAGCAATAACACCTGTGAGCAAGGTTGCAGCTTCGAATAATTTTGCTGTTTTACAGTAAATTACCCGCATATAATTCTCTTCGGTGGTTTCTGGATCATTACAATTCATTAATTGTAAGACTTCACCTTCAGCAAGAATATTAGTGGTGTCGGCAAGGACTCTTAACACTTTCATGCTATCGAGTTCGGTCATCATTTGAAATGAGCGGGTATATAAAAAATCACCGACTAAAACACTTGCGCTGTTTCCAAATAAAGCATTGGCTGTTTTACGACCACGACGTAATGTTGATTCATCGACAACGTCATCGTGTAATAAAGAAGCAGTATGAATAAATTCAATAATGGCTGCTAATTTAAGATGCTCTTCACCTTTATAGTCGATAGCGCGAGCAGAAAGTACCGAAAGTAATGGGCGTAATCTTTTACCACCACCATTGATAATGTAAAAACCGAGTTGGTTAATTAGTGCAACATCAGACTCAAGTTGTTTGTAAATTAACTGATTTACGGCTTGCATGTCGTTATCAGCTAGTTGACGAATGGCGTTTAAATCCATAATGGTCTCTAGTTATTAGGCTATCAGGCAAATTATATTGCCCACTATATAAGGTTCAAATTGTATATTAACAAATTTTATCTAAAATTCATGCCTTAGACAGCTTTTGTTCTTAGATTGTGGGAGTTAAACCGAGCTTTTTTTATTGATTCACATTTAACACTTGCCAGATGGTAAATCTTAGCGTAGACTCCGCGCCCATTGTCATTAAAAGTTTTTAGCACCCGGTATCTACATATAATGAACCGGAGTGTTAGTCCATTTGGAGTGAAATAGCTATGTACGCTGTTTTTCAAAGTGGCGGAAAGCAACACCGTGTTGCTGAAGGTCATACAGTTCGTTTAGAAAAAATTGAAGTTGCTACTGGTGAAACTATTGAGTTTGACCAAGTATTATTGGTTGCTGACGGTGAAAATGTTCACGTTGGTGCTCCATTAGTCGCTGGTGGTAAAGTTGTTGCTGAAGTGGTTAGCCACGGTCGCGGTGAGAAAGTAACTATTCAAAAGTTCAATCGTCGTAAGCATCACGAAAAGAAAATGGGCCATCGTCAATGGTTCACTGAAGTTAAAATCACTGCGATTAGCGCATAATATTAGGAGTCTAACTCATGGCACATAAAAAAGCTGGCGGTTCTACTCGTAACGGCCGCGATTCAGAAAGTAAACGTCTTGGTGTTAAGCGTTTTGGTGGTGAATCAGTTGTTGCTGGTAACATCATCGTTCGTCAACGTGGTACTAAATTCCACGCTGGTGTAAACGTAGGTATTGGTCGTGACCATACTTTGTTTGCATTAACAGACGGTAAAGTTAAGTTTCAAGTAAAAGGTCCTAATAACCGTAAGTTTATTAGCATCGAAGCTTAATTCTAGACTTTAATCAGTCTTTGAAAGCCCCGCCTTCTGGCGGGGCTTTTGTGTTTTTTACTTCATTGTTGGAGTTAGTTAACTAAACTTCATTGAAGTATTTTCGGTGTGTTACACCGATGGTTATTTATTTTGCAGTAAGCGATTTATGGTGATTGAATCTTCTACGCTTCCCTGCACATCTCAGTCTTTTGAGGTTATAATTGGCACATTAAGTGGTGTCAGGAGTATGTATGAAGTTTATTGATGAGGCTAAAATCAGAGTTGAAGCGGGTGACGGTGGCAGTGGCTGCGTTAGCTTCAGACGTGAGAAATATGTGCCAGATGGCGGTCCTGATGGTGGTGACGGCGGTGACGGCGGTAGCGTATTTTTAGTCGCAGACGAAAACATGAACACGCTTATTGATTTTCGATTTGTACGTTCTTACATCGCTGAGCGTGGTAAGAATGGTCGTGGTCGTGATTGTACAGGTCATGGCGGCGAAGATATGTTATTAAAAGTGCCTGTGGGTACTCGCGCTGTTGATTTTGAAACAGAAGAGTTACTAGGTGACTTAACCACTCATGGTCAAAAACTGTTAGTGGCTAAAGGTGGTTTCCACGGTTTAGGTAACACGCGTTTTAAAAGCAGTACCAACCGAGCGCCTAGACAAAAGACATTAGGTACACCAGGCGAAGTACGCATGCTGAAGCTGGAACTATTGTTATTAGCTGATGTTGGCTTGTTAGGTTTACCGAATGCGGGTAAGTCAACTTTTATTCGTTCAGTTTCTCGTGCTACACCAAAAGTCGCCGATTACCCATTTACCACTTTGGTGCCTAATTTAGGTGTTGTCAGCCCTCGTCCTGGTCAGAGTTTTGTTATTGCTGATATTCCTGGCTTGATCGAAGGTGCGTCCGATGGCGCGGGTTTAGGCATTCGTTTCTTAAAGCATTTAGAGCGTTGTCGTGTGTTATTACACATTATCGATATCGACCCTATTGATGGAAGCGATCCGGTTGAGTCTGCGCGTTCAATTGTGGCTGAACTTGAGAAATATTCTCCTAAATTGGCTGCTAAGCCGCGTTGGTTAGTATTTAACAAGATTGATTTACTACAAGAAGATGAGCTTGCTGAGAAAATGGAGCACATCGTTAAGGAAATCGATTGGAAAGGTGACATATACACTATGTCAGCATTTAATCGCACCAATACTGAAGAGTTAAGTTTAAAACTTCTCGACTTTATTTCTGCATTGCCTGACGAAGATGAATCAATCAGCCCTGACGATGAAGTCGAGTTTAAGTGGGATAATTACCATCAAGCTAATGTTGAATCTGTTAACGAAGACTACGATGATGACTTCGATGACGATTTCGACGATGATGACTATGATGTGGAAATTATCTACCAACGTTAAATTGAGTTAAATAAGAGAAAAATTGTGTACGCCGACACTCAAAATGATATCACTCGTCTTGTAGTACGAAGTGCACAACTTCTCTTAGCTTATGGCGCTGAATCTGATCTTGTTGAAGAGATTAGCCAGCGCCTAGGCAAAGCCCTTGGCCTAGCCAGTGTCGAACTGTCGATTTCTTCAAATTCCCTCGTATTGACCAGCCTTGTCCATGGCCGTTGTATTACCACGACGCGCCGTTTACGCGAGCACGGCATTAACATGATGATTGTATGTGAAGTGCAACGCATCTGTATCTTGGCCGAAAAAGGCATTTACAACGACAAGCAAGTTAAACGCCGTTTAGAAAAAATTGAACCCAAAACGTATCCAGCCAAATATGTCATCGCGATGATTGGCTTGTCTTGTGCGAGTTTCTGTCATTTATTCGGTGGTGATTTAGCGGCATGCTTTATTACGTTTATCGCTTCAGCTGTCGGCATGTCGGTTCGTTTATCCTTAGTGAAAAAACATTTCAATCTGTTGATAATTTTTGCTATCACCGCCTTTATTACCACCTTGGTTGCGCAACTTGGTCACCTTTTGGAATTGACCTCAACACCGAAAATTCCAATGGCTGCAAGTGTGTTAATGCTTGTGCCGGGTTTCCCACTGATAAATGCTATTTCTGATATGGTCAAAGGCCATATGAATGTCGGTATATCTCGCTGGGGGCATGCCACTTTACTCACTCTGGCAACGGTTATCGGTATTACACTAGCGATGGCATTTGGAGGGACGTTGATCACATGAATCTTGTGCTGACTTTACTTAATGATGCATTCTTTTCTGCAATCCCAGCAATGGGGTTTGCGATGGTATTTAATGTCCCAAGACGGTTTTTACCTTATTGCGCTCTTGCTGGTGCAATTGGTCATAGTTTTAGAACCTTGTTATTGCACCTAGATATGCCAATTG
Source organism: Shewanella sp. UCD-FRSSP16_17 (assembly GCF_001675935.1). NCBI lineage: Bacteria > Pseudomonadati > Pseudomonadota > Gammaproteobacteria > Alteromonadales > Shewanellaceae > Shewanella > Shewanella sp. UCD-FRSSP16_17. The sequence goes on from NZ_LZFV01000013.1 coordinate 41,815, forward strand.
AATGGGCCACATTTGCTGCTGCCGCGCTCGTTGGAGTGATAACCATCCGTTTTGCTAAAAGGCATCTTGCTCCACCGCTGATGTATGCAGTGGCAGCAATCATTCCCATGGTACCAGGGACTTATGCGTATAATACGTTAATTGCAATTGTTCAGCTAAGTGTGCAAGAGCAGGTGAGTTCAGATCTCACCACTATGGTTATTCAAAATGGGTTAAAAACAGTTTTCATTCTGGGGGCGCTGTCTGTAGGCTTGGCTATGCCGGCTTTGGTTTACTATCGCACTCGACCAATTATTTAATTTCTCCAGCATCAAATAAGGATTTTACATGCGCATCGCTATGATCGCCGCTATGGCCAATAATCGTGTAATAGGTAAAGACAACAAAATGCCATGGCACCTGCCTGAAGATTTAAAACATTTTAAAGCTATGACACTCGGCAAGCCTGTAGTGATGGGGCGTAAAACCTTCGAATCAATTGGTAGACCATTACCGGGTCGCCACAATATCGTCATTACCCGTCAAAGCGACTATCAACCAGAAGGCGTTTCTTGCGTCAATTCTTTTGAGGCTGCAAAAGCCCTTGTAACAGGTTGTGAAGAATTAGTTGTTATTGGTGGCGGACAACTCTATAAAGAAATTTTACCTTTGGCCGATACCCTATATCTAACCTTTATCGACTTAACGGTTGATGGTGATACTTTTTTCCCTGAATGGGATGACGGTAGCTGGACGTTAAAAGATAAGGTAGTTGAGATAAATGAATCACAATTGCAATATAGCTTTAACACTTTGGTGAAATAATGTTAAATTGTGGCCTGTGTTACCCTGAATAGATACTTGCCCTTGATGGCAGGTACAAAAATAAAAATACCTAAAAAGGAGTGTCAGATGCGTTTAATGCCTGTGGCCTTAGCAGCCCTAATTGCAGCATCTTTTGTGTCAACCCCTGCCGAAGCGAATACTGATCAACTTGTCGCGAACATTTGTGATTATGTAAAATCTAATGACAAAAACCGTTTACGTAAAAAGTTGAAGGAAAGCCGCGTAAAATTACGCAATATTTACACTGGTGTTTCTTGCGACGGTAATAGCTTATTAAGAACTGCATACAACTCTAACGCCTTAGAAGTGGGTGAGTACATTGCAAAACGTCTTCCTGCTGGAGATTTAAATACTCCTGAAGCAGACGGACAAAGCATTCTTGATTGGGCAAATGCAAATGGTCATAGCGGTAGTGCAATCACTGCTGCAGTACAACAACGAATCAGTAATGGCGAATAAGCCATCTCGTTGGAATGACTTGCTTTAGCATTATGTAACTGTTGTGAGTGTTTGTATTCATAACGTGTAAAGCAGACTCAGATACATCTGATTAAAAACCGCCTTTGGGCGGTTTTTTTATGGCTTAGCTTTTTCGTCTCGTTCATTTTACTAGCAAGAGTTCGCAAGAGCAGCACAGAAACCAGAATTTAAATAAAAGGAACATATAAAAAGGCTTGAATATAAACCGATAACAGTGAGCTATCATAAACAGTTATCACAGGCTGCTATCCAAGACTGTCACCCTAGATAGTTAATATAAATAGTCACCCTAGATACTTGTTACTGACACTGTTAAAACTTTATCGAAATCTAACTTAATGAGTGAGATGGGTTATTGGGGAAGCGTGGTTGAGTGAAATAATAACCGAGCTGATACGGTTCGGCATATTGGGTAATATGATTTTTATTCTGACAAGTTGAGTAAACTATATAAACTCAGGTAGAACTGAGTTTATATTATTAAGTTTAAGCCACTAAAAAAGGCTCCTGAGAGCCTTTTTAGTAAAAGATGAGTGTCTATAACAGTTAGACCTTAAATTCACCTACAGAGCCTTGTAGCTCTTCAGATAACATTGCAACTTGATGGCTTGATTGTGCAGTTTGATCAGCACCCGTCGCCGTTTCCTCTGATATTGCAGCAATATGTTCTAGCATCTCAGAAACTTGTTGGCTCACTAAGTTTTGCTCTTGAGCAGCTTGAGCAATGTGGTTACCCGAATCATAAGCTTTGTGCACTGACTGGCTAATCGTTTCTAGTGCTAAATTCGCTTGCTCTGTCTTATCAACACAACTTGTAGCTTGGCTGCGTCCTAGCTCCATCACTGATACCGCTTGTTGCGCGCCTTGTTGCAGCATTTCAATCATTTGCTGAATTTCGCTGGTTGATTCTTGTGTTCTAGAAGCAAGGCTTCGAACTTCATCAGCAACAACAGCAAAGCCACGACCTTGCTCACCTGCACGTGCAGCTTCAATTGCCGCATTAAGTGCAAGTAGGTTGGTTTGTTCTGCAATTCCTCTAATAACATCCAAAATAGAACCAATTGATGCGCTGTCAGAATGAACCTTGTTAATCACTTGTCCTGCTTTGGCGACTTCATCTGCAAGTGCGAGAATGGTGACTTTGTTTTCTTCTGCAAGTTTACGCATGTGCTGAGTTTCTTCGTCAGCTTGCTTAATTTGCTCTAAGGCTTGGTCAGCACTCATTGAAACCTGCTGAGCACTTGAACTTAATTCAGTTGTTGCTGTTGCCACTTGGTCGACTTGGCTCTTCTGTTCTTGAATGCCACTGGTCGTTTGCGTGGTAATTGCTGATGTTTCTTCAGCTGCTGCTGCAAGTTGGTTAGAGCGATCTAAGATACCTACAATCAGGTTTCGTAAGCTATCAACTAAGCTATTACAGTTCTTCGCTAACTCGGCAAACTCATCGTGACCTGAGTCGTCGAGTTTATGGGTCAAGTCACCTGAAGCAAGAATGTTAAGTGCTTGATTAACTTTGGCAAGTGAGCGAGTCAGTGGTTTTACTACTGCAATACTGACGATAATAGAAACCAAAATCGCTAAGATAACAACAAACATAGTTTTGAGGCTGGCTGAATCAATATTTTCAATAGCACTATTACCAATGTGACTAGTGAAGCTTTCGATATTATCGGCGAGACTAAACATTTTAGCGTTGACTTCTAAACGATCTTTGTCTGTTGCAGCTAATAGGTTGGCAGCTTGTTTATTGTGTTTAAGTTGTTGTCCTTTTAGGGCAACGATTGAGTTATTACCATTAATCAAAGCGAATACTGCGTTACTTTCAGTATTTAAATCGTCTAATGTACCGTCGCTGATAATGCCACGACCTTGAAGATTAATATGTTCAATCTTTCTTCTCGTGTCACTCACCATGTACTCAAGCTCTTTAACGATAACATTGTATTTACTGTCATCAGTAGCAGCAACTAAGTCATAAATGGTGGTGATAATATTAATAAAAGTACTGTCAACAACCCCTGCCGTTGCTGCAATGCTTTGTTCGGTCGTATCGTCACTCATTTCTAAATCGATCAGATCAAGTAAGATAGACGAGGCTTCGTCAGCACTGTCTTCAAGATCATCACGTAAAGATAATAATTGTTCATTCTTAATTAATGCATTTTCATGCTCTTTAAGCATTAATTTACCGTTCTTTTCAAAACCAGCGTAGCTAGATTTTAATTGCGATAAATTACTTGAGAATTCTTGTCTATCTGAAATCAGTGCAGTCAATCTGTTAAGCGTTTTATGAAATTCACTCGACTCTATTTGGATTTTTTTCTCAACAGCGGGGATTTTATTTGATTCATTAGTGTAATAACCAAATAGAATTTGGATTTGCTGGGCACTTAAATTTTTTGTTAATTCACCTGTTGCAGTCAGCGCGGGTAAGCTAACTTCTTGCAAAGTTGTTGTACTATCTTTAATGGTATTATTGGTCAGTAAAGATACGCCACCTAATACAATTAAAAGCAGTGTCACAACAGTAAAACCGCCAATAACTCTGGTGGCAACATTAATTTTCATAGCATACTCCGGCTGTTATTATTTTATCCCGAATTTGTCTCAAGATCGCTCAGGGTTATGTGATCATATGAGATCTAATAGCTTTATCGGCTAAGTTTATTATTAGTTTAACAATTTATTAATTATTTTAGTTTTGCTTGAGTGAGTTGTTCATTCGTTTCAGCATGCCAAAGTGTCATATATTCACCCCAGCAGCATCCAGTATCTAGTGCCTTTACATTTTCTTGGTGAGTGATTCCCATTAACGCAGCCCAATGGCCAAATACGAGTGTATGGCTAGATTTAAGGACTGAGTCGAATTCAAACCAAGGAGTTAATTCAGAAGGTTTATCACTGATTGGCGTTTTGCAGGCAAAATCCAAGCTGCCATCAGGAAATAAATAGCGCATGCGCGTGAGTGCGTTGATGCAATATCTCAATCTGGGTAAACCTTTTGCCTTACTATCCCATAAATCAGGCGCTTCAGTGTACATTTTCGAGATAAGTGTTTTTAAATAATCATCTCGTTTTAGCGCGTCGCTGACTGCTTTTGCTTCAGCTAACAAGGTCGTTAAACCCCATTGAGGCGGCACGCCTGCGTGAGTCATGATGATGTTGTGAGAAGGTAAGGTGTGAACTAAAGGTTGTTCACGCAGCCAATCAATTAACTGACTTAAATCATCGGCATTTAGGAGTTCAGTGAGATTATCTTTGGGGTTTGCTCTTTTGATTTTACCGTGTAGTGCCAGTAAGTGAAGATCGTGATTGCCTAAGGTGATTTTAGCGCTATTATCTAATGACTTTAAATACCTGAGCGTTGCAAGCGAGTCAGGTCCTCGAGCAACGAGATCCCCAACAGCCCAGATTTCGTCTTTTGACGGGTTAAAATCCACCGCAGCAAGTAAGCGTTGAAGTTCTTTAAAGCAGCCCTGAATATCACCAACAAAATAATGTGCCATAGGCTTACTGAAATATCCCTGGGACAGCGAGTCTGAATGTTGGGATCTGCGCACTAAAGCTTTCGCCTTGGTCTGTCACCATGCCATAGCTTCCTTCCATAAAACCGACAGGCGTTTCCATTACTGTACCGCTTGAATATTGATAAGCAGTATCAGGGTCTATGGTTGGGGTTTCACCTACCACGCCAGGTCCTTTCACTTCGCTTGTCTCACCGTTGGCATTAGTAATGATCCAGTGGCGATCTTTTAGTGTAACGGCAATTTCACTGAGGTTGATAATAGTGATGGTATAGCTGAATAAGTACTTTTCATCTTCTGCTGAAGATTGATCTTCGAGGTATTTTGTTTCAACTTTAATTTTGACGTTTGAGGCTACAGAGGTCATTCAACATCCTAAAAAGCAGAAGGGCATTTAACGATATAAATGCCCTTGAGGTGACTAACTTTTATCGCAAACTAAATTAGCGAGTGCAACGTATTGCTCGACGCTGATTTGTTCTGGTCGTAACGACGAGTCTATATTGAGTTGTGTAAACTCTTCGTCAGTGACCATTTGCTTTAAGTTGTTTCTTAATGTTTTACGGCGCATGTTAAACGCTGTGGTACAAACATGTCTTAATACATCGACATCTTTGCATGGGAATGGTTTTTCATCAAAAGGCAATAAACGTACTACCGCAGAATCTACTTTTGGAGCGGGTTTAAAGCTTTCAGGTGGTACTTCTAATACTGGAACGACTTTACAGAAGTACTGAGCCATAACAGTTAATCGTCCATAGGCTTTGGTGCCAGGACTGGCTGATAAACGAAGTACAACTTCTTTTTGCAACATAAAGTGCATTGTTTCGATAATTTCAGCGAATTCGAAAAGATGAAACATCAGTGGCGTTGATATGTTGTATGGCAAGTTACCAAACACCTTGAGCTTTTTATCACCTTGCTGCAGTTGGCTAAAGTCAAAATTAAGCGCATCACCTTGATTGATGGTTAACTTATCTTTTAATACAGGGTGGTTTTCTAAACGCTCAACGAGGTCTTTATCTAACTCAACCACGGTTAAGTTATCAACGGCTTCAGCCACAGGCTCAGTTAATGCACCTAGACCAGGGCCAATTTCGACCATGACATGATCATTATCCGGAGAAATTGCGCCCACAATTCTACTGATGACGCTTTCATCAGTTAAGAAGTTCTGTCCGAAACGTTTTCTGGCCGTGTGGCCTAAATGTACTTTATTGCTCATTGGAAAATTATTTACTTACTTTTGAGGCCAATTCAATGGCTTTATTTAATGCGCAGGTAAAACTACCGCAATCTGCTTCACCTGTACCTGCAAGTTCTAATGCAGTGCCATGATCGACAGAGGTTCTGATATACGGAAGACCTAAGGTAATGTTAACCGATTTTCCAAAACCTAATGATTTAAGTACTGGAAGTCCTTGGTCGTGATACATAGCAAGAACCACATCTGCTTCTTGTAAGTATTTAGGTTGGAATAAGGTATCCGCTGGTAACGGTCCTACAATATCAATATTTTGCTCTCTCAGCTCATCTAAAGCCGGGATCATTATATCAATTTCTTCTCTACCTAAGTGTCCATCTTCACCAGCATGTGGATTTAGTCCACAAACATATATTTTAGGTGAAGCAATACCAAATTTCTGCACTAATTCTCGGTGCAAAATTTGAATAATATGATGTAAACGATCGCGCGTAATCGCTTTAGCAACATAAGCTAAAGGAATATGCGTAGTCATCAATGCCACTTGTAAGCCTGGTGCTGCAAGCATCATGACCACATCTTGGCAATTTGCTTGTAATGCAAAGAACTCTGTGTGACCACTAAACGGAATACCCGCTTGGTTAATAATGCCTTTATGTACTGGGCCTGTTACAACAGCGGCAAACTCATTACTCATGTTTTTTTCACCAGCGTAACGCAAGGTGTCAACGACATAAGCACTATTTGCTTCGTCCAACTGACCACATTTAACCTCAGCAGCCAGTGTGAAAGGTGCAATGGTTAATGTGCCCGCTTCTTGAGGTTTTGGCTCAAGCGTTGGCTGATAAGGACGAAGGTTAAGCGGCAAGCCTAACATCTTAGCTCGGCTGATTAATAAATCAGGATCTGCACAAACAACTAACTCAGCAGGCCAAGCCTGCTGAGCAAGTTTTATAACGAGATCGGGGCCGATACTTGCCGGTTCACCCGGTGTTATCGCAATTCGTTGTGTCATTAAGTTAGCTTAACCTCGAATAATCTCTGGTTCAAAAACTTCAATGTAAGCTTCAGAACGCATTTCGTCTAACCAGTTCTGCAGTTCTTCATTGAACTTACGACGATAAATCAATTGGTGAGCACGATTACTATTAAACTGATCCGTTGCATCCGTTGTACGTTTTTCTTCTAACTGAGCAATGTGCCAGCCATGAGTTGTACGGAATGGTTCACTAATTTCGTTAATTTCTAAGCTATTTAATGTCTGTGCAAACTCAGGTACGTAGACAGTTGGTTCAGCCCAGCCTAATTCGCCGCCTTTTGCTCCTGAACCCGGATCTTCAGAGTATTGACGAGCAAGGTCAGCAAAGTCTGCTTCACCAGAACGAATTTGAGTTAGGAAGTTTTCTAACATCGCCTTAGCACGTTCTTCTGACAAAATTGGCGAAGGCTTTAGTAGGATATGGCGAGAGCGAACTTCATTAATTTCTTGAGTTTGTAAGCCTCGAGCATCCATGATTTTAATAATATGAAAGCCTGATGCACTTTTGATTGGCCCAATAACATCACCGGTTTTTGCATCAGTGACGACTTCTGCAAATAATGTCGGCATTTCATTAATGCTCATGTAGTCCCAGATACCGCCTTCAAGTGCTTTAGGACCAGACGATGATGCGATTGCAGTGCGGCGGAAGTCTTCACCATCATTTAGACGTTTTAACACGATGTTGGCACGTTTACTTGAGGCTTCAAGTTGCTCACTTGTTGGATTGCTTGGTACTTCAATAAGAATATGACCCATTTGGAACTCAACGTCTTTAAGACCTTGCTCTTGGATCATTTTTACGAGGTTATTGATTTCTTGCGGTGATACTTGAATACGACGTTGAACCTGAATACGTTGAATTTCACCTAGGGTGATTTCTTCACGTAGTTGCTCGCGGTATTGAGCAAAACTCATACCTTCGCTTTCAATCTGTTGTTTCATTTGGCTAACAGATAAACCTTGTTCTTTTGCGATGTTTTCAATGGTTTGGTCTAACTGTAAATCACCAATAGATAGACCGATTCGCTCAGCCATTTGTAGCTGTAAATGCGTTAGAATAAGTCGCTCGATAACCTGTGTACGCAGTGCGTTGTCAGAAGGAAGACCTTGACCGGCTTTTTGCGCATTGGCTTTAACCGAGGTAACCATGTGACTGATTTCGCTTTCGAGTATAATGCCTTCATTAATCTGCACAGCAACTCTGTCCAACTGAACAGGCGCCGCAACTGATACTTGGCTAACCGCCAGAGTAAATAAAGCAAAAATCATTTTCTTACAGTGTTTCATCCACAGAATCCTTGGCACTTAAATTTCTAATTATTGTTGGCGTTTCGCCAAAATAGTGTTGTTAACTTTTATTAGGACTATTTGTTTTCCACTAGGTTCAGCAATCTATCACAATTGATGGATAAATGATGGCTAATTCCTTAAGTAAAGCGGTTTACGGTAGTTAAATAACCCTTCGTTAAGCATATCTTCAACCCCTAATGGACCTGAACCGCCTAAGCCTTTAATAATAAAGTTTAGATAAACACCACTTTCAAATTCTTCACGAGCATCAACACTCGGGTTTAAATCATCATCGTAGTTGGTTTTAATACGGTAATGATAACTTAGGCGCATTGCCCAGCAACAAGATTCGTATTGCACCCCAGTATAAGTTTCAATACTACGAGATTCGTTCAAGTCGTAGTAAAAATTACCAACAAAGTAAAAGTCATCATTGATAGGCCAGGTGGTACGCATACCAAGCTGAGAAATATTCACTCTATCGTTGGTATTGGTATTTAATAAATCTGGCACGTAACGATAACTGAACTGAAGTAATTTATCATTACTTGGGCGAAAATCGAGTGTCATTTCGCTCTTCTTGGTATCACCGTTTTCAGTATCAAATTGAACTGCGCCACTAATAAACCAATCGTTATAAAGGTTGGCATCAAGCTCGGCTGCTAATACTGAGGTTGAAGGCGCTGCCTCAATATTTTCATCGGTGTAATTAATCTTACTGTCTTGGAAGAAGATAATTTGGCCTAGGCTAAACTTTAACTTCTCGATGTTAGCGTCATCAAATAGGCGTGTTGTTAATCCTAAAGTCATTTGGTTAGCATCAGCAATTCTATCTAACCCTGAATAACGTCTATCACGGAATAATCCGAAGTAATCTTCCTGGAGTTGTGCAGAATCATAGATACCAATGCCATCTTGGTTTTCATATCCTACATATAAGTATTGGAACTGAGGTTCCAGTGTTTGTTTATAATCCATTTCAAACATTTGAGTTTGACGCTCAAAGTTAACTTGGCCATGTACCCGGACTTGAGGAATAGTACGGCTAACGGAGTCATCTAGGTCACTATCATCGGCAATATCTTGCCAATATTGTGTCTGCATTAGTTTAACTTCACTGGTTAAAGAGCCTGCTGGTCCTTGAATAGGTAAGCTAATGCTTGGCTCCATATGGAAGCGGGTTGCAGTTGAATATTCGTTTTCTTTATGCTGGAAATTGGTCAATTCTGAATTAAATTTAAAGTCCAAACTGTTCCAAAAGTCATTGGTTTGGTAATTAAAATTAAGTTGTGGCATGACTTGATAAGGCACTTCATCTTCGCCCAAAACTTTAATGTCTTGCACTTTCATGCCGAAATCCCAATCTCGCTCAAAATAGCTTATTTCACCCACTCGAGATAATTGGTTGTCAGTTGAGCGGTTGACGTCAGAATTCAAATCATTGAAATAGTTGTTATCTGATACATCAGTGAAGTTAGCTTGAACACGCCAGTTGTCATTGATGGCACCTTGATGGCGCCAATGGTAAAGGTAACGGTCTGGGCTGTTATCTAATTTATCGTCGTTAGCTAAGTATTCGAAGTTTAATTGACCATCTTGATTCTCACCCGCTAAATAACGGAACTCGGTTTTTGAATAAAAGCCGCGAGCTGACATATAGGTTGGGGTGAAAGTGAGGTCAAACTCCGGTGAGATATTCCAGTAATAAGGGGTACTGACTTCAACACCGTTAGTTGTACTGGTACTAAAATCTGGAAATAAAAAACCAGATTTACGCTTGTCAGAAACGGGAACGGTCATGTAAGGAATATACATCACAGGCACACCGCCAATACGCATTTTAGCTTCCCAAATTTCTCCCCACTCTTCAGTGCTATCAATGCGAATTTCTTTGGCTTCTAATAGCCAAGATTCATCGCCAACAGGGCAGGTAGTGAAATTGGTATTGGTTAACTCTAAGTTATTTTGCTCGGTAATGTTGAGTTGCTCTGCATCACCGTGAATTTGTTGGCCGTGCAACCAATATTTAGCGCCTTTCAAGGTTGCGCTATTGGTAACCATTTGGGCATTTAATGAATCAGCGGTAACGGTAAATAGTTCGTCCGAAAAAATGAGATTGCCGTTGGCATCTAATTTTTCGTTTCGTTGATCAAGAATTGCTTCGTCTGCACTGATGTGTCTTGAACCTTGACTAAAACTCACATTACCGGAGAAGTGGGCTTTGTCACCCATAGCAGCTTCAGAGCGATCAGAAATGATGACAATATCTTCAGGAGATAAATTAGTCAGTTGTTGACGGTCATCAACAGAACTAGAAACAGGCGGTTGAATCACACATTGAAGTTGAACCGATTCTGTTTCAGAAGGTTCTTGCGCCGAGACTAGGTTTGGTAACAGGCTTAGTGCCAGAAAATAGCGGATCTGCATTTTAATTAATGATTATGAATTCTTAGTCTAGACAAAATGAATCGAAAAAAAGCCGCAGCTAAACAAGTTATCTTTAGCTGTTTCCAAGTGTTATGTTGGCTATAATAAAGCAATTTTCCCATAAGAGCCATTGAGATGACTTTATCTGATACAAGATTTATTTTACTTAGGAAGTGGTTAAGTCAATATTTTAAGACAGAAGTCGAGATAGAGCTAATCTGTGGAGACGCAAGTTTTCGCCGTTATTTTAGAGTTAAACATTTAGCAAAGTCTTATATAGTCTCAGATTCACCGATCGAGCTTGTGCCAATACAACCTTTTATTGATATGGCAATTTCGTATCAAAATGTCGGATTAGTTGTACCTGAAATTATTGCTCAAGATAATGTGTCAGGATTTGTTTTGCAGTCTGATTTAGGTGATGAGCAGCTAATTAATCTGTTAAATCTGCAAACAGTTAAGCCGCTTTATACTCAAGCGCTCGAATTACTACCTAAAATTGCGCAAGTCAAAGCCACCGCCTCTGGTGAGCTGCCTTTATATGATCGTCAATTTGTTGAGCGTGAATTAGCGATTTTTAGTGAATGGCTATTAGGAACACATCTGAAATTAACTTTATCAGACCATGATAAGCAAATTATCTCACACGCATTTAGTGTGCTGATAGAAAATGCTATCGCTCAGCCACATGTCGGCATGCATCGAGATTATCATAGCCGCAATATTTTAGTGGCGGATAAGCAACTCGGTGTGATTGATTTTCAAGATGCAGTGATAGGCCCTGTGACTTATGATGCCGTGTCTCTTTTACGGGATTGCTATATCAAATGGCCAAAAGACATCGTTGATGAGTTAAAGCAATCTCATTTTCGTCTTTGTCAGCAACATCAGTTCATTGATGAGTCTGTGTCATTTGAGCAGTATGAGTCTTGGTTTGATTTAATGGGATTACAACGCCATATCAAAGCCGCAGGTATTTTTGCAAGGTTACATCACCGAGATGCAAAATCAGGTTATTTAAAAGATATTCCGTTAACACTCACTTATATCGTCGAGGTCTCGGCGCTTTATCCTCAGCTAGAAGAGTTTGGCTTATGGGTTAAAGAGCGAGTGATCCCTCTGATATCAAAATAAAGAAATCAGTAGCGAATTAATACGTTATCTATTTTGTTGGAGATAGAATGAAAGCAATGATTTTAGCTGCTGGCCGTGGTGAGAGATTACGACCTTTAACTGACACATTACCTAAACCAATGGTAAAGGCGGCTGGAAAAGCATTAATTGAGTACCATTTAGACAAATTAGCTCAAGCAGGATTTCAAGACGTTATTATTAATCATGCTTGGCTTGGGCATAAGCTTGTCGACAGTTTAGGCGACGGAAGTCGATGGGGCATAACGATTAAATACAGTGCCGAGCAAACAGCACTGGAAACGGCAGGTGGTATTAAGCAGGCATTGCCTCTTATCGGTCATGAGCCGTTTTTTGTCATCAATGGTGATATTTATATCGATAAGTTACCTGATATAACGCAGGCAATAGATGTGATGGCGTCAAATTCAGCATTAGATGCTTTTTTGTGGTTAGTGGATAATCCTACGCATAATCCTAGCGGGGATTTTGCTATAATAGACAATATGCTAGCTGAAAGTGAACAGGACAAATTAACCTATTCAGGTATGGGAATTTATCACCCTAAGATGTTCACAGAACTAACAGCGGGTAAAAGTGGTTTAGGACCATTGTTAAGGCAAAAACTAGCGAGTGAAACATTGGCGGCGAGCCACTTTCAATCCTATTGGTGTGATGTCGGTACAATCGAGCGATTAACACAGTTAACACATTATATTGAGAATCAATAAATTCATTACATGGTGAGCTCATGTTTACCATGATTAATTAGCAGGAAATTCAATGCGCATTTGGGGTAAGTTTTTTGGGTTTGTCATTGGATTTATGGCGGGCAAATTTTTTGGCGCTTTAATCGGTTTATGGCTGGGGCATGCTTTTGATAAACGGGCAGGGTTGGCCGATTTAGTGCGCAAAGGACATGAGAGGCAAGCTCAATTTTTTAACACTACATTTATGGTGATGGGTCATGTTGCTAAAGCATCTGGACACGTAACCGATGTGGATATTCGTATTGCTACTATGCTGATGGACCAAATGAAACTCACCGGTGATGCGAGGCGTGATGCACAAGCGGCCTTCAGAGCTGGTCGAGATGCACAATTTGATTTGGTTAAAACCTTGCAAGAATTTCGAGCTATGGCGCAAGGCCGTCGTGAAATTCTACAAATGTTTTTAGAAATACAAATTCAAACAGCGCTTTCAGATGGTGAATTACACAGTAAAGAAAAACAAATTTTATCTACAGTTGCCAAAGAGTTAGGTTTGGGGCAAGCTCACTTAGACGCACTACTTAGTCGTTGGCAAGCTGAGTTTCATCATCACCAATCAGGCAAAGGCAACAATATGCAGTTGGATGATGCGTATTCTTTACTGGGTAAGCAGGAGTCCTCCAGTGACCAAGAGATTAAGCGTGCTTATCGTAAATTAATGAATGAACATCACCCTGATAAGTTACTTGCAAAAGGCTTACCTGAAGAAATGATGGAGCTTGCTAAATCTAAAGCCCAAGATATTCAATCTGCGTATGAAACGGTTAAAGCGTCAAGAGGGATGCGTTAGTATTCGATTAATGCGGTATTTACCGTGTTTTGCTTATGACATTGGTTGTAGTACATGGAGTTACACATGAAATTACGTTCTTTTATTTGCGCCCTATCTTTATCCGCTGCGGCTTTGCCTGCAAGTGCCGAGATATATGTATCACCTTTTGGCGGCTACAGTTTTGGTACATCTGAATTTGATATTTCAGAAGTGAGTACCGATGAAACTGGCAAACTGAAAATATCAGAATCAGAGCACTATGGTGTCATGATAGGTACAACCACAAAAGATCCTGGCAATATCTACTTCCTTTATAGTACACAAGCGACAGATGTTAGAAGTGGCGCATTTAGTGATGAAATTTTTAATGAACTGGATGTCGATTATTTCCATTTAGGTGGCAGTCTATATTTCCCTAATGGCAAATTTAAACCTTATGTCACTGCCACTGTCGGTGCAACTCATCTTAGACCAAGCGGTAACTACTCATCTGAAACGCGATTTTCAATGGGATTTGGTGGCGGCGCAGCATTTGAAATAACTCCACAAGTTGCTTTATTTGCTGATGTGAGAGGTTATGCCACCTTTATAAATTCCGATAACACCTTCCTTTGTGGTCCTAATGAATGTCTTTGGCATATTTCGGGAGATGTTATGTGGCAAGGGCAAGCGAATGTGGGTTTAGAGGTTAGATTCTAAAAACGCTTTTTAGCACGGTCAAATTCAAGCACTGTAAAATTATAGGTGGGTGAGCGAGTATGAAAATTGTAGTGCTTGATGGTTATACGCTTAACCCAGGCGACCTAAGTTGGGATGCGCTTTCACAGTTCGGGGATATAGAGGTGTTTGAGCACACTGAGCATGATCAAATCATTTCTCGAAGTCGTGATGCCGATATAATACTAACCAATAAAGCCGTTATAACGAATAAGGTTATTGAGCATTGCCCAAAGCTTAAATATATCGGTGTGACGGCAACAGGAACCAATGTCGTTGATATGACTGCGGCCAGTTCCCGTAATATCGTTGTGACGAATGTGCCAGCATACGGTCCTGATGCAGTTGCGCAAATGGTGTTTGCTCTTATTTTGCAGCATAGCCAGCAAGTGTCTTTGCATGATGAGGCGGTTAAGCAAGGTCAATGGTCGAATGCGAGAGATTTTTGTTTTACCTTATCACCATTAATGTCACTAAAAGGCAAAACCATTGGCATTGTGGGTTATGGGGATATTGGTCAACAGGTTGCTACATTGGCCTTAGCATTCAATATGAACGTCATTATTACTAGTGGCTCAAAGAAAACCAATTTACCTCTTAATGTAAGTTGGCAGCCCTTAGCGTTATTACTGACTCAAGCTGATATTGTTTCTTTGCATTGCCCGCTAAATGAGACGACAGATAAACTCATTAACAGTCAGAGTTTAGGTTTGTTAAAACCTGGTGCGCTATTAGTCAATACAGCTAGAGGCGGATTGATTGATGAGGATGCACTGGCATTAGCGCTAAATCAGCGTAAGTTATTTGCCGCTGTGGATGTGCTTTCGACTGAACCCCCAGCAAAAGATAACCCCTTGTTATCAGCTAACAATATTGTCATTACTCCGCATATTGCTTGGGCGACGATAGAAGCAAGACAAAACCTGTTAACAATAGCGGTTAATAACATAGAGCAATTTTTACAGGGTAAGCCTTGTCATCAAGTTAACTAGACTTTGCTGGATAAATTAGCACGGTCTGCAAGATGCAGTGATAACCAACAATCATAAAAAAGCCTAACAACAGATGTTAGGCTTTTTTAATTTTAAAGCTAACGTCACTTAGTTAATGTCACTTAGCTAACGTCACTTAGTTAATGCCAGTAAGCTCAATGTCGGCAAGAGAGAGGCCATAAGTCGCCAAGCCCTAGGCAATCACTTTTACTTTTGCAGCTGCTCGTTTAGCTTTAGCTATTGCTAAATCAATATCGGTATCTCTAGCTAATGCAACGCCTAATCTTCTGCGGCCGTCGATATCTGGCTTACCAAATAACTTAACTTGAGTATCAGGCTCAACTAATGCGCTGGCAACGCCTTGGTAGCGAATATTATCTGAGCTACCTTCAGCTAAAATGACTGCAGAAGCACTCGAACCATGTTGCTTAATTTGCGTAATAGGTAAGCCCAAAATCGCACGTACATGTAGCGCAAATTCTGATTCATCTTGGCTAATTAACGTCACCAGCCCGGTATCGTGTGGACGAGGAGATACTTCTGAAAAATACACATCATCGCCTTTAATGAATAATTCAACGCCAAATAAGCCGAAGCCGCCTAATGCCTTGACTACCGCTTGGCCGATTTCTTGCGATTTTGCTAATGCAATGGCTGACATGGCTTGCGGTTGCCATGATTCACGGTAATCGCCGTCTTCTTGTCGATGACCAATTGGGGCGCAATAATGAATTCCGTTAACTGCACTGATGGTGAGTAAGGTAATTTCATAGTCAAAATCCACAAAGCCTTCGACTATGACGCGCCCACCGCCTGCGCGGCCGCCTTCTTGAGCATATTGCCAAGCTTGTTCAATTTGCTGTGCTGATTTGATCACACTTTGGCCTTTGCCTGATGAACTCATGACGGGTTTTACCACGCAAGGCAAGCCAATATCTTCAATTGCTGTAGTAAATTCAGCTAAGGTGTCGCAAAAATAATAAGGTGAAGTCGGGATACCTAAGGTTTCAGCAGCTAAACGTCTGATCCCTTCTCGATCCATCGTCAGCTGCGTTGCTTTGGCTGTAGGGATGATATTAATACCAGTGGCTTCAAGTTCCACTAAAGCTTGAGTAGCAATAGCTTCAATTTCTGGAATGACTAGATGAGGCTTTTCTAGTTCAATGACAGCTTTTAACGCCGCTTCATCCAACATATTTACCACATGACTTCGGTGTGCCACTTGCATGGCTGGTGCGTTAGGGTAACGGTCTACACCAATCACTTCTATTCCGTATCGTTGTAGCTCAATTGCTACCTCTTTGCCTAGTTCACCACATCCTAGCAGCATAGCTTTAATCGCACCTTCAGTACCGGCAGTACCAAAATCTAATGGGGTCTTCGCGTTCATTGTTTTACCTTCTAGGAAGCCTGTAGGGAGTTTGCTGCAGAATGTTAACTTGTATTCAAACTTGATTGATTAGCAAAGCCTATAAATGTGTAAAAGATCACGTGAAAAGAGTTATTTTTTTAACGAATAAACAGTGTTTTATAGTTATTTTATTGATATTCATGTGTTATCTTGATGTTGTGTTTGTGTTGCGCTAATTGGTTGCGAATTGGTGAGGTTAACTTAAAACAATACTGGTTGGTTTTCTGGCTATGAGTCGATAGGAGAGTCATATGTTTTTGGATTATTTTGCATTAGGGCTGCTGTTTTTTGTGGTGCTAGTGATTTTTTACGGTGTGATTGCAATTCATGATATTCCCTATGAAATTGCCAAGAAACGTAATCACCCTCAGCAGGATGCATTGCATATAGCGGGTTGGGTGAGTCTTTTTACCATGCATGCTATTTGGCCATTTTTATGGATTTGGGCAACCTTGTATCGTGAAGATAGAGGCTGGGGATTTAGTAATGGTAAAAAGCGAGAGTTAATTCTTGAAGGTGAGGTACGCGAGTTAATGGAAAAGGTTGAAGATTTAAATCAGCGCTTAGCCTCTATTGAGACGCCAAAAACTGACAAGGTTTCAGAACACACGCCAGAACAACAACCTAAGCAAGAGGTGTAATCATGGATCTACTACTGATTTTAACTTACACCGCGTTTTGTGTAGCAATATTCAAGATATTTAAGATCCCATTAACCAAATGGACAGTACCGACAGCAGTATTAGGCGGTATTGTGTTAATTGGTACACTGCTTATCTTAATGAACTACAACCACCCTTATACTCGTTTTGCACGTGAGTACTTTGTATCTATTCCAATCAACCCTGCTGTGCGTGGATTAGTGGTTGAAGTGAATGTGAAGCCTAATATTCCAGTGAAGAAAGGCGATGTTTTATTTAAAATAGACCCGACACCATTTATTGCTGCGGTTAAACAAAAGCAAGCTGCACTAGAAGATGCTAAGCAAGCAGTACCGCAGTTAAAAGCATCTTGGGATAGTGCTATTGCTCGTGTAACTCAAGCAGAAGCTAATCGCGATAGAGCGAAATCAGCTTTTGAACGTTATGATGAAGGTAAGCGAAAAGGTGGTAAAAACTCGCCATTCTCAGAAATTGAACTCGATAACAAACGCCAGTCATATTTATCTGCTGAAGCACAGTTTAAAGCCGCTGAAGCAGAAGAAATTCGCTATCGATTGGCTTATCAATCTAATATTGATGGAGTGAATACCGATGTTGCGGTTATTCAAGCGCAGCTAGAAGAGGCGCAATTTAATTTAGACAGTACAGAGGTACGTGCACCCGTTGACGGTGTTGTTACGCAAATGGCTCTTCGTCCTGGTGTAATGGCAGTTCCTATTCCCCTTAGACCTGCGATGACGTTTATACCTGATGAAGATAGATACTTTGCTGGTGCGTTTTGGCAAAACTCATTATTACGTCTTAAAGAAGGTGATGAAGCTGAAATTATTTTAGATGCAATGCCAGGGGTTGTTCATAAAGGTCGAGTAGCTAAAGTGTTACCAGCCATGGCTGAAGGTGAGTTACAGTTTGGTGGGGCACTTAGGTCTTCTAATCAATTGTTTCAGCGTGGTCGTGCTCTGGTATTGATTGAGCTTGATGATGAAAATGAATTGCTTAGAACATTACCTGCGGGTGTCGCTGGGCAATCGGCCATTTATACTGAGCATTTCACTCATGTATCGATTATTCGTAAAGTATTACTGCGTATGCAAGGTTGGTTGAACTACTTGTTTGCAGAAGGTCATTAACCGCTATCTTTCTGATACTGTCGATAGTAGTCAATCATGGCTATAGTAAATGGCAATAGTAAATAGTGACGATAATGAAACTAGCGCCATAATGAATAAGCACAATAATGGATAGTCACGAGCTAACCTTATAGCAGTAAAATAAAAGTCCGCACTATGCGGACTTTTTTGTTTTTGATTAAGTACCTTGAAGTTGTTTTAACACTTTGGCTGCTTAGTTAACCTTTGGGCTAGGGGGGAATAAGGCCAGTATATTGGTGATGGTTTTACTGGTTTCTACGACTTTCTCGTCGCCGCCAGATTCAAAATCAAACTCATCTGTTCCACGCCAGATAAGGCGGTTCTCTTTTGCATCGATGATGTCTACTTGAATAACTTGGATTTTCGCACTATCACTACCGATTGGGATCCCCATACTGGTGCCCACACCGACACCACCGTGGCTCCCACTGGTGCCAGTACCTAAACCAATCGATAACCCAGAGCTTTTAGGTTTATCTTTGGTTAAAAAGCCATAACTAACAGTAAAATCGCTGTTTTCTTGTTGTTCAACAAACCCCTTAGCTGTGAGAGTAGAAAGAATATTTGCCCGAATGCGTTCAGCGCTTAGTGGATCGCCTTGATCTGGCGTATCAATGAAATGGAACGTTTTTAGATCAGAGAAATCATACTTGGTATCATAATCAGACTGAACATTAGTGCTTTGGCAAGCCCCAAGGCACAGTAGCATGGTAAATAACATCATATATCGATAAAACATAAACTCTCCACTAATTCGAACGTTTCAGACTGCAACTCATGCTTTAATGAAATGTTTTAAGCACAATGTAGTTATTAATTTAACGGCAGTTTGTTCATAAACTTACTGTTAGCTTAATGCAAATTCAGTGCTTTAACCAATGTTAGCGATGGCATGCTACTGATTAATTGATGAATAATTGTTTAGTTATATGGCAATCTGCTTATTTAATGCTAAGTTAGAATGATTATTGTGCAATACGAAAGAGGTTATGGAGCAACTCAGTTTTCTGTCGGTACCCAGTCCGTGTATAGGTGTGTGTCAAACAGATGCGCGCGGATATTGTGTGGGCTGCTTAAGAAACCGAGATGAGCGTTTTAACTGGCTTCATTTTAGTGATGCGCAAAAGCACAATATTATTCGCTTATGTATACAGCGTAAACGTCGTAGGCAATATGCAAAATATAAAGCCCATCAAATAGCGGTAAAACAGCAGCAAGCCGAAGTTAACCCTCAATTTGATTTTGATGAAAAGCCAGATGATGACCTTGATTTTGGGGATTTTTCGTTAGATTAAACTCGCTAAGGTGTTTGATTTACCTTGGCCATATTAACGTAAAAGCCGTGGCCTTGTGGTCACTTTCTAACTTCACTTGTCCTTTATGGCGCTGCATTATTCGTTTAATAATCGCTAAGCCTAATCCGTGTCCTTTATTGCCTTTATGTTGAGATTTACTGCGATAAAATGGCTCAAACAGTTTAGGCTGATCTTCTTCTGGGATAGCTTCACCATCATTGACTACCGCTAAATAGACTTGCCTTTCATCATAACTTAGATAGATATGAATATCGGTGTTGGCGTATCGTTGTGCGTTTGTCACTAGGTTCTGAATGGCTCGCTCGACAAGCGATGTTTCCGCCATAATACCCATGTTATTCATAGAGTGATGAAAGTGAATAGGTTTCTCATTCAATGGCTGCAGGCGGCTGACGAGATCCTCTGTTAGACTCACTAGCTCGCATTTTTCTAATGTCGGCTCTAGTTGAACCTCAAGGCTTGCATAGGTTAATAGCTCTTGCAGTAAGGTTTCCATTTCTTTTATGTCTAACTGCATTTCATCTAGAAAAGCTTGTCTGCGCTCTGCATCACTTTTAGGAAGGCAGTATTGAGGTAGAAGCGCTAAAGCAAATTTTAATCTCGCTAAAGGGGTTCTTATTTCGTGTGATACTGCATTGGATAGGTGTTTCTGGTTCTCAATTAAGTCACTGATATGTTTTGCCATATCATTGAATGTATTGGCCAGTGGAGCAACCTGTGAACCTGCATTAAGTTCGATGCGAGTGTTCCACTTGGCCTCACCAAAGTTTTGGGTCGCTTTTTTTAATGTTTTAAGGTCTTTTGATAAAGGCCAAACCCAAATTAGCGCAACAAATGCGAGTAATAAATAAAAGAAAATGGTGAACAAGTTTCTAAGCTGACCTCTTGGGTCAACATCCACAGGGCCTGCCATCAGGACTTGATCGCCTACAGCAATGAATTGCAGTTCATGATCTTTATCTGCTGTGGTGGTAATGATTTGATTGTCAGAGAACACCACTTCAGCACTGAGTGCTATTTCATGTTTTTCAAATAGCTGTAAGGGGTATGGGTATTTTTCGATGATCGCTTCTAGCTGCTGTTGTCGATCAGCTTTAGGTTGTTGCGCCAATAGAAGGGCAAAAGCGATTAAAGGCGAGTCTATGTTGTCGTGTTCGTCGACTTGTTGTTGCCAGAGGCTATCTAAAGTCCAGCCTATACCTAAAAAGCTTAAGCTTAATAATAGGTATAGGCTGATGAAGAGTCTTTTCAAAGTCTTCTATAACTCGATTAGTTATTCCACGCTTCCGGCGCGAATAAATAACCTTGTCCCCAAACAGTTTTAATTCTGAATGGTGTCTCAATACTGTCGCCTAGCTTTTTACGCAAACGCGAAATACGGACATCGATTTTTCTATCTTTACCATCAAAGTCAATATTAAGCAGGTATTGGTAAATATATTGACGACTCAACACTTGGCCCGCTTGTGAGGCTAATAACCATAATAACTCAAACTCATGGCTAGTTAGATCTACTTCCGTATTCCCCAAGCGAATAGCTTGAGTATGAGGATCAATACTTAATTTACCAAAACTTAAACAGTGTGACTCAGGTTTTGAAGGCTGTGCCTGACGGCGAAGTAAGTTATTGATTCTAGCTACTAATAAACTAGGGTCAACAGGCTTAACTACGTAGTCGTCAGCACCCAATTCTAATCCTTTGATTTGATCTTCAGGTGAGCCTAATGCGCTCATTAATAAAATTGGACCTGCAAAATAGTCAGGTAATTTTTCACAAAGGCTTAATCCATCAAGTCCAGGTAGCATGATATCCAGTAAAATAATATCAGGCTTGTAACTAATTAATCGTGTTAGAACGGTATCGCCACGTCGCTCAACTTCAACGTGCATATCGTGTGACTTTAAATAGTCCACAATCAAATTGGCAAGACGAATATCATCTTCAACCAATAAAACTCTATGAGTTGATGGGGGGGTTGCCATTAAAATAAACTCCAAGGGTTTCGGTAACGTCGTCGAATTTTGGGCTCAGACGTTTTTGTGACTTTTAGGATTACTTCCGCCAGTTCATTATTATTGTTTTTATTTATTAAGATAAAATGAATATCTTCATTTGTACTTACTGATATTTGCAACGAGTGTTCATCAGTTGAATCACTACACCAGCGAGCAATAGGTTGGTAATTTGACTGGATACAAACCAATTGTTCGTTTTCGACCTGCCAATTTAGCTCAATGTCAATTTCACAAATACTATCATTTGCATCAATAAGACATAAACGAGGCGTAGCCGAAAGCTGTGCTTGCCCGATAAGCGTATCAGCTTTGGCAAAGAAAGCACTAAAAATCAGTATTAATATACCGAAAAGGTGATAGACCTTATGTTCTTTGAGGAACAAGGTTAGAACCTATATGCAGCTCCTGCAAAATAGGAGTTGGAGTAATCTTCATTTATTATTGGGCTGTCTATAATTTCATCTGCAAGTAGAGCATGGCGCAAAGCTAATAATAAGTCCCAACGCTCTGATATACGGTATCGCGTTGTTAATTCTATTGCTTTATTCCAGCCTGAACTTGGTTGGTATTGTTCACTCCAGTATGCATTTTCACTGGGGCGAATACCATAGTAATAATCAATGACTTCAGCGCTTTTCCATTCCGTTTCTAGAGTGAGATCAAAACGCCAATCACTCACAGCTAAAGAATAGTTCCAGCTAATATTTACTTCTTGCCCGTTATGGACATTCAGTAAGTCATGAGCGGCTGCTATTTTTAGCACGCCAAACTGGCCATACCAAAATAATTCAGCACCACCATATACGGTGAAGTTTCGACTTTCAAGTTCATTTAAAACAACGGGTTGCTCAACACTCTGTACTCCAAACCCTCCAATATTAGGTAGAGAAGAAACCGGGTCAGTATTAGCAGATTGAGGAAGAAAGATATTAGAAGGATCCCAGCGATAAAAAAAAGCGCGTTCATCGTTATAGCTTGTTGCTAAGTTGATGGTAAAGGTTTCTTGTTCTGTTAGGGTGTAGCCAAAATTAAAGTTGTCAAAAAACCAGCTTTCACCATAGTAAGCTATTGATGGTATTACATATAATGGAATGTCGTCGTAATTGGCAATAGGATTAGTTTTATTGCCATAGCCAACTGCAACACTAATATCCCATTCACCTACAACAACGCAATCACCGTCAAGTTGACAAGGTTCATCCGCAATGGCAGGAAAAAGAATAAATTGTGATACAAATAAGGCAAAAAATAATCGATACATCAAAAACAAACAACCTATATTTATCAATTAAACCGATGAATAGGTGCCACTTTAACACCTATTTAATCAATGAAAAATTTGTTTAATTGATTTGATACAAACTGATACTTATGTTTGCTTGGCGTTGCTTAGGTTGTGTGTTGGTTTGTTTTTGGCTATATCAATGTTTTTACAGGTTAAATGTTTTCTTTTGTCTCATCTGTTTTTGCTAGCTGACGTTGGCGTTGATAGCCCATTTCAATCAGTTGAGCATTGATGCAATCAGATACAAACTGTTGCCTTTCGTTTTTATCCACTTGTTCTTCGGTTGCTGTTGTTTCACAGGCGACAGTAAGTGAATTAACAATATCAATTGGCGCTTGCGTATTATTGGCTAAACTGGCTGAACTCACTATGAGTGATAATGAAATGAATGTATAAAAAGCTGGCTTTTTCATGTGTTGTCCTTTGAGAACTTATTATTGGTTTAAGGCCACAGTGACATCTTTTTTCATTGTTAACTCATTAAAATGTGGACAAATAATGTGAAGTATTTATCCACTTAAATTTACTAATGACTTAACCTCGTTACGCTCATAGGTAGCCTTGTACGTTATTTAGTCAGCTTAAAATGGTATTAGTTCAGTTTTAGATTAATAAACGCTATGGCAGCATCATTTAAGCAACGCTTAGAAATGTAATGCTTTAATGATTGAGTGGTTAATAAGAAGCCTTCACCGGTCTCTTTAGCACGACAGATATCTGTCCAAGGAAGAAGGTGATCAATATAGCTAGATTTAGAATGTATTCCCTGCTCATTAATCGTAATAGTAACGGGGTTGTTGGCCGACTTACTGATCATTTGTCTCATTAGCCACCATGCGCGATTAAAGCGAACCTGTAATGCTTCAACGCCACCTAAACCAATAAAAAAGTAGGCAAGATAAGGTGTCACATCGGTGAATGTCATTAAAAATCCTGCAACAGTAAAAGCGATCGCTTTGAGGTACCGTTTGGGACTTAAATTAACTTCGACAGATTGGTCGTAGGTTTCTTCAAAATGAGATTTATCAAGGATATATTCTTTAATGTAACTGAAACCGACGGTATTGGTGTCATCGGTTTCAGCAACATGATTAATAGTACTGGCTTCAGTTTGATTATGACTTTCAGACATATAAGGCTCTAATACAACAAAGATAAGGCAATTATAATGTTGAAGTGATCGATTTGACTAATTTTTCCTGCAGTTCAGCTTGCTCCAATTCAGTTAACTGTGCGCCATGTTGATTAGATAAGGCAAATACATTATCAGCACGTTCGCCCACAGTACTAATTGCTGCTGAATGAATGTTGAGATCGAGTGCTCTAAAGGCACTGGCAATTTGCCCCATAAATTCATGGGTTTCTAATGCCAGTACATGCACTAGTGTGCGGTCGGCCTTTTTAGAATGAATAAACTCAATCGTGGGTTTATTATCAAAGTTTTTGGTATGGCGAGAAGGTCGAGTTTTAGGCGGTGACATATTGTCATCGAGTACCTGACGTAATTTTTTAATGACTTGTTTACGGCGTTGGGCACTAAAAATAGGTTTGCCATCAAAATCGAGCACTTTAAATGCTTCAACAACATATCCGTCTTTGGTTTTAGATATTTGAGCTTGGTTAACGGAAATTTTTAGTGTCGACAGTGTGTTAAATAATGAAATAAATAATCCAGGTCTGTCTTTGGTGTAAACAAAAACATCACTACAGCCTTTAACGCTACTGTCATCAAGTAAGATGAGTGAGTGATCATCAGGATGATTTTCTTGTTCGTGGCTTAGAATACCTAGGCTGTATTTAGCGATTTCACTTGGAATTGCATTACTAAAGAATGATAACGGTAACCGTTTCCACAAGGCATTTATTTCAGTAAGTTGAGCTTCACTAGGACTAATAATGCCTAAAGCATCTTGTTTGTGCTCTCTGACGAGGGTTCTTAATTGCAACACATTTTCTAAGCCATTTCTGAGCGCTTTTCGCGTTGCAAAATAGAGGTCGGTAAGTAAGCTTGCTTTCCAGTCATTCCATAAATCGTCATTGGTTGCTTGGATATCTGCAACTGTGAGGCAATATAGTGCATCAAGTTTTGTAATACTACCAACTGATTTTGCAAAGGTTTTAACCACTTCTGGGTCGTGTATATCCATTCGTTGAGACGTAATAGACATTAATAAATGTTGCTCAACTAACCAGCTGATTAATTGCTGTTGTGAGGTTTTTAACCCGTGAAACTTTGCGAATAGTTTGGCATCTACTGCGCCAAGCTCACTATGATCGCCGCCACGACCTTTTGCTAAGTCATGGAATAACGCTGCAAATAATATGGATTCTTTTGCTTGAAAACGTTCAAAAATATCAGCAGCCAGTTTTTGATCTGCTGGCACTTCATCTTGAGTTAAGCCATATATTTTTTTCAGTAGCTTATGAGTATGCTCATCTACTGTATATGCGTGGAATAAATCAAACTGCATTTGACCTACGACTTCACGCCATTGAGGTAAGTAGGAGGCTAAAATACCGTGCTGATGCATTAAGGTTATTGCCAGACCCATTCCATGAGGGTGCTTAAATAAGCTAACAAATAACTCTCGGCAAACCTGATAATCTTGCAAGTCACCCATTAATCTTCGCCGCACTTGGCGCAATAGTCGTAATGTTTCTGGGGTGATACCCGTTACTTGCTCATGATAAATGGCAATAAAGGTAAACATCGACATGATTTGGGTACGATCAATAAAAACGTCTTGGTTTTGAGCGTGAATTTGCCCATTATAAATTTGGAAGTTTTCATTTATCTCAATTATCACAGGTGTTTTTTGTGGCACAATTTCACGTTCGAAATAAGCCATTAACATTAGATTTAGCTCACGAATACGTTTCATGGCTCTAAATAATTGACGCATCATTTTTTCAATGGCGATATTACCGCTATCGCCAAAACCTTGCAGACGTGCAACTTCAGCTTGGTGCTGGAGTAATAATCGATTTTCAGAGCGGTTAGAGGCCTGATGCAAAGCAAAACGGACACGCCAGATGAAGTTTTGACACTCCATAAACTCAGCGTATTCATCGTCAGTTAAAAATTTAAGTCGGCGTAGATCTTTTAAACCATCAATAGAGAAATGCTTACGAGCAATCCAGGTAATGGTTTGAATATCCCTCATGCCACCGGGACTGTTTTTTAAATTGGGCTCAATATTAAATGCGGTGCCTTGCGCCTTATTGTGACGCACTTTTTGTTCATCATATTTAGCATCAAAAAATGCTTCACTTGACCAAATCGTTTCGCCATAAAGCTTACTCAGAACTTGGTGTTGGTGATTCTCGTGGCCACAGATATGTCTAATTTCTAGCAGTGTTGTCGCAATAGTGACATCTTCTGCGCAGGCTTTAAAAGTATCATCAAGTCGTCTTACTGCATGGCCCAAATCTAACCCTAAATCCCATAATTGAGTTAAAAAATGGCTTAAGGAGTTTGCGTCATGTGTTGATAAGTCACTGTCATGGATAATGCAAATATCAATATCAGAAAAAGGGTGAAGTGTTTTACGCCCATAACCACCCACTGCATTTAAGGAAATGGTGCTGGTTTCAAACGGGGTAGCTTGCCAAAGGTGGTTTAGTAAAATGTCGAAAAACTGCGCTCGATGCTGCAGTATTTCTGCGATAGAACAACTATTTATTTGTTGTTCTAACCAGGTATCAAACTCAGTAATGGATTGTTTTAGGTCTACAATGCTCATTTCTGGCTGTAAAATCGGATAAGCTGGTTGCAAAGACATGTTACTCCTTTATTGTTTTGCCTTTAAACAGGGTATTCGATTTGGTTTGTTAACTCAAACGAAGTAACTAAATGAATCGGAATAAGTTAATTCTTTTAATTAGTTAATTGAGAATAAATTATAAAATGCGAAGTAAGCGAAGTCGGTTAGATCAATTTTTTGCTCAAAAGCTGCAAATTTCTAAGAAAGCTGTCAGGCAGTTATTGCTTGATAATCGCATTGAAGTGGATGGTGAAATTTGTAAGTCAGTCGATTTACAAATTGATGAATTTACTCATATACGCTTTGATGGTGAGTGGTTACAACATCATACTCGGCAATACTATATGTTAAATAAGCCTGATGGTGTCGTCAGCGCAACTAAAGACCGTATCCATCCCACTGCTTTGTCATTACTTGACAATATCGATCTGGATTTGATGCATATTGCAGGTCGCCTAGATTTACATTCAACTGGATTACTATTAATTACCAACGACAGCCGTTGGTCTAAAATGCTGATGGCACCTGATACTAAGGTTAATAAGCAATACTTGGTGACGTTAGCAAACCCACTCGATGAAAGTTATATTGCTGGTTTTTTACAGGGGATGCATTTTGGATATGAAGATATTGTCACCAAGCCAGCAAAATTAGAAATTCTATCGACTTTTCAAGCTAGGGTGACTTTACAAGAAGGTAAGTATCATCAAATAAAGCGTATGTTTGGGCGCTTTAGAAATCCTGTTTTGGCATTACATCGTGAGTCGATAGGTAGTATCAACTTAGATACTCAACTCGAGTGTGGAAAATTTCGTCATTTAACTGAGGAAGAGATTTTAATGAAATAATTTAAATAGATATGAGCAGATTCAAGATTAATAAGTCTGCACTGGATCAATATACTTTGTAAATATTAGTGCTAATGTTTTGGCTGGATGAAATTTAAACAGGCAATAACATGGATATAAAAGCACTAAAAAAAATTAGCGAACTTGATGTATTCAGTTTATTGGTTTTCAAAATTATCTATGAAACGGGGTTTGCCAATCTTGCTGCAAAAGAGCTTGGCGTTTCAGCGCCTAAAATTAGTCGCTGCCTCACAGCACTTAGGTTGACCTTTGACGACGAGTTGTTTTATCGTCGCCAGCAAGGTTTAAAACCTACCGCCTTAGCTGAACACCTTTATCAACCCATCTGCGAATTTTGTGAATCTGCCTCAAATATAGAAAGAATTGTTTGTGCAGGGAATAAAACCAATTCTTCTAAAGTCCTCAATATTGCTGTCACTCCTATCATTATTAATTCACTGGCTTTGTCTTTAGGCCGTGAAGAGGTGATGGATAAATTGGGTAAAGTGAGGCTTCATTTATGGAACGAATACTCAGAAGAGAAAATTCATCAAGGTGATATCGACCTCGGGATTAATTTTGGCGGGGCTTGTGTGACTGAATTAGAGTCTCAAGTTATTGGTACTTCTACTTCTACTTCTATTGCTGCTCGGCGAAATCACCCTATTTGGAACAGCGGTTATATTGATTTAGAAGAAATTAGCAACTATCCGTTTTTGATTCTTGAAGGAAAGGGGTTTAATGACAAATTAGATCCGTTTGAAATCTATTGTCGTCAATCGGGTATCGAACCACCAAGCATCAGTCGGGTGACTTCTGTTTCAGAGTGGTTTTGTCATCTATTGACGATGAGAAGCTTCAGTTTTATGTCGACTGCTGAATCCAAAGTGTTGGGTAGCTTAGACGATATACGTGTAGAAAAGCTCCCCGCTTTTGAAAGACAAAAATTGGTGGGTAAATGTTTATCCCCTGAGTACAACATTATTGAACGTTCATCGCCTTATAGACGTTACTGTGAAAATAGCAGAGAAATTATATTGGACTCAGTGAAGTATTTGATCAGTTTGTAACGCATAGTTTCTCGAAATAAACGCCTAAAATGAAGCCGAAAGGCTTCTTTTTTTAACCTTCAAATTAAGTCTGGTTTTTGAGTTAGTTTACTGTGTTTAAATGAGTTTATTTCTACTCAGACGATAGTACCTATTACCCATCATTTTGTTACTTTGTTTTCCTCCCAGTTTTGCTGATTATAAAATTGTAAATATTATAAATTGAACTCAAACTATCAAATAAAAGCAATAAGTTATGTGAGTTTTATATAGCGAAATTGCTAAGCTCGAATTGTGCAATTTTTAGCTAAGAATCTTTAAATTTCAATCACAATTACCACACAAGTTTAATACATATTACAGGCTGTCTTTTATATTGGAATCACTGCCACGGCAGAATCAAATACCTAAAATAAAGGGATACGATAATGAGAACTTATAAGAGAACAATACTCGCAACAGCGTTGATGGCTGTTATTGGGTTAGTGGGATGCAGTGATGGTGAAGATGGCCAAGATGGGGCTCCGGGTGAGCCAGGGGCACCTGGTGAACCGGGTACACCTGCGGGTAATGTTGTTTCAACAGTAGAATCTGCAGCAGACTTTATATTAACGGTTGCACCAGAAGATATCGTTGTAGTGGGGAGCGAAGAATTTTCTGTTAAATTTACTGCCACAGGTAAAAATTCAGCAGGTGAATCTTTACCTTTTACTGGTTTAGAGCAAGTGGCTATTTATGTGGCTAACCAAACGGAAAATATGACTGATACCGGTGCACCTCTTGTTTGGGAAAGTAATGGTTTAGCAAATGATTTTAGCTACAGCATGTATTGTACGCCTACGGGCAAAGCAGATTCATGGGGAACAGAGGTAGATGCCTGTACTCTGGTTGAAGATGAAGCCAATCCTGGTACATATACCGGGACTTGGGAGCATGATGGTAATGCGCCTATTGTCTTAGAAAATGGGGATACTAATAGTCTTCATCGTGTCATGGTTCGAACTTATAATATTGTCGATAGTTCTGGCACATCGGTTTCAGATAAACTGCTTTCTACCCCAATTGACTTTATTCCTGCGACTAATGAAATCGCAATTTCAGAGAAAGACTCCGTTTCAAATGCGGCATGTATTAAATGTCACGGCCAGTTAGATGGTTATGAAGATACTGATTCACGTATCGCTGATCTTAGCGCGCACCATAATTATCAAAAAGTAGAAAACTGTGTGTCTTGTCATAACCCTTCTTATCCAGTGACGGATGAAGAAGCGGAAGCCTTAGGTTATAACCTTAACTTTAATGCCATGATCCACACCATTCACGCTGGTCATCATATTGATAATCTAGAAGGTGCAGCTAAAGAGATGTTCTCTGAAATTGCCTTCCCTGCAGAGTTGAATGAATGTACAACCTGTCACGACAACGGTACTCAGTGGAATGACAATGTTTATGCAGAAGCCTGTGTGTCTTGCCATACCAATGTCGATTTTGAAACTGGTGAAGGTCACTTAGGAATTGTGCCTGAAAGTGACGCTTCATGTTCAGGTTGTCATGGTGCGGGCAGTTTAAGCCCTATGCAAGCTCATGGTGTTGGCGGCAGAGATGAGTTAGCTGATAAGTTTATTATTGATATTCAATCAGTAGCAGTAGAAGCTTCAGCAACTGCTGGGATGTCTACGTTAGTCGTTACGTCAGAAGTGAGCATGAACGGCTCCTTACTTGATGCTGCAACCTATGCGTCAATCACAGATTATATGACTAATGCTGGCCGTGGTTTATTAATCGGCACGTTAGATGCAGATACAGGCGCTGTGTCACATGGCTACGGTGCCGATGGTGGATTTAAAATGGACTTCGTTGGTGGCGTGATGAGTTCTGATGGCGTAGTCGTTAACGAAGCTGAATTTGCGACTGATTTATTAGTGGGTCCAATTTACGCAACAGCTGAAGTGCAATTATGCGGCTCAGGAAGTGAAATTGTCGAGTGTACCCAAGATGATGATGGTAATATTGTTGAAATGGGCGTGGCGAATCTGGCTGAAACTAAGTACTTTAACCTTACGCCTGATGCAGATATTGTTGAGATGCGTATCGCTGATGCAGATCGTACTTCAATTAGTGAAGCTAAGTGTAATGATTGTCATGGTAACTTAACGCATATAAAAAGCACTCACGGTGTCACTGAGTTCACACAATGTGCTTATTGTCATAGCGAAAACTTAGGTGGTTCTCCTACTTATCACCCTACAGCATCGTATAAAACTGACGAAGTAGATGCTGATGGCAATGCAATATGGGATGTCGTTGAAGGTTTATCTTTTGCTAACCGAGACCTCGTTACCGTTGCTCATAGATTCCATGCTGGCTACTGGGATGGCGAACCAGCTGTATACCGTGATGCTGAAGGCAATCTTAATGGGTACTCTGCAATGTTAAATAATTGTCAGGCTTGCCATAAAGAAGATAGCACCGTATTTGCTGCAGATGGTGGATTAACATCAGGTAAACGCTCTGTCGAAACTGATGCTGGTTTCATCTCGCCAATCTCTGAAGCTTGTCGTAGTTGTCACGTGAGTGCCTCTGCATTAGCTCACTTCAAGAGTAATGGCGCTTATGTACAGGATGAACCTGGTTCAGTGGTTGATTTACCGATTGAGTCTTGTTCAACGTGTCATGCCGAAGGTAAAACCTATGGTGTTGATGTGATGCATAGTGGAACAAGTCATTAATGACTTTTCGGTTTATTAGCATGCTAAAAAGGTTACGATAACTTTTTGTGATTAGCATAATGATTAAAGGAGCCTTAGGGCTCCTTTTTATGTTTTATTGCTTAGAAAAGGGTTAACAATGCAATCGCGAATTCAAATAGTTTAGAGTGAAGAGTTTAACGTGTAGTGTCATGATGTACGACCTTGAATTTTTACACTACTTTAATACTTGCCCAATAAAAAAGCTGACATCATAGTCAGCTTTTTACTATTTACATACTGAGTTTGGTATTAGCTTTGTTGTAATTTGTATAACCATTTACCGTAAAGGAAAATACCTACTGCTGAAATAGTGCCGATGGCAGCGATGATATACCACGCCATACCAATGTTATGGGTGTTATACAGCAAGGTTGTGAGTTCTTGAGCAGGTTCACCTGTGAAAGTCACTAATGTACTAAAGGCTTCACCTTGCGGAATAGCGCCAATTGTAGCAGCATCCATGCCTCGCTCAGCAAGGAGTTGTAGTGAGAATACTTCTTTTGATGCGTACATTTCATATAACTTAGGGCCAAAGTAGCCTTCAAGAGTCCAGCCAATCCCTTGCGGTAACATCACAAAACCTAAGTACATCGCTTTTTTGCCTTCAGGAGCAATATTACCCATGAACTCGTTTTTCTTCGGGCTAATCATCATTTCACCGAAAGAGAACATAGCAATGGCTAGTACAATCATCCATGCCGCATTAGTTGCACCTATAAATACAAATGCGAGGATACTCAGCAAACAACCACCTAGCATTGCTGTGGTAATACGGTATTTAGCAGTAAGCGCTGCCACCAAAAAACAACTGGTCATAATCATACCGGCATTGAGGTTAAGCATGCCTTCTGGCATGACCTTAGTGCCTGTGTTATCTAGGCCTAACCAGAATTGGAAAAAGCCATTAGATGTGCCATCGGGGCCAAATAGCGAGGTCACAATCACACTGGTATCGACCCATTCAGCAATATGAATAGGCAATACATCAAATAAGGCATTGAATAAGAACCAGAAACCAGCAAACACTAGCATGTAGTAAATCACCACTGGTTTTTTAAGCTCGTTTAAGGCATCACGCCATAGGGCTTCTTGTTTAATTTCGCCAGATTTAATTTTACGATTTCGCTCAAGACGTTCTTCTTTTCCTGGCTCTTTATAAGCTAATAGAAATAAAAAGTTTAACGAGATAATGGCAGCACAGGCATAAAACACATTATCCCAAGATAATTGGCGCATATGCACAGCAACTAGCGGACCTAAGAACCCACCAATATTAACGACCTGGTAGAATATACCCCAAGCCATTGAGGTGTTTTGTCTGCCAGTGGATAGCACTAAGGTACCTTGAATACCCGGTTTAAAAATACCTGTACCCGCCGCCAGCAAAATGGCACCAAAGAGGAAACCATAAAAGCTTGGGAAGAAAGCCATGACAAGATAGCCAGCGATTTTAATTATCGTAGAGGCAAAAATGGTTTCTTTGTAACCAACGCGATCTGATATGCCGCCCGTAAAGACAGGTATGAAGGTTTGCATGAAGGCCCAAATTGCGATGATCACACCATAATCGCTAAGGCTAATACCTAAGCCACCTTCAGAGGTGGGGGCTTTTGCATAAAGACCAGCACTGGCCTTTACACCGTAGTATGCGATACGTTCAACCAGCTCCATGCCGCCGACGATCCAAAAAATATAACTCAGGCTGGCAATCGATGCCCACATTCCAAGTTGTTTTACTTCACTGAGGTCGTTACCTGAGTGTGAATTTTCACTCATATCTCACCTTTTATTATGATTATTATTAACATTAAGCTGGCAGACACTTTACCTAATTTGAAACAAAATACAAAAGAACTGTGATAAAAATTGCGCTTTATATTGAATGTTAAATCTTTGAGAGGAAGATTGGCGTCATGCGAGGGTTACACAATTGAAATATGGACTGATTATTGCGCAGGTTGCTGCTTTTTTAATTATGGATAACCGTTCTTCAAATTATTTTTTAACCACTTAGGCATGATTTGTTATGAAGTAAAAAAGCGGTAACAGCCAATCCATGGCTAATGAAGCGGCAACTGGGGGTTAGAAATACCATCTAGTGGCTAATTGCCACTGCTGCTCTAGCATCTCTTTGGGTAAACCTTGTTCAACTTTGGCATCACGAGTCGCGTCTATACGGTTATATTCAGCTTGGATAAACCAGCTTTTTTGTAAACGATATTGATACGACAAGGTGAGGGCGTTGCCTTGTTCATTATTGTTATCGTCGAACGTGGCATCATTGTCTGATACCTCAAAATCTTCAGCTCGAATAGTCAGGCGATGTTTATCCCAACGTTTAGTTAATAAAACAAAGGCGGCTTGATAGTCATTATTAACCACATCTACCGCTTCTGGTGACTGCATTAACGTGCTGCCATACATGACTTGGCTGATGAGTTCGATTTGGTAGGGTAAACGCCATTTGACACCAGCATGAGTAAACTTTGTTAGCCAAGCATATTGGCCATTCTTAAAGACGAGAGTATTGGCATTGTTATCATAATAGCCTAATGACACTTCGCCATTTCCTTTAAACCGCCATTGACCATGTACGTGATAACCAAAACGATCATCTAGTTCGATAAAAGGATCTGATTCATCGGCCTGATCATCTAAACTGCCTCCTGCTAAGCTGGGCATATTACTTAATGGCAAGGATTCATGGAGTAAGGTTTGACGGGAGCTGAGTGTCCAACCATGCCAAGCGAGCATGGCGCCAGCGGTATCATTATATTGGAATAAAGCTGCAGATAAGGCTAAGTCATGTTTTGAGTTATGGAATTTTCCTAAGCGCTCAAGGGTGAGTTCTGCACCAAGATGGCGAAACTCCTCACCTAACCAGCTGTTTATCGCCGAATAGCTTAATGTATAAGGGGACGACCAAGCTGTGGCGATATTTTCCAGAGAAATATCAGGGAACATTAAGCCTAATCGACCTTTTAACCTAAGGCCATTTTGCCAGGGCAAACTGCGATAATTTAAAAATGCTTCGGTAATACCAATATCATTACGGGTATTATCAAGATAACCATTGGCTGTCACATGTGCTGAAAATGCGTTTTCCCAATCCACTTTATAGGTCAGGCCAACTTGGGAAAGTGATAATTGAGTGCCATCATCAAAGCGAAATTTTCCTAAGCCACCATCGACATAAGATTCAGTGCCATCTGTGTAACTGGCTCTTACATCAATCAGGCCTGAAAAGTGATGTTCTGCAGCAGTGGCTGAATGACAAGCTAAATATAAAATACAAATCCATTTTCCTGTTCTTTTCCAATATTTCATCCGCGTACCTTATTGATTTATTTATAACGGATTAGTGACGTGTTAACGGTAATTTGATTGTGATAACCATTGGGTTAACTTTTCGGCATCAACGGGTTTTGACAAGTAAAAGCCTTGGCCCATTTCACAGCCTCGCTGGATTAACCATTTGAGAGAACCTTCATCTTCAATGCCTTCAGCCACCACTTTTAAACCTAGGTTATGGGCAAGCTGCAAGGTTGAACTGACAATAATTTTATCGTCTTCGCTGCTCATCAAGTTTTGCACAAATGACTTGTCAATTTTTAGCTCATCCACGGGAAGTTGTTTTAGCTGTGCTAAAGAGGAGTAGCCAGTACCGTAATCATCAATTGATAGCTTAAGCCCATGCTGTTTGAGCTCTGTAAGTTGCTTGATGGCATGTTCAGGATCGGCAACAACGGCATCCTCGGTGATCTCCAGTGTTAATGCTTCGATAGGCACTTTCTTATCTTTAATCATTTGCAAAATATGCTGGCAAAATTGATCATCCTTTAAATTCTCAGCTGAAATATTGATTGCTATGGAGAGCTCAACTCCTTGTTGTTGCCATAGTAGGTATTGGTCTAGCGCTTGATTGATTACCCAGTTCGTTAGAGCATTCATTTGTCCCATTTTTTCAGCGATAGGAATAAAGCTATCTGGCGGGATCATGCCTCTTATCGGATGTTGCCAACGAACCAATGCCTCTACATGGGTCACTTTATTGAGCTTGAGGTTCAGCTTAGGTTGGTAAAATAACACTAGCTCATCTTGCTCAATTGCCAGTTTTAGGTCGTTGACTAGTTGCAGTCTGTCTACGGTATTAACATCAATTTGCTGGTGGTAAATCTGTAAATGTTGATGATGTTTCTTCGCATACTGTAAGGCGGTGTCGGCTTGGCGTAATAGTGTTTCGAGATCACTTGGGTAATAAACAAAACTGATGCCGATTGTGGTTTGTAAATGCAACGAAATGTCTTGATAGCAGTAATTGGCTTCAACAGTTTGTTGGACATGATTAATTAATGCGGTAAGTGATTTTTGCTCTGTGTGCTCAATAGCAAGGACAAATTCATCGCCGTTAATACGGCAGACGAGATCTATTTCATCAAAGCTTGCTAATCGACGGCCAACTTCTGTGATCACCATATCGCCAACAACATGACCTAAGGTACCGTTGATTTCAGTCATACGACGAATATTAATCAGGCATATTGCTAATGGAGATTTGCTTTCGAACCAACTCGAGGTGATGCGGATTAACTCGTTTTTATTACCTAGATTGGTCAGTGGGTCATGGTAGGCTTGAAAGGCGATTTTGTTTTCACGGCTTAATATGGCTTGTTGCATGGCAGTGATTTCTTCAGCGAGTTCTTTCATCTCTGCACTGTTGCCAACTTCTACCTTTGAATTGTAATTACCTTTTGCAATAAATCGAGCTTGTTTTATCAATAATGTAAGTGGCTTAGTGACACCTCGAGCAATAATGTAGGCCACAAATAGTGACATCGGCAACATTAATAAAATCAATAATAATTGTTGAAACCAATGATCTTGTGCTGATTCAAGCGCAGCATTGCGACTCAAATACATAAAGGCATGTAGTTGAACATTGTCTTGGCTATCACGCTTAACTTCACCTAAATCTGATTGCCATAAAATGTATTCATCATTGGTTTGATCGTGTTCAATAAAGTCACTGATGACTTGATGGTCTTCGTGGGTGAATCTGGTATTGGAGAGGCTAATTAATTGGTTACTTTTTTCAGATGTGAGCAAAAATCCTGTGTTCAAGCCGGTTTGCTCCGATAACGAATGCGTTAACTCGTCGCCAATGATAAAGCCAAAGCCCACCCAGCCAATAATGTTTGCTGCGCCACTGGTTAATGGTGAAAACCTTAACTGATAAACATGCTCGCCAAGAGGGTATAAGGGGCTACTGGTTTCAAATTCTGTTGCGAGCGGGAATCTAAATGGCTGACCTTGCTCTGGTCCAACATTAACTTTGCCTTTGTTAGGTCCTTTTGCTGTCGTTAACAGCTCGCCAATCACATTCCCTTGATGATCAACTGCAATAGCTAAGTCTGCATTGATGCGTTTTCGATGATTATTTAATGCCACCAAAAAACTGCGGCTGTCGCCATCAATAAAAATATCTTTAAGGCCAAAGTCTTTTGCTGCCGTTTCGGCAAAAGCGGATAAATAGTAATTTCGGTTGTCATATTCTGACTTAAATACCAACTCAGCTACTGACAGTTGGTTTTCTAACTG
Source organism: Shewanella sp. UCD-FRSSP16_17 (assembly GCF_001675935.1). Taxonomy (NCBI): domain Bacteria; kingdom Pseudomonadati; phylum Pseudomonadota; class Gammaproteobacteria; order Alteromonadales; family Shewanellaceae; genus Shewanella; species Shewanella sp. UCD-FRSSP16_17. The sequence continues at coordinate 78,839 of NZ_LZFV01000013.1, forward strand.
CTGTTTTTCTAAACGTTTATTCGAATAGTAATTAATGGCAAAAGAAATAGCTTGAACAGCTATTAATAACACCATGAAAAAGGTGAATATTCGAGTTTGAATACTATTAAACGTATTTCGCATTAATATCCATCCAGAAAGTCAAAGTCATCCAAACTTTGTTGAGTTGGGATGTCGTCCATTGATGCAGTTATTTGTATGGTTAATGCCTCTGCTAAAGGCGTTGTTATTGTCTGGCTAAATTGATTGTTATCTGCCCGTAATTGCGGGTGCCAGACAACGAGTTGATATTCAGAATCAGGTAGCTCGTCGAATATGACGTTACCATTTGAATCAGTCACGCCGTAATAAGGAGTATCGACCACCAACACATGTCCGCTCATCCAGTCATGGATGTTACACCCCATTGAAATGTGGCCTGCTTGATCAAATAGCATATCTTGTTGAGTGCTATCTTTGCGTAGTTTAAACGAAAAGCGTTTGGGGCCTGATGCCGAATAAATGTGGTGAGTAATATCATCATCATTAACAAATTTGAGTTGGTAACCTTGTTGAATAACCGTGATATATGGGCTGAACTGTTTATTTTCTTGATGTATTTCAATTGGAGGCTGAGTTGATTCAGGGGTTATCTTTTTTGCTGAAGAGAGAGAGGCAGGAGTGAGATATACCACCATATTTGCCATAGGAGTATGGTTACTGTTAACGAGACTAAATTGTTGACTCATGACGGGCCAACTTAGGGTAGCGCAGCACAAGATGCCCGCCGTTATCAAGGACTTTACTGCTATGACTGTGTTCACTCTGACCTCTAGTATCACGTTGGTTGATTAATTAACCTGTTGATAAAAGTGTTGCCTTTTATTAAGCACACTAAGACTGAGTATAATAAGAACGAAGTTAAGCTTATAATATTTCACAAAATAAAGATATTTTCATAACAAAAAATGGAATCAAAAACATGTTTTGATTCCATTTTTATTGTTCAAGCTAAAGTGGTGCTTAGTGCGTCGCTTTAAGCTGTTCTAATGAATTACTTAAGCCAAGACATGATTAACCACAGCACTTTTTGTATTTTTTACCACTGCCACAGCTGCAAGGAGCGTTGCGGTTAATTTTTGCTTCGGCTGTTACAGCGGTAGGCTTATTGATAATGCCCTCTAGCTCAATAATATTTTCAGGGTTATTTTCATCAACAGTCATGTTCGCAAACAGGTTTTTGTCATCTAGTATTTGCTGTACTTGCGCAGCCCTTTCTGCGGTTTGAACTGACAAGGTTAGTGGCTTAACTTTAGTACCAAGCTTAGCCTGACGTTTAGTATTGTAACCACTTTCGCCATAGGCAGGTTTAGGCGTTTGACGGCCTTTAAAGAAAAATTTGTCTGACATAATCGTACCTGCCCATCTTATAAATATGAAAAATTGAATCTTTATATTGATTGACTTTTATAACGTGCAAGCTTGTTGGCTTTGATGTTTGCAAACAAAGTGCTTGGTTAAGAAAGTTGAAAAATATTCTAGAGGCGATGCTTATACAGGAAATCAGAGCAATTGACTAGAAACACTTGTCAATATGCGAGTATTGTTTAGCACTTACAATAAAGACCTGTGAAAGAAAGCGCTATTGCGTTGTTTTGTCGGTTAGTGATAATTCACTTCAATGGTGTATGACAATTGCTGTTGCCCAACATCTTCAACGTTCAGCACATCCACTTTGCCACCGACATTGATAATTGTTGCTGTTTCAGATAATGCAAATGATTGCTGCTGATTGCCATTGGGCAGAATAGGGGTAAATAATACGTTGGACGTGGAAGTTGGGTAAACCCTCACGTTAATGGAAGACTCGCCATTACCTTGAATTTTAAATTGACCGAGTTGATTATCGGAAGTGAGGCAGCCGTTACCTTGACGGTTAAATTGATCTAATTGGCAATTAACGTTGGCTTGGTTGTATATCATTCCAAGATCCATTGGTCGAATTTGCTCAATAGACACAGGGGTCACTAAGTTAAAATGGGCTTGTGAAACGGCAACCACCAACATAAAGAGTGACATGCTTTACTTGTTTCCACATCAATAAATCCATAATTTATTCTAGTTGTTGCTGAATAAATGCGCACTTATTTATCTTGTTTTGGTTTAACGAGAAATGGTTTGTGTGGCGAGGGTCACATATTCACCTGGCTTCAGTTCGATTGGTGTGGCTTGGCGTTGTTTATTGATTTCAATTTGATAGCGACCGGGTACCAGTTGCTCAAAGATAAACACTCCATCGTACTCTACTCGGGCATGATATTGATTATCAGCGTCATCAATTAACGTCACCAGCACACCTTTTGCCGCAACTCCATCATCATAAAATATCTCGCCATCTAGCTCTGCAGTAAATAACACAGGAAATAGCACTTCGGCTACATTCCCTGGATGAGCGTTTACTAATAAAATGCTGTTTTGAGGCAGTAAAAATGGGTCAGGTAGTGATTGCTCATTTAGCACAAGACGATGTGGTCTTGAAGTTTGTATGTGGGTAATTAATAACTGGCCGCGCTCATCCGTTGCGCTATCAGCTTGACTGTGGCCTGAAAAACGTAGGCCACTGAGTGGTAATTCATCCTCATCAAATAGGCCGTTGTTGTTGTCATCTTGAAAAGCGATAATTTTTACACTTCCAGTATTTAAATGGCTCACTCTGTCGAGTAACCAAGTGTTATCGGGTGCAATTAATAGTGCTGAACTACTCCACTTAAATTGTGCAAACCAATCACCTTCAGAGTCATTTTCTAATGTCAGCCTTAAGGTACTGGTATCTAGAAAATAAGATAAAGAGTTTCTCACCGTGACTTCTGCTAATGCCGTTGGTTGGTAACGAACTTCAAACTGATAGTTACTTTGCTCGCTTAAAGACGTACTGGCATTAGACACTAACTGGGTGAGTTCTGTTGTGGGCAGCAGTGCAATATCAGCATAGCTACGTAAGTACCAGTCGGAGATTCGACCTGAAAGGGCTAATCGATTGGCCCAACTTTGTGTATCGGCGATGTTTTGCCAACTTAACTCGTTACTCAATGCTAGGTGCTGAAACTGGCCTGCTACAGTTGCTCCAAGGTAAATGCTGTCTGTACCAAAGTTTTGTTCTTGCCATGAGCCATTGAGTCCCCAGCTCATACTCGTGTGGTCTAGGTTGCCATTCACATTAATATTGGCCAGTTGTTTTACTTGGTTATTTGGATTCTCCCATGATTCAAAGTCTTGGTAGTGTGCCCATTCTGCTTGCCAGTCAATTAGGCTATTACTCCCTTGGGCAATAATGTTAGCTGCTGTTCCAGTTTCATTTCCTGTGAGATTAAGTTGCCAGACACTGTTGTCGGTTAACATACTGAAAGTCAAAGAAGGGTTAAACAGCCATTTGTTGTCACTAACCTGTTGCTCAATTAAGGCAATACCAGCCGAGAAGTTATCAGATATCGCCCAGTTTGCACTCGCATAAACTTGTTTTAAATCATCTTGCTCTCGTTGCATCACGCCAAAGTTCATTCCGAAGCTGTCGGCTTGCATTAAAGAAGGGTCGAGCAGTTTACTAAAGGACTCTGTTCGTGTTTCACCATTTGGCCCAAATAAACGTAATTGGTATTGGTTAGTTCCAATATAATAGGGGACTTGTTCAAAGCGATATTGTCCATTATCACCAACACGTTGGACACTGATTAAACCGCCATTTCGGTATAATTCAACATCCCACCCTGGCTCTAACTCACCTTCAACGACAATGTATCTAATGTCATCTGAAAATGCGTCACCAGCATTAAGAATGAGACCTTCACCAGAGCTGGCGCCTGAAACCAACGCCAAATTATGGGAGTCGATACTGCCAAGTCGATAGTATTTAACCCAAGTGTCGGCCATTGCTTTTTCTACATAGGCGTTAAATGTTTCGCCGTATTCCGACCAAGAGTAACCTGCATAGGCACTATGTCCGAGTAAATCAGTCCTCGCTTGGATAAACCCATCAACATTCGGTTGTTGGGTTTCTATTTGTTTACGTTGTGAGACGCCGACATCTGCATGTAACGCCAAATCGCCAATCGTGGCATACTCGCTAGTTACTTGACGCATTCTTTGTTGGCCATTGGCATTTTTTTGATGATTAAATTGCTGGTGGCGCTTTTGCCTCTCAAGCAGCTGACTTAGTGGAACTAAGGTATTTTCATTCACTGCTAGTAACTGACGAGCATGATCAAAGTGAATTTCTAATCCTAGTATTTGTTCTACCACCTCAATATCGACATAGATGTCCCAATCATCAAAATAGACGTCAGTTGGGTTTTGATTACAATTACTATTTTGCGTAGTAAATTGCATGAGGTGTTGGCTTATATCCACAGTGTTTTCCGTGGTCAAATACCAGCCGCTCACGCTTAATGGTTGCATGTTAACTTGTAACGGTAGCATCAAATTATCGGCTAAAAATTGTATTGGCAGATAAAGGGTTGCTTTATCTTGATAGATAAAAATCTCATCGCTTAGCTGCTCAGAACCATAATTAAACTGCCCGACAAGAAATTGCTCTTCATTTGCTGCAGAGCTTGTGTAACTTCGAGTCAGTCGTCGAGAACAATTCGCTAATGCTATTTCAGGGTTATTTGCTGTTGAGGCTACAGTCACTGGCGAAGTAGCCTGAATGAGCTTTGCCGCGTCAGATAGTGTCACTTGTTGGCTATTTTTTTGACTAGATTGTTGACTAAGTTCTTGATTAGGGCGCTGGTTGTTAAGGTCATTAATGGGGGCAGAGTCAATTGTTGGTGCTCTCTTGGAAGAGACAGTTTCAGGCTGAATGTTAACTTTTTTCTTGCTCTCAGAGTTCACTATGATGGGGTTGACTAACGCTGAAGTAGAAGCTGAAGTTAATACTGTTGATGTAAGTGCTATCGGCTTTGATGTGACAGTTAACTCAGGTTCTGGCGTAGTTGTTATTGATTCTGAGGCCATTGTCTTTGATTTGGTTTGACGTTGAAATGAAGTGCTTTGCTGTAATGATGAGGCCGTTTTCGTTAACGAGTCATTGACGGTAGCTTCTTTGTCAGGGATTTCTCTTTCTTTATGTTGGGATTGGTTGTTTGAGGCGGCGAGATTGAGATTGGCAATAAAATCAATTGAATCGGTTCTCCAGGGCGTTGATGATTCAAGCCCTGGATTGATTGTTTCTATGTATAGCAATAATAAACAAATACAAAAAGTATATTTTGCTATACGGTTGATATGCCGAAAAAGCATAATCTGCCGAGATAAAGTAGGTGTTTTTCAGTCACACTGTCCTTATAATTTGATCACGGATTCGATTGTTTTAGCCTCGAATAAAGTGTCATTTTCAACATATCTAATCAGTAGATCCGTCCCAGGTTTTACTGCTTGGTTAAGTGTTATAGCAAATCGACGTTGATCGTTTTCTGTATAGATGGATGCATTTTTTAAACTGCCAACTAATTGATTAGATGCACTGTCATACACTTCAATATCACCGTAACTGCTACGTTGACCGCTGCGGCCGATATCAACAATTAGTTGTTGCTGATTATCTGGGCTTGCTAGCAATTCTCCGTTCACTGTTAATTCTGCGATTAAATCACCGACTCTCATGATCACCGGAATGGCAATACGTAAATAGGCTGTGACTGATAAGTTCATCGTGTCATTGGATTCAGTGGTGTCTGAAACTGTGGTCGGGGCTAAAGGGATTTGATGAAAAACGATGTAGCTTCGGTATTCACCAGCTTTGATGTCTTTTGGCGGACGCACAGCAAGCCTTACTCTTGCACCTTGCTCAGGGGATAAACTGACTCGTCGAGGAGAGTAACGGGTGAAACTGGTAAGTGAAGTTGGACTTGTTTTAGGCGCTAAAGTTAAAAATTCGTCATTGGAGAGTAACTGTTTGTCTTCAAGGTAAATTTCGTAGCGAGCGGTGTCGCTGCTTTTATTAACTAATGAAAAAACGGCGCTTTTGTTGCGCTGGTTGTCAAGTTCGACACGGGTTGGTGTCACGAGTAAGTTTGCACTCACACTAGGTATAAGACTTAACACCAAAGTGGTTATAAGTAGTAAGTTTTTCATATTGTTGCCCAGCTAAATTTTGATGCATTAAATGCAAATTTATTAATTATTATTGTTAGCTTACTTCGAGCTTATTTTAATTTTGTTTGTTAGTGGGGTGAATATAATCCCGCAACCACGTTGCGGGATTCATCAATGTTACTGGTGATGTAAGCAATATAGGTTAGGGTAAATTGCTTAAATCAGATAACAGGTTTAGTAAACCACTGAAAGAGTGTACGACAGTGCGTGAGTCCCTTCAGTTGCTGAAGCTGCAACGATATCAAGTGTACCAGCAACGTCAACGTCTAACGTATTACCAGTGACAGTACCCGTTGCACTAGCAAGAGTTGGGGTAAACGTAACGCCAGAAACAGACGTATCAGGACCAGATACTGAAAGGTTTACTGTTCCGTCAGCGGCAGCCACATTGAACACACCAGTACGTGCAGCATTACCACCAGCAACACATGCAGCTCCAGAAGTTGTATCTGAGTAATCAAGAGCACACTGGCCATCAGCAGCGATTGATACATCACCAAATTCCATTTGGGTCGTTTCAGATACAGTGATTGGGTAGATTAAGTTGAAGTTAGCAGTACCTGTTTCGTCTGCGGCACCCACTTGAGTAGAAAGAAATAGCGTAGAGGCGATAACAGATGATAATAGTATTTTTTTAGTCATTTTATTGTTCCCAGGTGTAATATTATAATTTTAATAGCCCATAATTTTTATGTGGATATTTGTCGCTTTTAAACAAGGACTTAATCAATGGGTAAAGTCAAAATAGCAGCATTGAAATAATTTGCAACACTTTGGTTACAATTGTGTGTTGCATTTCTTTATATAGCTAAGAGTTATAAGTTATTGCTAAAGTTTAATTTAAAATACTAGCTACAAAGTATTAGATTTCAAACTAGCGTTTAACTCTATGAAAATTAGAATAATATCGGCTATGAAAGATCTTACTTATTAGTTGAGTAGTTTGATTGGTTTTTTGATGTTGTTGATATAATGGTGTTTTTGTTTAATTTTTGGTCAGTTAACAAGGTTTCATCTAGACGATCTTTTGATTTAAAAATGTACAACATTGATCTTAGGCTGGGAATTTTACAGAATTCAACGAAAAATTGAGTAGACTGAACTCGTCAACATTGTCTGACTTTCTTAGATGAGTTTGTTGATTTTTTGTAACGTTACTGAGATGATGCGAGAAAATATTGATAAGACTATTTGATACAAAATGTTTTTATAGACTTAATTTAGCTTTTATTTGCTTAAGGTTTATTAATTACATTTTTGTTTTTAAAATATTTTAAAATCAATGACTAATAAAAATAATAATAAAATTGGGTGGTCAGCGGTATGCCAACTTGTATTGACTCTTCCAGATATCTCCAGCTCATAAAGTTGACCTTGATCGCTGCGTTAAGTGTGCTGTGTTGTTCTTCAGCCTTCGCACAAATTGTTATTACAGAAATTCAGCCTATTAAATTTCCTACGGTGTTACAAAATAGTGGAACAAGTTCTACTGTGGTAGTGAACTGGAAAGGCGGGATTGGTAATTCAACCAATGCGACGTTGCTTGATGATGATTATTATCAAGGGCGCTATTTTATTACTTCTGATACTAGCGATCCCATAACGATTAATTTTATTAGTTTGAATAATGAGCCGCTAATCCAAATAAAAAACATTAAAATTCGCTATAAAAATACCACTTATAAAACGTTTCCAGCAATGGGGTTAGACAATCCTGGTGTCGATGGAGAGTACATCGAAATAGGCGCTAAGGTTGTGGCGAATAAAAAATCTAGCCAAGGGGCTAAATATCCGCAATATACCTTAAGCGTCAATGAGCAATAAGTTTCCTCATCTAGCATCTAGCACCTAAGATCGGCAGCAGTTCACAAATAGGCTTTGACTGTGCAAGTCAATTTAGACATAGAAGAAATAAAAAAGGCCATCAACTTTTGTTGATGGCCTTTTTCGTATTACTGAGGTTAACTTTCTAGTTTAGCCAGTTCAGCTTTTTGTTCGGTTAACTTTTCAATATCGCGTTGGTATTCCGCTTGTTTAGCACGCTCTTTTTCGATCACGGCTGCAGGTGCTTTAGCGACAAACCCTTGATTCGATAACTTGCCTTCAATACGTTTGAACTCGCCGGCTGCTTTTTCAAGTAGCTTGTCGATACGAGCCACTTCTTTAGCAACATCAATTAATCCAGCCATTGGAATTAACAACTCCATATCGCCTACAAGCTGTGTTGTCGACATTGGCGCTGTTTCACCGTCGGCAAGAATAGTCATAGATTCAAGCTTAGCTAGGGTCTTGAAGAAGGTTTGGTTTGCTTCTAGACGTGCTTTGTCTTGTTCACTCACGCCGCGTAGTAGGGCGTTAAGTGGTTTAGAAGGAGCAATGTTCAATTCTGCACGAATATTACGTACAGCCGTAATCACTTGCTTAACCCACTCAAGATCTTCCATCGCTTGAGAGTCTACTTTAGTGGCATCAAATTCAGGGAATTCAGCCAACATTAACGTCTCTCCCTCAACTCCTGCTAGCGGTTTAATGCGCTGCCAGATAGTTTCGGTGAGATAAGGCATCATTGGGTGCATTAAACGCTGCATTTGTTCTAGTACAGTGACTAGAGTATGACGTGTACCACGAAGCTGTGCTTCGCTACCGCTTTGCATTACAGGCTTCGTTAGCTCTAAGTACCAGTCACAGAACTGATTCCAAGTGAACTCATAAATAGTGTTAGCGGCTAAGTCAAAGCGGTAGTTTGCCATATGCTCATCATAAGCTTTTACCGTTTGATTGAACAAACCGATAATCCAGCGATCAGCAAGAGACAACTCCATCGCACCTGGCTTGCCATCAACGAGCAGTTGACCGCAATCTAACGCTTCACCGATAGCATCATCATCAGCGCCTTCAGCTTGTACTTCGGTGTTCATTAGTACGTAGCGTGAAGCATTCCAGATTTTGTTACAGAAACTGCGGTAACCGTCTAGGCGTTTCATGTCCCAGTTGATGTCACGTCCTGTTGAAGCCATTGACGCTAAAGTGAAACGTAGCGCATCAGTACCATGTGCTTCGATACCGTCAGCAAACTCTTTACGCGTGCTTTTTTCAATTTTAGCTGCAAGTTTAGGCTGCATCATGTTGCCAGTACGCTTAGTCACAAGTGACTCAAGGTCAATACCGTCAATCATGTCTAATGGGTCAAGTACGTTACCTTTAGACTTCGACATTTTGTTACCCGCTTCATCACGGATAAGACCTGTCACATACACAGTCTTGAACGGGACTTGCGGTTTGCCATTTTCATCTTTAATGAAATGCATGGTCATCATGATCATACGGGCAACCCAGAAGAAAATAATATCAAAGCCTGTAACCAACACATCTGTTGGGTGGAAAGCTTTTAATTCTTCGGTGTTTTTTGGCCAACCTAATGTTGAGAATGTCCATAACGCAGAGCTAAACCATGTGTCCAATACATCGTTATCTTGGCGTAAGACAATAGACTCATCTAAGTTATGCTTTGCACGAACTTCAGCTTCGTCACGGCCCACATAGACTTTACCTGCTTCGTCGTACCAAGCTGGGATACGATGKCCCCACCAAAGTTGGCGAGAGATACACCAGTCTTGAATATCGCGCATCCAAGAGTTGTACATGTTCTCGTATTGTTGTGGTACGAATTTGATGTCGCCATTATCAACAGCTTCCATCGCAGTTTTAGCCATTGGCGCAACAGAGACATACCACTGATCTGTCAGTAAAGGTTCAATGACAACACCTGAACGATCGCCATAAGGCACTTTCAATCCGTGAGGGTCGATTTTGCCAAGTAAACCTAGTGTTTCGAACTCTTCAACAATGGCTTTACGGGCGGCAAAACGTTCAAGACCGGCATAGCGCTCAGGCAAGCTGTTATCAAGTTCATTATTTGCTGTACCATCTGTATTGACGACTTCTGCAGCACTGCGGATTTCTGCATTAATCGTTAAGATGTTGAACATGGGTAGGGCGTGACGCTTACCGACTTCATAATCGTTAAAGTCATGTGCAGGTGTGATTTTCACACAGCCTGTACCAAATTCCATGTCTACATAATCGTCAGCAACGATAGGGATAAGACGGTTAACGATTGGCAATAAAATGAACTTACCAATCAGTGATTGATAACGTTCATCGTCAGGGTGAACAGCAACTGCACTATCACCTAACATGGTTTCAGGACGTGTGGTGGCGACTTCTAAATAGTCTTTACCATCAGCAGTTAATGCACCCTCAGCAAGCGGATAGCGGAAATGCCACATGCTGCCTTGCTTTTCTTTGTTTTCAACTTCAAGATCAGAAATTGCAGTGTGCAGTTTTGGATCCCAGTTTACTAAGCGTTTACCACGGTAAATCAACTCATCATCGTATAGACGTACAAACACTTCTTGTACGGCTTCAGACATGCCTTCATCCATGGTAAAACGTTCACGGTCCCAATCAACTGATGCCCCTAAACGACGTAGCTGTTTAGTAATAGTACCGCCAGATTCATTTTTCCAATCCCAAATGCGCTCAATAAAGTTATCGCGGCCTAAGTCGTGGCGGCCTAATCCTTCTTCTGCAAAGACTTTACGTTCAACCAGCATTTGAGTTGCAATACCCGCATGGTCAGTACCCACTTGCCAAAGGGTATTTTTACCCTTCATGCGTTGGTAACGAGTCAAGGTATCCATGATGGTATCTTGGAATGCATGACCCATGTGCAAACTACCCGTCACATTCGGTGGCGGGATCATGATGCAATAGTTACCTTTTGACTCATCGCCATGTGGTTTGAAGTAGCCTTGCTCTTCCCAGTTTTGGTAAAGAGATTGCTCAATTGACTGCGGATTATATGTTTTTTCCATGGGATTTTTGTTTTCTCAATCTAAATTAATAGTTGGTATTGTTAACGAATCAACTGACTTAAACGCCAGTGAACTCAGTTGTTGTGAGTTCAATGCCTAATTGCTTATATTCGCGATAGCGAGCACGTGCAATTTGTTTTAGCGCATCATCATTAGCAACAAAATCGATAATATGCGGAAAGTTAACCGCAAATGATGGCACTTGATCTGCGAGATTAATGAGTAAATGGCGGCTTTTATTCGCGCCTAATTTATCAAAACCAATTTCCACAGGTGAACCGGTTACCGGTCCTTCCCCTTTTAAATTGTGGGGAACAAATGCCGTTGGCTCAAATTGCCAAAGTAATTCGTCAATGGCGTATGCCTGCTGCTTGTCTTGGCAATGAATATAAATTAATTGCTGCTGACGATAATGCTTTTCTGCTAATTGGCAGGCGCTTAAAAATACACTTTCGATTGCACTTGGCTGCGTATTGATGGCGGGCATTAAGTAAAACAGAGTCTTTGGCATGCTTTTACTGTATTTGACGAAGTAAAGACGGATTTTACACTAAAAGCAACTCATGGGGCTAGGGTGGACAGCGGTTAAATTAACATTTAGATGTGATTAGTTTTAAATCATTTATAAATAAAAAAGGTGAAGAATGATTTCTTCACCTTTTTTCATAAAACGCATTGTCTAACTTGGATAATAAGGCTTATTCGCCTTGATCAACACCAGCTCTGTTAATTAAGAACTGACTTAATAATGGCACAGGGCGACCCGTAGAACCTTTATTTGCGCCGCTGTTCCAAGCTGTACCAGCCACATCGATATGTGCCCAGTTATATTTCTTAGTGAAACGAGATAAGAAACATGCTGCAGTAATAGAACCTGCGGGACGACCGCCTAAGTTAGTCATGTCAGCAAATGGGCTCTCAAGCATTTCTTGATACTCATCCCAAATCGGCATACGCCATGCTCGGTCACCTGATTGCTCACCCGCATTTAATAGTTCGTGAGCTAACGGGTTATGTGAAGAGAATAAACCAGAGGCATGTTTACCTAAGGCAATCACACAAGCGCCAGTTAATGTTGCGGTATCGATAACCAATTCAGGGTCGTAACGTTCAACATAAGTCAGTACATCACAAAGCACTAAGCGTCCTTCTGCATCAGTATTTAATACTTCGACAGTTTGGCCTGACATAGTGGTTAAAATGTCACCTGGACGGTAAGCATCACCTGATGGCATGTTTTCACAGCCAGCAAGAATACCAATAACGTTTATAGGTAAATTCATTTCACATAAGGCTTTCATTGCGCCAATAACACCTGCTGCGCCGCCCATGTCATACTTCATCTCATCCATGCCATCACCTGGTTTTAATGAGATGCCGCCTGAGTCAAACGTCAGGCCTTTACCAATGAGGACAATTGGTTTTTCTGTTTCATCAACAGCGCCTTTGTACTCCATGATTGTCATAATGGATTCATTGGCACTGGCACGGCCAACTGCTAGGTATGAGTTCATGCCTAGCTTAGCCATTTGCTCTTCACCGACAGTCGTTACTGTCAGGTTTTGGTGAACTTCACCAATCTGACGTGCTTGAGATGCAAGGTAAGCAGGATTACAGATATTAGGTGGCATATTGGCAACGTCACGACATAAATCCATACCTGATGCGACAGCCATTCCATGATCGATTGCACGTTCACCAATCGTTAGTTCACGACGTGTCGGTACATTAAACACCATTTTACGTAATGGACGACGAGTTTCGCCTTTACGTGTTTTTAAGGTGTCAAAACTGTATAAGCTGTTATAAGTCGTCTCAACGGCTTGGCGAACTTTCCAGTACGTATCGCGACCTTTAACGTGCAATTCAGTCAAGAAGCAAACCGCTTCCATCGAACCTGTTTCGTTTAAAGTATTGATGGTTTTGGTGATGATTTGTTTGTATTGGCGTTCATCAAGTTCACGCTCTTTACCACAACCAACCAATAAAACGCGCTCACTTAGCACATTCGGAACATGATGTAATAACAACATCTGTCCTGGCTTGCCTTCTAAATCACCGCGTCGAAGTAGGTTACTGATGTAACCTTCACTGATTTTATCCAATTGCTCCGCGATACCAGATAAACGACGTGGTTCGTATACACCGACAACGATACAAGCTGAACGTTGCTTCTCGGGGCTGCCGCTCTTTACGCTAAACTCCATGAGCACTCCTAGATTATTAAAGACAAATTTTTATATTTATTAGATAATGTTTTAATTAGGCCTGTTAGGCCATATTTACAACCCTTTAAGGAAATAAATCCTTGGTAATTTTCTGCTATAGCTGCTAAATGAATTACACTAAAGGAAGCTCACGAGCTGGTCAGAAAACTATCAATAACTGCTAAAAGCAGACATTTTATAGTGAACTTACTCTGATACCAGCAAAAAGACAAGTTTAGACAGTGGATCCTACCTGTGATTGTATTTAGATACTTGATCGTTGAAGTTTTAAAAGCGCAATTTGCGATACTTTTGGTGCTATTAACTATTTTTATTAGCCAGCAATTTGTGCGTGTATTAGGGGATGCCTCAAATGGCGAATTTCCCGCCACATTAGTATTGACCTTATTAGGTCTAAATTTACCGCAATTGACGGTATTGGTGCTGCCATTAAGTTTTTTCTTGGGCATTTTACTTGCTCACGGGCGAATGTATGCCGAAAACGAAATGGTGGTGCTCCATGGCGTTGGGATCAGTGAGTGGTATGTCACTCGCGTTACCTTACTGATTGCCGTGGCCAATTTAATATTCACAGGTATTTTATCTGTGTATGTTGGCCCGTGGGCGGAAGAGAGGCAAAATCAAGTATTAGAGCAGGCCCAGTCAGAAGCAGGTCTTGCTGCGATTGTTCAAGGCCGTTTTCAGGCAAGTCCTAATGGTAGGGCGGTTCTTTTTGTAGAAAAAATATCTAAGTCCAATGAACTTGAAAAAGTATTTGTTGCGCAACTTCCCGATCCAGAAGACGAAGAAGGTCTAACTAATATTGTTGTTTCTGAGCAAGGTCGTGTGGTTGAAGACAGCTTTGGCAGTCAACAATTACAGCTAGATAATGGTATTCGTTATCAAGGTAGCGCTCAAAACCTCGACTATCAAATGATTGAGTTTGGTGGTTATCGGATGGAGATTAAAGAGCAAGAAGTGGATGAAAGGCGGCGTAAAATGTCTGCTCTGCCAGTGAGTGAGCTACTTGATACACCTGGGCCAGAGGCAGTTGCAGAGTTCCAGTGGCGATTAGCGTTACCACTAGCTATTCCACTGATGACGTTAATTGCTGTGCCATTAGCTCGTGTCAATGTAAGGCAAGGTAAGTTTGCTAAAATGTTCCCTGCTATTTTGCTCTATTTAGGCTATTTCGGATTAATGGTTGCAGGTCGAAAAGCCTTGGAAGATGAAGTTATACCACTTGCTTTAGGCATGTGGTGGATCCATGGGTCCGCATTAGTGATAGGATTATTTTTGTTAGGTAAGGAACGTCCAAGTGGCGCCAAATTACTGCAAAGCTTTAAGCGCAAGCAGGTGGCATCATGAAAATATTAGACCTCTACATTGCTCGCGTTATTATTAGTACATCTGCCTTATGTCTACTTATCTTGACAGGTTTGTCAGGAATTATTAAATGGGTTGATCAACTGCGAGTTGTGGGGCGTGGTGCTTATACCATGTTAGATGCAGTGATTTATGTGCTGTATTTAATTCCACGTGACATTGAGTTGTTTTTCCCTATCGCGGTATTACTGGGTGCGTTAATTGGTATGGGGATGCTCGCCTCTAATTCAGAATTAGTCGTGATGCAGGCTTCAGGCATGTCTCGGTTACAAATCACTGTTTCTGCGATGAAAACAGCTATTCCCCTCATGATTATTGTTATGGCATTAGGCGAGTGGGGCGCTCCAGTTGCTGAACGAAGTGCTAAAGAGCTACAAGCAACTAAGGTATCTGGTGGTAGTTTGATTAAGTCTCATCGTGGTGTATGGGCGAGAGACGGTGATTTATTTGTCAATATTGGCGAGGTAGAGTCCATTAACACCCTCAACAATATCACTTTTTATGAATTTGATGATGACCTTAAATTAAAAACCATGACCCAAGCGATGCGAGCGAATTTCGCTAATGGTGTTTGGCGATTAATGGATGTGAAAAATACGCACATCACAGAAGAAAAGATTACCCTAGAGTACCAAGAAGAAAGAGTGTGGAACTCAACACTCACCCCAGATAAGCTAAGTGTCGTATCGGTAAAACCTGAAGCCTTGAGTATTCAAGGACTCATTGGCTATTTGGACTACTTGAAAGTAAATCAACAAGATCCTAGTCGTTATGAATTAGCGCTTTGGCGTAAAATTATGCAACCAGTGACGGTCGCAGTGATGATTTTGGTTGCCTTATCTTTCGTATTTGGGCCTTTACGAACGGTAACAATGGGCGCACGAGTGTTATTAGGCGTGGTGGCTGGGTTTAGTTTTTATATCTGTAGCGAAATCTTTGGACCATTGAGTATTGTTTATGGTCTGCCAGCATACATCAGTGCTGGGATGCCGCCGTTATTATTTAGTTTAGGTGCGCTTTACTATATTCGTAAGTAACTCAATCGCGCCAAATACAAGCGGCATCTTATTTAAAAAATAGTCCTAAAAGCCAGCCGTTGCTGGCTTTTTTATTCCTGGAATATCAACAAAGAACGTTAATGATGGGAAGAGAAATGTAAATGGCTAGGCTATTTTGTCCACTTTGGGATAGACACTATCACGTCCTTCTTCTTTAGCTTGATATAAATGTTCATCGGCTTGAGATATTGCCGAGTCAACAGAATGATGGATATCAGCTTTACCTATACCGATGCTGACCGTTATCTCAATCGTTTTATCATCGAATGTTATAGGATTTTGTTGGATAGTTTTCCTGATTTTTTCTGCCACTTCAAATGCGTCATTAAACCCCGTGTGAGGCAATAAAATCAGAAATTCTTCACCACCCCAACGTGAAATCATATCTTGCTTACGTAAAGTGGCAGTAAAGGATTTTGCCAACTTAATAAGCACTTCATCACCACATTGATGACCGTATTTGTCGTTAATCTTTTTGAAAAAATCCACATCAATAAGCAGTATGCTCATATCATAATTATTTCTAACGACTCTGGCATACTCGTAATTAAGTTGCTCCATCATGGCGCGTCGATTAGGAATATCGGTTAAGTGATCCCGTAAAGCTTGTTGTTCAAATTTGGCGCTCAATTGCTTTACATGCTGAAATGATTGATGGCGAGAGTATTCGTAATAACCAGATAAGAAAGTCAGTGTAATTAATGAGTACAGCACACGGGTTTTAAACTCGTGTGTGTAACTCGCTTCAAGTAATTGATTGTCTGGGTAAAACATGATGATGCAGTAACACGTGATAAACACACTAGTATTGCGTAAACCACCTTTAAGCCCGCCAAAGAACATCATGACAGGAGGGACTAAAAAAACCCATAATGGCCCAGTGTTATTGGCCCCACCGCTATAAACTAAATACAGCATTAAGGCGAGCAAACTAAGCTGGATGAGTGTGGCGGAGGTTTCAAACCGATACTGTTTTAAAAACTTCCAGTGATTCAATAAAGATAAGAAAAAAAGAACGCAAGATAGCAGCAGAACAATGGCAAGTCGGTCGTTATTTTGA
Source organism: Shewanella sp. UCD-FRSSP16_17 (assembly GCF_001675935.1). Taxonomy (NCBI): domain Bacteria; kingdom Pseudomonadati; phylum Pseudomonadota; class Gammaproteobacteria; order Alteromonadales; family Shewanellaceae; genus Shewanella; species Shewanella sp. UCD-FRSSP16_17. The sequence goes on from NZ_LZFV01000013.1 coordinate 95,556, forward strand.
AAGTAAGCGTTGATACCTAAAATAAATGTAATCGAAAAGCCAACCATCCCGAACCAATTGATAATGAGAATTCTATGACGCTTTTCTGGATCGTCATAAAGCTCAGTACCTCGGTTAAGATAATTGACAAGCAATGTTTTAATCGCTGTTAAAAATTTCAACTGTTAATCAGCTTCCTTTTGAGAACTTAATATTCCTTTATTAAGATGTCACTTCACAGAGTCTCTTAGATTACTCAACACCTTGTCCCCTAAGATAGCGTAGTATTTAACCAACGCCAAGTTAGATTGAACTTGCTGTGCAGGAATTGTTGGTCAAATAGAGTATTTTCGACTTCTTTTGAGAGGACAACACCTGTCACAAAGGCTTTTTATCGGATAAGGCAGTAATTCCATTAAAAAAGCCAACTGAAAATTCAGTTGGCTTATGAAGATTAAGCAGGTTTTCTCGTTAGCTAATATTGCGGTTAAGCACCATGCCAGTTACGCATTTGATTAGCCTCAACCGATAGCACTACAACTTCGGAGCGTGTCATTTTATCTTGCAGGGCAAGCTTGTCAGGGTTAATTAAGATAAACAGGTTACTAATCCCTGCCAATGACCATACAACCCGAGCTACGGCTGTGATGAAACTTAAATTTTGTCCGTTAGGGTGCTGAACTTTCAAGCGCCACGCTCGCATGCCGAGAGTTTGGCCACCACGACTCCAAAATAGCGCATAAAAAGCCACAACACACATCACCAACCAAAGCTGGTAAATTCCTTGATAAAGCGGTGTTTGATTTAGTAGATCTGATACATGCTCGTGACCATTCATGCCGATAACACCTGTGCTGGTTAGGCCTAAAAATAAACCAAAGCCGACAGCCCCTGCCACCATATAAACGGCAACGGCTAATAGGCCGTCATAAATCATTGCACCGCAACGTCTCGTGAAGCTGGCTCGAGGAAAGTTTGCGTGTTCTGTGTTGATCATGTGATTTCCTATCGATTAGCTATTTGATGTTTCTTCGTCGTCTTCGCGCACAAACTTAATGCTTGAAAAGCCAAAGCGAGCAAACTCAGTTTTACGGAAATCCTTTTCGGCGCGAGCCCCTTTTTTAGAAGTGAGCGCTATTTGCTGTTCCATCGCTAAAAAGCGGCTTAAGTCGATACCTTCAGCTTCTGCAGCAGCTTCGTAAAGATCATGATGTTTGTCGTAACTGAATGCGATAGTTTTGGTTTGACCTTTAAAGGTATAAATGACTTGGCGAGCCATGGGAACTCCTGAAACAAATGCTGTAGGTATAAGGTTTATGGCTTATACAAAAATAGTGTATGACAAAGTAAGTTCACAATAACTACTGTCAACAGGCGCCATTATAACCAAACTGATCTGTGCAAGATAGTTTTGTTATTGCTCAGCTATACGCATACGCTTGGCAAATACCGACAGCTTATCTATTGCTTGTTAAATCAACATTAACTGATTAGAGTTTGAAAGGTTTATTACGCATCTTCATAAATCGTATTATCACAAGGAAGCAGATTAAATGGTTAACTATTATCAGCAGGTTTTCAATGTCAGCACAGTGCTATTTATTGGAGCGCTTATGCTGATGTCACCGTCAGCCATTGCAGGCAAAGAGGCTTTTAAATCCGGCGAGACCATAAAAGAATACGGTAAGATTGCGCCAGTGACGTCGAGCTTAGTGATCCCAAAAGGTATGGTATTTAAAGTGGCATTTGATATGAGCAAAGCGGCTAAGCCCGGCGAAGTTAATCGTAGCCTAAATACCTTAGCACGGTTTATTAATATGCATGTTGAGGCAGACGTTAAGCCACAAGATATTCAATTAGCTATGGTCGTTCATGGATCGTCGATAACTGATTTGGCTAATGATGTTTTTTACCAACAGGTTCATGGCAAAGATGTTAGTGAGGGAAATCCTAATAAAGAGTTAGTGCAGCAGCTGGTAAATCATGGCGTTAAAATTTATATTTGCGGCCAAAGCGCTGCTTATTATGGTTTAGAACACACGGCATTATTACCAGGTGTCGATATGGCTTTGTCGGCAATGACAGCTCATGCCGTATTAGCCCAAGAAGGTTATAGTCTTAACCCATTTTAGCCAAGATGTCTGGCTACCTTAATTTAGAAAATAAATAATAAAGCCCTCGAAAGGGCTTTATTTTTATCCAAAATACCGCTGATTTAACGACAAGGACGTCAATGTGATCACTATTTATTGACTGGTGATATTACTAATCTCGAACTTGACCATCACCTGAAACTAAAAATTTTTCAGCCGTTAACGATTCCAGTCCCATTGGACCATAGGCGTGTAATTTTGTCGTAGCAATACCGATTTCAGCGCCTAAGCCTAATTGGCTACCGTCAGAAAATCGCGATGAGGCATTCACCATCACGACTGAAGCATCAACACTGCGCTGAAATAACTCACCACGCTGCTTGTCTTCAGTGCAAATAACCTCGGTATGATTACTGCCAAACTGATGGATATGATCCAGTGCTCCGTTCAAACTATTGACAGTTTTAACCGCTATTTCAAGGTCGAGATATTCTGTACCAAATTGGTCATCTTGCAATAATTGAGCTTGGTTAAAAAATGGGAGGCTGGTTTGGCAGGCGTTAATCAAGACATTTTGCTCTGCCATATGTTTAGCAACTAACGGCATAAAGTCATTTAAAATGGCTTTATGAACGATTAATCCTTCTAGCGCATTACACACACCTGTTCTTTGTGTCTTACCGTTTAACAGTAATTTAATGGCTTTTTCGAAGTCCGCATATTTGTCTATATACAAATGGCAGACTCCTTTAAAGTGCTGAATCACAGGCACTTTACTGTTATCTGTGACAAAGTTAATTAACCCTTCACCGCCTCGAGGAATAATGACATCAATATATTCACGTTGTTGCATTAAATCCATTAATAAGGCTCTGTCAGCGTTGGGCACGACACTAATGAGTGCTTCAGGTAAATCAAATTTGACTAAGGTTTTTTGTAGTATTGAGGCAATGGCTTTGCTTGAATGCAATGCTTCTTTACCGCCACGTAAAATAATGGCATTGCCTGATTTAAAGCATAATGCGCCAGCATCAGCGGTGACATTGGGTCTTGCTTCATAGATCATGCAGACAACGCCAAGTGGGATGCGCATTTTACTGATCTTAATGCCATTAGGCTGCTCACCTAAGTCGCGGATTTTACCAACAGGATCCGGGAGTAGTGCTACCTCTTCTAGTCCTTTTGCCATTAGTTCAATTCGTTGTTCGTTTAATAGCAATCTGTCTTGCATGGCACTGGCTAAGTTATTTTGTTTTGCATTGTCCATATCCAGCTGATTCGCTTCGAGGATCGTGGTCACCGCATTGCGCAATTCTGCTGCCATAACGTTTAGAATATGGTTTTTAGTTTCGGTGTCTAAGTTAACTAAAGAGCGTGAGGCCTGGGAGGCCTGCTTTGCAATATCTGTAATTAATTTCATTCGTTCTCCAATACGGTTAAGTGCTCTTTCGAAATAATAGAATCGTTTTGCGCAAAATAGCTTTGGCTTGTATTCTCGTCATCCTGTTCTTGAGCGATATAATTAAGTAAACAGCTACTGTAATTGGTTTTAGCTTTAGCCACTTTGGTGCCATCATCGGTCGATACTAAGATGGTATCTCCTGCCGAAAACTGCCCCTTCACTTCAAGGATATTGCCACTTGTGAGCATATCTTCATCACTTGCAAAGTGGGTGGTTGTGGTGTCATTAATGATGACTTCACCACGCTCTTTGACAGTGTGCGTCATCCAATGAATCGCGGGAGAGAGTGGCTCGATATTGGCGAGGAAGTGGGTGCCAGGGTTTTTACCTGCCAGTAGTTGCTCAAAAGAGGCATTCTCAAATCCATTAATAATTAAGGTATCAATACCCTGTGCAGTGGCTTTTTCTGCCGCTTGGATTTTAGTTAGCATCCCTCCTGTGCCAGTTGCGCTTACCGCGCCTCCCGCCATTGCATATATCTTGGAGGTTATCTCATTCACTTGCTGAATAAGTTGGGCGTTGTCGTATTGATGTGGGTTTTTATCATAAAGGCCGTTAACGTCTGTGCACATGATAAGGGTATCAGCATCAATTGCCGCCGCTGCCATCGCTGCTAGGTTGTCGTTATCACCCACTTTAAGTTCTTCAGACGTCATGGTGTCATTTTCATTAATTACAGGCAGTACATTGTGCTCTAACAATGACTCAATGGTGTCTTTGATACTGACGTAGCGTTCTCTATTACATAAATCTGCATGAGTTAACAGGATTTGTGCTAATGGCATATCGAGTAACTTAGCCCATATTGCCATCATGTCATTTTGACCAGCCGCTGCCATGGCTTTCTTTAACGCTTTAGTTGGCGAATCAACATCAAACCATTGTCGCCCTGCAGCAACAGAGCCAGATGAAACAAGTATTACTTGTTGTCCTTGCTGGCGACAGTTTTGAATAAACTGAGCAATATTTTTAAGGTATTTAGCGCTACAGCCATCGTTTCCTGGTGCAATAAGGGCACTGCCAACTTTGACTACGATGCGGGTGTTGTGACGTAAAGACATAGTTCCTCTTGTGATGTGCTTTTGACAAGCTTTCGATTAACTAATTTAAATTTAAGGGTTATTTGTTGAGGTAGTAGATGGCTAAAGAAGAAAGCGACTTTTGTGGCTAGTGCACTGTTGGTGGCTAGTGCGTTAATGCTTAATTTAAGTCGTAAAAGAATGGCAAGCCGAATAACTGAAAAACTACCTTGTAGCATTGTTATGCAGAACCAGTTAATCAATACACTGATACTGATAAATGTGTTTTTGAATGAAGTGGAATATGAATAATATCGTTGGGATAAATTGAAAGTAGGGTCTGAAAGCTCGGCAACGAAAGCTGTAAAAACTAAGCTAAAGTAAAATTGTGGTGTGAACTTGAAACCAAACACAGCAAAAGAGCTGATAAATAACCCAACAGCAGTATTGGTTTTCTTAGAGCTAAAAAAATACTCATACAGCCTACTACACGCCTGTAAACAAGAGTGTATAGGTCTTTGGGCACAGCAAAGGCGATTCAGCTTGTTGTGTTTATGCTGAATGTGGGATTTGCTTGTACTGGGATAATTGATCGTATTGCCAGTTAACATCAATATCAAAAAATAATTTAATGCGAATGTTAAATACGAATTTTTCATCACTTTATATTATTATCGTTTGAGTACGATTTATATATTGTATACAAAGGGCTGAATATATAACTTGCGAGGATTAACCAAAAACAAACGAATTCCAGTGAATTTCTTGCTATTAGTCTAGATTTTGAGATTGAAAACAGTGACGACTTTAAAACGCGTGGTTGCAACATGTGTTTACTACTAATAATTAGAATACAAACTATTATGATACGGAGTTGTTAAATAAGATCAACCTATGTTGCATGAAAAGTTTACAGGTTCGTGCTTTATTAAGACTAAAGGCGGTATTTAGGATTGAGTACGCATTTGATAGAATTGAAATCATTAGTATTGAACTGAGTTTGTCTTATGAAAAAGTATGAAGAGTTACTCGTCTCTTTGCGGCAAGTGATTCGAGCCATTGATTTATATTCAAAAAAGCTGAGTAAAGAAACTGGATTGACTAGCCCACAATTATTAGTGCTCCAAGCAATTGCAGATCATGATAATGCGATGGTAAAAGAGGTCGCACTGACAATTAATCTCAGCTCTGCCACGATTACGAGTATTTTAGATAGATTAGAAAAACGTGAACTGGTGACGCGTACAAGGTCATTAACGGACAAGCGTAAAGTGGGGATTAGTTTAACGGAAAAAGGCAAAGACATCATAAAAGACTCGCCAACACCGCTACAAGAGCACTTTATTACCCGTTTTGAATCAATGGAAGAATGGGAACAGTCGCAAATGCTGGCCACTATGCAGCGTATTTCAAGTATGATGGATGCTGAAGATTTAGATGCATCACCTGTCTTAGAAGTGGGTCAGTTACATACCCACGAGCATCAATAAATCCAATCTCAATAGGGCGCTAAAAGTTAGTCTAAAGCGCCCATATCTTCATGGCTATTTCGTTGTCACTCATCGCTTTGTTTAGCGTTAAGGCGTTATCTTATTGAGGTGACGACTAAATAGAGACAAGTAAGCAAAGCTCACCTAATTGATTGTTTGGTGCAATTAAATAAGTTTTATGGTGCTTAATCATACTGGTTTTTTTATTTCCAGGGCTGACTAATAAGCCTTTATCTAACGCCTTTTGTGCAAAATGCTTTTCGTCACCTCGAACATAAATTGGCAATGCTCTAGTGAGTTTATCACCTTCAAAGTGCTGCGCTAGTTGATCTTCACATACCACCAAACTTGATTGACCATTTCCTGCAAGCTTTAGTTTAGTTTTAGGCTCATTTGAAAAAGCGCTATCTGCGATAACAAACCAGTCGTCCGTTTCCAGTTCTGCAAGTAACTCCTGTACTGCTTGATGTTGGGATATGGCAGGTTTTTCGACTTGGCGGTATTGAGTCGCAATAGCATCAAACAGCTGCGGAAGCATGGCGCCGGCGCCTTTGCTACGAGCTAACGTAATCCAGCCAGAAATATCATTGGCAACGATTTTAGGGAAACGTTTAACTTTATACATTTCCACTAACCAAGCACACAAGAAGTGGCTTTCTTGGGCGGATGTTCTTTTGGCTTTTTGTTTTGCTGCAGACTCTGCTAATGCGATTTGAGCGGCTTCTGCCACAGCTAAAATGGCTTGGTTATAGGTTTGGGTTTGCACTTTGTTTACACCGTTAGGTTGAATTGCCGTATCAGATAAATCGTTCAGTGATAGGGCGTTGTCATCAGACGAATAATATAAGATGTATTGTAGCAGAGGAGCTTGAATTGCTGCTACCAACTTGGCTTCAGCGATTAAATAATTGTTATGTCAAAGCCTTTTGATAAGGTGATACCGATTGTGATTAAAAGAAGAAAAAGCGGGTAAACCAGACTGATTAAAGAAGAGGGGAGTAGGCGACAACAATAAGTTATCGCCAAGGTTGACGCTAAGATTCAGATTACTGATTTTGCAGTAATTCTGCAGCAGTCAAAATTAACTCTGGCGCCGGACGGACTTTGTAGTTCGGATTAATATATTGAAAATGCACTAATCCAGTTTTATCTGCAACATAAACCGCAGGAACAGGGAGAACTAGGCGTTTGTCACCTTCAGGTGTCGTCCATAAGGTATTGTCCACATTAAGTTTAGCTTGATACATGCTGGTGACTTTTTCGCTAGTATAGAATGCAATACCAAATGCTTGTGATGCTGCCATTTTTTCATCTGAAAGCAACAAGTAATCTAATTCATTATCAGTCATTGATGCTTTTAATTTAGCGGGTGAGTCAGGTGAAATCCCCACTAATTGAAAGCCCATTTCAATTAGCTTCGGCTCAATCGCTTTTAGCTGACCCATTTGGATATTACAGAATGGACACCAGCCACCACGGTAGAAAAAGAAAATGGTTGGCTTTTGCGCTGTTAGCTCAGCTAAATCTACTTTGTTGCCTTTCACATCTTGTAAAACAACACTTGGGATCTGCTGACCATTCATTAATGGCATGACGTGGTATTCATCACTGGCTATTGGTTTAGCCAGCGAAGGCAAACTAAACAAGGTGATTGCTGCGGCTAACATAAGTTTTTTTAACATGCTGAAATCCATATTCAAATAAAAAGGGTTAGTCTTATTGAATGCCACACAAGGCATTACTTCATTGTTGTCTCAATTTAAAGTGTGCATAGCAGTGACTTTAGATTCACAATCTACTAGACCCGAACATAACAGTTTTTATTTCATGATATAGATTTAAAAGTGAATTTAAATTTACATCTTAGATGTGTAGCGATAAAAATGACCGCTATTGAACTTTGAGGGGCAATAAAAAAGGCGCTTGTAGCGCCTTAATTTAGATAAGCTTGTGATATTAAGTTAATGAACTATTTTAGTTTTTTATACTTAACTGTGCTGGTTGATTTACCAACAGTGACACGGCGTCCCTGCATGTTTCGCTCTGCAACAACTTGTGCACCCGCATTGTCAACTCGTTGCTGTTTTTTGGCAAAGCTACGACGTTTTTGAATTTGTTTTAGCAATAACTCTCTGCTGCCGACTTCGTAACCTGGCATGGTAATTCTGCGAATAGGCTGATCGATTAACTTTTCAATATCCGCAAGAGTTCGCTCTTCTTCACGGCTAACAAATGAAATTGCAGTGCCAGATTTACCCGCTCGACCTGTGCGACCAATACGGTGAACATAATCTTCAGCAAGGAAAGGTAAATCATAGTTAACAACATAACCTAGGTTTTGAATATCTAAACCACGGGCTGCCACTTCTGTTGCTACTAGCACACGAACTTTACCTTCAACAAATTCACGTAATGCACGGCGACGGCTGCCTTGGCCTTTTTCACCATGAACAACTGCAGATGGAATCCCATCTAAATTCAGTTCTTTAACCAATACATCGGCGGCATCACGTGTTGCGGTAAACACTAATACTTGTTGCCAATTCTTGGTACCGATGAGCTCTGATAATAACTCACGCTTACGGCGCTGCTCTACGGGGTAAACTACTTGGCTTACTGTTGCTGCTGTGGTGTTTTGCTTATCAGCGGTAATCACTTTTGGCTTATTAAGCATTTCATTGGCTAACTTTTTCACTGATGTTGAAAAAGTCGCTGAGAAGAGTAAGTTTTGACGTTGCTTATTAACGGCTTGCAGGATTTTTTGAATATCAGTGCTAAAGCCCATATCTAACATACGATCGGCTTCATCAAGTACTAAAAATTCCACGTTTGATAAACTTAAATTACAGGCTAATAAGTGTTCTAAAAGGCGACCAGGGGTGGCAACAATAATATCTGCGCCGCGCTTTAGTTTTTGCGCTTGGGTTGCCACTTTTACACCACCATAGATGGTCAGCACTTCAATGTTAATATTTTTACTGTAATCGGTGATGTTTTCAGCAACTTGTGCAGCAAGCTCACGTGTCGGCGTTAAAATAAGCGCGCGGGTGTTTGAGTGTTGCACTTCACGTGGGTTCTCAACCATTTTTTGTAGTAAAGGCAGTGCAAAAGCAGCTGTTTTACCTGTGCCTGTTTGCGCACTTGCAAGTACATCTTCACCACGGCGGATAGCTGGAATAGCTTGTTGCTGAACGGGTGTCATAGTTTTATAACCGCAATCAGCGATCGCACTTAATATTTCAGGGGCGAAGCTAAAAGATTCAAATTTCATCGGTATATATTCCTATCATTATCACGTCGTTCAACGGGTTATTTACAAGCTCAGTATAACTGCTATAAGAAGCGGCGGCGGAGTATAACAAATATAATTGATTAATTCTTAACTTAATCTAATGACATTTTGAAGAAACAGGCAAAAACACAAAAAAATACCAAGTTTTTGTTCAAAACTTGGTATTCAGTGGTCGTTAGCGTTGACTTATGGCGCCGTTATAACTCACTCGTCACTTGAGTAAGCCAAGTTAAATCTTCGCCCTGCATGAGTGGCGATAACGTGCTAAATACTTTGGCATGGTATTGATTGAACCAATTGATTTCGGCTTTAGTTAACAGTGATTTATCAATTAGGCGTTTATCCATCGGAATTAAGGTGAGTGCATCAAATTCCATCATGTCACGTTCAGCATTAACCAGTGTCGGTGAAGGGATAACTGCCACCAAGTTTTCAATTCGAATACCAAATTCATCAGCACGGTAATAACCTGGCTCATTAGAAAGCACCATTCCTGGTAATAATGCTACGCCATTAACATTTTTACCTATGCGTTGTGGGCCTTCATGAACACTTAAAAAATGTCCCACGCCATGACCTGTGCCATGATCATAATCAAACCCATGTTGCCATAAATACTGGCGAGCAAATCCATCAAGTTGTTGGCCTGATGTGCCTTTCGGGAACTTAGCTTGATCAAGAGCAATATGGCCTTTAAGCACTAAGGTGAACATTTTTTGTTGTTCAGCAGTGACATGACCAATTGCGATGGTGCGAGTGACATCAGTCGTACCGTCAATGTATTGAGCGCCAGAGTCAACAAGGTAAATGCTGTTCATGGTCATTTGGCTTGGCGTGCCATCAAGGTGATTGTAATGGCACATTGCGCCATTACCACCCGTTGCAGAAATGGTGTCAAAGCTAGGCTCACGGTAAAGTGGATCCGTTAAACGAAATGATTCAAGCTTATCAGCGAGCTGTGCTTCATCGTGCATCACATTAGCGGCAACTTCACGGTCAAGCCATGCAAGGAAACGACTAACGGCTACGCCATCTCTGACATGGCTTGCGCGCATTCCGTTTAGTTCTGCTGCATTTTTTTGTGCTTTTGGTAAAGCGACAGGGTCGCTACCTGCAACTAATACGGCACCCGCTTGTTGGGCCGTGAGTTGGCTCCACGCATTGGCAGTATTTGGGTCAGCTAATAGTTTTACACCGTTAAGTTGCGATAAAGAATCAGCTAGAAGTGACTCATCTTTGAAATCAACACCAGCGCCAACATGTTCAATGAATCCAGCTGGCATTTTGGCAATATCGGCAAATAAGGTCATATCACCATTGGTTGATAATAATGCACAGCCCAATGTGACAGGTAGACGTGGARCGTCATTGCCACGGATGTTAAGTAGCCAGCAGAAAGAATCTAACGCAGCAATCAATGCCATATCTGCGCCTTCTTTAGCGACTAGTGCACCAATCTGTTGACGTTTTTCAAGGCTATTTCGCCCGGCGCCTTCATGGCTAAATAGGGTAATAGGTTCACTAGGTAATACTGGGCGGTCATGCCAATGAATATCAATAGGGTTTTCTGCAACGCTGATGAGCTCAAGTCCCGCTTTGGTAAGTTTATGCTCAGCTTGTTGGTACCAAGCTAATGTATGCAGTCGAGTGTCGATTCCAACACGTTTACCTGAGCCTAATTGATCAATGAGCCATTCAACTTGCGGGGTATCGTATAAGCTTTCGTAACTAAATAGTTCGCCATTAACCTGTTGCTTAACTTGTACGGTATAGCGACCATCAACAAAAATTGCCGCAGAATCTTTTAAGACAATTGCCATCCCAGCAGATCCAGTAAATTCCGTTGCCCATAGTAGGCGCTCATTTCGCTCAGGGACATATTCTCCGAGGTATTCATCAGCTCTAGGAATAATAAACGCATCGAGATTATGTTTAGTTAGTTCTTCACGAATGGCCTGTAGGCGCTGATTAATAATGTCTGACATGATAACTCCGTTGGAGAGGGCTGATTGATTCAGTCTTATTGATGAAAGGCGATTATCGCAATTGCCTGAGGCGCTTTGCAAGTTAAAGACTATATTGGGCAAATGTTACATGGGCTATAAACCAGTAAATATTGATATGAATTTATATTGTATACATTTTCAAATTGCAGTTTACACTAAGACAGAAATCTCATCACCCTTAACTTTTTTTGGAGTCATTTATGACGATTGGAGTTGGTACTCAAACTCAAGAGCAAGCGCTGGCAAGTTTATCGGACATGACAGAGGATGTAGTTAGTATTGCACTTGTGGAATTTGAACAACGTATTGCTAAAGCGCAACAGTTAATGCAGCAGCAGGGCATCGAAGCCATTTATGTTAATGCTGGTACCAATTTATACTATTTTACTGGGACTAAATGGTACGCCAGTGAGCGCATGGTTGGAGCCATCATCCCAGCAACAGGTGACGTTGAATATATTGCACCTGCGTTTGAGCTAGATACTTTAGAAGGCTTCATGGCGATTAAAGGTAAGGTAAATACGTGGCATGAAGATGAAAGCCCTTACGCACTTTTTGCCAACACAGTCAGCCAGATGGGGATTTCCACCGGTAAAATAGGCATCGATGAGTCAACTGCATTTTTCATTTTTGATGGCATGCGATTAGCGAACTCTGAGCTTGAATATGTCAATGCTAAAAGTATTACTGCTGGCTGCCGGATGATTAAGTCAGCATCAGAGCTTGCTTTATTACAACGTGCCAAAGACATGACTTTGGCTGTTCATATTGCAGCAGCTAGCATATTACGTGAAGGGATCACGACTGCTGAAGTGGAGCTATTCATTCATGAAGCGCATAAAAAGGTAGGCGCCCCTGCTGGTTCTTATTTCTGTATTGTGTTGTTTGGTGAAGATACTGCTTATCCTCACGGGGTTAAGTCGCCTAAATCTCTTGATGTAAATGATACGGTACTTATTGATACTGGCTGTCAGCTACAAGGCTACAATTCTGATATCACTCGTACTTATGTTTTTGGTGAGCCTAATGATCGCCAACGCGAACTATGGCAACTAGAGCAACAAGCTCAGTTAGCTGCTTTTGAGGCTGCTCAAATTGGTAAAACCTGTGCGAGTGTCGATAAAGCCGCGCGTGAGGTTATTGTAAATGCGGGGTTTGGCCCTGGTTACGATGTACCAGGTTTACCTCATAGAACCGGTCATGGTGTTGGACTAGACATCCATGAGTGGCCTTATTTGGTATTAAATGATCATACTGAACTGACTGCTGGAATGTGCTTTAGTAATGAGCCTATGTTATGTGTGCCGGGAGAGTTTGGCGTGCGCCATGAGGACCATTTTTACATGACCGAAAAGGGAGCGGTTTGGTTCACTGAACCCGCTAAATCAATCGATGATCCTTTTGGCCTAGCGTAGATTTAGTTATCGTTTTGATTAAATCGACATCAGGAAGTAAACGTTGATATTTACCTAATGCTGAAAAACGCCCATTAGCAATGACTAATGGGCGTTTTGTTAAGTATTAGAGTGATAATTGAGTTAATACTTTGATTTAGTTGAACGCTTGATTTAGTTGATCGCGAGTAATTCAACTTCAAAAATTAACACTGAACCGCCTTCAATTTTACCTGCCGCGCGGTTACCGTAAGCCAAGGTGCTTGGCACAAAAAATTTAAATTTATCACCAACTGTCATTAGCTGAACACCTTCAGTCCAACCTGGAATTACACGATTAAGTGGGAAATCGATACTTTGACCACGCTCCACTGAGCTATCAAATACTGTGTCATCAATCAAAGTGCCATGATAATGCACAGTAACTGTGTCCGTTGCTTTAGGATGCTCAGTTCCTTCACCTTTATGCATGACTAAATATTGAAGCCCTGACAGTGTTGTTACAACCCCTTCTTTTTTCTGATTTTCTAGTAAGAACGCATCACCTTTTATAATGTTTTCTTGAGCTGCTTTTTTATTATTTGATTGAGTAAAAAAGTAAAAGATGAGTCCAGCGATGACGCAAATAGCCAATAAGACTTTCATAGTAAGTTCTCGTGTGTATTCTGGTGGATTGTCGTTTTACGCATGTTACTGATTGATAGTGCAGGGGTAAAGTCTCACGCTTGCTTAAGGTGACTTTGCGTTAATTTATGCCTATGTGTCTTAACTGCAAGTAACACATGCTTATAACTAATAAAATATTTAAAACAATCATCACCCAATAAATCCACTTAAAGGGCGTTTTTTGCGTTTTATGGCGGAAATATTGTTGCGCAAGAACGCCCGCTGGCCAGGCGCCAATGAAGGCTAAAATATATAAGGTACGCTCTTTCACTCGCCATGTTTGCTTACTGGCAGCACGTTTATCATGCCAAGTCACAGCGGCACAAATCAGGTTTATGAACAGCACGTAATAACCTAAATAGCTAGATAGGCTAAAGCTTGCAATGATGAGTGCTAGGCAAGATATCAATCCAAATAGTTTCATTGGTGCTCGTTTGGTTAAATGTTCATGGCGATGTCAATAAGGGGTACTTTACATAAGGGATGCCATAAAAGGGCTACTTTAAACAAGAGCCGCTTTAAGCAAGAACTATTTTAAAAATTCAGCATAAATTTCTAAATCTATTTCATCACCGACAATCGGTATATAACTGCTCATGTTAAAGTCAGAACGCTTAATGCGGCCTATGGCACTAAACCCTACAGTGTACTTACCTGTCATCCAATTATCTGCGCCGCCATGAAAGGTTGCTTTGAATGTGACAGGTTGAGTGACCCCTTTAAGCGTTAAGTTGCCAGTAAAATTAAATTGGCTCTCAGATATAGGGGTGACTGTATGGCTTGCAAATACCGCTTGAGGAAAAGTTTCAGAATCAAACCAAGTGGATTCTTGTAGGGTCTCAGCTAAGTCTGGATTGTTGATATCAACAGATTGAATATCGACTACAGCGGTTAAGCTCGCTGCGGTCATATTGTCTGGGTCAAAAGTCAGTTCAGCATCAAACTGATTAAAACGCCCCACATAAGTCGATAAACCAAGGTGCTGAATTTTAAAGAGAAGTGCAGCATGATTCTTATCGAGTTGATATTCACCGCGCTGCAGTGCAACCAGTTCAGATTTAACATTAGGGGCCACCCAGCTGACGCAGCTTGATAACATCAATATTGCGCCGATTGAGCACACAAGCGACTTGTTAATAATCCATTTATTCATAAGGTAGCTCACAGTGAGGTCATCTTGTTTTGACTATGGCGAACTCGATTTCGCCATAATGCTTCTAATGGCCCTTGCTTGAAGAACCGCAAATACAATGGGGCTAACACTAGCTGTAATCCAATAATTATCCCAGCAATAAAGACGTAATCAATTCTATTCAGAATCAAATGTAATTCAGGTGCATAGTATTGAATAATATAGCGAAATAATATCACGCCAATAACGGATTGGATAATGTAACAACTCAAGGCTAGTTTACCGACATCTTGCAATCGACTTAATGCATGTGGACTGTTTTTGCACAGGTTAACGATCAAATGGATATAAATCATTGCCATGGGAATGGCACTTATTATTACTGTGGTTGCGGAGAGCTCTTTTAGCACCGGATTAGATGAAAAACCCAATAAAGTATCAATAACAGAAAATATAATGGTCCACGAAATGCATTTTAGTAACGTGACTCTATCTAACCCGTGTTCAAACATTCCTTGCCTGTAAAGCGCCATTCCCCACATCATCAAGCCGCCAATAAACCAAATGAGTGTAAAGGGCGTTATGATAAGCATGAATCCCACTTGAATAAGCTGCAATATTACGGTGTTGAGATAGCCAGCTGACCATTCTTGTAATTGCTCAAGGTGCAGTTCGGAGCCCCGAAAGTACAGATCATCTTCAATTGTTAAACTAAACAAAGCGACTAAAATCAGTGAAAGAGCAACAAATTGAGTTGCACGCTTTTTGAGTATTTCGAGATCGCTATTGATATAATTAAGCGCTAAAAAAGCACTGATACCATAAGTTAATAATATATCGCCAGCCCAAATAAATACGCCGTGCATTAGCCCAATTAACATAAGCCATAAGAGGCGTTTTTTCATTAATGGGTAAGCAGGTAGACTTTGCGATTCATAGCGCTGAAATTGCACCAATAAACCTGCACCAAATAAGATGGAAAGAAGGCTTAAAAATCGGCCTTCCAGAAATACATTACTCACTACCTCTGTGAATATATCCATTTTTGGCTGTATTAAATGCGGGGCATAACCGTAAAAACTATCATTCATAAAAAATATATTCATGAATAAGATGCCAAGAATAGCTAATCCCCTTAAGGCGTCGATATTATGGTTACGGTTTCCATGGCTTTCGTTGATGGTATTGACTTGATTTGGGCCAGTATTGGTGACGCTGGTAGGCGTACTAATATGATCTGCAGCATCCATTTCGCTATTCATATTGTTTTTGTGTGGTGATCGATGATTAAAAGCCTAACAGTCACTGAATCAAAAAGATAGCAACAGCTAGGCTGTAATAGAAAGGCTTATTTTTGTGGTTTTTCAGAGATCCACAATTTAATTGTGCCGCGAACAACCACATTACCATCGGTGTCATAGGCATTGACAGGAACCAGTAAGTCACCAACTTGCCATTGTTCGGGGGTGACTTCTGCAACACATAAAATATCACTGCCTGCCTTGGCGGTATAATCGACTGTCATTCCTTTTGGGATCCAGCGTAGGTGCTTAGGTATCGATGCTTCGGCCATCACACCCATTGCCATTTCTAAGCCATTACAAATAGCAATCACATGTACAGTTTTAATATGATTGTGCACCGCTTTGCGCTTTTTGATTAAACAAGCACAGCGATTGACTTTTAGTTCAGTAACGAGAGGCTTTACCGTGGCAAAATAGGGAGCCATACGTGACACCATAATCGAGAAAATTTTATTCCCGAATGGGTATTTGGTTACTTTGTTATATAAAGCTAATACATGGTTAGGCTTGTTGCTCATATCGATCCTTCTCTTATTAGAATTATTTTAACATCTGGTCTGATGAGTTGGTTTGGGTTAGTTTAACATCCTTGTAACGCCTTGCACATATGCCAATGAAATTGAAAAAAGATTAATGACAGAGATTAGAGAATATCGAGGTATAATTTATTTAAATTAATGATGAGGTTTGAGAACTTTACTCATAGGCCTAGGTCATAGGACGCATCAAGAACATCATACAAGCTACCACTGAGTCAAAGCGCATGTTTTGACAAGGTAATGCAATTTTAAATAATTAAATTCAGCGTTTTATTAAGGATTAGCTTTGCAGCAATTATTAAATTTTTTCAAAGGAATGGCGATGGGCGCCGCGGATGTTGTACCGGGCGTATCAGGCGGCACGATTGCGTTTATCACAGGGATTTTAGATCCACTTTTAGACGGTATTCGAAAGATCAATCCGTCTTTGTTTGGAGTGATAAAACAACAAGGTATCAAAGCGGCTTTTTTACATATTAACGGTCCATTTCTAGTCGCTGTTTTCGGCGGTATTCTGACCAGTATTTTTACACTGGCTAAGCTCATCTCATGGTTACTGACAAATCACCCAATCCCTGTGTGGTCGTTCTTTTTTGGGCTTATTCTCTTTTCTGTTGTGCACATGCTCAAACAGGTGAGCATGATTAATTTGATACGTTGTATTTTGTTTGTACTCGGTGTGGCGTTCGCTTGGTTTATCACCGTACTTAACCCTATTGAACTTGATGTCAGTTATCTTACCTTTTTCTTTGCAGGCTGCATTGCCATTTGCGCCATGATTTTACCAGGGATCTCAGGTAGTTTTATTTTATTACTGCTAGGACTTTATCCTGCGGTATTAGCGGCAGCTAAAAGCTTTGATGTGCTTATGCTTGCGTGTTTTGCATTAGGCTGCGTGGCAGGTTTATTGAGTTTTAGCCACGTATTGTCTGCCATGTTACGTAAGTTTCATGATGAGACATTGCTATTTTTAACTGGATTGATGCTGGGCACCTTAGGGAAAATCTGGCCATGGAAAGAAGTACTAACTTGGCGTGAAAATTCGAAAGGTGAGCAAGTCCCTCTAACTGAGCAAAATTTATCACCGATGCAGTTTGAGCAATTAACTGGGGAGTCGTCACAACTGCTTGCCGCTATTGCCTGTTTATTGGTTGGTATTGGACTGGTGTGGGGCTTGGAAAAATTTGGTAAGCATTCTGCTAAGTAGGCAGACTAATATTGAGAATTAGCCCGTAATGGGCTAATTCTCGCTAATGTTACTTTGAGAATAAATTAATTTTACTTTTTATTATAATTTAATGAGTTAAAGACTAATATTTAAAGACACAAGTGATCTCAATAGCATGACATGACGTAATGCTTATTAAGCCACAAGGAGTTGTATCGTGAACAAAGAAATCTTTAACCCTGAAAAAATTCAAATTGGTATTAGCAGCTGCCTATTAGGTCAAAAAGTGCGTTTTGATGGCGGCCATAAAAATTCTAACTATTGTAATATCGACCTAGCACCATTTTTTGACTACATCAGTGTATGTCCTGAAATGGCGATTGGAATGGGGGCTCCACGAAAAAGTATACGTCAAGAGCGTGATGGCGATAAAATCTTCGTCAAAAGTGCAGACGGTTCAATTGATGTTACTGATAAATTAAACGAATACAGCGAAAAACGAGTTGGCGAGCTCGATTTTATTGGCGGATATATTCTCTGCGCTAAATCACCGACTTGCGGTATGGAACGTGTTATCGAATATAAATACGGCACCAATAACGGGACTAAAAGTGGCGTGGGTGTTTTTGCCAAAAAGCTGATGGACAAATATCCTCATCTTCCAGTCGAAGAAGAAGGGCGTTTACATGACCCTTTACTTAAAGAAAACTTCATTACTCGTGTTTATGCATATCATGAATGGCATTGTTTACAGGCTGAAGGTTGGACAAAGCACAAACTGATGCAGTTTCATGCTCGTTACAAGTATTTACTCATGGCGCATAGCCCGCAATGGTATCGAGATTTAGGTCCAATATTAGCCAACATAGAAGATCTAAATGAGTCAGCTCAAACTTATTTTGAAGGGTTTATGACGGCGCTGAAACTTATCGCGTCACGAAAAAATCACACCAGCACACTGCAACATATTCAAGGATACTTTAAAAAGCATCTGTCAAAAGAGCAAAAGCAAGAGTTGAGCGAATCAATTATGAAGTACCGTGAAGGTGTGTTGCCTTTGTTGGTACCAATAACCCTGATTAACCATTACTTACGTGAGTACCCAACGCCTTACATTGAAGGCCAGGTGTACCTAAATCCTCATCCTGAGGCATTACGACTACGTTACGCCTACTAAATTTATCTCACTGATAATGTAAATAATTGTTCCTATTGAGATAGAGGCTTAATGATGAAAACACTCATTTGGTTTAGGCAAGACTTGCGTCTTGCTGACAACCTAGCGCTTTGTGAAGCATTTGCTTACGCGAAATCTGCGTTATCAAGTCCAACAAAAGCGAACAACGAACAAGTCGAAGCCTTGTACGTTGTCAGCACAGAGCAGTGGCGCCGCCATGATGTTGCTCCTATTCAAATTGATTTTATTGAACGACATGTCAATATTTTAGCCAAAGGGTTAGCAACACTTGGAGTTAAACTTCACGTAGTGCACCTTCCTTTATTTGATGATGTTGTTGAGTGGATGCCATCGTTTTTGGCGCAACATCAAATAGAAAAAGTGTTTGCGACTCAAGAACCCGAAATTAATGAACGTCAACGTGATGAGAAGCTGCTTAAATTAGGACTTCCAATTGATTTTGTGGCTCAAGATTGCATTGTTAACGCTGGTTGCGTGAACAACCTATCAGGGCAAATGTATAAAGTTTTTACTCCCTTTTCTAAAAAGTGGCGTGAGATTACTGCAGGTATGGCTATAGCACCGCTTGCTGTTCCGAAACCAATTGCTGCGGCCTTACCCGAGCCAAGTGCAATTGTCTTTGATGCAGAAAAAAAGTCGAGTCATCTTTGGCGTGCTGGAGAAGGAGAGGCGAAACGCATTTTAGAGCAATTTTGCTCGCAGAGTATTCAAGATTACCAATTAGAGCGAGATTTCCCTGCTTTAGACAGTACCAGTAAATTATCCCCCTATTTAGCGATTGGAGTGATTAGTGCTAAGCAGTGTTTAGCCTCTGCCCTTAATCGATTTCCTGAAGCGCTGGTGGACGACACCAGTCCTGCGAAAACTTGGATTAATGAACTGGCATGGCGTGAGTTTTATCGTCATTTATTAGTGGCTTTTCCAAGGCTATCAAAAGAAAAAAGCTTTAATGAGAAAGGAGATTCCGTTCAATGGCGGAATAACATTGAAGAGTTTTCTGCTTGGTGTGAAGGACGAACAGGTTACCCGATTGTTGATGCTGCCATGAGGCAACTTAATCAAACTGGTTGGATGCATAATCGATTAAGAATGGTGGTGGCAAGTTTTTTAACCAAGCACTTACTTGTAGATTGGCGGTGGGGAGAGCGCTATTTTAGACAACAATTAATTGATGGTGATTTAGCCGCGAATAATGGCGGTTGGCAATGGTCGGCAGGAACAGGTTGCGATGCTCAACCTTACTTTAGAGTGTTTAACCCGATGAATCAAAGCAGTAAGTTTGATCCCGATGCGAGTTTTATTAAACACTATGTACCTGAATTGAAAGATGCGCTGCTAAAAACAATTCACCAACCTACCTTTACTAAAGACACACAAATGTTTGATGATTTGTTTAGTAATAAGCAAGCCAAGTCAGTGAACTATCCTTCGCCTATTGTTGAGCACAGCTTTGCACGCAAGCGAGCAATAGAAGTATTAAGTTCGCTAAAGCGTTAATGCCTTATCTAATTTTTATCAATACAAGCCACTTTTAAGTGGCTTTTTTGTTGTTAACACTGCCTTTTCAAATCTAACTTAAATCGAAGTCATCAAGATAGTTCATTGCCTTTATTTGCGAGAGATCACAGTTTCAACTAGGTTAGTAACACTGACCATTTTTAATGATTGCTGGAATGGAATTAACAACATACAATAAACATATATCTTAAATGCATCTTTAAAGTGGTTCCTCACGTTAAGTTAAAAGGTTTGAATATCATGCTAAATATTGACGATCCGGCAGAAACTGAAAAAACCGCAGCAATATGGCGATTAGCATTTAGGCCTTTTTTCTTAGGCGGTGCAGCGTTAGCTATGCTTTATATTCCACTGTGGTTAATGGGTTGGTATATTCCCGAATACAGTTTGTTTAATAGTCAATTTTGGTCAAATGTATTGCCTTTGTGGTGGCATCCACATGAACTGTTATTTGGCTTTGCAATGGCTATCGTGTGCGGTTTTTTACTGACGGCAGTACAAACTTGGACTAATCAACCTAGCTTGAAAGGGCCAATGTTGGCTTTAACATTTACCAGTTGGTTTTTAGCCAGACTATTGCTGTTATTGCCTTTTGATATTCCACTATTTTTACCTGCTTTTTTTGATAGCGTGTTTTTAGGCATTGCAGCCTTCACTATGTGGCGGAATGTTTATCGTGTGAAGCAATGGCAAAATATTGGTTTTTCTATCATGCTTACAGTTGCGCTTGTGGTTAATCTTGTGAGTTATTACGCATTACAAGAACGTAATTTCATTTTAGCTAATCAAATTTGGCAAGGAATGTTATTTTGGTTGGCTTTGTTGATTACGATAGTAGGTGGTCGAGTCATTCCTTTTTTCACGGCGATGAGAGTAAAGCTGCCAAAAGCTGAACCAATTTTTGCCATTGAGAAAAGCTTACTTGTGTTAATGATTGCGCTTGTTATACAAGCCATTTTTAAAATCTTTCCAATAGCGGTTGAGCAAGTGCTATTGCTGAGTGCTGGCGTATTGCACTTAGTCAGAATCAGCCGCTGGTTACCGCACAAAACAGTGAAAGAGCCAATGCTATGGTCGTTACATCTATCGTATCTGTCCTTGCCTATTTCATTGTTGGGTTTAGGTTGGTTTATCAATGATGAGTTTGCTTATCGGAGTTTATTGCACCTGTTTGCCATTGGCTGTTTAGCTTCATTGTGTTTATCAATGATTTCAAGGGTGTCACTTGGACATACCAGCAGAAACATTTATCAAGGTCCAAACATGGTATTAGCATTTGCGTGCCTACCTATTGCAGCTTTATTTCGAGCGGTGATGCCGCTACTTATGCCAGCTAATACACAGGTTTGGTTATGGATTGCGGGTGGCTTTTGGTTTACGGCCTTTGCGCTATTCGTTTGGCATTATAGTCCTATTTTATCTCGTCCAAGAATTGATGGACGACCTGGTTAATAGCCTGATGAGCTATGACATTTTATTACGTTGTAAGGAAAAACTGTGAATAAGCAATTAGCTTTGTTTAAACAAAATAACAGCAAGGTGTTGGGGATGACTAAAAAGTGTGTAGCGAGTTTTGTTGCTGTATTGGGCTTAGCTTCATGCTTCGGTGCAAGCGCCAAAACAGATATCAATCAAACTAAGTTTCCTGACCAATATAAAACTTGGGCCGAAACAGAAGAGCAAACAGAGCGAGAAGATATGTTAGCAAGTTACCCTGCTAACATTATCTTATGGGCAGGTTCTTCATTTGCCAAAGAGTATCACAGTCCCCGTGGGCACCAATTTGCGGTTGCAGATGTCACCCACACATTACGCACTGGCGTGCCACCTAAGGAAGGTGAAAAAGGCACGTCAGCAAGCTGTTGGACATGTAAAACACCTGATGCACCTCGTTTAATCAAAGAGATGGGGTTTGAAGGGTATTCAGCGTCTAACTTTACTGACTTAGGTACGGAGATTAATAGTGTTGTTTACTGTACTGATTGTCATGTAGATGGCAGTGCTGAACTCGCACTACCTCGTCCGCATGCTCAAAATGCAATGAGTAAAACAGGTATTCCTTTTGAAAAACAAGATGCATCAATGCAAGGGGCACAAGTATGTGGTCAATGTCATGTGACTTACTACTTCCAACCTGAAAAAAGTAACGTCGTTAACATGCCATGGATTTTTGGCAGTGATACTGACAACATTTTAAAATACTACGACACTCGCCGATTTTATGAGTGGATCCATCCTATTTCTAAAACGCCGATACTCAAGGCGCGTCATCCTGAGTTTGAACACTGGAGCCGCAGTAAACATGCTGAGGCGAATGTGACTTGTATTACTTGCCACATGCCAGTTGAAGAAAATGCAAAAGGTGAAGAGTTTACCAACCATAAAGTTGATAAAGCATTACCGCATTTTGATAAGACATGTATAGCGTGCCATGAAAGCAAAGAAGCGATCACAGCCCAGCTTGATGCTGATAAGCATGAAATTGAAGCTATGGCTCGTGAGGTTGAAGGCTTGTTAGTGAAAGCCCATTATGAAGCGAAAGCAGCTTGGGATGCTGGTGCTAATTGGGAGCAAATGAACAGTGCGATTATGTCAATTAGGCATGGTCAATGGCACTGGGACTTTGCGATGGCTTCACACGGTTTATATGCCCATAACCCAGACGAGGGTCGTATGCTGCTGAGCCGTGCAACATCTCAAGCTAAAATGGCAAGAGCGGTACTTGCACAAGTATTAGCTGGTCTTACAGTGGATAAGGTTGAGTATCCGGATATTAGCTCGAAAGAGTCAGCACATGCCGCTGTAGGAATTAATGAAGCTAAACTAAGTGAAGCTAAACAAATGTTTATTAAAGATGAAGTTGAAAAGCATTGGAACCCAATCGCAGTAAGAGGCTATCAATAAGCTGTTCAGTCAATTTTAGCAAGCTGGTGAATCAATACTAAGTTGATCATTTAGCTGAATAACATTAGTAAAAAGCACCTAGGGTAACCTAGGTGCTTTTTTTTGATCTTTAGAAGCTATTTCAACGTACTTAAGGGTATATAAAATATTTAGGTTTTGTTTGATTATTTTTAAGACAAATCCAGTAACTAAGCTTATTATCAATAGATAACTATTCGTTTTAATTGCTTTTTGTTTACTGTACTTCAGCTTTTAAAAATTAAACATGATGTTTAGTGAAATGGTTCAAGGAGAGTTAAATGCACAGTAGCACTAATACCGTTAGTGAGTTACCTGAGCCGATGAATTTCGATACGCCTGTTCAGGCGCAAATTGTTGATGACTTCATTAACATGTATCAACAGCTCAATAAGAATACTTTGCACCTTCTGAATCAGGTCTACAGTGAGAATATCGTGTTTCAAGATCCACTACATAAAGTAGAAGGATTAACTGAGCTGACCCAATACTTTGCGAACATGTATGCCAATGTTGAGGCTATCAACTTTGATATACAGCAAGTAAGTGCCTCTGCAAGCCAAGCTTCAGTTTTTTGGGTCATGACTTACCAGCATTCTAAGCTGAATCATGGCCAGCCTATTAATGTTGAAGGCATGAGCCATCTGCAATTCACAGATAAAATCTACTCTCACCGTGATTACTTCGATCTTGGCCAGATGCTATATGAACCCATTCCACTATTGGGAAAATTGATTCGTATGGTTAAGTCTAGGGCATCGTCATGAAAACCAATACAGCTAAACAGGAAGCGATTTTAATCACAGGTGCAAGCTCTGGTATTGGGCTTGCGTTAGCACGTCATTATATTGAGCTGGGATACCATGTGTTTGCGTGTGGTAGAAATGAGCAAACGCTCAACACCATTGGCGGTGCATATCCGTTGATGTTTGATATCAATGATAAATATCAAATAGAACAAGCATCAATGCAACTTAACACTATGCTGAATAATAAAGGACTAACGCTAACAACCGTTGTTCTCAATGCGGGAAGTTGTGAGTATATCGATAATCCGCTTCAATTTGATGGCGCTTTATTTGAAAGAGTGATTAACACTAATCTGATTGCAATGGGGTATTGTTTACAGTTTTTTTTACCACTTATTGCTGCTCATGGCCGTATCGGTTTAATGAGCTCAAGTGCGACCTATTTACCTTTCCCTCGTGCGGAAGCTTACGGCGCGTCAAAAGCCGCTGTTAATTACCTTGCAAGTAGCTTGCGGTTAGATTTAACGCAACACGATATTGGCGTCAGTGTGATATGCCCAGGCTTTGTATCAACGCCACTAACAGATAAAAACGATTTTTCGATGCCGATGAAAATCTCTGCGCAACAAGCGGCTATTGATATTTTTAGTGGATTGAAAAAAGGTCGTGATGAGATTCATTTCCCTAAACGTTTTACCTATATATTGAAATGTTTAGCTTGTTTACCTTCGGGATTGATTAACAATTTACTTGCGCCTAAAGCGCAGAAGCACTCTTAAAATGGTTAAAACTGAGATTTTGGCCTCTAGAACAGTATAAATGGTCTAAAACAATAATAATCATAAAGGATTAATATGAAAAAAATTGCAGTGGTTGGATCAGGTATTTCAGGGTTAACATGTGCTCATTTACTCAGTCAATTACATGAAGTGACTGTATTTGAAGCGAATGACTATATCGGTGGGCACACGGCAACAATTGATGTCGAGGTGGGAGGGAAACCCTACGCTATTGATAGTGGTTTTATTGTATTTAATGATCGTACTTATCCAAGATTTCAGAAATTAATGGCACGATTAGATGTAAAGTCTTTGCCTACAGAAATGAGTTTCAGCGTTCAAAACACCCAAACAGGTTTAGAGTACAATGGCCACACGCTTTGGAGCATGTTTGCTCAGCGTCGTAACTTATTAAAACCTGATTTTTATCGATTTCTAGCTGAAATCGTTAAGTTTAATAATCAATGTAAAGCCATTTATGATGCAGAAGACTATCAAATTGACACGTTAGGCGAGTTTTTAGATAGCCAAGGTTTTTCTGATTTTTTCAGTGAACACTACATTTTACCTATGGGCGCCGCCATTTGGTCTGCCAGCATTAACGACATGCGTGCCTTCTCGTTACGATTTTTCATTCGATTCTTCCATCACCACGGATTGTTGAATATCAGCGACCGTCCGCAGTGGTATGTACTTGAAGGTGGCTCTCGTAGTTATATTCCTGCACTTATTGAACCATTCAAACAGCGCTTGTTTCTCAATTCTCCGGTAACGTCAATTGAGCGTAAGCATGATGGGGTCAATATAAAAATTAACGATGGAGAAGTGCAGTACTTCGATGAAGTCATATTGGCTTGTCACAGTGACCAAGCGCTAGCCATGCTAACAGACGCTTCTGAAGATGAGCGTCAAGTTCTGGGGGCGATGGCTTATCAAGATAATGAAGTTGTATTACACACCGATGTGAACCTATTACCAAAGCGAAAAGCAGCATGGGCAAGCTGGAATTATCGTTTACAAGGGGTTGATGCGAGTGATATCGCGAATAAACCCGCCAGTGTGACCTACAATATGAATATATTGCAGCGTCTTCCTAAAGATGCACCCACCTTTTGTGTCACCTTAAATCAAACTCATTTGATTGATGAGAGTAAAATCCTTCGTAAATTTAACTATGCTCATCCGGTATTTAATGAAGCGAGTATGGCCGCTCAAAAAGAGCGAAGCCGAATTTGTGGCGTGCGTCATACTCATTTTGCTGGTGCATATTGGTATAACGGCTTTCATGAAGATGGTGTGCGCAGTGGCTTAGATGTATGTAATAACTTCGGTATTAGCCTATGACATCAGTGGTAGAGTCTGACAAATTCCATAGTGGTATTTACCAAGGCGAGGTAAGCCACAGACGGTTTACGCCTAAATCTCATTCTTTTGAATATGAGATGGCTTTGATGGCGATAGATTTAGATGAGGTTAACCAACTAGAAAAAGTCAGTAAAATCTTTGGTTTGTCGAAATGGAGTTTGCTGAAGTTTAATCCAAGTGATTATTTAAACAATCTTACTAGCCAATTTTCTAATGAAGCAGTGATTGAATTAATGGCAGATTGTGATGTTATGTCTCCTGAGGCTGGCTTAAAGCATCGAGTGCTTTGGACCATTACACAGTTGGGTGCTAGCACTCAATGTGACTCGGTTATCTTTGCTGGGCAAATCAGGCATTTTGGCTTTTACTTCAGTCCTGTTAACTTTTACTTTTGCTATCAAGACGGCGAACCTATCTATATGCTCGCAGAGGTGAGTAATACACCATGGGATGAGCGACATTGTTATTTAGTGGACCTACAGGATACACAACACACTGATAAAGTGTTCCATGTTTCGCCTTTTCTTGATCTTGATATGCATTATCATTGGAAAATTACCCCACCCAGTAAGCGACTTAACGTCACGATTCAAAACCGAGATGACGCTAATAACAAACTATTTGATGCGAGTCTTTACTTAAAGCGTCGAACATTTACTGCCGCAAACATTCGCAAGATGTTGATAGGGTTTCCTATTATGACTGTGAAAATAATGTGGGGTATTTATTGGCAAGCTTTAAAACTGTTTGTAAAGCGGATCCCGTTTGTGGTTCACCCGCAAACTTAAATTAAACCAAATGACAACTTGTTACGTATATCAACATCATAATGATAAACAGATTAACGTAGGACGCGGAGAGTGATATGGAAAATACAGCAACAGGTGCCAACTTAGCTCAAGCAACTATTTCCGAAGGTTTTGCCAAGAAAATTTTATTAAGAGCATTAACGCATCTTTCTGATGGCTATTTAACGATTGTGAGCTCCGATGATCAAGCTAGCGCAGAACAAAGTGTCAGTTTTGGCAATTTTGATTCAGATTTACATGCCACTATCCAAGTCTCTCATCCTAGTTTTTACAAGCAAATTATTTGGGGTGGTTCAATTGGCGCTGGTGAAGCGTACATTCAAGGGCATTGGTCCAGTCCAGACTTGACTAAAGTGGTTCAATTGTTTGCTCGAAACCTTGCACTTTTAGACAATATTGAACGCTACTTTTCATGGTTTAGTGTTGGTGTTAATCGCATCAAACACGTATTCAACCGCAACTCTACATCAGGCTCTAAGCGTAATATTCTAGCGCATTATGATCTAGGTAATGCAATGTATGAGCAATTTCTGGATAAAGAAATGCTCTATTCAAGTGCGTTATATCCGCATAACAGCGCCAGCCTAGAAGAAGCACAACTACACAAATTGCACACCATTTGTGAGCGGTTGGATTTAAAACCTGGCCAAACATTGCTTGAAGTGGGAACGGGTTGGGGAGCGTTAGCGATTTACGCAGCGAAACACTTTGATGTCAATGTCACCACAACCACAATTTCAGACGCTCAGTATGAATATGCAGCTAACAGAGTCGAGCAAGAAGGCTTGAGTGATCGTATTACCTTACTTAAACAAGATTATCGATTATTGACTGGTGAATATGACAGGGTTGTATCGATAGAAATGATTGAAGCGGTGGGGCATGAGTATTTACCGAGCTTCTTTAAGAAGCTTGAAACCTTATTAAAGCCTGAAGGAAGAATGCTTATTCAGGCTATTACTATTGCCGATCAGCGCTATGACAGCTACCGAAAAGGTGTTGATTTTATTCAACGTTATATATTCCCTGGTGGCTGTTTACCATCAGTAAGTGAAATGAACAAACATGTTGCAAAACAAACCGATATGGTTGTTTGGTCAATTGATGATATGGGGAAAGATTACGCACAAACATTACTTCACTGGCATCAACGTTTTGATCACGCGCAGCAAAAAGTTAAACAGCTTGGGTACGGTGAAGACTTTATTCGTATGTGGAAGTTTTATCTAAGTTATTGCGAAGGTGGCTTTTTAGAGCGCACTACGAGTGCGGTGCATTTGGTGGCTGTTCGTCCCAAGTATCGTACTGCTTTAGCAAGCGGTGCTTAACAATGAATAGCCATACCAACATTATTAATGCTTGTGCATTTCAGGTTATTTGGTGGGCCGGTGTATTAGCCGGAAACCAATTAATTGTCATACCCGCATTGTTAATCGTATGGCATTTTGTGGTGAGTCAGCAAAAGAAGTGGGACCTTAAGGTTATGCTGGTAAGCGCCTTAGCGGGCTGTTTAGTCGACTTATTGCTGACGGTATTTGGAATATTTGAGTTCGCTTCATTCCCTATTTGGTTAGGGCTACTTTGGGCATATTTTGCTATCTCATTAAATTACAGTCTGGCACTGTTTAACCATTTGCCCGTTGCTATTCAAGCACTGCTAGGTGGCGTATTTGGCAGCTTAAGTTATATCGGTGGTGCTAACCTTGGGGCAGTGACCTTACCTCAAGGAACTGCTACAACGGCGATTGTATTGTTTGTAATTTGGTTTGTGTTATTTCCATCTTTTTTGCATCTAGCAAAATCTATCGGTCTAAAGCAAGCCAAACACTATTCAAATAACGTCTTTAATCAACTGTCATAAAGGAGGAAGGAGCATGAAACTATCTAGTAGAACGGCAATGTTAACGTCATCAATAACGACAAAAAAACGTTGGTTAGCCAGTTTTAATATTAAACATGATACTAAGAATTCTTTGCGAACAATCGCTGCGACTTTATGCCTGACTCTAAGCCCATATTCTTCAGCCGCAGTTACCGCTGATTTTGAAGCTGCAACGACAGCTATAACAGTTCAAGAATCAATGCCTGCGACTAAGCAAGATACTAATGAATCAAGTGTGTTGAAAATGGTAGGGCAGGCAGATATGGACTTACTGTGGTTTTCTATTTATAGCGCAAAATTGATGTCTGTAGATGGGGAATACCAACAAGACCAATTTCCGCTAAAGCTTGAGATTGAATATCACCGCGATATTGATGCTGAAGATTTAATTGAAGCGACGGTCGACCAATGGCTGCACATAGGTATCGACAGTGAAGAAATTGTGCGATTGCAACAGCAGATCGAACAAGCATGGCCAGATGTTAAGGAAGGCGATAGATTAAGTTTTATGATGCACAGCCAAGATAAAGGGCAGTTTTACTTCAATGAGCAAGCATTACCCATTATTCAAGAACCGGGTTTTGCTGCCGCATTTTTGGATATTTGGCTTTCGGAGCAAACCAGTAGGCCAGAACTTAGACTGCAATTAATTGGAGCCAATAAATAATGACTCAACTAAATAGAATAAAGTCATTTTGCATAGCAACCTTGGCAGCTTTATCTTTAATGTCTTGCTCATCGGCTTCAATCGAGGATTACGATAAAACGACCCCTGTATTGGATTTGCAGCAGTTTTTTGCTGGTAAATTGACTGCAGCCGGCATTGTTCAGGATTTTTCAGGCACTGTGACTCGTAAATTTACAGTCTCGATGGATGCTAGCTGGCAAGATAATCAAGGTATTATTGACGAGCGATTTATTTATGATGATGGGGAAAAACAAACCCGAATTTGGCATATTACTGATTTAGGTAATGGCCAATATGAAGGAAAGGCTAACGATATTTTAGGTATTGCTACAGGCGAAGCTAAGGGCAGTGCGTTACGTTGGGCTTATGACATGAACTTGATTGTAGATGAGTCAGAATATGAAGTGCACTTTGATGACTGGATGTTCTTAGTGGATGAAAATACTATCATTAACAAAAGCGATATTATTAAGTTTGGGGTAACAGTTGCCCAAGTGACTTTGGTTATTCAAAAGCAACCATAGTTATTAAAAGAGTTATTTAAAAGAGTTATTAAAAGCTAGCTAACTGTCTAAAATATCTATAGCAGATTGAGCAAAACTAAGGTTATTAAGAAGACAATAACCTTAGCAGTATCGCAATTAGCCTTTTAATTTTGAATTATCAGGCTGTTTTTTATCGTAATATTCAAATGGAAACACATTTCTAATTCGTTGGGTTAACTTATCTGACACGTTGGCAGATACGTGTAATCTGACATCACCTTGCTTTTCAGCACGTACTGTACAAGTTAACTTTTCAGCTTTTGCTATGGCTTTACACTCTCTTGAGAAACGTTCAGGTATTTTGCCCGAATGTTTATTCAGTTTCCCTTCTTTGAAATGCATTTCAAATATTGTTAGTCCACGAGAACCTGAAAAAATAAGTTTGTAAGCAATGACAAAAAAAACTAATACAAAGAGGACTTTAAAACCCGTTTCAAGCATATATCGATCCTTTTAATTTCAATCCTTTAAAGACACACTATCAATAATAAAGATACTCCGCTGATATAAGATTGCAATCCATTTAGGTCATTAATACGTTGGATGACGGTTAGAACACATCGCTGAAGCACGACATTTGAAGCGTCATTGAATACACAATTGATCTTGGGTCGTTATGTCTATGAAACTTAGTTACTATTAACTTATTCGAGTAAGCCATCCCAATTATTKATGAGTCAGTTTTTGAGTGTTGGTTAGGTACTTATTTTCGTTAAAAGGTCATGCTATGCACCGAGTTCAAGATACCTCTCTTTTTCGTCAACAAGCTTACGTTAATGGTCAATGGATTGATGGGGATTCTGGTTTCACTCAAGATGTAATCAATCCCGCTACCAATGAGCTTGTTGCCTGTGTGCCACAACTTAGTGAATCACAAGTTCATTCTGCGATTAGCGCAGCGCAGCAGGCATTAGTCCCTTGGCAAGCGTTAACGGCTAAAGCACGCCAACAAATACTGCTCAAGTGGTATCAGCTTATACTGCAGCATAGTGACGACCTTGCCAGGATTATGACGTTAGAGCAGGGAAAACCCCTCGCGGAAGCTCAAGCTGAAGTGAATTATGGCGCATCGTTTATTGAGTGGTTTGCTGAGGAAGCAAAGCGAGTCTATGGAGAGACAATTCCGGGGCATCAAGCAGATAAACGCATAACCGTCATAAAGCAAGCCATAGGTGTGACTGCGGCTATTACGCCATGGAACTTCCCCTTAGCAATGATTACTCGCAAAGCTGCACCTGCATTAGCCGCAGGCTGCAGCATGATTGTCAAACCAGCACCACAAACGCCATTAACTGCGCTTGCCCTAGCCGAGCTTGCTCATAGAGCTGGAATTCCTAACGGGGTGTTTAATGTGGTTATCGGAGAGGCAAAGAAAGTAGGTCAAATCTTGTGTGAAAGCCATCAGGTAAGAAAGTTATCTTTTACTGGCTCAACAGCCGTGGGGGTTAAATTAATGCAACAATGTGCCCCCACAGTAAAAAAGTTATCACTAGAGCTTGGCGGCAATGCGCCTTTTATTGTGTTCAATGATGCAGATATTGAAGCTGCTGTAACTGGGGCGATTCAAGCTAAGTTTAGAAATGCTGGGCAAACATGCGTTTGTGCAAACCGTATCTATGTGCAGTCAGGGATCATAGAACAGTTTACTTCGAAGTTCGTCAAAGCGGTTACAGCGCTTAATGTAGGCGATGGCTTTGATGTAGAGACTGATATTGGACCGCTGATAAACCAAGATGCCGTTGATAAAGCCAAATCGCACATTGCGAATGCCTTATCACTTAATGGCAAAGTATTAGTTGGTGGTCAGCCACTTACAGACTCTGGTCACTTTTTTGCTCCCACAGTGATAAGCAATTGCCAGCAAAACATGTTAGTAGCAAAAGAAGAAACCTTTGGACCCATCGCCCCTATTTTTGAGTTTGATGATGAAGCACAAGTGATAGAAATGGCTAATGATACAGATTTTGGTTTAGCTGCATATTTTTATGCAAACGACATTAGTTTAGTTTATCGGGTTTCAGAGGCGTTAGAGTTTGGCATGGTTGGGGTTAATACAGGGCTGATTTCAACTGAAGTTGCTCCGTTTGGTGGGATTAAGTCTTCTGGTATTGGTCGAGAGGGATCCAGACA
This sequence comes from Shewanella sp. UCD-FRSSP16_17, assembly GCF_001675935.1. NCBI lineage: Bacteria > Pseudomonadati > Pseudomonadota > Gammaproteobacteria > Alteromonadales > Shewanellaceae > Shewanella > Shewanella sp. UCD-FRSSP16_17. Next base: position 127,685 of record NZ_LZFV01000013.1, read on the forward strand.
CGGTTTGGATGAGTACCTTGAAATGAAGTATGTTTGCGTTTCAATATAAAGCGTTTCTCTTTTTATCGAGCGTTTAGCGTTATATGCAGTAGCGCGTTTACGGCAAATAGATTGAATACGTAACACTAACCGCTCAATTAACCGAATAATGTTTTATTAATAAAGCGGTTTAAGCGTTAGAGAATGTGATGCATAATTAAACACATCACCAATAACCAATTAAGAGCGATGCTTTTTTCTTTATTCGATATTTTAGCGCTTGTCTGTTTCTTCCTTTGTTGGGTGGGATACACCATTTTTGCTCGAAAAAAAGCAAAAAATACTAACTGTATTGCTCGATGCTTACACCAACACCGAATTCATTGGATGGCAGAGGTTATGACCAAGGAGATCCGCGTAGGTGAAGCGTCTTTATTGGCCAATTTAGAACGAAACATCGCATTTTTTGCCTCGACAACCTTACTGGTCTTAGCAGGTGTGTTAACGCTGTTTGCGCAAGTAGAGCGACTTGAAGACGTCATTAGCTCGATACCATTTGCTGCAGAGCCCAATCATGCATTAGTGCAAGTTAAGCTCGCTTTGCTTGCGGGTATTTTTGTATTAGCTTTTTTTCAATTTACTTGGTCAATGCGTCAATATGGCTTTTTAAATGTGATGATAGGCGCAGCCCCCATAGACCCAACAGGTCAAAATAAAAATTTAGCTGCCTATTCCCGACAAATGGCCACTGTAGGTGATCAGGCTGCTCATTCCTATAATTATGGTCTACGCTCTTATTATTTCTCAATGGCGGCGCTGTGTTGGTTCTGGAACCCTATGCTATTGATTGTGGCGAGCTTGCTGGTGGTATATACCCTTTATCAACGAGAGTTTAAGTCTAGAGCGGTCAGAGCGATTACGGCAGCTCAAACTCATTTAGAGATTGCCAAAGCAGTCAAAGACAAAGCTCATGAAAGGTCAACGTTATAAGCTGTGACTATTTGATTGGGAGTGTTGAATTCCATTTTGTTGAAAAATAGACATGAAAAAGCCGCTTAAATTTCTTTAAGCGGCTTATCAAAATTGGTGGCCCCTCCCAGACTCGAACTGGGGACCTGACGATTATGAGTCGTATGCTCTAACCAACTGAGCTAAGGGGCCGACTTAAGTTAGTCGTCACTACCAAAAGCGGAGGGAAGTATACGAAGTTTATTGTTACTTGTCACCACTGAATTTGCCAGAAATTGACTTCTGAGTATCGTTTGGTTATCTGTTAAGCAATATAGGACGGCTATTGAATAGATATTGCTGATTTATAACAACAAAAAAGCCCGCTTTATGCGGGCTTTTTAATCTTTCGATTATCTTAGTTCTATTAAGACTTTTTCGTCTTTTTATAGACTTACTCGTTTTTTATAGACTTACTCGTCTAAGAACGACTTTAAGATTTCTGAACGAGAAGGGTGGCGTAGCTTACGCAATGCTTTCGCTTCAATCTGACGAATACGTTCACGTGTTACGTCAAACTGTTTACCGACTTCTTCAAGCGTATGGTCGGTGTTCATATCGATACCAAAACGCATACGTAATACTTTAGCTTCACGAGCTGTTAGACCTGCTAATACTTCGTGAGTCGCATTCTTTAAACTTTCGCTTGTCGCTGAGTCTAAAGGAAGCTCTAAGGTATTATCCTCAATAAAGTCACCTAAGTGCGAATCTTCATCGTCACCAATTGGTGTTTCCATTGAAATCGGTTCTTTAGCGATTTTTAACACTTTAAGAATTTTATCTTCAGGCATAAGCATACGCTCTGATAATTCTTCAGGTGTTGGCTCGCGACCCATTTCTTGTAACATTTGACGTGAAATACGATTTAATTTATTAATCGTTTCAATCATATGTACTGGAATACGAATAGTACGCGCTTGGTCAGCAATAGAACGAGTAATTGCCTGACGGATCCACCAGGTTGCATAAGTCGAGAACTTATAACCACGGCGGTATTCAAACTTATCTACTGCTTTCATCAAACCAATGTTACCTTCCTGAATCAAATCCAAGAACTGTAAACCACGGTTGGTGTACTTTTTAGCGATAGAAATTACAAGACGTAAGTTTGCTTCAACCATTTCTTTCTTCGCACGACGAGCTCTAGCTTCACCGATTGACATGCGACGGTTGATGTCTTTAATAGCACGGATGATTAAGCCGGTTTCTTCTTCGATTGCAGCGAGTTTAGTGCTACAACGAACAACGTCTTCTTCAACCATTCTTAAGCCTTCAGCGTAAGGCTTATTACTGTCTTTTTCAGCGTGGAACCAAGCTAAATCAGTTTCATTGCCAGTGAAGAACTTAACAAAGTTTTTCTTTGGCATTTTAGCTTGTTCAACACAAAGCTTAAGGATTAAACGCTCTTGAACACGAACACGATCCATCATGGTGCGCATGCTTTTAACTAAGCGATCAAACTGTTTTGGGATTAAACGGAATTCTTTGAAAAGCTCGCCAATCACGAATAAAGCGCCAATGGCTTCAGGGTGATCACGACCTTTCTTTTCGATTACCAATAAGCCTTTTTCGTAAGCTTCACGTAATTGGGTGAATTTTTCTTTGGCTTCTTCAGGATCAGGACCTTTTGGACCTTCTTCTTCATCGTCCTCGTCATCACCGTCATCATCTTCGTCTTCTAGTTCTTCTTCTGATAACTCAGAGCCTACGTGTGTTGCTGTTGGCGCAACATCGTCATCATCTGGGTTAACAAAGCCTGAAATAATATCAGTTAGACGAAGTTCATCAGCTTCATACTTATCAAATTGCTCAAGAATCATCGCAATGGCTTGCGGGTATTCAGATACAGAGCTTTGAACCGTATTAATGCCTTCTTCAATACGTTTTGCGATGACAATTTCGCCTTCGCGGGTCAATAGCTCAACCGTGCCCATTTCACGCATGTACATACGGACTGGATCGGTTGTGCGACCTAATTCACTCTCTACCGTTGCAAGTGCAGCTGCTGCTTCTTCTGCTGCATCTTCATCGGTGTTGTCCTCAGACATCATCATTTCATCGGCATCTGGCGCTTGTTCATAAACGCGGATACCCATGTCATTGATCATCTGGACAATATCTTCAATCTGATCTGAATCGACCATGTCAGCTGGCAAGTGGTCATTGACTTCAGCATAGGTTAAATAACCTTGCTCTTTACCTTTAGCAAGCAACAATTTAAGTTGCGACTGCGGAGTATGCTCCATAGATATCATCCAAGTTGGGTAACTGAAATAACGACTGGACACTAGCCGAAGCATAAGTGCCAAGCAAATCGTCAATTATAGCTGTATGAACTAAAGTACGCTAGTCCATGACATTGCTTTACTGAACATTTTTGAAATAAAAAATGTGCTTACGCAATGCCTTTCATGATAGAAATCAGCTTCGTTAGCTGAATTTTTTCAGCTTTTGTTAGAGTTTGTTTAAGACTCAGTTCTTGATAGCGCTGTTCAATATATTGATTGTTCAGCCAGATCAAGGTTTGCTTAAACTCCTGAACTAAGTTTTCATCCGCCACTTGGTGGTCCCATTGGGCCAATTTTATCAAGGCACTTTTTTGTTCGTGCTCTCGATACATCTCAAGTAGTTGTGCGCTGTTAAACTGTTGTTCACGAGTTAAGTTTAGCAAATCAATGAGCAATGCAATGCCAGGGATTTGCAAATGGGCTAATGCGGGTTGAGCAGCTAGGCCAAACCCTAATTCAGGACGTTGTACTAATAATGCAATTGCTAATCGCAATGGCGTACCACGACCTTGTAAGCCCTTTTTATTCATAGGCTGCTGTTGTTTAACAGCAAAACCCAATTTTTTCTTTAAATCATCTGCGCTATTCATACCAATTTTATGCGCAAGATTCTCTAAGAGTAAATTCTGTAGAACAGTATCTTGTACTCGTTCAATGAGTGTAATGGCTTGTTTGGCCAGTGCACTTTTATCTGTGCCATATTGGGCTGTTAATGTCTCAAATAAGAATGCGGGCAAGTCGAGCGCATCGAGCATTAATTTTTCAAAACCGTCTTTACCAACTTGACGAACCATCGTATCTGGATCTTCGCCTTGGGGTAAAAACATAAACCGAACCACATCACCTGGCTTTAATAAGGGCAGTGCAGTTTCAAGTGCACGCCAAGCAGCGGCTTTACCTGCTTTATCACCGTCGTAGCAACAAATGACTTCTTTAGCACTACGTACAAGTAACTGAAATTGTTCAGCTGTTGTCGCAGTACCTAATGAAGCAACAGCATAATCTACATCAAATTGGGCTAATGCAACAACGTCCATATATCCTTCAACAATCAACACTTGTTGTGGATCTCGATGACGCTGTTTTAACTCATAAAGGCCGTAAAGCTCGTTGCCCTTATGAAATATGGGCGTTTCTGGCGAATTCAAGTACTTTGGTGTTCCATCGCCTAAAACTCGACCACCAAAGCCAACTACACGACCTCTGCGGTCGCGAATTGGAAACATTAACCGATCTCTAAACCGGTCATAGCGCTTACCGTTATCATTGGCGATTAGCATGCCAGCAGTTAGCAACTTGTCTTGTGCAGCTTGGTTTTGACGGTATCTACCTAAAAGGCCATCCCAGCCATCTGGCGCAAAGCCTATTCCAAATTGTTCTACTACTTTTGAAGACAGTCCGCGAAAATCTAAATAGTCGATGACTTTTTGTTTGTCTGAGTGCTGGCGCAATTGACTTTGATAGTAAAGATTGGCTTCTTCCATCAATTGATATAAATCGCGACTCAAACCTTGATCTTTTTTGGGACCCGTACCTTGTTCTCTTGGTACATCTAATCCCAATTTACCAGCGAGTTCCTCAATGGCATCAACAAACTCCAATCGATCATATTCCATAATAAAATCGATGGCATTGCCATGGGCACCACAGCCAAAACAGTGATAAAACTGCTTATCTTGACTCACGGTAAATGAAGGTGATTTTTCGCTATGAAAAGGACAACACGCAGAGTGATTTTTCCCTGCTTTTTTCAAAGGAACACGATGATCAATCAGATCAACAATGTCTGTGCGAGCTATGAGCTCATTGATAAAGTCACGAGGTATCGCCATAAATGCTATAGGTCTCGCATTACCATGTAGATAAAACAAACAAGCCGCGCAATAATGCACGGCTTATTCAACATTAAAATTTAACTAGTTTAATTTAGCACGAATTTGGCTGCCAATGGCACCCATATCTGCACGACCTTGAACTTTAGATTTTAATGCTCCCATTACTTTGCCCATATCCGCCACGGATGATGCACCTACCTGAGCGATAGCTTCATCAATAATTGCCGCAACTTCTTCTTCTGTTAAAGGAGAAGGCAAGAAAGTTTCAATAACTTGAATCTCTTCTGCTTCAGATGCTGCTAACTCCGGGCGACCTGCTGACTCATATTGAGCAATAGAATCGCGACGTTGTTTTACCATTTTGGTTAAAACGGCTATTGTTTGTTCGTCAGTCAGAGTTTCGCGGGTATCCACTTCAATCTGTTTAACGGCAGACAATGCCATACGAATAGTCCCCAAACGTGCCTTATCTTTGGCACGCATGGCTTCTTTCATTTGGTCTTTTAGCTGTTCAACTAGGCTCATAATGAGATTAGTATAAACGTACGCGACGTGCGTTTTCGCGAGAAAGCTTCTTAGCTAGACGCTTAACAGCGGCAGCTTTTGCGCGCTTACGTGCAGAAGTTGGCTTCTCGTAGAATTCACGAGCGCGAACATCAGCTAAGATACCTGCTTTTTCACAAGAGCGCTTGAAACGACGAAGAGCTACGTCGAATGGTTCGTTTTCACGTACTTTAATAATTGGCATACGCCATCACCCCTTAGGTGTAGTTAATTTGGCACTACCATCAAAGGTAGATTAACCAAGGCTATTTAAAATGGTGCGAAATTCTACACCGATAATGATGCTTTTGTAAACCCCCTTTATGGGCGACTTTGTGTAATTGGCTTGTCATATTTTGCAGTTAGTCCCTTGATGACTGGAATAACCTCTCATCAAGAGGTAGAATTGCCGCCCTTACATTTTTAGGAAGATGAGCTGCTATGCGGGTTTTAGGTATTGAAACATCTTGTGATGAAACAGGAATTGCTGTGTTTGATGACGAGCAAGGATTGTTATCACATGCTTTATATAGTCAAGTAAAGTTACATGCTGATTATGGCGGCGTTGTACCTGAGTTAGCCTCACGAGATCATGTTCGTAAAATTGTCCCATTAATTAAGCAAGCGTTAAAAGAGGCCAATTCAACGGTCGATGACATTGATGGTATTGCCTTTACCAAAGGCCCTGGCTTAATTGGTGCTTTATTAGTGGGGGCATGTGTTGGTCGCTCTTTAGCCTATTCATGGGATAAACCTGCGATTGGCGTACATCACATGGAAGGGCATTTACTTGCGCCAATGCTTGAAGATGATGCGCCAGAGTTTCCTTTTCTTGCTTTATTGGTATCTGGCGGACACTCGATGCTTGTTAAGGTCGATGGTATCGGCCAATACGAAGTGTTAGGCGAATCAGTGGATGATGCGGCAGGTGAAGCGTTCGATAAAACCGCTAAATTAATGGGGCTGGATTATCCTGGCGGACCTCGCTTAGCTAAGCTTGCATCAAAAGGTGTCGAAGCGGGTTACAAGTTCCCAAGACCAATGACAGACAAACCAGGCTTAAATTTCAGTTTTTCAGGTTTGAAAACATTTACTGCCAATACAATTGCTGCCGAGCCTGATGATGAACAAACACGTGCTAATATTGCGCGTGCGTTTGAAGAAGCGGTAGTGGATACGCTTGCGATAAAATGTCAACGAGCCCTTAAATTAACCGGTTATAACCGACTTGTCGTCGCAGGTGGAGTCAGCGCCAATACTCGTTTAAGAGAAAATCTCGCGACTATGATGACAAAGCTCAATGGTGAGGTATTTTATCCGCGTGGTGAATTTTGTACCGATAATGGCGCTATGATTGCTTTCGCTGGTCTACAGCGCCTAAAAGCAGGACAAACTGAAGATTTAGAAGTGAAAGGTCAGCCTCGCTGGCCCTTAGATACGTTAGATGCCATTTAATATTTATAACGTGTAATAGGCTTGGTGCTTTAAATGTAAGCGGCTAAAGTACCTGTAAAAAAACCTAAGCTACGGCTTAGGTTTTTTTATTTGATTTTTTATCTATCCAGTGTGAAGGGGGTTAAATCAATTGTGTTCAGTTGATGCTTTCTTTTTTCTCGATAACTTACTTTCTTCACCAATACGTAAGCGCTTTATGTTGTCTTTATGCCTAATTACAATTAGCAGTGACAGCATAGCAACAGGAATGGTAAACCTGTCATCAAGCCACCAAGTATAAACGGGAGCGAGTATGGCGGTTAAGATAGCTGCAAGAGATGAATAACGAGTCAAAAAGACAAAGACTATCCATGTGGCAATTAAACATAATGCTAAATCCCCGCCAATCGGTGCCATAGCACCAAATGCTGTAGCAACACCTTTACCGCCTTGGAAATTAAAAAATATCGGGTAGATATGGCCTAAACAGGCTGCAATAGCTATTAAGCCTAACGAAACGGCATCTTGTCCTAGCACATAGCTAAAATAACTTGGGGCTGCTCCTTTGAGCATGTCAAAAAATAACACTAATGCCGCTGAACTGGCACCACCAATCCTGAGCACATTTGTTGCGCCTGGATTCCCCGAGCCTTCCGTGCGGGGATCTGGCAAACCACGTAATTTACATACGAGAATTGCACTTGAGATAGAACCGGCTAAGTAGGCGGTTATAATCATCAAAATAGTGATTGTAACTGCGCTCAAATTGGTTTCCTTTCACTTCTTAGGGTATCATCGCCCATTAATTTATTTCACTTGAGACGTAACCTGATAATTGGGTTAATACGCTCTGTTACATCGTGACACGTTCAAAGATTACAGCCGTTATCCTACTGCGTAAATCGCTTAGGAAAAAGGCGAGATCTATAATAACTGCTATTTGAGTTAATTTTCAGCCTTTTCAGCTGAAATATTTATGAAAAGACGTGTAAACCTTGGAGTTCACATGGATAAAGTATTAATACGCGAACTAAAAGTTGAAACTGTTATCGGTATTTATGAGTGGGAAAAGAAAATACACCAAACATTACTGATAGATTTAGATATGGCTTGGGATAACAAACTGGCTGCCGCTTCAGACGATTATCAACATGCTCTGTGTTATGAAACTGTCTCTAATCGTTTAACTGCGCTAATTACTGAAAAGCCGATAGAGTTGATTGAAACCGTTGCTGAAATGGTCGCTAATTGTTTAATCAATGAATTTAATGTTTTGTGGGTAAAGGTCGCTGTTATGAAACCGGGTGCAGTACCAACGGCAAAATCAGTCGGCGTAGTCATTGAACGTGGTCATATATGATGTCCATCGTTAATGGACTTTATTTAAGTAATAATCACATTTAATTGACAGTTAACATGTTTCAATTAATCAAATATTCATAATCGCTCTGTATAATTTCGGATGAGTTAATGGCACGTATTTATATCAGCTTGGGCACCAACATTGATCCTGTTGAGCACATGCAGTCGGGACTAATTGACCTACACGAACAATTTGGTCAATTAACCCTATCAAGAATGTTTGAAAGTGAAGCTGTGGGCTTTAATGGCACTAACTTTTTAAATATGGTTGCTGCAGCAGATACTGAAATGAGTATTGCGGATGTGGTTGCCACTTTTAAACGTATTGAAAAACAAAATGGACGTATTCGTGGCGAGAAAAAATTTAGTCCGCGAAGTTTAGATATCGATTTACTGCTCTATGACAACGAGGTTTGCCAATTTCCAATTGAGCTTCCCCGTGGTGAAATTCTTTATAATGCCTTTGTATTATGGCCGCTTGCAGAAGTTGCGCCGAGTTTACAGCATCCAAAAAACACTAAAACATACCAGTCATTGTGGGAAGAGTACGATAAAACGAGTCAGAACATCTGGCCTGTAGAATTTGACTTTCCAGCAATACTGACTCGTTAATTATATTTAAAGGAACAACATGGAAACGCTTCAGGTTATCTTTTTAGCGCTTATTCAAGGGCTAACAGAGTTCTTACCCATTTCAAGTTCAGCTCATCTTATTTTACCTTCGCAGATTTTAGGCTGGGAAGATCAAGGCTTAGCCTTTGATGTTGCAGTGCATATAGGTTCATTGTTGGCTGTTGTGATTTACTTTAGAACAGAGATTTGGGCCATGTTGAAAGCCTGGATTGCCAGTATAACGAAAGGTGTTCACACCGATGACAGTAAATTAGCTTGGTGGATTATTCTAGCGACGCTTCCAGCGGTATTTTTTGGCTTCATGGCAAAAGACTTAATTGAGACTTACTTACGTGGCCCTGGTGTGATTGCTATTACGACGGTTATTTTTGGTCTGCTTTTATGGGTAGGTGATAAAATGGCTCGTAATGAACTCACTGAATATCAAACGGGTTGGCGTAAAGCGTTATTAATCGGCTTCGCGCAAGCTATGGCAATTATTCCGGGTACTTCACGTTCTGGTATCACCATTACCGCAGCATTGATGCTAGGTCTTAATCGCGACGCAGCGGCTCGCTTTTCATTTTTAATGTCTATTCCTGTCATTTTAGGTGCGGCTATTTTAATGAGTAAAGACGTGATTTCTGGCGATCTCACCATGGATTACACTGAATTACTATTAGGCGTTGCCGTTTCTTTTGTTGCTGCATATACCTGTATTTTCTTCTTCCTAAAAATCATTAGTAAGATTGGTATGACACCATTTGTGTTGTATCGATTAATGCTAGGCGCCGTATTATGTGGCTTTATTTTCCTGTAAAATAAGCTATCTTGAAAAACGGGTGCTAGCACCCGTTTTTTGTTTCCTACACTTTTTCTTCGAAAAACTCATACCCAATACTGCCACTGTAAGGATGTTTTCTCGTTATGGATTCAATATTAGTTTGCCCGATTTGTGCTGAATCGCTGCAGTTACATGAGCAATCTCAAGGTTATTATTGCAATAACAAACATCACATTGATAAAAATGCTCAAGGCTATTGGTCGTTTGTCACATCGCCTAAATTTAAAGGCAGTTCCGAGAGTAGGCAGCAGCTTAGAGCAAAACGTTTTTTGAAGGCATCAGGTATTTTATCGCCGTTAGTTAAACAAGTATCGAGCGTATTTTCTGACGTAGCGGAAGGCAAAGACGAAGTTAATCATCTGAATTATCAGTGTAATGATGGTTTTTATATTCGAGCACTATCAACAATATCAGTACAAGCTGAAGATAATGTTACACATTGGGGCGTATCTGAGGCGGACAATGCCTTATTTGCAGCGAGTAAAGATAGCACTCCAGCAAATTTATTGTTAACACCGTTTAAAAAGCTTCCTTTTAAATCTGACGCAATAGATATTGTGACTGTTTTTGAGGCGCAGCTAAAAGGTAAAGAATGTTTACGAGTGTTAAAGGCAAATGGCGCTTTATTGTTACTGGTACCAGGCGCGAGACATTTATGGCAGCTGAAGCAAAAAATCTATCAAAATTTGCTTGAAAAACCGCAGCAACTCAATCTACCGAAAGATGTTGAAATAATTAATTCAACTGAGATTAAGTTCAATGCAGATGTATCGGGTGAACAGGCAATTACTTTATTAGATATGAATAACCTTAGCTGGCGAGTAAACGACGAGTTGGCGCATCAAATTAAACAAACAAGCTTTGAGCAACTAGAGTTTGATTATGTGTTATTGCACCTAAAGAAGCGCTGATAAGGTTATGTTGTTACTATTGAATTACTGCTAGTGAAGATGAGTGAAATAGCATAAAAGATGTCGTACTAGAAACAATTAAGGCTTGAAATATTCAATGACGGTTAAGTCAAATCAGTATTATCAAGCCTTAATAATCAACCTAAATAAATAAGCTAATTTTCATGTATTCTTACTTTTTGTAAGAAGAAGCCATGTTGTCGATACGGTCGTTAGCACGCTTAGCTTCTGCTTGTGCGTCCATTGATGCAGCTTTTGCATCTTTAACATCAGCAGCGATTTTGCTTTGATCAGATTTTAAAGAGCTAACTTCAGCAGATAGTTGATCTACTTTGTTACCTAGGTTAGCAACACTTTCTTCAAGAGCAGTAGTGTTAGCACAGCCACCTAAAAGAGCAGTCATAGCAACACCAGCAATCATTAATACTTTCTTGTTCATGGAAAATCCCTTCATTATAGGTTGTATAAATTGCTGAGGTACAATACCCAGCAGCCGTTTAATTATGTCACAGCTTTTAAATTTTGCTATACCAAATAACAATAAAAGTGACAAAAAACATCGTAAATCTAATGGATTGAAGCATATTTACTTATCATTTAGGCTAAAACTGCTTAAAACGGCACCAGATTCAGATTTTAATGGCTTCAACATTTAGCTGATTAGTTTAGGTATTGAATTCATTGAAAGAATACATCAAGGCGCCATAGGTACTAAGTTTGGGCTTGCAAAGTTTGCTTAAATTGCTTTATTGCCTCAATTCTTCGAACCGATAATTGCTGTTTGATCTCTTTACCTTGAAAGCCTGCTTTAATCACCTCTTGTACATTGACTTCTTGTGCAAGAATGAAACACTTTTTCAGGTAATCACTTTGAGGGTAATCAGCATTTTCAAACCCCGTTCTGCCTTGAATATCCGCTTGGCAGCAAATTAATAAGTCATCTAAGCGATGTGGTTTACGCCAAAAATCTGCTTTATCAAAAATTTTGATAATGGTTTCAGGCCTTAGCTCATCAGCATTGTGTATATTTTGATGTTGGTCACTACACAATAGTGCAAGCTCTTTGAATTCATTGGGTGTTTTAAGGCGCTGACATAGCTTTTTGATAATAGGTAAGCCTTTTTGGCCATGACCATGATGCTTAGGCCACAACTCTTTTGGTGTGATGCCTTTACCTAAGTCATGAACCAAAGCTGCAAAACGTATTGCTTTATTAGTGCTCAGTTTCGTCGCTGCCTGTAATACCATCATAGTATGAATACCACTGTCGATTTCAGGGTGCCATTTTTCAGGTTGTGGAACGCCAAATAAGCAATCGATTTCCGGGAATAAAACCGCTAAAGCGCCACACTTTCTAAGTTGTTGGAAAAACACTTCAGGTCGTTCAGTTGATAACGCTTTATCTACCTCTTGCCATACTCTTTCAGGGGTGAGAAATTCAAGTTCGCCAGACTCGGTGATCTGAGTCATCAATGCCATTGTTTCACTCGCGATGTCAAAATCTAAATGAGCAAATCTAGCGGCAAATCGGGCAACCCTTAATACCCTTAACGGATCTTCAATAAATGCACTTGATACATGCCTAAGGACACGCGCTTCAATATCTTTTTGGCCACCATAAGGGTCGGTAATGTTACCTGACTCATCCTGAGCCATCGCATTAATCGTTAAATCTCGTCTGAGTAAGTCTTCTTCTAATGTCACGTTTTGGTTGGCATCACAACTAAAGCCTGCATAACCTTGTCCGTTTTTTCGCTCAGTTCGTGCTAACGCATATTCTTGTTGAGTCTTAGGGTGTAAAAAAACAGGAAAGTCTTTGCCTACTTGGCTATAGCCTAAGTCAAACATTTGCTCTACGGTACTGCCTACAACGACAAAATCTTTATCTTTGATAGGAAGTGATAAAAGTGAGTCACGTACAGCGCCGCCCACAAGATAGGTTTTCATAAAGTGACATATCCAAAGTATGATAATGAAACAGATAAATAGAAGCTGGTTGTGTTACTGGCTTCGTCATTATAATTTTATACCTAAAGCTTATCACGAGTAACATTTCTACGGCTAAATTTTGACAAGTATCAGCGCAAGCTATAACGTGAGCCGTCAGTTTTAAATAAGGATTTTTGGCCAGATGTATAAAGCATTTTATGGATTAAATGATAATCCATTTTCAATCGCACCCAACCCGCATTATTTGTTTCTCAGTGATCGTCACAGAGAGGCCTTAGCGCACCTGACCTATGGACTAGGTGAGACGGGTGGCTTTGTATTATTAACGGGTGAGGTTGGAACAGGGAAAACGACAGTATCACGTTGTTTGCTGAAACAGATTCCTGAAAATACCGATACAGCCTTTATTCTTAACCCATCGCTGACTGAACAAGAATTGTTGGCAACCTTATGTGATGAGCTAGGTATTAGCTATGGTGAGAACCCATCCATTAAGCAGTTAACAGATTTAATCAGTCAGTATTTGCTAAATAATCATCAAAATAATCGCAACACAGTGTTGATTATTGATGAAGCACAACATCTTCGTGCTGAGGTACTTGAGCAACTGCGCCTGTTAACAAATTTAGAAACGGACACCAAAAAACTATTGCAGGTCATATTAATTGGTCAGCCTGAGTTGCAGCAATTATTAAAACGACAAGAACTCCGTCAATTAGCACAGCGTATTACAGCGCGTTATCATTTATTACCCTTAACAGTTGAAGAAATTCAATTGTATGTTCAGCACCGATTACAAGTAGCGGGACGTTTTGAACCGTTATTTACCAAAAAAGCGTGTAAAGCATTGCATAAATTCAGTGGCGGGATCCCTAGATTAACCAATCTGTTATGTGAAAGAGCTTTAATGGCGGGTTATGGCCAATCTAAAGTGCCGATTGATCACCATATGGTTAAGCTAGCAGCTGCCGAAGTTTTAGGTGATTTACCCACTGAAAGTTCAAATAAATGGCCGATGATTATTGCAGCTTCTTTAGTGTTAGCTTTTGGCTCATCTTTATACTTCTTTATTGGCCATTCATCAGATATGTCTTCGAGTGGTGAAAGGGCTAAACAGTCAATTCCTCAAACTCAATCAAGCGAGTCAGCTCGACAGCCAAGCGGTAATCAAACCATATTACGAGCAGCTATGTCTCAAAGCCGCAGTATTGATAATGCCTTCGCGGGTTTGTTTGCCTTGTGGGATAAACAACCCATTATCGGGCTAACCGCTTGTCAGGCTGCGAAGCAACAAGGCTTAATGTGTCATCAGCAGCAAGGCAATTGGAATAGTATTTCAAGGTTAAATTACCCAGCAGTTGTATATCTTCAAGATCAACAAGCACAGCCTTTTTACGGAGTTGTGGTTGCAAGAGAAGGTGAACAAATTTTACTGCAACTCAGTGAACAACAATTGTGGGTGAGTAAAGACTGGTTTAATCGATACTTCAGTGGCACCTTTGAACTGTTATGGCACTCAGACAGCACATTGCCTCGAGAAATTAGCCGCACATCGAGCTTGTCTCAAATACAATGGTTAGAGAACAGTTTGGCATTGATAGAGCATAGAACGGCAAGATTAGTGAATGATTTTGATTCTACTCTAGAGCAAGCCTTGATGGATTTTCAAAGATTGCATGGTCTAAAGGCTGATGGTATTGCTGGGAATCAAACATTAGTGCAACTTAACCTGTATCTGAGCCAGCAAGGGCCAAGGTTAACTCAAAGATCAGGACGTAGTTAATGTCTATTTTATTAGATGCTGTGACGAAAGAAAAACAGCAACAAATGGGTGAGCTTCCTGATGCAGTATTAACTCCAAGGGCAAATTACCAGCAAGTTGGCGCTGCTAAATCTTGGGTTAAATATTTACTATTAATTGCGGTCATTATAATAGGTATTTTGGCAGCGTGGGGACTGGCAAAGTTGTTAAAGCCTGATGTGTCCGGCACGCCTCGTGTTACAAGCGCGCAAGTTAACGTTAATTCAGCTGAAGAAAAGCAAGCTGAAATTAGAATCGCTAATAAAGTGGCTTTACCAGTTGCAAAGCCGCTAAACCAACCTAAATATCGTTCAAGACAGGCGGTAAATCAGAGAGAAGAACAGTCTGTGACTGATGTGGTCTATGATTATCGGTTGAATGATAATCGAGGCGTTGTGACGGCGAGTCAAGCAGAGCCAAGTTTATCTGCACCAGCAAAATCTCGAGCTGTACCAAGAGAGACCACATCAAACTCATCAACAGAAACGCTTGCAGCATCGGTATCAAGAGCTGCTCAAGTGGAAACTCGTCTTAATGAATCACCTAGCGCTAATGCTGCCAACAATGACATTCCGTTAACGGCTGCTGAGCTGCAAGCACTGTATGGTGAAGATGCAATTATTCTTGGTGCAAACTCAAATTACAAAACCGCCTCAGATTTAGATGCTCTGAAATTAAAAGTGAGTGCTGCGGCAAGTGATGTCAACTTTGAGCAACAAGCTCAAGCGCCACAACAGGCGTCAATCACCCCAGATGAAAATGCCAATGTTGTAGATAATTCCAATAACTTAATGGCAGCGTTTGAAGCTGCTTTAAAAGAAGTTGAATATGAGCAATCAGCGAATGCACCTGTGACAGAACAAAAGCTTGACCCGATCCCAGAGCCGAAAAAAGATGAAATCCCTCGCTATGGTCAATTACCTGCCAGTGTGCAACTACAAGTGCCAGAGTTTTCTATTCAGGCCCATGTGTATTCTTCTGCAGCAGAAAATCGTTGGTTGAATGTTGACGGTAAAGAGCTTCAAGAAGGTGACAGTATTAAAGGCAAGTTAAAGGTCATCGAAATTAGACCAAGAGATGTTGTACTTGAGATTGATGGTGAGCAGTTCAAGGTGCCAGCGATATAATCATTTACCTGAATGACTTGTGAATCAGCAAGATTTAGCAAAATAAAAAAGGCGCATAATGCGCCTTTTTTCTATTTTAACTCATCGCTCAAGCAAAGGGTTATAACGCCTTTAATGCAGCAAATGCTTTATCTGCAGCAGCAAGTGTTAATTCAAGCTCTTCTTCACCGTGAGCCATAGATAAGAAGCCAGCTTCATAAGCACTTGGTGCTAAGTAAACGCCTTCATCAAGCATTAAGTGATAGAAATGACGGAAATGATCCATGTTACATTGAGTCACTTGGTCAAAGCTGGTGATTGGGTTTGTGTCTTCAGTAAAGAAGAAACCAAACATACCGCCCACTTGGTTAATGCTTAATGGAATACCATGCTTATCAGCAGCCGCTTTAAAGCCTTCAGCAATGCGCTTGGTCTTAGCGGTTAATTCTTCGTAAAGGCCAGGCTGACATAATGCGTCCATTTGCGCTAGACCCGCAGTCATGGCAATAGGGTTACCTGATAACGTACCAGCTTGATACACAGGGCCCGTAGGAGCAATGTACTGCATCACATCTTTACGGCCACCAAAAGCACCGACTGGCATGCCGCCGCCAATCACTTTACCTAGCGTCGTAAGATCTGGCTTCACATTGTAGTGGCCTTGTGCACCGCTTTTAGATACGCGGAAACCCGTCATGACTTCGTCAATGATCATTAATGCACCGAACTCATCACAAATTGCACGTAAGCCTTCAAGGAAGCCCTCAACAGGAGGGATGCAGTTCATGTTGCCAGCAACAGGCTCAAGAATGATACAAGAGATAGCCTCAGGATGTTCATTGAAGATAGCTCTAACTGAGTCTAAGTCATTATAAACCGCGGTTAGTGTGTGCTTAGCAAAGTCTTCAGGAATACCAGGAGAGCTTGGTTGACCAAGGGTTAAAGCACCAGAGCCAGCTTTAACTAATAAGCAATCAGCATGACCATGGTAACAACCTTCAAACTTTAAGATTTTGTCACGGTTGGTGAAACCACGTGCTAAGCGAATCGCACTCATTGTGGCTTCAGTACCAGAACTGACCATACGAACTTGTTCGATTGATGGCACCATTTCAATAACTTTTTCAGCCATTTTAACTTCAAGTTCAGTTGGCGCACCAAATGATAAACCGTTCTCTACCGCTTCTAATACTGCTTGGCGGATTTGCGGGTTGTTGTGGCCTAAAATCATCGGGCCCCAAGAACCAACATAGTCGATATATTTTTTGCCATCAGCATCGTAAATATAAGCACCATCAGCTTTTTCGATGAATAGTGGCGAGCCACCAACACCATTAAAGGCACGGACTGGTGAGTTTACGCCACCAGGGATGGTTTGTTTTGCTTGTTCAAAAAGCGCTTCTGAGCGGGTCATGTGAAATCCTTCTAATTTCTTCAGCTGACTATCTATCAGCTTTTCGTGAATACCAATTAACTGGGCACTCGTGTTGTTTTAACTCGTTTTCAACACCAAGCGTTAACGCAAAAAGTGCCATTCGAATAAGTAGCCCATTGTCCGCTTGTCTGAATATGGCCAGACTTGGGTGGCTATTTAAATCATTATCTAATTCATTTGCTGCCGCGCGTGAGTCACGAGGTAATGGATGCATAATCACAGTATTGGATTTACAGTGTTGCGTGTAAATACTGTGGTTTAATCTAAACTTACCGCGATATTTGTCCGCTTCATCTTGTGATGGGAAGCGTTCTTCCTGAATACGAGTCAGATAGAGTATATCAGCTTGATGTAAATTACCTTCTAACTGATCTGTTATTGTGATCTTATGACCAGCATTTTCAATGTCACTGATCACATAGTCAGGCATTGCTAGGTCAGTTGGGGAAATTAATGTGAATTGAATGTCTTTATACATGCAAAGTAACCGTGATAAAGAATGCACAGTTCGCCCATGTTTTAAGTCACCAACCATCGCGATATGCATTCCGCTGATATCTTGTCCATGATGGCTTAATTCTTTTTGGATGGTAAATAAATCCAGTAGTGCTTGAGTCGGATGCTCGTTTGAACCGTCACCACCATTAATGACCGGTACTCGACTGCCTTCGGCAAACTCTTTTACTGAAAAAGGTTCAGGGTGACGCATTGCAATCACATCGGAGTATGTCGATAACACTCTTGCGGTATCGTATAACGACTCACCTTTAGATAAAGATGATGAGCCCATCCCGACTGTTTCTCTAACATGACCGCCAAGTAAGTTAAATGCACAGCCAAAACTGACTCGGGTACGTGTGCTAGGTTCAAAAAACAAATTACCTAAAATTGCACCGTCTAACACCTTAGTGCGCTTTTCTCGTAAAGCGTAAGGCGTCATGTCTTCAGCGACATTAAAAATAGTATTGATTGCATCAAGATCCAGTTGATTAACTGAAAGAATGTGAGAACCGCTAAACTGTGTCATCAGCCTGATTTCCAATTATTAGGAGAATAAATAGGGCTATTTATTCTGTGGTTATGTAGGGTGGCTGAGGCGAGATTTTAACAGAGAGTGAATGAATATTAAATCTCGCTAATGATTATTTATCACTTTTTAGACATAACACAGATTAGCCATATAAGAACAATAGGCAATGACGATGAACTTAGAGTAACTCAGTGTTTTGATATACTGATTACACCTGACCTGAGCGGATTTCTTGCCAGAGGTTTGCCCAGCTAATAACCCCCACAATATGCTGATTATTGTCTCGGTAAATATACACTTCGCCACGACGCTTAATCGACAGCAACTCATATACTTCATTGAGAGTGGCAGTATCTGGAAATCCTTGCATAACATGGCGTGACAAGGTGGTTGAATCTTCAAAGGATTGCATTTCAAGGCTCAACATTTGAATTTGAGATTCTGCATTTCTGACTAATACCGGTCTGCCTTCTGCCCGTTTCATGACTTCTAGCAATAGATCGTCATTATCATTGACGATAACAAAACGTCTATCCATCAAAGCACGCACGCCTTTTTTCTGTAATCCTTGATTCACCGGTGGGACTTTATATCCAAGCCCCATAATATCCAGCTGTTTTAAAAAGACCGAGCTGGTATTAAAGCCCTGATAGGCAATCAAAAATGCAGGAATGGTCACAAACATTGCAGGAAGGATGATTGAGGCGTCGTTGGTCAATTCTAATAGTGCAACTAAAGCAGCTAAAGGTGCACTGAGACATACGCCCATCATGGCAGTCATGCCAATGACGGTATATAGCCCCACATATGGTGCAATAGATGGAAAAAATATCGCACTTACTAGTGCGAGTATTGCCCCAATAAGCGCGCCAATCCCGTAAAGGGGGCCGATTAAACCACCAGGAATGCCAAAGCCTATTGCAGCAATAGTGGCAATAATTTTACCCACTAATAGTGCGAGTAAAAACAGTAAACTCGGATTATCAATAATGGTTGCTTGAATCGCTAAATCACCAGAGCCGAGCGCTTGAGGCAAGAACAGTCCAATAAGCGTTGTGACACTTGCTGCTATCATTAAGCGATAAATAAGTGGCCAATGTTGGCCAATTGCCGTCATCTTTAATAATGAATGATTAAACCCTGCGGCTGCGCAGCCAAGTACGATGCCCCCTAACGCTAGGATGGGGTAATGATCAAGCGGGATACGAGTCACCGTAATGAGATCGTATTCGTGGATGTTACCAAACACCAGTTGGCTTGAAAGTGCTCCGCAAATTGCTGATAACATAATGGGGAAAAAATAATGGATTTTGTATTCACGGACGATGACTTCAAATACAAATAACACGGCAGCCAATGGAGCGTTAAAAATGGCGGCGATACCAGCAGCAATACCGCTAGCGCACATAATACGTACACTGTTATCAGGAAGCTTGAATTTTTCAGCAAGGTAACTCGCGCTGGTCGCTCCTAGGTGAATCGCTGGGCCTTCTTTACCCACTGAGAAGTTGGCGATTAAAGCAATGAGCGCTTGAAAAAACTGTCCAGGAGCCGATTGAAGCGGCACTTTGCCATAATGTAGCTTGAAACGATGCAGTACATAAGCAATGCCCATTCGGCGGTACCGCTTTGAACCAATGCCTGCCACAACCCATATGAGTAAGGCGCCAACAATAGGCAAATAAGTTCGCCAATCACTTACAGCGCTTGAAAAATCTGTTGCTTCTGGAATGGTGTGTTCTTGAGCCCAACCCAGCGCAAGCCGAAATAGGATTATGACCCCAGATGCAATAATGGCAAATAGCAGTGCTATGACGCAAAGTTGCGCACTAATCTTCGCTTGAGAAAGCTTATCTCTCAAATCATTACGAAGATATTTGCGTGTCGCAGCTTTGGCGTGAATAATAGCGGCTTTATTTATCTTAATTTGCACTGTATTGCCTAAGATCCATTTAAGGGCGAATTGTTGTCATTGTATTTTATTAAGGGCTTGTTACCTAATGCTAAATTATCATCGCTTGCTTGACCGCTTGCAAGTTCAAGAACGTAAATTTCGCTCGTCTGGCTTATATCTAACTGCACTCATTGCCGTGAGCTTTCTTATTGGAGTGTTAAGCCACACGGTGTTTATTGCTGAGGTGGTGGAACCAGAGCAAGCATCGGCAGAAATCACTAGCCTAAATACTGAACTTAAACGTCAATCCCATGTGGTTTCTCGCCTTGAAATGGCATTAGCGATTGAAAAAGAAGCCAATGCAAATATGAAGCAAATGTTCAGTAAACAAATTCAGAAACAGAAAAACCTAGAGCAAGAGTTGGCATTTTATCGCAGCTTGATGTCACCGGAGAAAGAAGTCGATGGCATTGCCATTCATGGTCTTGAACTTTCTAAAGGTTTATTGCCAAACCGTTATCAATTACGCTTGATTTTAACTCAGCTACAAAAACGTAAAAATAGCGTGAAGGGTGTGGCTGATGTGGTTCTTGTTGGTGTTCAAGATAATGAACAAATTGAAATTTCATTAAATGATCTCGACATTGAAAAGTTTAATTTTGGTTTTCGTTACTTCCAAATGTTTGATGCAGAGATTAGCTTACCTCAAGGGTTTGATTTACAGAGAATTAAAGCTGTCGTTCAAGTCAATGCAACCCGAGGAGTGAAAGGGGGACGTATTGAGCAAACGTTTGAGATCGCAGAGTTACTAGAAAGCTAAAAAAGAACTAAGAGTAATACTTGAACAAATTAGTCAGGTAATAGATAATTCCGACCTGAAACTGAAGTAAGAGGTAGTAATGACTGAACAAACAGATGCAGCAATGCCAATTCAATTTACAGACGCTGCGGCAACGAAAGTGAAGGGACTGTTAGAAGAAGAGCAGAACCCTGAATTAAAGCTTCGTGTATATGTAACAGGTGGCGGTTGTTCAGGTTTTCAATACGGTTTTACTTTCGATGAAAAAGTGAACGAAGGTGACTTCACGATTGAAAAGCAAGGAGTTCAACTGGTTGTCGACCCTATGAGTCTTCAATACTTAGTTGGGGGCGAAGTTGATTACACTTCTGGCCTTGAAGGTTCTCGCTTTTTCGTTAAAAATCCTAATGCAACAACCACCTGTGGTTGTGGAGCGAGCTTCTCGGTTTAAGCTTTTAACAGTTTACGAGTCATAAAAAAGCCGTCTAAAGACGGCTTTTTTCATATCTGAATGGCAGGGTTTAGCTGTTATTAGCTGATAATATTAAAGTTCATTCTAGGTTTGAACCACTTTAAAACTGCTTTATCAAAACTTATCCATACCTGTATTAATGCAAGTACGATTAAAACTGTAAAGATGACCCAGTCAGATAACACCATTTGCATAAATCCAAAATCAACAGTCGTGGGGCCTGCAACGATATTATCGGGATCATACATGATGGCTGGTAAAGCGCTGTATAACGCGAGTTGTAATATGGCATAGGCTCGCAGCATATAAAGTGCAGCTTTTTGTCTACCCGCAACACCTAGCACCATCATCAAGGTCAATATGCATAATAAAACCCCTTGTTGAGCCATCAAACCGCTGACAGAGGTAATAACATACACACACATTAACGCGATGAGTCGCTTAGGAAAGAGAGGTTTGTTTTGCTCTTGAGGTGCTGGTGCGCTGTCTGTCACTTCTGAAAGTTGATCAGACGTACGGTTGTCAGTGTTAAGTTCAGTTTCTTGTTGAGGGTTGTTTTTATTATCAGTCATAACGCCTTAACTTTATTGTTTATTATTCTTTTGTTTATTACTTCGACAGTTACGCCTTGTTTTACTTCATCATTTGCGCTGCAACGGCTGAGGGCATTAAAAACTAAGCTTATTAAGCACGCTTCATAAATCCTCATTATAAGTGCACTGATTGAGCATTTAGCCAGCTACAGCGTAAATGATAAAACTCGATTAGTGTTTAGCTTGTTTCTTTGGCGTTAAACGTTGGTCAAGTTCATAAGGTGGGATAACAACCCCCAGATCTTCTTGAACGGGGAAAACGGCAACAAATAGGTCATCTTCTTCCATACCAGACACCCAACGTTGTTGGAATTCACTTAATGGAATTGATAGTGGTTCACAATCTTTCCACTCTTCAACAGCCCAAAGTTTTGCCGCTTCTTCAGAAGGCCACATCGGGATACAATCTTCATCTTCTGTTGTTAGCATGACACAGCCATCTTGATCTTGCAGGCTCCAGATTTGTTGTTCTTGTTTAACTTGCTCAACTAAATAGTCATAGCGTGCTTCAGGGGTCATATTAAGTTGGTCGGCAATTGATTTCATTTTGCTGCTCATGGTTGGCTCTCATAACAAGGTGTCGCAAATGTGGCGTACAGTAACGCAATTGGGTCATGATAACATTGACTGCTAAATTGAAAAAGAAAAGAGCACACTCGGTGCTCTTTGATAGATATAGCCTCACTCAATATACTAATGCTCAGCGGGTTGCTCAAAAAAGCGGAAGATCATACCAGCGAGAATCGCCCCAGCGATTGGCGCAACCCAGAATAACCATAACTGCGACAATGCCCAGTCTCCAACAAAAAGCGCAGGACCAGTACTTCTAGCTGGATTTACAGATGTGTTAGAAACAGGAATACTGATTAAATGGATTAAAGTTAAGCCTAAACCTATGGCAATGGGAGCAAAGCCAGCTGGAGCACGTGCATCTGTCGCACCAAGTATGATTAATAAAAAGAATAAGGTCATGACCACTTCTGTGATCAGCACGGATGTCATGCTATAACCGCCTGGTGAATGTTCGCCAAATCCATTTGATGCAAACCCACCTGCAAGACTAAAACCATCTTGACCACTCGCGATTAAAAACAACACCCCTGCACCAGCAATCCCCCCCGCGACTTGGGCAAGGATATATGGTGCTAGTTCCGCAGTCGGGAAACGACCGCCTGCCCATAATCCAAAAGATACAGCTGGGTTTAAGTGGCACCCTGAAATATGACCAATTGCAAAGGCCATCGTAAGAACGGTTAACCCAAATGCTAAGGCAACACCTAATAACCCAATGCCGACATCCGGAAATGCCGCAGCGATAACGGCACTACCACAACCTCCTAATACGAGCCACAAAGTACCAATGAACTCTGCTAACATTTTTTGCTGAATACTCATTTAAATGTCCTTATAAAAATTGAATACTGCTGTTTAAAACACAATTAACGTCCACAAAGAGTTAAGCAGTAAACCTTTATAAATTCAATTGAACATCATTGATAAATTGATGGGAGCTTGAGTGATGAAAATGGGAAGGCTGAAGCGATGTATTTTCATTCGTCGCTGCATCATGTTATTGAATGAAGGTAATGGTTAATAAGCGCTGTAAAAATGACCTAAAATCGCAGCTCGTTTTGCTCCTGTCACTGCGGGTAAGTTCCCGGTTTTTCCTAATACATGGCGCATTGCGAGCCAAGCAAAAGCGATTCCTTCAACCCATTTAGGATCGATACCAATGTCGCTGGTGGTAGAAAGTGACAGTTGAGGCAGTAATTGCTTAAGTCGCTTCATTAACTCTGAATTTAAAGCGCCACCACCGCAGACAAACACTTCTCCATTTTTAGCAATGGCTTGAATGTCGTTAGCAATAGAGTGACAGGTTAAGTCAAGTAGCGTGGACTGAATATCAGCAGGTTGTAGATGAGAGAAGTTAGCCAATTGCTGTTCAAGCCATGCTTGGTTAAATAGCTCCCGGCCCGTACTTTTAGGGTAATCCAATGCGAAGTCGGGGTGAGATAAAAGTTGCTTTAGAAACGCTGGGTCGGTGTTACCAGAAGCTGCCCATTGTCCTGATTCATCAAAAGGGCGTTGTAACTCTTGATTAATATACGCATCCATCAAGGTATTACCTGGGCCTGTATCAAATCCAATGACTGCTTCACTGTCACCATTGAGGTAAGTAATGTTCGCTATGCCTCCAATATTGAGAATAAAGCGGTGACAATCTTTCTGAGCAAAGCTGGCATGATGAAATGCTGGAACAAGCGGTGCGCCTTGTCCACCTAAAGCAATATCTTTACGACGAAAATCGGCAATAACATTAATATCGGTTTCAACGGCGATGGTTTCAGGATCGCCAATTTGCAGCGTAAAGCCTTGCTCTAAATTAGGCATATGCCGAATTGTTTGCCCGTGACTGCCAATGGCAATAACCGCAGATTTATCAATTCCCGCACGGTCGACTAGCTCATTAACTGCTTGGGCAAATAACAACCCCATTGCGCGATCTGTTCTTCCCATAATATTAATTTCATCAGAATTTGGGGAACATAAACGATGTAGGTTATTTAATATATGAGCAGGAATTTCAAGGGTATGAGTTGCTATTAGTTCGATATGATTATTTGAGAAGTCAACCAATACAGCATCAATGCCATCCATGCTAGTGCCAGACATTAACCCTATGAAGTAACCTGGCGACTGCGTGTTGCTGCCGTCAGTTTGAGTTGTGTGAGTTTGTTTCTGAGATATAGCGTTCGTTGCATTCATGGTAATGCTCATTATCTGTGTAGTCATAAAAAAGGCAGCCAATACTCATGGTAAATACTCGCCGTAAATATTAACTTCTAGTATTACGATAAAAGGTGGATTCAAGGCTGCGCATTGAATGCTAGTTTGTCGAGTTACTGGCGTAATGCAATTGCTTGTTTTGCTCGATTTTAGCCATTAATTGCTTACTTAACGCATCAAACTGTGACTTCTCTTTTTTATCAATAGGCTGTGATTTTGGCAGCTTTATTGTGCGGGGATTACGGTGCACACCATTGACGATAAATTCATAATGCAAGTGTGCGCCAGTCACGCGGCCCGTTTTACCTAAGGTACCAATAATTTGACCTTGTTTTACGGTATCGCCACGTTTTACTTTTCTTTTGGTTAAGTGCAAATACTTGGTTGTGTAAGTATCGTTATGCTTAATGAAAACATAATTACCGTTGTACTTGTTGTAGCTAGCCTCAACCACTTTACCACGACCTGCAGCTTTAATTGGCGTACCAATAGCGGCAACATAGTCGACACCTCGGTGCGCTTTCACTTGCCCTGTCACAGGGTGTAGTCGGCGTGGGTTAAAGTTAGAGCTGACGTACTTAAAATCAACCGGAGAGCGTAAGAATGCTTTACGCATGCTATCACCTGATTCTGAATAATATTCTCCGTCAGTGTATCTAACTGCGGTATATCGTTCGCCTTGGTTGTAAAACTCAGCAGCAAGAATATTCCCTGTGCCGATAAATTGACCATCAACGTATTCTTCTTCGAACATCAGCGCAAAATGATCGTCCTTACGGATATCCAGTGCAAAATCGATATCCCAACCAAAAATGTTTGCCAGTTGCATAATGTGATTTGCTGATAACCCAGCAGTGGCGGCAGCATTCCAAAAGTTACTGCTTATATTGGCTGTGATAAATTTAGTTTCTAAGGTGATGGTTTTAACCGTTACCTTTTCTTCAAATTTATCTTGGTTCTTGGTTATCACCAGTGTGGAAATCTTATCCATCTGATAACTCAGCTCTGTCACTTCGCCCTGAGCATCCTTTGTCACAGTGAGCTCTTCACCGGGCATAATTTTTAATAAATTTTTCTTGGACTTTGGCAAGCGAGTGATTTGATAAACATCTCGCGGTGTTAATCCCGCTCGGTTTGCCAGTCCGCCAAAGGTATCTCCTTTGGCCACTTTATAGCTTTTATGGGACAGTAAGTCAGCTTCTCGATAAGGGACTGCGTTTTCTTGGTCTTTTGGGGTTGATAGTAGGGTATTATCCGAAACCGATAATGGGTCAAGGTTAGCAATAGGATTACTGTCTTTAGATGGCGTTAAGGTATCCGTATCTTGTCGTGTCATTTCAGACGTAGTGGATCGACGAGATTGGCCTGGCGGAGTGGGCGTTCTAAATGCAAGTGGCACAGAATATTCAGACTGTTTATTAGGTGATGATGACTGAGTATTATCTTGATTAGTGTGTTGTGCATTAATGCGAGCAGAGATATCAACACTACCAGAAGTGACTTGTTTTGAGGCTTGGACATCATCAGAGGGGAATAGCACGATAATCATCGTGAAAATTACTAATAAACTGAGTGCAATTTGATGCGCTTTTGGCAGTAATTTGAATAAAGTGATTAACTTTGCCATTGACCTGAGTACCAATTTCTCTTTTTCGTTGTAATCCCCTTAGTGTACACACTTTCAATTAATGTGGCTAACAAGTAACATAGGCCTCTTATTTTTTTAAAGCTGCAGGAGTAGGTGCCGAAATGGCTGATTTAGACCAAGTGTTAGCAGAACTTAAACGTGGTACCGACGAAATATTAGTCGAGTCTGAGCTGCTAGAAAAACTTAAAGAAGGGCGTCCTTTAAGAATTAAGCTAGGTGCAGATCCTACCGCTCCAGATATTCACCTAGGCCACACTGTTATTTTGAATAAGTTACGTGCTTTTCAAGAGCTAGGTCATGAGGTTATTTTCTTGATTGGTGACTTCACCGGAATGGTAGGTGACCCAAGTGGTAAGAATAATACTCGTCCTCCGTTAACTCGTGAAGATGTACTTGCAAATGCTGAGACTTACAAAGAGCAAGTTTTCAAAATCCTTGACCCAGCCAAAACTCGCATTGAGTTTAACTCAAGTTGGTTAGAGCCATTAGGTGCTGCTGGTATGATCCGTCTAGGTTCTAAGCAAACTGTTGCACGTATGATGGAACGTGATGATTTTAAAAAGCGTTATGCAGCCGGCCAGTCAATTGCTATTCACGAGTTTATGTATCCTTTACTACAAGGTTACGACTCTGTCGCATTAAAGGCAGATGTAGAATTGGGTGGTACCGATCAAAAATTCAATTTATTAATGGGCCGTGAGCTACAAAAAGCGGAAGGGCAAAAGCCGCAATCAGTCATTATGATGCCGCTATTAGTTGGACTTGATGGCGTTAAGAAAATGTCTAAGTCTGCTCATAACTATATTGGTGTGAGTGAGCCTGCGAATGAAATGTTTGGCAAAATCATGTCTATTTCAGATGATTTAATGTGGAGCTATTTCGAGCTGCTTTCATTCCGTCCATTACAAGAAATTGCCCAGTTTAAAGAAGATGTTACTAATGGTCAGAACCCGCGTGATGTGAAGATTGCTTTAGCAAAAGAAATCATTGCAAGGTTCCATGACCAAGCACAAGCTGATGCAGCACATCAAGAGTTCATCAACCGCTTCCAAAAAGGCGCGATGCCAGAAGATATTGATGAGCTAGACCTTGAAGCTGGTGAAGGCCTAGCGATTGCTAACTTACTTAAAAATGCAGGTTTAGTAGGTTCTACGTCTGATGGCATGCGCATGGTTAAGCAAGGCGCTGTGAAAATGGATGGTGAAAAGCTGACTGATACTCGTCAAGTCTTTGAGGCGGGCGTGAGCGCTGTGTTCCAAGTCGGTAAGCGTAAATTTGCTAAAGTGACTCTGGTTTAATTTGAACTAAACGAGAAACGTTAAACTAAAAAACGACTCAAATGAGTCGTTTTTTTATGTCTTGCTGTCAATAAATCCTGTGGCTACTGTGATTGTAATTGATCAGACATCGTTTGGTAGTCCATTAAATCAACTTGTTCTGTCATTCTTTCAGTATTCAAATCAAATTTAAGCGTGGTAACTCCAGGCACTGCTATTTCAATTATTTTACCTGGTTTGCCAAATTGATCACCTGGACCACGTAAGTGATAATTACCAATTAGGACAACCAATGAGCCTGTATTGAACATATGCTCGATATTGAAACGATACTCTAATACACCTTCGTGAGCACGCTCTAAAAACTCAATGATATGTCGACCACCAGTGTAAGTGACGTTAGCCGTTTTATCGTAAAAAACACTATCACGATTATAAAAACGCCTTAACTGACGATAGTCATGATCGGTTAATGCTTGAATATATTGCACTGCTAATTGTTGTACTTTTGGCATCTCGCCGACAGCGGCTTGTGATGAAAAGCTCATCAAAAAAAGATACGCACTACATAGTAAACCAATTAATCGCACTCAGGGCCTCTTACTTTTTAAATCAAATGCAGGTAAAGACAAATGCCAGCGAATAGCACTTAGGCGAATAATTAAGGTGCTAAACATTGCAAAAAATAATGCGTCAATGCTATCCATTCCGACTTCAATACTCAAGGTATAACAAATCCCGCCTACAATTGATGCAGTCGCATAGATTTCAGTTCTTAAAACCATAGGGACTTGGCGACATAATAAATCACGAATTATACCGCCGCCAACGCCTGTAATTAATCCCATTATCACTGCAGACATACCGGATAATCCGAGCAATAAGGCTTTCTCTGCACCGATAACGGTAAACAGTGCTAATCCAAGTGCATCAGCGACAGGTAAAGTAAGAGTAGGGAGCTTATGAGGTTTTCTAACGAAAATAAAACATGCAAGTACTGTCGCAAGAATAACAATGATGTAATTAGAATCAGTAATCCAAAAAACCGGTGTTGAGCCAGTTATCGCATCTCGAATGCTACCTCCACCAACAGCGGTAACAGATGCGAGAACAATAACGCCAAAAGGATCCATACGGTGTTTACCCGCAGCAAGAGCACCAGACAGGGCGAAAACAGCAGTTCCACATAAGTCGAATAGGTATATCCACTCTATGTTAATCATGGTTTTGCTCTGAACTTGCACGTTGCTTTTGGCTAAATTCTTCAATATGGATATTCAATGCATCCACGGATATGCGGATTTCGATAACCGATAAGATTAAAGAATAAAGCAAAAACAATAAGCTAACGCCAAAAACAATAGAGCCTGTATGGAAGAAACCTAAATAAATGAAAATCATGCTGATCACACAGATAGCAAAACTTACAACACCCGCTTCTTGCATGCGTCTAATGATACTGATGCGTTGGCGTAAATTTTTAATTTGCTCGTTATCAACAGGCTTGCCTGAGGCACTCAGGCTGCGGATCAGTGCAGCAAGTGAAAAAAAACGGTTGGTATAGGCTAACAACAATAATGAAATTGCAGGAAATAATAAGCCGGGTGTTGTTAACGAAATTTGGATGTTATCTAACAAAAAGGTTTGCCTCTAAATAGTGCTAACGCACGTCTAAGTCCGATATGATAACGCTTTTTCGCTAAAAATTACATTGATTGAACCCACCTTAATGCGGTCCATAAAATAGGAATAGCGATGGTAAAAGATAACCAAAAAGTGACAGCCCAAGTCGTTAAGCTAATTGCATTACGGACATCTGCAATGGTAGGCACTCTTGATGGGTTAATCTTAGTAATACTGACACGATATTCAGCATTTCCTATCGTCATCTTCTGGGGGCCACCAAGTTCAATTTGCAAGATTTTTGCGCCAAGATACAAGCTAGAAGCGCCATACACGCCTTGAATGTTCTTTGACTTTTTAAACATCGCGCCGAGATTACTAAGGCCGCCCTGAAGGACTAATGTTAGATTCCATAACCACTGAGGAACAGCAAATGCGATACGGTTAATCCAGTATACTGCTGCACCAAAGTAACGGTACTGCGGAACGTAATTAGGCCAACAGTGTTCAAGTTGTTTGAATAAATGCAGTAACAATACTAACGGAGTACCGCCTAACGCATAGAACAAAATTGTTGCGACAGTGCCGTAACTTGGGCTTATCAGCAACCGTTCTATTGTGGCTTTACATATCCCCATTTCAGATAAACTGGCTGTATTTTGCATTAACCAAGGGGAAAGGTAAGTTTTAGCTAAGCCTTTTTGCCCGTGCTCTAGAGCACTAATGACATCTTTTGCAACGGGTTTAAATCCAGCGTCACTGATACAGAAATACAGCACGAGAAAGTCAAAAAACCAAGGGTAAGCAGCTAAAGAAAGAATAAAGTAAATAATAAACCAAATCGGTATAACTAATAGCGTGGTAGCCATTATTCCAGCAATTAATTGCTGCTGAGCTGAACGCTGCGGATGGTTTACTTTTTTACTGAGTAGTAAAGCAAATTGATGAAACCACACAATAGGATGCAGGTGGCGAGATAAAGGCGCAACTCTTGAAATAAGCAGCGCCATAAAGAGCACCAAGCAGCTTTTTAGTAAGTTGCCATCTGAGCGAAGCAGTTGTTCATAAAACGTGTTATCAGTGATTATGCTATCAAACATTCATCTTCACCCAGGTATGCTAACAATGAATTGCTACAAGACAATTATAGTTGTTTTAATAATGCGATAACCATTAGCGCTGAGTAATGGCCTGCTTTAACAATATAAGAGTCAAAATCAACAGGTGAGTCATTATTTGCATTGTCTGATAATGAACGAATCACGACAAATGGTACGTTAAATTGATGACAAACCTGTGCAATCGCCGCCGCTTCCATTTCACATGCTGCCATTGTCGGGAAATTGTTTAACATGACTTTAGTGCGTTCAGGATCGCAAATAAAGCTGTCACCAGTCGCAATTAACCCTTCAATTACTTGTGCTTCACCTAGGGATGAAATTGCAGATTTAGCGGCATTAACTAACTTTTCATCAGGAATGAAAGCGGCTGGTTGAGAGGCCATTTGGCCAATTTCGTATCCAAATGCGGTAACGTCTACATCGTGATGACGTACTTCTGATGAAATGACAATATCGCCAATATTTAAGCTGTCGACAAAACCACCTGCTGAGCCTGTATTGATAACGGCATCAACCTTAAAGTTATTAATCACTAGTGTCGTAGCAATACTGGCTGCGACTTTACCGATACCTGAACGAGTAACGACGACGTTTTGTCCCGATAATTGACCTTCAACAAATTCGATTCCAGCAACAGTTGAGTGAACTGGATCTGTCATTGACTCAATTAAATGAGCAACTTCTGGTTCCATGGCGCCGATAATAGCGATTTTCATAATTAAACTCTCAGTATGTGTAATTAGGCCAATGTTAAATGAGAATTGGCAAAAGGATAAAAGGCTTAAATTTGCTAAGGAAGACCGTCAATGGTTCGAACAAGGTTAAGCGGAACTCAATGGCGGCTAATATAGCATAAATGAAATTTGCAGAAGTGATATAGGTAAATTATTTCTAATAAAAAAGCGCATTTTTCAATGCGCTTTTTAGCTTGTTTGAGGTGAATTAACACATTAAAACATGATGTGTTTTTGTTTAAGCATCTTCAAAAGCGTTAAGTATTCCTTGGGCTGCATCACGACCTTCAGCAATGGCTGTTACCACAAGATCTGAACCTCGAACCATATCACCACCGGCAAAGACTTTCGGGTTTGTGGTTTGGAACGGATTATCATCAAACTTACTCGCTTTCACTAATCCCCATTCATTGGTTTCAATACCGTAGTCTTTAAACCAAGGGGCAGGGCTTGCTTGGAAGCCAAACGCAATAATAATGGCATCAGCTTCCAGTACTTGTTCACTACCTGGAATGATTTCAGCTTTTTGACGTCCAGATTCATCCGCAGCGCCCATTTGGGTTTCGACACATTCAATTCCAGTTACAACACCATTTTGCTCTTTAATCGCGACAGGTTGGCGATTAAATAAGAAGTTGACCCCTTCTTCACGAGCATTTTGTACTTCACGGCGTGAACCTGGCATATTGGCTTCATCACGACGGTATGCACAAGTGACGTTTTTAGCGCCTTGGCGAACGGCTGTGCGGACACAATCCATGGCAGTGTCACCACCACCTAGTACAACCACATTCTTGCCTTCAAGGCTTTGATATGGATTTTCTGTGCATTGGGTTCCCATTAACTCATGGGTGTTGCCAATAAGATACGGTAAGGCTTGAATAACACCTTCACTGTCTTCTCCCGGAAGACGTGCTTTCATTGCCGTATATGTGCCCATACCTAAGAATACTGCATCGTATTCATCTAATAGGGTTTGGAATGGGATGTCTTTTCCTACAGTAACGCCCATCTTGAACTCGATTCCCATTCCTTCAAGAACACTTCGGCGAGTCTGCATGACATCTTTATCTAATTTAAAGGCTGGAATACCGTAGGTAAGCAAGCCACCAATTTGTGGATATTTATCGTATACAACAGCTTTAACACCATTTCGACTTAAAATATCTGCACAACCTAAACCAGCAGGACCAGCGCCAATGATTGCTACACGTTCTTTACGTGGAGTAACCTTGCTCATATCTGGTCGCCATCCTTGGCTAATTGCGGTATCAGTAATGTACTTTTCAACATTACCAATAGTGACAGCACCAAAGTCATCGTTAAGGGTACAAGCACCTTCACATAGGCGGTCTTGCGGACACACTCGACCACAAATTTCTGGTAGCGTATTGGTTTCGTGGACTAAGTCTGCCGCTTCAAGGATACGTCCTTGTTCAGCTAACTTAAGCCAATTAGGAATATAATTGTGAAGAGGACACTTCCATTCACAATATGGGTTACCACAATCTAAACAGCGATCAGCTTGCTCTGCCACTTGGGGCTGAGAAAAAGGCTGATAAATTTCGATAAACTGTGTCGAACGCTCTGCTGCAGAGTGTTTAGAGGGATCTTTACGATCTACCTCAATAAATTGAAAATCATTACTCATCTAAATTACCCCGCCTTAACAGCTAGTTCCGGGCTCTTTTGCTCTATTTTCAGCAAGTCGGCAACGGCAATATTCTTAGGCTTAACTAAAACAAAACAGTCTAACCAGTTTTCGAAATCACTTAAGATCATCTTGGCATGCTCACTTCCTGTTGCTGCTACATGGGCTTCAATCAGTTCTTTTAAGTGTTGCTGCTGGATTGACGATTCTAATTTTTGAGTATCGACGAGTTCGTTATTAACGCGACGACTAAAGTGATTGAAACGGTCAAATATATAGGCAAAACCGCCAGTCATACCGGCACCAAAGTTAACCCCAGTTTGACCTAGTACCACTACAATACCGCCAGTCATGTATTCACAGCCGTTGTCACCCACGCCTTCAACCACCGCGATAGCGCCAGAGTTACGAACAGCGAAACGTTCACCTGCTTGACCAGCTGCGTAAACACGTCCGCCTGTTGCACCATACAAACAGGTGTTACCCATAATGGCACTTTCTTCACTTTCAAATGGGCTACCCACTGGTGGATGAATAATAATTTCACCACCTGACATGCCTTTACCGACATAGTCGTTGGCATCACCAATCAATGTGAGATTCAGTCCTGGGCTATTCCATACGCCAAAACTCTGACCCGCACTACCGTTAAACTGCAGTGATAACGGAGCTTTAGCGCCCTTAAGGCCAATGTTCGTTGCAATAAAGCCTGATAATGAGGCGCCTACTGAACGATCGGTATTATTAATATTGTACTGTTTAGTGAAACTTGAGCCTTCAAGTACCGCTTGACTGCTATCGGCAACAATTTGTAGGTTTAAGTCACCTTTGTCATCCGGTGGATTAAGCTCTTTCCAAGTAATATCGGTACCAGCTGGGACTTTAGGTTGATAAAGAATAGGGGCTAAATCTAATCCTAGTTGCTTGGCTGTTTGACCTTCAAGGGCATATAACCAGTCGGTTCGACCGACGAGATCTTCAAACTTGGCAACACCAAGTTTTGCCATCCATTCACGAACCTCTTCAGCAACAAACTCGAAATATGTCATTACTCGCTCAGGTAACCCGTGATAATGGTTGTCACGTAGGTTTTTATCCTGTGTTGCCACACCTGTTGCACAGTTATTTAAATGACAAATTCGTAAATACTTACACCCAAGCGCAATCATTGGCACAGTACCAAAACCAAAGCTTTCAGCACCTAATAACGCAGCCTTGATGATGTCCATACCTGTTTTTAAGCCGCCATCAACTTGTAGGCGGATCTTGTGACGTAATCCGTTTTCAACAAGTGCTTGATGTACTTCTGCTAAGCCTAATTCCCAAGGAGAACCTGCATACTTAACTGAGGTAATTGGACTAGCACCAGTACCACCGTCATAACCAGAGATGGTAATCATGTCTGCGTAAGCTTTAGCTACACCCGTCGCAATTGTGCCGACACCCGGCTCTGAAACGAGCTTGACTGAAACTAATGCTCTTGGATTGATTTGCTTTAAATCGAAAATAAGCTGGGCTAAATCTTCAATAGAGTAAATATCATGGTGTGGAGGCGGTGAAATCAACGTAACCCCAGGTCTTGCATGGCGCAGACCAGCGATTTCTACACTGACTTTATGACCAGGAAGTTGTCCACCTTCACCTGGTTTAGCGCCTTGTGCCACTTTAATTTGCAATACATCAGCATTCACTAAGTAATGAGCTGTCACACCAAAACGACCGGATGCAATTTGTTTGATTGCTGAATTACGTTCGCTATTAAAACGACTAGGATCTTCTCCACCTTCACCAGAGTTAGAGCGTCCGCCTAGACGGTTCATTGCTACAGCTAGCGCTTCATGTGCTTCAGGACTTAATGCACCAATACTCATTGCAGCACTATCAAAGCGCGGGAATAAGTGCTCAGCACCTTCAACGCTTGCAGCATCGATTGCAGCTTTGTCACCTTTAACACCAATTAGATCTCTTAATGTCGCGATTGGTCTATCATCAACGAGCGCTGCAAACTTCTTATATTTTGGATAATCTTTATCTTTTAAGCTTTGTTGAAGTGTATTAACCACATCAGGGTTAAAGCTATGGTACTCGCCGCCCTCAACATATTTCAGTAAGCCACCTTGTGGTAATGGCACATGGGCACGATAGGCCGCTTTATGAAGTGCTTTTTGATCTGCAGCTAAATGCTCAAAGCTTGCCCCTTCGATACGGCTTATGACACCTTTGAAACATAATTCAATCACTTCAGTTGACAAACCAATAGCTTCGAATTGTTGGCTGCAACGGTAAGAACCTACAGTACTGATGCCCATTTTGGACATAATCTTACGAAGGCCTTTTTCGATGCCTTGACGGAAGTTCAGCATCAATAAACTGTCATCTTCAACTTGGTTCTTTTTCGCCATCGCTGAAATAGATTCATATGCTAGATATGGGTAAATAGCGGTCGCACCAAAACCAAGTAACACAGCAAAATGATGTGGGTCACGAGCCGAAGCCGTTTCAACAATGATGTTAGTATCGCAGCGTAAGCTCTTATCAACTAAGCGTTGCTGCACTGCGCCAACAGCCATAGCTGCTGGAATGACTTGTACATTTTTATCAGTGGCTCTGTCAGATAAAATAAGTAGCGTTGTTCCGCTTCTTGCCAAGCGCTCAGCATCATCTGTTACACGTTCAATGGCTTGCTGTAAGCTTTCGTGTGCATCGTAATTTAAATCAACGGTGTTTGCTCGGTAGTAAGAACTATCTAAGCCTAATAATTGGTTGAAATCACTGAATAGCAGCACAGGTGAGTCAAACATCACTCGATAAGCAACACCTGTAGTCTCGCAAAATAGGTTTTGCTCACGCCCCACACAAGTGGTTAATGACATTACGTGTTTTTCACGTAGAGGATCGATTGGTGGGTTAGTTACCTGGGCAAACTTTTGACGGAAATAGTCATATAAAGAACGAGACTTCTTAGACAATACAGCCATTGGGGTATCGTMACCCATTGAACCGGTTGCTTCTTCGCCTTTTGATGCCAATATCCAAATGACTTGTTCGAGCTCTTCTCGGCTATATCCAAACTGCTTTTGATATTGAAGCAATACTTCAGGTGTAAATTGACTAGCACCTTGTTGAGCTGCTTCAATTTGATTTGCAGGGATAAGTGTTTGACTATTTTTAGCCATCCACTCTTTGTATGGATGGCGACGTTTTAAATCATTATCAATTTCAAATGATGAATATAAACGGCCGTTCATCGTATCTAGGACTAATAGTTCACCTGGACCAACACGACCTTTTTCTACAACCTCATCAGCTGAGTAATCCCAAATGCCGACTTCTGATGCCAAGGTTAGAATTCTGTCTTTAGTAATCACATAGCGAGATGGACGCAGTCCGTTACGATCGACGGCACAGGCAGCATGACGACCATTACTCATCACGATACCTGCAGGTCCGTCCCAAGGCTCCATATGCATTGAGTTGAAATCGTAAAATGCTTTTAACTCGTCATCCATTTCAGGATTACTTTGCCATGCAGGTGGAATCAATAAGCGCATCGCACGATATAAATCCATGCCACCAGATAATAGCATTTCTAGCATGTTGTCTAATGAAGAGGAGTCAGAACCCGTTTCATTCACAAAAGGTGCGGCTTGTTGTAAGTCAGGTAATAGTGGCGAGTTAAACTTATAAGCACGCGCACGAGCCCATTGGCGGTTGCCAGTAATGGTATTGATTTCGCCATTATGAGCTAAGAATCTAAATGGTTGTGCAAGTGGCCATTTAGGTGATGTATTAGTTGAAAAGCGCTGGTGGAAAAGACAAATCGTACTTTTAAGACGAATATCAGCAAGATCGGTATAAAAAGACGGCAGATCTGCAGGCATCATTAAGCCTTTATAGACGATGACTTGTCCTGACAGACTCGCGACATAAAAATCCTTGTCATCGACAATTTGTTGCTCAAGTCGGCGTCTAGCCATATATAGACGACGTTCTAAG
Source organism: Shewanella sp. UCD-FRSSP16_17 (assembly GCF_001675935.1). Classification (NCBI taxonomy): domain Bacteria; kingdom Pseudomonadati; phylum Pseudomonadota; class Gammaproteobacteria; order Alteromonadales; family Shewanellaceae; genus Shewanella; species Shewanella sp. UCD-FRSSP16_17. The sequence continues at coordinate 164,418 of NZ_LZFV01000013.1, forward strand.
TCTTTTTCACGCCAGCCAACAGGGGCGTTAATTAATACTTGGTAGATCTCTGGTAAGCTCTTGCGACCAATTTCGCCGAGCACGTCAGGATTGACTGGTACCTTTCTCCAGCCTGCAACACTTAATGTTTCACGTTGTAATTCTTTTTCTAATATAGCTTTAGACGCTTCAGCTTTAACTGGGTCTTGGCTAAGAAACAGCATACCAACAGCAAATTTACGACTTAGATGCCAATCATTTTCTGTTGCTACAGCAGCAAAAAAGTCTTTTGGCATCGACATTAGTAGTCCACAGCCATCACCTGTGCGACCATCCGATGCAATACCGCCACGGTGTTTCATTCTGTCTAAACCGTGAATAGCAGTACGGACAATACGATGGCTAGCATCGCCATCCATTTGGGCTATTAAGCCGAAACCACAATTGTCCCGCTCAAAGCTGGGATGATATAAGCTCATACAAAAACTCCCTAAACCTAACTTAATACGACTCGGATAATGCGGAGAAGTTCTCATAGATATGCACCCGAACCACTCAAATTAGCCCGATAATGAATAAAGGTCAAACTTAAATTACTCAACAAAATGAATTGTTATGTCTATTACAGATGTTAAAAAAAACCAGCCTTACGTTAACGTAAACTGTATTTTTGTTCGTATAACCTTATGAATAAAAAGAATTTTAAAAAAGTCGGCTTTTTGATTTTACTTTTTGTTAACACTTTAGTCTAATTGATTTAGTTTTATAAATAGTGAATTTATTTTCAAGCACAGTTGCAGTGAACTATTTATTTAATTTGCGTATTTATTCACTTTGATAGTTGGTTTTAAATTAATCAAATTTACCATTTGTGAAGTTGTACTGACATTGGTTGAAAAATAATCGCATTAATTCATCATTTCTTGATATAGCACCAAGTATTTACTCTTTAAGCTGTATATCATCGGCCACTTTTTGAAAATTGAGGATTGGCAGTGGGTTTAGATGATTACGTGAATACATTTGGTGCTGTATGTAAACAGCAATACGGTGGACGGATCAGAAAGCTGACTATCGATGCCAAATTCACTTGCCCAAACAGAGATGGCACCCTTGGCAAAGGCGGCTGTACATTCTGTAATGTTTCTTCGTTTAGTTATGAGCAAGGGACTGAGGCCAGCATCTCAGAACAACTGAGCCAAGGTAAGCAACGTTCAGTATTAGCAAATGCACCCGCTTCTACCTCTAAATATATAGCATACTTCCAAGCTTATACTAGTACTTACGATGAGTATCAGGTGTTAAAGCAAAAGTATGACGAAGCGATAAAAGATGCCGACATTGTTGGATTACATATTGGTACCCGTCCAGACTGCGTGCCGGATGATATATTGGACTTACTTGTCAGCTATCAAGATAAAGGAATTGAAGTCTGGTTAGAGCTTGGTTTACAAACGGCGAATAATGGAACTTTAAAAAAAATTAACCGCGGCCATGATTTTGATAGTTATAAAGACACTGTTATAAGAGCAAGAAAACGTGGGATTAAAGTCTGTGCTCATTTGATTCTTGGGTTACCTGACGAGACGTTTGAAGATTACCTTTCCAGTTTAACGCAAGTTATATCAACAGGTGTTGATGGTATAAAATTACATCCATTACACATTGTTGAAGGAAGTGTCATGGCTAAGGCTTGGCGACATAAAGGAATGCCTTTATTGAGTCTGGAAGATTATGCTCACTACGCGAGTGAGTTAATTAGACATACTCCAAAAGAGATAATTTTTCATAGAGTCACAGCATATGCTAAAAAACCGATGTTACTTGCTCCAGAGTGGTGTGCTTTTCGTTGGGATGGCTTAGTAGCAATTGTCAAAAACTTAGCCGAGAATGGCGGACAAGGGCATTATGTTACCGGCGGAACAGTGTAAAAAGTAACCAGTTTGCATGTTTTGCAGTGATTTATATGGGCGTATTTTAATTTTTTGTTAAAACCATGTAATTAGTTTACGAAAATTGGACTTGAAAAGCGCTGAGTTGTTGCATAGGCGATTATTGCGAGTATTATAAATTCCAATTTTACAGAAATAAATTAGAAAGAGGTGCCACAATGGCCACAGTCCAGCTAGAGTCTATTTTAGATCTCAATACTTTAGAGCAATATTGTAGTGCTATTGGTGCAGGTACTTTATTAAAAAGTGTCGTGTTATTTGAGCAATTAATGCCTGAGTATGTAGGTAGTTTAGTTAAAGCAAATGATGTGAATGATAAAGATACATTATGCGCAGAAGCTCATAAATTTAAAGGCGCTGCTGGTTCAGTTGGTTTGAAGCGCATTCAGCAGTTTGCACAAAAACTGCAGCATGGTGAAGAGTCATCATGGGAAGCTGAGCACAACGCTTGGTTAGCTGAAATTGTTGAGCATGCTGGTTCAGATTTACAGCAATTAAAAGCATTCCTAGAAGCCAAAGCATAATCACTGCTGGTTTATAGCGACATTAAAAGTCCCGCAAGGGGCTTTTTTTTTGGTCTTTTTTTTGAGAATAGTAAAATTGAGCTATGGATCGCGCAGCTGTGATTGTTATTTGTTGTGACTTAATTCATTATTTAAATGAAATCTTCTTAGGGTAATCGATTAAATGAAAAACCTACCGAGTTTAAAAAATCTATTCTATCTGGTTAACTTGCACCAAGAACAAAATTTTAACCGAGCTGCTAAGTCATGCTTTGTTAGTCAATCTACTCTATCGAGTGGCATTCAAAATCTTGAAGAACAACTGGGCTACCAATTAATCGAGCGAGATCATAAATCATTTATGTTCACAGCAATAGGTGAGGAAGTTGTTGAAAGAGCGAGAAAGCTGCTTACTGATGTTGATGACTTAGTTGAATTGGTTAAAAATCAGGGTGAGCCTATGACTGGAGAGATCCGCTTAGGTTGTATTCCAACTATTGCCCCTTTCTTATTAAGCCGTGTAGTAAAGCAATGTCAGCAAGATTATCCACAATTGAGTTTATTGCTAAAAGAAGACACTACCGACAGCTTATTAGACTCATTAGGAAAAGGGGAGCTGGATTTATTGATACTTGCATTACCAGTAGATACTACTGGATTTCACAGTATGAAAGTGGGTATTGATCCTTTTAAAATGGTCGTTCATGAAGAGTTATCGGGTGGGATAATAAACCCAATTGATTATCAAAAAATGCCAGATGAAAGTATTTTCTTACTGCAAAGTGAGCACTGTATTACTGGTCATGCTATTACTGCTTGTCAGTTAGGCAATAGTGCCAAAATTAATCCTTTTGCTGCGACCAGTCTACATACATTAGTTCAAATGGTTGATAGCAAATTAGGCACCACATTCTTACCGCAAATGGCAATTGATGCTGGGATCTTAAAAGATACTGAGTTGAATATAATGAACCCGCCAGGTGAAAGCCCTTATCGAGATATCGGCTTGGTGTGGCGTCAAACAACTAGCAGAATCGCCACATTCAGAACATTAGGCTTAATGCTAGAGAACTTACTTGCTAAACCTGAGTAGCCTGTTGTTGAAAGGGAGTTTATTAGCAAGTTCATCTAGATAAATACCTTGTTATCGGTAAGAAGCGGGTAGAGAGGTTACTTTCTTCTTACAAACCATGATTGTTCCGTTCGAACCCGTTTTTACATCGTAGCTAACGGGTTTACTTTTTATCTGGGAAAACAACAGGAATAAGAAGTTTATAAGGCGCTTTGTACTTTTGAGTAAGCTAAGGTGAACTGGAGAGGAGCAAAGGCAAGGGGCGCTAACGAGGGATATTTAATTATATTCCTTAAGTTGCTTGTTTAGGGCTTTTTAGGGCTCACACCATACACTTCAATTTCATGCTTTTTGCCTTTGAGCTTCATAGCGCCTAAATCTGATAACTCAAATCGACTATCTTGTCTTTCTAGGCGGTGTGCCACTTCCCCAGAAATAAGCATTCTTTGACCTAGCGGGTTACATTGGTCTTGTAGTCTTGCCAAGGTATTTAACACATCACTGAAAAAGCTAATTTCTTGCTTTTGAACACCAACCACAGCAGCAACAACTTGGCCGCAATGAGCTGCCGCTTTAAATTTAGGCACAAAGCCATAGTGTTCTTCAAAGTAAGGTCGATGCCAGTTAAGTTGTTGGCTAAATTCGTAGTAAATATTCATACAGCGATCTTGCTTGATCCCATCTTCAAGAGGCCAATGAATCAAAACTGCATCACCCATATAGCGATAAATTTCAGCATCATTATCAGTTACTGTATCAGCCAGCATACTAAAACTGTCTTGAATTAATCGGCTAAAGCGATAGTCGCCTAGGGTTTCAGCGTGCGCAGTTGAAGATACCATATCAACAAAGAGGAATAGTCGATGTTCATATCTTGGCTGATGGTACTTACCTAAGCCAATGTTCATCAATACTCGAGGGCCCACGAGTAGTGCCATTTGTTCGATAAAGGCAAGTCCTACACGTACAGCGACTAGATATATGATTAATGCTTGAAAAGAAGGACTATAAAGGATGTGCGCTGTGAGCATTTGTCTTAGCGTGACAAGATGATTTTCAATAGCCCACATATTGAGGAATTGGGTAACATAGGCAAGCGTCATTGCGCCTAGCAGTAGAAACAAGCCTTTAAAAATAACTGAGAAGATATAGGGTAAACGACTGATTGCACTAAAGTCAGCGATTAAATTCGACATCCAATGCAGACAACCAAACACAAAACCCATGAAGATGGCTAATGTGGCAAGGTCTGATTTTCCCATAGCCCATTGGGGGAGTTCAGGGGCTTGTGAATAACGAAAAAAGACAAATGCGCCCATGGCTAAACACCATGCTAATATCGCAAATAATAGCTTTCTCGTCTGTCGACGTGCTTTCACTGGTTTATATCTGATCCGTTGATATTTTGAGACAGGCTAGTTTATAGAAAATTACCCTACTTGTCATAGTGGTATTCTAATAACTTTCAAAATAGATTATGAATGTTGATTTATTGTAATGTTATCCAAACGCATTTGTTAGTATTTGGTGGGTGAAATTGATCTTTAAATAAAAACCTCTTGGATTAGATAGTTTAATTAAGCCATTTTCTGCAATTGATTCAGTTAATGAGTGACTATTTGCAGCCTTAGGTCTTAGTTGTAATACTTCTCCGTGTCGAGCTGTCACTTTTTCAACTTGCCCTAATGCGATCATCTCCATTATCTCTTCCCAGTCTTGTTGTAACGCGGTTAACTGTTCAGGATTTGGGCTCCATAGTACAGGGGTGCCTATTTTTCTGTTTGCTACCGGAATACTTCGATCACCTTGTACTGGTATCCATAAGACTTGCTGTAGCTTATGAAATACGACACTGTTTTCCCATGTAAGGCCCTGGATATTTGTTAACGGTGCAACTGTGACATAAGTTGTTTCAATAGGGCGACCAGATTGGTCTATGGGAATGGTTTTAAGTTCGACCCCTAAGTGCAAAAAATCTTGCTGGGGTTTAGAACCTGCTGTTGCGCCGAGTTCCATCTCAATCAATTGACCAATCCAGCCTTTATCTCTCTTCAAATTATCAGGTACATTGAGTTGATGCTCATTTGCAATATCTCCTAATGAGACACCGGCCATATCATTGGCTCTTTGCATTAATTCTGCGATGGAATTTGGCTGGCTATTCATCATTATTGCTTACTTTCCCCTAAATAGGCTTGGTCATTATAAGTTTACTTGTTTGGCAGTTTTTACGCATCTATTGTTACTGGTCATTAATTGTGCAGTGATTTTATTGAAAGTTATTCACTGAGTAAAATAATCCCAATGTACTGATTAATAAGTTTTTTTGTTTAAATTGGTCAATCTGTTTTACCAATTTATTAAGTTACTCTCCTTTTGCTCTACTATTTCACACATAGTTATCCACAGATTTGATGGATAACTTTAAAAAAGTATCGCTTAACGGATAATTTTTTGTTCGTCAATGCTTAAAAATAGCTTTATTTTAATATTAATGAAATAAAACTCTTGTTTTTTGTGTATAACTTAAAACCCATAAAATGAATTTATTAATAAGTAATTTACCTGGTTAAAAAGTGACCTTTGGTCATCTGGGATAACTGTAGCTAGTCTTGTGTTTTATTTATTTTGTTGAATTTTATGGTTTTATTGTGGTTGTTTGACTTTTTTATTATACGGTAGCTTATGTTCTTTAAAGCAGGTTTTACTGTTATTAGTGAGTTTCGAACAGAGATATCCACAGATTTTGTGGATAATGTGCATTAATATTTTTCCCTTCTGTTGATAAAAGTAATAATTCTTAAATTTTATCCCAAGTTATGCCGTTATTAGTTGATTGCCCGTAGCCGTGCTTTATGAAACAATCTAATCATTAATTTGTAGTGACATTGGAGTCCATGTGATTGATAGCGACGGCTTTCGTGCAAATGTGGGCATTATAATCTGTAACAAATTTGGTCAAGTTATGTGGGCCAGACGGTTTGGACAACATTCATGGCAGTTTCCACAAGGTGGCGTTGATGACGGAGAAAGTCCTGAACAAGCTATGTACCGTGAATTGTATGAAGAAGTTGGTTTAAAGCCGGAAAATGTACAAATTTTAACGTCAACACGCTCATGGTTAAGATACCGTTTACCAAAAAGATTGATTAGACAAGAAAGTAAACCTATTTGTATTGGTCAAAAACAAAAGTGGTACTTATTACAGCTTAAAGATAGCGATGACAGTATTAATTTGAACTCCTGTGGACACCCTGAGTTTGATGACTGGCGTTGGGTGAGTTATTGGTACCCAGTAAGGCAAGTTGTTTCTTTCAAACGAGATGTTTATCGTAAGGTTATGAAAGAGTTTGCATTCACCACTTTAGCGTTTCAAGGACGTGAGCCCAATCGCAAACGAGGGCGACACCGTAATTAATGTAAACTGATAGGGGATAAAATCGTGTTAAACACGCTCAGGGATATAACTCAAGCGGTTGCTGGAGCTAGCAGTCTTGAGTCTGCACTGACACAGTTGGTTTCGCAAACAAAGTTAGCGATGCAAACTCAGTGCTGTTCAGTATATATTCTTGAGCAACAACACCTTGTCTTATCGGCGACAGACGGCTTGGCTGTTGCCGCCATCAATTTTGTTAAAATGCCCCTTTCTGAAGGACTGGTGGGGTTAGCTGCTGAAAAAGAAGAAGCCGTTAACCTTGCCGACGCCAAAACACACCCACGCTTTAAGTTTTTTCCAGAAGTAGAAGAGGAAGAGTACCGAGCGTTTCTTGCTGTTCCTATTATTTTTCAAAAACAAGTGGTTGGAGTTATTGTGGTTCAGCAGCCACAGCCTCGACAGTTTAGTGAGAATGAAGAAGCCTTTTTAATGACGCTGGCAGCGCAGCTGGCGGTGGTCATTCGTAGTCTCAAGAACAAAGCGGCGATTAGCAATGTTCAGCAACAAGTCGTTTTCAAAGGGGTTAGCGCATCTAAAGGGATCGCCATTGCAGATGCATTTGTATTAGGCGGCGCGATATCTTTAGTGCAGCCAGATCAACAATGTAGCGATACCGAGCAAGAAACCCTTAGACTGAAAGCTGCAATGCAGCGTTGTAAAGATGCAATCAGTGCCTTGTCCCAGCGTTTTGACCGTGAAAACGTGGATGATATAGCATCTATATTTTCAGCGTTACAACTCTTGCTTAATGAGGCTAGTTTAGGTGGTGAATACATACGAGAGGTGAGTTTAGGCTGGCAAGCTGAATCAGCCGTTAGCCGCGTTTCAATTCGCTATATTGATCAGTTTATGGCAATGGAAGATCCTTACTTAAAAGAACGCGCTAGCGATATTCGCGAACTCGGACAAAAAGTATTACGCCAACTTATAGAGCCAGATAAGTTAGATTTAGCCCCTTCAAAACCTGTTATTTTAGTTGCTAAAGAAGTGGATGCGACACTACTCGCTGAATTCCCACGAGGGAAACTAGCAGGGATCGTCACCGAACTTGGGGGAGTTAACGCCCATGCCGCTATTTTAGCTCGAGCATTAGGTGTGCCAGCCATTGTCAGTGTTGATCAAGTCATTGCGGCCAATATTGACGATAAAAAACTCGTTCTTAATGCGACTAGCGGTCAGCTTCTTGTTTCTCCTTCAGAATCCGTGCTACGTGAATATTACACTTTAATTTCGGAAAATCAGGAACAGCAACGTCAATTCTCAGCTGAATTGTCATTACCTGCGCAGACAACGGACGGCCATCGTATTCAGTTATATCTGAATGCTGGTCTATTAAGTGGGTTAAGTACCGACATGGCCGAGGGTGCAGATGGGATTGGGTTATATCGTACGGAAATTCCATTCATGCTACATCAGCGATTTCCGAGTGAAATTGAGCAAGTTCATGTGTATAAACAAGTGTTATCTGCTGCTCGTGATAGACCTGTGGTTATGAGAACATTAGATGTGGGAGGAGATAAACCCTTACCTTATTTTCCTATTAATGAAGATAACCCCTTTCTTGGCTGGCGAGGTATTCGATTATCCCTTGACCATCCAGAGTTATTTTTGATGCAGCTACGGGCAATGTTAACGGCAAATGTAGACTCATCACAGCTACAAATTTTGCTACCTATGGTCAGTAACCTTGATGAAATTGATAGGACTTTATTATACCTAGAACAAGCTTATTCAGAATTAACTGACGAATTACAGCGTAGGATCCCTAAACCTAAAATTGGGGTTATGTTAGAAGTGCCTTCGTTACTGTTTCAGTTAGAAGATGTGGCTAAGAGAGTCGATTTTGTTTCAGTTGGCAGTAACGATTTAACTCAGTATTTACTTGCCGTTGATAGAAATAACCCCAGTGTTAGCTCACTTTTTGATAGCTTTCACCCTGGTGTGTTAAGAGCGTTAAAATGGACAATTACTGATTGTAAACGCTATAAATTGGATGCCAGTATCTGCGGAGAGCTAGCAGGTGAACCAATGGGGGCATTACTCCTTGTCGCTATGGGCTATGACAAATTGAGTATGAATCAAGGCAGTATTGCTCGAATTAATTATTTATTACGCCGGATTGATAAACAGTCATTAGAACAAATTTTGGATACCGCTCTGACACTCTCTAACGGGGAGCAAGTCAGGACATTACTCAATGACTTTTTAGCTGAAAACGGCTTATCTGCCATTTTGCATTAGCCGATTTAGCTATACACGGATAAGGTTTTACTGTGGACAATCTTTTACTGATTTTTTTAATCTGCTTGTTACTGGGCTCATTTGTCGGTTTCATGGCTGGCTTATTAGGTATCGGCGGAGGCTTAATCATTGTCCCAGCCCTTTTATATCTTCTCCCTTGGGTTGGTGTTGAGTCATCTCAGTTAACCCATGTTGCTATTGCAACCTCATTAGCCTCTATTATTTTAACTTCTTTTTCATCTGCGTTAGCTCATCACAAACGTGGAAATGTTCCATGGAATCTATTCAAACCCATGTTGCCGGGTATCATGTTAGGGGCACTAGCGTCTGGGTTTATTTCAGAAAAAATTCCATCTGCTGATTTACAAACCGCATTTTCGATATTTGTGATACTTATGGCCATACAAATGGCGTTCCCATTCAAGCCTAAAGCAAATGAGCAAATACCTGCATTTATCGTGTTATTTTTGGTTTCCTCGATTATTGCTATCGTTGCTGGATTAATGGGTATTGGTGGTGGGGTACTGTTTGTGCCATTTTTGAGCTATTGCGGCATTCAAATGCGCAGTGCTGTAGGGTTTTCTTCGGTAACGGGTTGTCTTATTGCACTAGCTGGTACCACTGGATACATCATTGCAGGCTTAAATGCACCTGATTTACCCCAAGGTACCATTGGCTTTATATACTTACCCGCTTTGTTTGGCATCATTATCAGCTCAATGTTAGTCGCACCATTAGGGGTAAAAATGGCAAGCGTATGGCCGACTGCTGTGCTTAAAAAGATATTTGCACTGTTATTAATGGTTATTGGATTAAAAATGGCGATAACCGCATAAAATTCTTGTTATCATCTACCCAATAATCGGAGACTGTCTCTTCAGGTAACCGAAACTTATCGAGCTTTTATATAGGAATGTACAATGCGTCAGTATTTAAATTTATGCCAAAACATCGTAGACAATGGTCATTGGATAGAGAATGAACGCACTGGAAAACGTTGTTTAACCATCATTAATGCTGATTTAGAGTACGATGTTAAAAATAACCAATTCCCAATTATTACTACTCGTAAAAGCTTTTATAAAGCTGCGATTGCTGAGCTTATTGGCTATATTCGAGGTTATGATAATGCTGCAGATTTTAGGGCTTTGGGCACTAAAACTTGGGATATGAACGCGAATGATAATGCTAGCTGGCTTGCTAATCCACATCGTAAAGGAGAAGACGATATGGGGCGGGTATATGGCGTTCAAGGTCGACGTTGGCAGAAAACCTCAGGTGGTACTGTCGATCAGTTAGCCAAGATTGTTGATAACCTGTCCAAAGGAGTTGATGACCGTGGTGAGATTATTACATTTTATAATCCAGGTGAGTTTGATGTGGGTTGTTTAAGACCATGTATGCATACACATACCTTCTCATTACTAGGTGATACTTTGCACCTAACGAGTTATCAACGTTCGTGTGATGTGCCATTAGGGCTTAACTTTAATCAGATTCAAGTGTTTACCTTTTTAGCATTAATGGCACAAATTACCGGTAATAAGGCGGGTACCGCATACCATAAAATCATTAATGCACATATTTACGAAGACCAATTAGATCTAATGAAGAATGAGCAGCTAACTCGCGAACCATTTCCTTCACCACAATTAAAAATTAACCCAGACATTAAGAGTCTTAAGGATTTAGAAACTTGGGTGACTATGGATGATTTTGAAGTTGTGGGTTATCAGCATCATGATGCGATTAAGTATCCATTTTCGGTCTAATGCTGATCAGATAAGCTAACTCATTGTATTAACGGTTTTTCACTTTTGATAAACCGTTAAAATCATTTGGTTATTGTAAATTACACTGTAATGACAGCTAAACTCTCTCAAATTCACTTCATAAACGACTACACTGATTCGTGTTAACTCACTTCATTTTTGTCTGAGATTGCACCTGGAAGCCTAAAAAACAAGCTAAACTAGTTGTATCCTACTTGGTTAGCATTTTTTGCGCTTTTGACACTGTATTTCACTTCTGTTTAAAACTCACAGTGAATTCCTATACTGATTTCATATTAATAGTTATTCAATGGGAAGTAGTCATATCAGCTTAAGTCTGTTTGGCTGATTATGTTAATAAATAGCCTTTTATTCTTGCTGGATTTTTTCGATAGTTTTTTATTAATAATTCATCAGCTAAAACAGTGTAATGTATGTTATTTCGTCAGTTGAGTAATTTATTGTGAATAAATAAATATGCGCCTAAACTTGAATAATGCGCATATTCCGAGTTAAACGTCGATCTGCTTCGCGTTTAGCGGGTGTTGTGTGATTAATCTCACTGCGTTTTGATACATACATCGGAAATACCGAGGTATTAATGCGAAACTAACGATTATGATTGTTTGAAAAATTCCGATAGACTCGAATTAATTGTTTTTTTTGGAGTGAATTATGGAACGTGCAATTAAGAATTTCTTAAGTCAAGAATCTGCAGGGGGTATCATTTTAATGATCTCTGTAGCACTGGCTATGTTAATGGCAAACTCGCCATTAGCTGGTTTATACAGTGGATTCCTTGATACAGAAGTCCAAGTGCGTATAGGTTCATTAGATATTGATAAGCCATTATTATTATGGATTAACGATGGTTTGATGGCACTTTTCTTCTTATTGATTGGTTTAGAAGTAAAGCGTGAATTATTAGAAGGCGCACTATCTAGTGTTGCTAAAGCTTCATTACCAACTTTTGCTGCTGTTGGTGGCATGGTATTTCCAGCTTTATTTTATCTAGCATTTAACTACTCAGATCCTGTTACTCAGGTTGGTTGGGCTATTCCAGCTGCAACAGATATCGCCTTTGCATTGGGTATTATGGCCTTACTTGGTAGCCGTGTGCCTGTTGCTCTTAAAGTCTTTTTATTAGCCCTAGCTATTATGGATGACTTAGGTGTTATTGTGATTATTGCATTGTTCTACAGTGCTGATTTATCAATGACAAGTTTAATTGTTGCTGCTATTTCTATCACATTAATGGTAGCGCTAAATCGTAAAGGTGTTAGCTCGTTAATCCCTTATGGTTTGTTAGGCGTTATCCTTTGGGTAGCTGTACTTAAGTCTGGTGTACACGCGACTTTGGCTGGTGTCATTATCGCATTCTGTATTCCGCTGCGAGCTAAAGATGGCTCATCTCCTTCAGAGCACTTAGAGCATAGTTTGCACCCATGGAGTACATTCTTTATTTTACCTGTGTTCGCGTTCGCTAATGCTGGTCTATCGCTATCGGGAATGAGCATCACTTCATTAGCAGAGCCTGTGACTATCGGTATTATTTTAGGTCTGCTACTTGGTAAGCCTGTAGGTGTATTACTGTTTAGCTTTGTTGCTGTAAAACTAAAATTAGCTGAGCTACCTCCTGGGATTAGCTGGAATCAAATTATCCCTGTTTCAATTATGTGTGGTATTGGTTTCACTATGTCAGTGTTTATTTCATCACTTGCATTCGAATCGGCCCCTGCACAATTAGGTGACTTTGCTCGCTTAGGGATTCTAATGGGATCTATGCTAGCTGCGGTTATCGGTTATGTATGGCTTGATAAAGTACTTCCTAAAGCTAAAGCTGAAGCAAAGTAGTATCGGAGCAAAAATGAAAACAAAACTGTTGATGTTAGCCTTAGCAATGGGTGTGATTGCCGCACCCGCTCAAGCAACCTCGTTTAATGTTTGCCAAGCAAACGTTGAGTCAAGCGAATGTAAAAGTTATTTAGACGGCGTTGTAGATGGTGCGTTGATGTATCACACTGATGCATCAAGTAGCCGTCTTGAAGCTGATAGTGGATATGAGTCTCGTGCACTTAAATATCGAGCTGGAAAACGTTATCAAGAGGCTAATCGCAGTTATTGTGCAGACAGAAAACCGCATAAAGATGAAATCGTTTTAGCTATTCAGGAACAAACCGCCGCTAAAAACGTTAACAACTTAAATGAGTTATCGATATTAATTGATAGCTTGTTGGACTGTCAGCGATTAAAATAAACCAACGCTCTTAGCTGGTTTATTTACATGCAACATTTAAATTATAACCATCTATATTATTTTTGGATGGTTAGAAAGAAAGCTTCGGTGGCTAAGGCCGCCGAAGCTTTATGTCTCGCACCTCAGACCATAACAGGTCAAATCCGCTCATTAGAAGATCGTCTTAACGGTAGTCTATTTAAACGAGTCGGCCGCTCGCTAGAACCCACTGAACTTGGTGAATTGGTATTTCGCTATGCAGACAAAATGTATAGCTTAAGTTATGAGATGCTGGATTTACTGGCTTACCAAAAAGACGAATCAATTCTATTTGAAGTTGGCTTTGCTGCTGCTCTATCAAAAGCGCTTGCGAGTCGGGTATTACTGACTGTCATTCCAAATGATGGCTCAATGCACCTAAGTTGTTATGAATCGACCCATGAAAACCTCATTCAACGCTTACGAGAACACAAGTTGGATATGATTTTATCTGACTCGGCTGGTGAATCTTTAAAATATCCTGAGATTTTATCTAAGAAACTAGGGCAATGCGGCATCAGCTTTTTTGCGGCATCTAAACCATCTTTAGACTTCCCTGCATGTTTAGAGCAAGAAAAGTTACTTATTCCAGGTAAAAGAACATCGCTAGGTCAGCAGTTACATCGATGGTTTGCTGAAAAAAATCTTGATGTCAGTATTCTTGGTGAATTCGATGATGCTGCGATGATGAAAGCATTTGGTTTATTCCAACGAGGAATTTTTGTCGCTCCATCTATTTATCGACATGATATACTGTCCCAAGGCATGGTTTTGATTGGTGAAACTGAAGATATACATGAAGAATATCATGTGATGTTTGCTGAGCGAATGATTCAGCATCCGGCAGTTCAGCGTCTTTTAGACACTGACTTTACCGATTTATTTGCAGGTGTCGATCCCCAAATACAAGATGTTGAATACAGAAGTTCGCATCAAAGATAAAGTATCCGCAGAAGATGTTAGGAGAATAGCGTTGGAATTAATGAATATTGCTAGAGTTCGTTGGGCTTGTCGTCGTGGGATGTTAGAGTTAGATGTCTTGTTTCAACCTTTTGTTGATTCACAATATGAAACACTTTCCGATACCGATAAACAAACCTTCATAGACTTACTGGCATGTGAAGATCCGGAATTATTTGCATGGTTTATGGGCCACGAGGTTTGCCCCGACCCAGCGCTAAGAGAAATGGTCAATACTGTCCGTGGTCGTCCTCAACCTTAAACATTCTATCCATTTATTCGCCATGAGACTCCTAGATAGCCTGATTAATTTCGGGCTTAATTTCAGGATTATTTTATGCCGTTCACGTTAACAACCTCATTCAGCCAAGTGCTTTCTCACCTTGTGCTTATCGCTATTTGTTTGACGAGTTTTATTCTTTGGCCGGATATCCATCATTGGGCTTATCAGCTTATATTTGCAGTAACGCTGACAATAGCATTGATTTTTTTCATTAAGCATTTGTTTACGTTACGCCAATTTCACACTCAATTTGTGTTACTAGAACAAGGTGTGGGGAAGCTAAATCATCAATATGAATTTACTCAATGGCGAGCGCCAATTGTGACTGTTTTTGCATCCGTAATATTTATTGAGTTCGACAGAACGGCGGCTAACAAGCTTAAAAAGACCAGGCAGTTAGTAATTGTTTGGTCAGATATGTTGAGTGATAAAGAGTACAGAAGTTTGTGTAGGGAGTTAGTAAAACTGCAGTCTACGCTTTGACATTAAATGGGCTAGTAGTTTGCGATAGCTGTTTACTATAGAACGCTGGCTTATTTTAACAGTGAAACAAGCCAGCATTACGAGCTTCGATTATCGCTCTGGTTGTAAAATTGTCGGCTGAGGATTATCTAATTGCTCTGGGTAATCAGCATTATAGTGCAGGCCGCGGCTTTCTTTTCGCTCCATGGCGCAGCGAATAATTAATTCAGCAACTTGAACTAAATTACGTAACTCTAGTAAGTTATTACTCACTCTAAAGTTACTGTAATACTCTTGAATTTCTTGTTGTAGCATGGCGCAACGTCGTAATGCTCGTTCTAGCCTTTTATCGGTACGAACAATACCGACGTAATCCCACATGAATAATCTTAACTCATGCCAGTTATGGGCGATAACCACTTCTTCATCTGAATTACTGACTTGGCTTTCATCCCAATGGGGTACGGGACCTGGGGCTGGAATTTTACTGAGCAAACTTTCAATATCTTGTGCAGCAGCACGGGCAAAAACTAAACATTCTAATAACGAATTACTCGCAAGGCGATTCGCGCCATGCAGTCCAGTGTAGGCCACTTCACCAATGGCATATAAACCATTGATGTCTGTCTGACCGTGTAAGTCAGTCATTACACCACCACAGGTATAATGCGCCGCTGGTACCACAGGAATAGGATCCTTTGTGATATCGATGCCAAACTCTAAACATCGTTTATGTATGGTAGGAAAATGCTTGATGACAAAGTCGGCAGGCTTATGGCTTATATCAAGGTACAAGCAATCGGCACCTAAACGCTTCATTTCATAATCTATGGCACGGGCAACAATATCGCGGGGGGCAAGTTCGGCGCGTTCGTCAAACTCAGGCATGAAGCGTGTGCCATCGGGACGTTTTAAGTAAGCACCTTCGCCACGTAAAGCTTCAGTAAGCAGATAGTTGCGAGCATCAGCATGATATAAGCAAGTTGGGTGGAATTGATTAAACTCCATATTCGCTACACGGCACCCAGCACGCCAAGCCATGGCAATACCATCACCACTGGCAATATCGGGATTTGAGGTATATTGATAAACTTTCGAGCTTCCACCTGTGGCAATCGCGACAAACTTGGCTGTGACAGTTTCAACGTGCTCAGCATCTCGATTCCATACATATGCGCCAACAACACGATTTCCAGGGCGATTAAGCTTTCTCGTCGTAATTAAGTCAATGGCGTTATAACGCTCTAGTACCTTGATGTTCGGATGCGCTAATGCCTGATCTTGAAGTGTCGTTTGGACCGCTTTACCCGTTGCATCAGCAGAGTGAAGAATACGTCGATGACTATGACCACCTTCTCGAGTTAGATGATAAGGTGCTGAACTTTGGTCGCCGTCACTGGTTTCTTCTTTATCAAAAGCAACGCCGCATTGAATTAGCCATTTCATCGACTTTTTGGCATTCTCAGCGGTATAAGTCACCACATCTTTGTCACAAAGCCCTGCACCAGCGATAAGCGTGTCGCTCACATGTGACTCAATCGTATCTGATTCATCAAATACAGAGGCGATTCCGCCTTGTGCATAATAGGTTGAGCCTTCAGCTAAAGGTCCTTTCGAAAGGAGAATAACTTGTGACTTTTCAGCTAGATGGAGTGCAAGCGTGAGTCCTGCTGCACCACTACCTATAACCAAAATATCAGATTGGTGTTCAACTGCTTGTTTCATAAGGTATCATGGGTGACTTAATATGGTTCTATAATGGTAAATCAAAACCGCTTTATTGGGTACTGAGACATTACTATTAAGCGAGATTTAGCCATTTTTTATAAAAAATTAAATTTTTTTCATTCAATATCGAACTTTTTCAAAGCATGCGAGTCTACTTTAATGTGAATATGATTCGAGCGACTGAGAAATCAGTATTATAGATTTAGGAGTAGTCGGCTCGGATGAGTGGACAAATAAGTGATCAACAGTTAGTTGAGCGTGTACAACGTGGCGATAAAAACGCATTTAATCTGTTAGTACAGAAATACCAAAATAAAGTAATGAGCTTGATCTCACGCTATATCAGAAATCAAGCAGACATCAGTGATGTGGCACAAGAAGCCTTTATTAAAGCTTACCGTGCATTACCTAATTTTCGTGGTGAAAGTGCTTTTTACACATGGTTGTATCGCATTGCAGTAAACACTGCAAAAAACCATTTGGTTTCTCAAGGCAGAAAAACACCGGCTAACAGTGTTGATGCAGAAGAAGCTGAATACTATGAAGGCAGCGATGCATTAAAAGAATTTGCATCACCAGAACGTCTCGTTTTGTCTGATGAAATTAATAAGGTGATTTTTGAAACCTTAGAAACGTTGCCAGAAGAATTGAAGATAGCAATTTCTTTACGTGAACTTGATGGTATGAGTTACGAAGATATTGCCAACATCATGGATTGTCCTGTTGGTACAGTAAGATCACGTATCTTCCGTGCTAGGGAATCAATCGATAAGAAACTCCAGCCTTTGCTGGAACAGTAATAGTCTTTATTGACACAGGTGAAAAATGCTTAAATCAGGTCAAGAATGGGTTTCATCAGCAGTTGATGGCGAAGTTGATGCTAAAACATTAGCAGAGTTATCAGCAGACGAAAGCTCACATAAGCAATGGCAAAACTATCACATGATTGGTGATGCTATGCGCGGAGAGTTACCGCAGACAATTGATTTAGATCTAACAGCAAGCATTGCTGCTGCTATCGAACTCGAACCTGCGATAATTGCACCGCAAACTGATACCGTTTCTCAGCATGATGAAAAAGTCACAGAAGTAGAAACCAAGAAGGACAATGTTGTTCCTTTCTTCAAGCAATTTGGCCAGTATGCGATTGCGGCTACAGTTGCTATGGTTGCTATTGTTGGTGTACAAAATTACGGTCAAGATCAAAATGCTGATTCGCCACTACCAGTACTGAATACTCGTCCATTGATTGGTACCGCTTCTCCAGTAAGCTTGCAAACAGGTGCAGTACAGAGTCAGTCGGCTGTAAACAATGATAATGTTGTAGAGCAACGTCGCAGAATAAATTCATATATTCAGGACCACATGCTACAACAAAGGTTGAATTCAGGTGTTGTTGTACAGCACAATAACGATACTGATAACAACATTAATAATTAATCTGGAGTTAGCTTGCGTCTAATCCTGTTAGTACTTGCTGCAATGGTATTCCCTGTTGCAGCAGAAGGTATCCCCGAAGAAGAAATGTCTGCGAAAGCTTGGCTTGAAAGTATGAGCCAAGCACTTCAAACCAAACAATACAAATCTTCCATTATCCAGTTACAAGCGGATCATATCCGTCCTCTCGTTTATCTACATGGAACGGTTAACGACAAAGAAGTCGCCTTTTTAGAATATTTGAATGGTCCTCCTAAAAATGCTGTGCGAGTAGCTGATACCGTGACGTTTATCGAACATGATCAACCTGCATACAGTATCAATGCCCCCCGTATTCAAGGGATTTGGCCAACGATTTTTGCGACAGATGTAGCATCACTTGAGCGTGGCTACCAATTTGTGCTCGGAGGTCGCAGCCGCATTGCTGGGCGTCCAGGTCAAATGATTAGAATCATGCCTGTTGATGAGCATAGGTTCATGTCTCAGATTTGGATTGATATGGAAACCCGTCTGCCACTTCGTTATGACATGATCAATCAAGATAAACAATTGATTGAGCAAATGATGGTGATTGAACTATTAGAACTTAATGAACCTGCCAGTATTTTAATTGAAGCTGAACGTCAGGGCTTGCCGCCAGTGATGAATCCTGCTGAGCGTATTGCTGGCCAAAATTGGCAATTTAGCTGGTTGCCCGCAGGTTTCCATATGGTGGTTAAGGACCATCACCGCTTGTTAGGTAGCGACGAGTCGGTTGAATATATCGCATTGACAGACGGCTTAGTCAATATCTCTGTGTATGTTGCCAGAATGGGGGACAGCCCTATGCCTGATGAGTTGATTACACGTAATGGCTTAACCATGGTGGTTGAGCAAGTCGGTAATGTTGAAGTTGTTGCTGTCGGTAAAGTGCCTTCTGATACCTTAAACCGTATCGCTAAAAGTCTTATCTTAAAATAAGTAAGATTATGGCCAATCAATCTAAGCCACCAAAAACTACCCCAAATGACAATGCGTCAACGCAGCTTGAATCAAACGAGTTGCTTGATGCAAGTCGTTCTGCATCACTATCACAATCTATGTTAGAAGAAGTGGCGACCGTTATTGCATATGATGAAACGGGGTGGGTAACGGTTGAGATTGAACTTAAAAGTGCCTGTAATCATTGTTCAAATAATGAAAATTGTGGCACTTCGACTGTGGCTAAAGCTTTTTCTATTAAGCGCCAACAGTTTTCCCTTAAGAGTGACAAAGCTTGTGAAGTAGGGGATTTACTCAAACTTGCGCTGCCAGAGAGCGTGATTCTTAAGGCCGCATTATTAGTTTATATTTTCCCTTTAATCGGATTGTTTATCGGTGCGTTAATAGGACTTTGGTTTAGCCATTTACTACTGATTAACCCTGACTATAGCTCGATGGTTATGGGAGCCTTAGGTGGAATAGGCGCGTGGCTTCTTGGTAAGCGACAAGCATCAAAGTTAGAAGCTGAATCCACCCCAGTTATTACTGCTTACTTGGGCCAAGGTGTGAGTTTGCAACGCGGTTAAATGCGCATTCTTATCCGTTATTAGGTGCTTTTTTATATTCATTTCTACAGTGTCATTTATTCTGATTGGTATTAACCCCTTATTCAGGTACAATTTGGCACCATTATTTCCATCATTTTAGTAGTAGTCATTTCAGCCAAATGAAACACATTAGAAACTTCTCAATTATTGCCCATATCGACCATGGCAAATCTACATTGTCTGATCGCCTTATCCAATTTTGTGGTGGTTTATCAGACCGTGAAATGGCCGCTCAGGTTCTCGATTCTATGGATATCGAACGTGAGCGTGGTATTACCATTAAAGCACAGAGTGTTACACTCGACTATAAAGCTGATGATGGCGAAACCTATCAACTGAACTTCATTGACACACCAGGTCACGTTGACTTCTCTTACGAAGTATCACGCTCACTTGCTGCATGTGAAGGTGCATTATTAGTTGTTGACGCTGGCCAAGGTGTCGAAGCCCAAACTCTTGCTAACTGTTATACCGCTTTAGAAATGGACTTAGACGTGGTGCCGATTTTAAATAAAATCGACCTACCTCAAGCTGATCCTGAGCGTGTAGCAGCAGAGATTGAAGACATTGTCGGCATCGACGCTATGGAAGCTGTTCGCTGTTCAGCGAAAACAGGTATTGGTATTAAGGATGTACTCGAAACAATCGTTTCAGACATTCCACCGCCTGAAGGTGACATTGATGCACCGCTTCAAGCGCTTATTATTGACTCTTGGTTCGACAGCTACTTAGGCGTTGTCTCTTTAGTGCGTATTAAACATGGCGTATTGAAGAAAGGCGATAAGTTTAAAGTCATGTCAACCGGTCAGAACTACAATGCTGATCGCGTAGGTATTTTTACGCCAAAACAAACTGACACCCCAGAACTTAAAGCGGGCGAAGTGGGTTTTGTTATCTCTGGTATTAAAGAGATTCACGGCGCTCCAGTCGGTGATACCTTGACCCATGCTAAGCACGGTGCAGAAGAGCCGCTTCCTGGTTTTAAAAAGGTTACGCCGCAGGTTTATGCTGGTGTATTCCCAATTTCTACCGATGAATACGAAAGCTTCCGTGAGGCATTGAATAAATTAAGCTTGAATGATGCGTCATTATTCTTCGAGCCAGAATCATCTTCAGCATTAGGCTTTGGTTTCCGTATTGGTTACCTTGGCTTATTGCACATGGAAATCATTCAAGAACGTCTAGAGCGTGAATACAATCTAGATTTAATCACCACAGCTCCAACAGTAGTTTATGAAGTTGAGATGACACGTGGTGAAATCTTGTATGTGGATAATCCATCAGATTTACCGCCGATCAATAACATTGCTGAAATCCGTGAACCTATCGTAGAAGCAAACATGCTTGTACCAAAAGAGTACTTAGGTAACGTCATCACCTTGTGTATTGAAAAGCGTGGTGTACAAACCAATATGGTTTATCACGGTAATCAAGTATCTGTGACTTATGAACTGCCAATGGCTGAAGTGGTTATGGACTTCTTCGATCGCCTTAAGTCTACCAGTCGTGGTTATGCATCACTTGAGTATAACTTCATCCGCTTTGAGCCTGCTGACATGGTACGTTTAGATATCATGATTAATGGCGACCGTGTTGATGCGTTAGCAATGGTTATTCACCGTTCTAATATTCGCCATCGTGGTTTAGCGCTTGTGGATAAGATGAAAGAGCTTATTCCAAGACAAATGTTTGATATTGCGATTCAAGCCGCTGTTGGTAGCCAAATTATTGCCCGTTCTAACGTCAAAGCAATGCGTAAAGACGTAACGGCTAAGTGTTACGGCGGCGATGTTTCACGTAAGAAGAAACTCTTACAGAAACAAAAAGATGGTAAGAAACGTATGAAGCAAGTCGGTAACGTCGAAGTGCCTCAAGAAGCGTTCTTAGCCGTGTTAAAGTTGAATGACTAAGCTCTTAATTTGTCGGTGAAAACTGATTTAACATTAAGAGTGATAACAACGCCGCTGCTTGCGGCGTTGCTATTAAAAAATCATTAAAAACGTGAGTTAAAAAATGATTATTAACCGGCATTAATAATCGTTTTTATCGTTTGATGAGCAAAAGTTAATTTTCCATATGAAGTGATTTTATATACTTTGTAACATTACTCAGAGTGAACCTAACAGCACGACATAGGATAATCACTTTTTATTAGTGTCATACACTGAACTATATACAGTGTTAAGGCAGGAGCTTAAACCCTAATGGCAGCCCATTTTTCTCTTATATTAGTTATTGTAACCTTAGTCAGCGGCCTAATTTGGCTTGTTGACGTAATAGCCTTCGCCCCTAAACGACGTGAAAAGTTAGCACTGGCTGAAGCGCAAACGCCTGATTTATCAGACGAAGCAAAAGAAAATATCACACGTGAATCAGTGGTCGTTGAATTTGCACACTCTATCTTCCCTGTGATTGCTTTTGTATTGATCCTTCGCTCATTCATTTATGAGCCGTTTCAAATTCCTTCAGGCTCTATGAAACCGACACTGCTTGTTGGTGATTTTATCTTGGTTGAAAAATTCAGTTATGGTTTGCGAGATCCTGTTTGGCGCAGCAAATTAGTTGAAACAGGCGAACCAGAACGCGGTGATGTGTTTGTATTCAAATACCCTAAACAACCAGAAATCGACTATATTAAAAGAGTTATCGGTTTACCGGGCGACAGAGTTGTTTACCAAAATAAACAGTTTCTGATTCAACCTAAATGTGAAGATAAGTCAGCGTGTCCTGGTGCTAAAGCGATTAAGTTAAGCAGTGTTAATCGTGGTGAGTTTACTCAAGAAGGCATTCCTTTATCTCGTTACACTGAGCAATTAGGCGACGTTGAACATGATATTTTAATTAATCCTTCGCGCCCTGACTTTAGTAATCACTTCTTTGAACAGCCTGGTACAGCAGTAGGCGAATTTATTGTCCCTGAAGGACAATATTTTGCCATTGGTGATAACCGTGACAACAGTACAGATAGCCGTTTTTGGGGCTTTGTTCCTGAAGCCAATTTAGTCGGTAAAGCGGTTGCGATTTGGATAAGCTTTGAGTTTGAACGTCCTGCTAGTAGTTGGTTACCAACTTGGGTGCCAACAGGTGTTCGTTTTGACAGAGTAGGTGCGATTAAGTAATGGAACCAATTAAAAATTTACCCCGTTTATGTCGCACATTAGGTTATGAGTTCAAGAATATAGATTTACTGACTCATGCTTTAACTCATCGTAGCGCATCATCAAAGCATAATGAGCGTTTGGAGTTCCTAGGTGATTCGATTTTATCTATTGTGATATCTGATGCTTTATATCACCAGTTTCCGAAAGTCACAGAAGGCGACTTAAGCCGTATGCGTTCAACCTTAGTGAAAGGTGAAACGTTAACCGTGATTGCAAAAGAGTTTAAATTAGGTGATTACCTTTATTTAGGGCCTGGTGAGTTAAAAAGCGGTGGCTTTAGACGGGAATCTATTTTAGCCGATGCTGTAGAAGCCATCATCGGTGCGATATACCTGGATGCCGATATCGAAACGTGTCGACGCTTACTACTGACATGGTATAAGCAACGATTAGCTGAGATTAAACCTGGTATAAATCAAAAAGATCCTAAAACCATTTTGCAAGAGTACTTGCAAGGCTATAAAAAGCCGTTGCCCGAATATAATGTGGTTGATGTAAAAGGTGATGCGCATAATCAGACGTTCACGGTCGAATGTCGTATTTCTGAATTAGATAAAGTAGTGACGGGTGTCAGTACTTCAAGAAGAAAAGCTGAGCAGCTTGCAGCCGCTCAGGTATTGGAGTTAATTAATAAATGACCAAAAAAACAGACTTGCCAGAAAGCTCGCCAGTAGAGCCAAGCTTAGATGAATTATTGGCAAGGATGAACGGTGCTGCACCAGCTGCAAAAGCCAAATATGAAGTGACTTTTTGTGGCATGGTTGCAATTGTCGGTCGACCAAATGTAGGTAAATCTACACTATTAAACAAGTTGCTTGGGCAGAAGGTCAGTATTACTTCTAAAAAGCCTCAGACAACTCGTCACCGTATTATGGGTATTCATACTGATGAAGAGAAACAAATCATCTTTATTGATACCCCAGGTCTTCATATTGATGAAAAACGCGCTATTAACCGTTTAATGAACCGTGCTGCTGCCAGTTCTCTTGCTGATGTGTCTATGGTTGTATTTGTTGTTGATGGTATGACTTGGACTGAAGATGACGAAATGGTGCTTAATAAGCTGCAGCAAGGTAGTGGTAAGCGTAAAACGGTTTTAGCCATTAACAAAGTCGATAATATTAAAGATAAAGAAGCATTATTTCCTTATCTAGCTGAGCTGTCTGAAAAGTTTACCTTTGATGAGATATTGCCAATATCTGCAACCAAAGGCACCAATGTGCAGCGCATTTTAGATTTAGCGCAAGCCTCGTTACCTGAGGGGCAGTTTTACTTCCCTGAAGACTATGTGACAGATCGCTCTCAGCGTTTTATGGCATCTGAAATTGTTCGTGAAAAACTCATGCGCTTTTTAGGTGATGAACTGCCTTATGATGCTACTGTTGAAATCGAGCAATTTAAAATGATGGACAATGGCGTCTATCAAATAAATGCATTGATTTTGGTTGAGCGTACAGGTCAAAAGCGCATGGTAATTGGTAACAAAGGTGAGCGTATTAGAACTATCGCTACTCAAGCTCGTCTTGATATGGAAACCTTATTTGATAATAAAGTCTTCCTCGAAATTTGGGTCAAAGTTAAATCGGGTTGGGCTGACGATGAGCGTGCACTTCGCAGTTTAGGCTATGGCGAAGACTAACCAAGTGTCAGTACCAGTTTTGTTTTACGCTGTTCATAACTAACATGTTACGCGGATATATACTTCATCATCGACCATACAGAGAATCCAGTGTGATTGTTAATCTGTTAGTCGATGGTGTTGGTCGCATAGATGCACTTGTTCGGGTGGGCAGCGGTAAAAAAAACCTTAAAAGTATCATTCAACCTTTTCAGCCACTGATATTTCAATTCAATTCAAAATCTGACACTTCAGATTCAAGCCTTAAATTTATAACCCAAATAGAGCCTGCTGCCCCTGCATTACCGTTAACTTCTACCAGCTTGTATTCCGCGATGTATCTTAATGAGTTGTTAGTAAGGGTGCTTGATTCAGGACAACATGCAGAAGGTCTATTTATTCATTATCACCGTTGCATTATGTCGCTTGCGAGCGAATTTAGCTCCGAGCATCTGCGATATTTTGAAATGGAATTATTAGCCGAACTAGGGGCGTTACCTTCATTAGATTATGATACTCAAGGTGAAAAAATTGAACCGGTGATGAGTTACCGTATTATCGCTGATGAAGGTTTTTTACCTGTTGCTCAGCAAGCGAGCACGCATATTACCCACAGTAAGCAACTGTTATCAGGCGAAATGCTGATTAACCTTAAAGCTAAGACATTGACGCCTGAAAACTTGGTACAAGCAAAAGGGCTAATGAGATTACTTTTGTCACCGTTATTGGGGACAAAGCCATTACTAAGTAGAAAACTATTTATTAAAAAATAAGCTAAGTGAATTTATAGAAGTCATTTAAGCTAGGTGAATGAGGTTAATAACCCATTTACGCTAAATATTATTGTGATTAAGGAGCGCTACCGTGAGTGGAATTTTATTAGGAATTAACATCGACCATATTGCTACTCTACGACAAGCGCGTGGTACAGATTATCCTGATCCTGTACATGCAGCAGCAGTCGCAGAACATGCAGGTGCAGATGGTATTACTATTCACTTAAGAGAAGACCGTCGCCACATTGTTGACCGAGATGTATATCTTTTAGCAAAGACGCTAAAAACCAGAATGAATTTTGAATTTGCTGTGACTGAAGAAATGATTTCTATCGCCTGCGATGTTAAACCCGCTTATGCGTGTTTAGTTCCAGAAAAGCGTGAAGAGTTAACGACTGAAGGTGGTTTAGATGTTGCCGGTCAGATGGATAAAATCACTGATGCAGTGACGCGTTTAGCAGGCCATGGGATTAAGGTGTCTTTATTTATTGATGCTGATAAAGCGCAAATCGATGCAGCTGTGGCCTCTGGTGCTTCATATATTGAAATTCATACCGGTTGCTATGCTGATGCTAAAACTGATGAAGAACAAGCATTGGAGTTAGCTCGTATCACTGAAATGGCTAAGTATGCGCATAGCAAGGGCTTAGTTGTGAATGCGGGACACGGTTTGCATTATCACAATGTCAAAGCGATTGCTGCTATTCCTGAACTGTATGAGCTTAATATTGGTCATGCAGTGATTGCTAGAGCTGCAATTGATGGTTTAGCTGTCGCAGTTAAAGATATGAAGAAACTGATGCTAGAAGGTCGCAGAGGCGAGTAATGGCAATCAAGGGACTTGGCACAGATATTGTTGAAATCAATCGCATTGAACAGCAGTATGCCCGTTTGGGAGATAAGCTGGCAAAGCGAGTACTCACACCGGTAGAGTTACAAGTGTATATAGCCTCAAGTGCGCCTCATCGCTTTCTTGCAAAGCGATTTGCTGCAAAAGAAGCGGCAGCAAAAGCATTAGGTACAGGTATTGGCCGAGGTGTATCGTTTCAGCATATTCACATCAGTAATAACGATAGTGGTGCACCGCAAGTGAGCTTTACTGACGGGGCGCTTGCACGAATGCATGAACTCGGCGCCACAAGCGGGCATCTGACAATTGCTGATGAGCAGCACTACGCAGTTGCTACTGTGGTTATTGAGTCCTAACGAGTTGTATCGTCAACAACTCATTTTAGTTTTTATAAAAGCGCTTCGGCGCTTTTTTTATTTGTGCTGAAAATTAAATAACTAGTCTAAATGTATTGATTGAAAAACCTAGAGCTTGAGCTCCACTGCTAACTTGAGGTAAGTTAACAAGGTGTTACATAATAATGATAATAAGGACTCAAGATGAAATCGGCCGTAGAACAGCTCGCAACCTATAAAAGTGTGCATTTAAATCCGAAAAATATTCGAACCCACTTTGTCGGTGTACCGTTAATTATTTGGTCAGTTTTTTTGTTGCTTAATCTTATTCCTATTAATTTTGTCTTATTCGCTGAAGAGGGGATTAAGCTGAACGTAGCTACTTTATTCGCCATAGGCACTTTAGTTTACTACTTTATATTACACAGAGGATTAGCCTTAGGTTTGACGATTTTTATTATTCCTGTGTTAATCACATCCTCATTAGTGTCACAAATCAATGACGCTTGGATGATAGGTGTTGGCGTATTTTTTATTGGTTGGGTAATTCAGTTTATTGGTCATAAATACGAAAAAGCAAAACCTGCTTTTATTGATGATTTGAATCAGTTATTAATAGGTCCGTTTTTTTTAATGGCTGAACTGTACTTTATGCTGGGTATGAATAAAGCACTAGAGCAAGAGATTACGCCGATTGCCCGAGATAAACGTCGCGCACTTGAGGCAAAAAGAAAACAAGCAGCGTAAACGCCGCCGTTCTCCCATAAATAAAGGCGCATTTTGCGCCTTTATTTATGGGATGAAGAAAGCGTTGGTGTTTTACTCTTCAGCTTCCTCATTGGTGGGTTCTTTCACTAATGGAATGACCTTAACCGTTTTTATCATATTATCTGAGACATCTATGACTTCGATATGGTAGCTATCAATCGTTAAACTGGTACCTGCATCAGGGATATCTTCAAGGTACTCAATAATGATTCCATTCAGCGTTTTTGGTCCCTCTGTCGAAAAGTCCCACTTCATTTCTTTATTTAAATCACGAATGTTGATTGTGGCATCAATAATGAAGCTACCATCTTGTTGAATATCAATGTCTTCGCTGGCAGTGGTAATCATCGAAGTGGTAAAGTCGCCGACAATTTCCTCTAAAATATCTTCAAGGGTGACTAAGCCTTGTATATCGCCATATTCATCAACAACTAATCCAAAACGCTCTTTGTTTTGCTGAAAATTCGATAGCTGCACAGTCAGAGGAGTGCCTTCAGGGATGAAGTATAATTCTTTAACGGCTCTTAATAGCGATGACTTGCTGAATTCTTCTTTTGATTGCAGGCGTAATGCATCACGTAAATGAATAAAACCGACAGCATCATCAATATTATCTCGATATACCAAAACCCTTGTGTGTGGGCTTTGGGTGACTTGTTTATTGATGGTTTTAAAATCATCATTAACATTGATTGCGTAAATATCTGAACGAGGGATCATAATGTCTTCTACCGTGACTTTTTCTAAGTCTAAGATCGATATCAGCATCTCTTGATGTCGTTGTGGAATAAGGGCGCCAGCTTCATGAACAACAGTTCTTAACTCTTCTTGGCTTAAGGCATCATTTACACTGACATTTTTAATGCCGAGTAAGCGAAGAAAACCAGAAGTGATTAAGTTAATCGCTTTAACAAATGGCCATAATACTGAGAGTAGGGCACGTAACAGCCAGCTTGATGGAAAAGCAATTTTTTCAGGGTGTAAGGCTGCAACGGTTTTTGGGGTTACTTCTGCAAAAATCAGTACCACTAATGTGAGAACACCTGTGGCAATGGCAACGCCCACATCACCAAACAAGCGTATTCCAATGATCGTAGCGATTGCTGAGGCAAGAATGTTAACTAGGTTATTACCGATAAGAATTAAACCAATAAGCCTGTCTGGTCGCTCCAACATTTTTAGGGCACGTTGTGCCCCTTTATGACCATTTGCGGCAAGATGGCGAAGTCGATAACGATTTAATGTCATCATCGCCGTCTCTGAGCCTGAAAAGTAAGCTGAGATTAGGATTAATACCAGAAGAGAAAGGAAGAGTGCGCTGGTAGAAATAGCGTCCAAAAATAGCTCCAGTTAATGTAGTAAAAAAAAGACGAATGATGAGTATCAATCATTCGTCATAAGTGTCAAGTTTGCTTGCGGCTAATTAAATAATTATCGGGTTATCGCAAAATGAGCTCGGTTACTATTCGTGCGCCAAAATAAGCAAGCGATAGTAAGGCAGCCCCTGAAAGCGTATAAATAACGGCAGTGCGAATACGACAACCGATAGTGTAATGCTGCCATAACATGATGCTGTACACGACCCAAGCGAGAATAGATAAAATCGCTTTATGGCCTTTACCGTCTTCAAACATGTCTTCTAAAAAGATAAAGCCTGTTGCTAAAGATAAGGTTAGTAACATCACACCAATAGTAACCAGGTGATATAACTGCTTTTCAACCGTCATTAATGGCGGCATACCAGGGCTCATCATGGTCTTTTTGTTTTTTAATTTATTTTGAATTAGCCATAGTTGAATCGCATAAAGTGCGGCAATCATCAGGGCACTATACGCCATTAATGATAAAACAATATGAGCGAGTATTTCTGGGTGGCCATCAAAATGAATAATGTACTGTGGTGGAATTAACCAAAGTACGGCAACTGATATTACCGAACAAGCATAAACCACAGGCACG
Organism: Shewanella sp. UCD-FRSSP16_17; assembly: GCF_001675935.1. Lineage (NCBI taxonomy): Bacteria > Pseudomonadati > Pseudomonadota > Gammaproteobacteria > Alteromonadales > Shewanellaceae > Shewanella > Shewanella sp. UCD-FRSSP16_17. The sequence continues at coordinate 193,553 of NZ_LZFV01000013.1, forward strand.
ACAACAATCACTTTTAAACGGTGCATTATGATGGTGAAGCTAAAGGCAATGATCCAATTAACTAACGAAATGACATTCGTTAAACTAAAGTTCTGCCCTTCTGCGGTATAAATGGTTTGTGATAGCGCTATGCCATGAAGCACAACTGCAATAGAAGCAAAGATTGCGACTAATTTACGGTTGGGTCCTTCTGCATGAAACAATCGACTTGTAACAAGTACAAGTGCGATGCAGTAAAACAACATAGCCGAAGCTGAAAAAATGACCATCTGGAATAAACCTATCAAGTTAGTAGTGCAGGTTGTTTTTAAAAATAAAATCAGCACAAAATTATTTATCTTAGATTAACATGAACCAAGGTCATTAGGGCAGTGACCTAAGACCCAAAATTTAACAGTTTCCTCCATTTAACGCCAAATAATTTACGAATAATGACCTACATCAATACTCTGTCTGAAGGCTAATCTCGCATCTTGAAGTAGTTTGGGTATAATAGGCGCCAATTATCGAATCGTTTTAAGGTAAACAGCAGAGCATGTTTGAGAATCTATCCGACAGACTGTCGCGCACCCTCAAGAATATTAGTGGTCGTGGTCGCTTAACCGAAGACAACATTAAAGAAACCTTGCGAGAAGTGCGTATGGCACTACTTGAGGCTGATGTTGCATTGCCCGTTGTACGCCAATTTGTTAATAGCGTAAAAGAGCGTGCCGTAGGTCAAGAAGTCTCTAAAAGTTTAAGTCCAGGACAAGCATTCATTAAAATTGTCCAAAATGAACTTGAAAAGGCAATGGGTGAGGCGAATGAAGCTTTAGATTTAGCCGCTCAACCTCCTGCAGTATTAATGATGGCCGGCTTACAAGGGGCGGGTAAAACGACCAGTGTCGCTAAATTAGCGAAATTTTTGCGTGAGCGTGAAAAGAAATCTGTACTGGTGGTCAGCGCTGACGTCTATCGTCCTGCAGCGATCAAACAGTTAGAAACACTAGCAACTGAAGTTGAAGTTGAATTTTTCCCATCAGATGTTAGCCAAAAGCCTGTTGATATCGCAAAGGCGGCTATTGCTCATGCGAAATTAAAGTTCATTGATGTGGTGATAGTCGATACTGCGGGTCGACTCCATGTTGATGAAGCTATGATGGATGAGATTAAAGATCTCCATGCCACGATTAACCCTGTTGAGACTTTATTTGTTGTTGATGCAATGACAGGTCAAGACGCAGCTAATACGGCAAAATCATTTAATGAAGCGCTACCGTTAACGGGTGTCATTCTGACAAAAGTTGATGGTGATGCTCGTGGTGGTGCCGCACTATCTATCAGAAACATTACCGGTAAACCAATTAAGTTCTTAGGTGTTGGTGAAAAAACCGATGCACTAGAACCTTTCCATCCTGAACGTATAGCATCACGTATTCTTGGTATGGGCGATGTATTGTCCCTGATTGAAGAAGTTGAGCGTGGTGTTGATAAAGAAAAAGCGATGAAGCTGGCTTCGAAAGTGAAGTCTGGTGGTGGATTCGACCTTGAAGATTTTCGTGAACAACTGCAGCAAATGAAAAACATGGGCGGCATGATGGGCATGATTGAGAAACTGCCTGGTGTAGGCCAACTTCCACCAGAAGCATTAGCTCAAGTTCAAGATGGTAAAATGACCAATCAAATGGAAGCCATTATTAACTCTATGACGCCTGGCGAACGCCAACGTCCAGATATTATCAAAGGATCGCGTAAGCGCCGCATTGCATTAGGTTCAGGTACTCAAATTCAAGACGTTAACCGTCTATTGAAACAGTTTACCCAGATGCAAAAAATGATGAAAAAAATGTCTGGTAAAGGTGGCATGAAGAAAATGATGCGCAGCATGGGCGGAATGATGCCTCCTGGAATGAAGTTCCCAGGACGTTGATTCGTAGCCTTATTCAACAAAGACTTTTCAATTTGTCCCGTAAAGATTGAGTTTTCATTGATGCAACCTTAAATGTCTTGGTTTAAAAAACGACGGATTTGGTTGCATTAATTGTAAAATCAGGTAAAATCTTGCGGCTTTCTCTGGGGCCCTTCGCGAACACGGAGTCCCAGTTTTTATTTTGCTAACTAGCAAATCATTAGAGGAATTAAAACGCATGGTTACCATTCGTTTAGCTCGTGGCGGCGCAAAAAAGCGTCCATTTTACAATATCGTTGTTGCTGATAGCCGCAATGCTCGTGACGGTCGTTTCATCGAACGTGTTGGTTTTTTCAACCCTTTAGCTAAAGGCCAAGAAGAAACTTTACGTTTAGATCTAGACCGTGTAGATCACTGGGTTGCTACTGGTGCAGCAACTTCAGAACGCGTAGCAAAGTTGATCAAAGACGCTCGTAAAGCTGTTGCTTAATAGCGTTAAGGTATAAATAGATGAGTAGTAATCAACAACCCATCGTACTAGGCAAAATTGGTTCTAGTCATGGTATTAAAGGTTGGATGAAAATCACTTCTTATACCGATTCTGTTGAAGGTATTTTTGATTATTCGCCTTGGCTAATTAAAGAACAAGGTGAATGGCGTGAAGTTAAGGTCGCTCAGTGGCGTTATCAAGGTAAAGCAATTGTTGCTTGTCTTGAAGGCGTAAACAACCGAGAAGATGCGCAACTGCTTACTAACTGTGAGATTGCCATCCAGCATGACCAAATTAAAGACTTGTCAGAAGATGAATTCTACTGGCGTGACTTAATTGGTTGTACTGTGACAAACACTAAAGGCTATGACATGGGCAGTGTTGACCAGATCGTGGAAACAGGATCTAACGACGTGTTACTTGTTAAAGCTAACGTTAAAGATGCTTTTGGCAAAGCGGAACGCATGATTCCCTTTGTCCCTGAGCAGTTCATCCTTGAGGTGAATGTGCAAAGTAAACAGATATTAGTGGATTGGGATCCAGACTTTTAAGTCGAGGTACAACATATGTGGTTAGGGGTTGTAACCCTGTTTCCTGAGATGTTTCGTGCTGTTACAGACTTTGGAGTGACGGGTCGAGCCGTTAAAAACGGACTGTTAGAGTTGCAAACATGGAATCCTCGTGATTTCACACATGATCGACATAATACTGTTGATGACCGTCCTTACGGTGGTGGTCCTGGTATGTTGATGATGGTGCAACCGTTACGCGATGCGATTCATGCTGCGAAAGCAGCTGCAGGTGACGGTGCGAAGGTGATTTACTTATCGCCTCAAGGACGCAAGCTGGATCAGCAAGGTGTCAGTGAGTTAAGTCAATCATCGAGTTTGGTACTGGTATGTGGTCGATACGAAGGTGTTGATGAACGTATCATCCAATCTGAAGTTGATGAAGAATGGTCAATTGGTGATTATGTGCTTTCGGGCGGAGAATTACCTGCGATGACTCTCATTGATTCAGTTGCAAGGCTAGTACCTGGTGTACTAGGTAAGCAAGCATCAGCAGAGCAAGATTCTTTCTCTGATGGTTTATTGGATTGTCCTCACTATACTCGCCCTGAAAACTTGGATGGTGTTGGTGTTCCGGCAGTGTTGTTAAGCGGTGACCACGAAAAAATTAGACTCTGGCGGTTGCAACAAAGTCTTGGTAGGACTTTTTTACGACGACCAGAATTATTTGAAAATCTAGCTCTGACTGGCGAACAAAAGACTCTTTTAGCAGAGTTTGTTAACAATTTAGACAAGCCTGTTTAGTCGAAGCTCAGTTAATCCTAGAACGGAGTAAGTTATGAACAATATCATTAAAATGCTCAACGATGAGCAAATGAAAACTGACGTACCTGAATTTGGTGCTGGTGATACAGTAGTCGTTCAAGTTCGTGTTAAAGAAGGTGAAAAAGAGCGTCTACAGGCGTTCGAAGGTGTGGTAATCGCTAAGCGTAACCGTGGTCTTCACTCTGCATTCACTGTACGTAAAATCTCTAATGGCGAAGGTGTTGAGCGTGGTTTCCAAACTCACAGTCCACTAGTAGCTAGCATCGAAGTTAAGCGTCGCGGTCGTGTTCGTCGTGCTAAGCTTTACTACCTACGTGAGCGTTCAGGTAAATCTGCACGTATCCGTGAGAAGTTGGCAACTAAGTAATAGTTACCCGCTTGAAAAATTAGATGCAGTGTTCGCACAACAACCCGCCTATATGGCGGGTTTTTGTTTTATTAGTCAAAATTAAAAATTTTTAGGTTGCCAAGTGAACTTGAACAAGGCATAGTTAGCTCAACTTTGTAATGGTGTAGCGTTACAGTGGTATTTTTAGATAGAGTTAACACGAACAGAAGTGAGTATAGAGCATGCAACAAGATACGATTAATAACGTCCACATTAGTTCTGAAAAGGTGTTGGTTACGCCAGCTGAGTTAAAAAATGAGTTACCGTTATCAGATCATGCTTATCAATATATTTTAGATGCTCGCCAAACGGTGGCGGATATTGTTCATAAGCGCGACAATCGTGTGCTAATCGTGACCGGTCCTTGCTCTATTCATGACATCGATGCAGCAAAAGAATATGCATTAAAACTTAAAAAACTTCACGATGAGTTAAGTGGTGAATTTTACATCTTAATGCGAGTGTACTTCGAAAAACCTCGCACTACAGTAGGCTGGAAAGGGCTTATTAATGATCCTGATATGAATGAATCATTTGATGTAGAGAAAGGTTTAAGAATGGCGCGTGAGCTGATGATTTGGCTTGCAGAGCTTGAATTGCCTGTGGCAACAGAAGCACTTGATCCAATTAGTCCGCAATACATGTCAGAGTTAGTTACTTGGTCTGCTATTGGAGCAAGAACGACTGAGTCGCAAACCCACCGTGAAATGGCATCGGGCTTATCTATGCCGGTGGGATTCAAAAATGGTACTGATGGCAAACTAGATGTGGCTATTAACGCATTAAAGTCAGCTGCCAGTAGTCATCGCTTTATGGGGATTAACCAACAAGGGCAAGTATCATTATTGCAAACGGCAGGTAACCCAGACGGGCATGTTATCTTACGTGGTGGTAAAACCCCAAACTATGACGCAGAAAGTGTCGCTGTTTGTGAAGAGCAATTACATAAAGCCAAACTGAATGCGCGATTAATCATTGACTGTAGTCATGGTAATTCATCTAAAGATTACACAAGACAAACCTTAGTCTGCGAAGATGTGTTTCAGCAAATCGCCGACGGAAACCGCTCTGTAATTGGTGTGATGTTAGAAAGCCATTTAAATGAAGGAAATCAAGCTTGCGATAAACCATTACCCGAGCTTGCTTATGGCGTATCTGTCACAGATTCATGTATCAATTGGGCGACGACTGAGTCATTATTGCGTCGTAATGCTGAATCATTAAAAGCAATTTTACCTACTCGCTTTGCGGCTAAGTAGTTGACCAATACTGCAGAGATTGAACTACCATGAACGAAAAAACGACATTAGATTTAGAAAATTTACGAGAGTTAATAGATGGCGTAGATAAGCAGTTATTGAACTTGCTACGAAAGCGCTTAGATCTTGTTGCGCAAGTCGGCACGGTTAAGCATGCTGCAGGTGTCCCAATTTATGCTCCGCAACGTGAAGCTTCAATGCTGGCTAAACGCCGTAAAGAGGCGAGTGAGATGGATATTTCTCCTCAACTTATTGAAGATATTTTGCGTCGTTTAATGCGTGAGTCTTATTTAAATGAGAAGGATGTTGGTTTCAAGCAGGTTAAAACGGATCTTGGTCATATTGTTATTGTGGGTGGCGAAGGTCAATTAGGTGGGCTTTTTAGTCAAATGCTGACCCTGTCTGGTTATCAAGTTAAAAGCTTAGATAAAGATGATTGGCATCGTGCTGATGAACTTTTTGATGGTGCTGGAATGGTGATTGTCACTGTGCCTATCAAGATTACATGCGATCTGATCAGAGACAAATTAAATAACTTACCTGAGCAGTGCATATTAGCTGATTTAACATCTATTAAGTCTGAACCGTTAAATGCAATGTTAGCAGCCCATAAAGGCCCTGTAGTTGGCTTACATCCAATGTTTGGTCCTGATGTCGGCAGTTTAGCGAAACAAGTTGTGGTTGTCTGTGATGGCCGTGGAGCGGAGTCTTATCAATGGCTACTTGAGCAAATAACCATTTGGGGGGCTCGAATTGTCAATGAAAATGCCGAAAAGCATGATAAAGCCATGCAGTTAGTTCAAGCAATGCGCCATTTTTCCAGTTTTGTTTATGGGGTGAATTTGTGTAAAGAAGAGGCTGATATTGAGAGTTTATTGCAGTTTAGTTCTCCGATTTACCGTCTTGAGTTAGCGATGGTTGGTCGCTTGTTTGCTCAAGATCCTGAGTTGTATGCCGATATAATATTTGCACAAGAAGGCAGCCAAGTTGCGATTAGTGATTATCTTGATAATTATCGTGATGCGCTGACATTACTTCAAACTGGTAATCGTGAGGCTTTTGTTGCCCAGTTTAAAGATGTGGCTAAATGGTTCGGTGATTTTGCTCCACAATTTCAACATGAAAGTCGTGCAATGTTGCAGTCAGTTAATGATATGAAAACGAATTAGTTTCAATTCGGTTGTAAAAGTCAGCTAAATATTGCGAAATGACGAAACTAGGATTATGGTTATAAGGGAGTTACGCTGAGTAACTCCCTTAAATTTAACGTGAATAGGAGTGAAGTCTGATGACAGAGACTGAGGTTTATACCGCAGAAGATTTATCACTCGGCCACTTTTTATACGCGCTCATGAGCGCATTTCCATTGTTCTTTTTGCCTGTTTTCTTTAGTTTATTGATTAACCTGTCACAAACTAATATAGCGACACATTCATTGCTGTCATCGCATTTACGTTGGCAGCGTAACAGTATTACTGGGTTAGTCACTTTATTGTTGATTGGTTACTTTATTCCTTTGCTCTGGCTCAGCATCCCGATTTTTTTGGCTGCTTTAACTTGGTTTAGCTACCGTATTTTTAAAGGTTGGTTAGGGCTAAATGACAGTGTGAATATGTACTAAACAACGGCTAAAGCCTTGCACCTAAAGTAAGATCAAATACAGTAAGACTAAAAATAAAAAACCGAACTCTTTAGTTCGGTTTTTTGTTGCTTGTTAATTTAGCTAACTAAAGCTAACAGAAGTTAGATTTTAATAACAAGTTTGCTATTGATGCAATTGATGTAAAAGTTCAGTTTGTTGTGCTGTGTCGGTTAGTTGCTTATTGCCTATAATCAGTCCGTTTGCACTTAGCTGTTTAATCGCTTTAGCTTGTTGACTGACGAGATTATCTTCAACTGCAAAACTAGTGTTCCCAAGTATTGGTAAGTGGCTTTGTGCGATAACTTCAATTAAGCCTGCAAGATCTAGAGATAATTGCTCTGGTGTTGTAAAGCTTCTTACACCAGCTTCAACGAGTATTAATTGCTGATTACCTTGCGTCAGGATTTTGTTTGCCGATGCAAGCCAGTCAGCGGTGCTCGCCATCGTATTTCGCTCTAACAATACTGGCGTTGTCACTGAGCCCGCAGAACATAATAATTCATCGTTATACATTTCTTTGCCTGAAATGTAGACCATATCAGCTACTTTCACCGTGTCGTTAATCTCGCTGACTGAATTTACTTCCACGACGCTAGTTAAGCCTGCTTGGTCTAGTAAGTGACAGTATTGCTTCATCTCAGATAAGGAAACACTTTCTGTTGCAGTATTTAGCATTAACACTGCTTGATATCCTGTTTCTTTGATTTGTTTCACTTGTGCAGCAAAGGCATCATTCGCCATTGGAATATCAAGTTGTTTAATGGCCGCAAACTCGCCTTTGCCGACGTTGAATTGTTTAACCTCTATGACCGTTTTTTGCTGGCGATATAAAGTGGAATGCTTTGGGGCATCATCGAGAGTGTTGCTTTTTTCACTGGTTTCTTTTGAGCTGACGGGCTCGATAAGTAATTGACTATTATTTAATTGAGTCGGTTTTACCGTTTCGCATGGGTAACAACCTAGCACTTTAATAAAGCGTGTTAAGCGTTCTAATTCTTTAAGCGCTTGTTGAAGCTCTGCAGTCGCTAAGTTTGCATCAACATCTAAATAAAACATCTCTTCCCAAGGGGTTCCAGGAATAGGGCGAGACTCTAATTTACTCATATTGATATTATGAGCTTTGAGTACGAGTAGCGTTTCAACTAGCGCACCAGGTTTTTGGCCTGTAGCCATAATCAAGGTTGTTTTAGCGGGTAACTGAGAAGGTACATCGACCGCTTTTCTTGCCACAACAATAAAACGGCTTTGATTTATTTTTTGATTTGCTAAACCGTTTTCAGCCGCACTTAGCTGATAAAGCGCTCCGCCTTCTGCACTACCAATAGCAGCAACGCTATTATCGTCAGCATCAATGACATTTTGCATCGCTTCAGCACTACTTGAGCAATATGCCAAGGTTAATTTAGGGTGTTGTGATAGCCAGTGACTGCATTGGCTAATAGGTTGCGGGTGAGCAAATACTGTTTTGATATCTTCTAGGCTTGCTCCGTCTTTGGTCAATAAGCAATGACCCACTTCAATGGTCGTTTCACCGACAATAGAAAGAGAAGTGTGTTGTAAAACATCGTAAACTTCATTGATGGAGCCTGATGAAGTATTTTCTATAGGCAGAAAACCTAAGTCAGCATGACCAAGTTCTACGGATTTAACGATTTCATCAAAGCTCTGACAGCCTAAATCAATCATTTCCACTTGTCTGCGTTGGCAAAAACGGCTGGCAGCTAAATAAGAATAAGAACCGCGAGCGCCTAGATACGCAATAGTAGATTGGGGTTGTTGAATTTCAGGGTTAGCACGACCGTGAAGATATGCTTGCTGATTAAGTACAGAGTCTTCGATAATGCTTTGATATAAAGAGATAACAAAATGGGCGTCTAAACCGTGTTCTCGACCTTGTTGCACCAGTCTTGCAAGTAGTTCTTTTTCACGTTTGGTATCTCGGATAGGTCTGACATCGACTTCCTTACTACGTGCAACATCCAAGCTTAAACTTCTTCGCTTTGAGAGAAGTGATAGTAACTCTTTGTCTAGGGCAGTGATTTGCTCTCGGGTTTGATTTAATTCTGGCGTTTTTTTCATTATTGCCTCTATAAAGACTGCTTAGAGATACTTACTGCCGTATGCATCAGGAATAAATTAATAAAAAGCCCCCCAAGTGGGAGGCTTCTAATTTCATTTTCGTTTTTACACAAAAAATCCGCCTCAATGTGGGGGCTGAATAAAAAAGAAAATAAAATTGCTTGGAATGAATTTGTTCATGTCATTAAAACTAAAGTGCAGAGCAGGTTGTGTCAATTAAATTATGCTCAAGATTATCGATAAACTGAGGTTATTAATGCTAAAGGCATAAAAAAGCGCATCCGAGGATGCGCTCTTGGTTGTTATGTAAATTGATCGTCAAGCTGCTGTTTCCTCCTTGTAGTCATACTCAAAATCATTATCGGTTTCAGCCATTGGCGAAACGTGACGTTGAGCTTGTGGTTTGTGGGTCAGGCGATTTAGCTGTTTTTCCAGCTTTTTACCCATTGCAGTAATTGCTGCGTAAAGGTTCTCGTTTTTCGCCTGGGCAAATAATTCTCCACTTGGCAAGCCTACAGAAGACTCAATTTTAAAGATCTGCTTTTCCTGAGTGATGATAACGTGTGGGTTAATTAATTGAATATCGTGTCGTGTGAGTTTTTCAAACTGTCCTTCAATACGTTCAAGAATTGGTGCAGTGACTTCAAGTTGCTTGCTAGTGATTTTCAGCATATTTCGAACCTTCTGTTGTTTGCTTAAGTTCAGATTACCAAGCTTATAAACAAAAAGCGTGATCTAGATCACGTTTTTAATCCAATAATAGACTGTTTGATTCATATTTGATCGCTTAGACGTTTTTGGTAAAAAACTCAGTAAAATTGCTTGAATTCCTGTTTTAATCGGCTCATATTGGAATGGATAACATGACTTACGCCTCCAAGTGATGATTCATTTTTGACCCGCTTTTTATAATAAAATGACCTCATAAATCCTCTCTTGCTCCATCCCCTCTTTTTCTTTGCTTACGAGTGTCACTCTTTTGCTGATAGTTAACCGATGTTACTGTAAAAATGAATGGGCAAGCATGGAACTCACCTAGTTTGTACAGCCTTGCCTAAATGAGTTGATAAGCGGTTAAATTGACATAAAAAATTACGCTTCTTTACGCAAGACCTCTATGAGAGCAGGTCTAGTGTCTTTATACTGCTAAACAATCTATGAACTTTGATGACTAATAATATGAGTATAGAACAAAAGAAAATTAAGGTATGGGACATACCAACTCGATTATTCCATTGGTTAACGGTTGGGTTATTATTTTCACTTTGGTGGACTGCCGATAGTGGAGAAATGGAGTGGCATCAAATATGTGCCTATAGCTTCATGGTTTTGATTATATTTAGGCTGTTATGGGGTGTTATAGGCAGTGAAACTTCCCGTTTTAGTGACTTTATTGCAGGCCCTAAAAAAGTCATGGCCTATGCTACTGGAAAAAAGACTTCACCAGTCGTTGGTCATAACCCATTAGGTGGTTACATGGTATTGTTTATGCTGGCCGTGTTAAGCCTTCAATTGGTCAGTGGTCTATTTTCTAGTGACGACATATTTACTGAAGGTCCCCTATATTCAATGGTTTCTTCAGATGTTAGTCGTTGGTTTACATGGTTGCATAAAGTCAATTTTAACGTCATTTTAGCTTGTATCATCCTCCATATTTCAGTCATATTGATTTATGCCATTAGAGGCAATAATTTAGTTTCTGCGATGATTTCTGGTAATAAAAAGCTGTCAGATGAAGAGTTAAGCATGTTACCAAATACGCCGAAAATGGCTTCATCTATCTTAGCGATGAGCTTAGTACTTATATTAAGTGCTGTAATTGGGTATTGGCTAATTGCACCTATTGTTGCTTTCTTATAAATCGATACTTAATTATTCTGATATTGATTTGTTAAGATCAAAAAGCCCACTTTAGTAGTGGGCTTTTAATTTGTATTGATTAATTAAATTAATTAATCTTTTTTATACATATCGTGGCAACCTTTACAGCTCTTGCCGGTATTACCAAAAGCCTGCTTGATTTGTTTTTTATCGCCACTTTGAGCAGCAACTGATAACTTAGCGGCATTCTCTTGGAAAGTCGTCATTTTGCTATCAAAGTCAGCTTTGTTTGACCAGATTTTGGTTAGCGCTTCAGTATCGCCCTTGTCAGAACCATCAATGAAGCCTTCATGTGGTATTTTTGCTAACGCTTCAAGGTTTGCTGCACGAGTTTGAAAAACATTAAGATCGAAATCTTTTTTACCTTTCAACATGGCACCCATGTCTGCAAATTGGTAACGGATTAAGCTAAATCCTGATTTACGATAATCAATCGCGTCATCTGCATCTTCAAAGTTGTGCGCATTGACACTTGGTATAAGTAGTGCACTCACTGCTATTACTAATATCTGGCTTTTCATAAGCTTTCTCTTATTTTCTAGTTATATGGTTAAGAAATGTCATCTAGGTTCATGTCACATTTTACACATAATTTTGAACTGAGTGCGAGTGTTGTTTGTGTCTATTTGTAAGTAAAAAAGTAAAACTTAGCAATATTAAAAAAGATTCAAAATTTTTTATTTCTATCGAGAAAAACTTGGTACACTTTGTACTGTTGAAGCATTACTAAAAGAGAGCAATATGCGCGCAAATTGGGAATCCGTGATTGAGAAGGTGTTGAGTTATCCTGATTCAGACGAGTTGAATGTGTTATTTCAATTGCTATTAACTGAAGAAGAACGCAGTGCCGTTGCAGGTCGTTTAAAAGTTTTCCAATTACTACTTCAAGGTGAACTCAGTCAGCGACAAATATCAGCAGATTATCAGGTCAGTATTGCTACAATTACACGATGTTCAAATTATCTAAAAAATATGAATAATGAACACCGTGAATTGATCCGTAATATGATTTTGTAAGGCTCGTTAATGATAAATGGGTCATTAAGGTCGGATGATTTTGATCTGATTTTGATTACCAACGCTGCATTTTAACGACAGGGACCTTATGGTGCCTGTAGCTAATTCGGCGCAGTAAAATGTATAAACCGTAGGTCAATAAACAGATAGAGATTACGACACCTGAATCTCGTGGTAGGAATCGAAATATAAGTCCCGCAGACATAATGTAAATGAAGGGTAAATAACCATAAATACTCTCAGGTAAAATCCCATCGATACGTTTTCGCTTCCTGTCGGTTCGACGGTTACGCGAGCGTTGATTCCAAATGTGAGCGCCATAAAAATATACCAACAACGATGCTATGATGGCATAAGGTTCTTTTAATAGGGCAACACTTCCTGCCCCAATAACCAGATAAGTTAATGGTAGGATTTCATAGATTGGTTTAATTAACATAAGCACTCCGTCGCTTGTTATTAATCATCAGTTAGTATCAAAAATTAACGCTATAATCTTTGTCGATACTCACTGCTGTTTTTTTATACTCATTAAATAATAACTTAAAAAAAATACGTTACCCATGAAATTGGCTAACGTATCTTTGATTTCAAACTTTTGGCGTAGTGCTGAGAGCCTAAGTCATTGAATTAAGCATTAAGCACTTTACACCCGCTGTTGAGTTAGTGACAACCACAGCCACCATTGCCATCACAGCCAGGCTTTTCTGTATCACATTGCTCGTGTTCATGAGCATGATCATGGCCACAACCGCCTGCTGCATGAATATGTCCGTGAGCCACTTCTTCAGCTGTCGCTTCACGAACATCCATCACTTCGACACTGAAGTTTAGGGCTTGGCCTGCAAGAGGGTGGTTGCCGTCTACAACGACAACGGTATCTTTTACTTCTGTCACTTGAACAGGACGTTGACCCATTTCTGTTTCTGCAATGAAACGCATACCTGGAACGATATCTTTGATATCACCAAAAGCTTCTAAAGGCACTTCTTGTTTTAGGCCTTCGTGGTATTCCCCGTAAGCTTGTTCTGTTGGGATATTTGCATCGAATTTATCACCAGCAACTTTGCCTTCAAGTTCAACCTCAAGACCCGGAATTAATCCTTCTGTGCCATGAAGGTAAACCATTGGTTCTGCTTCAAATGAACTTTCAATCAGTTCGCCATTAGCGTCTGTTAAGCGGTAGTGAATAGTCACTGCTGAATGTTTTGTGATTTTCATATCGACTCCAATTCTTAATGTGGCGGCATGATAATACTTTTTAACTTTGTGTGCGATGATTTGTATCAGCTTTTGCTTATTCAATCACATGTTTCTGAATTTGTTTAAAATGAAACAATTTCAAGCAAGTTGATGATAGAGGAGATTAAAACATCTTATTTTGTTGAGTTGACGGATAATCAGTACTGGTAATCGTATAATTCATGCTTTTATCTTTACTCGCCCTTTTTTGTACAGTTTAAGCAGCTGTTTTCTAGGTTTTTTTATGTTTGTGCACTCAGGGGGTTACGTTTACGTAAACAGGGGTTTTGTGCGGGATTTTGTATGATTAGCGGATAAAAACTGTCATTAGCAGCTTATTTCTCAACGATATTAGAACAATCTGGAATAAGCGGTTAAAAATAAAGCTTTATTAGGGGTTGACAACAGAGGGCAAAAAAAGCAATTCTGTTATTAATTCAAAACAAGTACATATTTGCTCGTGTTAATTGCATTGTTTTTTTTCAATTTAATAGCAAAAATAGTACAAAAAAAACAAATTTTAAATAAGTAGAGTGTTCGAATGAATGTCCATCACTATGTTGTAGCTACCATTATTACTACAACCACCACAATTACTATTGTGGGGGCGGGCTAAGTACACCCTAAAGATTTTATCGAAAGCCCGCTTCCCACAAAGAAGCGGGCTTTTTTGTTTCTATGCATAAATTATGAATAAATTTAGCTAAAGCTAACGAGTTAATGGAGTAATAAAATGAAAGTAATGAAGTTTGGCGGCACCTCGTTAGCCAATTGGCAACGTTTTCTCATGGCGGCAGATATTATTGAGCAGTCATCGGCTCAGGAGTCTGTTGCAACAGTCTTGTCTGCGCCTGCAACAGTGACTAATGGACTATTAGAATTAGTGGATTTAGCGCAGCAAGGTAAGGACTACAGCGCGACGTTAACTCAGATTGAGCAGGTGTTTATAGGGTTATTTTCCAATGCTGCACAGACGCTTATTTCTGCTGAGCAGAAACAAGTTTTAGATGAAAAGTTAGTAATGCAACTGGCGGATTGGAAGGATAAATTAACTGGAATCGCCTTGTTGAATGAATGTCCTGACCATGTAAGGGCGCAAGTTGTCGTATCGGGTGAGCGTCTTTCTGCTGCGTTAATGGAGCAGGTAATGAAGGCTAAATCGTTGACTGCTGCACAGTTTGATCCTAGGCAGCTTTTTTTAGCTCATGGTAAGCCTTTAGAGTCAGTTGTTGATATTAAAGCAAGTAAACAACGTTTTGCTGCATTAAATTTAGAAGAGGCAAGAGTTTGGATTATGCCTGGGTTTACTGCGGCAAATGAGTCAGGTAAAACGGTCACTTTAGGCCGAAATGGCTCAGACTATTCAGCTGCAGTTTTGGCTGCATGCATAGATGCATCAAGTTGTGAAATTTGGACTGATGTCGATGGTGTTTATAATACTGATCCGCGCGTTGTTGCCGATGCTAAGTTACTTGAACAGTTAAGTTATCAAGAAGCCATGGAGCTGTCGTACTTTGGTGCCAAAGTTTTGCACCCTAAAACCATTGCACCGATAGCTCAGTATCATATCCCTTGTTATATCAAAAATAGTTTTAATCCTTCTGCGCCTGGCACTTTAGTGTCGAACGAGGCTGACAAGACCGGATTGCAAGTTAAGGCTATTTCAAACCTTGATGATCAGACGATGTTTAATATCTCTGGCCCGGGAATGAAAGGCATGGTTGGTATGGCCAGCCGGACATTAGATGCCATCTCTCGCAGTGGTATTTCTGTCTCTTTGATCACGCAAAGCTCATCTGAATACAGCATTAGTTTTTGTGTTAATACAGATGAAGCTGAAAAGGCCAAACAAGCGCTTGAGCTTGAGTTTGAGTTAGAAATCCAGTCAGAGCTACTTGAACCAATCGAGCTTAGACAACATTTAGCGATTGTTTCATTAATTGGCGATGGCATGAAAACTCATAAAGGAGCGGCGGCGAAGTTCTTTAGTGCGTTAGCCAAAGCCAGTGTGAACATCGTAGCGATTGCACAAGGCTCATCTGAGCGTTCAATCTCGACTGTGATTGAACAACGTAAAACTAAGCATGCTATTGCAGCTTGTCATCAAGCTTTTTTCGATGTTCAACAATATCTTGATGTGTTCCTCGTCGGGGCGGGCAATGTGGGAGCGGGTTTATTAGCGCAAATTCACCAACAAGCTCAAATGCTGAAAGAGCAGCACATCACAATGCGAGTGTGTGGCATCGCTAATTCTCGTAAAATGTTGTTAAACAGTGACGGTGTTGATTTAACTCATTGGCAAGCTTTACTCGCTGATTGTCAAACAAGTTATGATCTACCCGCTTTGTTTGCTTGGGGTAAAGAGCAGCAATTACTTAATCCTGTGTTAGTGGATTGTACTTCAAGTGAGTTGGTTTCAGACAGATACGTCGATGCAATGAACGCTGGTTTTCATGTTGTTACCCCAAATAAAAAAGCCAACACTCGTGATTATCAATATTATCAACAATTGCGAAGCACAGCGTTGTTGCAACGTCGTCAGTTTTTATATGAGACAACAGTCGGTGCAGGGCTTCCTGTTATTGATAACTTGAAAAAGCTGTTATTTGCAGGTGATAAATTGCAACGATTTAATGGCATATTATCTGGTTCATTATCTTATATCTTTGGCATGCTAGATGAAGGCATGAGTCTATCTGAAGCCACGTCGATTGCTCGTGAAAAGTGCTTTACTGAACCTGATCCTCGTGAAGATTTAAGTGGTATGGATGTCGCACGAAAAGTCTTAATTTTGGCGCGTGAAGTGGGCATGGAACTTGAGCTAGATGATGTCATCGTAGAGTCAGTATTACCTGCATCTTTCGATGCATCAGGGGATATCGACACCTTTATGGCAAACCTTCCTAAACTTGATGCTGAAGTGAGTGCGCGAGTTGAAACAGCAAAAGCTGCAGGTAAGTTACTGCGTTATGTTGGTCAAATTGAAGATGGAAAGTGCTATGTACGTATTGCTGAAGTGGATTCAAGTGATCCACTTTACAGTGTTAAAGGCGGCGAAAACGCCTTAGCATTTTACAGCCAATACTATCAGCCTATCCCATTTGTGCTAAGAGGCTATGGCGCTGGAACTGATGTGACAGCTGCAGGCGCATTTGCAGACGTATTAAGAACGCTTAATTGGACACGAGAGGTTGGGCTATGAGCATAACAGTTTATGCACCAGCATCTATGGGGAATGTCGGTGTCGGCTATGACTTACTTGGGGCTGCACTTGCTCCAATTGATGGAAGTTTACTTGGTGACCGAGTGATGATTGAGTCAGCAGAGTCTGGTGTACATTACTCTCAAACAGGGGCTTGGGCAGATAAGTTACCTGCAGATGGAAAAGACAATATAGTCTATCAGTGCGCTGAATTTTTTCTTGAAAAGCTAGCTATTCAACAAGGTGTTGCTATTAGGCTCGAAAAAAACTTACCAGTCGGCAGTGGATTAGGCTCGAGTGCCAGTTCAGTAGTTGCCGCTTTGTATGCGCTTAATGAACACTTTGAACAACCGTTTGACCAGCAAGCCTTGTTATTATTAATGGGTGAGTTTGAAGGTATGATTTCTGGCAGTGTTCACTTTGATAATGTGSCACCGTGTTATTTAGGTGGAATGCAGCTCATGTTGAATACCCCACAACAGGTCTGCGCAACGATCCCTGGCTTTAAACAATGGTATTGGGTTGTTGCTTATCCAGGGATTTCATTGTCGACGGCTAAAATGCGAGCGCTATTACCCGAGCAATATGACAAGTCCGTGGCGATTGACTTTGCAAGACACCTTAGTGCTTTTGTTCATGCAAGCTATCAGCAAGACGCCTCATTAGCCATCAGTGTGCTAAAAGATGTTATGGCTGAGCCGTATCGTGCCAGTGCTATTCCCGGCTATACAGCAGCAAGAGAGGCATTAGCTGAGCTGGGTATGCTAACAACAGGTATTTCAGGCAGTGGGCCGACTTTATTTTCTGTGACCGATAATTTAGCCGTTGCAGAGCAAGCTAAATCGTGGCTTGAGAAACATTATTTATCACAGGCTGGTGGTTTTGCCCATGTCTGCCAACTCGACGATGCTGGCACCCGTCGTGTGTAACTCAATTATTATTGTATAGGCGTACCAAAATGGAATTATATAATTTAAAACATCCTTCTCAAGTGGTCAGTTTCAGTGAAGCGGTGCAACTTGGACTTGGAAAGGATAGAGGGTTGTTTTTCCCTAAATCAATACCAACAATATCGAATATTGATGAGCTGCTACAGCTTCCTTTTGTTGAGCGAAGCAAGAAAGTGCTGGGCGCTTGGCTCGCTGATGAAATCGGTCAAGCAAGTGTTGATAAGTTAGTTGAGAATGCATTTACTTTTGAAGCGCCGTTAGTTGCTGCTGATGATAAACGCGCTTGTTTAGAATTGTTTCATGGACCAACCTTAGCATTTAAGGATTTTGGTGCACGCTTTATGGCCCAGTGCGTTAATTTACTTGCTGGTGATAAAAAGTTAACGATTTTAACGGCGACTTCTGGAGATACCGGCGCGGCAGTGGCAGATGCTTTTTATGGCTTAGATGCCGTACAAGTTGTGGTGATGTACCCAAAAGGCAAAATCAGTGAGCTACAAGAAAAAATGTTCACTACATTGGGGCGCAATATTCATACTGTTGCGGTAACTGCTGATTTTGATGCCTGTCAAACCCTGGTAAAACAAGCATTTGATGATAGTGATGTTCGTGATGGGCTACATTTAAACTCCGCTAATTCAATTAACATCAGTCGTTTATTAGCACAGATTTGTTATTACTTTGAAGCGGTTGCACAAGCAAAGCAAAAAGGTAATGACGAGATTGTAGTATCAGTACCTAGTGGTAATTTTGGTAATTTAACTGCTGGATTATTTGCAAAAGCGATGGGCTTACCTATCAAGCGCTTTATCGCTGCAACCAATTCAAATGATACCGTTCCTCGTTATTTATCAGCTGGTGATTGGGCGCCAAATGCGACTGTTGCGACGATGTCTAATGCTATGGATGTATCTGAACCATCAAATTGGCCAAGAGTTGAAGCAATATGCGAAACAATGGGGTGGCCATTATCATCGATAACAGGCGTAGCGTTAACGGAATTGCAAACCAGCAAAGCGTTAAGTGACTTATACCAATTAGGCTACCAATCAGAGCCACACGCTGCGATTGCGGCTCAAGCTTTGACAGATGAGCTTGAGGCTAACGAAACAGGCATATTTTTAGGCACAGCTCACCCTGCTAAGTTTAAGGATGTTGTGGATGAGCAATTACATATTAACCTTCCTTTACCTGTAGAACTTGAGGCGGTGGTTAATAAACCTATATTGTCAGCGGAACTAGCGCCTGACTTTGAGCAATTAAAAGCACACTTATTTAAAACCTTAAATTAACGAGTAGGGCTTAAAGCTATAAAGCACCGTAAAGGTGCTTTTTTATGGTAAAAATTGCTCAGGAATATGCTTTTTCATTGCTTTTAAAGGGGTTTATTACAATCATTTATTTTATGATCTTCGTCATAACAAGAATTCAACCACTAGTGTAGATTGTAAATACTCGAAGTGTGATTAATCTATATACATGAAGGAATTGTGGTTATGGATAAAATGATATTGAAAAGGCTAATGAATGATCATAAGCATATTGCAGTTTTACTTGATGTATTAGCTAAAAAAAATCACAAACTTTCCCAAGGTGAAGCGGTTAACTTTTCGTTGATTAGAGATGTTGTCGAATATATGCAAGTCTATGCTGAGCATAGTCATCACCCTTTAGAAGACATCACTTACAATTACTTTGTTAAACAATTTTCTAGCCCCTGTAATACTCAACTACACGAAGAACACACAAAGCTTGCTGAGTATTCGGGTGCATTAATGTATAGCTTGAACCTTATTCTATCTGATGTGGTTATTTCTCGTGAAAAGTTAGTGACAGATTTGCAAGCTTATGTCGATATTCAGCGTAGCCATATGCATTACGAAGAAAGTGAATTGTTTCCTTTATTTGCAAAACAACTCACCGCACAGGACTGGGATACGATTAAATCTCAATGTGAAAAGCAATTAGTGGATGATCCTTTATTTAGTGACAATGATGAAAGTATCTTTGAAGATTTAAAAGCGCACATAGGCTTAGCTTGAAATGTTAACTAAATGAAACAAAAAAAGAGCGCTATATGCGCTCTTTTTATTTTTTGATTTATGAATAACTATTCAATTAGTTTTAATGCTTATAATGGCATTGTTTCAAAATCAAAATCAAAACTTGTATCAATGTCTTGAAGTTCTTTGAGTAGACGCTGTTTGTCCTTTAACGCTTCTATCTCCCGCCATTTACGTTTTTTGTTTGAGCTTTTTGAGCGAGTTGGTCTTTCAACAACTTGGTCTAGCGCACCACCATAGTCTAAACGATCCATGGTAAACCTCCCTTGTTATTATGATGTCTCTATGCAAATAAGTATCATATTTCATCGCTATTGTGCAATAGCTTTGTTTCATTTTTGTTAATGCGGGCTGACAATTTAATGAAGCTTTACTGGCTAATTTAGTGACTTGTGCTATGTGAAGAAATAAGAGGGAATAAAAAAGCCAGCTTATGCTGGCTTTTTTAGGTTTTATATCTGACCTTGTCGATATAAATTAATTAATGCATTACTCGAACAATCTAGCTCTGAAGCGTCTTTTTCAGCTCCAATCCTATCAAGAACGTCATTTCCAAGTACCTTACCAAGTTCAACTCCCCATTGATCAAAAGAGTTAATTTGCCAAATAGCACCTTGAACAAAGGTTCTATGCTCATAAAGTGCGATTAAAGCACCTAAAGTGGTAGGGGTTAGCTTATCCATTAATAATGTGTTGCTAGGCTTATTGCCTGACATGACTTTGTGCTGTGAAATAAGGCTTTTTTCTGCTTCTGGCATATCTTTCTCTGCAAGTTCAGCGTATGCCTCATCATACGTGCGCCCTTGCATTAATGCTTGGGTTTGTCCAAAGCAGTTAGAAGCAAGTTGGTTATGATGTTCACCTAACGGATTATGGCTTTGAAGCGGCATAATAAAGTCAGCAGGAATGAGTGCAGTGCCTTGATGCAGTAATTGGTGATAAGCATGTTGACCATTGGTGCCTTCACCGCCCCAAATTACCGGACCAGTACTAAAGTCAACTTGAGTACCATCTAGCATGACTGATTTACCATTACTTTCCATATCAAGTTGCTGGAAGTAAGCCGGTAAACCACGCAGGTAATGGTCATAGGTTAATACCACATGAGATTGCGCATCATGGAAGTTGCCATATAACACTGATAGCATGCCCATAATGACAGGCATATTTTGCTCAAGTGGTGTATGAGCAAAATGTGTATCCATCTGATGAGCACCGTCTAGTAACTGTGTAAAGTTGTCGAAGCCGACTAGCAAGGCAATGGGTAAGCCAATTGCTGACCATAATGAATAACGACCGCCAACCCAGTCCCACATAGGGAAAATGTTTTCAGCGTCAATACCGAATTCTGTGGCTTTATCGACGTTTGAAGTCACTGCAACAAAGTGTTTTGCAACATCAGTCTGCGAGCCACCATTCGCCAAGAACCAATCTTTAGCGCTAAGCGTGTTGGTTAAGGTTTCTTGAGTGCCAAATGATTTAGATGACATAACAAACAGGGTTTTTTCTGCATCTAAACCTTTTAACTTTTCACAGATAGAGGTGGCATCAACATTGGCAACAAAATGACAATTAAGACCTTTAACCCAGTACGGGCGTAATGCTTGAGAGACAATTTTTGGACCTAAAAAGGAGCCGCCAATACCAATGCTGACAATATCAGTAATGGTTTTACCGGTATAACCCTTCCAGTGGCCATCTTGCACTGATTCAACAAACTGCTGCATTTTAGCCAGTGTCTGCTGTACTTCAGGTACGATATTCTTGCCTTCAGCCATTATTACCTGTTCAGGCTTACTGCGAAGTGCCGTATGAAGTACTGCACGGCCTTCTGTGTTATTAATAATGTCGCCATTAAACATGGCTGCAATCTTATCGCTTAGGTTAGCTTCTTTAGCTAATTTGAACAGCAAAGATAAGGTTTCATCATTAATGCGGTTTTTAGAATAATCTAGTAATAAACCACAGTCCTTAACACTGAGTTGCTCAAACCTTTGTGGGTTTTGAGCAAAAAGTTCGCGCATATGAGGCAATACAGATGCATTTTGAATTAACTGCTGCCAGGTATTACTCTGAGTTAAATGGGTCATGCAAATCACTCCATTGATTAATTAATTAGCCTAGCTTCTCGTTTAACATGACTTCAAGTTTCCCTTGGTCAATGGCAAAGTTACGAATGCCTTCTGCTAATTTATCTACAGCCATTGGATCTTGATTATATTCCCAGCGGAATTGTTCTTCAGTAAGTGGGGTTGGGGCTGCTTCAATTGACGTAGCTGGTGCTAACTTTTGTGTGATAGCTGCATCGCTATTAGCAAGCTCTTCAAGTAATGCAGGCCCAATGGTTAAGCGGTCACAACCAGCAAGTTCGATGATCTCGCCAATGTTACGGAAGCTTGCGCCCATAACAACGGTATTATACCCATGACGCTTGTAGTAATTGTAAATGTCGGTTACTGATACAACACCTGGATCGGTCTCAGCAGTGTAATCTTGACCTGTGTCTTTTTTATACCAATCTAAAATACGACCAACGAAAGGTGAGATTAAGTAAACACCGGCTTCAGCACATGCACGTGCTTGAGCGAAACTAAATAGTAAAGTTAAGTTACAGTTGATGCCTTCTTGTTCAAGTTGTTTTGCTGCGCAAATACCTTCCCACGTTGATGCAAGTTTAATAAGAATACGAGATTTATCGATACCAGCATCTTTATAAAGCTTGATTAACTTATGTGCTTTTTCAATTGAACCATTTTTATCAAATGAAAGGCGAGCATCAACTTCTGTCGAAATACGGCCTGGGACAATTTTAAGAATTTCAATGCCGATATTAACTGCTAATTTATCGCCTGCGTCTTCTACTTGTTGCGCTACATCATTTGACTGAGCTTTAGCCCAATTAATAGCATCATCAATTAGTGGTGCGTACTCAGGTATCTGAGCTGCTTTTAAGATCAGAGAAGGGTTTGTTGTCGCATCTTCAGGTTGGTAACGTTTGATTGCTTCGATGTCGCCAGTGTCTGCAACAATAGTTGTCAGTGCTTTAAGTTGAGCTAACGTGTTCGCCATGGAAATTTCCCTCTCAAGTAACAAAGTTGTTTTGTTGAATGCGGTTATTAGAAGCGATTTTACTGTATTTTCCAACTGTATTTGTAAAAAAATTACATAAAAAAGTAATTTTTGAGCAACTAGACATGAAATCTTGTTATTTAATACCTGATTTATTAGCCATTTAGATAAAAAATAATGATGAAAAACAATTGTTACCGATAACATCCCTTTGCTGCTGTGGTTTTTAAATATGTCACTTTTCTTTCAAAATTAAAAAGTCGCTGCAAGCAGCGACTTTTATTTGGGCTAATTAAGCTTTGGTACTTATTTTAGTACAGGGCGTTTCTCTGCACCACTTACTACAGCATCAATACGACGGTTTTGTTTGTTAGCTTCAGGTGATGTTCCTTCCATAATTGGATTGTCTTCACCAAAACCAACGGCTTTTAATCGACTTGCGTCAATGCCGTATTTTTCAACTAAAGCGTCAACAACAGCTTGTGCGCGGCGCTCAGATAAATCCATATTATAATCAGCATTACCAACTAACGATGCATGACCTTCAATCACAGCAGTTGTGTGCGGATTATCTTTTAAGTATTTAGCGCCTTTTTCTAGACGAGTGTATGATTCAGGTTTTAATACTGCAGAATCATTATCAAAATAAACACCTTCCATACGAGATGAAATAGGTGCATCTTCATAAATAGTACAACCTTGGGCATCTACTTTGTGAGTCGATGGGGTGTCTGGACATTTATCCATATCGTCTGTCACGCCATCGTTATCAGAATCAATTGGTGCAGCAACAACCGGTGCAACGACAGGCGCTGGAGCGGGTTTATCAACACCGAAACGATAGCTTAATTCAAGACCCCAGTAATTACTTTCCATATCAAGGGTATTGTATTTATCGTCATCTAAGTTTTCGTAGCGGCGATATTTAGCTTGTAACTTTAAGTTATCAGTAAAGTTATATCCAATACCTGCACCTATGTATGGTGCTATACCACTGTCACTATAATATTCAGTATTATAGTTTTTCTTGTTTGAGATAAGGTAATTCATCGCACCAGCTTCAGCCGATAAACTCCACTTATCAGCAAATGGATAAAAACCGACTAAGCCTAACGCCATGCCTCTAGCGCCAACATCATTACGTTTGTTGCTGTAGTCAGTCCATTCTGCGCGACCTAAATCACGGTAACCGAGTTCAACACCAAAGTAATCATTGAATAAGTAACCACCGAAAACATCCCATGCATAAGGGTCGTCTTCACCACATACTTTCATTGTTTTTTGATCGCAGTTTGGTTCGTAATTATTAACACCAAGACCACCACCAACATACCACGGTGTTAACTCTTGCTCTGCTGAAGCAGCAAAAGGTAACAATGAGGTGAGTAATACTACTTTTAATGTGTTCTTCATCATGTATAAGTCCATTGTTATTTTACTCCACCAAAACACATGTAAATGATTTGTTTGATACAAGTGTCGCTGACGCTTATGTGGTGTTCCTATTATGTTTTTGTCAGCGTGCTAATTATCGTCGTAATTTCAATGGTTTTCCATAGTAATAAAGAACAATGTTGGTATTAATTTAACAATCTTTGCTTTTTGGGCTGTTTTAAGGGGGGGGAGTTCGTAAGAATGTTGCAAGTGAGGTGTGCTTTTTAACAATTGTGTAGTTTGCTCGAAGTGACGCACTTGAGGTGAGGTAAATAAAATTTGAGGATATAAAGCGCCAAATGGCGCTTTATATCCTAGTCGAGTTATCGTTATCTACTAACCGTTATCGAGTCCATACCCAGTTTTCAATTTCTTGAGGGTCTACACCATTTGCTTTGATGTAGTTACGGTGCTCAACTAAGCGTTGTAACATATCGGTTGTGATGGCGACGTGCTGTGTTTCATCAATTACACCTTGTTGGAATAGCTTGTAAGCCATATCTATCACTAAATGATAACGTGAGGTGCCATTACGGACACCCATGTCAAATGGTGTCGTAGTAGAACCTTCTTCTTCGTAGCCTTTGATTCTAAAGCGGCGACTACCTTTATAATCAAATACAAGTTTCTTGATGGTATTTGGGTAACCATGGTAGTTAAATACCACGCCTTTATCTTCAGTAAATATTTCATCCATCATCCAAGGTTTAGCTTGGAAGTCTCGACTACCTAAACCATTACTATTGAGTTCAGTTACACTGACAAAACGAATTCGAACTCGAGGTAATAGCTCACGGATAAGTACTAAAGATGCCATACATTCCTGGGTGACATAATCCCCGCAGCCAGCTAGAACCACATCTGGATTCTCATCCGATGCAAAATCCCAAACCATGACACCGTCTTGAGTTTGCTTACGTGCTTCATCTAACGATAGCCATTGTGGTAGTTCTTTTTTACCTGCAACTAAGATGTTTAACTTGTCGCGATCTTCATAAGCGCGCTCTGTGTACGTCAGAGTCGAGTTACCATCTGCAGGTAAGTATGCTGAAATAATATCAGGGTGTTTCTCTAACATTGCCCCTAGGAAGGATGGGTTCTGATGAGAGTAGCCATTATGGTCTTGACGTTCTAATAAAGAAGACAACACAACGTTACAAGAAGGCACAGGTTTGCGGAAATGAACCCCTTGGCTTGCATATACATATTTACAGTATTGATCTGCCATTGAAGACACAACTTGTGAGAAGGCTTCATAGGTTGGGAACATTGCATGGCGACCTGTTACGGTATAACCGTGCATCATGCCGAATAACAAGTTTTCTGACAGTAATTCGATGACACGACCGTCTCTTGCCATATCTTGATCCCAGCTCTTAATTGGCCATTGCCAAGCACGGTCTGTTTCTTCAAATACAGCTTGAAGCTGGTTTGAGTAGGTTTCATCAGGGCTGAAGATACGTAAATTACGTTGATCACGGTTTAATTTGAACGCATCACGCATCCATTCACCCATTTTGTACATAGATACACCTCGAGTGCCTCGTGGTGTTTCTGGCCCATAGCTCAATTGTTTTAAGTCAGGTTGCGCTAGAGCACGTACAACTTCTCCGCCGTAACTTAGATGCTGTCTACCGCAACATAAGTGCTTAGGTGGTATAAGCGATTGAATATCTTTATCGAAGCTAATTTGTCCATCAGCATTGATGTCACATAACTCATCAAACTTATAACTCTCTAGCCAGTCATTCAATGCTTGAAGATGGCTTGGATCCGTTGCGCATTTATTAACGATGACTTGATGCGACTCACAGTTACCTTCAAGCTTTTTACCACCGTGTTCAGCAGTGCCAGTCCAGCCTTTAGCTGTTCGCATTAAAATAACAGGCCAACGTGGTTTGCAGACATCTTCGCCATTTCTTGCGCGAATTTGAATGTCATTGATCATTTCATAAGACAGATCCATTGCATTTGCCATTTGCACAAAGACATCTTCTTCAAGCTCATCATCGACAATAATTGGGTGATAACCTAAGCCACGAAACTCAAGATCAAGTTCTTCGTGATCCATACGTCCCATGCGAGTAGGACCAGATATCTTGTAACCGTTGATATGAACAATAGGAAGTACTGCGCCATTGGTTGCAGGATCTACAAGTCGGTTAGCATACCAAGATGCAGCTAATGGACCTGTTTCTGACTCACCATCACCGACTAAGCATGCTGCGATAAGATTTGGATTATCAAGCACTGAGCCCCATGCGACAGAGAGCGAGTAACCTAACTCACCGCCTTCAAGGATTTGACCTGGTGCTTCAGGGTTAGCATGAGAAGGGTAGCCATAAGCTGCTGAGAATTTTTTACAGATATCTTCAATGCCAGATTCATTATAAGGAATGGTTTCTGGATAAAAGTGGCTTAATGAGCCTTCTACAAAAAGGTTAGCTTGTACAGCAGGGAAGCCATGACCTGGGCCAACCAAGTAGATGAAATCTCTTTGATGTTTAACAATGAGGCGATTGACGTTGGCGTATACGAAGTTAATACCTGGGCAAGTGCCCCAATGGCCGAGCAGTCTTGGCTTAATATCATCATGCTGTAATGCTCTTTTGAACAATACATTTTGTTTTAGGTAGATTTGAGATGTGGCAAGGAAGTTCGTTGCTCTAACAAATTTTTTCAGCGAAGTGATTTCATTTGCTTGTGTCATAGTGACCTCAGTATTTTGAAGATTTAAGTTGATTTAATTCTTAATGAGAACACTGTATTCTTATTTTGGTTGCAATAATGTGGTCTTTGTCTAACTTTTTATTAAATATTTTTATAATTAAAATGGGTTAAAGTTGGTTTTGTGTTAAAGCTTATGGGTGTGAAGGGCGTAGGATTGTTATTTGAGATGCAGCTAAAGGCTGCTAATTAGATAAGTGTGATCTTGATCACCTGCTGGTTCAGATCTTCTATGCTAATTTTTTGCACCGAAAAATCAGCGATAAGAATTGAGAAAGTTTGCTAGGCATTCGTGCCTAAAAAAAGTAAAGTTAACTCGATCAAATCCTAAATAATAAATAACTAATATTTCGCTCACTGAAATTCAATGTGATAAGCAAATGAAATACCTGCTGAATTGAACTTGAGTGCTCTTATTAAAATAATACGATAATTTTATTTTGTCCGAAGCGTTTGTTTTGATGCTTAATCACAAGCCAACTTTTTACAAAATAAAGTTATTCGAAGGAATAATTTAAGCAAATGGCAATGTTAGAAACGATTGTGAATTTCATGAACGATTTACTCTGGGGTAAATTGTTAGTTTATGGGCTAGTAGGCGCAGGTTTATTTTTTACTGTACGCTTAGGCTTCATCCAAATTACGCATTTTGCGCATGGTCTCAAAATTTTATCCATTAGCCGCCGTCCAGGTCGCAATGGTTTATCTTCTTTCCAAGTTTTCTGTACCAGTATGGCGGCCCGTGTCGGCGCCGGTAATATGGCAGGTGTTGCTGTTGCAATTGGTGCAGCTGGTCCCGGCGCAGTTTTCTGGATGTGGGCAATTGCGATGCTAGGTATGGCAACCGCAATGATTGAGTCAACGCTTGCGCAAGTTTATAAAGTAAAAGATGTCGACGGTCAGTACCGCGGTGGTCCTTCTTACTATATGGAGAAAGGACTTGGCCAACGTTGGATGGGAATTCTATTCTCAATCCTACTGATAATCTGTTTTGGTTTAGTGTTTAATGCAGTACAAGCTAATACAATTACTGGTGCAATGACTGCTGTATTTGATTTGAACCCGATTTATGTGGGTGTGGCAATTGCTGTATTAAGCGGTTTAGTGATTATGGGTGGCCTTAAAAAAGTCGCTAAAGTTTCTGAGATTGTTGTACCTGTTATGGCATTAGCTTACATCGCCATTGCATTAGTGGTTGTATTGATGAATGTCGAACAACTACCTGCAGTATTTATGTTGGTGATTAACAGTGCGTTTGGTTGGCAAGAAGCCGCTGCTGGTGGTGTTGCTTATAGTGTTGCACAAGCTATGCAAGCAGGTATTGCGCGCGGATTATTCTCGAATGAAGCTGGTATGGGTAGTGCTGCAAATATTGCGGCAAGCGCATCGCCAAATCCTAACCATCCTGCATCGCAAGGCTTTGTGCAAATGATGGGTGTATTCGTTGATACTATCGTTATTTGTACTGCTACAGCGGCAATTATTTTATTGTCAGGTGATGCAGCAGGGAGCGGCGATGGTATTGCTAAAACCATTAACGCTCTGTCATCGCATGTTGGTGACTGGGGGGGAGCATTTATTGCTTTTGCTATTTTACTGTTTTGCTTTACATCAATTATCGCTAACTATTCTTACGCTGAAACTAACGTCATGTTCTTATCTGGCAATAAGAAAGGTGCATTACCAATCTTCAGATTAGTTGTGCTTGGCATGGTAATGTTTGGCGCCGTAGCAAAAATCAATATTGTTTGGAACTTAGCGGACGTGTCGATGGGCTTAATGGCATTGGTGAATATGATTGCACTGCTATTATTATCAGGTTTAGCTGTTCGTGTGATTAATGACTATCGTCAACAGATTAAAGCTGGTGAAGAGCCGATGTTTGATACTGATAAGTTCCCTGAGCTTGCAGAGCAGTTAGAAGACGGCATTTGGAAGAATAAGCCTGCTGAGTCATCAAAATAGGCATCTTTGTTATTGGCTACAGAGTTGACCCTCGCTAGGGATTTTTAAACTCTATTAGCGCAATCTAAAAAACCATGCATTTATTGCATGGTTTTTTTTATTTAGCCCAGTATCATAGAGGCAAATTGAAAGAATGTACTTTACGGCTTAATAGGATAGTTAACGATGTTAGTATTAGTTTCTCCAGCAAAAACTCTCGACTTCGAAACCAAGGCTAACACAACGTCTTTTACACAACCGACGTTGTTAGATCATAGCCAACAATTAATTAATGTGTGTCGTGAGTTGACTCCTATAGATATTGCTTCGCTGATGAAAGTTAGCGATAAAATTGCAGGTTTAAACGCAGCTAGGTTCATCGAGTGGCAACCTAACTTCACCCTAGACAATGCCAAGCAAGCGATGTTTGCTTTTCGTGGCGACGTTTATACAGGGCTTGATGCTGACTCAATGTCTGAAAAAGAAGTGAGTAAAGCACAACAACATTTGCGGATTTTGTCAGGTTTGTATGGCTTACTTAAGCCACTTGATTTGATGCAAGCTTATCGCCTCGAAATGGGCACGAGTTTAGTTAACCCTAAAGGTAAAAACTTGTACGCTTTTTGGGGGGATGTGATCACCGATGAAATTAATCAGGCTGTTGCTGAGCAAGAAGACGATATCATTGTTAATTTGGCTTCGAACGAATACTTTAAAGCGGTAAAACCTAAAAAGCTGAATGCAACACTGATTACCCCAGCATTTAAAGACTGTAAAAATGGTCAATATAAAGTGATTAGTTTTTATGCCAAAAAAGCGCGCGGTTTGATGGCAAGGTATATTATTGAAAATGACATTAAATCGTTAGCAGGGTTACAACAATTTGATGTTGATGGTTATTATTACAGCGAAGAATTATCAACGCCTGCAGTGCCTGTATTCTTACGTGAAGAGCGTGTTTAGAGGTTGAGTATCAACCTTTTACTGTTGGATTAGCTAACCGTTTTTTTTAAAACGAACAGACAATAAAAAAGCAGTGATTTCGCTGCTTTTTTATTGCCTAACAGTTTTGCTAAAAGGCTATTTGGGTTCTTTTTTGGCTAAAGGGCGTAAATCAAGTTCCGATTGCGCCATGATATACGCAAATTGAGCATAAGCAGCGACATTTTGGGCAAGCGCTTTTGGATCGATTTTATCCAACGTGTCGTTAGGGGTGTGATGATAATCAAAGTAGTCAGTACCATCTTGCCTTAATGATGCCACTGGCACACCTAAACCTGGCATCATAGAGACATCCGGGCCGCCTGACGCTTTGTTATTACCAAGTTTTACACCATTGATAGTCATTGATTGATGTTCAAGTTGAACTTGCTCAAATACGTTTGGGTTAACGTTAAAATCGATTTGATAAATTCTACCTGCGCCAAAGTCTGACTCTGCTGCAATATAATGTTTTTCCAGCTCATCACTATGCTGTTTAACGTACGCTTTACCGCCGACAAGGCCAACTTCTTCAGCTGCATATAATACAACTCTTATCGTTCTTGCAGGTTTTTGTGGTAAATCCTGGATAAGTTTAGCTGCTGCAGTAACAATGGCGACACCAGCACCATCGTCAATGGCGCCAGTCCCCTCATCCCATGAGTCAAGA
Organism: Shewanella sp. UCD-FRSSP16_17; assembly: GCF_001675935.1. NCBI lineage: Bacteria > Pseudomonadati > Pseudomonadota > Gammaproteobacteria > Alteromonadales > Shewanellaceae > Shewanella > Shewanella sp. UCD-FRSSP16_17. Next base: position 223,813 of record NZ_LZFV01000013.1, read on the forward strand.
TGTGCCCCGATTAATACAATCTCTTCTGGCTTACTGCTACCAGTGACTTCAGCAATGACATTGTAAGAGGTTGCTACACCCAAATTTTTCGACGTTAAGTTAAGTGAAAGGGTGATATTGTCATTACGCTTGAGCATTGAATTAATCATATCAGCATCTGGTGCTGACAACGCAGCGGCAGGAATTTTTTTCACCCCATCTTTATAACGCATCATACCTGTGTGCGCCATGCGGTCATGATCGGTACCAATTGAGCGAATAACGACAGCTACAGCGCCTTTTTCTGCTGCAGCAACAGCGCCTCTAGAACGACCTCCGACCGATTTCCCGTAGCCTTTACCGCTAATATGTCTCTCGGTTTTATGGTCGATAAATGCAATTTTACCTTTGACTAATTCAGGATCTGCCGCTTGTAAATCGGCAAGTGTGTCAAAGCGTACAATATTTGCTTGTATGCCTTCTTCTGGCGTTGAAACACTGCCTCCTAGTGCAGTAATAACAAGTGGTTGTTCATAGGGAGCTGTGATTGAAGCTTTCGCACTGCCTCTATACCACGCAGGGACTTGAACTGATTCTTTATAAACTTTATCAAACCCTAAACTTTTCAGTTTATCCATCGCCCATTCAACGGCAATAATATCTTTTTCAGAACCAGCTAATCGAGGGCCCACTTCGACTGTTAGTGATTCAACGATTTCATAACCTAAAGATGAATCTAAAGCTTTTAGGACGAGTTGTTGACTAACCGCATTATCTTTAGTGTTCTCGATTTTAGTTACTTGGGTATCATTAGTTTGATTCTGACATCCTGACAACGCAGTAAAAACCATTCCTGCAAAGAGTGCCTTATTGTAGTTTTTCATGAGTTTCCTTCATTTTTATTAGCTAAGTCTCATTTTTAAAAACAATCTACCAAAAAGTGTGCTTCATGTCGCTGCCCTATTTGTTAGGGAAGGCTATATTAGCGAGGGAGATGATTGAGGAGAACCAAGCGCGTGATGAATATAGAATTAATGCAACAGCGTGCAGATCATGCTGTAGTAATGCTTAAAGCACTAGCAAATGAACGCCGATTGTTTATTTTATGTCATTTGCTTAATGAAGGTGAAATGTGCGTTGGTGAGATGAACAAAAAACTGGGCCTTAGCCAATCTGCATTATCGCAGCATTTAGCTTGGCTAAGAAAAGATAATCTCGTTTGTACACGTAAAGAAGCTCAAACTGTTTTCTATTCACTTAAAAGTGATGAAGTTCGTGAGCTGATTAAAGTACTGGATAACTTATATTGCCACTAATGGCTTAGTATCTGCTCAGTGCTAAAAGCGTCTTAGTCAGTTACTTACTTAGGTAAGTGCTGTTAAGGCGTTTTTTTTGCTTTCAAGAAGGCTCATGAAAGCTTTTTGTTGCGGTAAATATTTTTGAAGGGAGTTTTAGCTGGATATCGTTAGCAGCCAATACGGGTTGCCATGACCTGAATGTTGTTTATTAGCTTGCAATAAGCCTAGTTGTATATGTTTACACTGAATGTAAGTATTAAAAATAGTGAAGGCTTGAGCTAAGAGTGATGTAATCGGGTGGGGATAGACTCAAATAGCGCCAAAGTTGAGTGAGTCATTTATTTTAGATATAAAAAAACCGACCTAAGTCGGTTTTTTAAAAACTAAATCACGAGATTAAGCAGCAAGTGCTTTGATTCTTGTGTTTAGACGTGCCTTTTGACGAGCGGCTTTATTCTTGTGAATAAGACCTTTAGTCGCCATACGGTCAACAATCGGTTGTGCTGCTGCGAATGCTTCTGTAGCCGCTTTGTGGTCACCGCTTTGGATAGCAGCGATAACTCTTTTAACGTATGTACGTAACATTGAACGACGACTAGCATTATGCTGACGACGTTTTTCAGATTGAAGCGCGCGCTTCTTTGCAGACTTGCTATTAGCCAAGGTGCAACTCCTAAAACTGGGATTAATACTTTGAGGGCGAGGAATATGCCTGCTTTTATTCATTTTGTCAATGAATATGGCAGAAATATCGTCAAATAAACAAATATAACTACCTTGCGCGGTGATCTTCAACCCAACTCGTGTAAGATGTGGCGCATTCTAACAGTTCTTCTACCGCATAGACAGTAGTAGAATGGAAAATTTGAGATATATCCACGTTTAAAATATCGATAGCAAGCTGCTTCGGAGGCTGTTTGAGTAAAAAGTTATTAAAATCGGGTGCAATAGTCAGTGTGATGACTTTGGTATCAAGAGTATTAGGCCTGATCCGTGATGTTGTTATTGCGAATTTAATGGGGGCAGGTAGTAGTGCAGATGTCTTTATTTTTGCTAATAAAATACCTAACTTTTTACGTAGACTGTTTGCTGAAGGTGCATTTGCTCAAGCTTTTGTTCCTGTATTAACTGAATACCAACAAAAAAATACACCCGAAGAGACTCGTGAGTTATTAGCTAAAGTTGCTGGTACCTTAGGTGGCATTGTCAGTATTGTGACTTTAATCGGTGTTATTGCTTCGCCTTTATTAGCTGCATTGTTTGCTGGTGGTTGGTTTTATGACTGGTTAAATGATGGACCTGATGCAGGCAAATTTGAACTCGCTTCATTAATGTTGAAAATTACCTTTCCTTATTTATGGTTTATTACGTTAACTGCTTTAGCGGGATCGATTTTAAATACCCGAGGCAAGTTTGCCGTTTCTGCTTTTACCCCAGTTTTTTTAAACATCACCATTATTGTTGCTGCATTATATTTTGCGCCAACAATGGAGCAACCTGAACTGGCTCTAGCATGGGGGGTATTTTTTGGTGGTTTAGTACAATTTTTGTTTCAGTTGCCATTTTTACTAAAAGAGAATGCTTTAGTAAAACCAAGTTGGGGTTGGCACCATCCTGGTGTTGTTAAAATTAGAACATTAATGATCCCTGCTTTGTTTGGGGTATCGGTGTCTCAAATCAATTTATTGTTTGATACCTTTATAGCGTCTTTTTTAATGACGGGTTCTATTAGTTGGCTTTATTACTCTGATAGGTTGTTGGAGTTTCCACTTGGTTTGTTTGGTATAGCCATTGCTACTGTGATTCTACCTGCGTTATCTAAAAAGCATGTTGATGATAAAGGCACTGGGTTTAGTGAGACCATGGATTGGGGCGTAAGAGCGATTTTGCTGTTGGGCGCACCCGCGATGCTTGGGCTTATCATATTGGCTCAGCCAATGTTAATGGTGCTATTTATGCGCGGCGCTTTTTCAGTCAGTGATGTTGAGATGGCCTCATATAGTTTAGTGGCCTATGGCTGTGGTTTATTAAGCTTTATGATGATTAAGGTATTAGCACCAGGTTATTACTCTCGTCAAGATACAAAAACGCCGGTTAAATTCGGCATTATTGCCATGGTAAGCAATATGGTTTTCAATATTATTTTTGCCATTCCATTTGGATATGTTGGGCTTGCAATTGCAACGTCATTATCAGCATTGTTAAATGCAGTATTGTTATACCGTGGGCTACACATTGCTGGTGTTTATAGAATAACGAAATCAACTGTCATATTTTTCATCAAAGTGATTATTGCGACAGGGCTTATGACAGTATTGTTGTTAAATACACTACCTGTTCAAAGTGAGTGGCTTGCAATGGACATGATGATGAAGATATTGACTCTTATAAAACTGATTGTTTCTGGCGCAGTTGTGTATTTATTGAGCCTAGTCATAATGGGGCTAAGACCTTGGAAGATGAAACGTCAATCATGAGTGCTGATAATCAAATCTATCTAGTATATAATCAGCCGATTTACAGTTGCAGTTAATTGGCGTAATGGAATTAATCCGCGGTATACACAATATTTTACCTTCGCATCATGGGTGCGTGCTCACTATTGGTAACTTTGATGGTGTGCATCGAGGCCACGCGCAAGTTCTTAATAACTTAGTTAATAAAGCTAAGCACTTTCAGTTGCCCGCAGTTGTTATGACGTTTGAGCCACAACCTCAAGAGTTATTTCGTCAGCAAGATGCTCCAGCAAGAATCAGTTTGCTTCGCGATAAGATTAGCCTGCTTGATGAATTAAGTATTGACCGTTTATTGTGCGTCAATTTTAATAGTCGTTTTGCTAATCAGCCAGCTGAGCAATTTATTGAAGATTTGCTAGTAAAAAAACTAGGGGTTAAATACCTTGTTGTCGGTGATGATTTTTGTTTTGGTAAGAATCGTGCTGGCACCTTTGATATGCTACTTGAAGCTGGCAAAAAGTTTGGATTCACTGTTGTGAGTACCCAAAGCTTCATTTTAGGTTCGATACGCGTGAGTTCGACAGCAGTTAGAGAACAACTTGCTCTAGGTAATTTAGAGCAAGCAAGAAGATTATTAGGTCATCCCTTTGTGCTAACGGGTAGAGTGGCACATGGGCAAAAGTTGGGTAGAACCATAGGTTTTCCGACTGCCAATATTGCATTAAAGAGAAAGGTGTCACCCGTAAGAGGGGTGTTTGCCGTAAAAATGTATTGGGATGATAGCGATATATATGAAGGCGTTGCCAATGTTGGTTTTAGACCGACGGTTGACGGCCAAATTTGCCAATTAGAAGTCCATTTATTTGACTTCGATGGTGATTTATACAGTAAAAGAGTAGAAGTTGAATTAGTTGCTAAAATCCGTGATGAACATCCGTTTGAGTCACTTGAGGCACTAAAGAAACAAATTTTGAATGATGCAAATGAAGCAAAAGCTTTGTTTGGCAATGATGCAGGTTGAAATAAATCAGCCCAATTAATGGTATAGGATCAATGACCGACTATAAATCTACGTTGAATTTGCCGGAAACAGATTTTCCGATGCGCGGTAACTTGGCTAATCGTGAGCCAGAAATGTTAAACCGTTGGACTCAAAACGAACTTTATCAAAAAATTCGTGACAGTCGAATTGGACGCAAACCATTTATTTTGCATGATGGCCCTCCATATGCGAATGGCAATATTCATATCGGTCACTCAGTCAATAAAATTTTAAAAGACATCATTATCAAGTCAAAAACAATGGCTGGTTTTGATGCGCCATACGTTCCTGGTTGGGATTGTCATGGTCTGCCTATCGAACTTATGGTAGAGAAAAAGGTTGGTAAGCCTGGCCAAAAGATTTCTGCTGCTGAGTTTCGTGCAGAATGTCGTAAATATGCAGCTAAACAAGTAGATGGTCAGCGTGATGACTTTATTCGTTTAGGTGTTTTAGGTGATTGGCATAACCCATATCTAACAATGGATTACAGCACCGAGGCTAACATTGTACGCTCTTTGTCAAAAGTGATTGAAAGTGGCCATTTACATAAAGGTGTTAAACCTGTTCACTGGTGTACAGATTGTGGTTCTGCGTTAGCCGAAGCTGAAGTTGAATATGAAGACAAAACTTCACCGGCAATTGATGTTGCTTTCAATGCTGTTGATGCAGCAGCAGTAGCCGCTAAATTTGGCGTTGAAGGCTATAAGACTCCAGTTGCCGCAGTTATCTGGACAACAACACCTTGGACACTACCTGCAAACCGTGCATTATCATTAAGCCCTGATCTTGATTACAGCTTGGTTGAGTTTACTAAAAATGGCGCAACTAAAACTCTAATCTTGGCTGAAGTACTTGTTGAGTCTTGCTTAACGCGTTTCGAAGCTGAAAGCCATAAAGTTATTGGTACTGCAAAAGGTGCTGAGCTTGAGTTGATGCGTTTTCAGCATCCTTTTTCGTCTTTCGATGTGCCTGCTATTTTGGGCGATCATGTTACGACTGATGCTGGTACGGGTATTGTTCATACTGCACCTGGTCATGGTCAAGACGATTTCGTGGTTGGACAAAAATACGGTTTAGAAGTTGCAAATCCAGTTGGTGATAACGGGGTTTATAAAGCGGATACTGAGTTCTTTGCTGGCCAGCACGTGTTTAAAGCAAACAAAGGTGTGGTTGAATTACTGGAAGAGAAAGGCCAGTTATTATGCCATGTTGCTTACCGTCATAGTTACCCACATTGTTGGCGTCATAAAACACCTATTATTTTCCGCGCTACGCCGCAGTGGTTTATTTCGATGGATAACCATGGCTTGCGTCCTCAGGCGTTAGCTGAAATTGAGAAAACACAATGGATCCCTGATTGGGGCCAAAGCCGTATCGAAAAAATGGTTGAAAACCGCCCTGACTGGTGTATCTCACGTCAACGTACTTGGGGTGTGCCAATCACTTTACTGGTTAACCGTGAAACTGAAGAGTTACACCCAGATAGTGTTTCTATCATGGAACGCGTTGCTCATCGTATCGAGCAAGAAGGTATTCAGGCATGGTGGGATCTTGAGCTAAGCGAATTAATCGGTGATGAGGCTGAACAATACCGTAAAGTGACTGATACTCTAGATGTTTGGTACGACTCTGGCTCAACATTCTCATCAGTGGTTGCATCTCGTCCAGAATTTAATGGTCACGAAATTGATTTATATCTAGAAGGTAGTGATCAACACCGTGGTTGGTTTATGTCTTCATTGATGATTTCAACTGCAATGAATGGCAAAGCGCCATATAAGCAAGTATTAACCCATGGCTTTACCGTTGATGGTAAAGGTCGCAAGATGTCAAAATCAGTGGGTAACGTGATTGCTCCTTTACAAGTTATCAATAAACTGGGTGCCGACATCCTTCGTTTATGGGTTGCAGCAACCGATTACAGTGGCGAAATGACGGTTTCTGATGAAATCTTAAATCGCAGTGCCGATTCATACCGTCGTATCCGTAATACTGCTCGCTTCTTGTTGGCTAACTTGAATGGTTTTAACCCTGAAACAGACATGATTGCTACAGAAGATATGGTGTCACTAGATCGTTGGGTTGTACGCCGCGCAGCTGCACTTCAAAATGAAATTATTGAAGCTTACGATCAATATAATTTCCACTCTGTTACACAAAAGCTAATGCAGTTCTGTTCTGTGGAGCTAGGTAGTTTCTATTTAGACATTATTAAAGATCGTCAATACACAGCTAAGCAAGATGGCCATGCTCGTCGTAGTTGTCAATCTGCGCTATACCATATTGCCGAAGCGATGGTACGCTGGATTGCGCCTGTACTAAGTTTCACTGCTGATGAAATTTGGAAATTATTACCAGGTGAGCGCACAGAATTTGTCTTTACTGAAGAATGGTACCAAGGGCTTGAGTCAGTGACTTTAGCTGATGACTTGAGTGATGAATACTGGCAGCAGTTACTGACTGTGCGTAATGAAGTTAATAAAGTATTAGAACAAGCTCGTCGTGATAAACGAATTGGTGGCTCTTTAGAAGCTGAAGTGACTCTGTTTGCTGATGCTGATTTAGCAGCTCAACTTGGTAAGTTATCAGACGAACTTCGCTTTGTTTTACTCACTTCAAAAGCGAAAGTTGAGTTATTAGACAATGCTTCTGCTGATGCAATCGAAACTGAACTTAGCTCGCTTAAATTAATGGTTTCAAAAAGTGAAGCTGAAAAGTGTGAACGTTGCTGGCATTACAGTGACGATGTTGGTTCTAACGAGTCACATTCAACACTATGTGGTCGTTGTGTTACTAACATCGAAGGCGATGGCGAACATCGTGATTTTGCTTAAGGGTTTATAATGCCATCGACTTGGAAAGAAAGTGGCATTCGTTGGTATTGGGTAGCTGTATTGGTTTTTTTTGCCGATCAGCTATCTAAGCAATGGGTGTTAGCGAATTTTGAGCTGTATGATTCAATACAGCTTTTACCTTTTTTTAATTTTACTTATGTGCGTAACTACGGAGCAGCATTTAGCTTTTTAAGTGAAGCAGGTGGTTGGCAACGTTGGTTATTTACCATTATTGCCGTTGGCTTTAGTGTGCTGCTAACTGTTTGGTTAAGAAGACAGTCTTCATCACTTTGGCGTTCAAATTTAGCTTATACGCTGATTATTGGTGGGGCGATAGGCAATTTAGTTGATCGTTTAATGCATGGCTATGTAGTAGATTTTATCGATTTCTACTGGAATACAAGTCATTACCCTGCATTTAACATTGCTGACGCTGGTATATTTATTGGTGCGGTATTGATCATTTGGGAATCATTTAAGCCTGAAGTACCACCGACAGGAAGTTAGGGAGAGCTACATTGTCTGAGCAACACACTTTAACCCGTTCTATTTTATGTCATATGAATATCCTTCTAGAGGATGGTTCTACAGCAGATAGTACAAAAGCGTCTGGTAAGCCTGCTCGTTTTAATACTGGTGATGGCAGTTTAAGCCCTGCATTTGAGGCGCAAATTAGCCAATTGCAGCAAGGTGATAATCACACTTTTACTTTAGAACCAGTTGATGCGTTTGGTGAAGCAAACCCTGATGCTATCCATCATATGGATAGAAGCCGCTTTCCAGCTGATATGGAATTAGAAGTGGGCGTGATAGTCAGTTTTGGTGGTCCTGGTGGTAGCGAAATACCAGGTATGGTGCGTGAAATCGCTGGTGACTCCATCACTGTTGATCTAAACCATCCTTTAGCGGGCCAAAAAGTCACTTTTGAACTTGAAGTTGTAGAGGTACTTTAACATGCTAAAAGTTGACCCAACTTCTTCTGAATTGAATATATTGTTAGCTAACCCACGTGGTTTTTGTGCTGGTGTAGATAGAGCGATTAGTATCGTTGAAAGAGCGCTAGAGTTGTTTGAACCACCGATTTATGTCCGTCATGAAGTGGTACATAATCGATATGTGGTTCAAAACTTAAAAGACCGTGGCGCAATCTTTGTTGATGAATTAGATGAAGTACCTGACAATTGCATCGTGATCTTTAGTGCTCATGGTGTATCCCAAGCGGTAAGAAAAGAAGCTAAGCATAGAGGACTGAAAGTCTTCGATGCAACATGCCCACTTGTGACTAAAGTGCATCTTCAAGTAACCCGTGCCAGCCGTAAAGCAATAGAGTGTATTTTAATCGGCCATGAAGGACATCCTGAAGTTGAAGGTACTATGGGTCAGTATGATAATCCGCAAGGTGGCGTTTATCTTGTTGAGTCACCGGAAAGCGTAGCGGCATTAGAGGTTAAAGATCCTGACAACCTGTGCTTTGTCACTCAAACAACCTTATCAGTGGACGATACATTAGACATTATTGAAGCGTTAAAACAGAAGTTTCCTTCTATTGAAGGGCCGCGAAAAGACGACATTTGTTATGCGACTCAAAATCGTCAAGATGCCGTTCGAAACATGTCTTCTGATGCTGACTTGATGATTGTCGTCGGGTCTAAAAACAGCTCTAATTCCAATAGACTGCGTGAGCTTGCAGAAAAAACAGGCACTCAAGCCTATTTAGTTGATACCGCAGCCGATGTTGATCAAGCTTGGTTTGATGGTGTATCTAAAGTTGCGGTTACAGCTGGGGCTTCTGCGCCAGAAGTACTTGTTCAACAAGTGGTTGATGCTATCGCTAAATTTGAGCCTTCAGTCATCACCGAAGTGGAAGGGCGAAAAGAAGATACTGTTTTTGCCGTACCCGCCGAGCTTAGATAATAATGACAGCTTAAAGGCCTGATACGAAAACAAAATAAGCTATTTATAAAACCGTGAGCTATTCTGGCTTGCGGTTTTTTTGTGCCTGTAACTAAAGCATGAGTAATTAGTCTATACTCTATAGATCGTTAAATTTAATCTTTAGCTAATATTTGGTATACAATACTTGTTAGTTTTGGTTACATCTTGCTCGACTCTTATTTTACATTGTAGTATTTTGTATCTAAGTTTTAGATTTTAAACAAATAATTATAATCATTTTGTCAATATACTGGCAGAAAATGGAGGTTTGACACTCATGTCAGCGAAAAGGAATGGATTTTCCTTAATTGAAGTTTTAGTTTCCTTGGTTATTTTGACCGTAGGCTTAATTGGAATTTTTAATCTGCATATCGTCTCAAAACGCGGTAGCTTCGAATCATTTCAGCAAACTCAAGCTTCTTACTATGCCAACGACATTATCAATCGAATGCGTTTGAACCCGTCGGTTTTAGATTCTTATGGTTCTGCAACGGGCACGACATATACAGGTGCTTCTTTAACCGCTCCTTCGAAGGCATGCTCAGGTGCCGCAATTTGTACTCCTGCCGAATTACAGCTTTGGGATGTATATGAGTGGCAATCAGCATTTATTGGCGAGGCTGAAAAAGATGGCGCTAATAATGTTGGTGGATTGCCGTCTCCAAATGGCTGTATCTATGTTGAGCCCAATAAAGTTGTGGTTGTGATGAGTTGGACAGGTATCAGAAAGTCACACGGCACAGAGACTGGTTACTCGGATTACGTCAAAAATTGCGGTGCTAAAAACAACAAAAAACGAATTTTCGAAATTGAGACAGCAATCTTTTAGGTTATTAGAATGATTACTAAACAAAAATTACAAATAGGAATGTCGCTTGTTGAGCTAATGATTGCAATGCTCATTAGTTTGTTTATTTCAGCTGGTTTATTTTCGATGTTCAATATGTCTTCAAGCAATGTGACTACCACAAGCCAGTTTACTCAGTTGCAAGAGAATGGTCGGATAGCTTTAGCTATTATGGAGCGCGATATTAGTCAATTAGGTTTTTTTGGTGACATTACTGGAACCGATTTACTACTGGGTACCAACACCTCAGTTTCAGCTACTGCAGTACCTAGTGATTGTGTAGGTGATGGCTTCAATAATGCAACGTTTCCTCTAAACGTCCCTGCACACTTCAGAAGGTTATGGGGTTATGAGCAAGGAAATAGCGTTAACACGTTAAACTGTGGTGCTGCAATTTCTCCGATCAGTGGTACCGATGTGATTCAAATCAAACGCTTAGTGGGTCCAGAAACCGCAGTTCAAGATACTAATCGATACTATGCTTCAGTGACCTCAAATGAAATTGAATTTTTTAATGGGAGCAGTGTTGCTCCGAATAAGTTAAATAGTAGAGTTTGGGAGTATCAGCATCATATTTATTTTATTAAAAATGATAGCGGGATACCTATTCTTAGTCGTAAAACCTTGAATATTTCTAAAGGCATGAACAATGAAGATCAGTTAGTAGAAGGTATTGAGAACATAAGGTTTTTGTATGGTTTTGATGATGATGGTGATTCAACTCCCGATTCATTTATGCCAGCTAATGAAGTGTCAACCATGATGTGGGATAACCAAGGATTTCAGAGATTAGTTGCGATTAAAATCTATGTATTAGTTCGATCTATTCAAGAAGATGATAGTTATGAGAACGAAATAGTCTATCAGTTAGGTGATAAATCAATTCCAGCAACGAATGATAAATATCGAAGAAAAGTGATGTCGACCACTGTCGTGTTAGATAACCCTGTTTTAATTAGAAATTAATATTTAGGTTACTTCAATGATTAAACCATTAAAAAACCAGCAAGGAATGGTGTTATTTTTTTCCTTAGTGGTACTGATTGTTATGACTATTATCGGAGTCGCATTAGCGGTGAACTCTAGTCAATCCTTAAGAATGGCGGGTGCTGGCGGTGACCGAGTTTCTGCATTAGCTCAGGCACAAGGAGGGCTAAACATCGTGATTAATGACAATGTCACGCATAACTTTAGCACGAGAACTGCCGATGGTGTCGTTACTGAAATGGATGGAACACAAAATATTAAGTTAATGCCTGAAGATAATCCAGGTATCGACGTAAACTGCCAGCGTACTGAAAAAGCAAGCGCGGCTAATTTAATCAGCTGCAGACGCCTAGAAGTTTCGAGTTCTGCTACTTTTGGAAGAGGCGGTGTAGGACAACTTACCGTTACAACGGGCATTGAGCAAGAAGTGCTCACCGGGAGTTAAACATGTTTAAGAAGATATCCACTTTTACTTTAAGTTTTATGACTATTGCTCTAGCTGCGACAAGTATCGCTGATGATACTGAACTATATGTAGCAGAGTCTTCAGCAAGAAGTAACGATAATCCGCAAGTATTACTTATATTAGATACATCCGGCTCAATGGGTGATAATTCTTTTACTGCTCCTAGATTTCATGATCAAGGGAGTATTGGAGGCAGTACTAAGTTATATTTTTCGAATGATGGTGCCGTTGTTCCAGAACTAAGTAGTAATCAATACATCTTAAACTCAATCAATGGCTGTGCGAGTTCTAAAACGTTCCTTGAAGAATATGGAATATATACGGGTTATTTTCGTCAGTATGAAGGCAGTGTTTGGAGTAAATTTCCATTAACAGATGGTAGTGCTGTATCGACCGTAGATTGTTATGAAGATATATATGAGCAAAATACAACCAACGCTAGTGGTGTTTCTGCCGGGTATCCCGTCGACGCGCTTGCCTCTCCTTATGATTCAGATATTGAAAAAGCTAAACTGACCGATTTTGGCTTAGGTGATCCAATACATTTTTATACTCAAGAATACGTAACTTGGTACCATAATGATAGCAAGCCAAATGGCAAGGCAAATGGCAGCTCATATACACGTATGGATGTGGCAAAACGAATCTTAGAAGAGCTTATAGTCAGTACTCCAGGTATAGACTTTGGTTTATTAATATTTAACAAAAACGACAGTACTTCTAAAGATGGCGGTCGTATTATTTCTGGTATTAAAGAGGCATCGGTTGCAAACAAAAATAGCGTAATTACGTCTATTCAAGATTCTGATTCTATTCACGGCAACTATACGCCTTTATGTGAAACCTTATTTGAAGCTTATAGTTACTTATATGGTAAACCAGTCAAATTTGGCCATAAAACATCAGGCTCTACCTCTAATCCTTCCTATGATACAGCTATCGAGTCTAACGGGAATTATATTTCGCCATTCGTGAATAAAGATTGCCAGTCTAATGCATCAATTATTTATGTTACCGACGGAATTCCAAATTTAGATGTTAGTGCCGATTCTGCAATCGCGTTATTACCTGGTGTAGACTTGACATTAGGTGAAGAAATTAACGAGTGGGGTACTATGAAAACCAATTATTTAGCTTCACTATCTAATTGGATGTACAACAACGATGTCAACCCAAATGCACCGTCTGATCAAGTTGTATCGACTTACACGATTGGCTTTAGTTCTGGTGCTGATGCCGCTGAAGCTTTATTAGAAAAAACGGCCGAAAAAGCTGGTGGTGAATATTATAAAGCAAACTCTGCTGAAGCATTGAAAGCTTCGCTTTTACAAGCTGTAACAGCAATTCAAGGAACGGATTCTAGTTTTACTTCTCCTTCAGTAGTGCTTGATAAAACCCAAACTGGCGATGACGCATATTTTGCAATGTTTTTGCCTGATAAAGGACCTCGTTGGTCAGGTAATTTAAAGAAGTTTAAAGTGACTGCTGATGGGACTGTAGTTGATAAAAATGGCAATGATGCATTCGATAGTTCAGGTACTATCGCTGCAGAAGCTTGTCCGTATTGGACAACTGATTGTACTGGCGATTCATACCGTGGCTATCATGTTTCTGATGGCGGTGTTGCAGGGGTCATGAAGTCAACTTATAGCTCGTCTGTTAGCTCAAGAAAGGTATTGATTAACGCAGGTAGCAGCGGTGACTTAGTTGCCTTCACGCCGGCAAATGCCAAATTAAATAGCTATTTATCTACAGATGCTGATTTAGCTGATTACATGGGAGTCGACATTAGCGGAATCGATGACAATTTTGATTGGGCGAAAGGCGTCAATGTTGATGATGAAGATCATGATGATAAAGCTGACACTGCGCCTCTCTATTTACGTCAAGATATCATCGGCGACCCGCTGCACTCAAGGCCGCTTGTTATTAACTATGGCAACTCTTCAGAGCCGGATAACCGTATTTTAATGGGAACAAACCATGGGTTCCTTCATATGTTCAAGGATGATGAAACTGCTGATGTACCCGTTTCTGAATCTTGGGCATTTATGCCAGCCGAATTGCTTAAAAATATAAAAGGTTTACGTGATAACCCTCAGACAGGTGTTCACTCTATATACGGCATGGATAGTTCGCCAGTTGCTTATATTGAGAGGGATTCAAGTGATAAAGTCTCAAAAGCATGGTTATTTATTGGTATGAGACGAGGTGGAACTTCATATTATGCTTTGGATATTACAAATCCAGATTCACCTTCATTGAAGTGGATTTCTCAAGTTAGTGACTTTACTTTACAAGGTGAATCGTGGTCAGAACCTGTAATCACTAAGGTTCCTGGTTGGCCTTCTGGAGCAACAACTGCAGCTGATGCTGATCCTGTATTGATTATCGGCGCAGGTTATAACCCTACGACAAAAGATGGCTCAAATGTTGGAAGTTCAGATAGTATTGGCACTGGGGTCTATATTATCGATGCCGATAATGGAACAAAAGTATATACTTTCGGACTAACAGGCAGTGATACGGTAATGCCAGGGCTTTCGGATAGTATTCCAAATAAGGTCGCAATTCTTGATAGTAATAATGATCAGTTAACCGATAGAGTTTATGCGACAGATACTGGTGCCAATGTATGGCGTCTAGATATGCCAGGTTTGCCAAATGATACCTCAAACCCTTGGAGTGCTTTCAAATTTGCAACTCTCGGTGGTGGGACAACAACAACTGATATTCGTTTCTACTCAGAGCCTGTTGTGGCACAAACTACTTTCAGTAACATTGCAGAACATACGCATACGGATGGTAGTGGAACCTCAACAACTACAATAACTTATCAAAGTATTCCTTATGATGCTGTTGTAATAGGAAGCGGACATAGACCCCACCCTCTTGATAAGGCAAGAGCTGATAAATTCTTTACATTGCAAGATAGAAATATTGTCACTAAATCTTATAGCTCTGCAGCCAGTAATACAGCACCTGACCCCCTTGAACTAACAGATCTCTATAATGTGACAACTGAATCACCTTCTTCAGATTCTGAGCTTGTAACATTTGGTGCCAAGAGAGGCTGGTATTATAACTTTAGTGATGCAGGTGAGAAATCATTATCAGCGGCAACAATTGTTTCAGGAAGAGTCTTTTTTACTTCATATGTGCCTGAAACTGGAGCCAGCGAAACCGCATGTTTAGTCCCTGGTCAAGGGCGCTTATATGGGTTCGATTTACATAAAGGTGCGAGGACGTATAGCCATAGTGAAGACTATTTTGTAATGGGTGAACAAGTACCTGATACGCCAACATTAGTAGTACCAAAAAATGGCGATTCAGACAGCTATATGTATTTGATAGGTATTGGTGATGGTGCTAATGATATGATTAAAAACGATGTTTTAGGCGACGATGGTTGTCCTGAAGGCGATGATAAATGTATCGGTGGTGGCTTAGGTGTCAATCGAATTTACTACCATCAGAACGAGAATTAAAAATGGTGCAATATAATAGAAAAATCTCAGGTTTTACGTTAATTGAAGCCATGATTACACTTGTGGTGATTGGTATTTTGGCTTCGATTGCCTACCCTAGTTATACTAGCTTCGCTGCTAGAGGGGCCCGTGCAGATGCTCTCTCAGGGCTTATGAATATGGCTAATAGGCAAGAACAGTTTTATTTGGATCATAAGAAATTTACCAAGAATATGAAACAGTTGGGAATGGATACCGATCCTTATATTGTAGATAACGGCTTTTATGAGATAGATGCTTCTGTCGGCTCTGCGACTAAATATACCTTGCAAGCAACAGCGATTGGAACGCAAGCGACTAGAGATACAGATTGTGCAGTTATTCAAATCACTTCTGATGGTGTTAAAACGCCGGCTGAATGTTGGAGTAATTAACTTTTGCTCTAGGTTAAAAAAGAGTTTATGGATTAGATAACCATAAACTCTTTTTTGTAGAAGATATTAAAAATGACCTTGGATTAAATGTACTAGATCATATCAAGATTATGTGCAATTCACATTTTCTGTAATGACTTGCACTCTGCCTGATGCACTTAATGACACTTGTTTTGAGTATGCGCTGTCTGTGGAACCTGGGCAGTAAGTTATAGTTTGAGCCGTTGAGCCACTAACAAGACCATCTGTATTAAAGGTGATTAGGGACGAAGAAGAGGTTTTTATAAAATCATCATCATTGAAAGCATCAATAAAACGAAGTACATCCGTATTATTGTCCTTTATGCCGTTTTGATCATCATCTATAAAAATTGCAACTCCGTCTATCCAATTACTCGTGCAGCCTGAACCGTCTCCAGGGCATACCGAGACTCTTCTGCCAAAACTTACAGCTTGGTTACGAGCAAAAACCAATGCTGACTCAAGTGAATTGGTAGCAGCCCGACTTCGACTAGATTCATATAGGTAAGTTAACGAAGGAACCGCTACAGCGATTAAAACTCCTGCAACTACAAGTGTGATCAATAGTTCAACCAGAGTAAAACCGTTAGTTAATCCTTTCTTTATTTTTATCATCCATATTTCCTCAGTAATACTTAAGTCAGTATAAGGTAATATGAGTGCGAAATCAGCGTTTTTGTCAATCTAAAGTTGGCCATCACTAATCGCGAAATTCAGTCTTGTTGGCATTCAATATTCTTTTTGCGAGAGAACCTTATTCTGCCAGACTGATTAATAATGACCGCTTTTGAATATGGGCTATTATAAGTATTAGGGCAGTATCTAAAGGTCCCATTGGTGCCAGATGCTAAACCATCAGGCTGGAATCTAATAGCGTTTCGATTGTAATAAACAATATCATTAGAATCGAATGGTCCCATAACATATAGAAGTTCATCTTCACTGCCAAGTTCATTGCGTTTGCCCCCATCAGTAAAAACGCTAAAGCCGCTTTGCCAATCCCAATTACATTGCGAATTGACTAAAGGGCATACTGTGACTCTTGTGCCGAAAGTAATAGCATGATTTCTGGCGAGTTGGATTAACTGCTGGATAGATCTAATTGAACTTTCGCTTCGAGATTGTTCAATAATGACTTCAAAGTAGGGTAAAGAAAAGGTAGTTAAGATCGCTGAGATAGATAACGTGACAATCAGCTCTACTAGGCTAAAGCCCATGAATTGGTATTTCATAAAATCATCCTTGATTTATTTTGCTAAGCAATCCCGCGAAGCAATAAGGCTAAGTATAGATTCCTTTTGGTATTAAGCGAATTTTAGTTTTTTAAAAATACTCCATTAAATTTAAAGCAAAAAAAGTGATGTTAAAGTAAGATAGAAAGCGATTTTAGATTATTAATGCATATATACTTCAAGTATATAAAGACTTCCCAAGTGCACAGGAGTGATTGATGAAAAAAGTAGAAGCCATTATTAAACCGTTTAAACTTGATGATGTGCGAGAGTCACTTGCGGAGATAGGTATTACTGGGATGACAGTCTTAGAGGTTAAGGGTTTTGGCCGTCAAAAAGGCCACACAGAGCTTTATCGTGGTGCTGAATACATGGTGGACTTTTTACCTAAAGTTAAAATCGAATTGGTCATCCAAGATGAACAGTTAGATCAAGCAATTGAAGTGATTGTTGATACGGCAAGAACTGGTAAAATTGGTGACGGTAAGATTTTTGTTACTGATATTGAACGTGTTATTCGTATAAGAACGGGCGAAGAAAACGAAGAAGCTGTTTAATCTTTGACATTTTGAATAACAAAAAAGCCTCTAAATTTTAGAGGCTTTTTTGTCACTAACAACTATGATTAGCGAGTCGATGAAGAGTCTCTAATGACGGGCTCTGGAGTAAATACCATTGAGCGTTTTTCTACGGCCTCTTTACTGTTAGCAATTAGTAATTCAGTTGCGACTTTTGCAATTTTGACGTTAGGTTGATGCACCGTCGTCAGCTTAGGCCAAGTTTGGCGTGAGAATGGACTATCCTCAAAGCCTACGATGGAAAGATCTTTTGGGATATCTAATCCAGCTAGTCTTGCGGCAAATAAAGCACCTGCGGCTATTTCATCGTTACATGCGACAATTGCAGTTGGTCGCTGAGATAAATTTATTAACTTATTGGCATTTTCAACACCGGATTCAAAAGAGTACTGACCATCTAGTACCCAGTCAGTGTTTACGCTTAGTTGGTTTTGTTTTAGTGCACTTTTAAAACCACTTAATCGTTCTTTGGTTGATTCATGGTGCTGATCACCACTTAAAAATCCAATTTCTGTATGACCGATATCAATAAGGTGCTGTGTTATTTCTAACGCGCCGTGCTTATCGTTTACTAGAACAGCTAATCCATTGTCTGCACAGGCTTTTTCTCCTGCAATAATGCGGACGTAGTTGGCATCTATTTCATCAAGGGCTGCTAAAATAGTAGGGTCCTCAGACATCGGAGGCGTTAATACTAGACCAGATAAACGTGAATGCTTAACCATCTTAGTTAGTTCATCACAAATATCCGCTGATTTTGCATCACACGGGTGAATAAGTAATTCGTAACCTTTGTCTTGGCAAGCAGACAAAATACCATTTTGCATATCAATAATGTAATAAGCGTTGGGGTTATCGTAGATAAAGCCGATGACGTAAGATTTAGTACTGGCAAGATTACGGGCAGCTAAATTGGGTTGGTAATTTAACTCATTGATTGCGGCATTGACTTTATCAATGGTGGCCTGTCTTACAGAGCTTTCTTTATTGGTGACTCTTGATACTGTTTTGATTGATACGCCAGCATGTTTGGCAACATCATTGATGGTTACTTTCATTTGTTTATAGCTCTTTTATTCAGGCGAGTAGCTTAACAGTTATTTATCTCAATTTGATGACATTTATCCCCTAATAACGTGTCTTCAAACCGTGTACTTGACGAAATAACGGTAGCTCATATAACTCTAATAGTGCTTATTTTTACTTAATTAGGCAATCTCCAATTATCTATCTGGTTTGAACAGTGGCTTTTATAAAGAGCTTGTATCAAAAATGCTACAAATTATAATTTTCTCAAGGCTCTGTTTTTTATAGATTTAAATGGATATTCTTATCTTTCTTTGATTGTTTTTATAACAAAAAATGCTCAGTAAAGTTATTTTGTTGTGGCAAGACTGTTAATAATTGTGTAATGTTTGCTCTAGACATGACAGCGTTGTCATTCCGGTTGGAATGGTTATGTATCCAAAAACGATAATAAAGTTATGGAAGGGAAATGAAGATGCGACCTATTAATTTTAAGAAAAATGTTTTAGCAACTAACATTGCTATTTTGATTGGCAGTATGGTTTCAGTAGGAGCAGTAGCTGCTGATGCTGAGACTGCTGAAGAAAACATTGAAAAAATCGAAGTAAAAGGCATGCGTGCCTCGATGAAGGCTTCGGTTAATGAAAAACGTTTTTCAAACTCAGTTGTTGATGCGGTAACCGCAGAAGATATTGGTAAATTTCCTGATGGTGACGTGGGTGAGTCATTAGGCCGTATACCAGGTGTTGCGGTAAACCGTCAGTTTGGCCAAGGCCAGCAAGTGTCAATTCGTGGTGCTTCAAGCAGCTTAACACGTACACTACTTAACGGACATTCAGTAGCTTCTACTGGTTGGTATGATCAACAGTCTATTGACCGTAGCTTTAACTACAGCTTACTACCGCCTGAAATGGTCGGTGGGATTGAAGTATATAAGTCATCTCAGGCTGATTTACCTGAAGGTGGCGTGGGCGGTACGGTAATTGTTAAAACACGTAAGCCATTAGATTTAGATGCCAACACTGTATTCCTAAGTGCTAAAGGTGATTACGGTACAATCTCTGAAGAAACTGATCCTGAATTATCTGGCTTATACAGCTGGAAAAATGAAAACGAAAACTTTGGTTTCTTAATTTCTGCTGCGGGTTCTGAAACAACTTACCAACGTAATGGTATTGAATCATTGCTAGGTTGGGGTGATATCGTCCCTACGACATTCCAACAAGATCGTGAACGTACAGCGATTAATGGTGTATTCCAATATAACCCAACTGATAATTTAGAGTTTGGTTTGAACTTAATGAGCTTAGACATGAAAGCAAACAATGCTAACACGTCTTTATTCGTAATGTTCCCAGATGATAAAGATGCTGCTTGTGAGCAAAAAAATAGCAACGGTACTTGTACCTTCTATCGCCGTGGTGCAGATGATGCAAACCCAGGTTGGGCACAAACTTGGGCTCGCCAAGCAAGTATGGATTCAAATACCGTAGATTTCGATTTCAAATATGAAGCCGATAGTTTCACTATGGAAGGTCGTGTTGGTAATACTAAATCTGAAGGTGGTACCGATTTAACTGCTAACTATGGTTTTTGGTTAGGTACACCAGCTGATTACGCTGGTACTTATGATGCGACTGGTGAAGTCATTAAAATAGATGTAGCAAATAAATCATTTGGTGCAGAAGATTTTGGTGGTCAGTTAGCGCCAGCAGGTTGGTCTTTAAAGAAACAACCTAACTCAGATGAAGAAACTTACGCACAATTTGATTTCACGATTCCTGTAGATTTAGGTGCAATTACCTCATTTAAAACTGGTGTGCGCTGGGCTGATCATGATGTTAAGCAAGAGACTTATCCTGCAATAGTTAATGCTGATGTCACTTCAAAAGATGCAACAGCTTACTATGGCGGCTCAATGTCTTCAGGTGCAGGTTACACGTTACCTGAGCCGAACCTTGATGCAATGCTAAAAGATGCAAAAGCGGCAATCAGTGGTTTCAGTAAAGACGGAACCGTTTATAAGTCAGGTTACGGTACAATTAACGAAGAAAACTTAGCATTATACTTAATGGCTGATTTTGAAGCCGACGGTATCCGCGGTAACTTTGGCCTACGTTATATTTCTACCGATGCGTCATCAGATTATTATGCACTCCAAGCTGACGGTTCTTATGCAGATAACTTAAGCACACTTGATGCAAGTTACAGTGATGTTTTACCTAGCATGAACATTGCTTTTGATGTTGCTAGTGATGTGATAATTCGTGCCTCTGCAGGACAAGTTATCTCACGTCCTAATTACGGTGACATGTTTGCATCTTCTGCGTTAGCGGGTTATGCAGACGGAACAGCGGGTAACGAAGTCGTCAACACAGGTAATATTGCCCTTGAGCCATTTAAAGCGACTCAAGCCGACTTAGGCGTTGAATGGTACTTCAGCCCTGATGGATTAATGAGTGCGGCATACTTTATTAAGGATATCAGTTCGTTTGTTACTTCTGATCAAATTCTTGACCAAAGTATCGGTATTATTGACCCTGATTCAGGTGAAGATAACTGGACTAAGTCAACCAAGAAAAACGGTACTGGCGGTCAAATTCAAGGTGTTGAACTACAAATCCAAGATGGTTTCGATAACGGATTTGGTTACTCTGCAAACTATACTTTTGCTGACTCAGACGCATCACCTGAAAATTACCCAGACGAAGTTAGCGTGTTCTCTGATTCTTCTAAGCACACAGTTAACTTAGTGGGTTATTACGAGATGGAAGACTTCTCGGCTCGTGTTGCTTATAACTGGCGTAGTGAATACATGATCCGCGAATTACCAGGTTTCTATGGTAACCGTGAGCACCAAGACTATGGCACATTGGATTTAAGTGCTAACTACAACATTACTGAATATTTAGGTGTTTCATTTGAAGTAGTTAACTTACTTGAAGAGGACAGTGTTCAGTTAGGTGTTGCACCAGATGGTGCGGATGTGAAACCAGAGCTAAAAGGTGGTTACCCAGCTTGGAGTTTTGAAGGTGAAGCACGTTATAAAGTGGGCTTAAACCTACGCTTCTAATCGGTTAATTTATTTATAGCCGAGTCAAAAAAGCCTAGCAAATTGCTAGGCTTTTTTATTAAATTAAGTCAATAACTGCAAAGCTGGTGGTTTGAATGAAAGTACAAAGAATAGTGATTGTAGGTGGTGGAACTGCAGGATGGTTAGCAGCAAACCATATTGGAAAAGCTGCGCAGCATTTAGCTGATGTTTCTATCACGCTGATTGAATCACCAGATATCCCGACAATTGGTGTTGGTGAAGGAACGGTACCAGCGATTAAACAATCGTTACAAAGCTTCGGTATCAGTGAAACCGAGTTTATTCGTGAATGTGATGTAAGCTTTAAGCAATCAATTAAGTTTTGCAATTGGCTTGATAAAGATATTCATGGTGCCAATAACAGTTACCATCACTTGTTTGACGTACCAAGCCCGCTAGGGGAGAACCTTACCGATTTTTGGTTACAGCAAGCCAAGCAGCAGGCAACTAATCAGCAGAGTTTCTCTGCTACCGTTTCTCCTCAGCATTTTATTTGTGATGCCTTCAAAGCTCCCAAACTGATTACAACACCAGAATATGGCGGCAAGGTTAGTTATGCTTACCACTTAAATGCAGCAAAATTTGCACAATTGTTAGCTAAAAATGCGACAACAAAATTTAATGTCACTCACCTAAAAGCCAATGTGCTTGATGCCAATATCGATGAGCAGGGCAATTTAACTTGCTTGAAAACGGATTCATTAGGCGAGTTAGCTTTTGATTTTTATGTCGATGCAAGTGGCTTTGAGTCGATATTGCTTGCTAAAAAGCTCAAGGTTGGCTTTATTGATAAATCTAAGCAATTATTTGTGAATAAAGCAATCGTTGCGCAAGTCCCTACCACTGAAGAACAAGTTATCCCGCCCTATACGATTGCTACTGCCCACCAAGCTGGTTGGGTTTGGGATATCGCCCTGCCGCAAAGGCGAGGCACAGGTTTTGTTTACTCAGATAATCATATGACATCTGCACAAGCTGAAGAAACGTTTGATCGATATTTAGGGGGTAAGCTAGCTTCACTTACTTCAAGAGAAATTCCGATGAAAGTTGGCTATAGAGAAAAGTTTTGGGCTAAAAACTGCGTGTCATTGGGGCTTGCGCAAGGTTTTTTAGAGCCTATTGAGGCTACCTCTATATTGTTAACCGACTTTGCCGCTGCCTATCTATCAAAACGATTACCACAAGCATTATCGCAAATGCCTGCACTTGCCGAGCGATTTAACCACACAATGGGCTACGCTTGGGAGCGAGTGGTTGAGTTTGCTAAATTGCATTACTGTATTTCAGACAGACAAGACAGTGACTTCTGGCGAGATAACCGTTGTCCTGATTCAATCCCTAATCCTTTAAAGCAAAAGATGGCGTTATGGCAAAACTTTAGCCCGCTGACTGACGACTTGTTTTCTCGTTATGAAGTGTTCAACGTGGATAACTATTTATATGTGTTATACGGAATGAAATACGCTACACAAGTAAATCAATGTGATAAACAGTATTTGTTAGCAGCGCAGCAGCAAACAGAACAGATCCGACGGATTGGTCAAGGGTTAGCCGCAGAATTACCTGAGCATCGTGTTTTATTAGATAAAATAAAGCAATATGGCTTGAAAACCATCTAAAAGCCCCCAAATAAATAACATAGCCAGTGGTACTTTATTTCTTGATACGGTAACGTTAGCTGCAGATTAAATGATAATGGGCTTTTTGAGTCACTCTAAGTTGTAATATCAAGCGAGATAGTGAGTCATTTAAACAAAGCGTCATTTAAAAATTTTGGGATTTGAATTTAATCTTCAAAAGAAATTTTTATTAAAAGGGACTTGAATCCCGAATTTTTATGTAAATCATTATTGATTAGAAGCGCCTGAAGGAGCCAAGATGTCTAACCAAATTACGTTACTTGAACATGCAAAACACGGTGATTTAAAAATCACTCCATCGAGCTTTAACCATGTAGCTGACCAGCACATTGTTCCAGTGACTTTGCACGAAATTGGTCGTGCAGCAACTGAATACCCAATTGTATTTGTTAAAAACAGTGATAGTGGTGAGTTCCAAGCCGTTGCGATGCTGGGCTTAAAGCCAGGCCAA
Source organism: Shewanella sp. UCD-FRSSP16_17 (assembly GCF_001675935.1). Classification (NCBI taxonomy): domain Bacteria; kingdom Pseudomonadati; phylum Pseudomonadota; class Gammaproteobacteria; order Alteromonadales; family Shewanellaceae; genus Shewanella; species Shewanella sp. UCD-FRSSP16_17. The sequence goes on from NZ_LZFV01000013.1 coordinate 247,600, forward strand.
AATTTAAGTATTAAAGATGGCAAATGGCAAGGTTTGTATATCCCTGCTGTTGTACGTGATTACCCACTCGGACTAGTATTAAACCCAGACGTTAAAGATAAAGTTTGGATTGGTATTCGTGAAGGTGCTGCTGAAGTTAGTAAAACAGAAGGCCAAGCATTATTCGAAGGCGAAAAAGAGACTGAATACTTAGAAAACCGTAAAAAAGCGCTTATTGCTCACTTTGAACAAGATCAAGCAAGCCGTAACATTCTAGGTTTCCTTGCAGAAAAAGAGTTACTCACTACGCAAACGCTAACGGTAGATGTTGCTGGTGAAAAACGCAATATCAATGGTCTATACTTAATTGATGAAGCAAAACTTAATGAGCTTTCAGATGAAGATTATTTAGAACTTAGAAAACGTGGTCTTCTAGGTCCTATCTACGGTCATCTTGCATCACTAAATCAAGTGAACCGTTTAGCACGCACTGAGATTATGTCTAAAGCATAATTTATAATGACGTAATTGTTGTCATTTACTCTAGTGAGTTTTGTAAAGTAAGTACGGCTTACCTTGCGGCAACAGACCTCATACAGGGCAAACATCTAGGCATTGTGAGTCAATTACGATTCACAGTGCCTTTTTTATGTTTGGTATATCAATGAAAACACTAAGTTGACTCATGAGTTTACTGTTTAATTCCACTTTATTAATCCCAATTAAGCTTTTTTTAAGGTAGTGGTATTAAGTAAGTGACTGTTTTAAAGTACTAAAATTCAACAATGTTAATTAACTGTGTAATTTGGTCAAATAAATGTAGAAATTTGATGGCTAATTCTGTAGATTATCAATGACAGCGTTGTCATTGCTTGTTTGATTCGTTGTTTTAAGGTCCACATGAGTAAGGTAGAGGTCTTCTACTCATGTTTTGATTGTATTCCGGTCGGGCGGAATACAATTAATTTTTATACTTTTAGTCTCTCCCCAGAAACGAGTATAAGCTGGGTAACATATTTTGTTCCCAGCTATTTTTTTGTCTTTTTTATGATACATAGTCATTAGTTAGTTCGGTTTCAGTCACTGAGACATACTATACAAATCTGGGAAGGAATAAGATAAGTTGACCTATAAGGCATTGACTAAACAGCATAAAACTTTCTTGCTCCTGTTTGGCAAGTTTATGACAAATAAAGGCTGTTAAAGATTAAGAAATAGCGTAAACCATATTGCGTTACATCATTAGCTTAGGGATAAACTGAGGAAACTATGAAAAAGACCATCATCGCAACGGCTTTATTATTGTCACTTGGGGTAGTAGGTTGTCAGGGCGGGTCATCTGAGCGTCAAACCAACATTGAACAATCCTCTTGGACACAAGCCTCACTCAATCAATTCGCTAATGAACTAAAAGTCACTTATCGAGTGGTCACCAATATCCCTGAGCAAGCATGTTCAGCGGATCAAAAAGACCAACGTTGCTTTATCGCAGAAATCGATTTTTCAACTCCTGCTAATTATCCTAATGGCAACTGGTCAATTTTTTATAGCCAAATGAGACCCGTTCAAGCTGTGTTAAATCCTGAATTTGACATTAGTCGTGTTCAAGGCGATTTACATCAAATTACACCCACAAAAGCGTTTACTGGATTTAAAGCTGGCGAAATAAAGACTCTAGGGTTTCGTGGCGAGTTATGGCAGTTGTCTGAAACTGATCCAATGCCAAACTACTATATTACCGTCGACGGGTTAACGCCTGTTGTGATCAGCAGTACAAAGCTCACAATTGACCCTGAAACAGGCATGGAGCAACGTCCTTATGTGGAATCGTTTACCGATGCTGATAAGCAATATCGCCGCACAGAAAAAGATGCACTCGTTTGGGCGAAAGCAGATGTAGTTTATCAAACCAATGAAAATGTAACCCTTGATAGCAGTTATGTCACTGACCGTATCATTCCGACCCCTGCTGACATTGTTGTTACCTCCACCAATAAGCCTGTGGATTTATCTTTGGGGATTAATGTTATTTACAATGAAGTAAACCCAAAGGCTGTAAAAGCATCACTTGCGCGCCTATCAAGGCTTGGTGTGTATGAGCTCGCTGGTGGCATCCCGCTTAAGTTGGAGACATCTTCAACAATAGGGCAAGAAGGCTACAAGCTTAAAATTACAGAATCTGAATTGACGATTCAAGCGGCTGATGAAGCTGGTTTTTCATATGGTATTGCATCAATTACCGGATTATTATCTGCCGATGACTTATCTATAAATACCTTAACGGTAACTGATGCGCCACGTTATCAATTTCGAGGTATGCATGTTGATGTCGCAAGAAACTTTCATAGTAAGCAAATGATTTTAGACCTGATTGATCAAATGGCGGCTTATAAGTTAAATAAGCTTCATTTGCATATGGCTGACGATGAAGGTTGGCGTTTAGAAATCGATGGTTTACCTGAGTTAACCAATGTGGGTAGCAAGCGTTGCCATGATTTAACGGAAACACAATGTCTTATACCTCAATTAGGCAGTGGCCCATTTGCGGATAGCGATGTAAATGGTTTCTACAGTAAAGCCGATTATATCGAGATATTGAATTATGCCACCGCTCGTCAAGTGGAAGTTATTCCATCAATGGATATGCCTGGTCACTCAAGAGCTGCAATTAAATCAATGGATGCACGCTATCGTCATTATATGGAAGCAGGGAATAGCGAAGCCGCTAAAGAGTATTTATTGTCAGATTCTGCAGATAAGACAGTGTACTCGTCAGTGCAATATTATAATGACAATACCTTAAATGTTTGTATGGAATCGACGTTTCATTTTGTTGATAAAGTCATCAGCGAAATAGCCAAGCTTCACCAAGCTGCGGATCACCCGTTAAATCGATACCATATTGGCGCTGATGAAACTGCAGGTGCGTGGAAGCAATCTCCTCAGTGTCTTGATTTTGTTGCTAATAACGATAAAGGCGTGACATCAGTTGATGATTTAGGAGCCTACTTTATTGAACGCTTATCAAATTCGTTAGCTGACAAAGGTATTCAACCTGCAGGTTGGAGTGATGGTATGAGCCACACTAACCCCACAAATATGCCTCAAAATGCACAGTCTAATATTTGGGATGTCATATCACATCAAGGTTATAAGCGAGCTCATAAACAAGCAAATCTAGGTTGGGATACCGTATTGTCAAATCCTGAGGTGCTGTATTTCGACTTCCCCTATGAAGCAGATCCTAAGGAGCACGGGTATTACTGGGCTGGACGTGCGCAAAATAGTCAAAAAATATTTTCATTTATGCCAGATAACCTTCCTGCCAATGCTGAACAATGGACTGACATCGAAGGCCAAGCTTTTACCGCTGATGATACCGTTCAACAAGATGAGCAGGGGAATGACATATCAGGCCCGTTACAACAAGGAAAAGGCTTTACTGGTATTCAAGGGCAACTGTGGAGCGAAACAGTGCGCAGTGATGATGTCGCTGAATACATGATTTATCCACGATTATTAATGTTGGCAGAAAAAGCATGGCATAAAGGAAGCTGGGAAGTGCCATATCGATATGAAGGCGCTATTTATAGTCAAGATTCTGGTTACTTCACTGCGGAAATGCGACTCAAACAACAGCAGCAATGGAATGAACTTGCTAATACACTTGGACAAAAAGAGCTTCACAAGCTTGATTTAGCAAACATTGCTTATCGATTACCAACGGTTGGGGCTAAAGTTATTAATGGTAAATTACATGCCAATATCGCTTTTCCAGGACTGAGAATTGAGTATCGTGTCAATAATAAACAGTGGCTTCCTTATACTGAGCCCGTTATTGTGAATGGCAAAGTTGAAGTGAGAAGTATCTCTCCTGATGGTAAACGAAAAGGCAGAAGTTTATTGCTGTAGATAGTTAATATTGCACTTCACTAAAAGGCGTTAAACACTTTGTTAACGCCTTTTTGCTTTGTTTTATACCATTAAGTCTGATTCCCTTTAATTAATCACTAAACGATTACTATTTTATTTTCTTTATAAACAGAGTGTTAGGCTTATTGTCTGATGCTTATTTATCTTAGTTCTAAAAAATAAATGACAACGCTGTCATTTGTGGTGTAACATAAAGTTAACTTATTCAAAGGGCCACCTATAACGTTAGTTTGTGCATCTTTATAACGTTGTTTTTTAGTCATCATCTTGGGCTCAAATAGAAGAGATAAGAGGGATATCATGGGCGTTAACCTGCAAAATGAATCACAGCTTTTTATTGGTATTGATGGCGGAGGCAGTAAATGTCGCGCCACGATTTATTCTCCTAAGATGGGTGTGATTGGAACTGGTGTTGCTGGGCGTGCTAACCCCCTTCACGGCTTAGAACAAACTTTCGAATCAATCCGCCAATCAACCGACTTAGCGATAGCAGACGCAAACCTAACTCAAGCTGATATCAAGACGTTAGTCGCAGGCCTTGGCCTTGCAGGCGTCAATGTGCCTCGCCTATATCAATTGATAAATGAATGGCAGCATCCATTTGCTCATATGTATCTCACTACCGATTTACATACTGCCTGTATTGGTGCGCACAACGGTGAGGATGGCGCGGTCATTATTACTGGCACAGGGTCTTGCGGTTATGCACATGTCGGAGAGCAAAGCTTACTGGTTGGTGGGCATGGGTTTGCTTTAGGCGATAAAGGTAGCGGTGCATGGCTAGGTCAACAAGCCGCAGAACATGCTTTATTAAACCTTGATGGGTTTGCGCAAGACAGCCAGTTAACGCAATTAATCTTAGCGCATTTTAACGTCTCAGACGCTATCGGAATTGTTGAAAACCTAGCAGGTCAATCATCGAGTACGTATGCCAAATTAGCTAGGCTGGTAATTCAAAGTGCCGAACAAGGTGATGTTGTTGCGATAGAGATTGTTAAACAGGGTGCAAAATATATTAGTGATATGGCACGTAAGCTTTTTACACTCGAACCGCGTCGTTTTTCAATGATAGGCGGCTTAGCTGAGCCCTTACAAAAATGGCTTGATAGTGATGTCGGGCAGCAGGTTCAGCCAGCGCTCGCTCAACCTGAAATCGGCGCCATCTTATTTGCTCAACAGCAATACAGCAAACATCAAGGCTAATAGGTTAACAATTCAACCAGCTAGTCATTTTTCCAATTTATTCGACAATATTGAAAAAGGTTATACCGATGACAAATACCATTATGGAGCTAGAAGCTCGCTCTGCACCGCAAAAAATTGCTGAACAATTAGCTGCTAATGCGGGGCTAACTAAAGAACTTGGTGAGAAGCTGCGTAATTTTAAACCTAAGTTTGTAATGATTGTTGGCCGAGGCTCTTCAGATCATGCGGGTGTGTTTGCAAAATATTTATTTGAAATTGAAGTAGGTATTCCAACATTTGCAGCTGCACCATCAGTAGCCAGCGTATACGGTAAAAGCTTGCAACTTGAAGGCGGGTTAGTCATCGTTATTTCACAATCTGGTCGAAGCCCTGATATTTTAGCGCAAGCAAGAATGGCAAAAAACGCCGGCGCTTTTTGTGTGGCATTAGTGAATGATGAAACCGCGCCGATAAAAGATATCGTTGATGTTGTTTTACCTCTAAGAGCGGGTGAAGAAAAAGCAGTAGCAGCCACTAAAAGCTATCTAGCGACACTTTCAGCGATTGTTCAATTAACTGCAGAGTGGACTCAAAGTGAATCATTGGCAGCGGCTGTAGATTCAATGCCTAAAGCACTTCAAACAGCAGTAGATGCAGAACCTCAATTGACTGCAGAGTCTTTAGAGGGAGTTAAGAATCTTGTCGTTTTAGGCCGCGGTCTTGGATATGCCGTTACGAAAGAGCTAGCGCTTAAAATGAAAGAAGTGTGTTCTATTCATGCCGAATCCTTTAGTAGTGCAGAGTTTTTACATGGTCCGGTGACATTAGTTGAGAAAAAGCTGACCATTGTTGACGCTTGTATCAATGATGAGTCTTTAGAAAGCCATGTTGAGCAAGTAAATAACGTCACTGAGCGTGGTGCTGATGTGGTTCATTTGAATCAAACCTCAAATGATATTCACCCGCGTATTGCGCCACTGGCGCTGTTGCAGCGTTTTTATATTGATGTCGCCGCCGTAGCGGTTGCGCGTGGCATTGATCCAGATCAGCCAGAAGGCCTCAAGAAAGTAACACAAACCTTGTAATGTAAGTTGATGATATTTACTCACCTTATTGGTGTTAATTAAGCCTAGATGTAAAGAGACTCAAGATGAAACAAACCCTAATTGTAGATAAGTATTTTGATGGCGAGCAATTTCAGCCGCGAGCTGCGATTACCATAGATAATGGAATGATCACTGCTATCAACGCTATAGCTGACAAAGGACTGGATCTGCAATTGGTGAATGAAGATGCATTAGAAAATGTGATTCATTTACAAGGAACGTTAGTTCCTGGGTTTGTTGATGTTCAGGTTAATGGTGGCGGTGGGGCGTTATTTAATGCTGAACCTACACCTGAGTGTATCAGCATCATAGGCAATGCTCATGCGAAGTTTGGAACCACTGGCTTTTTACCAACCTTAATAACTGATCAAGTTGAGGTAATGGAAAAAGCGGCCGATGCCGTTGCAGAAGCCATTAAGCTTAAAACACCAGGGGTATTGGGTATTCATTTTGAAGGGCCGCATTTGAGTGTCCCTAAAAAGGGGGTACATCCTCAATCCTTTATTCGTGAAATTTCTGCGGCTGAGATGGCTATTTTTACTCGCCAAGATTTAGGTATCAAACTTGTCACCTTAGCACCTGAAAACGTTTCAGTTGAGGTGATAAAAACATTAGTCGAACATGATGTAAAAGTCTGCCTAGGGCATTCAAATGCTGATTACGAGACGGTTAATGCTGCGTTGGATGCAGGCGCAGATGGATTCACACACTTGTTCAATGCAATGTCAGGTTTTGGTTCCCGTGAACCTGGCATGGTAGGTGCTGCGCTAGAAAGCGAAAAGGCTTGGTGCGGATTAATTGTTGATGGACACCATGTGCATAGTGCAACAGCGAAAGTGGCTATTAAGGCTAAACAGCAAGGTAAAGTGATGTTGGTGACTGATGCGATGCCGCCAGTGGGTATGGGTGATAATGCTAGCTTTGAATTATTTGGCACTAAAGTTATAAGGCAAGGCGACAGACTTAATGCAACAACAGGTGAACTAGCAGGTTGTGTATTAGATATGGTTGGTGCAGTGAATAACACTGTGCGTATGCTAGGTTTACGCCATGAAGAAGCATTAAGAATGGCATCACTTTATCCGTCTCAATATATACAGAAACCTCAGCTAGGCCGAATTGCAGTCGGTCAGCAAGCTGACTTAGTGTTATTGAATACGCAAAATAATGTCAGTGCAACCTATATAGCTGGTGAGTTAGTGTTTTCTTCTGACTGCCCACAGCGGGCTAGGTAGTCGGCTATGAGTGCTCCAGTTAGTCATTCGACTGTAAGTGACACGTCAAGAAGTGATGTTCAACATTCTGAAACTAGAATAAATAGTGATAAACCTAAAACGAAAACACGTTTAATGTCTCTTGATGCATTGCGTGGTTTTGACATGTTTTGGATTTTGGGGGGAGAAGGGCTATTTGCAGGATTATTGCTATTAACTGGCTGGTCAGGTTGGCAATGGTTTGATGGCCAAATGCATCACAGTCAATGGCATGGCTTTACCTTTTATGATGTGATTTTCCCGCTATTTATATTCTTATCCGGTGTAGCGCTAGGCTTGTCTCCAAAAAGGTTGGATAAACTGCCAATGAGCGAACGCCTACCTTTTTATCGTCATGCTATAAAGCGACTTGGATTACTCATCCTACTAGGTGTGCTTTATAACCATGGTTGGGGTACTGGTGTCCCTGCGGATCCTGAACAAATTAGATATGCCAGTGTATTGGCCCGAATCGGTTTTGCTTGGTTTATTGGGGCAATGCTGGTTTGGCATACAAGTCTTCGGGTACAGGCTGCGATAGCGATTATCATTTTATTAGCTTATGGCTTATTGCAATTATATGTCCCGTTTCCTAATGGGCTACCAGGACAATTCACTCAAGATAATTCGATTAACGCCTATGTGGATAGTTTATTATTGCCAGGTATTTCTTATCAAGACCGTCCTTTAGATCCTGAAGGGGTGCTGTCAACACTTCCTGCGGTTGTAAATGGCTTAGTCGGTGTATTTGTCGGTCAGCTGTTGGTTAATACCAAGATATCTGCGTGTAAGCTCTCTTCTGACTGGATAAAAGTGTTGTTACTAATGATTGCGGGTTGCTTGCTGATTTCACTAGCTTGGTTAGTTGATTTTGTTATACCGATTAATAAAGACCTTTGGACAAGCAGTTTTGTATTGGTGACGTCTGGTTGGAGTATCGTATTTTTAGCCATTTTTTATGCGCTTATTGATGTGCTCAAATGGCAGAAGTGGTCGTTGTTTTTTGTGGTGATTGGCACGAACGCTATCATCATTTATTTAGCTTCAAGCTTAATGAACTGGCAGTATTTTTCTCAAAGTTTATTGGGTGGAGTCATCACAGCATTACCTCAAAACTGGCAGCAATTAATGTCAGTGGTCAGTTTGTTGCTGGTGCAATGGTTAGTATTGTTATGGTTATATCGACGGAAAATTTTCATCCGAATCTAACTTAAACAGATAAGTGCTTGGCTAGTAGGATAAATTTCTGAGCTTGATTTTCACTTGTTATGGTTCTACCAGTTAAAGGAATGACAGCGTTGTCTTTGTGGTGTGGATGTTTTAACATGAAATGCGCAATGACTATGAAATGAATTAACAATTCGTCATCATAGTGGTGCTAAAACCTCAATAACAATAAGACTCATATGGGGCAGTGATGGATATTGCTGCTGAAAATTAATGACAATAAGAAGCAGGTTTATGGAAACTACAATGAATAACAGTCAGCAAAAAAGCAGTGTGTTGCCGATGGCTATCGTTGCAATTCTCTTTTTCGTATTGGGATTTGCCACTTGGCTAAATGGCTCTTTGATGCCTTATCTGAAGCAAATCCTTCAACTTAGCCCATTTCAAGCATCTCTAATCTTATTCTCTTTTTATATCGCTGTGACATTTACTGCCCTGCCTTCTGCTTGGGTTATTCGTAAAGTCGGTTATAAAAGTGGTATGGCATTAGGTATGGGGATAATGATGATCGCGGGTTTATTGTTTATACCTGCGGCTAAAACCCAAATATTTCCTTTATTCTTATTAGCGCAATTAGTGATGGGTACTGGCCAAACGTTACTACAAACCGCTGTGAATCCTTATGTTGTTCGTTTAGGCCCTGAAGAATCAGCTGCTGCCCGTGTAAGTGTAATGGGCATTCTCAATAAAGGGGCGGGTGTGATTGCGCCTATGGTATTTACAGCACTGATTTTAGATAGTTTTAAAGATCGTGTTGGAACAACATTAACCCAAATTCAAATCGATGAAATGGCGAATAGTCTAATACTTCCTTACTTAGGTATGGCGGTGTTTATTGGTATTTTAGCGTTTGCTGTTAAAAAATCTCCTTTACCAGAACTCGAGCAAGAAGAAGACGAGTCTTCTGAAAAAGGACAGATTAAAGAAGCCCTGGCTAAACCCAACCTTGCACTAGGTGTTGTCGCATTATTTGTTTATGTGGCCGTTGAAGTCATAGCAGGGGATACCATTGGTACTTACGCATTAACCTTGGGTGTCGAAAACTATGGCGTGATGACATCCTATACAATGGTTTGTATGGTTATCGGTTATAGCTTGGGTATTATTTGTATTCCTCGCTTTATTTCGCAACCTAACGCGTTATTAATCAGTGCTATTTTAGGCGTAGTATTATCTTTTGGTATCGTATTTGGTGATAGTGACTCATATACCATTGCTAATATGATATTGGTACCATTTGGTGGAGCTGAGCTGCCAGATACCTTATTACTCATTGCATTTCTTGGGTTGGCTAATGCGATTGTGTGGCCTGCAGTATGGCCGTTAGCATTATCAGGAATGGGTCGATTAACCAGCACTGGCTCTGCTTTGTTAATTATGGGGATTGCTGGTGGCGCGTTTGGACCGGTATTTTGGGGGCTAACAAGCTCTGCGACGTCTTTAGGCATGCAAGGCGGTTATATGGTGATGATCCCTTGTTATCTGTTCATTTTATTTTATGCGGTTAAAGGCTATAAAATGACAAGCTGGAAATAGCAGAGATAACCGTTTTCAAAGCAGTGTTTGGGCGTAAACGACAGCCTTATAATACTGTCATGAAACCACTTTAAGCTGCTATTTCTTCATAAAAAAGCCACTCCATTGAGTGGCTTTTTGTTTAGCAAATTAAAGGCTAGAACCACCTTTAATAATCACTAATACATTAAGTTAGCTGATTAATGATTAGTTGGTTTTTCTAATTTTTCCATGACCTGCTTTAAGCTAAAGCTTGCCGCTTTTTGTCTTGGTGGATACTCTTTAAATGTTTCTAAGAATTGAGCCACATAAGCTTGCGCAGGCACTAATAAAAATGCTCTGTCTAGTAACCAGTCATAATAGGTATTGGACGTGCGGTCAGCAGTCTCGTATGGATCCATACGTAGGTTAAATATCTTAGGTAAGCGCAGTTCAACAAAAGGCTCTGCCCATATTTGTAATGTACCTGTCACACGCTGTTCTAAAAATACCGCTTTCCAGTTTTTATAACGCAGAGCGGCTAAATCACCATCATCAGTGAAGTAAAAGATTTCTTCACGAGGCCCGGTATCTGCCTTGCCTGTTAGGTAAGGTAAGAAATTGTAGCCATCAAGATGATTTTTAAACTTTTTGCCATTTGCGCTATAGCCTTTAAGTAGCTTCTCTTTTACTTTGCTATCGCCAGCCGCTGCAGCGAAGGTAGGTAGCCAATCCATATGGTGCATAATCTCATTGGAAACGCTACCAGCTTCAATCTTACCGGGCCATCTCACCATCGCAGGAACACGGAATGCGCCTTCCCAGCTGGTATTTTTCTCACTTCTAAACGGAGTTAAACCCGCATCTGGCCATGTGTTCATGTGTGGGCCGTTATCGGTTGAGTAAAATACGATCGTGTTATCTTTGATACCTAGTTTATCAACAGTCTTAAGCAGTTGACCAACATGGTTATCATGCTCAATCATACCGTCAGCATAATTACTGACGCCACTTGAGCCTTGTAGTTCAGGTTTAACATGGGTACGGAAATGCATACGTGTTCCGTTCCACCATACAAAGAATGGTTTTTTCGATTTTACACTTTTTTCCATGAAGTCAATTGCCGCCGAAACGGTTTCATCATCAATGGTTTCCATTCGTTTTTTCGTTAATGGCCCAGTATCTTCAATCTTGCCATCAGCTGATGATTTGATAACGCCTCGAGGGCCAAACTTTTTCAAAAATTCAGGATCTTTTGGGTAATCAACGTTTTCAGGTTCTTCTTCTGCATTAAGATGGTACAGGTTTCCTAAAAATTCATCAAAACCATGGGCAGTAGGTAAGAACTCATCTTTGTCACCTAAATGGTTTTTCCCAAATTGACCCGTGGCATAACCCATAGGCTTTAAGATTTCCGCTATCGTGGCATCTTCTGCTTGTAAGCCAATATCAGCGCCAGGCAAACCAACTTTACTTAATCCAGTACGGAACACGCTTTGACCTGTAATAAAGGTAGAACGGCCCGCAGTACAAGACTGTTCGCCATAATAGTCAGTGAACATTAACCCTTCTTTGGCGATACTATCAATATTTGGCGTTTGATAACCCATCAAACCAAAGGTATAAGCACTGACATTTGCTTGCCCAATGTCATCGCCCCATATGACGAGAATATTGGGTTTACTAGCAGCGGTAGCACTGGCTGATAGCATTCCTAATGTTATCGCAGCAGTGACTCCGAGGAGTTTTTTCATTCTTACCATTTTTATTTCCCTATATGATTGAAGAGCTGTGTAGATTTTTTGAACACCAATTATAAGTTAACAGCTAAATTAGCGATTAAACAAGTAACTACGAGATTGTTTACATAAAGATGAGGAAATATCAGTATATGCACTGATAGAAATTTTGCTTAATAAGCCGGCAAATTAGTCAGACAAATAAATGATGAGGTGAATGGTTACTTTATTAAATGATAAAAGGGCAGTTCGGGATGGGTGAAATAGTAAAAATTAGATACAAAAAAGCCACTCATTTGAGTGGCTATTCTGTATATGGTGCCGGCACCAAGAGTCGAACTCGGGACCTACTGATTACAAGTCAGTTGCTCTACCAACTGAGCTATGCCGGCTAAATTGTGGTGCCCGAACCCGGAATCGAACCAGGGACACGAGGATTTTCAATCCTCTGCTCTACCGACTGAGCTATTCGGGCAACTAAACTAAGCGTTAGTTAACTACTTCAAACAAGAAACTAACTTGGTCATTAGTGTCTGTGCCGTTTGGAGTGCGCACATACTATAGTCATGGTGATTATCGTGCAAGTGCTTTTTACGCTTTTATATTCGATCAATCAATAAAACAGCAATTTTGTGTTTTATTGGATTAAATTTGAACTAAACACACTACGAAATCGTTGTTTGGTACTGTAGGAGTAAGAGTAGGCATAGAAGTAATAGTAAGAGTATAAGACTAGGGGAAGCTGGTGCTGTAATTTTGATGAATTCTATTGTTCTCTAGTCGTTAGCGAAATAAATACAACTTTACGATGGGAAATGGGACAAGTTAGCATCAAATTTTAGACACAAAAAAGCCACTCATTTGAGTGGCTATTCTGTATATGGTGCCGGCACCAAGAGTCGAACTCGGGACCTACTGATTACAAGTCAGTTGCTCTACCAACTGAGCTATGCCGGCTAAATTGTGGTGCCCGAACCCGGAATCGAACCAGGGACACGAGGATTTTCAATCCTCTGCTCTACCGACTGAGCTATTCGGGCAACTAAACTAAGCGTTAGTTAACTACTTCAAACAAGAAACTAACTTGGTCATTAGTGTCTGTGCCGTTTGGAGTGCGCACATATTATAGGGATGGTTTTATTGACGCAAGTGCTTTTTACAAGTTTTTTATTGTTCGGCTAGTAAATGTTCAAAATGCATGTTTTTTGTCAATATAAAACTCGGCATTGTTAGAAATAATCAACTTACTTGGTATTTGGTATTTTATAAACGTTCTAAAAAATCGAATGATTGTAGCGAAATTTAGCCATTTTATTTTATATTTTTATCTATAAACTCATTTCTATCAAATATGAGGGATGACGAAACATGTTGGTCAATACACGAGATGGATATGGCTTATTCACAATATTACTTCACTGGGTTAGCGCATTATCCATTTTAGGTTTGTTTGGTTTAGGTTTTTGGATGGTGGATTTAACGTATTACAGCAGCTGGTATCAAACTGCGCCTAATATCCATAAAAGTGTCGGAGTACTGCTACTTGGTTTAACACTTATACGCATCCTATGGCGTTTTATCTCTGTCACAACACAGGCTAACTCATCACACAAACATTGGGAAAAACAGGCCGCCAAATGGACTCATAGGGCTTTTTATTTATTGATGCTACTGATAATGACAAGTGGCATTTTGATTTCCACAGCCGACGGCAGGGGAATAATGGTATTTGATTGGTTTGAATTACCTAGTTTGGGTAGCTTTATCACTAATCAAGAAGACATTGCAGGTGTTATTCACCAATATCTTGCATACGGGTTAATTGCTTTAGTTGTGATTCATGCCGCTGGAGCGATTAAACATCAACTTATTGATAAAGATAGCACCCTGACAAGAATGATAAAACCCGTAAAACCGAAGTAGCCTATCGAGTACTTATTTCACTCAAGCGTCGGAAAATTATACTTCATCACTTTTAATCACATGATTAATTTATATAAAGGAATACATAATGAAAAAGCAACTGATTAGCACGGTATTTGGCGCCATTTTGTTAGTACCTGCGATGGCCAATGCTGCAGACTACAAAATTGATACCCAAGGAGCGCATGCATCAATTCAATTTAAGGTCAATCATTTAGGCTATAGCTTTGTGACAGGCCGCTTTAACGATTTTAGTGGTGACTTTAGCTACGATGCTAATAAGGTCAACGACACTAAGGTTAAAGTAACCATTAATACAACCAGTGTTGATTCAAATCATGCAGAGCGTGATAAGCATTTACGTGGAAGTGATTTTTTAAATACGGGTGAATTTCCTAAGGCCGAGTTTGTATCAACGACAGTTGAAGATAAAGGCAATGGGAAAGTGGTCGTAAATGGTAACTTAACGCTAAACGGCGTGACCAAACCTGTGGCAATCGATGCGACAGTCATTGGTGAAGGTAAAGATCCATGGGGTGGTTATCGAGCAGGTTTTGCAGGTACGACAGAATTTGCAATGAAAGATTTTGGGATAAAAATGGACCTAGGCCCAGCTTCAGCAAATGTGAGCTTAGATCTCGTTATTGAAGGGATTAAACAATAACGTCAATTGCGCAATCGAATACTTAATCGACTGAAAAAAGATTAGTCGGGCTATTCACAAAAACGCCACTCAGTTATTGAGCGGCATTTTTTGTATGTCAGTGTAGGTTGATTGGCTAATTTTGCTTGTTAGTTAATATAATATGGCCAAATACATTGGCATCTTTATACCCTCGATTCATATCGCCATTCACGGCTTTGATGGGGTGAGAGCCAATAAAGTTTTCCCTCGTTTTACTGCCGTCGTTATCACAATAAGCCAGCATAAATCCGAGTTTTTTATTACCGCTAAGGGTGACTGGCGATACTTGATGGTCATCAGATGCTGTTAATGAATCATTATAATTGTCAGGGAATACCTTAATTGCCATTTCCCAATACACTTTTTGTGGGTTAGCCTCATCGCGAGACCAAACAGTTGTAATATGTTCATTGAATGTCATTGCTTGTTTTTGAGTTGAAAAATCGGCAACTTGTCTGTCCAAAGCAACATGATAAGCAAAGGCGTTGTGGCTAAATTGATGTTCACCACCCGAGGCATCTTCATCTAAAAACACTTCAACGGTATCGTCATCCCAATACAGTACAGTTGGATCCGCGGTTTGATCAAATAACACATCATCAATGACTTCAGTGAGTAGATAGAGCGTGTCTTCACGCCAAAGCAACTTGTAGCGACCACTAAAATCATTTTTATCTATTGCAGCACCAATGATCATGTTATCGATTGGGTGCCAGTTTGCATGTTGCCAATCCGCGTCATTCGGGGCTCCATCAATGTTAATTTCTTCATTGGCATAATTGACCATAATAGTTTGATGGACATACTCTGTGAACCTGTCTTCAGTAGTGGCTTGCACACTGTACGATGAAAAAAACGCTGGGAGTACGAGCAGTGATATCGCTGCTTGTGTCATATGCTTTTGGGTGAGTGTGAGTCCTGTTATGAAGGAGACATGTTTGTTGAACCATTCCATAGTGTTAATCCGTTTTAGTTTAATCGCAGACGAGAATTGATATGTTACCGCGGTTGATATCGATGTTATCAACCGGTAGCTTACCTATATTGAATAGCGTAAAGCTATCAATTCAATCATCTAATTTTTCATATTGGCGAGTCATTTTTGAATCTAGCTTATAGGCAGTAATACTTTTAACCGGTATGTTTGATTAGGTAAAACATCAAAATTAAACTCGCCATTGGCATCGCTTT
Source organism: Shewanella sp. UCD-FRSSP16_17 (assembly GCF_001675935.1). Taxonomy (NCBI): domain Bacteria; kingdom Pseudomonadati; phylum Pseudomonadota; class Gammaproteobacteria; order Alteromonadales; family Shewanellaceae; genus Shewanella; species Shewanella sp. UCD-FRSSP16_17. The sequence continues at coordinate 263,315 of NZ_LZFV01000013.1, forward strand.
CTAGTGGCACATCATCAACCCAAACTTGTTGTGTAGTAACGGTGGATGTTTGACTTACCTGCATCGTTATTTGGGCTTGCCTGAATCGTCGACTGACATGTAGCTCTGGCCATGATTTAGGTAACTGAGGCTTTATCTTTATCCCCTTTGAAGTGCCTTTAAGGCCAACGAGTTGCTCAATAACAATGCGATAGATCCATGCAACGGTACCAGTATTGAATAATTGACTCGATTTACCAGCATCTTCAGGGAACTGAAAATACGCTCCACGAAAGTAATTAGGGATAAAGACGGGAAGTTGCCCACGAGAGAGGGCATTTGCTTCTGATTCTGCACAAATCATTGTATGCAGTAATTCAAATGCAGCTTCGGTTTCACCTCGCTCAAATAGGGCGAAAATATAGAAAGCACCAGCATGGTTGTAAACTGAACCGTTTTCACCAGTACCAGGAAATTTCTGAGTTAAGCGACCAACTTCTTCATTCATATGGGTGTAGCTAGGCGCAAGCATCATCATGCCAAACGGCGTTTGAAGTTGTTGTTTTATCTGCAATTTCATTTTCTGCCATTGGTTGTTATCGATAGCACCTGATAGCATTGCAAAACTTTGCGGGTTGAGATAAATCCTACCTTCTTGATTTTGACTCACACCGAAGCAGTTTCCGGCATCGGTAATGCCTCTAGCAAACCATTCACCGTCCCAGCAATGCTGATTCACATCTTGGTTTAATGTACTCGCTTGCTGTAATAATGATTCGGCAAGGCTAGCATTACCTGTTGATTTAGCAACGTTAGACCATAACCTCATGGCGTAAGCACTGGCTAAGCTTAACCAGCTCGATACGCCTTTGCCTTGATATCCCACCATATTCATCGGATCGCACCAATCACCTTGATTGATGTAATTCAGACCACGATGATCTCGTTGAGACCATAAAAATGTCAATGCCAATTCAATATGCTCGAAAACTGTTTTAGGCGCTATGTCATCTGCAAACGGAATAGGCTGGTGTAAGAATTCATAATCTGCTGTTTCGTCAAGATATGTGGTAATACAAATAACTAACCAAACACAATGATCCGTATGTGGGATTTGGTTGATATATTTAAGTTCAGACTCTGGGTTTAATAAAATACCATCAGGCATTTTACCGCTACTATTTTGCTGCGATAACGCCTTAACGAATGCGGCTTTTGTTTCATCAGGCTTGAGGTAAACCATTCCCATTGCATCTTGAAGGTAGTTTCTTGTTTGCGGATCTGTACTTAACCGATTGACATCACCATGGTAAAAAACTTGCCTTGGTAACCAGTGATTAATAAAGTTATCAAATTCCTTATTAGGGCTAGTTATACTAAGTTGTTGGTCAGCTTGAGCGATGTACTCTTGGTATTGTTTGTTAATTTTTTCTCGTTTCTCAGGAGAGCCCAAATAGTGTTGCTGTAATTGCTTGGCTTCAAACTTATCTTTTACAGGGGCAAAAACAAAGTTGGCTTGAAAGTGCTGCTTCGTTTGCAAAGGTAAATCATAATGCATCACAGCAACCGGTGTTTGGTAATGAGCAGGTTTAGATGCTAATGCTCGATTGATGATAGCATCAGGGTTATTAAGCCCTCCTTCACCTTCAAATACTGCTTGGCGAGTTTCGTAACTTGTCGGGGCAATATCACTCATTAATACCGTTGTGTCTTTAAAATCTTGATGCGCAAAATATTGTTCTATTTTTTGATACGGTGTTACTGACTCACACAAAATGGCATTTAACTCTGCATCAAAATGTGCAGATTGGTTCATCCATGACATATAACCTACTGGGAAGTAACTGTAGATACTCAAGTCACGTGAGCGACCACTATTGTTTGTGATATTAAGTTGCCAAAGTTCAGCGCAATCAGTGGTAGTTAATGTAAGTGATAACTCACAAACGATATCAAGGTGAGTGATGTGCCAGCTTATTTTTTCTTTTTCGACAATAAACTCAAAAGAGTCAGTAGCTTGTTTGACGGGGGCATAAGGAATAGAAAACAACTCACCAGATTGATTATCTTTTATATAAAAGAATCTTCCTGGGTGATGGCTAAAATATGGATGCTCAGGCTGCATAAAGGTTTTAGCTTCAAGCGCAGGGCCATGAGCATATTTTGCAGGCTCGGGTTGCATAAATTGGGCAACGGCATAGCCACGACAATTCATTTGAATCATCATTTTTTTATTCCATAAAAAGCCACAAGCATTTGGCATACTTGTTGGGCTGTTTAGGCTGACTGCACCGTTTGCCTGATGGTAAGTGATCACTATTTATTCCTGAGCTGTAGTTTGAGTATGAAGGTTTGGCTGGCTTGTTTTTGCCTTAGGCTTATCTCGGTTACTGACGTTTTCATTTGCATATAATTGCTGAGAAATCTCAGCCATTTTGGCTTCATTTAAGCTGTAATGTTTAACAACCCAAACCGCTAATAATGCAAATATGGCTGGAATTAATGTGTTCAGTAGTAAAATTCCCATCAGAGAGTCTGGTGATTGCTGCTGATTGGCCACATAGCCCATTGAAGATAAGAGCCAACCAATCATGGCACCTGCAAATGCTCCCCCTAATTTTTGAGAAAAAGCAGCGGCAGAGAAAATCATTGCTGTTGCTCGGCGTCCATTTTTATATTGAGAGTAATCTGCAGTATCTGCATACATGGAAAACACCAGCGGTGATTTGGGGCCAAGACAGAAACCAATTAAGGCTTGCATGATAAACATTAGAGTAATGTTGTTGGGTGGAATCAGGTAAAAACCAGCCGAAAAAACAGCAACTAAACTCATCAAACCAATCAATAAACTGCGTTTATCAAAATAGCGGCTGAGTATTGGTGTAGATGCTGCGCCAATCGCTAATGAAATCATATATACAGCCGTGAATGTTCCAATTAAGTCTTCTCGACCGACGTAATATTTAAAATAAAATGTCCCGGTGCTGGCGCGCAAAGTGATGGTGAACATAATAATCAGTGCTAGTGAGAATAATATTAACCAAGGTTTATTATTCGATAGATCAATCAGGTCTTGTTTGATACTGGTTTGCTGATTAACGGGTGGTGAAATTCGTTCTTTGGTCGCGAAAAAAGTGAGCGTAAACAAAACAGCAGAGATTAAGCCATAACACCCCATTGTCAGTTGCCAGCCTAGGGCTTGCTCTCCGTTACCTAGCAAGGTCACAAGCTCAGGAGTCAGGTAAGCGACGAGTGTGCCACCAGAAAAAGCACCGATGAATCGAAAACTGGTCAAGGTAGTACGTTCTTGACTGTCTGCGGTGACTACACCTAAAAGGGCGCCATAAGGCACATTAATAAACGTGTATGCCAACATCATGAAAATATATGTGCCATACGCCCATATAATCTTGCCATCATCGCCTAGATCTGGAACGGTAAAAGTGAGTATACCTGCCGCGGCGATAGGGATAATGCCCAGTAATAAATAGGGCCTAAACTTACCAAAGCGAGTGGAAGTTCTATCGGCTAATGCTCCCATCAACGGATCCGAGAAAGCATCAATAAGGCGAGTAACCAACATCATAGTGCCGACAGCAGCAGCTGAAATACCAAATACATCGGTATAAAAAATAAAGAGGAATACATCAAATACACGCCAATAAAAGTTAGATGCCACATCCCCAAGGGCGTATCCAATTTTTTCTTTTAGCGATAATTTTTCAGAGACGGTATTAGTCTGTTCGATATTTTGAGCCATTGTTATGGTTACCTTGGTTGATTCCATCCAATTTGCTTTTAAAGCCCACTTTCAGCTAACTGATTTTTTATTGATATTTATTTTTAATAATTAGTGTAAGCGCTTACATTGTTGTTAGAATGTAAATGATTAATCAAATTTTGACCAGTGTTAATTTGGGCTAAACTGAGTTTTTATGGCTGTGGCATCAAAATTGTGCGGTTTTTTTAAGTATAAATACTGAAAGTTAGCGATGAGTTTTAATCGCGATAGCTAAAGGTTTACGGATTACTTTAGAAGATTTACAACATAACGATATAGGGCAGGGAAATTTGGGTTTCTTGTTATCAAAGTCTAACCATTACCAAATTAAAGCATGATTTAGTAGGGCGATGTTTAGTAAGGTATTGTTTAGTAAGGTATTGTTTAGTAAAAATAGTGCTTGAGGGAAAAGTAAAACGCCCTTCTAGATTCTAGAAAGGCGTTTAAGAAATAATGATTATAAATAGAGATGATTAAATCGAGTTGCTTATTTAATCAAGCATCTTATTTAAGCATGTCTTGTACTTTAATGACTTGTGCACGATAGCCCGTAGCAAATAAATCATGGCTGCCAATATTGATTCTAACGGCAGGTTTCGTCTCGCCGTAACGATGCTCTACTAATATCGACTGAACTTTACCTGTGGTGTCATCCATTTTAAGGTTGCCATAACCGCCACCTAAACCAAATAACCCTGCAGATGCAAAGTAGCTCATCATGCTGTCTTTATCTTGTTGGTATTTTACGATTGAGGTCACTGGTGAGTAGCCATCGTAACCTAACTCATCTTTACCGTATTCCCATACTTGTTGAACCGTGAGATTCTGTTCATCAATTTTGTATTCAACTGAGCGAGAGTATTTTTCAGTGGCAAACATAGGCTGGCCAAGATGACGTCCATCACCATTATCAAATACCGTTAGTGTGCCTTTTTCTGGTACTAAATAAGCAGTATGTGAGGTGTAAGAGAAGTCAAAATTAGTGCCGCGACATAAACCTTTTTCGTTACAGTTAAGCTTATTACCTTGTTCATCCACAGGAGTAAGCAGTTTACTGGCAAACTTTTCAGACCAGCCTTTAGTTGGACTTAATATCCATTTCACTTGCTTATCTCTGCCTATCTTTATGACAGCGGATTGATGACGAGAACTGATAATAATGCTGTCGTCACTGCTATCGTAGTCGATAGAATTGACATGAATCCAATTTCGACCCGTTTCAACGCCGTGGATATCACCATAGGGGGCATTTTTTAAATCTTCTAATGTAGTTTGGTGTCCCGCTTGACTTGCATTGATGTTTAAACACACTGCGCCAGCATCTAATGATAATAAAGCATCATCTCGCATAGGATCTAAAATAGTGTTTAGGTCCCAGTAATCAATTAGTTTTCCGGTATTATCGACCTCGATGATTTGATCTCTAATCGTGTTAACTAGCATACCATCAGGACGACGATAATCTTTGGCGGCGGCTCTGATAAAGATATTGCCGTTGCTAGCTTCAATACCTTCATGGGATGCATCAATAAAGTTACCAGGCAAGCTGTGCTCTGAAATCATTCTGCCCATTAAGGACATTTTCTTCCAGCCTTGACCCTGTACCCAAACCATATTGCCATCGGCGGTTATGTTCATTCCCATAGCGTAACCTGCATTTTCAAAACTCTTTGAATCGTGAGTGGTATACGGGTTTAAATACCAGCGAATATCGCCCGCGGTATCAATAATAAAAAAGCCTGGTTTACCGTCCCAAGAAAAAGCACCTGGTGCGTCGGGATTATTGTGCGCTAATTGACCTGTTTTACCGTCAGGGTTGGTCCAATTTACAAAATATAAGCGGTCTTTAAAATCTGCATCGACATGTTCAACTTCAACGATAGGGGCTTTGGCCCATTGACTCTCGGAAAAGCCCATATCAATATCAGGGGTAAGCATTTGGTAATCATGACTATGTTGTTGGCCATTTTCGGTCCATTTCACGGTAAAGTGATTCATTAGCGCAGGGTATAAACCAAAAATGGGCACACCGCCTTCATTCATGACGCGCATGTCATCGACTTGATAGTTAATCGCAACTCCCGTGTCATCCTTAGCATGAACTGTCACTTCCACATTGGAGATCTTATGACCGTTAAGCGTCACTAATGCTGTTAACGGTGCATTTTCATATGGGTTATGAACGAGATAACCTAAAGGCGCATCCGGTACCGGAATGGGTTTCATACCTAGTGGATCAGCGGCTAAGTTAGGAGCTGAGAAGCAAAGGCTTAGTGCTAAAATTGAATGAACGAGAGGCTTAAACATACAAAATCTCTTTAAGGTAATATGCTGAATATTATAGAGAGAAATAGCCATTTTTAATGTTGCCTAACTGACATATTGTTGAGTTTATTTAATTATTAATAGCGGGGTCACGGTTTTAACATTTTATGAAGAACAATTGAAAATAAAGGGAACTTTTAGCAATGAGAGAAATAGTGAGATAGTAATAGCAACCAAATGAGAAAATTGACCGAATAGGAGGTTAGCGGTTATGACTATTAAAACAGTTATATTAAGAAAACTTGTATCAGCGCAGGTTGAACTGATACAAGCAATAAACCAGCGTTAACAATTACTCATCTTCAGCTGGTGGTACATAACCTTCAATTTCAACGTCTTTACCTTCAAATAAAAAGTTAACCATTTGCTCTTCGAGGAACTTGCGGTCATCAACATTCATCATGTTCAATTTATTTTCGTTAATTAGCATCGTTTGCTTTTTTTGCCACAAACCCCAAGCTTCTTTACTAATTGAATCAAAAATACGTTTGCCGACTTCACCTGGATAAAGTTGAAAATCGAGTCCTGCTGCTTCTTTGTTTAAATATGCGCAATTAACATTACGAGCCATGATGTTTCCTTAACGGGATCCTGATGTTGGATCTGCTGCTGAAAGTGCGACTAAGTGAGATAAAATCCGCTCTGTTGCTGCGGCTAATCCGACTTTAGCTGGATGATGTATGTTATACCAGAGTGTCTGGTTTTGTTCCATTGTCGTGTTTTCAAATAGGCGATTATTTTGCTCTGTTTCAATCTTTACTAAAACGGGTTGAATATCTAAATGAAAATGACTAAATGTGTGTCTAAATCCTGCAAGCCACTCAGGTTCGCAATGGTCAATGTTATTATCGCTAAATTCTTTAGAAACATAATCTTGCAAAGCTTGTTGTGACTCAAACTGAGGGAAGCACCATAACCCTCCCCAAATACCCGCTGGTGGCCTTTTAAAAAGTATAACTTCGCCTTGATGCTGTTGCACCAACATAAATGCTGACTTGGTCGGTATCGTCTTTTTAGGTTTTTTCCCTGGGTATTCGGTTTGTCTGCCAGATAGCTGCGCTTGGCAATCAATAGCGACAGGGCAGCGTTCACATTGAGGTTTACTGCGAGTACAAACCGCAGAACCTATATCCATCATTGCCTGATTAAATTTTCGTATCTCTTTTTTGGGTGTCAGTTTATCGGTAAGCGCCCAAAGCTGTTGTTCAACAGACTTTTTACCAGGCCATCCTTCTATGGCTCCATGTCTTGCTAGAACGCGCTTTACGTTACCGTCTAAAATGGAATGATGTTGCCCAAGGGAAAGTGACAAAATTGCTCCAGCGGTAGAGCGGCCAATACCGGGAAGTGCGATGACATCGTCTATGTTTTCGGGAAACGTCCCTTGGAACTGTTCACAGACTGTTTTAGCCGCTTTGTGAAGGTTTCTTGCTCGTGCGTAATAGCCAAGACCTGTCCAATGGTGAAGCACATCATCTTCACTTGCTGCAGCCAAGTCAGCGATAGTTGGAAAACTAGACATGAACTTTTCGTAATACGGGATCACGGTAGCAACTTGAGTTTGCTGCAACATGATCTCTGAAATCCATACTCTATATGGGGTTTTATTCAATTGCCATGGCAAGGATTTACGGCCATTGATATCGTACCAAGCGATGATACGCTCGGAAAAAGAGTTAACATTTTTCATCGAGGCAGTGTATATGGCAAGGTTAGCTTAAACAAGTCAGCATGTAATTTGCTGCAACAAAATACTCGTTAAAATGGAGGATTGAAGCATTAAAGTGATTTTTAGTGGTTCAATATATGTAAATTGCCAAAATAACGATAAGAATCTTGCTATCAAAGTGGCTTAAGTAGTTTAGTCATACTCATTTTACGATATACTTACTGACTATTTTATGATTTGAAGTGACACATTGGGCCACTTTATATAGCACCCAATTGATGAGGCAATAATGAGCGACGTTACTACCGCTGAATATAACGAAGATGGTAAATATCTTCGTAAGATTAGAAGTTTTGTATTAAGAGAAGGGCGCCTGACTAAAGGTCAAGCACAAGCCATTGAGTCATATTGGCCAACGATGGGCTTAGATTATACCCCTGAACCTATCAATCTTACTGAGATTTTTAATCGTGACGCGGATACAGTGTTAGAAATTGGTTTTGGTATGGGGGCATCACTTGTTGAGATGGCTAACGCTGCGCCAGAACTAAACTATATTGGTATCGAAGTGCATAAACCGGGTGTTGGTGCTTGTTTAGTCGATGCTGGTAAAGCTGGGGTAACTAACTTACGTGTTTATCATCATGATGCGATGGAAGTATTAGAAAATAGTATTGCTGATGGTTCGTTAGCGAGAGTCCAACTATTTTTCCCTGATCCATGGCACAAAAAACGTCATCATAAGCGCCGGATCGTACAAGCTGAGTTCGCTCAACTAATCCGTCGTAAGCTTAAAATTGGTGGTGTCTTCCACATGGCGACAGATTGGGAAAATTACAGTGAACATATGCTAGAAGTGATGTCTGCTGCTGATGGTTATAAAAACCAGTCAGCAACTAATACTGTCGTTGAGCGTCCTGAGCATCGTCCATTAACTAAATTTGAAGCTCGAGGCCATCGCTTAGGTCATGGTGTTTGGGACTTGATGTTTGAGCGAGTAAGCTAAGCTTATTCCTCAACTTGTTATAACAATATCTTTATTTAATACTAACTAGGATAAAAACATGGCTAAGAATCGTACTCGCCGTTTACGTAAAAAGTTACGCGTTGATGAGTTCCAAGAACTTGGTTTTGATGTCAACTGGACGTTCGAAGAAGCAATTTCTGAAGAGGATATTGATAAAGCTGTTGACGAGTTTATCGATCAAGTTATCGAGCCTCGTAAATTAGGCTTCCATGGCGGCGGTCATAAAATGTGGGAAGGTATTATTGCAACGCAGCAAATCGGTAAATGTACTGAAGAAGACGTTGCTGCTGTGAAAGCATTTTGGGAATCGAAAAAAGTGCCTCAACTTGAAGTTAGTGCACTTTATGATATCTGGTGGGGCTAATATAGCCGATGCCTGAGCAAATATTGCTAGAACAAGTGGTCGACAAAGTTCGGCCACTTATTGGTTCTGGGAAGGTCGCAAACTACATACCAGCATTGGGTAATGTCGATCCGAATAAAATTGCCATAGCAGTCACCTCAGCTGATGGTCAAACTGTGGGCGCTGGCGACTATCTTGAGCCATTTTCAATTCAAAGTATCTCCAAAGTATTTAGTTTAACTCTGGCGTTGAGTTTGTATTCTGAAGATGAAATTTGGTGTCGAGTAGGTAAAGAACCTTCGGGTCAGTCCTTTAATTCGCTTGTACAAGTTGAATTAGAACGCGGGATCCCGCGAAATCCCTTTATTAATGCCGGTGCTTTAGTGATTGCCGATTTGATTCAAGCAAGACAAAGCGCCCCTAAGCATCGTATGTTGGAAGAAGTACGAAAGCTTAGTGGTAACTCACATATTTGTTTTGACAAGAATGTGGCTAACTCTGAGTTCAAATTCAGCGCTAGAAATGCCTCTATTGCTTACTTAATGAAGTCTTTTGGAAATTTCGAAGGTAATGTTGATACGGTATTAAAAAGTTACTTTCATTACTGTTCATTAAAAATGAACTGCGCGGATTTATCAAAAGCGATGTTCTATTTAGCTAATCGAGGGAAAACCTTACAAGGTCATCAGTTGATTACACCTGTACAAACTCGTCAGCTGAATGCTTTGCTTGCTACATCAGGTTTATATGATGGTGCAGGGGAGTTTGCCTATCGAGTTGGTATGCCGGGTAAAAGTGGCGTAGGCGGTGGCATCATTGCTGTAATTCCTGGAGACATGTCCATTTGTGTTTGGTCACCTGAACTTGATCAAAATGGCAACTCACTCGCTGGCACACACATGCTAGAACACCTTTCGCAATCTCTAGGCCGCTCGATATTTTAAAAGCGGCTTAATGCTTTTTACTTCAATATGTCGTATTTCAAGTCTTTCCTCTTCAATACTTTCAGTCTCAATGCTTTAAGTTTCAAAACCTTACGGTTCAAAATCTTCAGCCCCAAGACGGCTGAATTATAACCTGCTCTAATTAGGCTATCTTTATTCTGCAATCGGCGCAGAAAAGCGCTGATGAACTTACATTATTAATGTGTGAAATAAACCACTTTATGGTTAATTTCACGTCAACTGAATAAACTTTTTTAGTAATCCCGCCTAATTCGTTGCTAGAACATTTTCTTAATTGTTTGAAATATAATGATTTATATATTTTGGCACGCTGTTTGCTTTATATGGATTAAGTAAAGCGTTCTTTAACTGGCGCTAAGTCACTTAATAGAGTTTTGGTTCACTTATTATTAAAAATGCAGTCTAGTCGTGAAAGATTGTATTTGTTTAACAGCAAGGAAATGGCTAATGAAAACGTTAAATTATACCAACACAGGGTTACTTAAAGGCATTGCATTATCAGGATTAATTTTTACAGCTGGCGCCTTCAACCCTGCAATGGCTAAACTGTCAATTGAAGATCAGCAATGCAATGTAACCTTAAATTATGATGTGACGGTAGAACCGCAAAAACTACTCGTTAGTGAAAAAGGCCAAGAGTTATATCGTGTCGAAATGGGCGAATTATTTGTTGAAGGTAATAAAATTAAACTTAACGCTAAGCAACAAAACTTAGTGTCAGATTATTCTGAAGGCTTATCTAAGCAAGTTCCAGAAATTATCGATCTCGTTAATGAAGTCGTCGTACTTGCCACCGACGCTGTGAGTTTAGCGCTTACGCCAATTTTTGGTGATGCGACAGGGGCTAAGCTTGATGAAATGTTAGCAGGCATTCAAAGCCGCTTGGATGAAGCTGCTTATCAGCAAGGCGATAAATTCTATCTAGGAGCGACTGAATCATCAATTGAGCAAGCATTCAATGAAGATTTCGAGAAAGAAATGGAAGCGATGATAGAGAATTCTATGGGCAGTTTTATGATGGCCCTTGGTGCTGAAATGATGTCTTCAGAAGGTGGTAGCTTCGAAGAGAAAATGGACTCGTTCGGAAAGAAAATGGAAAAAATGGGCGAGGATATTGAGTTACAAGTTGCTGAGCAATCAGAAGCTATCGAAGCGAAAGCTGAAAAGATTTGTGAAGACTTTGAAGAACTTATGATTATAGAAGGTGAGATGCGCCAGTCTATCCCTCAGTTGTCTGATTACCAATTAGCAACATTAGATCACGAGTTATATGAGTAATTTACCTTGAGTGACTCTTTAAGCTTGAGTGAAGCTTAAGGTAATAACAATTACCTATTCTTTAGCGGTAATTATTCATTATCTTGATTGTTCAATTTATAGCATTGTTAAAATGTACCTGACCTTCCCCTGCAACCTTTTGCAGGGGCTTTTTCGTTATTAATCCGCTTAATCCCCTTATTCAACGACATTTCTAAGAAACTAATTATTTGTTCTGATAAAAAAATTGTATATTATAAATATAGAGCCATTTATAGTTTTTTTGGTATACTCCTAAAATTATAAAACTGAATTGCTAACCTATTAACTTATTGTTTTAGTTTTGGTTGGTTATTCAAGATAACGGATTATCTGTATTTAATTTCTTTTTTGGTGTTCTGTGTATTATTTTTACACTGCATTCCTGACTGATTTTTGCTCAGTTTTGTTTCGGGCAAGTTACAGTTATTTGCATACCAAAAACTATTTTTAATGTCGTAAACAGCGTAAGGCGACTCCAATGTTAGAACTGTTAGAACCTATTGCTATTTTTACTCATGTTGCCCGTGCTGGTAGTTTCAGCGCTGCAGCGAGAAGACTGAGTATATCTAAATCCAAAGTAAGTACTCAGGTTGCTGATCTTGAACATAAACTTGGGGTTCAACTTATTCAACGTACTACACGTAGTTTGAGTCTTACTGAGGCCGGGAACTTACTTTATATCCAAGGTGAAGAGCTGCTAAGAGATGCAGAGCAAGCCGTGGCGAGTGTGCACAATCTTAATGATGCTACTCGTGGTGTATTGAAAGTAGGTATTTCGCAGTCGTTCGGTACTATGCATATTATCCCTGCATTACCTGAGTTTATGGCTAAACACCCTGAGTTAGAGCTACAGGTTAGCTTATTGGATCATAAGGTTGACGTGGTCAGCGAAGGGTTAGATTTACTATTAACTATGTCTGAGCAATTACCTTTGGGCATGGTGGCACGTCCTTTAATGAAGTGTCAGTTCCTTTTAGCTGCATCACCTGAGTATATTGCTCAACATGGCACAATTTCTCGCCCAGAACAGTTAGTTGATCATAACTGTCTTGTATATCAAGGTGAGTGGCATGAACACAGTATGTGGCAGTTCAAGAAAGGTGAAGATTACTGTGAGATCGGTGTTTCTGGTAACTTCCGTGTTGATAATGCACCTGCACTTAAATCCGCCGCTGTCAGCGGCTTAGGCATTGCGTATCTTGCAAGTTACCTCATGGAAGACGAAATTGAGCAAGGGACTTTAGTTCCTTTACTACCTGATTGGCAGTTAACCAATAACTTACCACTTCAAGCGGTTTACCCTCGTCGTAAACATCTTGCACCAAAAGTCAGCGCATTCATTGACTTTATTAAGGGGCACATTGGTAGCACGCCATACTGGGATGCTAAATTTGATCACTTATACAAATTACGTAAATAAATACGCATATAAGGGTTAAATTACGTAAGAATATATGGAAACATTGTTCGAAATTTAAAATAAAGCCGCTCATTATTGTGCGGCTTTTTTATTTTTCATTAAAAAACAGGTGGTTAATTGTTTGTGTTTGAAAAATGTACAGTGTATTTTTTGTTTTGTAGCTAAAACAATTTAAACGGTACGACTTGAACTATGTTCTTAAATCAATACAATAGATTTCAGTTGATTCGGAATGGTTTGAGTCACGCATCTTGTTGAGAAATGACCCCTTTTCATCAAAATGTGCAAACCAGCAACTTCGCAAGTTTTGAATCACTGCTGGCAACGGTTTTAAAATTAGAACAATGCCGGCTTTGAAACCATCATCCTAGTTTATATTGGTTTACCCCAGACTTTGTGCTGGGGTTATTTTTATCTAAAATAACCTAGCTACAGTGTTAGGGTGTTGATTTCAAATAGTCTTACTTTGTTACATTAGCTGCTAATGTGAGATTGAGTGACTAGATTCTTCCTATATTCCTAACCCAGAATATAAAGCTATCTATTTATTCAGCCAACGGCTTGAATGTGAATTAGATAATATAAAAAAGCCACTGATATCAGTGGCTTTTTTGTCTTGAAAGAAAGCAGTCAGCGAGTTGTTACTTACTGGCATTTACCCAGTCAGTTACTTTCGCTTCTAATACTTCTAGCGGTACAGGGCCATTTTCTAGGATCAGTGTGTGGAATTGGCGAATATCAAATTTATCACCCAATTGCTTTTTAGCATCTTCACGTAGTTCTAGAATTTTTATCATACCAACTTTGTATGCCGTTGCTTGTCCTGGCATTACAATATGGCGTTCTACCATTTTGATAGCGTCAGATTCCGCATTAGGTGTATTGTCCACATAGTATTGAATACCTTGTTCACGCGTCCACTTTTTAGAGTGAATACCCGTATCAACGACTAAACGACAAGCTCGCCATAATTCCATTGCTAAGCGACCAAAGTCAGAGTAAGGATCGGCATACAAGCCCATTTCTTTAGGGAAGTACTCAGTGTATAAGCCCCAACCTTCGATATATGCAGTATAGCCACCGTATTTTCTGAACTTCGGAATGCCTTCTAGTTCTTGAGCAATAGCAATTTGCATATGGTGACCAGGAATACCTTCATGGTAAGCCAATGCTTCCATTTGATAAGTTGGCATGGCCTTCATATCGTATAAGTTTGCGTAGTAGGTACCAGGGCGAGAGCCATCAGGTGCAGGTGCATCATAAAACGCTTTACCTGCAGATTTCTCACGGAAGGCTTCGACTTGTTTTACGATTAGTTTAGCTTTTGGTTTGATGTTAAAGACTTCATCAAGGCGTGACTCCATGTTGTCGATAAGATCTTTAGCTTCAGTCATGTAGCGAGTTTTACCTTCTGCTGTATCAGGGTAGTAAAACTGATCATCATCACGCATGAAGGCCATAAACTCTTGCAAGTTACCGTCAAATTTCACCTTTTTCATAATTGCACGCATTTCGTCATGAATACGAGCGACTTCCGCTAAGCCTAGCTTGTGGATAGTTTCTGAGGTCATGTCAGTGGTAGTCACACGACTTAAACGCATATTAAAAAAGTCATCACCTTCAGGTAGCTTCCAGACACCATCACGTGTATCAGCTTTTTTCTCAAGCTCATTAAGGTAGGCGATAAGGTTGGTATATGCTGGTTGAACACTGGTCAGTAATGCTTGTTTAGCATCTGCAAGTAGCTCATCTTTTTTCGCTTGTGGTGCATCTAATGCGGCAACCTTTTTATTAATATCAGCCCATAGCGTGCTTTTTTCTTCAATATCGCTAAAAGGAGCACCAGTAATGATATTTTGGCTGTCAGATATGACATAAGGGAATACAAACTTAGGTGCGATAATCCCTTTATCAGCACGAAGTTTTAAACCTTCGACGAGTTGTTCACTGGCAAGCTTAACGCCGTTTAAACGACTGATGTAGGCTTCTGCATCGCTTACACTGGCAACTTGGTGTTGATTGATTAAGAAGGTCGCAATGAAGGTATGGCTACCGTACATTTGATTGACTGGGTAAGTATGGTGGCGCCATTTATCATCAGCGATATCTTGCTCTAAACCTTGCTTCATTAGCTTGTAGCTTAGTGCAGTTTGTTCATCGAGTTTGCTAACATCTATGCTATCTAGTTGTGCTAAGTGCTTTTTGGCACGAGCTAAGTCTTCGTCTTGCGCCTTTTCACTAAAATCACCCCATTTGTCGTAATCTTTTTTAATACGCATATAGGTTTGAGAGATAGGGCTAGACATGACATTTTCCATGAAAATGTTTTCAAATAGCTCATTGGCTTTTTCTGATTCAGTGGTCGCTTTTTTAGTTGATTCAGTTGGGCTCATTACCGTTTGTCCGTGAGTTCCATGAGCGATAACTGAAGTCGATAAAAGGCTTGATAGGGCTACGGCTATAAGTGTCGTTTTTGTTTTTAGTCGCATAAAATGTCCGTTAACTTAGTGAAATAGAGTCAATATTAGGGCCTGTTGATCTTTGCTGGTTAACTTTTGTTCGAAATAAAAGCGTTTTAATTGAGGCGGATGGATTGATGCCTAGTCATCTAAGCAAAATTCATCCAACAAAGAGTAAAACGCTTTTACTCGACCCCTTTGGGCAGCGTTTGTTGGCCATTTTTACTGCGTTATTGACTTTTTATGTAGAATAACTACACCACAAAGTCTCTTCCTTGCATAAATGGTCAACAATTCGCTGCAAAAACAACCTTGAAAGAGCAACAGGCCCTAGCAATATTGATAGTTATCCTAATAGAGCAGGATAAAAAAGGGTAAAGTGAAATGTTAGCAATTGTGTATTAATTGTTGCTGAATGCGATCAAGAGGGATTTAGCGTGCTTTCGTCATGATCTATAAAAGTAATAATGGAATAAAAAAGCCACTAATTGTAGTTGTAGTGGCTTTAATATGTGCAGCTTTGAGAACAGCTGTATTGTTACAGGAATAGGTTAGTGAAGCTAGTCGATAAATTGCGACAAAAGATCATTCACGAACATATGCCCTTTGGTGGTTAATTGCCAATGCGTACTAGAGTCAGTTAATAAACCACGTTCGATAGACTTTTTCATTCCATCATTAAGCACTGTATGAGATAACCCTGTTCGCTGTTCAAACTCTGCTTTTGGAATAGGGGTCATTAAACGGAGCCTATTCATTAAGTATTCCAGAGCCCTATCTTCATGCTCGACAACGCTCGTCTCAAAGGTAAAGTTATCAGTCGCTAAATACCCTTTAGGGTGTTTAATCTTTACGGTGCGGATAATCGTATCTTGTTGGACTTGGGTGATTTTACCGTGTGCGCCACAACCGATACCCAGATAGTCCCCAAATTGCCAATAGTTAAGATTATGTCTGCACTGAAAACCTGGTTTGGCGTAAGCTGAAATCTCATATTGCTCGTAACCTAACTGTGCTAATTTCTTTTGCCCTTGCTCATAGATATGCCAAAGGTTTTCGTCATCAGGTAGTTGTGGTGGCTTCGAGTGAAATAGCGTATTGGGCTCAATAGTTAATTGATACCAAGAAAGATGAGGCGGCATTAAGTTGGCCGCCGTATCAATGTCTGCCATAGCTTCATCAAAACTTTGATTGGGTAAGCCGTGCATAAGATCTAAATTAAAGCTTTGATAACCTGCATTTGACGCCGTATTTGCAGCAGTAACGGCTTCATTTTCATCATGAATACGGCCAAGTAAATTGAGTTTATCTTTTGAAAAGCTTTGAACACCTATGGATAAACGAGTCACTCCAGCTGCTTGATAGGCGGCAAAGTCATCATGTTCTAAGGTGCCAGGATTCGCTTCCATTGTGATTTCAATATCGTCTTCAAACCCTATTTGAGATTTAGCGCCCTCAAGAATACGTTTGATTTGCGAAGCCTCAAATAATGATGGCGTGCCACCGCCAATAAAAATGCTATGAAGCTTACGGCCTTGCACGTAATGTAAGTCTAGAGATAAATCGGCTAATAGCGCATCGACATATTGCTGCTGCGGTAACTCACCATGTTGCCCATGGGAATTAAAATCACAATAAGGACATTTTTGTACACACCAAGGGATGTGAATATAAAGACTTAACGGAGGAAGCGTCAGCATACTAATTAAATAATTCCTTTCGCTTTTAATGCATCTACTAGCAAATCCAAGGCTAAGCCACGGTGGCTTAATTGATTTTTTTGCTCGCTAGTCAGTTCTGCTGCTGAACAGTCAAAACCATGCGGAATAAATACAGGATCGTAGCCATGACCTTGTTCGCCTTGTGGCGCAATACTAATTTGTCCTTCCCATGCAGCTTGACAAACGATAGGGGTTGGATCTTTTGCATGACGCATATAAACCAGTACACATTGAAAACGTGCATTGCGGTTTGATTGACCCTCAAGAGCATTGAGTAATTTTAAGTATCTGTCTTTTTCTGTAGCGTTTTCACCGCCATATCTTGCTGAGTATATTCCAGGTGCACCTTGCAATGCATCCACCTCAAGACCAGAGTCATCAGCAATGGCTGGCTTGCCAGTCACTTCGGCGGCATGCCTTGCTTTGATAATGGCGTTTTCGATGAAAGTTGTTCCTGTTTCTGCCACTTCTGGTACGTTAAATTGGTTCTGCGGTAAAACTTGAATGTTGAATTTAGCCAACATTTGATCGAACTCTTTAAGCTTACCTTTGTTGCCACTGGCTAAGACAATCTGTTGCATGAAAAGACCTTGATAAGAAAAATTTTGCTAATGATACCTAAGGGCACAAATGATAGATAGTTTGAATCAAGAGAGTAACGCTTTGGAAAAATTATTTATCCATTGACCAAATGAATTAAAGCCAATACTGAAGGGTATTGGCTTTAATTCATATCTGACTGTTATTGGGGCTCCGCCTAACTATTCAACATAGAATTTTTGTTTGAACTTGACTGAAGTATTGAGTTTATTGCCATATTTTATGGCTATGTTGAAATTAATTTCTTGATCGTCGCGGTAAGGAACTTGCGCAATGTAATAAATGGCTTTGCCTTCTTTTATTTCTTTAAAATCAAGCGTGATTCTTGCATCAAGTAAGTTGTTAGCTATCCCTGATATCTCAACTGCAACAGGTGGGTTGCCTTCTTGGCTGGTATCTAACACTGCAATATTAACAATGCCATTGTAATTGCTTCGTTCAATACCATAGGTTTTGGCAATACTAGGCGTGATAAAGGTGCTGCTTAACGCCATGTAGTGAATATCAAAATTTCCGACTTGCTGTTTTTGCTCAGCAAAAGCATGACTTATTACGGTAAGGCTGAGTAACAAGCTCAATAAAATTGTTCGCAACATAACTAACGTCCTCAATTAACTTATGTGTTTACTGACTGAACAGCTTGCAAGCACATAAGCTTAACAATAATCTTTATTTTATAAGTATAGAGAATTTTCCCTTCGCCGACCTTATTTTAATCGTTTCGAAATGTAAGGTGCTGATTATATTGTGCATGTTGTAGATACAAAATGATAAGTACAAAAGCTGAAATGAGCTTAACTCAAAAGGGCGGATATTGCCTCTGGTAGCTGTTTTGGTTGGATTATTTTGACTTGTTTGTGGCGCCCTTGAAGTCCTTTTAGCAGCATTACATCCGATTTACTGACTTTAAAGGATTTAGCGAGATACTTGATTAAATGTTGATTGGCTTTACCGTCAACAGGTGGCGCCGTAATTGCGATTTTTAACTCATGGCCATGCAAGCCAACGATAGTATCTCTGCTAGCTTTTGGTTGAACATAAAGGTTCAGCAGCAAATCATCTTGCTGCTGAGTAATGGCCTTATTAATGCTATAGCCCTTTAATTAATGATAGCCCTTTAATTAATGATAGCCCTTTAATTATTAACTGATAAGTCGTTACAAACATTGCTTAAGTATTGCTGACTATATTAAGCAAAGGTGCTAAGTACATATAAGCATGAGTGCCTTTACACTATGTTCCAATATGGAATGTATTGCGCAAATAAGATATTGATAAAGTTCATTGCAATCAGAACAATCATGACTGATAAATCAAGACCACCCATTGGAGGCAATATTTTACGTACCGGGCGTAAAAATGGCTCTGTAAGTTGATCCATTACCATCACAATAGGGTTATGCCCTTGATTGAACCAGCTTAACAATGCACGAATAATCAATACCCAGAAAAGCAGCATTCCAGCTTCTTTTATTACCGATACTGCTGACAAGATGATGAGTGAAACGGCATCGATTTTAAAATCGACCAATAGGCCTAGTGTGACAAATTTGAGCACAACCACTAAAAATGCCAGTGCAATTGAAGCAGTGTCAATACTACCAATTGAAGGTAAAACGCGGCGCATTGGAGCAATAATAGGTTGTGTCGCTTTAACTACAAACTGGCTAAAAGGATTGTAGAAGTCTGCTCTGGCGAGTTGTAACCAAAAGCGTAAAATGACCACCATTAAATAGAGGTCAAAGATGGTGGTGACCAGAAATTGCATTGCATTCATTTTGTTGAGCCCTGTTGTTACAATTTTTAAATAGCTGATATAACTCGTTTAGCAGTAAATCACGTTAATAAGTCATCAATTAATAAAGCCTATTATCGGATTTCTTACTGAATATTGCCTTAATACGTTACCAAACGTAATGGAATATCATCAGTTTGGCTGAAACAGCATTAATTTAAAACGTTTTTGCCATTTCTTCTGCGCGTTTTTTGCAGTTTGTCATAGCTTGGTCGACTAAACCCCGTAAGTTTCCTTGCTCAAAAGTGTCAACTGCTTGAGCGGTTGTCCCACCTTTTGAAGTGACATTAGTGCGTAACTCTTCAAGTGATAGCTGTGGGTTTTGAACCACCATTTGAGCAGCCCCTAAAGCAGCTTGCTGGGCAAGCTCGCGCGCAGTGACTTCATCTAGACCCGTTTTAACGCCGTGCTGAATCATAGATTCAATAAATAAGAAGAAGTAAGCAGGTGAACTACCAGCAAGTGCGATGACCTGATTTAACTCATCTTCTTGTTTTACCCAAACTGTTTTACCACCGCTTTGCATTAAGGTTTCACATATTTGTTTGTCAGCAGCTGAAATAGATTCATCAGCAAAGAGTCCTGTCATGCCAGCACCAATTTGAGTTGGGGTATTTGGCATGGTGCGGACGAGTTTAATGGGTTGTTTAAAGTAATCTTGGTAGCGAGATGCTGGAATACCTGCCGCGATAGTAATCATTAACTTACTTGATAAATCTAGGTGGCTCATTTGCTCACAAACCATTTGCATTAATTGCGGTTTCACACTGAGCACAATCACATCAGCTGCTTGAGCTGCAGCAATATTGTCATGAGACACTTGGATGCCAAAATCAGCTTTTAACGCATCGAGCTTTCCCACACTTGGGTTAGTTGCATGCACAAGCTCTGCAGGATATCCATTTGAAATCAGTCCGCTAATAATTGAACGAGGCATATTTCCTGCGCCAATAAAACAGATTTTTGCTTGAGTCATAAATTAAGATCGCTTTTATTGTAGGGTGAGTCGTGGTTAATGTGTTTACAGATAATGCGTTATTGGTATTCATACGACATTTCTAAATACGGTTAAATAATATATTTGGGTGCAAGTGACTTTTTACAAGTCACTAGAGGTTAAAAAATATTCATAACTTATACGCATTTAATCGTACTAAAGGAGCCTAAGATGAAACGGCAACCTTTTTTATTTTCTAGAGCCAAAAATGGCGGTTCCAATTCTTACCATGGTAGAACCATGAGCGATGGCTACGGCTAAGTCATTGCTCATTCCCATCGACAGTGTATCGACCGTTGGATAATCATTTTGCAGTTGATGGTAAAGCGCTTGAAGCTTGGTAAATTCCGCTTTTTGCATATTAATGTCATCTGTAGCCGTTGGAATTGCCATCAAGCCACGCAAAGTTAGGTTTGGAAGTTGACTGATGGCATTTGCTAATGCGTTTATTTCACTGGCTTGCAGTCCAGACTTAGTGTCTTCATTACTGATATTGACTTGAATACATATTTGCAAAGGAGCTTTGGTTGCTGGCCGCTGCTCATTTAATCGTTTAGCGATTTTTTCTCGACTCACAGTGTGCATCCAATCAAAGTGTTCAGCAACAATCCGTGATTTATTTGATTGAAGCGGGCCAATAAAATGCCACACTATATCTGCGTAGTCTTGCTTAAGTGCAATGACTTTTTCTTCACCTTCTTGGACGTAGTTTTCACCAAAACAACGCTGGCCAGCTTCATAGGCGGCAATAATATCTGAAATAGGTTTTGTCTTACTTACTGCAAGCAAAGTGACTTCTTCACTGTTACGTGAACAATTTTGCGCCGCTTGAGCAATTTGGCTCTGGGCGATTGATATTCGGTCTGCTATTGTTGTCATATTGTTTTTATTTGTTTAAATGGATGTCATTGACCATGGAAATAACTGAGTTACTTGCCTTTAGTGTAAAACACAATGCCTCGGATCTACACCTTTCAGCAGGTGTTTCGCCGATGATTCGAGTTGATGGTGAAGTCAGAAAGATTAATCTACCTGCCTTAGACCACCAAGCAGTTCATGGTCTGGTGTATGACATCATGAATGATAAGCAACGTAAGGACTATGAAGAACATCTAGAAATCGATTTCTCATTTGAAGTGCCTAACTTAGCTCGTTTTCGTGTGAATGCTTATAACCAATCTCGTGGTGCTGGTGCGGTATTTCGTACCATTCCAAGTGATATTTTATCATTAGAGCAATTAGGCGCACCTGAAATCTTTAAGAAGATTTCGAGTTTTCCTCGTGGGCTTGTATTGGTTACAGGGCCTACTGGTTCGGGTAAATCAACCACATTGGCTGCGATGGTCGATTATATTAATAATGAACGTCATGATCACATATTAACTATTGAAGACCCAATAGAATTCGTTCACCAAAACAAACAATGTTTGGTCAACCAACGTGAAGTACACAAGCATACCCATAGTTTTGAAGCGGCGCTTCGAAGTGCACTTCGTGAAGATCCTGATGTCATTCTTGTTGGTGAGATGCGTGACCTTGAAACCATTCGCTTAGCAATGACAGCAGCAGAAACCGGTCATTTAGTATTTGGCACCTTGCATACAACTTCAGCGGCTAAAACCGTTGACCGTATTGTGGATGTATTCCCAGCGGGTGAGAAAGACATGGTACGTACTATGTTATCTGAATCATTACAGGCAGTAATTTCGCAAACCTTGATTAAGAAAGTCGGTGGTGGCCGAGTCGCTGCCCATGAAATTATGATGGGCACACCCGCGATTAGAAACCTAATTCGTGAAGATAAAGTCGCGCAAATGTACTCTGCTATTCAAACCGGTATGGCGCACGGAATGCAAACACTTGAGCAATGCTTACAAAACTTAGTTAACCGTGGCTTAATTAGCCGTGATGATGCGATGTCTAAAAGCTCAAATAAACAAGCTAACTTTTAAGGGATAAAGCAGATGGATGTTCGTCCTTTTTTAAAGGTCATGGTAGACCGTAAAGCATCAGATTTATTTGTTACCGCGGGATTTCCGCCAAGTGCAAAAATTGATGGTGAATTAAGACCGTTATCAGAAAGCAGTTTTACGCCTGAGCAGTCGTTAGATTTCGTAGAGTCTTTAATGACTGATTTGCAAAAACAAGAGTTTCATGAATCTCGCGAATGTAACTTTGCTTTTGCGGCTAAAGAATTAGGCCGTTTTCGTGTTAGTGCTTTTTGGCAACGTGAATCACCTGGTTGTGTGATGCGCCGTATTGAAACAAAAATCCCAGAAGTTGAAGATTTAAAGCTACCGCCCATTTTAAAAGATTTGGTCATGAGTAAACGTGGTCTGATTATTATGGTCGGTGGTACCGGTACTGGTAAATCAACCTCGTTGGCATCGCTTGTTGGTTATCGTAATTCACATGCTCGAGGTCATATTTTAACGATTGAAGACCCAGTGGAATTTGTGCATGACCATCGCAAAAGCATTATTACTCAGCGAGAAGTCGGTATAGACACTGACTCTTTTGATGCTGCGCTTAAAAGCTCACTTCGTCAGGCGCCAGATGTTATTTTGATTGGTGAAATTCGAACTCAAGAAACCATGGAGTTTGCGCTGTCATTTGCTGAAACGGGTCACTTATGTATGGCAACACTCCATGCTAACAATGCTAACCAAGCGTTAGACCGTATTATGCATTTAGTGCCGGAAAATAAGCATAACCAACTCTTATTCGATTTGTCGCTAAACTTACGTGGCATTGTCGCTCAGCAGCTTGTGCCTAAATCAGATGGCTCTGGGCGTCGCGCTGCTATTGAAGTGTTAATCAACACGCCTCGTGTGGCGAGTTTGATTGCAAAAAATGAGCTGCATTTACTCAAAGAAACCATGAGTAAGTCACGAGAGCAGGGCATGCAGACTTTTGACCAAGCGTTATTGGATTTATACTTGGAAAAAGAAATCAGCTATGCAGATGCGCTGCATCATGCTGATTCTCCAAACGATTTACGCCTAATGATAAAACTGCAAAATAATGAGAGTAGCAGTTCTGGCATTATGGATGGTGTCACGTTAGACATGGATTAGTTGAACGCTGAATGCCTGTCAGTGATTCATAATATGAAACCAAGGTAAGCTATCGTTTACTTTGGTTTTTTTGTTTTAAATTTAGCTAAAATGTTTTCAACAAATGTTGAACCTTCAGCAGGTTTATACCGTATTGGCATAACAAGATTCATGCTAACTTCTTACCATCAAGGTATTGTAAAAAATTAAAGAATTTCAAAAGGGAATATTATGAAAAACAAATTATTAATAACAAGCCTGCTAGCATCTACTACATTACTTAGCGGCGTTACTTTTGCTAATTCTTGCCCAGACTATTTAAATGTAGAAGCGCGCAAGTTGCACTCTGAAGAAACGGTTGATTTATGTGAATTAACTCAAGGAAAGCCGGTGCTTATTGTGAACACGGCCAGTAATTGTGGTTTTACCCCTCAATTTGAAGCATTAGAAGCGGTTCACAAACAATATCAGGATGACCTCGTCGTGATTGGCTTTCCATCAGATGACTTTTTTCAAGAAGAAGATGATGAAGCAAAAACTGCAGATGTGTGCTTTTTAAACTATGGCGTGACTTTTACTATGGTGTCGACATCGGCAGTTAGGGGGAATGATGTTAATTCTGTGTTTGCCTATTTAGGTGACAAAACCGCAGCACCTAAATGGAATTTTTACAAATACTTAGTCAGTGCAGATGGCGAAAGTGTGCAGCAATTCAACTCTCGAGTAAAACCGGATAGCGAAGAGATGAAAAAAGCGATAGAGTCTGTTTTATAAATTTTCATTGCTATTGAAACTATTTGTTTACAGTTTGATTACGCTGCTAAGGAATCAATAACTGTGTTAGTTAATAGCCTCTAAAATTCACCATATTGTTGTTTGAACCTCAGCAACAAAGTGGTGAATGACTTTTTTCGGAGATAGTTTTGTATAAATTTTCTGGTTTAAGTAAAGAAGACGGTCACAAGTCTCGCGGTAAGACTGGCGTTTTATTAATGAACTTGGGGACGCCAGATGAACCAACCCCTTCTGCAGTAAGACGCTATCTTGCTGAGTTTTTATCAGATCCACGTGTTGTCGAAATTCCGAAATTAGTATGGATGATCATCTTACACGGGATTATTTTACGTGTTCGCCCTGCTAAGTCAGCGGCGCTTTACAAAGAAGTTTGGACAGACGAAGGCTCTCCTTTAATGGATATCAGTTTGCGTCAACAGCAAAAGTTAGCCAAATTATTTGAAGATAACGATGTTGATGCCTCAGTTCATTTAGCGATGCGATATGGTAACCCCTCAACGCCATCTGTACTGCAAAAAATGCACAAGGATGGAATTGATAGAGTAATTGTATTGCCGCTATATCCTCAATATGCAGCACCAACAACCGCTTCAGCATTTGATGCTATTGCAAAAGAGTTATGCAAATGGCGCTACATTCCTGCACTGCATTTCATTAATACATACCATGACGATCCGACTTTTATTGATGCCTTAGCTGAATCAATTCAAGCTGATTTCGATGCTAACGGAAAACCTGAAAAATTAGTATTGTCATATCATGGAATGCCAGAGCGTAATTTACATTTAGGCGATCCATATTATTGCTTTTGTGTAAAAACAACGCGATTAGTGGTAGAAAAGCTAGGCTTAGACGAGAAAGAATACGTTATGACTTTCCAGTCTCGTTTTGGTAAAGCGAAATGGCTACAGCCTTATACTGACGCAACAATGGAAGCATTACCTAAAGACGGAGTTAATGATATCGCTGTCGTGTGCCCTGCGTTTAGTGCCGATTGCTTAGAAACCTTAGAAGAAATTAAAGGCGAAAATCGTGAAGTCTTCGAAGAGGCGGGAGGTAAGAAGTTCCGCTATATTGAGTGTTTGAATGACAATGATGCCCATATTAATATGATGGCGAACTTGGTTAAGCCATACCTATAATTGTCCGTTATAAGTAAATTAAAGGAGCCGTTTGGCTCCTTTATTGTTTCTGTTTCTGTTGCTATTGCATTGTTTTACTATTTTGACGGTCTTTTAAAGCAGACAACATTAATCTGAGTCCTGATTTTCAAATTATTAGTTTTCAGCAATATTAGTTTTCGAGAAACTGGTTTTCAAAATAGCTTTCGATGATTAACACGGCCGATACCGCATCAACTTGACCTTTTGTTAGCTTTTTATAACCACCGAGTTCGAACAAACGAGCTTTGGCATCGGTAGTGGTTAAGCGCTCATCCTGGGTGACGACTTTAATACCAAAACGGCCACTGACTCTGTTAGCAAATTTCCGTGCCCGTTGAGTCATTTCCTGCTCTGTTCCGTCCATGTTTAACGGTAACCCGACAACAATAAAGTCAGGTTTCCATTCTTTGATAACTGCTTCTATTTCATCCCAATTAGGAATACCGTCGTTAGCTTTGATGGCTGACACGGGGGCGGCGCTTGCTGTGACTTCTTGTCCGACAGCAACACCGATACTTTTGGTACCAAAGTCAAAACCTAAAACGGTTTTTGATTGCATATAAATCAATGCCTTATAATAGTATTAAAATAATGTTCAACATTTAGCTAAACAATTGTGGCGAGTATTATGAATGACCAACTTGCGAAGAGATTTGCCAAATATCAAATCCGAGCTTTTTAGTTGCCTCTGCCCATAATGCTTCATGATCTTGGCAAAATAGTAACTCTGATGTGGCGGGTATCGTCAACCAGGTGTTTTCAACAAGTTCTTGTTCAAGCTGATCTTTACTCCAACCAGAGTAACCTAATGCCACAACAAATTGTGATGGTGACTCATTAGTGCCAAGGGCATTGAGTACGTCACGTGAAGTGGTAAGCATACAAAAGTCGCTTATCGCCTCACTATTGACCCATTGTTCTTGTGGTGTATGTAATACGAAACCTCTGTCTGTATCGACAGGGCCACCTAACAATACCGGTCCTTCTAAATCCAAACTCAGTTCGGACTCTTTGGTTAGCCCTATTTGATCGAGTAACTCATCAATTACAATATTGGTAGGGCGGTTAATCATCACGCCCATTGCACCTTTATCGTTATGTTCACAAATATAGATAACAGAACGTTCAAAGAAGGTATCTTCTAATGACGGCATAGCAATTAAAAGGTGACCTTGTAAGCTATCCATAAGTTTTCCTTTCACAAATTAAAATAGAATGCGGTAATCGTTTTAAAAAATAAAAGCTATACCTTAAATTTGTAAATTAAGGTTATTGAGGTCTCTAACCTCCAGCAAGCTTCACCGTGTAATTTTGTTTCTCTAACAGTAACTTGATTTTTTCTCTATCGTCAGTTTGTACTTCGATATCGAATCCTTTTACTGTTCCGCCACAGCCACATTGCTTTTTTAGCTTCTGAGCTAGCGCTTTAAGCGCTTTAGCATCAAGCCCTAAGCCTTTAATTACACTTACGCCTTTTCCTTTACGTCCTTTACTGTCTTTATGTATGCGGACAATCCCATCACCTTGAGGAATTACTTCTTCTTGTTTGGGCTGGTCTATTTTGCCGCCATCAGTGCTATAAACTAATGATATGTTTGGATCGATTCTCATATTAAACAGAAGTCATTGGGTGTTAATACCAGTTTAGCAAACTAAATCAGGACGCTAAAGCTCCTTCGTTTGCCGCTTTAGGATAAATTGACTTGATACTAGCTAAATTGTTTATCAGTAAAACGATGGAAAGCCTAAGCGTTGCATTTAGCTTGTGTAGACACATTTTGTTTATATTATCGGTTGATGATTAAGACTTACCTAGGTAAGCTAAATATTAATCATGAATCCATCTTACATCGTAAATGAAACAAGCCTTTAGCTCGTTATCGTTTGGAGACACTATGAAAAAGCTTTTCGTTGCCGCAGCTGTTTTAGCATTAAGTGCATGTAGTACATTAAAAACGAACTCTGATTATGATCCAGCAGTTTCGTTCGACCAATACAAAAGTTTTGCTTGGGTAGAAAAGAAAACTGAAGACAGCACATACCATCTTGATGGTTTGATGGATCAACGTGTTAGAGATGCAGTGAATAACCAGCTGACTCAAAAAGGCTTATCTAAGGTAGACGTTGAAAACGCCGATATACTTGTTAACTACCTTACCAAAGTGGATAAAAAGATTAACGTTGACACATTCAACACCAGTTATGGCTATTACCCATATTATGGGCGTCGTGGCTGGGGCGGTGCAGGTATCAATACGCAAACAACAGTTCGCGAATATGAAGTTGGCACGTTAATTATCGATTTTGTTGATAAAGAAACTGGCAAGCTGGTTTGGCGTGGCAGTGTTGCAGATACGATTCGCGATCAAAATACGCCTGAAGAACGCGTAGAAATTATCAATCATGCGATAGGGCAAGTGATGTTGAATTTTCCGCCAAAGCCAGAGAGTAACTAATTTTAACGGTATTTAGTTTAGCATTTTATCTCTGCTAGATTTTGATAGAAATCTAGTAAGGCATTGTATTAGATATTGTTAAGCCACCTGATATTTGAGGTGGCTTTTTTGTTTGCATTTCGTTTTATTTAAAATTGAATGCAATTTGGAATGTGCGTTTACATAGCGGCAAAGTATTTTTTTGTATCAAAACTCACCAAATAGGAGCATAAAAGCCAAAAGACATTTCTTTACATTACCAGCTTTGCTAAAATCTGCAGCTTGGTGATAAAGGAAGTCACCACTGGATGAATGAAGAGTAATTAAGATGAAGTCATGGTATTTGTTATATTGTAAACCACGTAATGAGAGACGTGCGCAACAAAATTTAGCCATGCAACAAATTGAAAGTTATTTACCTGTCATTCAAGAAGAGAAAACATCTCAAGGAAAAACCAAGCTTGTTGAAGTGCCGCTATTCCCTTGTTATTTATTTATCTATTTTGATCCTACAGAAGTGAGCGTTAGCCGCATTCACTCAACTCGTGGTGCGTCAAGGATAATTGGTTGTCGTGAAGATATGACAGCAATTGATGACAGGATCATTCAAGGTATTAAAAATAGAGTAAAACAACACAAGCCGGATATCGATAAAGGTTTGCAACACGGCGATAAAGTTAAGTTTACTGACGGGCCGTTTGTGGATTTAGAAGCGATTTTTGAAGAGAAAAATGCCGAAAAGCGCTGTTTCGTTTTATTTAATATTATGGGGCAGCAAAAGCGCATGTCAGTAGAAGAAGCGAGTATTAAAAAAGTGCTTTAGAGGCTGTTTATGTGAATGAGTGAGCAAATAGATTTTAAAGCTTTAGCCGGGTGAGATATTGACAATTTTTCTTGTAAGACATTCGCTATTGTTTTGGCCTGCATTTTAACGATGTAAGATATTGGTTGGTGTTTTGTTTGTTATTTTGAATGAGTGTGATTAGCAGAAAGGTAGCAACATCCGATTTAGTGAATGATGCTATCAATAAGTCCATTAGAGTCATTTGAATTTTTCAACTAACAAACAACATAGAATAAGATATAGTACATTTCGAAATTGAGATGACTTACTAAAAAGAACTAGTACAAAATGGTTGTTTTAGTCAGTTGTTTTTTACAAATATGAATATCGAATTTTCGATGGGCACTATAGAAGCCGTAATCTATGGGCGGTAGCGTGTCCGAAGGACATCGAATGAATAATTTCATTCGTTTAGCGAAAGCCGAAGGCCTCTGGCCGCCACGCGGGTCGGTAGCGTGTCCGAAGGACATCGAATGAATAATTTCATTCGTTTAGTGAAAGCCGAAGGCCTCTGGCCGCCACGTGGGTCGGTAGCGTGTCTTAAATACAATATGTTTGAAGATAAATTGTTCGTCTTAACTTGGAGATTTATAAGGTGTTTCAAAAAGCTAAAAGTTTAGCCATTGCCGCAGTGAGCGCTGTAATACTATTCAGTTTACCTACACAAGCGGTGACTCCGTCTCCACAAATGATTGAACAATTTAAATCATTACCTGCATCAGAACAGCAACGACTGGCAAAACAATATGGTATAGATACTTCTGTATTAAATGGAAGTGCTGGCCAAAGCACTGGCATTTCTGCTCCGTCACAGGTTCCAAGCAGGGATGTTGCAAAGCCTACTAAAGAAAAAGACGTTGAGTTAGATTTTGAGCAGGATAGTAAAAAGACTGAGCTCGCTTTTTTTGGTTATGACATGTTTGCCGGCGAGCCAATGACTTTTTCTCCTGTGTCTGATGTTCCTGTTCCGAGTGATTATTTAGTCGGTCCTGGAGATACAGTTAATGTTCAACTCTACGGAAAAGATAACCGTGAATATACACTGACTATTGGGCGTGATGGGACGATCCAATTTCCTGAGTTAGGTCCTATATCAGTGGTCGGATTAACCTTTGTCGAATTACGCGAGTATTTAAGTGAGCGTATTAGCAAGCAGATGATTGGTATTGAATCTAACATTACCATGGGCGAGCTTCGTTCAATTCGTATCTTTATTGCTGGTGATGCATACAAACCTGGAGCATATACGGTATCAAGTTTGTCGACTATTACTCAGGCTCTGTTCGTTGCAGGCGGTGTCAATGAAATTGGTAGTTTAAGAAATATCCAAGTTAAGCGTAAAGGTAAACTGATTGCCACATTTGACTTATATGACTTACTGCTAAATGGCGATGCATCAAAAGATATTAACCTTCGTTCTGGTGACGTGGTATTTATACCTTCTGTTGGCGGTCGCGTAAGCGTTACTGGCGAGATAAGAAGACCTGCTGTATACGAAATTAAGTCAAATGAAACCATTAATGACGTTATCAAAATGGCTGCTGGAGTTAACCCTGGTGCATACCCTAGAAGAAGCAGTATTGAACGTTATAATCAAAATGGATTAAAAACTATCGTTAATGTTGATTTAACGTCAGAAAAAGCAAAGCAAAAACAAGCTAAACCGGGCGACTTTATAAGAGTTAAAAGTGCATCTACCCAGTATGAAGATGCCATTACTTTAGTTGGTGCTGTGGTAAGGCCTGGAAAGTATCAATGGTTCCAAGGACAAAAGATTAATGATTTAATTCCAACCATTTGGGGGGATTTAGCGATCTCAGCAGATTTGAACTATGGACTTGTAATTCGCGAAGTGGATAAATTTGGCAAAATCGAAGTTCACCAGTTCTCCCCAGGTAAAGCAATTGCTCAACAAGATGTAACGCAAAACATCACCTTAAATGCTAGAGATAAAGTGATTGTGTTCAATCATGATGACTCTTCTGTTAATCGATATGAATTAAATAAATTGGTATTGAATCGCGCAAAAAAAATCAAACAATTAAGTAGTGACTCCTTAATTGGAACTGATTTATTTAAAGCGGGCTTCAAATCTATGAATGTGAATAAGCAATCTTCAGTGTTAGGTAAAACTGACATCGGTGGTGTGGTTATGCCGGGAGCGGTTGCTGAATTAGACGAGGAAGAGAAGCTTGTTGGAGACGAAGTCTCAAAAATGTTATCGAATTTATTTGAAGACAGAGACCTTATTAAACTCAGCTCGTCTTTAAGTCGCCAAGAGTTATTATTCCCAATAATTACCAAGTTATCTTTGCAAAGTGGTGTATCAGAAAAAGTTAACGTTATTGCTGTTACTGGTAAGGTTAAACACTCTGGTATTTATCCATTAAGTGTTGGTGCAAGAGTCAGTGATTTAATTACTTCTGCAGGGGGGTTAGTTGAAGGGGCATATACGGCTCGTGCGGAATTAACCCGTACTGAAACGGATACTAGCATTTCTGATATACAGCATTTACATATTAATGTTGGCAACGCTATTAATGGAGTCGCTGAAGATAACTTAGCACTTGAAGGTAGAGATATGCTGGTTGTGCTAACAACACCTGAATGGCAAGAGCGTAAGTCTGTTGAAATTCGAGGTGAAGTAAGATTTCCCGGTGTGTACAACATTCGCCGTGGCGAAACATTAGCTGATGTAATGAAACGTGCCGGAGGCTTTACTGATTATGCATTCCCGCAAGCTTCAGTTTTTGTGCGTGAATCGGTTAGAAAGCAAGAACAGCTAGAAATAAAGAAGTTAGCTGATCAACTCCGTCGTGATATTGCAACTCGTGGTGTTTCAAAAGATGGCACTGTCGTAAATTATTCAGAAGCGCAGTTGATGCTAACTGATCTTGAAAACATCCAAGCTCTGGGTCGTTTAGTGGTTGATTTAAATGCTATTCAAGTCGGTATTGAGCAAGCAGATTTACAATTAGAAGATAAAGATGTGCTTTATGTACCGACAGTGAAGCAGATTGTCTCTGTGATGGGTGAAGTGCAGCATCCGGCAACACATAGATTTAAAGAAGGTATGACATTGAATCAGTATCTATCAATGTCAGGTGGTTCTCGCGAACGTGGTGACGAGGATAGAACTTACATTATAAAAGCTGATGGTTCGGTTATGATGCCAGAACAGAATTTCTGGTTTAGTAAAACGGCCTCAATATCAGCAGGTGATACAGTCATTGTGCCGCTTGATACTGAGTATAAAGATAACCTAACGCTATGGACTCAGGTAACGCAAATTATCTATAACAGCGCTGTTGCACTTGCTACCATCTCAGGTTTATAACGGCTGAGTACTTTTGGAAATGTAAAAATACATGTAACCCAAATAAGGTAACTTTTTTACTACTTTATTTGGGTTTTAACTTTTAAAAAAAGTAAGTTGAGGGAAAGGTAATATAAGTAGGATCTACTTTATTATTTAGACAAAATGACAAAACAAATTCCGCAGAATTATACAGATGCAAATTTCGATGTTAATCAACAAAATATCAATGATGATGAAATTGATTTAAGAGAGCTTTTTAGCGTAATTTGGCAAGGCAAGTGGCTGATTGTTGCCGTTACAAGTGTATTCGCTATTGGTTCTGTTTTATTCGCGTTGAGTCAACCAAATACTTATAAGTCTGAAGCGTTATTATCCCCTGCTGATTCTGAACAAGGCGGTGGCGGCCTTGCCGCCCTTGCTGGGCAATTTGGTGGCTTAGCCTCAATGGCAGGTATAAACCTTGGTGGCGGTGGCGGAGTAGATAAAACTCAAATGGCGATTGAGGTGGCTAAATCGCGAAAGTTTACCAGTGAGTTTATTAAAAAACACAATATTCTTCCGGATCTAATGGCAGTAGACTCTTGGAATATGGTTGATAACTCAATTACATATAATGCTGAACTTTTCGATCCCTCCGCTAACAAATGGTTAAGAGAAGTTAAAGCGCCATTTAAACCTGAACCTTCAATGCAAGAGGCCTATAAAGAGTTCAGTAAACTTATTTCAATCAACACAGACAAAGAAACGGGGATGGTAAAAGTTTCTATAGAGCATTTGTCTCCAAGTGTTGCCCAACAATGGGTTAAGTGGTTAGTTGAAGATATTAATTTAGAAATGAAACAACGAGATGTTACAGAAGCCCAACGAAGTACTGCATTTTTAGAAAATCAAATAGCGCAAACCAACGTTGCAGATATTCGGACTATTTTATATCAGTTAATTGAAGAGCAAACCAAAACCATCATGTTTGCAGAAGTGCGTGAAGAGTATGTATTTAAAACCATCGATCCAGCATTAGTACCTGAAGAAAAGGCTGGACCTAAACGAGCATTAATTTGCGTATTAGGCACTATGTTAGGTGGTATGCTAGCAGTGATGATTGTATTAATCAGGCATTTTGTTAGGAAAGAAAATTAAGCAATATAAAATATAAAAAGGTATAAATAGAGCCTATTGGGACTGTTTTTAGAAAAACAGTGAAATCGAGGCTTTATAGAAGATAGCGGTAATGTCGCTGTCTCAAAATGGATTAAATGTGTCTCAGCTTGGTTTTAAAGGCTGAGATTATTAAGTGAAAGAACTCAATAAAATTTAACTAGGAATTTCATAGTATGAGCAATATATTGCCATTAATTGGACGTGATAAAGAATTATTTTCAACAGATATTACTGTTCACAATGAAGAATTAAAGCGTATTGTATCAGAATCAAGATTCCTTGTTTTAGGTGGTGCGGGTTCTATAGGTCAAGCTGTAACAAAAGAGATTTTTAAACGTAACCCACAAAAACTCCATGTTGTCGATATTAGTGAAAACAACATGGTTGAACTCGTTCGAGATATCAGAAGCTCATTTGGTTATATCAATGGTGATTTTCAGACTTTTGCACTCGATATCGGTTCAATCGAATATGATGCATTTATCAAAGCCGATGGTCAGTATGACTACGTATTAAACTTATCTGCCCTTAAACATGTTCGTAGTGAAAAAGACCCTTTTACTTTGATGCGAATGATTGATGTAAATGTATTCAATACAGATAAAACTATCCAACAGTCAATTGACGCTAATGTGAAAAAATACTTCTGTGTATCTACAGATAAAGCAGCAAACCCTGTGAACATGATGGGCGCTTCTAAACGTATTATGGAGATGTTTCTGATGCGTAAGAGTGAACAAATTGCGATATCAACTGCTCGTTTCGCCAACGTAGCATTCTCCGACGGTTCACTTTTACACGGCTTCAATCAGCGTATTCAAAAGAATCAACCTATTGTCGCGCCAAACGATATTAAACGTTATTTCGTCACGCCACAGGAGTCTGGTGAACTTTGCCTTATGTCATGCATATTTGGGGACAATCGTGATATTTTCTTTCCTAAATTAAGCGAGGCGTTACATCTCATTTCTTTTGCCGATATTGCGGTTAAATATTTAGAGCAACGTGGGTTAGAGCCACATTTGTGCGAAACAGAAGATGAAGCTCGTGAATTAGCAAAGACATTACCTGCGCAAGGTAAGTGGCCTTGTCTATTTACTTCAAGTGATACCACTGGCGAAAAAGATTTTGAAGAATTCTTTACTGATAAAGAAACGCTAGATATGTCACGCTTTGACAACGTGGGTATTATCAAAAATGATCTACTCTATCAGAAAGAACTACTTGAATTATTCGAACAAAAAATTGGTAAAATGAAAATAGCACAAGAATGGACAAAAGAAGAAATTGTTAAACTATTCTTCACTATGATCCCAGATTTCGGGCATAAAGAAACTGGTAAATATCTCGATAGTAAAATGTAATTGGTGCTAATAATGACCCCTAAATCCATAGTTAACTTTGTTCGTGATACTTATCAGACAAATGAATTTATTCCTTTGCATGCTCCAACTTTCGATGGCAATGAAAAATCATATGTTCTTGATACCATTGAAAGCACATTTGTATCAAGTGTGGGTAAATTCGTAGACCAATTTGAACAGAGCTTAGAAAGTTATACTGGCTCAGCCAAAGCTGTCGCGACGGTAAATGGAACTGCTGCACTGCATGCGTCTCTTTATATGGCTGGTGTTCAACATGGTGACTTTGTTATTACTCAAGCCTTAACGTTTGTTGCAACATGCAATGCTCTTTATCACATGGGGGCAGAGCCAATTTTTGTGGATGTATCGCCTGTGAGTTTAGGGTTGTGTCCAGTTGCAATGGATACTTACTTAACGGAATATGCACAAGTCGTAGAAGGTGTTTGTATTCATAAAGCAACTAAGCGCGCTATTCGCGCAGTTGTGCCGATGCACACTTTTGGTCATCCAGTTCAACTTGATGAGTTAGTACGTGTTTGTCAAAAGTGGAATATTGCTCTTGTTGAAGATGCTGCTGAAAGTCTAGGCTCTTTTTATAAAGGTAAACACACCGGTACTATCGGAGATTTTGGCGCATTAAGCTTTAATGGTAATAAGATTATCACTACAGGTGGAGGCGGTATTATCTTATGTAAAACAGCTGAGTTAGGTGCACATACTAAACATGTGACTACCACAGCCAAAGTTCCTCATCCATTTGAGTTTTTTCATGATGAAGCTGGTTTTAACTACCGTATGCCAAATCTTAATGCTGCATTAGGTTGTGCACAGATGGAAGTATTAGAGGAATATTTAATAAAAAAACGGACATTAGCTAATCAATACAGTGAGTTTTTTGCTAAAGGTGATTATCAGTTTGTATTGGAACCTGAATATGCACAGTCAAATTATTGGCTAAATGCAATAATTTGCCCATCAGCACAAGCTCGTGATGAATTGTTGAAGAAGACTAATGAAGCTGGTGTCATGACGCGTCCAATTTGGCAATTAATGCATAGACTTCCTATGTTTTGTGATGTGCCTCGTGGTGACTTAACGCAATCTGAATATATTGAAGCACGGCTAATAAACCTACCGAGTACGCCGGTGTTGTTAAATGAGTAAATTAGTCTTGATAGGTGGTGGTGGGCATTGCCGTGCATGTATTGATGTCATCGAACAAGAGGATAAATATTCGATAATTGGGATCTTAGACTCAAGAGAAAATAGAGAGACTAAAATTTTAGATTATGACTTTATCGGAGATGACAGCGATATTCCACGCTTGGTTACAGAAAATTGTTATTTCCTAATTACTGTAGGACAAATATACAGTGCTGAAGTAAGGGTACATTTATATAATTTAATCAAAAACCATAATGGGCATTTAGCTACTGTGATATCCCCTAGAGCTTATGTTGCAAAATCTGCAACAGTTGGAGCTGGGACTATCATTATGCACGACGCACTTATTAATTCGAATGCTCAAGTTGGTGAAAACTGTATTGTAAACACAAAAGCTTTAGTAGAACATGATTGTTCAATAGAGTCACATTGTCATATATCTACTTCTGCCGTTTTAAATGGTAGTTGTACAGTAGGTGAAAAAACATTCTTCGGAAGCAATGCAGTAAGCCCACAAGGAGTTTTAATTAATCAAGAAAGTTTTATAAAGGCTGGTATTTGTTACAACATGGCTAATCAAAATAATAAAAAGATTGCATTACTCACTACGTTATACCCTCTTGATACTCAAATAGTAATAGATTTTTTTAATTCCCTTTCTGCTCAGAGTGAAGCCAATTTTGACATAATAGTTCTTAATGATGGTTTTTCTGATTTTAAGTCGATTAAACAGCATTTTCCAAAATTAAGAATAATTGAATTACCCTCGGAAAGGAATATAGCCAAGAATAGAGAGTCATTAATTAAGTTTGCGAAGAAAGAAGGCTATGAAATTGCGATATTTTCTGATATCGATGACACCTTTTCAACTAATCGAGTTGAGATATCGATAAAAGAATTGGCCGTCAGTGATATTGTGGTAAATGACCTTACTTCAATCAAAGGCGATACCTTAGTAAATCGGAATGTCTATTCTAAAAGGTTAACTGATGGACAGTTTGTAGATTCTAACTTTATTTTAGATAAGAATATATTTGGGTTATCCAACACTGCTATTAATATGAATATTGTTGACTATAAGAGTGTATCTTTTCCTAAAGATTTAATCGCAGTAGATTGGTATTTCTTTAGTTCACTATTGATGCGAGGTGCAAGAGCAAAGTTCATTTCTAATGTTGTAACTTTTTACAGACAACATGACAGTAATACAGTTGGGTTAGCTGGCTTTTCCGCAGATAAAATTAAAAAGATTCTGAAAGTTAAGAAAATACATTATGAACGTATGAGCGAATTTTTTCCGATTTTTAAGTTATTATCTGATGAGTTAAATGTAAAAAGTAAATTAATTTTGGATGAAAAATACTTTGATGTATTTTTGAGTTCATGCACAAAAAATATACATTCACCTCTGTGGTGGGAATTAGAAGATTTTAAGGATTTAGAATGAAATTAACTGATAAGATTGAGCTACAAAATTACTCAAAGCCATATGTAATTGCTGAATTAGGATCTAACCATAATGGAGATATGGTACTAGCGAGAAAATTAATTATCGAAGCGAAAGAAGCAGGCGCAGATTGTGTAAAGTTTCAAAGTTGGTCAAAAGATACTATTTTTGCTAGAGAGAAGTACGATGATAATTACTTTATTGCTGATGATTATCGGGATAGAACAGATTTTACTTTAGAAGAAATAGTTGAGTCATATTCGATTTCTGAAAATGAACTTCTAGAAATGAAAGCTTTTGCAGATGAAGTTGGTATAGATTGTTCGTCGACTCCTTTTAGCAAAGAAGAGGCTGATTTTCTCGTAGAAAGGCTTAATAGTCCTTTTATTAAAGTTGCTTCAATGGACCTTAATAATCTACCGTTTTTAGATTATCTTGCCAGAAAGAACCTACCGATTATTATCTCTACAGGCTTAAGTGAATTATATGAGATAGATAGGGCTGTTAAAACGATTGAATTAGCTGGTAATCATCAAATAATAATTTTGCATTGCGTCTCTACTTATCCACCTGTTGATACTGATGTTAATTTAAATAATATGAAAACGATTATGGCTGCTTACCCACACTACTGTGTAGGATTTTCAGATCATACTATTGGTACAGCTATCCCTTTGGCTGCGGTTGCAATGGGTGCTTGCTTAATAGAAAAACATTTCACACTTGATAAGAATATGGAAGGCTGGGACCATAAAGTATCAGCTACAAAAGACGAGTTGGCAGAAATTGTTTGTGGGGCTGGTCGCATTGTTGATGCATTAGGAAGTTATCGTATTACTGCTACTGAAAGTGATGAGAAAAAAGCCGAATTTCGACGTAGCATTGTTATTACTCGTACAATGAAAAAGGGTGAAACTTTATGTGTTGATGATATTGATTATAAAAGGCCTGGAACGGGCATGAAGCCTGAACAAACTGAATTTATTATAGGAATGACAATTAATAAAGATTTGCCTTATGATCATATCTTAACTAAAGAAGATCTATTCTAATGTTAGCACTTATACCTGCACGTGGTGGTTCAAAAGGGCTGCCAGGTAAGAATATAAAGCTTTTAAATGGTAAGCCATTAATTGCCTATACAATAGAGGCTGCACTGAATTCACCATATATATCAAAGGTGGTTGTTTCTACGGACGATATTGATATTTATGAAATAGGATTGAAATATGGTGCTGAAAGTACGTTTTTAAGGCCTAAAAAGTTAGCTGAAGATAATTCTATGGCTATAGATAATTATAAATATACTCTTACTAGGTTAAAAACGGAATTTGGCTATGATATTGAAAAATTCATAGTTTTACAACCGACCTCACCTCTTCGTACAGTTAGGGATATCGATGGTGCTATTTCACTTTTCAATGAAAAAAATGCCGACTCAGTAGTTAGTTACTGCGAAGAACACCATCCGATTTCCTGGCATAAGTACATGAAATCGAATGGGGGCATTGAAGATATTTTTGATGACGGATTGAAAAATAGACAAGAATACAAACCATCAATATTTCCAAATGGTGCAATTTATGTTTTTAAATACTCTCTTATCAATTCAGGTAGATACTATTCGGACAATTCATATGCCTATATTATGAGTAGAAAAACATCCGTAGATATCGATACAATTGATGATTTTGAGTATGCTGAATTTTTAATGGAAAAAGCAAGATGAAACACACTATCAAATTAAATGAAAAAACTACATTTAATGAAGCTATTGGTGAGCTCGATAAAGCTGGAGTTGGATTTTTAGCATGCGTTAATTCTGATAATGTTCTGATTGGTATTCTTACTGATGGTGATGTTAGGAGAGCAATTCTAAATGGGGAAAGTGACTTAAAAAATATTATTAATTCTAACCCATTTACTATGTCATCCCAAGCAAACAAACAAGAGATAATAGCAAAGTTAATAAAATTGCATCGAAGGCATATGCCATT
Source organism: Shewanella sp. UCD-FRSSP16_17 (assembly GCF_001675935.1). Taxonomy (NCBI): domain Bacteria; kingdom Pseudomonadati; phylum Pseudomonadota; class Gammaproteobacteria; order Alteromonadales; family Shewanellaceae; genus Shewanella; species Shewanella sp. UCD-FRSSP16_17. Next base: position 302,437 of record NZ_LZFV01000013.1, read on the forward strand.
GATTAACACTGCAGGTGAGTTGGATTCTGTCTTTTATTTAGATTCAGTTGAGTTTGAAAATAAGAAGAACTCAGTTGTAATTATGGCGGGAGGACTAGGAAGTAGACTAGGAAAGTTAACTGAACATACTCCGAAGCCAATGCTAACAGTTGGTGGTAAACCGATCCTTAAACATATATTAGAGCAGTTTAGAGAACAAGGCTTTAGAAACTTTATATTTTGTGTAAATTATAAAAAGGAAGTTATTAAAGACTACTTTGGAGATGGTAGTAAGTTAGGTGTTGATATTTCCTATGTTGAAGAGAAAAAAAGATTAGGTACAGCCGGTGCGTTAAGCCTTATTGAACATAAACTTGAACATCCTTTTTTTATCATTAATGGCGACGTTATGACAAATTTAGATTTCTCAAGTTTTTTAGAATCGCACGTATCTTCAAAATCTTTTGCTACTATGGCAGTACGAGAGTTTGAACATCAAATAGCTTATGGGGTTGTTGAAACTGATGATCATAGTAATATAGTTGGTTTAACGGAAAAACCAACAGTAAAATACAATATTAACTCCGGCGTATATATACTCTCACCTGATACTCTTGATTTCGTACCTCAGGATGTATTCTATGATATGCCATCCTTATTCGAGGATTTGATCTCTTTAGATTATAATACCAAAGCTTACTTGATTGATGATTATTGGATAGATATTGGTATCGAAGAACAATTAAATAAGGCGAATAAAGATTTTTCTGTCAATGGTGAATCTAAATAATGAGTAATTTTCTATTTCCAATTGAGACAACTGCTAGAGAACTTGATCATAAAATTTTAATGGCTATTAAGTCTTTACAGCAAGGACGTCAGATTATTATCGCTGATCAACAATATATTCGTTTGTTGAGCTTTTTCATAAAGGGCGGCGTTTATTTTGGGAAACATCTTTTTGGTAAACCTAGATTTTCAGATGTCAATTACTTTAAAAGATTGAAAGAAAATTACTTTAATGTTGTGCATTTGAACGAAGAGGGTGCTGTTTGGCCTGGTGGTGAGTCTGTGTGGAAAAACTTAATGATTCAATCAGAACGCCCATCAGTACTGTCAAGTTCCGATTTTCTTGCTACGTGGGGGAATTGGCAAAGAGATTTTAACCTGTCGTATGAAGAGGTTGAAGCCAAGGTTATTACAACAGGCCATTCTCGGTTTGACTTGTATCGCGATAAATATGCATCATATTTTTCTGATGAAGTTGATAAACTAAGAAGTGATTTAGGTGATTTTATACTCATTAACACTTCATTTTCCTATTCAAATAATGGTGAAGGAGGGGTGAAGTTCATATTTAAAAATACTTTGTCCTATGACTCTAATTGTTATGCTGATAGAGAGTACAGATTTGGCCGTTGGTCGAATCAAATGTTATCAATGACTTCGATTGTTTATTTAGTGCATAAACTAAGTCTTGAATTTCCTGAGAAGAAAATAGTTATAAGACCGCACCCTAGTGAAAGTACAGAGTACTATAAAGACATTTTTCAAAATATATCAAATGTTATTGTAACTTATGATGGGCCTGTGACTCCTTGGATCTTAGCCTGTGACTTACTGATTCATAATGGATGTACAACAGCAATTGAAGCTTCTCTTGCTAATAAGTATGTCATCAATTTTCAACCAAGTTCCAGTTCTTCGACTTCGAATGTTTATCTCGCAAATATTTGTGGAGATACGGTTTCAGAACCAGATGAGGTAATACAAATTATTAAGTCTGGAACGTTACCTAAGAAAGGCATTCCTAATGATGAATTATCAAATAGCCTGTTTGAAAACTTTAAGGAGAAAGATAGTGCTTCTAGGCTATTGGAGCTTTTAAATGCTGCAGATTTGAAGGTAGAAACAAAAAAAGCTAGTAATTTTGGTAGTTTTACTTATAAATTGATAACTCTTGGTTTTAGTTGTTACAAAATAGCTAAATATGCTTATTATCATTTCAAAGGTGAGCGTAATAAGCACTTGGATTATAAAAAAAGATTCGAAATATTTCAATCAGATATAATTCGTAGAAAACTAGCTAGGATGGCTGAAATACATAATGTTAAATATAAAGTCAAGCATCTTAGTAATCATTGTATAGTATTAGAATATGACGATAAAGATTAGTTCACTTTTAAATTATTGCGTAGGGATCACTTTAGGCGCAATAATCGCGAAGCATACAATTAGCGGTGTTTTAGGTATTAACCCAACACCAATACTATTTTTATTATTGATCATATTTTCATTCCTTTCTATAAGGAAATCCGTTTTTACGATTAGTTTTACATCTAACTATATTTTTTTTAGTGGTCTTGTTTTATCGTTAATATTATATTCAATCATTTCAACAACTATTAATGGAATGTTTAGGTTTGACTTGTTGTTCGATTTTTCTTTGATAATTGTTTTATTTTTAATATCTCTGAATATTAAGGGAGAATCATTTTCTCCTTTAGTTAATACAATTATTTTTTTGTCTGGAATTCTTTCAATGGCATTAATTTTAGATAGAAATTTTGTAATGACCAAGGGGGTAAATTATTTATTATTGAGTTTACCAATAGGAATAAGTGCCGTTCTATGTTTTCATTTTTGGAATACGCTTAATAGTCTTTTTATTCGGTTATTATATCTGGTTATTGGTTTTCTGTGCTTCTTTGGACTGTTTTATTTACAGTCACGTGCTGTAGTTATTACTGTTGTTGTATTTTCTATAGTTGCTACTTTAATTGACTCCAGTCTAAAAACTGTGACTATTAAACTCATTATTTCGATGGTCTTTGTTTTTTTTGTTTTTGTCACTTTCTTTGATAGCTTTGTTGGCTTGTACGAAAGTTCAGCGTTGTTTGAGCGAATGAATGGATTGATTACAGGCGAGTCATCTGAACCAAGGGTATTATTGTATTCTGATTTTTTTTCCAGATTAAACACCTTTTATTTTAGTGGTTTTGGGATGGGAGGGACAGAAATAGCACTATATGAAAATACCGCCGCAAAATATCCTCATAATTTTATTTTAGAATTTATATCTGAGTTCGGCATATTAGGTGGTTTGTTTTCTTTACTTATAACCATAACGGCACTTTTACAATGCGTTAAATTGGTAATGGTAGATTCAAAAAATATGGGTTTAGTTCTTTTTTATCTTTTTTATCTTATGAACTTTATGAAATCATTTAGCATCTATCAATCGACATTTCTTTTTGTTGCTTTTGGATTGCTATTTAATAGCAATCTGCATTTTGGGAAAAAAGGAAAAATTTGTAAATGTTGAATAAAGTATACTCGTTAGATTCGTTGAGGGCATTAGCTGTTTTTACCGTTTTATTTATGCATTTTGGAACAGCATTTCTGGATTATAATTCCATATATGCAAATATTGATTCTTCTAATTTTTTTAGAAATATTCAGCTTCAAGGTGGGAAGGGGGTTTCTTTATTTTTTGCAATTAGTGGTTTTTTAATTTGCTCTATGATAATAAGAAAAGAAAATTTCTCATATTCTGAATATTTATACCGCAGACTTATTAGAGTCGTTCCTCCATATTTTGTTGCTTTAGTTATTTTTTTTGTTGTACACATCTTTTTAGGAGATTATGACTTATTGTTTTTGATTAAAAGCCTGATTTCTTCTTTAACTTTTACTCATAATATTGTGTTTGATCACTGGTCGTACATTTTGCCTGTTTCATGGTCTTTAGAGATTGAAGTTCAATTTTATTTGATTGCACCCTTATTAGTGGGAGTTATGTGCAAACTACATAGTACGTTAAGAATTACTTTATATCTTATTTTGATTTTTGCTGGTATTTATTTCAGCTTTTTAGAGATTAAAACAGTTTTTAGATACTTCAACTTTTTTTTGGTCGGTGTCTTGGTCGCGGAGTTAAATTTTATTCTTTCAAAAAAGGATACTCTTTTTCTAAGAGTAGGTGTGTGGGCTGATTTTGTTTTTCTTGTTTCAATAGCCTGTTTTTATGTTACCAGTAATCTATATATTCAAACTTTATCTATTATTTTTATATTTTTCACTTTAGATAAATATAAGTTTTTAGAGGGAGTGTTTAAGGCTAAGCTAGTCGTTTTTATAGGTCGAACCTCCTATAGCAACTACTTATTACATTATCCATTTTTTTACTTCTGCATGTTATTTCTTCCTAAAGTTTTATTGATTACCGGAATTTATCCTCTCGATTTTGCTATACAGTTTACAGTTTCATTTCTAATTTCAATCTTTGTTATTTACCCTTTTTATTTATTTATTGAATTACCGTTTTCAACAAGAGTTGGGGTCGTTCAGAATGGCAAGAATCAAGTAGTTAAAATTTTGAACCAACTTAATAGACTCCATTGTACGTTAAAGGAAAGAATGTGATTAAAAACCTGTTAAGGCAAAGTAGTACCGTCCTTTTTTTTAAAATATTTGGTTCAGCTAACGCCTTCATTCTTACAATGTTAATAACGAATTCCCTTGGTGCCAATGCTTCCGGTGGATATTTTTTTATCATATCTCTCCTCGCATTCTTAACTAGTATTACTACATTTGGACTACCGGTTGGCCTTGTTAGTTTAATTCCTAAAAGCCTTCCTAATATTGATGACGTTTTTAAGGTTGTGGTATCTTCAATCATCATAGTTTTGTTTTTTACTGGGGTAGTACTATTAGGTCTTTTTTTAGTTGAGCCATTTGTTGGTAATCAAATTATTACTGACTATAAGTTTAAAATTTCCTTCTCGTTAATCCCCTTCGGCCTTTTGATAATTCTTTCTTCGGTGTTTCAATCTTTAGAAAAACTTTCTTTTGCAATGTTAATGCTGAATGTTTTATATCAGGCCATTCTAACTGGATTAATAGTTGTTTTTCGACCTCACACCTTATTATTAGTTTTGGACTATTTTATAATATCATTATGGGTTTCATTGATTTTAGGTTTTTGTTATTTTTTTTTGTTTTTTAGGAAGTCTATTAAATATAATCTCGATTATAATTACTTGCTTTATTTAGTAGGTTTCGCTGCAACTTTTATGGTAACAAATTCTTTAGGTCAATTTTCAAATTTCTGGATTTCATATAACTTATCAGTTTTCAGTAATGCTGACTCTATCGCTGTTTTTTCTGTTGCAGTAAGAATTGCTTTGATCATATCTTTAGTTTCTTTTGCTTTAAATAAAGTTACAGCACAGAAGGTAAGTGCTCTTGCAAATATAGGTGACAAAAATAAACTTTATAAGATTATTTCTTTTTCAGTTTTAATTGTTTTTCTTGTAGTGAGTCCTATTTTATTTTTATCTTTATTTTTCCCTGGGAAAATTTTGGTTTTATTTGGAGAAGAGTTTGTATCAGGGGGGGGGATTTTATCTATTGTCATGGTAGGCCAATATTTCGCGTCTATTACAGGTGTTAATTCCTTCGTTTTGCAAATGACTGGCAGTCAAACGGTAATGAGAAATATTGTTGTTTTTTCATTGTCTATATCAATACTGATTTCCTATTCTGCTATATCTACACATGGTCTTTTAGGTGCAGCAATATCTTATTCATTTAATTTATGTTTAATAGGCTGCCTTTCCAGTTTTTTCGTATATAGGCTGACTGGGTATAACATTTTGAAATTTTTATCTTACATCAAAAAATAAAGGCTTTATATGTGTATTGGTGATTTTTCGGTTGTAATTACAACAAAGGATAGACATGATTTCCTTCTAAGATTAATAAAGAGTATTTTAGAGAGTACTGTATTACCAAAAGAAATTATTATTGTTAATGATGGGGGCGCTGTACCTGTATTTAATAATTTTGATATGCTGGGAGTGACTTGTATTATAATTAATAACGAATCTTCACGCGGTGCTAATTACTGTAGAAATACTGGTGTTTTAAAAGCTAGTGTTGAATTTGTTTTTTTAATTGATGATGATGATGCTGTTACTTATAATTCATTTGAAAGTAGATTGAATTGTATGAAAGAGCATGATGATTGTGGATTAGTATACACGGGCATTAATATAGTATATGGCGACGATTTAGAGCGTGTAATAAGAAGGTCTAAAACAACTACTAGAGGTGTCAATTGCAGCTACCATAGATTAAAAACAGAAGGTAATATCGTAGGTTCCACTTCCAGAGTACTTATAAGGAAATCTGTTTTCTTGGAGGCTGGTCAGTTCGATGAGAATTTAACTAGTTTTCAGGATTATGATCTGTGGATTAGGGTAGCTAAGGTAAGTAAAATTATTTGCGATGGCCAATTTGGCGTTATTTATACGATCCACAGAGACGGTAATCAGATTAGCTCCAACTATAATCGTTATCTAACCTCTGCTCAGTATTTGATAGCAAAATATAATTTTGATGGTGTAGTATTAAATTCTTTTAAAGCCAATCTATTTTTTAGAGTGGCACTTTCAGCTGCTCATTCTAAATATAGTATGCAAGTAAAAATGGCTTTGTTGGCTTTTTATTATAGAAAGAATTTTAAGTATTTAAGTTTACTATTACCTGTGTTTTTTTTGAAAAAAATACATCCATTCATTTGAGTTTAATATGATATATAAGTTCTCAGTATTAATGTCTCTTTACTTTAAGGAGCAACCTAAGTATTTAGACGCGTGTTTTTGTAGTCTCATGGAACAATCTTTACAAGCAAGTGAAATTGTACTTGTTTTCGACGGTCAATTAGGTGTTGATCTTGAAGCAGTAGTTAATAAGTGGATTCAAGTATTGCCTATCAAAGTTTTCAGGCTCCCTAGTAACATAGGTCTGGGGAAAGCACTAAATTTTGGTTTAGGAAAATGCAATAATGAGTTGGTTGCGAGAATGGACACTGATGATATATGTGTTCCGGAAAGATTTGCCAAGCAATTACAAAGTATAGTCTCTAATCCCGAAGTCGCTATATTAGGTTCCTCTATTAAGGAGGTAGATGGTGAAACACTAAGCTTTATAAGTAATAGGTTTGTCAGTGAAAGCCATGCTGAAATATTAAAAGAATTGCCACAAAAAAACCCCTTTAATCATATGACAGTCGTTTATAGGAAGTCTGCTATAGAGGCCGTAGGTGGGTACAAAGATTTACCTTATATGGAAGATTGGTATTTGTGGCTTAGATTATTATCCAAAGGTTATAAAGCTAGAAATTGTAAGGATATATTAGTTGTTGCTCGCACTGGTAGGGAGATGATTCAAAGGCGATCAGGTTTTATTTATATTAAGAGCGAATGGTTAATGACAAAAGCTAAAGTTAATTATGGGATATCGTCAAAAAGTTATGCTTTAATTATATTTTTAAAGCGCTCTCTACCTCGCTTATTACCGGGCATAATCTTGCAAAAGGTGTATATGTTGGCTAGGAGATAATACATGTCGATTTTACTCACTGGAGCTTCAGGCTTTATAGGCAAAGAGTTAAATTTGAAGGTAGAGTGTAGAAATGTTTTAAGAGGCTTTCCATCTAAAAGTGATGATAGTTGCTTCTTTATTGAGAAGCTGGATGGGGGGACCTGTTGGAATGATGCATTTGTCGGTATGGAGTCGGTTATACATCTTGCAGGGTTAGCGCATTCTGATACTTTTACTTTATCTGATTATCTGACTGTGAATGTTGAAGGTACATTACATTTGGCTAGAAAGGCTGCTGAAGCCGGAGTTAAGCGTTTTGTTTTTGTCAGTTCTATTGGGGTTAATGGCTTGTTAAGTGGTTGCAAGCCTTTTACTTTTAGCTCTCAGCCGAAACCTCACAGTGAATATGCAAAATCAAAATATGAGGCCGAAGTCGGCTTGTTAAATATTTCTAAAGAGACAGGGATTGAACTTGTTATTGTACGACCAACCCTAGTCTACGGCGTTAACGCTCCAGGTAATTTTGGGAAGTTAACCAAGTTGATTAATAAGTTGCCTTTACTCCCGTTCGGCTTAGTTAATAATAAGCGGGATTTTATAGCTGTTAAGAATTTGGCTGATTTACTTATTCTTTGCGCGCACCATCCAAATGCTGCAGGGCACGTTTTTTTAGCATCTGATGGTGAAACTGTATCTATTAAAGAGTTTACAAATGCCATAGCTAAAGGTTTAGGAAAATCTGTAATACAGTTCCCCGTCCCTATTAGTTTAATGAAGACTATTTCGAATATTTTAGGTAAGAAAGTAATGGTAAATCAATTGCTTTCTAGTTTGGAAGTCGATTCATCCAATATTCAAGAAGTTCTTGGCTGGTCGCCACCTTATACGATGGAGCAAGCGATGGCTTCACTTTCAGAGAGTAAAAAATGATACGTGTATTAGATTTTTTAGCTGCTTTTTTGGGTTTGTTTTTTTTATGGCCCGTTTTACTGGTTGTCACTATTATCGGTATGTTTGATACGGGCTCACCGATTTTTGTTCAAACTCGTGTTGGCCGAAGCAAACAACCATTTAAATTGATTAAGTTTCGCACTATGTCAGTTGAAACTCAATCTGTCGCTAGTCACTTAGCCAATAATGCGTCAATTACTACGTTAGGTAGTTTTCTACGAAAAACAAAGATAGATGAACTGCCTCAGTTAATTAATGTTGTTAAAGGCGAAATGAGTTTAGTTGGTCCCCGTCCTAACCTTTTTAATCAAGTAGAGTTAATTAAAGAGCGTGACGAATTGGGTGTGTATGACGTATTACCGGGTGTTACAGGCTTAGCTCAAGTACAAAATATTGATATGTCTACTCCCAAGTTATTAGCTAAAACAGATAAACAGATGATCGACAGTTTGAGTATTAATAATTATTTTAAGTATATTATTATGACTTTAACTGGCAGTGGTAGTGGTGACGCGGTAAAACCTAAATAATATATAACTTTACAGAATTAATTGGATTCACAGTATGAAAATTGCAGTAGCTGGAACGGGTTATGTCGGTTTATCAAACGCGATGCTTCTGGCGCAAAGCCATGAAGTTGTTGCGGTCGATATAATCCCTGAAAAAGTAGAAATGCTCAATGAAAAAAAAGCTCCAATTGTTGATGCCGAAATTGAAGACTTCTTAACTAATAAATCGCTAAATTTCAAAGCGACTCTCGATAAAGAAGTTGCGTATATAGATGCCGAATATGTAATTATCGCAACCCCTACAGATTACGATGTTGAAACCAATTATTTCAATACATCATCTGTTGAAGCGGTAATAAAAGATGTAATGGCAATAAATCCTACTGCAGTAATGGTTATCAAATCGACAGTACCTGTTGGCTATACCGTTCGCCTTAAAGCGGAGTTGGGTTGTGATAACTTAATATTTTCACCAGAATTCTTACGTGAAGGACGTGCTTTATATGACAACTTACACCCGTCTCGCATTATTGTTGGCGAACGTTCAAAACGAGCAGAAGTTTTTGCTAGTTTATTGGTTGAAGGTGCAGTTAAAGAGAACATAGAAATATTGTTCACGGATTCAACTGAAGCTGAAGCTGTTAAATTATTTTCGAATACTTATTTGGCTCTGCGAGTTTCTTACTTTAACGAACTAGATTCTTATGCGGAATCGCATGGTCTAAATGCTCGCCAGATAATCGAAGGGGTAGGTTTAGATCCTCGTATCGGTAATCATTACAATAACCCTTCATTTGGTTACGGCGGCTATTGTTTACCAAAAGACACTAAGCAATTACGAGCTAATTATGCTGATGTCCCTAACAACATTATTAGTGCAATTGTTGATTCTAATACAACCCGCAAAGACTTTGTTGCAGAATCAATTTTAAAACGAAATCCAAGTAGAGTTGGTATTTATCGATTAATCATGAAGTCGGGTTCTGATAACTTCAGAGCATCAAGCGTACAGGGCATTATGAAGCGCTTAAAGGCTAAAGGTATTGAGGTCGTTGTTTATGAGCCAGTTTTGCAAGAAGATGAATTCTTCCACTCTAAAGTGATTAAATCGCTTGAAGAGTTTAAAGCCAGTTGCGATGTTATCGTGTCAAATCGCATGGTTGATGAGATTAGTGATGTGGCTGAAAAAGTATATACTCGCGATTTATTTGGTTCTGATTAGTCTTAGTTGCTAACTGCAGAATAGAGCTATCTATTATTATTTTAGCGCGAGTGCATTGATATATTTGTACTTGTGCTAATTTACTCTGTCTCATTATTGTAAATAGTTGATAAAAAAGTGTCTCATCGGCTTTTTTATCAGCTTTATCTTTACTGTCACTAATCATTGATTAGCCCACAATTTAAGATTTTTTCGTTTTTTTGCTTACTGTTACATATAATAGATTAAGCTGATAGTAAGCTTCATGCTGACTGTCATTTAAGTGGTATATTGGTATGGCGTTTGTTCTTAAAGAAGTAATACATGATTAATTTTAATTTATTGGAGCGAAAAATGGATTTTTTGCAGGGTTTGTTTCGTTTACCTCGTGAGCAGAAGCGTTTAGTGAGTATTGCGATCGATTCACTATTTTTGTGTTTTGCTTTTTGGGCGTCTTTACTTGTCAGGCTCGATGACGTCACAGTGTTACAAAATACGCAATATTGGTTGTTGTTCACCGCAATTCTGCCTTTGACGATATTCGCTTTTGTTAAGTTGGGTTTGTATCGCGCAGTATTACGTTATATGAGCTTACAAGCGCTGACAGCTATACTCTTGGGGGTAATAACATCCACCATTTTTATGGTGCTAGTAGGTTATTATTCTGACGCTCAACTTCCTAGGACTGTCCCGATTATTTATGCCGCTTTTGCGTTAGTATTCGTTGGCGGTACACGAGCACTATTACGCTCTATGATTGGCTCAGGTGTTAAACGTGATGGTGAGCCTATTATTATCTATGGCGCAGGTGTAAGTGGCAGGCAATTACTTAACTCTTTAGTGTTGAGTCATGAGTATCATCCGTATGCATTTGTTGACGACGATGCGTCTTTACACGGCACAGTTATTCAGGGAGTGCACGTTCACTCTCCATCAATTATTCGTAAGTTAATCAAGCAAAAAGCAGCGACTAAAGTATTGCTGGCTATTCCTAGTGCCACTAGAGCTAAAAGAAAAGATATTCTATCTCGTTTAGAGCCGCTTTCGATACAAGTCTTAACCATACCTGCTATGGCAGATTTGGTGAGTGGAACTAAGCTTTATAGTGATATAAAAGAAGTTGAAATTGATGATCTTTTAGGACGGGACTCTGTTGCTCCCCGTCAAGACTTATTGACGGCCAATATTACTGGTAAAGTTGTCATGGTTACTGGCGCTGGAGGCTCTATTGGTTCTGAGCTTTGTCGCCAAATTCTAAAAAAATCGCCAAAAAAGTTAGTCCTTTTCGAGTTATCTGAATACTCGCTATATGCTATTGAACGTGAACTTACTTCTATTGCGCAAGAGTTAAATTTAGACGTCCGTATTCTTCCAATGATGGGCTCTGTTCAGCGAGAGAATCGAGTACAGACTATTATGGAGTCGTTCGGAGTTCAAACTGTGTACCATGCTGCTGCTTATAAACATGTACCGTTGGTCGAGCACAATGTGATTGAAGGAATTAGAAATAACGTATTTGGGACTCTTTATACTGCCAAAGCAGCTATTGCTGCCAAAGTAGAAACGTTTGTATTAATTTCGACTGATAAAGCCGTTCGCCCTACTAATGTAATGGGCACCACTAAACGGATGGCAGAACTTGTATTACAAGCCTTTGCTAAAGAAAAACATCAAACTCGTTTTTGTATGGTGAGATTTGGTAATGTACTGGGTTCATCAGGATCAGTCGTGCCATTATTTAGAACTCAAATTGCAAATGGCGGTCCAGTTACTGTGACGCATCCAGAGATAACTCGCTTCTTTATGACAATCCCAGAGGCATCTCAACTTGTGATCCAAGCTGGAGCTATGGGAAAGGGCGGTGATGTGTTCGTTCTTGATATGGGGAAATCAGTTAAAATTGTCGATTTAGCATCAAAAATGATCCGCTTAAGTGGCTTTGAAGTGCGTGATGAAAATAGCTCTGAAGGTGATATTGCCATTGAATATAGTGGCTTAAGACCTGGTGAAAAGTTATATGAAGAGTTGTTGATTGGTGATGATGTGACTGGCACTGATCATGAAAGGATTATGACGGCTAATGAGCTCAACTTGAGTTGGGATGAGTACTCCAAAATTTTAGAATGCCTTGATAGAGCTTGTCACAATGTTGATCATGAAAGCATTCGCGATATTTTGCTTTCAACGCCTACAGGCTTTGCACCAACAGATGGCATATGTGACCTTTTATATCATCAAAAGGCTAAAATATCTGATTCAAATGAGAACGTTATTAAGCTTGCTTAGGTTGGCAAGTGTATTGCGTGTTTTTATCTTTAATCGATTTACCACAAGACAAGGTTTGTTTATGAAGGTTGTTATTCCCGTTGCTGGACTTGGAACACGAATGTTGCCAGCGACAAAAGCGATCCCTAAAGAGATGCTCCCGATTGTTGATAAACCGCTTATTCAATATATCATTAATGAATGTGTTTCAGCTGGCGTAAAAGAAATCGTTTTAGTCACTCACGCCAGTAAGAATGCCATCGAAAACCACTTTGATACATCTTATGAACTTGAGTCAACGCTTGAAAAGCGTGTGAAGCGTCAGCTTTTAGAGGAAGTTCAATCAATCTGCCCAAAAGATGTTTCAGTTATTAGTGTTAGGCAAGGCGAAGCTAAAGGGCTAGGTCATGCAGTGCTATGCGCTAAGCCATGTATTGGAAATGAACCGTTTGCCGTTGTGTTGCCTGACGTCATTTTAGACGAATATACGGCTGACCAGAAAACAGAAAACCTTGCTGCTATGATAGCTCGATATCAAACAAGTTTCGCAAGTCAGATTATGGTTGCCCCAGTACCACATAATGAAGTGAATAAGTATGGTATTGCTGATTGCAGTGGATCTGAAATCGCACCTGGTGAGTCAGCTAAAATTACAGCTATGGTAGAGAAACCTGCTATTGGCAACGCTCCATCAAATCTTGCTGTTGTAGGCCGTTATGTTTTGTCTGAAAAAATTTGGTCTTTGCTTGCTAAAACTCCAGTAGGGGCAGGTGAAGAAATTCAATTAACAGACGCGATTGATATGTTAATTGAGCAAGACAGAGTTGAGGCTTTTAATATGACCGGTAAGTCACACGATTGTGGCGATAAGCTTGGGTACATGAAAGCCTTCGTAGAGTATGGACTTCGCGATAAAAAGCTAGGCAAAGAATTTGCTGAAATGATAAAGTCTTTACTATAACGGTAGCATTAGTACTTTGTCTAATTAAAGCCAACTCAATTGAGTTGGCTTTTTCGTTAGGTTTGAATTTATAGTTTTGGTTTCAAGAGAGTAGGGTATCGTGCTTAACTATTAACGCTTGCGGGACTTTTCAAATCAAAATTCAGTATTAGAGTATTATTCTTTTGCTCTATATTGAGTTTTGCTTTAAGTGTTATCGAAGTTCAGAGGTTGATTCTCGCATAATCTTTTAGTGGATTGACAATTCTTTAACTTTAAAATCGTGTGTTAACAAGAAAGCTGCTTCTTATGTTACCTGCTTTAAATAATCATTACAGAGTGAATAATTTCACTTCAGTTTGGTATATAATTCTTTCAATTAATCGAGTATTTATTTTTGTTCTCACCAAAAAGGACTTTTGGTTTTCGGAGTGGTTATGTCTCGTAAGTATTTTGGCACCGACGGGGTGCGTGGGAAAGTTGGTGAGTTTCCAATTAACCCATCATTTGCAATGAAGTTAGGTTGGGCTGCTGGGACGGTTTTAGCGTCAGCAGGCACCAAAGAAGTGATTATTGGTAAAGATACTCGTATCAGTGGCTATATGATTGAAACTGCGATGCAAGCAGGTTTCTCTGCTGCAGGCATTAACTGTGCGTTAGTTGGCCCTATGCCGACTCCAGCTATTGCGTATTTAACTTCTACATTTAGAGCTGATGCAGGTGTTGTTATCAGTGCATCTCACAATCCTTATTATGATAATGGCATTAAGTTATTTTCAAATTCTGGGACAAAATTAAATGATGCCCAAGAACTGGAGATTGAACACCTACTAGATCAAGCAATTAACCATGGCGCTATGACGTGTGTTGATTCAGCTAAACTTGGTAAAGTTCGCCGTATTGGCGATGCTGCTGGTCGTTATATTGAGTTTTGTAAAGGTACATTCGATAAAAATAAGTCATTAACCGGTTTAAAAATCGTTGTAGATTCAGCCAACGGCGCGGCATATCACATTGCTAAAGAAGTCTATGCTGAGCTAGGTGCTGAAGTGATTAGTATCAACGATAGCCCTGATGGCCTTAATATTAATGAGCGTTGTGGTGCAACACATTTAGATAGCTTACAAACTGCTGTAATGGTACATGAAGCTGATTTAGGGATTGCGCTTGATGGTGACGCTGACCGAGTGATGTTTGTTGATCACAACGGACATATCATTGATGGTGATGAAATTATTTTTATACTTGCACAAGCCTTTAAAAATTCAGGAGAGCTTGAAGGTGGTGTTGTTGGTACATTGATGTCAAATCTTGGTTTAGAAATCGCGCTAAAAGAAATGGATATTTCATTTGTACGTGCCAAGGTTGGCGATCGTTATGTTGTTGAACAGTTAAAAGAAACTGGCTGGCAACTTGGTGGCGAAGGTTCAGGGCATATTTTAAGTCTTAAACATACCACCACGGGAGATGGCATTGTTGCTTCTCTTCAGGTTCTTGATGCCATTATTGAGTCAGGGAAAAGTTTAGCTGAAGTTAAGTCTGGTATGACCAAGCTACCTCAAGTATTGATAAATGTTAAATTGAAGGCTGATAATGCTGATGAAATAATTGCATCAGATGCTGTTCAAGCTTCTGTGTCTGCTGCTGAAACATTCATGGGCGAACGTGGCAGAGTGTTATTACGTAAATCTGGCACTGAACCGCTAATTCGTGTGATGGTAGAATCAACCTGTGCAGAAATGACCCAAACTCAAGCTCAAACTATCGCAGATGCTGTAAAGCTAGCGGGTTAAAACTTACTTTTGTGAATGACTTTTACATCATATTTGGTGATTTAGCGCTTTAGCGATAACATGATTATACTTTACAATGCCAGCGTAATTAACGCTGGCATTTTTGTTTTATTTGATACAATCCATTTTTAATTAGTGACTACAGCGTAGTTATCACAGACTATTTTATGTGATTCGTTAGTTACTTCATTATTGCTTGAACAGGGTAAATATGATTTTAGTCACAGGTGGTGCCGGATTTATTGGCGTCAATTTAATTCGTTATATTTTAGATTCAACTAATGAGTCTGTGGTTAATGTAGATGCCTTATCTTATTCTGGCAATTCAGCCTCTTTAAAGAGTGTAGAGCTCAATTCTTGTTATCACTTCGTTCACGCTAATATTTGTGATGAGATAGCCCTTAAGCAAATCTTTAATAAATATAAACCTACAGCCGTGATGCATTTGGCGGCTGAGAGTCATGTTGATCGTTCAATAGATGGTCCTTCAGAGTTTATTGAAACAAATATTGTAGGTACGTTTAAATTACTTGAGGCTAGTAAAAGTTATTGGCTGTCGTTAAGTAAGCAAGATAGAGATGACTTTCGATTTATTCACGTTTCAACTGACGAAGTCTATGGTGATTTAGAACAAGATGTTCAAGCTTTTAATGAAATAACCGCTTACAAGCCTAGCTCTCCTTATTCCGCGTCAAAGGCGGCTTCTGATCACTTAGTAATGGCATGGCATCGGACATATGGTTTACCGGTTATTATTACTCATTGTTCAAATAACTATGGTCAGTTTCAATACCCTGAAAAGCTTATTCCTCATATGATTTTAAATGCATTAGCAATGAAGTCATTGCCGGTTTATGGAGACGGTTCCCAAATCAGAGATTGGTTACATGTCGATGACCATGTTTGTGCTCTGTACGAAATATTAAAAAAAGGGCGAGTAGGTGAGACATACAATATCGGTGGCCAAAATCAAATGACGAATTTGGATGTCGTTAGTCAAATCTGTGAACTGTTGGATGAACTAAAACCGTGTTCAGCTAATATTGGTTCATATGCTAACTTAATTAATTTTGTTGCTGACAGACCTGGACATGATATTCGGTATGCTATTGATATTACAAAAATACAAACTGAATTGGGTTGGTATCCACAAGAGTCATTTAGGGCAGGTTTACGCAAAACGGTGGAGTGGTATCTAGCCCATTTGTCTTGGTGTCAAAATATTATAGATAAAGATTACCAATGTGCGCCTAGTGAAAGAGGTGTAATAATTAAATGAAGCTAATAAAGTCGTCTAATTATAAAGGGATTATTCTTGCTGGTGGCAGCGGGAGTAGACTTTACCCTATTACTTTTGGTACTTCAAAGCAGCTACTCCCTGTTTATGATAAACCAATGATTTATTACCCTTTATCTGTACTTATGTTGGCAGGTATTCGAGATGTATTAATCATTTCCAGTGCAGATGATTTGGGTAATTTTAAGCGTTTACTTGGCAATGGTGAACAATTTGGCATTAGCATTAGCTATGAAGTACAAGCCTCACCTGATGGGCTTGCACAAGCTTTTTTAATTGGTGAATCATTTATTGGCGACAGTAATGTGGCTCTTGTACTCGGCGATAATGTCTTTTATGGACAAAGCTTTAGCGAGCAGCTGAGTCGAGCGGTTTCTCAATCATCTGGTGCGACAATATTTGGCTATAGAGTGAGCGAGCCACAGCGTTTTGGCGTGATTGGTTTTGATCTCGATGGCAAAGTTCTCAGCATAGAAGAAAAGCCTCTCAAGCCAAAGTCTAATCATGTTGTTACAGGCCTGTATTTTTATGATAACGAGGTCATCTCCATTGCTAAATCTATTAAGCCTTCCAAACGAGGAGAGCTGGAAATTACCGATGTAAATACTGCTTATCTGAGTCGTAACCAATTGAATGTTGAAATATTAGGCCGAGGGTTTGCCTGGCTAGATACAGGCACTTATGACTCATTATTAGAGGCGAGCCATTTTGTTCAAACTGTTGAAAAGCGACAAGGGTTGAAAGTTGCTTGCTTAGAAGAAATTGCTTTTATCAATAATTGGATAGATACATCAGTGTTGAAGCAACAAGCACAAAGGCATCAACAGACTGCTTATGGTGATTACCTTTTTCAACTTGCAAAGGAAAACGATGATGAAGGTTATTGAAACCCGATTGCCAGATGTAAAAGTAATCGAGCCGAGAGTATTCAATGATGAGCGAGGGTTCTTTTATGAAAGCTTTCAATCATCCCGGTATATGCAAATACTCGAAATGACTAAACCCTTTGTTCAATCTAATATCTCACAATCAAAGTATGGGGTATTAAGAGGGCTTCACTTCCAGCACCCCAAACCTCAAGGTAAACTCATTAGTGTGACACGAGGACATATTTTTGATGTTGCAGTGGACTTACGGCTTGACTCAGAAAACTATGGTCAATGGGTTGGCGTTGAATTGTCAGAAGAAAATAAACGTCAAATATGGATACCTGAAGGCTTTGCTCATGGTTTTCTTACTTTATCTAGCATTGCGGATGTAGAGTATAAGTGCACAGATTATTACTCGCCGCAGCATGAAGCCAGCTTACAATGGAATGACCCAGAAATCGGCATAATTTGGCCGATAAATGATCCCATTTTATCAATGAAAGATCAGTGCGGGGTTCAGTTAAAGGATTTAACTTTGTGAAAGTGTGGTTAGTTGGCGCAGAAGGCCAGTTAGGCAAGAGCATTATTGCTCACGTCAATGAGCATTGTGCGGTTTATAAGGCATCACTGCATTTAGTGTGCACTTCAAAAAATGACGTTGATATTTGTCATTTCCCGTCTATATCAGAGTTTGTCACTGAGCATTCTCCCGACATTATCGTTAATGCCGCTGCTTACACAGATGTAGAATCAGCTGAGAATAATTTAATACGCTGTCAACAAGTCAACGTCAATGGCGTAGCTAATCTAACTAATGCAGCTAAAGCATTAGCGATTCCAATAATTCATATTTCAACGGATTATGTTTTTGATGGGAATAGTTCAGTGCCTTATATTGAAACTGACTCAACACACGCGCTTAATGTGTATGGGCAATCGAAATGTGAGAGTGAAGCGCTAGTTCAGCAAATATCCGACAAGTATATTATTCTTCGTACAGCTTGGTTAGTAAGCTCTTTTGGGCGTAACTTCGCTAAGACTGTCATGTCTTTATCAAAGCAACATTCACAGTTAAGTATGATTTCAGATCAACTAGGTTGTCCCACTTATGCCGACGATTTGGCAACAACCATTTGTCATATAATACTGGCAATCGAAAAGGGTAAATCTGATTGGGGCATATTTCATTATTGTGGCGATACAGCAATGAGCTGGTATGAGTTAACTGAGAATATCTTAGATGAAGCCGTGATTCAGCAAAAGATAACATCTAAACCAGATGTATTTGCGATAACCTCTGATGAATATTCAACCGAAGCAATTAGGCCAAAATATTCTGTCATGAACTGTCAAAAAATACATGATATCTGGGGCATAGTTACCCCAGAATGGAAGGACTCTCTTAAACGATTGGTTCAAAATTTATAGAAGATGTATAAACTCATTGTTTGAATCGCGTATATATAATTCAATTAATCTTTTTATCATTTTGCATCTTTAGATCAAAAGCACTACTTCTTAACCATCTTCGCGACATACATTCCATCGCTGTTTGCTTCATATGGCCATACGGTAATATGTTCACTTTGCTGCCCTGTAAAAGGGTGAGTGCTTACTACTAAACTGAAGTCTGTATTGTTAGATAAAAATGCGTCTACAACGGCTTCATTTTCTAAAGGTGATAATGAACAAGTAGCGTAAACAAGATGAGAGCCTTTTTTTACGGCTTTAGCACTACGACTCAATATGTCTAATTGCAAGGCAGGTTTATCATCCACACAATTTCTATCATCAATCCAGCGCATGTCAGGATTTCTGCGCCAAGTGCCTGTGCAGCTACAAGGTGCATCGACTAATACACCATCAAAGTAGTTCTCTGAGACAGGTAAATTGTCAGACTTCCATTTAGCGATTTTAATGCTATCAAAACCTGCTCGTTTAGCGCGCTTGTTTAACTCGTCTAGTGCTTTTGTACGAATGTCTGATGAGGTAATCGACCCTGTTGAATCATTTTCAACGTCTTGCAGCATAAGTGAACGAAGTTGTAAGGTCTTGCCGCCAGCGCCACTGCACGTGTCCCACCATTGCTCATTTGCTTTGGGCTTACACACATTGCCAATAACTTGAGAAGCAAGATCTTGAATTTCAACTTGGCCATTTTTATACAGTTTTACGTCATTTAAGTTAATACTTTTACTGCCTAAACTAATGGCATCACCAAAGTATTCGCATAAGCTTGCATCTATGCCATCTTGTTGTAATTGGGATACTGCTTTTTCTGTCGCTAATTTTTGCACCCTTGCCCAAATAGGCGGTCGAGAGCTCATTGCCTCAACGAGTTTAAGTTGTTGCTCAGCTGACTCAATCGGGCAAACCTCCCAATACCAGTCTGGTAATAGTTGACTTGGCTTAACGGTTTTCCCAGTAAATATAGTATTGAGTAACAGGCTCTTTTCAATAACAGTGTAAGTATTCGCTTCGCCTCTGGCTTCGACATGTCCATCTATCACCGTTAGTTGCTCTGGTGATAGCTGAGCAAAATGTTGCCAAGCTTCCGCAAAATTACGCCACATGTGTTGCTCTAACAGTGCACAGCTACTGAGCATTGCGAACCAAGTTTGCTCATCGTGTTGTGAGCCTATTTGTTTAAGCCAGCCCCACCAACGAAATAGGCCGAATAAGGTTTCGCGAATGACTCTGCGATCTTTTGAACCATGCTTTTTGTGTTCACGAAAGTAATTAGCCACGATTCGGTCAGCGGGCATTTTAGTATCTAACACTTCATCAAATAACATTTTGATGGTGGTTGAATAGCTCAAAGCACGTTTTTGTGCTGGAGTGGTGGCGATAAGGTTTGATTGTGGTGCTACTGGCATGGCTGACTCAAGGGTGGCAAAGGTGACAAAGCATGTTTGTCACTTAAAAGTAATGGCATATTTTAGCATGTCTTTAAAATCGGTTGAATATCTATCCTACAGAGTATTCAACCGAGCTGTTAATGACAATGATATCGAAGGGTAAGGGTTTTAAAGATAGACGCTATCTCGAGTCACAAGGCTAAAATGGATGATCCACCATAACCCAAGCATTGGTACTCTCATCTGATTGCGCGACATCAAGCCTCACTACAATGCCTGCTGTGAGGGCTCTTAATGACACTCCATAGTCATATTTGATGTCGGTGAGTAATTCGCTGGCAGTATAAGATTCACCCACTCTGCCAGCTTCAACAAATCCAACGAGCTGAAACCAGTCTAAACGTAAAAATTTAAGCCAATTCACATCTTCTATTGGATTGTACTTTAAGGTGTAACGATACTCCGCTGTCGCATAAATAGAGGCTTTATCGTGAAAGCGATTATTATCAAATCCACGCATGCGATAAAATCCGCCTAATGAGGCGCCTTCACTATAAGGGGCGTTATTATTTACCTTTCTTGCACCGGCTTCATTGTATTCAAGCTCCCAAGAAGGTGAATAGCCTGTCCAAAAGTTCATAGCGAGTATTCGTTGTGATGCGTAATCAGATCCGCCAAAAGAAAAGTATTTACTGGCTTCAAACTCAATAAAAGTCCAAGAGTCAACGGATTCTAACCAACCTGAATCGTGAGATATTGCCACATATTGCTTGCTGCCATAACTTGGGTTGATTGAAAAATCGGTATTGTCATATAGTAGCCCAAGCTCAAGCGCATGAATGGTACCATCGAGCTCTTCATCCTCAAATTCGTAGCTCTCATAACGATTAAATTGTCTGAGTACGGCGACAGTTGCACCTGATTCAAATGGGTTCCATTTATCTCCGCCGGAAGGCTTTGACGTCAGTAAGCCATTCGTTAACTCGTAAGTGACTTGGCCTTTATCACGTGTAGCGCCTATTGGTAGGGCGTATTCAAGTTTAATTTCCCACCAGTTTGATGAACCATCTGCTTGTAAAAACTGCTCATTCGACGAGTCATTACTACCAGGTAAAGGTGTATCAGCCGGGATAAAATTACTTGCGCCACCAGCGTAAGCCTTTTGTTGTGGGTAATAGCCTAAAAAGCCGTATACACTTAAAAAGAACCGCTCAGTTTTAGGAATTTTGTAATTCCAGACTCCGCCCCCCGCGCCATAACTGACATCCCCGCCGTACACAGTACCGCCAATTGTCATTTGCTCTTGGTGGTAACCACTGACCATAGCACCTAAGCCAATGTTTAAGCCCATAGAGTCCGTACTAAATACATAGGGAAGTAATAACTTTTCAGTACCAGTATTAGGCGTTTCTGAGCGATTGACTGCTGACTTTACATTGGCTGAGGCAGCAAAAGTTGACGGGATACATAGTAAGAATAAAGCGGAAGCGAATATGGTTAATACTCTTGTTTGATTCGTTAGGGTTATTAACCCGTCATAGCGGCGTTTTTTCATCATTAGCAGCCCTGCCATTACTTCATGCCCAAGAGGAGGTGTTGAATAATTGTAGCTATTTTATTGAATAATATAGGTTGTTGCGTGCTAAAGGTACAGTGACTTAATGATTAAATTGCGATTTATCACTATTGAGTATGAGGCGTTAAATAACCCTATTGATCACAACAGTACGAGAGTTCGCACTGTTTGTTGGTTTTACTCCATTATGCGCTTAAAAAGATTAATGATAGGAAGTCATTTTATTCAATGTTAAACGACCTCCTGCAGCTTCATGGATCTAGAAATCTAATGAAAGGGCAAAGCAAAGGTAATGCATTAATTTGAGCGAGTGTTCAAATTCTTGAGTGCAAAAATTAACAAAGTCATCGCTGCACACTTGTTCAATAGAAACGGGTTTGATGGCGATAAAGTCTTTTCGCTTTAATTCATCAATGAGTGGATGATCTTTATTAAAACCTCTTGGTGGTCTGACTAAGCTATCCCCTGATAGTTCAAAACCTGCTTGTTTTAGTTCTACTAAGGCTTTTTTATACCCATTAGGGTTTTCATCAATGCACTGCCTTATAGCGTTTAAGGCTTTAGATTCGGGATGCCAAATACCTGCAGCGATAAAACAGCCATCATTTGCTAGGTGCAGGTAAAGACCTGGTGCATGTACATCCTTCCCTTGAAAGTGCCTAAATTGAATTCCAACATTAAGTTTGTAGGGACTTTTATCTTTACTAAAGCGACTGTCTCGTTGTGGTCGCATCATACTGCCACCCACTTTTTTAGCCACAGCGGTTAATCGTGGTGAAAATTTAAGGATAGGACCCTGCATGGCTTCAATAAATTGTAATGTAGGTGTGCGGACGGTTTCTTCATAGCGTAACTGATTCGTTTTAAACCATTCTCTATTATTGTTATCGGCAAGCTGAGTTAAAAAGTCAAAGCTGTGTTGAGTAAACATGAGGAATCCTAAAATGTTAGCGCTAAAAAGTATAAAAGCTTTGCTAATTTATCAGGTTGAATAGTCATTTTCGATGTTTTTCATACTGCGAGTTAGCGCTGTGTTTTTTGTTTAACGGTAAATAATAGCTGCAAAAACATCTGGTTGATTTATACTCGATTTAATAAGGCGAACTTTGTTTGATAAATCAACATATCTCAATTAACTTGTGATAAATAGTATTATATTGCTTTGTTTTCTTATTGTTTTGGCTGTTTCATATAATTGAAAAAGTTATCTTATTTGCTGTTACCTATAATTTTTTTATTTTTTAGTGTTTTTTTTAGTAGCAATTATCAACTTTAGGAGTATTATGCGCTTCCAAATTGATACAGGGTCATTTTTGTAATGGCTTTTTACCTTGTCGCTAGGCTGTTTTCGTTTAATCTGACTGGTTAAAGTCGTTTAAAACAGCTGATTGAAGCCGTGTTATCGCTCTTTGAGACTGTAATATGGCATGTGACGAATGATTAAATTCTTTATGCAAGGGTTAAACATGACAAAAAATGCATTAGATATTCTTGGCTGGTGTGAATGGGCGACGTTTCCTGAAATTGGCAATGAACGGGTTAATATGAAAATTGATACCGGTGCCAAGACGTCATGTTTACATGCGTTTAGAATTAAACCATTTATTAAAAATGAACAAGACTGGATTAAGGTGTGGATACACCCAGAACAGGATTCAAATAGAGAAGTCATACATGAGTTCGCGGTATTTGATCGTCGACACGTGAAAGATTCTGGTGGGCATATCACCAATCGATATGTCATTAAAACGCCAATTATTATTGGCGAGCAACAATTTGATATTGAACTCACGTTAACACAGCGTGACAACATGCAATTTAGAATGCTTTTGGGTCGAAGAGCGCTTGCTGGGCGTTACTTAGTTGACTCTTCGGCAACGTATTTACTTGGAGCTTAAGCCCATGCGCATTGCAATTATGTCTCGGAATGAGAACTTATACTCAACTCGCCGTATTAAAGAAGCGGCGGTTGCACGAGGTCACGAAGTACAAATCGTAGACCCACTAGCCTGTTATATGAACATCAATATGATGGCGCCTAGCATTCATATGCGCGGTGAAGAATTACCCAAATTTGACGCGGTGGTTCCACGTATCGGTGCTTCAGTTACTTTTTATGGAACGGCAGTATTACGTCAATTTGAAATGATGGGCGTGTCTCCATTGAATGAATCGGTGGCAATTTCACGTTCAAGGGATAAATTACGCTCATTGCAGTTGTTATCTCGCAAAAGCATTGGCTTACCTGTGACAGGTTTTGCGAACAAGCCTGCAGATGTGCCTGATTTACTCGATATGGTTGGCGGCGCACCGTGCGTGATTAAACTACTTGAGGGGACTCAAGGGATTGGTGTGGTACTTGCCGAAACCCGTAAAGCGGCAGAAAGTGTTATTGAAGCCTTTATGGGCTTAAAAGCCAATATTATGGTGCAAGAGTATATAGAAGAAGCGGGTGGAGCCGACATTCGTTGTTTTGTGATTGGCGATAAGGTCATTGCGGCAATGAAGCGTCAGGGGGCAGAAGGCGAGTTTCGTTCTAATTTGCACCGTGGCGGCTCAGCCACTGTTGTTAAGTTAAGCCCAGAAGAGCGCTCAACAGCGGTTCGTGCAGCTAAAACGATGGGGCTAAATGTAGCGGGTGTTGATATTTTACGCTCAAAGCATGGGCCCTTAGTGATGGAGGTGAACTCATCGCCTGGTCTTGAAGGAATTGAAACGTCAACGGGTATTGATGTCGCAGATAAAATTATTCAATTTATTGAAAAAAATGCCAAAGCCAAAAGCACCAAAACCAAAGGAATGGGTTGATGGCGCCTAAGCGTGAAGCGTTCACAATTGGTGAGTTTAGTATTGATGCTGGCACCCGTGCCAGTATCAAACTGCCCGCAGCAAAATTGTATAACGACACGCCTTTAGAGCTGCATGTTGAGGTGTTCCATAGTAAGAAACCTGGGCCAGTGTTATTAGTATGCGCAGCTATTCATGGTGATGAACTGAATGGCATAGAAATTTGTCGACGCTTAATCGATAAAATCAGCATCAGAACACTGACAGGAACCTTGATGGTTGTACCCATTGTTAATGTGTTTGGCTTTATTCATCAATCGCGTTATTTACCAGATAGGCGTGATTTAAACCGCTGCTTTCCTGGGAGTGCAAAAGGTGCATTAGCGAGCCGTTTAGCGCATTTGTTTTCAAGTGAGTTGATGTCTAAAGCAACGCATATTGTTGATTTGCATACTGGTGCTATTCATCGTGATAACTTCCCGCAGATCCGTTGTGATACTGATGATGAAGTTATGATGGCAATGGCAACGGCTTTCGGGGCTCCGGTGATTATGGACTCAAAGTCCGTAAAAGGCTCGATGCGTGGCTACGCAAACGAAAAAGGCATCGCATGTATTTTATATGAAGCAGGTGAAGCCCTAAGGTTTAGTGAGCTGTCGATAAAGTCTGGTGTCACTGGTGTAATGAATGTGATGCGCTATTTGGGGATGTTGAATAGTAAACTAAAACCAACAGCATCTATTAATGCGAGCCGCAGTTATTGGTTACGAAGTGAAGCAGATGGATTGGTGAATGTGAAACGCAAAATAGGGGCTCGTGTGAGCAAAGGATGCTTACTTGCCAATGTGGTCAATCCACTGGGGGGAGAAGTTACCGAGTTACGTTCTCCTACCGATGGCATTATTATTGGCTTAACCAATATTCCAGTCGCTAACGAAGGCGAAGCGTTATTTCATATTGCTCAGTTCGTTGGTGATGATATTGAAATTGCCAATGAGCATTTAGACGAGTTTATCTCAACATATGCTTAAACCTTAGTTTGACTTTCAAACACTGCAGTATCTTCCGGTATTGCAGTGTTTTATGTCTATGTTAATGCTTTACTCAATTCAGAATCACCGTTACTCCTCAGTTTAATAAAACAATTTTTCTGCCTTCTCAATTACTTTACATGGTTGATTCGATTTAACTAAATCAATATGCTGATAGGAATTGATATCTAGAGGCTTAAGCAAATGTTAAACACAATTCAATATGACTCAAATAGTGAAGCGACGTCACCGTCTAAAATTATCTGTATTGGTCGTAATTATGTGGATCATATCCATGAGCTGGGTAATGAGGTGCCTTCAGATATGGTGGTTTTTTTAAAACCTAACTCTGCTATTTCCACGCAGCTGACCTCATTTCATCAAGAGCCGATTCATTTTGAAACAGAGCTATGTTTTTCAGTGCGTAATGGAATGTTTCATGGGGTAGGGGTGGGATTAGACCTAACCAAGAGAGAATTGCAGTCCAAACTTAAATCACAGCAGCTACCATGGGAGCGAGCTAAGGCATTTGATGGCTCGGCTCTATTTAGTGATTTTGTCAGTTTATCTTCATTGTCGTTAACTGCCGGAGCTACATTTTGCTTTCAATTGACAATCGATGGTGAAGTCAGGCAACTCGGTCATAGCGATTTAATGATGTACAGTGCTGACGATATTCTCGCTTCGGTGAATGAGTTTATGACGTTAGTGGATGGCGACATTGTGATGACAGGTACACCTAAAGGCGTAGGCCTGGTTGCTTTAGGGGCGGTGTTTGAGGTTAAGCTTTGGGCCAATGTTGATTATACATCACAAGAGCAGTTAGCTGAGCAAGTATCCCAAATAAAGCCGTGTATCGAACATAGGTGGACAGCGGTTTAATGCATTTATTAGCGACATTGTTTTGAGCTAAATGAGAGGTAAACAGGCAATTACGTAAACAGGGTCTATAATCATAGTAGTTTTGCTGATTCATTTTGCTAAAGGGAAAGTTAGTTACGTAAGTGACTAATGGTTAGCTTGAACAAAGTGGCTAATCAATTATGACGTTTCCAAATAAGCGAATTGAAAAATATTATACGCTTTATCAAGAGCTATTAAGCTTTTCAGGTGTTTCCTGGTGGCTAATAGACTTAGAAGATAATAGTAATGTTTTTTACTGCAACAGTAACATGCGTGACATGTTCTCTTTAGACTCAAATATCCTTCAACATTCTGTTAGTAAGACTTGTCCTATCGCTGGGGATTACAATAAAAATATTGCGGTAAAAGATGCCCATAAAGCTAAGCGAATTTTTGAAGATTACTGTGACTTGCGCTTAGGACGTATCGATGAATACCATAATCGTTTTCCTTATTATGACGCTAACCAAGGTGAGATCCTTTACTTTACGAGTAAAGCGAGAGCAATACTTCGAGACGATTGCGGAAATGCACAATTACTTTTTGGGATTATTGAGCGTGAACGTACGAGTGCTAAATTGTTTAAGCTTTCAAAGCTTGATGCATTAACAGGGCTGAACAATCGCAGAGAGTTCGATTCTCAATTGGACTTTATTATCAATCTAGCACGAAGAGAGCGACAATTAGTGTCATTAATCATGTGTGATATTGATTGTTTTAAAGCTTATAACGACTTCTTAGGCCACTACCAAGGAGATCAATGCTTAATACAAGTATCGCAAGCAATAGCTGACGTATGTGTGCGTTCAACCGATGTGGTATGCCGTTATGGCGGTGAAGAGTTTGCTATTATTTGTTACGGACAGCAAGAAAGTGTATCGCAACTCGCTGAAGATATTCGTTTGAAAATTGCCGAACTCGGCATCCCGCACCCAAGATCTAAAAGTAAAATCGTCACCTTGAGCTTAGGCTTTGCTTCTTGCATACCTAGCAACTTCACCTCAGCGAAAGAGATTATTCAAAAAGCGGATTTGGCCCTATATCAAGCTAAGACTTATGGTAAAAATCAGTGTGTTGCTTTCGATAATCAGATTGCTGAACAAGAAAGCCAACTAACACAGCAAGGCTAGTTTCTGCGTATATTCAATCAGGTTTATCGTCACTTACCTGAGATTTTCAGGTAAGTGGCTCCGTGATTTATATCGATTAGGCAAAATCATTAATGGGCATTAGAGAAAATTTGACTGAAAGAAGGCCGTTGATGTATTTCTATTGGCATATTGAGTTTTCTGGCTAAGTCACTCGCAGCAATCAGCCCTCGGATATGATGCAATTCATGATCGATGACTAGCATGTGGTGCAAATTATTTTGTTGCAAAAGCCTGACTATATCACTGACTTTGGCTGTTGAAATTTGTTGATAGTCAAACGCTTGTAGCTCTTCTCTTGGCACCATCACTTCGGTGACTAAAAGCTCATCTACAGTAAGGTCTAGCTTTTTCGCGGTAACAAATAAATTATGGTCAGACAATTCTTGCTGCGTTATCACCCCTAAAAATTTATTTTTCTTATCAACAACTAATCTCATAAATGCATGGGTTTGTTCCATGATTATTGCTGTGCCCACTGCGCTGGTGGATGCGTCAACGACAATAGGACGTGCTACATCAAAATCAGTAAATACATCTAATGCTGGAGAGTCTAAACTGGGTGAGTCAGTGCTGGTAGACCAAAGTAAGTGATCGATAGATGCAGTGCTGAATAATTCTAGATTTCTCATATGTTAACTCCGTTACCTTATGTCAACGGCTGAGGCGACTGAATCTGACGACCGTCAATATTCAGGTTTGGTGCAATGTCTTTTATGTTTTACATCAAAAACCTTAACCTTGTGATATTTACCATAGACCTCTAGATACAAGAGGTGCAAGCACATGAATAACATTTAATTAAGGTTAACTCACTGTTGTGTATGTTAAATCTTGTGCTAATCTTTGATTGGGAAATAAAAGGTTCAGGGAAGGTAAAATGACCACAAAACAAATCAATACTAAAGAGGGTTTGTCTAAAGAATTTAAATACTTATTGGCTGGTACGCCTGTCAATATTGATATTGTGACTCCTGCAGGTAAAAAAGGGCGTTTTCGTACCATTTTTATCGGTTATCTACCTGAACAATTCATACTAATTCAATTTCCAGATGCAAATAAATTGGGAGGCTACAGCCAGTACATTACTCAGGGCTCACAAGTGACTGTTCGTGGTTTAGTGGAAGGTCATGAGGCATCTGTAATCGCATTTATTTCAACAATCAAACAAACCTTGAGTCAGCCATCTCGTATTATGGTATTGAATTTCCCAGATAATATGGTTATTCACAATTTACGTTCGACCAAACGTGTGTTGACAGATTTAACCGCCAATATCGCTTTAGGTGATAACCAATGGCAAGTTAAAATCACCGATGTTTCACTTTCAGGTTGTCATATTGAAGTTAGTGAAGGTGGAAAAGATGAGTTAACAGAGGGAGAGCAGATTGAAATCGTGATAGAGGCTACAGAACAAGAAAACCTCACCATTAAAGCCAGAGTGTGTAATGTTAAATTATTCGAAAATGGCGTGGAGTTTGGTTGTCAGTTCTTGGGTGAGCAAGACAATACTATCGAAAAAATCGTGCACACAGCTCTGCTTTCTGAAAAATAGTCTTGCTCAAATCCTATAAAAGGCTTTGATTTGTTCGTTATAAATGCAGTTTGATGGCTGTTTGATGCTTCTTAGGAAGTTTGTCGACGACTAATAGGTATGAATTATCAATAATGCGCAATACCTCGCCATCTGGAATTAATCGAGATTCTTTAGATTTATCACTCCCAGTTGACTGTAAATAGATAGAAATCCAATGTTTCTTGTCCATATGATATCCCGTCGTAATATTGCTAAATATCTCTCTTAGGGCGAATGAGTCTTCAGGATCGCACTTTACATTAACCATCAAAGCATCATTTCGCCATGACATTAGTGCAAACATCTTCGAGTGAACTTTAAAAACGTGAGTAGATTCTCCGAATGGAAAGTCTTCTGTAGCAAAAGGTTTAGTCAGTAAATAATCTCTTATTGTGTCAAATTCCATGTGAGCTATTTCCGTTTAAGTGAGATATCACCACTGGTGACATTGAGCAGCTTGCCATCAATTGTGACAAGTTTCGCCTCTATATGCATCGACATTGGAAAGTTGATGTCAGGTTGCTTAATTATTACTTGGGCATAAGTACGGTACTGATTAGATAATACATAAAAATCATTATCAATTTGACAGTCAAAGAAGAAATATTTTTCACTTAAATTAATGTTTTCCAGTAAATTTTTGGATTGCATTAAATGCTCTTCTGTTGTGGTTATATGGCAAACATGCTGACTATTTCTCTGACCGAACTTAAACGAAAGTGCGGCTTTGTTAGCTAAATTTGTACTATGTCCGCCTAAATAAGTCTCCAAATGCAAAGCGGTTTTAAGCGGGGAAATCGTTTGAAGATGCCTTGTACTGTCAAGGTGCTCATCCGTTGCATGTACGCTAAAAACAATGCCGTTAAATAAGTAACAAATGATGATGCTTACTGTTTTGACTTTAGCCTTAGTTGGACTTTTGCTGTTAAAGCATGCAGCGATGAGGCGATTCGCTGTCGCTAACAAGTTTAGTTGGCTGGTATTGAAGTGGGGGCTTTTGCAGAGGCTGAAGGTGTCATAAATCCCCGTCACTGCTCTAAGTATTAATAGCTTGTTCATATTTACCTCATATGAAGGTGCTGATAGTACTGGTGCAATTTTGCTTTTATCTGTGTAGCCAGTGTGCGCTTTTTTACTCTTTAAGCGTTCTAATTAGCTGGTTTACATAGTTAACTTTGCGCCTAAAATTCAATGAAATCAATATAAAGTCGTTATGATTAGTGTTAATTGAATATGATCTATATTGCAATGAATAATAAAGGTACTTAGTACGATTTACTTTGTGAGGAAACTTAATTAGTATATACACATGTGTATTAAGTGCCTTTGTTCATTATGCGAAAATTTCTTGTATCAAATATTGCTGATCGTCCACACCGAAAAATATATGCATCGCTTGGTAACAATGCTTTTTTCGATTTAGCACCTGGTCAACATGGCTGGGTTGACTTTTGTTCAATCTCAAAAGGAGATTGGGTTTATGTCATCAATGCAAACCGTAAAATTCCAGTGGCTTATCAAGTTGAGGCCATATTAGATGAGATAGAAACTGAAGAACATCAGATACTAGGTAGTCGACTGGTATCTGCTATCGGAGGACATACTCGAGTGCTATTTGGTAAGCCTGTTAAAAGAGTAGATACAATTTATACCAAGTTTGTTAGTGATAATGTTGTAACAAGTTCGAAGTTGAGGCCTGATGGCCAGATGTACCAGGGGTTTAACTGCGCTGAGGTCGTCGATGAATACCTTTAAAATGGGCAGTATTACATTTACTCATATCGCTAATATCAGTTTATCTCAAGCATGGCTTGTTAATCGTAATAGCGAAACTTATGGCTTATATGACTTTGAGGGTAATGAGTACGCAACAAGAAAGCATTGGTTTTCTCTGTTACCAAGAGACATTTCGGGGGTGTATTTTTTCAAGAAAGGAGATCAGGTTTTATATGTCGGCGAGAGTGGTCTACTCGGAAAACGTATTTGGTCACATGGTACGGCTGGCAGGTTAGTTAAAGAGGAGTTAATACGTGATATGGAGCTATGGATTGCGACTAACGTAACTGTACCTAGTCCGCTAAATGGTGAGCCTGTTTGTGTAAGGGGCGCTGTAGAAGCACAGTTAATGGCGATGTATTCACCTCAATATAATCGAAAAGAAGAGCGATGCTGATGTATAAGCAAACACAATCTTATGTCCGTTTAAATATTGGGGATTTTTGCCCGCATTGTGGTTTTATCATTACTTTACCGCCAGACGTACAGCCGACGTGCTTATGTTGTTGGAAAAAGCTTGAAAGTGATTAATCGGTAAAGGGGTTGTTGGTTAGCAATAATGCGATAAGCACTTGATGGTGTGCCTACCGCTTTATCAAAGTTCATTTCCAATGGGGGTGAATCACATCAAAGGTATAGGCTCACATTATCAAAATTGAGTGATCTACCAATGGATTGAGAAATTGTGAGTGTTATGGCTGACGTTTAAGCACATTATCAATATCTTCGGCGCTATGACGATTCGCTAGTTGTTCCCACTCTTCCCCCCAGGTTCGATTAATGATTCTGCCACGCGCGACAGCTGGACGTTGTTCAATGTCTTTTGCCCAGCGCATTAGGTTAGGGTAGCTTTCAACATCTAAAAACTCTGCTGCTTCATATAGGTTTCCAAGCACCAAATTTCCGTACCAAGGCCATGTCGCAATATCGGCAATACTATACTCATCACCACCCAAGAAGCGGTGTTTAGCTAATTGCTTGTCAAGTACATCAAGTTGACGCTTGGCCTCCATAGAGAACCTGTCGATAGGGTATTTAAACTTTTCAAGGGCGTAAGCATAAAAGTGACCAAAACCGCCACCTAAATAAGGAGCCGAGCCCTGCAGCCAAAACAACCAATTCATGACTTGGGTTTTAGCAGCTAAATCTGTTGGTAAGAAGCAGCCAAATTTTTCAGCGAGGTAAAGTAAAATAGCGCCTGACTCAAATACATTAATAGGCGTTGAGGTGCTGTTATCTAATAACGCAGGTATTTTTGAATTTGGATTAATGCTAACAAAACCTGATGAGAATTGATCGCTATCACCAATACTAATCAAGTGAGCATCATATTCTGCGTCAGTGATCCCTGCGGCTAACAGCTCTTCCAACATAATCGTGACTTTTTGGCCGTTAGGGGTGCCCATAGAGTAAAGCTGCAGTGCATGCTTCCCAACCGGTAAATCTTTATCATAGCGCGCACCAGAGTCAGGACGGTTTATACTGGCAAACTTGCCGCCATTTTCTTCTTCCATTACCCATTTTTTAGGTGGAATAAATTCGTTTGTCATTGTGTACCCTCACTTTGAATCGCTTTAAACGGCTTTATAAGCATGGCTTAACGTTAACTGTATATATGATATTAGGGCATTTTTAAAATTAAAAAGTCTTATCAAAAAATAAACTGTCACAACAGGAAAAAATGACAACCAGAAAGAGGGCATAATAGTCAATCAGCCGCTAAATCTCTTGTCATCTGCATACATAGGGAAGTTAATCAGTGTTGAGCAAGATTGCGTCATAATCAACATGTAGGTTATGACGCTTTGGGTAATATTGGAGGTGATTATTTGGTGCGCTCGATTGTTTGCGTCCAAAATTGTCTCGATAAATGACGCGTTTTATTGGCTAATCGACTCATTTGTTCACACTTGTTTTGGGTGTCATCGGTTTGAATTAAGGTCAGGTTTGAAATCTCATCTATCTGTAAAATAGATTGGCTAATTTCTTCTGCGACCGCTGTTTGTTGGTTCATGGCTGTAGAGTTAAGCTCAGCCATTTCGTGTATGCGATTAATTGAGTTAAGGAGCTGAGCAAAAGTGTCATCCGCTTCTTCTGCTAAGGATACTGATAAATCGGCTTGCAATTGACCAGACTCCATTGCTTGAGTCGCTTCCTTTGTGGTTTTTTGAAAGTTCGTGACTATGTGTTCAATTTCTGATGTGGAATCACTGGTGCGAATTGATAATTGCCTAACTTCGTCCGCCACAACGGCAAATCCACGGCCAGATTCACCTGCTCGAGCCGCTTCAATGGCAGCATTTAACGCTAATAAATTCGTTTGTTCTGCGATGCCTTTAATCTCTCCTAGGACCGATGCGATTGATTGGCTGTCTTTTTCAATTGTATTGACCACCGTTGAGAAATGAACCACTTCTTTTCTAAGCTCGCCAATGGCATTGACCACTTTGTCCATACTATCGTGACCTTTACTAGCAGCCTCTTGGCTGGTGGTAATTTCTTGTGCTGTATTACGGGTATTTTGATTAACTTCAGTGAAGCTTGCCGTCATTTGCTCCATTGCTGTTGCGGCCTGACGGGTTTGGTGTGTTTGTTCTTTAACCCGTTCACGAGTGGTCGATATAGTTTGATTAAGCTGCTGGCTTTCTTCGCTAATGGAGGTGGCTGAATCTGCCATCCTACCGACAACACCACCCATTTCAGTGACTAAGTAGTTTAAGGCTAATTCAATTTTTCCCAACTCATGCTGACTTGATGAAAAAATCCCGCAAGCAATTGGGTCGTCGATAATTTTTGTGGCCTTATTTTCAAGTTCTTTTAATGGCCTCGTTAAGTAATACATGACAAATCCAGCCATTAATGGAATGAAAAAAGCGGCGACCAAAGTTGGCATGAATAGCGAAGATACTACCCCTATCAAAGAAATAACGGTTGCCCAAAGGCAAAGTGAACCCGTAAAGCTAAGCAGTGGTGCTGAGGTTTCTCTGGGGGCTTTACCTTGATTTAACTGTTTGTAAATTTTTTCAGCGGAATTGATGTGTTCACGACAAGGTTTACGTCGAACAGACTGTAGTTCATGCATTTTGCCGTTTTCAAAGACTGGCGATATATAGGCATTGACCCAATAATACTTGCCTGTTTTGCTTTTATTTTTAACGATACCAAACCAAGGTTTTCCGTCTTTGACCCGTTGCCACAAGGATTCAAAAGCCGCTTTAGGCATATCAGGGTGACGAACAATATTGTGTGGTTTTCCGTGCAGTTCATCTGTCGTGAACTCTGAGATATCTGCAAAGGCTTGATTGGCGTATTTGATATTACCATTCAAATCAGTGGTAGAAAGTAAAATGCACTCGTCCGTCAGCGGTTGCTCTATATTGTTTGCCTTGATATCACTCATTGGAAATAACCAAACTAAAAAATAAAGAGGCATAGTGCCTCAGCTTTGTCACAATATGTTTGATTTAGGTCAATGACTTGTTAAGGTGTTATTTTTTAATAAGAAAGTGTGCGCTAGTAAACGGTTTTGCATTGATAGCTACAAAAACGAAAGTAGCCAGTGCTGCTTTCGTTTTCATTGTATCGGTAAAAATGACAGAAAAAATCTACAACCTATTGCGTGTTTAAGTAATCGATTACGGCGTCTGTACGACTTTCAGCATGTTCAGATAAATCATCAACTGCTTGATAAAAGTCATTTGCAGACTCTAAAAATGAGTAACCTGTTAACTCTGTTGTGGCATAAGGCTCTATTAATGCTGAGTAACTGTCATAAATTGCCTGCATCTTATTGGTTTCATAGCTATTGCTAATAACGTCAGATAAATACTGGTTATAGCGTTCCCGGTATGTGTCATCAGCATAGATTTTGGCTATTAATGGCCAAGAATTTGAGTCTAAATCAGAGAAATCAAGTTCTAGTGCGCCGCCCATTTTACCCGTCTGTAATGCCTCATTATTATCCCATGGGATCCAAGTTAGTTTGTTTGTGTCTGGATCGTTGTAAAGATAATAATTATGGGGCATTAATCCGTAAGTATCCCAGTTTTGAATTACGCCATTCACTGCGAGATATTTCAAGAACACATCAACATCAAATATAGCTTCAAGGTTTTCACGCCAAGTAACAGGATCGGAAGTTGCAGTATCATCATGTAATGCGTCGAATAAAGCTAAAATATCTGACCAATCTTCATCATCTTCATTGGTTTTCTTTTCAAAACTGTCTTCACTGAAAGATCCTTCAATAAAGGTCGCACCATCATCCTCAGGCTTATATAAGTTACCATCATCACTACTAAATTGAGTATCAATTACCGTGTCATCGACTTCTTCCACAAGGGTATATAAGCCAAAGTATTCAGGGCCATCACCATGGTCGATATATAAAGTATAAAAAGCAGTGTGAGAGATGGCTAAACCTGCATCTTTAAATACATCGGCGACGACCTTTTCACGTAACTGTGATTCATCATCGTAATTATTTTTAAGACTTAACTTTTTAAAGCCATAAAATCGTTGATTGTCTATTTGCGGGTAGTCGTCTTCAAACTCATCAAAATCTAACTTAAAAGACAACTTGAGTACGCCTTGTTGCCAACTGGTTTGTAGTGATGAGTTGCCCTTAAAACGGATACCAACTCGATACCACTGTTTGCCTTCGTAATAAATATCAGCTGGTACCATAATGGGGTTGTCATCTGTATCTACAAGGTTGTTTGAATTCGTCGTTGTACCAAAAGTGCCATAAGTATCAGTCATATCGTTAAGCATGATGGTCCAGCGATTTTTAGTGACCACCACATCAAGGCGTTTTACTTCATTGTCAGCAAACACTTCATCAAAGTTGGCATCTGCACTTTTGCTATGGGTATCATCGGTCCAATCGCTTACTTCAAAATCAGTGTCGCTATACTCCTCAACCGGTGTTTCAATTTCAGGGTCAGGTACTGTTATTACAGTCTCTTCGCTACTGGTTTCATCAGAACTATCACAAGCAGTTAATAGGCATAAGCTAGTAAGCGGTATAATTAATAGTTGCCGAAATGGTTTACATCCCGTTTTAAAAAGTGAATAGAGAAGGGGACTGAACATAAGTAAACTCCTAAGTTAACCCGTAGTTGATAATGGCTAATATGAGTTTTTAATGTTATGTGATTAAAATGCAGAAACCGTGCAGGAACCGTGAAGCAATGAAGTATATTTTAATTACCTAATTTGAACCGTATCAGTAACAGCATTCCCTAAACTCTCAATTCTAAATTCACTATTCTGAATAACTTATTTTGGTGAGTGATTAGGTAAGTCGCCACTTGATAAAGTGGTCAATTAATTGCAATAAAAAAGGCATCTTTCGATGCCTTTTTTAAATGGTAATGATGAAATAATCTATGGGTTATTTCATCGTATTATTTCAAAAGTGCCACAGCTTCCATATCCAGTTCAATATCTGTGCAGCCTTTTGCGCAGTATATCCCTGGTGCTTTTTCGGCAGGTTTGGCATTTTTAGTATTGGGCGGTAATTGCAGCGTTAGTGGCTTGTTACATTCAGCACATGTTGCGCTATTGCCCTTTAGCATGCGTTTAATCAGATTTTTTTGTTGATTGAACGACTCAAGTGTTGTGCCATTAACCACTGAAAAATCAAGTTTTTGTGTTTCGCTCATTACCGCTACCTATATCCAAATGACTTAGCTTGATGACGCTTGGCAGTCTTACTTAACCTGATCAAGCGGGCTCCAACGCTGTAATTCTACAGGCAGTGCCACCCCTTGAGCGGTAAGTAAGTTTACACGCGCTTGATAAGCTGCGCCGTGCATCAAGTGTTTTGCTAAGTCTACCGCATTTCGCTGGGTATAATCATCTAAATAGCTGCCTTTTGCCCATTCGTTGAACGCGCCCAGTGCAGGACCTGCCCAAATTTGATAATCCATTTCACGGCCAGCTTCACCAGAATTAGACCAACGGCTTGATAAACCTAAATACCAACGGAAGATAAGCGCCATTTTACGCTTAGGGTTACCTTCTGCGCGCTCGATTTGTTTTGGATCGCGTTCATTAAAATGCGCCACTGTGCCAGCCCAAATATCATCAAGGGTCGAGCGGAAGACTTGTTTTTCAAGTTTTTCACGTTCTTCGGCAGGGATGGCTTCAATCGACTCATAACGGGTATAAATCTCATAAAGTTTATTAGCACGCATTGGGAATAAGGTGCCACGTTTTACCACTTGTAGCTTAACGCCCATCTCGAACATATCAGCAGCAGGTGCCATGGTGACATCGGCCATTTCAGTCGTAGCAAGTAGTTTACGCGTGTGTTCACTGGCTCCCGCTTCAACACAAGCTTGGTTAATTGAGCCTGTCACAATATAAGCTGCGCCCATATTAAAGGTTGCAAGTGCTGCATCAGGGGTGCCGACACCGCCGCCACAACCGACACGAATAGGGGTTTTGTATTGGTACTCGGCTTGGATTTTATCTTTAAGCGCCAAAATTGTTGGTAATAGCGTCACTAATGGACGGTTATCAGTATGGCCGCCAGAATCGGCTTCTGCTGTCACGTCATCAGCCATTGGCACTAATTGGGCGAGCGCCATTTGCTCTGGGGTGATTAAGCCTTCATCAACCAGTTTTTGCAGCATTTTAGCGGGAGCTGGTTGCATAAACTTACTCGCCACTTCTGTGCGACTTACTTTAGCGATAACCTTGTTGGCGATAACGATTTCACCTTGGCTATCACGACTTAAACCTGCTGCGCGGTAATAGACAATTTGCGGGGTTAAACCCAAAAATGCTGATGCTTCAACCGTGCGCACTTTATGTTTTAAAAACAGCTCAACACTGCCACGTTCTAATGCTGGCTCACTTGGGCTGTGAATTAAATTAAACATGTATGGGCCATTTGGCAATGCTGCTTGAATGCGATTAATGGCTTGTTCAACACGAGATGGAATGAGTCCGGCTGCGCCGAACGAGCATAAAATGCCCGCTTGACCCAGTGCGATAACGAGCTCTTCTGATGAAATACCGTTAGCCATGGCACCAGCATAATAAGCGTATTTAACACCATGAACACGACGGAAGTTACTGTCACCTAAACTTTGGGTACCTAATGCTGGGGCAAATGCACTAACAGGCAGATCTTGGCTACTGCTAATACTTTCTGTAACCACTTGGGCATTTTGAGAAATACCTAAGCCTTTTTCTGGGTGACTCACTAAATAACAAGCTTGGGTGAGTTCTTTTAATTTATTACCGATAGTGGCAGTGTCAAAGCTGGCATCACTTGGCGCAACTTGCCAAGGCCATGGAGAAAGCTTTTCGTTTTGAGTGCTAATAGTCATTATTATTCCTTTATGCCTCTTCGATACAGATAGCGATGTCTTTTACTTCGTAAATGCGTAACCCGTCTTTGCTCAGGTTGGCGTCGCCTACGATGATGCGTTTGCCGTTTTCATCTTTGACTGCACTGATGTGCACATCTAACGACATTTGCTTATTCAATGGGTTAATTTGGCCACGGTACTTCCATTTGATGTCAGATAAAATCTGGCCAAATTTCGGGTTTGTGAAACCTTTACCTAAGTCTTTGCTGATGGCATAAGTCTGCATTAACTCGATGATGGCTTCAACGCCTAATGAACCTGGCATTACTGGATCTTGATGGAAATGGAATTGGAAGAACCAATCACTTGGGTCAATGGTGCGAGATGCCGACAAGTAACCTAAGCCATTTTTACCGCCTTTATCAACGATTTCAGCTTTGTCGATAAAGTTAAGTTGACCGCCAGCTAAGCGATAATGTGGTTGATTAGCGGGAGCATGGAACACGCGAGATTGCTTATCAAGTAAATCAACAGTGATATCAGCAGGGACGTTATTTTCAACATGCCATGGTTGAGTGATACGGCCGTTATCAATACCTAACTGGTTTTTAAGCGCATCGCCTTTAAAGTAGCCAAATACCGCGCTGCCTTTGTAGAAGGGCTCGCCGTCAACACTTAAGTCAAATGTGAAGCTTTGAATGATGTTGCTACCAGCAATAACGGTTGATAATAGCTTTGAATCGTTAACAATGGTTTTGCCACGTAAATCAACATCACGTAATAGTTCACCACTACCGTCTAAGTTACGGAAGAATAATTCTTCACCTGGGAAGCCTAATGTGGTGCCCATATAGCCTGAAATAAAGCCGTTTGGTTGCAGTGAAATTTCCATCAACACTGAATAAGGCATGACAGAGGCGTGGCTGTTTTTAGCGAAATACCATGCATCAGTTGGCACTTCATATTCTGCGATACACGATGACGGCTTTTTCAATTCGCCACGTTTACCTTGAATATCAACGATACGAGTCGTTAGCTGTAAATCGCCACATGGTGTGCGCGGTGGAATGAAACCACGGTAAATACTAAAGTCCGGTCCAAAGCAGTTTTCAATGTTGCCAGTGGCAAATTCGAACATGTGATACGCCGTGAATGGCAGGGTATCAGGAGTACGATTTGGATAATCTGGAATGATTGGCGCTTCAACATGTTGCAGTGGGATAACACCTTTATTGGTTGGTGCGCTTAAGTCTGGTAATTGCGCCATTAACGGTGCATTTAATGATGCTGGCGTGTTGTGGCTATTGTTCTTTTGGACTGCGCCAGAGGTTGAATGTGTTTCAGAAGAGTCGGCAGTGTAACGGGTACATTCACTTTCTTCTTTAATCATCACCCCAAGGTTTTGGAAGTCTACAACCGCTTTACCATTGAGCAATATTTCAATATTAGCTTTAGCATATGGGCGAGGGTGAGTGCCAATTTCAGTGACTTCCATGCGGTAAGTCAGCTCACCGTGCTGCGGCAGAACTTGACCACGACAACGTACTTTTTGTGAAGCATTCTCTAAAGGCTGGAAGCGACCATTTTCAACCAAGGTGTGCATACCAATGTGCAGCATAAAGAACTGCAATAATTGGCCACAACCTTCAGCCATTAATGAACCAGCCATCACTTGATCGCCCTTAAAGTGACAAGGGAAATACCAGTGATCCGGAGCTAATTGTTTATGACCTTCAATGAAGCCTAAGCCCCAAGCGCCGCCATGAATGTCTAGATTGCCCACTTGCTCAATCATCAAGAATTTTTCAGAAGCAAAACACAGTGAGTCTTGCTTACCTGATGCTTGCTGGTGGTTATGGTGCTCGCCAGTAAAACAACTGCCGATATCGCCATTGAGTAAGTGATGAATTTGACCATAGTCAAACTGGGTCTGAGCACAATGTAATAGTGGTTCAAAACGTGGTTTGTTCGGTGTATTTAACGCTGCTTCACGAGTTTTAATTTCATCTTCGGTGTAAATAACCCCTTTACCGTCATCTAACTCTTGATCGGTAAAGAAGCCAGCACAGCCGCCATCCATTTTCAGGATCATCTTGTCGCCAACAAAACACTCATACGAGAAGAAGAATAGTAAGGTGTCGCCATTCTTAGCGAAGTTATTAATCTTGATGTCGTAGCGCAGTGTGTCACCGCCGCGTGGTAAGTCATCTAAGAAGGTTAAGGTACAGTCAAGTAAGCGATAAACACGTTCACCTTTGTTTTCAAAATCAATCCCTAAGTAGCTGATTAACATTAAATCACATTGACCAGATTCAACGGCGACCGCCCATGGAATTTGACCATCGACAAGGTACGGCGCATCTTCAGGGATGTCGTACTCGGTGGTCATGCTACAAGGCTTATATTGGTTCATGGTCGCATCGAGTTTAGTCACGCGAGATACCAGCAAATAATCAGTGGTCGGAAGACGAACACGGCGAGAGTAGTTATCAATCACGGCATAATCTGGGCCAAATACTTTGGCAATATCACCTTCGGCATATTCTACTAAATCAGCGTAGTTCCAAAT
The DNA here is from genome assembly GCF_001675935.1 of Shewanella sp. UCD-FRSSP16_17. NCBI lineage: Bacteria > Pseudomonadati > Pseudomonadota > Gammaproteobacteria > Alteromonadales > Shewanellaceae > Shewanella > Shewanella sp. UCD-FRSSP16_17. The sequence goes on from NZ_LZFV01000013.1 coordinate 343,179, forward strand.
ACATGGCTTTTCCGCTGGAATAGGCGCTGTGTACGGCGGCACATTTGCATGATCCGGACGCAAGATTGGCGCAGAGGCTACTGGCTGAGCTAATACATTTTCAGCTTGGACGGGCGCTACAGCTTGTGCAATCGATTGGGCAATATAAGGCTGACCATTTGCTTGTGCTACCTGCTGTTTTAAAAGCGCATCAGCGACTTTTAAGCCTTGCTCACGGCTCTTTAAAAATGCTAGTTGCGCTTGATGTGCTAACCATTGGTTTTGTTCAAAAGCGCTTAAATGCGCAGGCGGCACTTGGCTAACGGTTGCAGCAGAGCTCGTCACTAAAGACGTTTGAGCTGACTGAGCTGCTTGAGCAGTAGGCGTAGCCACCTTGGGTGTAGGGTTAAACTGGGTTGAACGATCAGAAAACGGCATAGAAGTCTCTGTAGTCATTGAATTATTGTTAGCGGACATAGGCGCTGAATTGGCATGAGCTGGGGCGATAAATTGGCCACGGTCATGTAGGTTCATTACAGTAGTAGGTGCAACAGGGTTAAGCTTGGCAACTTTCGCTCGAATACTGTCAATGTTATCCAGTGGCGCATCAACAATATGCTGGTAGATGTCACGACCACCTAAACTGACTTGCTTAACTAGGCTCAATTTCTTGGCCGTTTGCGCTTGTATATCAGTGTTCATACGAGTGCTCATCGCACTTGCTTGTTCAGCATTTTGGCTGATAAGAAGTTGTGAACACTGGTTTTCGCTCAAGGTAGCGATAATGACCTTTTGGTTAGGCTTATTGCTCAGTTTGCTATCCGAGTAAGCGTTCTGCACAGAAGTATTCAATCGAGTTTTCAATAAGCCATGCAATAAGCTGGCAATACCTGAAGCGGCAAAAGTATGTCCGATACAAGATTGCGCTTTGCTGGTGGTCGATTGGCTAAATAGCTGCGATAGCATTTGCGCATTATCAATATTAACCAAATCAGGTGCTTGGTTTAGCTCTAATAAATCAATATCAGTTGCGGCTAATCCAACAGGAGTTAACACGTCATCGCTAATGGTTGAAAGCTGGTCTGTATGACCAAATGCCAAACTGTCGATGGTGCCATAACTGTGGGTGCTTGCTGAATCTAGAGTATCTAACGCCCCTAAACCTTGATGTATTAGGTCGCAGTGCTCGCTATCAATCGCGGCTGCTTGCAATACAATTGCGCCAGCGCCTTCACCAATATTGAGTGCTTCAGTTGAGCCTGTTTTATCAATGTTCGCCGTCTTAAGGACAATATTTTCAATACTGCCAGATAAATCAACTGCTGCGATGATCACGGCATCTAGCGGCTCTTGACGCGACTCCATAGCCAATAGGTTTTGCGCCACATCTATACAACGATTTACCGACTGCTCGCCTGCTGAAATCGTAAAGGCTGGGCCATTAAAGTCCCATAACGATGAGATCCGCGACGCCATAATATTACCAATAAAGCTAGTGTATTGGTTCAGCTTGGCCGCATCTAAAACACTGTCCATCGCAAGGGTTTCGAGGGCTTGGTACTCATCGTCAGATAGGCTGACACCGTGCGCATTTAAGCTGGCTGCGATTTGAGTATGCAAATTAACGCGGCCGCGGAACTGATGTAATTCAAGTTCAGTTTCCATAGCGACTAGAACAGCCACTTTGCTACCTGACTCAAGCTTGGCATCATGAATCGCTTCATCAGCAACTTTCATTAATAAAAGTTGCTGTGAGATTAAGCGGTCATCTTCATTAGGTGGCACTTTAAAGCGTAAGAAGTCGAAATCAAATTGATCAATATAAGCGCCCATTGGTGCACTTTGTGCTAAACCAAATTGCTGCAACAACTCAGGGTGTTTGTCTAAGCCTTTCCAGCGTTTAGCGGGCAAAGTCGTAAATGCACTTTGGTTGCTGTTTACCGCAGCGGCAAAGGCATTAACGGTCGACAATGAACCAAAGTGCGATGCCATACCGGTAATATGCATTGGCATTTGCGCATTGATGGTTGTTGCAGGCGTTACACTTGCATTATTGGGCGTGCTGAGCGCAGCATCAGGACTCTTTACAAAGTATGACTCAACCAATAAATGGGCATTACAACCACCAAAACCAAATACTGACACACCAGCATGACGAGCCGTATTACCTGCTTTATCAGGCCAAGGTAGAACATCATTTGGCAAGGTTGCAGGGCCAAACATTTCTGATGGTGATGCAATCGGTGCGCTGATGTTAATACTTGGCGGCAGAACACCTTGGCGCATTGCAAAAATCATTTTCATGATCCCTGGCATACCCGCAGCGGTGAGCAAGTGGCCTAAATTCGACTTAGCAGATCCAATCAGTGGCGTGTTACTGCCTTTGAGTTTGTCGCTAAAAAAGCGCTCCATTGAAGTCAACTCCACTTTATCTCCCAAAGGAGTGCCTGTGGCGTGACATTCAATCACCTCAATGTTATCTGGGCCAAAGTTTTCATCGTGCATGGCAGCATCGGCGTAAGCACGCTCGAACGCTTTAACTTGGCCATCGCTGTTTGGGCTTAATACAAATTGGCCTTTGCCGTCATTTGATAACCCGATACCGCTCACTAGGGCATAGATATGATCGCCATCGCGCTCAGCATCTTCAAGGCGTTTTAGCACTAAAACACCAGCGCCTTCACCGGCAAATAGCCCTTTTGAATTGCTATCAAAAGGCGCTGAAATGCCATGATCTGGGTAGGCATGGAAAATGGAAAAACCCATATTAATAAAGAATGGGTCAGCGCCAGAGACTGCACCAGCAAGCATCATGTCAGCTTTGCCTGTATGTAGGTAATCACAGGCAAGTTTTAATGAGTAAACTGAGCTCGCGCAAGCGGCATCAAGACTGAGTTGTGCTGCGCCTAACCCTAGAGCATCGGCCACTAGTTTTGATGCATTATGTGCAATGGCGCCATTAGACAAAGAGGCTGGCGTTGTTTGCTCGCTATATCCTTCACTATCAAAAGGCTGCAATGTGAAACTGGGTTGTTGCAGCTTATCTTGTAGCGCTTTTTCAACGGCGCTGTGATAAATCGGCACAAACAATTCGTTAGATTTTGCCGTTGGGAACGACAAGGTACCCATGACAATACCTGTGCGATTTAATATCGCATTATCTTGACTGTTAGTGATATCCACACCGGCATCATTGAGTGCTTTGCGCGCTGTGTCTGTTGCCCATAAAAAACTGTCGTCAAGACCATTAAACTGCGCAGCTGGAATTCGGTAACCATTGGCATCAAAACTGAAGTTTTGAATGTAGCCACCTTTGTCACAATAAAAACGGTCAGACTGGCCTTGAACACCTTGAAAGTCTGCAGGGTTTGCATTGAGCTTTTGCAGACTAATGGTGCTGCGAGAGTCTTTTTTATCTAATAAATTTTGCCAGAACTTTGCTGGCGTATCAGCATCGGGGTACTGAGTCGCTAAACCGACGATGGCAATTTGGGGAACGTTTGATTGAGAACTCAAGATTGTTCTCCTTCTAATTGTGGAGCTAACTGAGCGGCTTGGCTTTGGTGACGGTTTTCGCGAGCAATGCTAGCGGTCAACAAATGGGATAAATTCTCAGTTAGATATTGTAGAGATAAAGGCACTTTATGCGAAATAAGCTGAGCGATAYATTTAAGCAGTGCTGTTTGATCATCACCTTTGGCATTGATTGCAATGGCTGACAGTGGCGCGTTTAAATGTGAATCGGTATTAGCTGCAGTGCGAGCAATTTTATCTATCAAGGTACTGGTTTGCCTATCTGCGCCAATTTCAACAAATAAACGTGCACCTAGATGACGAGCATTATTCACCAGTTTAGTGAAGTTCAGTGGCTGACAAAATGTATCTGCAATGGAATTGGCGATGTCCTGACTGGTCAATGAAATAGGCATTTGACTCGCAGCACTAATGAATTTGATGCTACTTGCTTGTGCATCAAGCACATCTTGGTCGTGCAAAGCTTGCTGATAAAACGCTTGAACATTATCACGAATAAGCATGGCGGGTTGCGTGTGCATGGCTGTGACACGATTTGCTGCAATGCCACGTTTACCGATTTGTTTCAATAAGGCTTTACAGCTTTGCTCACAACCCGCTAATACACAGGTATCACCTTGTATAATCGCTAAATAAGCGCGAGGGTAATCGGCAAGCACGGCTTCTATTTCAGTCGGCGCAGCACGCACAACAAAGCTATTCCAAACAATATCTTCACCCTGTTCGAGTTGCCATGCTTGACGGACGCAGTCGAGTCGGCCTGAAATATCAGAGGTGAAAATACTATTAGTTTGAGTGGCTTCAATCATATTGTGAGGCGTTTTCCAGACATTAAGGCTGGCCCACATTGATGCTTCACCCATAGAATAGCCCATTGCAAAATCAGGCTTAATGGCAAAGTGTTCGGTAAGCACTTTAGTTAAGATATAACTTGCGCCAACCCCAGCAATAGCAAGCTCGCCTAAACTCATGTCTGAGGTTTTGGCATTTTCTGCATAAATACAATCAGCTTGAAGCATGGCTTTTACATCACCATCTCGTTCAAGTTGAGCAAACAGAGCGGGGAAGTACTGTGGCAGTTGCGCAAACATTTGCGGATAAACCGTACCCACACCCGGATACACAAAACACACGCCGCTACGACCAAGCGCTTCATGCTGAGTGATGGTTAAACAACTACCCGAAGGCGTTTTGTACTCAAGTTCATTTATCGATCCAGATGTGTCATCACTTGCTGTACTGATTTTGGCTAACATGGCCTCAATTTCAGCGATTGCAGTAACTACAGAGTTGGCCATGATAACTGCAGACAAGGGTTTGGTTTGATCAAATGTCTTTAAGTAATTGAGCATTAAAGAGATAACATGGCTAGGCTTGTTTAGAAGCAGCTGACTGTCTAATTGATTGCTCTGTTGCTGATTAAGCGTATTGAGCGCCGCTAATAGCTCATGCAAAGATTGGATCATGCAAGCAGAGGAGTCGGCTGCTAGGGGGAAGAATAGTCTGTTTTCATCAAGCATCGAGCTTGCTTGTGCCAGTTCAGTACCTTGCACAAATACTGCAGCATGTTGTCTACCTGCTTCTGTAAAATTAAAGCTAGCTACACGGTTTTGGTGCATTTGGGTGAACCAATATGTTGCTTCGCTTTGGCGGTTTTTACTTTCAGTGTCGGTAAGGTTATTGGCTTTTGTATCAGGTAAAAGACGTGCAGCAATACGACTTATTAGCATGACAAGCTGAGCAAACTTGTCTTTATAACAAGTTAACTCACTGACATCGACCAAGGTAGGCGTAATGTGTTCACGTTTAGCTTGCGCTAAGGCGCTTTGCATTGCGCCTTGTATGTTATCGGCTTCTCCCAAGCCCGTTAAGTAGGCGTGGGGGTGACAGCGATGTTTAGCGGCAACAATGGCTGGCATCATCAATACTCGATACGGTATTGCTGGATGGCTCAGTAACACAGTATGTTGCTGCTCAATATGGGCAATCGCTTGGGCAAAATAATCACTAAAGCTAAGCGTTTGTTGGCTTGCTGTAGCAAGGTTATCTATGCCAGTATCTAAGCTTGATACATCAATTTCAAGGTCAATGGCAGACTCGCCAATGACCTGCGCCAATGAACACGGTTTTATGGCTGCAAATATGTCATCAGCATTTTGTGCTGGTGCGAGTGATGTTTGATCATTCGCGACCAGTTTTAAGGCTATACGCATACTATTGATTGCAGCCGTTTTTGCAGTCAGTTGAGTGCTCACACAGACTCCTGCAAGTCAGCAATTGCTTTAGCAGGGGCAAGAAATGCCTCATTTAAGCTTTTGCTGATGGTCGTTTTTGCGCTTAGCATAGTGCAGCTTAAGCGGCCATCTTGATGGTAAAGTGCAATGTCAGCTGTTAACGAACGGCTGGTACTCTTAAGCACAGATAACACCAAGTAACCTTTATCACCTGATGCAAATGGTGCATAAGTCGTTAACTTACCAATAGTCGACGGCAAGCTTGCAGCATCATGCTTAATACGTGCCCAGACTAACATGGCTTGCAGTAGCAAATCTTCGGCAAATGCTTGGCTGCCACCTATGGACAGATCAGGCGCAAAGCCTTTGCAATCTGCGGAACTAATTTGTGGTAATTCCACGTTGCAAACCAGTTGCGTGTCATCAGCAATCAAGACTTGCTTGATGCCTTGCAGGCGTGGTCCATGAAATAAGCTACCGTTTGAATAAAGCTCGCTATCAGTGCTAATCACTTTACCTGCACTTGCTAACTGTTGTGCATCCGCAATGATAGTTGGCTGTGTTGTTAAAGTTTGGCCGTTAATGACGGCTTCATTGATCACAAGGTTTGCTTGATACTGAGGTCGTAGTAAGCTATCCACTGGATCGTTATGCATACGACTTGCAATCAGTGCTTTTAAGCCTGATTCAGTTTGCGTCAATGTCAGCGTTAATACTTGCGGCTCTTTAGTCTCAAAAATAATGCCTTTGAGCAATTTATAATCTTGAACCGTCACAGGCAGGCTACACAATTGCTGCGCAGTTTCACGCATCCATTGTATAGCACACACTGTTGGCAGTACTGGATTACCCGCAATGCAATGATCTTCAAGGAAGGGCATAGCAACAGGGTCTAGTACTCGTTCAACACTCACCGTGTTACTCACAACACGGTGACTTGCAGCATTATTTAAAGAAAGAATCAGCGAACCCTCGGCATTAAGCGAAGAGTCCGCATTAAGCTTTTTTACAGCTGCGCCTGTTTTATCTGCTGAGCTTGAGCCCTGCATACTTGAGCCAATTAATAGCTGTACGCCCGACTCAGACAATAGGCTGTGAGCAAACAAGTTTGCGCCTTTATCGAGTGGAATAACGTATACGCCGCGCTCAACAAACATTTTCTTCAATGCTGAACTGACCATTCCGCCATCCCAAGGGCCCCAGTTAAAGCTCATGACTTTTGCTTGCGGGTAGTTAGCTGCAAGTTGAAGTGCTGTCTTGTTGAGGATCTCATTAGACATTGAGTAGTCACTTTGGCCAGTATTGCCATAGAAACCGGCTGCTGATGAGAACATAGCAACCAGTTTTAACTTGCTTGCATCAATCGCATTGATGATGCCTGCAAAGCCCGACACTTTAGTGCCATATACACGGCCTAACTCAGCTAAGGTTTTGTCTTGAATATGTTTATCAGCGAGTACACCAGCACCATGAATGATGCCTGTAATCGGTTTAACACCTGCAAGAGATTGCTTGATGGCTGCATCTGAGCTGACATCCATGCTGATGTACTCAGCACTTGCACCGACAGCTTTAAATGCTGCTAATGAGCGATCAATTTCTAAACTGCTGGTAATCGGCCAAACTAAGGCATCAATTTGCTTAGGTGTTGGCTTGTTACCTTGAGATTGAATAAAACCAATCGCAGCAGCTTTTAACTGACTTATGTTTACTTCACTAACGTTAGGCGCAGCCGCTATGACACTCTTTGCCCAAGTTGGTAAATCACCCGCTAAATGCTCACTGCGACCCGCTAAAATAAAGTGCGACTGAGTTTGTTTGGCAAGAGTAAGGGCACATTCAAATGTGACGCCTTTAGCACCGCCAGTCACCAATACAGTATCTTCACTGTTTAAAGATGTGGTTTGGTAACGGGTTTGAGCAGTTGCCGTAGCTGATAAAGTATGACGACCTTGGTCGCTAATACCCACTTCAGCTGTTGCTGTATCAACATCAAATAACTCTGCAATAACGGCTTGTGCTAACTCGACAGCTTCAAAGCTTGGGGTAATATCCAATGCTCTACAGAACACAGTTGGCCACTCATGACCTAATGTTTTAGTTAAACCTGATAATGCAGCTTGGTTTAGCTCAGCCTTTGCAAGCTCGTTATTGTTTAAGTAACCGAATCCACCATCAATGCGGCTAACAGTCATAAAGCTTACGCGCTCAGTTTTAGCCAGTTCAGCAAATGATTGCTGAAGGTGTTTAGCCATCAAGAAAGCTTGCTCTACAGCTACAAAACCTGCATCACTTAATGGCAAAGCACCTTGTGCTGCTAGTTGAGGTTGCAGGTGAACAAAACCGGCAATCTTATGCTGCTTGCTAATTTGAGCAATGACATCGCTAATCGCGTCGTCATTGACCGCAGATAAAGTGAAGCTGGCAATATCACTGCTCAGCGGTGATTGCGAAGATGTCACTGACTCAGGACTACGAATAACGGCGACGGTTAGGCCTGTTGCTACTAATTTTTCAGCTAAAACACCTGCGTTATGGCCGTCATCATTGATAACGATACAGGCGTCTTTTGAAAAACCGTCAACTAACTTATCCGCCGCTGGTAGCTTTTTTAGCGCAACTTCCTGATGAGGAGGTAAGTCAGTTGCTAACTCAGCTGCGGGTGCAGATTGAGTTTCAACGCTCGCTTGCTTTTTGTTCATAGCGCCTGCGGCTGGCAGTTTAGCGCCCATATAAGATACGATTTCGCCTAGGGTGCGACACTCTGCTAAATCTTCAGGATTTAATTCAGGTAAGCCTGGTAGCTCGTCTTGAACCGTCCCTAAAATTTCAACACGCTTGATCGAATCGATGCCTAAATCCGCTTCCATATCCATGCTTAATTCAAGCATTTCAGTTGGGTAACCGGTTTTTTCAGCAACCACAGTCATCATTGTGCTTTGAACTTGCTCTGCTGTTAATGCTGACGAGGCGCTCAGGGCTGTTTCTGCGGTTGAGGCAGCTACTTGAGAAGCGCCTGCTGCGGCCTGTGTATTAGCGCCTGCGGCGGGTAGTTTACTCCCCATATAAGATACGATTTCACCTAGTGTACGACACTCAGCTAAATCTTCAGGGTTAAGCTCTGGTAGCGTAGGAAGTTCATCTTGAACTGTACCTAAGATCTCAACTCGCTTGATTGAATCGATGCCTAAATCCGCTTCCATATCCATGCTTAATTCAAGCATTTCAGTCGGGTAACCTGTTTTTTCAGCAACTACAGTCATCATCGTGCTTTGTACTTCTTGTGCGCTCAAGGCTGTTTCAATACTTAAACCTGATTCTGGTGTGACTGTGTGAGTCGCATCTGCAGTATTGCTGTTCATAGCGCCTGCGGCGGGTAGTTTACTCCCCATATAAGATACGATTTCGCCAAGAGTACGACACTCAGCTAAATCTTCAGGACTTAGCTCTGGCAGTGTTGGTAATTCGTCTTGAACTGTACCTAGAATTTCAACACGTTTGATTGAATCGATGCCTAAATCCGCTTCCATATCCATGCTTAATTCAAGCATTTCAGTCGGGTAACCAGTTTTTTCAGCAACCACAGTCATCATCGTGCTTTGAACTTCTTGTGCGCTTAAACCTGATGCTTGAGCAGCTACTTGAGAAGCGCCTGCTGCGGCCGGTGTATTAGCGCCTGCTGCGCCCGGTGTATTAGCGCCTGCAGCTGAAGTTGTAGGAAGCTTAGAATTCATATAGTCAACAATTTCACCAAGTGTACGACACTCAGCTAAATCTTCAGGACTGAGTTCAGGGAGTGTTGGCAGTTCGTCTTGAACAGTACCTAAAATTTCAACACGCTTGATTGAATCGATGCCTAAATCCGCTTCCATATCCATGCTTAATTCAAGCATTTCAGTTGGGTAACCGGTTTTTTCAGCAACGACTTCTAGCATGGTATTCAAAACTGTTTCAGCGCTAAGACCAGATACCGGAGCCGCAGACTGAACTGGTGATGCAACTGGGGCAGAACCAGCAGCGGGTAGCTTAGAGTTCATGTAGTCAACGATTTCACCAAGAGTACGACACTCGGCTAAATCTTCAGGACTAAGCTCTGGCAGTGTTGGCAATTCATCTTGAACGGTACCTAAAATTTCAACGCGTTTGATTGAGTCGATGCCTAAATCGGCTTCCATATCCATGCTTAATTCAAGCATTTCAGTTGGGTAACCTGTTTTTTCTGCAACGACTTCTAGCATGGTATTCAGAACTGTTTCAGCGCTAAGGCCTGATGCTGCTTGAGCTGGCGCGGTTTGGGTTTGAGCTACTTCGGCGGCACTTGCAGGAAGTTTAGCGCCTGCAGCGGGTAGCTTGGAGTTCATGTAGTCAACGATTTCGCCCAATGTACGACACTCGGCTAAATCTTCAGGGCTTAGCTCTGGCAGTGTTGGTAGTTCGTCTTGCACTGTACCTAAGATTTCAACACGTTTAATTGAATCGATGCCTAAGTCTGCTTCCATATCCATGCTAAGTTCAAGCATTTCAGTTGGGTAACCGGTTTTTTCAGCAACCACTTCTAGCATAGTATCCAGAACAGTTTGTGTGCTCAGGGCTGTTTGTGAGCTCAGGGCTGTTTGTGAGCTCAGGGCTGTTTGCGCGCTCTGAACTGTTCCTGCGTTTAAGCCAGCAGGAGCTGTTACTGCAGAATCTGTTACTACAGGAGCGGCTACAGGAGCAGGTGCTTTAATTGGTTCAACACGTGGGGCTGGAGCGGCCATCGCGGCAGGTTGAGCTACAGGTGTGGCCTTTACTACTGGCGTGTTTACGACAGGAGTTTGTACAGGAGGTGCTACTTTCACCGCTTCAACTACTGGTGAATTAACGACTGGCGTATTAACAATTGGTGCGTTAACAATAGGAGCTGTAACAGGTGTTTGACCCGTTAGCATGTTTAATGCATTTTGGCTTGCCTGAGCTTGCTGCTCTAAAAACAGGGTGTGACTTTGCAGCGTTTGCGCTTGATGCTGATGGAATAACTCAATCGAGCGTTGCAAGCTTTCAGGAATGGCTTGGCCTGCTGCAACCATTTTACTTTGCTCTGCCATCAAGTGAGTAAAGGTGTCACCGTATTGTTGCGGAATGGCCAAGAATTGTTGATGCAGTTCAGCGGCTTGTTGCTGTGCATTAAAGAACGCTTCTAAACTGCCTGAAGCAGGAGCAGCCTGAGCTGATGCATGAGGTGCTATTGCTTGAGGCGCTGCGTTAGACACTGTTGTTGCGCCAGATGTGGCAACTTCAACATATTCAGTTTTAATGACTTCTTTTTCCACGATCTTCTCTACTACTTTTTCAACAGGTTTTTCGATAACTTTCTCAACAATTGTTTCGACAACTTGAGAGGTTACTTGGCCTGTTGCTAATGATTTTTCCATCTTGGCACGAGTAGGTGCACTGATGTGGTTGGTTGCATTGAGTTTAACGTTCATGCCTTTTGGTACCGCAGGCGCTGCGATTTCAGCTTGATAAGGGTCAATGCTTGAGAGTGGCGCACCTAAAACGCTAAGTTGCATAGCTGCAACACGAAGTTGCACATCACTGTTGCCCTTAGGGTTTGGATTGATGCTGATAACGGATACCGCTTCAGCTTTATTACCTAGGGTCGCTTCAACCAGTTTTTGCAGAATGTTCTTAGGGCCGAACTCGACAAATACGCGCGCTCCCGCATCGTACATATTGTTCAGCTGATCAGTAAAACGAACTGATTGCAGCATATGTTGCTTGAAAGCGGCTTTAATTGATTTAGCGTCACTTGGGTGTTTGTCACCAGTGGCATTTGAGAACAGGTCGACTTTGCTCGCCGTGAACTTAGCTTTATCAATGGCTTTAGCAAATGGCTTTTGCGCATGCCCCACAAGTGGTGTGTGGAAGGCGCCAGAAACAGGTAGCGCGATAGCTTTAAAGCCTAAAGCAGCAATGGCTTTAGCTGCATCGGCGCAGCTTTGTGTTGGGCCTGCAATAACTAGCTGAGTGGCTGAGTTGTAGTTAGCCACCTTAACGCCTTCAAACTCGCTAATGCAGCTTTCTAATTTAGCGATGTTATCGCTATTTGCTGCATCATTTTCATTAGCTGACAAGATAATGGCGTACATCGTGCCTTTATCTAATTCATTGCCATCTTTATCAACTGCTGATGCGGCCATTGAAGCGCCGCGAGCATAGGATAATTGGTAGTAGTCGTCATTAGAAATAACGCCAGCAGCGCAAAGAGCTGAAAGCTCACCAAAGCTGTGACCTGCAAACATATCTGCGCTAAAACCTGATTGAGTAAACAGTTGGTATTGGCTCATGCTCATTACACCAATGGCGCTTTGCGCGTTATCAGTGCGGGTGAGTAAAGCTGCTTGCGCATCTTTATCTGCTTTTTCAAAGGCTGGAATTGGGAACATCACTTGCGATAATGGCGTTTTATCAAAGCTTGCAAATACCTTGTCGGCTTTGATTAATTGCTGGCGCATTTCAGGGAAGTGACAAGCAACATCAATCCCCATGTTGACGTACTGAGAACCTTGACCTGCAAATAATGCTGCTACTTTCGGTGTGTTAGCTGCTTTTTTACCTTTAGTCGTCTTTTGGTTGGCATTAATCGTGATGAGCGCAGATGAGCGATAGCTCGTACCTGATGGTAATTGCCATGCTTCAGCGTCGTTACTTAGCTGCTTTAACGCTAAACCAAGTTGAGTGGTTAATTCATTAAGGCTTGAGACCACAAGACCCAAACGGGCTGCTGAAGTATCTAAAGTGCGAACAGCATATAGTTTAGCAATGCGGGCAAGTTCAGCTTGTTCGATGCTGCTGTTATCTGTGCCTTTAAGCGCGCTGATGTCAGCGTTAAGCTTGTTGATTTCTGCAATGAGCTCAGCTTTATTGTCAGCGCTAATCAATAAGCTTTGTGCTACTTGGCGCTGACGATATTTCTCATCACGGCTGTGCTCTGGGCTGTATTCTTCTAGTACTAAGTGGAAGTTTGTGCCACCAAAACCGAACGAACTTATACCAGCTCGGCGTGGTGTGCCATCAGGGCGAGGCATCCAAGGGCGAGTTTCAGTGTTAATGAAAAACGGTGAATCCTCAACATTAAGCTTAGGGTTAGGCTTAGAGACGTTGATGGTTGGCGGCAGCACTTTATGATGCAGTGCTAACGCCGCTTTAATCACACCCGCGGTTCCCGCAGTTGATTTAGTATGGCCCACTTGTGACTTAACTGAACCTAAAGCAATGTGTTGCTTGGTTGAGTCATTCTCACCAAATACAGATTTAAGACCATTAAATTCTGCCACATCACCCGCTGCAGTGCCTGTTCCGTGAGCTTCAATTAAGCCAACGGTTTCAGGTGCAAAGCCGGCGTCATCATAAGCACGCCTCAGCGCTTTAGCTTGGCCTTCAGGTCGAGGTGCATAAATTGATTTGAACTTACCATCAGATGAAGCGCCGACCCCTTTAATGACTGAGTAAATACGGTCACCGTCACGTTCAGCATCTTCAAGACGTTTTAATGCCACCATGCCAATGCCTTCACCAATCATCATGCCTTTTGAGTCGATATCAAATGGCTGAATCGTTTCATTGGTGGTAAACGCTGGGGTTTTTGAAAAACTCATGTACATCGATGGCGAGTTATCGGTACACACACCACCTGTGATCATCATTTCACTGCGGCCTTCAACCAGTTCGGTTAACGCCATTCGCATTGCCGCAAGTGAACCTGCACATGCTGCATCAACCACACAGTTCATGCCGCCTAAGTCAAAGCGGTTAGCAATACGACCAGCAATAACATTACCAAGCGATCCTGGGAACGAGTTTTCTTCCCAGTGAATGTATTGGTCTTGGAACTTTTTGATCAACATATCGCTGTCGGCATCGCTTAGGCCGCTGCTTTTAAATACTTTTTTAAGCACAGGGTATTGCAGACGTGCTGTTAGGCTGGCATTAATTTTTTGGCCACCACCCACACCCAGCGTAATACCAATTTTATCGGTATCGTACTCAGAGGTAACGCCCGCATCTGCAAGCACTTCTTTGGCAATCACTAATGACAATAATTGCGAAGTATCGGTCAGTTCTAGGATATTTGGCGGCAGGCCAAATTCCATTGGGTTAAAGTCCACTTCAGGGATAAAACCACCGCGTTTACAGTAGCTCTTATCTGGCGTGCTCTTGTCAGCATCAAAGTAATCTTCAGCGCGCCAGTGGGTATCAGGTACTTCGGTAATAGCATCAATTTTTTCGCTGATTAAGTCCCAAAACTTATTCAGGTAACGAGAGTTGGCAAAGATACTGGCCATGCCGACAATGGCAATAGGCATGTCTTTAAGACGTTTATTCAGTCTTGTATCTTGCGACTCGTTATTATCTTGAGAGCTAGTCTCAGGATTTGTAGGGGCTTGGCTCATTTTGAGTCTCCAGTGTTCAGCTGATCCTTAGCTGATTTATTTTTTTGGTTTGCCGCTTCCGTGGATTGTAAAACTGTTGCGCCAGGAAAGCGGGCTAAAAAGGTGTGGTAATTTTTGACTAATAACTTACGTAAATGAAACGGGCCGTGCTTTAACACATAAGCGATATAACGATTTGTCGCTTGTGTGTGATTGTCTTGATATATGTCGAGATACACCCAGTCGGTTGCAAAGTCGACACCGAGCAAAATGGAATAACTGTCAGCTTGAGTGAGTTGAGGTGGAATCGTTAACGATACAACCTGTACAACGTTATCTGGTGTCGCCTCAGGTAATGCAAGGGTTGTAGCGAGCGTTTCAGGGTTCAGCGTATAAGTCGCTACATCTGTACCCTGAACAATAGGCAGCTGATTAAAATAACGTTCAGGCACATGAGGGCTTTCAAATTCATCTAGTTTTGATATGCCGTAGCGCTTTAAACATCGGGCTAAACCAGAGCGAGAGACGTTAGGGTTGATAAATTGTTGTGTGACGTGAAGCAATCTATCCAGTGACATTTTTAATTGATAACGAAGTCCCACAACCACGTATTCCTCCATTGGTGAAAGAGTGGTTTTCAAATGATGTGGAGTATTGGGCGTATCACTGATTGAGTCGCGCTTGCGCCACTTTCTGACAGTGGCTTCCGAGATATTAAGAATCTTAGCCAATTGACTAACACTGAAATCAGAAGTCTGAATAAATTGACGCATTTCAGGAGTCGTTGTTGCATTGCGATGGCGAACAGGGGCCATCGCAACATCGGTTTCTGATGTGGCTTTCTTAGCGGCTGTTTGAGTTACAGCGTGAGCTTTTCTATTTGCGGTCATTTAAGGACTGCCATAGTTCGATGAATACTCCGTACAATCTGTTGGGACTCGGTATAAAAACGTGAAGATTAACGTTTGTTCATCTTCAAAATTAGCGTTTTAGCACAATCGAGCATGCAGAGTACCTGAGGTTTCGGGTCGATACAATCACCCGAAACTAATTAATCACTGATACGACCAGAATTAGCTAACACTTGTAAGCCGAATAGGTGATTTTGTTATAAAAAACGTTGCCGATGTAAACACTGATCTAGGTCAATTCATCTGAGTTGTTAGCCCCGTATACTATTTTTATGCGCAATAAATAGCCAAACGTAAACAAAGTTAGACAAAAATATGGAAAGTTTAATAATGTGAAAACAGGAGGCCATTATGGCTGAGTTTACTACTGAGCAAACCCGTAATTTGGCTGTGCTCGGACATGTTGGAGCAGGCAAATCATCCTTGCTTGAAGCATTGCTGTATAGAGCTAAGGCAATATCGTTAAAAGGCAGGGTCGACAAGGGCACAAATCATGCTGATTTCACTGCCCAAGAAAAATCCCACCGTCACAGTTTAGAGCCTTCATTTTTACACCTTCAGTATCAACAGCATCATATCAACTTTATCGACACGCCAGGTTTACCTGACTTTTTCGGGCGAGCCTTATTACCTTTGCCTGCCGTTGAGTCAGTATTGTTGGTTATTAATGCCGCCGTTGGTATAGAGTCTGTGACTAAACGTGCTTTTGAAGCTGCAAGAGCGCAAGGTAAAGCGGTGATTATTGCCATTAACCACCTCGACAGTAATCTCACGCGAGTGTCAGATGTGATGATCGACATTCAGCATCAATTTGGACACCGATGTTTACCGGTTAACTTGCCCAGTGCCGATGGAAAAGCCGTTGTTGATTGTTATTTACATTGTGATGAAAGTGCAGAGACGTTATTTAGTCAACCTGCTAGTGCTAGAGATGAGCTAGTTGATACGGTACTTGAAGAAGATGAAGCGTTAATGACCTTGTATTTAGAGCAGGGTGAGTCGTTAACGCCTCAGCAGCTTCATGCTCCGCTAGAAAAAGCACTCAGAATGGGGCACTTAGTGCCAGTCTGCTTTACAAGTGCAGAACAAGATATTGGGATTAGTTCATTGTTAGAAATGCTGATTAAACTCATGCCAAGTCCACTTGAAGCCAATGCACCACAATTTATGAAAGGATTTGGTGAACAGGCGACACCAGTAACAGTGACACAAAAGGAAACAGATCATGTTTTAGCCCATGTGTTTAGCGTTTCAATTGACCCATTTTTAGGAAGACTGGGTGTATTTAGGTTGTACCAAGGGACACTGAATGTTGGCATGAAGCTGTTTATTGGCCAAGGCCGCAAACCTTTCAAAGTCTCTCACTTAATGAGGCTTCAAGGTGATAAACAAATTAATGTATCCCAAGCGTTTCCTGGCGATATTTGCGCTATTGCAAAATTGGATGCATTAAGTGTTGGTTCTGTACTGCATGATAGCCATGATGAAGATGAATTTCATTTACCAGAACTGGAAGTGCCACAACCTATTTTTGGCTTGGCTGTATCAGCCAAACGTCGTGGTGATGAACAAAAGATCTCCGATGTTCTCAATAAACTGGTCGCAGAAGATCCAAGTTTACACATCACTCGAAGTGAAGTTGAAGGGCAAACCGTATTGCAAGGTCAAGGGGATTTGCATTTAAAAATTGCGCTTGAAAAAGCGCAAAATATGTTCCACCTCGACATGGATACTGATACGCCGGCGGTGGCTTATCGAGAAACCATCACCGAGAAAGCACAATGCCGTTATCGCCATAAAAAACAATCAGGCGGATCTGGTCAATTTGGTGAAGTTGAATTAGCCATTGAGCCACTTGAGCGTGGTGAAGGCTTTGAGTTTATTTCGAAGGTGGTTGGTGGCTCAGTGCCAAGTCAATATATTCCAGCAGTAGAGAAAGGCGTGCGAGAAGCCATGCTAGCCGGTGAGTTAGGTGGCTATCCATTACAAGACATAAAAGTCACGTTATTGGATGGCAAACACCACAGTGTAGACTCTAAAGAAATTGCTTTTGTGATGGCGGGTAAAAAAGCTTTTATAGAAGCGGTATCGTTAGCAAAACCTGTAATGTTAGAACCATTAGTTGATATGAGCATTTTAGTTGGGCAAGATCATGTCGGCGAAGTGACAGGTGACATTAGCGCATCTAGAGGCATTATTTGTGGAACGCAGGCAAATGCCAATGGACTTGTTGAGGTCAGCGTTGAAGTGCCACTTGCCAATGTCAGTAGCTACTCTTCAAAGCTTAAATCTATGACAGGTGGAGAAGGTCAGTTTTCAATGCAGTTTAGCCGTTATGATGTTTTACCTAAAAAGGCGGTAAAAGCACTGGTAGATTGATGGGCTAATACTTATTGAAATAACAGATGATATGCAAAGGGTTAAGGATGGCTTAACCCTTTTTATTTGTCTGAACCTTCCATTATTGGTTTAAACCTTAGATGACATTTTCAATCAACATTGTTTATGTGTTGAATTTATGTGTTGAATTAGCGACCTAGAACAAGCGACAATGTCTTATTGCAATTATAAATGCGAGTTTAGTTTGAGCCCTTTACCCACTATTCAATTATTTTTTTGTCCTTTAGATACCAATTTATTAGATGAGAAAACCGTCTCTACAGTGCGTTCATGGTTATCTGATGCTGAGATAAATAAAGTGGATCGTTTTATTCAACGCACTGCTCAACAGCAAGGGTTAATGGTGCGTGGGTATTTGCGCAGCGTATTATCGAGCTTTGCAAATATCGAACCAGACGATTGGCAATTTGAGTATGGTGAGAAGGGCAAACCTAGGCTATCGGCTGTGCAATATAAACAAACTGGCTTGCAGTTTAATTTAAGTCACAGTGGTAACTGGTTGCTTATTGGTGTTATTCACTCCAAAGAGAACGCTTCAATGCCCATTCAATTGGGGGTCGATATTGAACGCCGCCGAGAAAGCACGAATATCCATTCAATTTTACATCACTATTTTTCAAAACCAGAAGAAGCTGCATTATTGGCGTTACCTGAAAGTCAGCAGCGTGAGCGATTTTTCGATTTATGGGCACTGAAAGAATCTTATATTAAAGCAAAGGGACTGGGACTGGCCTTGTCGCTTAAATCGTTTGCATTTGACTTATCTGCGCCGAGCTTAGCTAACCTAACATTAGATGATAAGTCGTTGCCAATTCAGCATGATATTTCACTTAGCTTATTGAAGCATATAGACGTTGATGAGCTTGAACAGACTAATGATGTTGAGTCTTGTTATGAAGTCTCACCTTTATGGCAATGTTGTTTAGGTAAGCTTAATAATTCATACCGATTTGCTGTGAGTGTGGGCGAGTTCGCTTTTGGCGAAAAGCCATTAACACTTCAATTAAAGGCAAAAAAAATCAGCTGGCATGAACAAATAAAAATGTTCATAAAAACCAACTGATTTATCGAACTGTTAAGGTTTTTTGGATGTTTAACTGCTAATCAAAAACGGCTTATCAGAACAATCTTCCCTCACTTGTCTTAGTCGGTCATTGTCGCTTTAAACTCTCATGCCATTACTCTTGGTAAAGTAGTGAATATCAGCATAGAAGCAGAGTGAAAAACTTTGCAGCCGAATTTCGTTAAGTTATGAGCTAATGAGTATGCTGTAGCGGTACGATTTCAAAATCAGGATTGAATTGCACCAATGTTGATGCAATTTTGGCAAATGCTAATTTATCACCTTGCATACTCGCAGCTCCTGATTGCATTAGCGCTTTCATATCTGCTTTACCTAATAATATTGCCACGACATCAGACTTATTAATTGTCAGTGTGGCATCGGCTTTTTTGGCCTTGTCTACTCTGATATTACTCAAGTTTCCGTTACTTAACTCTACAAAGAGCGTGTCAGTTTTATCGCCGCTTTGTGTCACCACATTTAAAGTGATATTGCCAAGCTTGGCGGCGTTAATGCTGTCAACTTTAACCGCGAGAAAGTCAAATAAAGTGGACATGTCCATTTCGCTGATAACATCAGCGGATGCGGATTTAGGTGCGCCAGGTTTTATGCCGATACGTAATTCTTGCGCACCGGTTAAGTAAATATTTCGCCAACCAGCTCCTTCGGCTTGGTAGCCAAGTTGCTCATAGGTATCGGCAAGTAATTCTCGAGCTTGGGGGTGTTGTGGTTCGGCCATGACCACCTTATTTAATGCAGTGGCGACAAACCGATACTCGCCTTGATTGAAGTCTGCTTGCGCTTTTGATACTACATTGTTGGCGCCGCCCATATATTCTACAAACTTAATTGCTTCAGCCTTTGTAGGTAAGGGGTTTAAGTTGGCTGGGTTCATATCAAAATAGCCTAAATACATGTTGTACACAGCTTTAGCGTTATGGCTGTATGTACCGTGATAACCATTGGTGTACCATTCGTCTTGGACATTTTGTGGAATGGTTTCCATGATTGCATCACCAATATCTTGTATTACCACACCTTCATTGGCTAAACGTAAAGATTGATTATGAACGAGGCCATAATTATCTCGCTGCATGCGAAGGTAATGATTAATTTCTTTATTTCCCCATACCGGCGCAGAATGTGAAGCAAATAATACCTGAACATTTTCGCCAAATGCATTAATCATCTCGTTAATGTCTTTGGACCATTTTAATGCGTCGCGAACTTTAGCGCCTCGTAAGGTATAAATATTGTGCATACCATCATATGTTAATTCGCCTGACCATAGCGCCTTCATAGACGGTATATAGGTGATCATTTCACTGGCAGCTTCAGTGCCAGATGCATTCATAAAGACCATTTCAAGACCATCAATGGTCAAGGTTTCCCATTTGCCTTGATGATGAAGTTCATAATCAGGTTTGACGTATGTGATTTCGCCTTTTGATAAACCTTTTGCTAACGCTGCATCGACAATTCCGTGATTGTGTTTATCGAGTGTAACGCCGTATTGGTAAGCAGCTCGACGGCTCATGACATTACCCGCGAGTACATTTTCATCCACTATCTCTTGTGTAATATTATATGAACCATACACTTTGACATCAGGGTAGCGTTCCTGAACGCCACGGGCACCGCCGAAATGATCTGCATGACTGTGAGAGTAAATCATTGCAACAACAGGTAAATCTTTGCCCTCAGGCAAGTGAGCAAAAGCAAATGTTAATGATTGCTGAACAGCTTCTTTAGTTAATAAAACGTCATATACAATCCAACCCGTTTTACCTCGAATAAGGGTTAAGTTAGATAAGTCAGTGCCTCGCACTTGGTAAATGCCATCAGTCACTTTATAAAGTCCGTCTGGTACCATATTAAGTTGAGCTTGGCGATATAACGAAGGGTTGACTGAATCAGGAAGCGTGTCACTGATAAAGTTAAATTCTGCACGCAGTATCTTGGCGGTGGCTTCATCAAAAGAGGCAATTTTATGTCGACTAAAGCGCTCAAAAGCGGATTTATCTTCGAACGGTAACTTTTGTGCTATGGCTTTGTTGTGCTCTGCGGTAATGGGCGTCGCAGGCTTACCCTGGTAGTCAAGACTGATGTGGTCATGTTCGTGCTGCGCAGCAGCCACTGCATTGGTAAATGATAAACTGATGACTAAAGCAACTCGTGTTTTTCTCATGTAAGCCTCGGGTACTTTTTATTGTTAAAGATAAGTTATCAATAAAAAGCCCAAATATAACTATAGCTAAAAATGGTTAATACATTTATCGTGTGAATGTATTTGGCGATATGTGTTATGGGAGAAGTGATGAAGCAAGAGAACTTAGCGTCTGATGCGCTCATGCAACAACAATTACCTAAGTTGGATCTTAACCTTATTAGAGTGTTTTGCTGTGTATGTGATTATCAATCTATCACGCTTGCAGCGGAGCACCTTGCATTAACTCAGTCGTCAGTCAGTAATGCTATTAATCGGTTTAAAGCGGTTGTGGGTGTTGAACTATTTATTAGGCAAGGAAGAGGGATCGCTCTCACTGCGATTGGTCAGCACTTGCACCGACAGTTAAGTTCGCCACTCATCGAAATCGAACAATGCATTAATAGCGTTAAAGCTTTTGACCCTTCGTTGTCAAAACGGGTATTTCATGTCAGCGCTAATGAATCAATTATTGATTTGATTGAAGCAGATATCGAAAAGTCACTGACGGATAAAGGCGTTGAAATCATTTTTACAGAAGCGATTTTAGATGAGGGTAATTTATATCAAGCCCTTAAAAATCAGCAAATTGATTTAGCGCTAGATATTGTTGCGCCAACTGAAGCGAGCTTTACCAGTAAGCAAATTGCCACCGAAAAGCTTGTTTGTGTTGCTAGGGCTGAGCACCCGCAATTTAAACATGGAATTGATGAAGTGTCTTACTTCGCGGCTAAGCATCTGTTTTATCGACTTCATCGTCATAACCAGCGAGTYGCAGAGATGATTTCAACAGACCATTTACCTGAACGATATATGTATGGTGAAAAATCCTCTTTACTGACGATGTTATCTGGCGTGAGTAAATCCGATGCCATTTGTATTGCGCCTTATACCTACGCGAAAAACTATCAATCTATTTTTAATTTAATTTTGATGGACTTGCCTTTTGAAAGCCAAGTGATTTCGATTTACAGTATTTGGCCAACACGTAATCATCAAGACCCTGCGATAAAGTGGTTACGAGAGCTGGTGGAGTCTGCGATGGAGAAAGTGTATTTAACCAAGAACTAGTAAGGTAAGCCGATAAATGAATAGCCCCGTTTTAAGGGTTATACGAGGTTAGAGTTTATTACTGAATCTAAGTTATTAAGTGCAATAACGTCGCCAGCACGCATATCATTAATTTGTATATCACCAATTCTGACCCTAACAAGCCTTAATGTGGCAAAGCCAACGGCAGCGGTCATTTTTCTGATTTGACGGTTTTTACCTTCAGTTAATGTGATTGAAACCCAGCTGGTGGGGCCATGTCTTGGATCGCGGATTTTTTTACCGCGTGAGGGAAGCATTGGCTCTGCGTTTAACTTGAATGCTTTACAGGGCAGAGTGAGATATTTCGTGCCATTAATGCCAATTTCAACTCCGTTTTGTAGTAGTGACACCGCTTTGGTATCAATATCGCCATCCACTTGAACATAATATTCTTTTTCGATGCCTTTACTTCTCACTTTATGGCTCATCATGCCGTCAGTTGTTAGCAGTAATAAGCCTTCAGAATCATGGTCTAATCGACCAATTGCCATGGTTTTATCTGGAAACTGACATAACTCGCCCAATAAGTGTTTTTTCTTTCGAGTTTCTGGCACAAACTGACTTAAAAAACCAAAGGGTTTAAATATTTTGAAATGCTGATGGGACTGAATATCGTCAGTTGTTGGTGTTAAACAAGTAACATTGTCTGTAGGCATGAAGGGCTCGGTATTACGACAGAAAATAAATGAATAAAGCCTAGGGATTAGGCTTTATTCATTAAGCTGATTGATGAATAAGCAATTTATTGTCTTGCTAAACGGTGCGTCTCTGGAGGTTGCTCAAAGTCGCTTCTGAATGGGTTGATATCCAATCCACCGCGGCGAGTATAACGTGCATAAACAGTGAGTTTAGTACAATGACAGTATCGTTTTAGGTCGGTAAAAATACGCTCTACACATTGCTCATGAAATTCATTATGTTGGCGGAATGAGATTAAATAGCGCAATAGCTTTTCATGATTAATCTTTGGGCCTTGATAACGGATCATCACACTTCCCCAATCTGGCTGTGAAGTGATTAAACAGTTAGATTTTAATAAGTTTGACGTGAGTGTTTCGACAACATTTTTCTCTTCAGTGCTGTCTTGCAAGTACTCAGGGTTAAATTCATAATCATTGACTTCAATATCAAGCTCATCGATACAATTGCCAGGTAGTTCAACAATACGTTGAGTATTGAAATGCTTAGGCTCAATCACTTTCACTGTTACCTTACCATTAGCGCATTGGCTTAAGTCAGTGGTTAAGGTTTGCTGAACGTGCTCTACACTGTCAAAACGTGTTTGGTTAAAGCTGTTTAAATACAACTTGAACGATTTTGATTCGATTAAATTATCACTTTCGATAGCAAGGTAAACTTCAATCATTGCGACCATAGGTTTACCTTTGGCGTTCAACCAAGATAACTCGTAGCCAGTCCAAATATCTGCCCCTTGAAACGGCAGAGTATCAGTTAATTCAATAGCGTCGCGATTAAGTTTACGAGGAACCCCTTGCAGCAGTGAAGCATCATATTCTGCTTGATATTGCGTCGATTGACCTAAAGTGAGTCCTTTAAGTGCATCTGCATCACTATAGGGGTCGTGATTGTGTGTCATCTAGTCTGTTTCCGTGTCAAAATAGACTTTTATTATAACCCAAAACTGGAGCATCTTAAGTGTCTTGTTCAACTTCATTGGAACATTTTTCTAGCCGTTATATACAAGCTTATCAGGATGTATTAGACGAGTTACCCCGTTATTTCCCACTTGGGCAAGGATCCGCTTGTATTGAAGGCAAGTATGATCTTGAATCTGACGATGCGGTTTTTTGGAAAGCGGTAAAACGAAAAAGTAATTCAGATTTCAGTAATGTAGAACATGCATTAGACATCAAGCTTCATCAAGATATTAATGCCTTTTATGGTGAGTTTTTTTCTGCGCCACTTTTTTTCGATTCTAAATGGGGAGAAGGGGAGTTACTGCAGGTTTGGAACCAGCAAGATTTTGAATCTTTGCAACAAAATGTGATTGGTCACTTAATGATGAAGAAAAAGCTTAAACAAGCACCAACTTGGTTTGTTGGCGTTTTAGGCGATGGCGAACAGATGATTACTGTCGATAATGAAGATGGCAGTGTGTGGATTGAAATTCCAGGTGATAGGCCCAAAGATAAATTAGCCGATAGTCTTGCGGAATTTATTGATGCGCTAACACCACGAGTAACGCCGCCAGTTGAGCCGATTGTAGAGGAATATGTTGCTCACCCAGGTATTTGGCAGCGAATGAAAATGATGTGGAATGATTTGATTAAAGGCAAGAAATAATTGCTTATTCGGATATAAAATATAAAAGCCAGACTATAGATGCGGTCTGGCTTTTTTATTGAATGAACCGATAATGCGTAATCAGCTAACTCGTTGTATTAGTATCTATTGACGAGAAGATAATTTTACTGATGATCCCATGAGATATTCGATACGATTCGACATGGCTCGCACCTAAAGTGGAACATGTCTAATAATGGCTCATCTAAACGCCACGCTTTTGAGCCGCAACGTGGACAAGCTCGGTTTTTTTCACTGGCAAGGTTTTCGCCACCGACACGGTATAAATAATAATAAGTTGGGATTTTAGTTAAATATTCAACTCTGCCCCTGATATCCCAGCCCCGTCTAAATAAATCACTTTGATGACTGGTAATTTCTTCTAATGCTGCAAATTCAGCCTGAGTGGCCGCTGCCATTTGTAATTCATCACAGGCTTGCCACTCTGTCTGCCATCGAATGACGCGTTTATGATCGCCGTTAAAGGTTGCAGGCAGCTGATACAGTGGAATGGGGAGCAAGTTATCGCCAGATCGGATAGGTGAACACATATGTACATAGCTGGTATATAACACTTGCCAGCTAGGCTGCTCCGTATTACTGACTTCAGAGTTAATATCTTGGCCTATATATTTCTCGCGCGGTGCTAACAGTTTTGCGTCTGTTAATTGTTGTAAGGCTTGTTTAGTCCAAGGACTATTGTGACGAGTTGCTAAGCTGGTTTTTTCTGGCATCAACAATCGCACTTTAAACTCACCTTCGTTAAAGGCGACTGCAAATTCTCTTCCCAATATTTGACCGTTTGCTCGTAATGATTCGAGATAATGGTTGATGGCTTTTTCTGCCGCGGTGATGGTGGTATCCGCAAAACATTCAAATCTGAGCTCAGTGACAAACATGGGAGTTCCGTTAATGTGTTAAGTGTTTGGGTGTCGTTAAAAAGTCTTGTGGTCAATCTAATTTAAACTAATAACAGGGTTATGATTGATTTTCTAATTGGGCTATACGCTGTTCTAGCAATTCAATTTTTTTGTCAAAGTCAGCTTTCATTTGTTGAATTTGCGTTTGAAATAGTTGCTCAAGTTGTTGTCGCTCAGCATTGGCTGTTTGTTTGGTCGACTCTAGCGCATCGCCCAGATCTGGCAAGGTTTGCCACTGATCTTTTGGGATAGCTTTAAACTGTTGCAAGCCTTGGATTAACAAAGGCATTGGCACTTTACCACCCAGTTTTCCTTTTACTAATGCCATCGTCGGAGTGTGGCCATTCATTGCAATGGTTTTGGCCGCTGCGAGGACTTGTTCGATTGGACTCATAATTAGTGAAAATCCTCAATGTTGATTGGTGAAAATGATGATTTAATCAAATGTTATTTTAAAAATATAATGAAATCAATAATATAACTTTTGGCATACTTTTAGCTTAATCATAATGGACAACATTATAACGTATCTCAAAAACAGTTTGAGTAGAAATTACGTGAGAATCATTTTAATAATAAGGAAGTATCATGAAAGCAAAATTGGGTTTAGCATTGTTAATGGCTGTAAGCAGTCTTTCATTGAGTGGTTGTGTGTTGAATGTGGGTGATCACGAAGGTAATCGCAGCAGTTCTTATTGGGAAAAACAACAACAAACTAATCGTACTAATTTATCTAAGTTGACGATTGGTATGGCGCGAGATCAAGTAACGACTTTAATGGGTACTGCTGATTTCAGTGAGGCTTATGTTACTCAAGCTGACGCAGACAGTCCGAAAAAAGAAGTCCATGTATTCTTCTATCGTACTCAGTGGAGTAAAGGTGATGGTAAAACCACTAAGGATGAATGTACTCCTGTGGTGATCAGTGATAATAAATTAGTTGGTTGGGGCGATACGGCTTACCAAAAAATCTAGACTGTAGTTACTGTTATTGCCTTAATAAGACGTCCAGTTGGTCGACGAGTTCTGACCACTGGGCGTCTTGCGTTAAGGCCTCGGTAATAAATGCTTTTTGGGCCTCATTCCAAAAGCTAGCTTGGGTAATTGGTGTTTCGTTAGGAATGTTATGCGTAGTAATAAAGTGCTCAATTCCAGTCGGTGATGCATCCAGTCCGAGTTGTTCAAATAGGTGGTTTAACGTTATTGAGGTGGTATCCATGATGACGACCTTATTAAGAAGTGAATGGACTTATCTTCACTAAGCCTAGGCGAGCGGATTAAAATTGCAATATGTTTCAAACTTGTTAACTTGTAACTATTCACTGAACTTCAATGAGACTGAAATTATGGAACAGACTACTATGGCGGAATATCGTGCAGTGTACCTGACAGCAGAAGATTTACGGGTGGCTGCGTCAATAATATACAACGCCTATCATGATGATCCGTTTTTCATTGAAGCCTTGTCCACGGCTAATAAAGCCAGTTACGAGCAAAAATTACGTGCCGCTATTAGGGAAGAATTAACTGAGTTATGGCAGCAAGAGCAGCCTTTAATTGGCTGGTTTAATGGTGAAAGATTGATTGGTGTTGCGTGCGTGATTACTCATCAAGTGCCATTAGGTGAAAGCCGCTATTGGCATTGGCGTTTGAAAATGGTGCTGGGAACCGGTTGGAGCTCCACGCAAGCCTTAATCAACAAAGAGAATAGTATTTTAGAAAGCCTACCAAGTAATCAATATGGCATTCTGCAGTTTATAGCGTTATCGCCCATTGAACAGGGTAAAGGGAATGGCGCTAAATTGATTCACGCTGTGTTAAGTTGGTGTGATGACCAACCTGAACTCGATGGTATCGGCGTGTTTATTAATAATCCTAAACACGGTGAGTTATTTATCCGCGAGGGTTTTCAGCACCTTTCTCAACTGACGATCGGCACTGTAGATGGTGAAGTATTGATATATTCGAGTAAATAACTCGGTTCGTAGTTTATATAGTGAGCGTATTGATTTAATCGCTAGGTAGGATGGAAAATGAGCACGAAAAAATACCAAGACTTTAATTCTTTTTATCCTTTTTATTTATCTCAACATCAAGATGTAACATGCAGACGACTTCACTATATCGGTAGCGGAATTATTGTAGTCATGTTGATTATAGTGTTGTTATCAGAACAATGGTGGCTTTTATGGACATTGCCCGTAATTGGTTATGGCTTTGCTTGGGTTGGTCACTTCTTCTTTGAAAAGAATAAACCTGCCACCTTTGAGTACCCCTTTTATAGTTTGCTTGCTGACTGGGTCATGTTTGCACAAATGTTAAAAAATAAACTCGGCCTCAAGAAAAACTCAGGTTAAGTGTTAATCAGGAATGTAAGAGATCTCTCACCTTACTGTAGGTTTTCATATTCTTTAATCGAGTTGATTTCTTTTATTTAATTTTTATATTCTTTTAAAACAATAGTTTAGTTGTTTTGGTTTGACGTTGGCTATTGTGAATATTTTGTTTCATCCACTTTTTTCCATTTTTCTATTACATGATTTCAATACAATAAAGTCACTAAGCAATTAATTGAATGACTAAACAAATCGTTACAGGAAGTCACTTTTTAAAAAGTCAGTGAACAGTAATAGTAGTGCTTAGAAAGTATTTGGCGATTAACACTCAGGATGAGAATTATTGATACGAATACATGTAATGATTTTCAGGATGAAAGTAGGACACGCTCAAGGAGTGGGCAAAAGCTCAGTTAAGGATTAACTGAAACATGGATGACCCCAAGTCAGGAAGATATGGGTAGCAGGAAGCAAATACCAGGAAGGTAATTTTAGGAGTTAGATTCGGTCAAAAGGATTGACTGTTCAAAGGATTGAGAACTCAAGTATGGCTTAAAAGGCATATACAAGGATATTGAGTAAAAAAGGAATAAGGGAGCAAGGAGCAAGACGATTCGCAAGGATGGAGCAGGGAGCACAACTTAGCAGGATGGCTAACAAAGCGTAAAACTGGCGCAACCTTACATGTTAGGGTTGCGCTTTTTATTATATGAGATATTCATTTGTTAAATATGTGAACAGCTTAACTGCTTCAAAAGTGCATTTGTCTACCTGGTTTGTAAGAGATATCTCACAAGGGATGTAAGAATAATCGCTTTTAAAATAGACTTACACCAAGTGTTTTTTTTAAGTTGCTGATAATTTTAACTTTATTATGTTTGTTTGAGATTTGTAGTGTTGTTTTTTTGTTAACCTGCTGTTTTGTGCATATTTATTTATTCGGACATCTCTTAAAATATACCCAAGCAGTAAATGCACGAGAGAGATAATTTGTTCATCAGGATGATGATTAAGAATTCACTTTCTCGACGACAGTAAAACAACCGTTATGGATAACGGCAGTGTCAAAGGATGATACTGACATCATTAAGATGAAGGGTTTTATTGTAGAAAAGGATTTTTAGGACATCAATAAAAGGATTTACGCTGTTATGGATAACAGTGATTGCATTGGATGCAAATGATTGAATCATGGATGTCATGGAAGAAAACCAAGGATGAATTAAAGGACACGCTTAAGGATTTGAGCAGGCTCGGTCAAGGGATAATCGAGTAAGAGGGACAGTACTTCAGTGTACAAGGAACATCAAGGATTGAATAAGGATAGCGCACGGAGCAAGTTAGACGCATGGATGGTGCAGGGAGCACAAAAATAGCAGGAAGGCTTAACAAGAGTACAAGAGGCCGCGGCAATTTATTGTCGCGGTCTTTCTTTTGGAATTTGTAAAGTTTGGACTCAAGTTTATTTTGGCAAGGTGAAGCGTTAATTACCGTTATTTTTTACTTTTTAAAGGCGTGCATTGGTTCAGGCATTCTGGTGTAAGTGAAAACTCTACTTTACCTCTACTTTACCACTACTTTTACTATGACTTTTCACGCTTATTATCGTGTTTTTAAAAGTGTTAGCGACAGATATAAAAAACGCTATCAAAATGATAGTGTTAGTGATAAAAAAGCGCATCAATGTCGCTATTATCGGCATTTACCCGAATTGCAGCTCGAAGCACCGCCGCAACCACCAAATTTGCCTTTAGCCATTGGTGCGTCCATCCATTCAGGCTCTGGGAAAATTGGCCAATTAATTTTTTCAATTTTTTTGCCGTGCATGTTGATATGGCCACGGTATTGGTTAATACCGTCGGTGCTGAACTCAAACATGAATTTAGCTCGCCAACATAACCCTGTTGTACCGCCAATACTCGGTTTTGCCGACTCCATTGCGATAGCAAGCAGTTGAACCTTCTGACCGGCGCAAGACTTTTCAGCATAACGGCGGCTGATCTCTGCCATTTGGCGTAATTGCCAAAAAAATGCAGCGACCACTACAACGGCAACGATTAATATAAAATCTGACATCATTGGCTTACGGCCCTAAATAATCCGCCAATGGCGGAAGAAAGTGTGGCGCTGCGGTCGGTACTTCTTAAGTCTAGTAATAGCGATTCTCGCAGGCTTGGTATTGCTACGATATCAGCAAATACTTGATTAAAGAAGTTTTGCGGTTGATTGGCTAAAACTTCTAGATAAAGTTTGCGAGTTGCATCATCTTTTAATGCTATCCAGCTTCTTGCTGCAATAGTGATCAATAAGTTTTCATCTAATTGCTGAAAATTAACCAACTGTTTAATGGCTTTTTGGGTTAATTCAGGCTGAGACGATAGTGCTCGCAGATAGATATGTTTGTGCTCAATGTCTGCTGCCGATAATTTATCAAAAATGGTTTCGGCCAATGAGTTTGAGATGGTGACATGTTCTAAACACTGACACACAGCAGCTTGTACTTCTAAAGGCGCGAATGAAAATGATGAATTGATGTGTTTGTCATGATCAAATTTGTCTAAACGAACACAGACATCAGCAATGCCCTGTAAACCCAATTGTTGCCAATTATCGCTTTGGGCTTGTGTTTCATCTAACTGTGCAAAATATTGAGCCGCATATTCATATTGTGCAGATGCTTGTTGGCTTAGCTGTTTTTTTACCAATGCGTTAAATAATGCTAACTTTTCTTGGCTTGGTTTAAAGCTAAATGGGTGATTGGCATAGCGTTCTTGTTCTTCATCAGTTAACGCTTTTGTTGGATCACGTCCAAGTGCTTCTAAAATCATTTTAATGAACTGACTACGCTGTGCTGGTGACAGTAATCCTCGCTCATCTAACGGGAGCTTTAAAAACCAGATAAAAGGTGGCTGGTCTTCACGCCAAAATACAATGGCAAATTGAGCGTGACCTTGAATTGGATATGGGTAAGGCGTGTTTAGTGCTTCAATTTGGCTAAATAGCACAGGGTCGATATTGGCTACTCTGCGGCCTAAATCATAAACCTGAAATTGGGTATTAGCAGTGTCGAGGAATTGGCTTAAGGTTTCGAGTTGTGTCATGAGAGCTTATTTTTCGCGATTAACTTGCCGCTATTATAGGGTTAACTGCCGCCTGATGATATGATTAGTCGCACAAACACCTGTGATATTTTCAAACCGTTTAAGCGATAATCTTCTGTTATGCCTTATATTCAAACTGTTCAATTACTAGAGTCGCTGGAACAGCAACTTAAAATCAATCATTTATGGTCAATCCAATCGCCATCTGATGCTGAGCTTGCCAGTGTCGCTCCATTTGCCTGTGATACGTTACGTTTCGAGCAATGGCTGCAATTTATTTTTATTCCTAAGATGTCGATGTTGATCCGAACACAATCGCCGTTACCTAGCAAAATTTCACTGGCTCCGATGGCTGAGCATGTGTGGGGCAATCGAGCTGAACTCGCTGAGTTAACCAAGCTTTTAGCTGTATTAGATAATCTGTTAACGGGTCAATAAGGTGAAAGTGATGACTGAAGAAAAATACATAAGCCCGTTTGCTGATGATGAATATATTGGCACCGATATTGATTTTGCTGAAGACGCAGAGAATGATGAAGTCGCGCCAGAATTGGAAATATTATTTCAAGATGAGCATATCGTTGCGATTCATAAGCCTGCAGGTTTATTAGTTCACCGCTCTTACTTGGCAAGAAAAGAGCGATTTTTTGCGATGCAACTTACTCGAGATCTCGTCGGTTGTCATGTTTTTCCGGTACATAGGCTCGATAGGCCGACATCTGGTGTGCTGTTGTTTGCCAAAAATAGTGAAGTAGCACGGGCCTTGTGTGAGCAATTTGAACAACATCATGTGAAGAAACAATATTTAGCATTAGTGCGTGGCAATATGCATGAAGCAGCGAGACTAGATTATGCCCTTAAGGTTGAGCTGGATGATGTCGCGGATAAAAAAGCCCGTAAAGATAAACCTGCCCAAGATGCTGTTACAGACTATGAGCCGTTATTAAATGCTGAGATCCCTTTTAGCTCTGGCCGCTATCCTACCAGCCGTTTTTGTTTGATTAAATTAACGCCTCAAACTGGTCGAAAGCATCAATTGCGCCGCCATATGGCTCATTTGCGTCACCCCATTATCGGTGATACGACTCATGGCGATGGCAAACAAAATAAGTTTTTTAGAAGCCACTTTGAAATTAACCGACTTTGGTTAATTGCTAAGTCGCTGCAGTTTACTCACCCGGTGACCAACGAGTTAATGCATATTGAAACCGAACTTGAGCAGGAATGGTCAACTTTATTTGACCAATTTGGTTGGCAAGAACATTTGGATATTGATACTCCCCTAGACATAGCTTAATTGGCTCTAGTCAATATAAAGGCTTGGTATGGGCTTAATAAGGCTTGGTTTAGGCTTAGATTAGAAATATCAAAGAGATACTCAATGCAGTATCTCTTTCTAATGCGTTACATTATCTTTCCGCTCACAGCATACGTATCTTTTATGTACTTAATATAACCATTCTCGATACGGGTTTAGCGCTTAAGAGTCTGCGTTAACTGGCTTTAAAAGGTGCTTTGGTATGCTCAAGTAAAACTGATTTAAGCTTTTCAAACTCTTCAATCTTCTCAAGTGGCTTACTGGTATCTTGTTGCTCAGACCGAAAATAGAAGTTACGCCTAATGTGAGCGGACTTATGTTGCAGCTTAAACAATCTGTGCCTGTTGGCTTGACGCATAACAGTAACCTTAAGGTATATGTAAGTTATTACTTTTGTTTGTATTTCATACTTGCAGCTTAGCGTGAGAATACAGTATGGTGAAGTTATCAACCTCATGTCTTAGCCGCTAGCTAAGTGAATAATAGAAGTTAGTTAACTTGAAGAGAAGTATAACATGGAAAAAGTTAATTTAGTGTTTGGCACCGTATATGGCAGTGCTCAGTTTGTTGCTGAAACACTGGCAAGCAAAATTGCTGAACTTGATTTTGAAACTAACCTTATTCAATCATCTGATTTAACGGGATTTGTGCCTAAGGAAGATGAACTATTAATCATAGTTACTTCAACTACAGGTCAAGGTGATTTACCTGATGATATTGCGCCTTGGTTTGCTGAAATGAAGTCCGCAGCGCCTTATCTTCCTGGTTTACGTTACAGCATTATTGGTTTAGGTGATTCAAGTTACGAGACTTTCTGTGGCGCGGCTAAACAATTCGATGAATTATTTGCAGAACTTGGCGCCAAACCGCTAACAGCGCGTTTAGATATTGATGCATGTGAAACCATGGAGCCAGAAACTGACGCGGTGCAATGGATACCAACATGGCACTCAGCCGCTCAGTCTCTCAATCAATAAGACGATTAAGTCAGCAGTGGTTTAAATTTGCCCAGCGCCTCAGTCAGGCGCTGCTCATTCCTATTGCCATTTTACCTGCTGCTGGTGTGATGTTGGGCTTGTCATATAATCCACTTCCTTTTATTCCTCAAGAACTTGCAACGGTATTTTCAGCTGTTGGTAATTTAATCTTCACCATGATGCCATTGTTATTTGCGGTAGCAATTGCCATTGGCTTTTGTAAAGACCAAGGTATAGCGGCTTTTGTGGCAGTGTTTGGCTTTGGTGTTTTTATCTCGTCAATGGGGGCATTTACTGCAATTTATCAATTGCCTGCTCGACCTTTATGGGGAATTGACACCATAGATACAGGTATTGCTGGCGGTATTTTAGTGGGGGCGATGACATGTTTTGTGGTGAGAATGAGCCAAGATGTCAAATTGCCTGCGATGTTTTCATTTTTTGAAGGCCAGCGAAGTGCCGGTTTGCTGATTATTCCTTTTGCAATGGCATTGGCATTTTTGTTGGCTCACATATGGCCAACGCTCGCTTATCAGATAGATAGCTTATCACTATGGGCCGTTTATCAAGATCCTGCATTAGCTTTTGCCGTTTACGGCACGATAGAACGTTTTTTGATTCCGCTGGGGCTTCATCACATTTGGAATGCACCATTTTATCTTGAAGTGGGTCAGTACTTTCATGAAGGTAAAATGGTTAGAGGTGAGATAGCACGTTATCTTGCTGGCGACCCTTTAGCGGGAAATCTAGCGGGAGGCTACTTGATTAAAATGTGGGGATTACCTGCCGCAGCGCTTGCGATTTGGCGCTGCGCTGATAAATCCGAACAAAATCGGGTTGCAGGAATTATGCTTTCTGCTGCGGCAACTTGCTGGCTGACTGGTATCACTGAGCCTATTGAATTTGCTTTTATGTTTGTCGCGCCGCTGTTATTTATTATTCATGCGTTATTAAGTGGTGCGGCTTATGCGATTTGCATCTTGCTTGATATCAACCACAGTGTGGTGTTTTCTCATGGCTTGATTGACTTTAGCGTGTTATTTGCACAATCAAGTAATACCAGTTGGTTTTGGTTTTTAGGCCCATTAACGGCGTTTATCTATTATTTGATATTTAGGGTCAGTATTGTTGCGTTTAACTTGAAAACTCCAGGGCGAATAGCAGCAGAAGATACCGGAAATAAAGAAAGTTTACGTGCAATGGTCAGTGCATTGGGTGGTCCTGAAAATATCATTGAGCTTAATGCTTGTTTAACCCGCCTAAGAATAGCTGTAGTTGATCCTAAATTAGTTGATAAGCCACGTTTAATGAGATTAGGTGCTAAGGGAGTGATTAAAGTAGGTAAGGGCGTGCAGGTCGTTTTTGGCACAAAAGCAGAAAGTTTACGCAAGTTACTACAAAGGTACTTGGATACAAGGCAGTAATGCTTGCTCTGGCTTATATTTCATAAGGCTGGGTTATCTTCTAAGTGAGCTGTATTATTGGTCATCTCTAGAGCGTATAAGATAAACAATTCATAATTATTCCTCCATTAAATTAAAGATTCTGTATATGGCTTACCTTATTTATCAAATTACCCATAAATATTGATGTTCTTATCTTGTGCTTGCCCTAGCTGTGTTATTAATGAATTAATTTAGTTTGAAAGGCCTATTGGCAAAAATTGATGTGAGTCGTGTAGTTATGAAAAAAAACCAATCTGATACCCCTGCATTAAGTGTAGATCGTAAAATTCTTATTACTGATTGTGAAGATGCACAAGGCTTGATTGCCAAAATTACCGGGGTATGTTTTGCCCACCACCTAAATATTGTTAAAAACACCGAGTTTGTAGACCATCAACAAGGACGCTTTTTTATGCGTACTGTGCTTGAAGGTCATATTGATGATGATGCTTTGCTAGCCGATCTTAGGCAGGTGCTGCCTGAGCAAAATCATATGAAATTGGTAGATGCTGGTCGTAAGCGCATCGTGATCTTAGTGACCAAGGAAGCGCACTGTTTAGGTGATATTTTAATGAAGTCCTATTATGGCGGCCTTGATTTGGAAATTGCTGCAGTTATTGGTAATTACGATAACCTGCAAGCATTAACTGAGAAGTTTGATATCCCGTTTCATCATGTTTGCCATCAAGGGATTGATAGACAACAACACGAAATGGCCATTTTAGAAATCATTAAGCAGTACTCGCCTGATTATATTGTATTAGCAAAATTTATGCGTATTTTGACGCCAGAGTTTGTTGCTCATTATCCAAACACGATTATTAATATTCACCATTCATTTTTGCCAGCCTTTATCGGTGCATCACCATATCGACAAGCATGGGAGAGGGGGGTAAAAATTATTGGCGCAACTGCGCACTTTGTGAATAACTGTTTAGATGAAGGGCCGATTATTAAGCAGGATGTGATTAATGTTGATCATAGCTTTAGTGCAGAAGAATTGGCGCATAATGGCCGAGATGTTGAAAAAAGCGTTTTGAGTAAAGCCTTACAATTGGTACTAGATGAGCAAGTTGTGGTGTATGGCAATAAGACTGTGGTGTTTTAACGATGCTTGTATTTTGTTACTGCAAATAGTCACAGTAAAATGTTAAGTTTATAAAAAAGGCCTCATTTCGAGGCCTTTTTGAATCATTTATCAGATGATTAATATTAATCAACGATACGTAATAACTCGTTAATACCGACTTTTCCGCGGGTTTTAGCATCGACTTTCTTAACAATGATTGCCGCATATAAGCTGTAAGTGCCACATTTAGAAGGTAGGTTACCTGAAACCACTACAGAGCCTGCTGGTACGCGACCGTAATGTACTTCACCAGTTTCACGGTCAAAAATACGGGTACTTTGACCAATGTAAACACCCATTGAAATTACGCTGCCTTCTTCAACAACAACGCCTTCAACAATTTCACTGCGTGCGCCGATAAAACAGTTATCTTCAATAATGGTCGGGCCGGCTTGTAATGGCTCCAGTACACCACCAATGCCGACACCACCAGATAAATGCACATTCTTACCAATCTGTGCACAAGAACCAACTGTAGCCCAAGTATCTACCATAGTGCCTTCATCCACATAAGCACCTAGGTTTACGTAAGATGGCATGAGTACGGTGTTCTTTCCGATGAATGAACCTTTACGTACCGTTGCAGGTGGTACAACACGGATTGCTTCTTCTTTAAATCTTTCAGCTGTGTAATCAGAGAACTTTTGCGGTACTTTATCAAAGTACTTAGTGTCACCACCTTCAACCACTTCGTTGTCAAAGATACGGAAAGAAAGTAGTACTGCTTTCTTTAACCATTGGTGTACGTGCCATTCGCCATCAATCTTCTCTGCAACACGAGCTTGGCCTTTATCAAGCATGCTAATGACAGTTTCGATATCTGCACGAACACTTGGCTCAACTGTGCTAGGTGTGATGTCCTGACGAGCCTCAAATGCAGCTTCTATGCGTTGGCGTAATGCCTCCATTACTATCTCCCAAATTGTGTTTATTGATGTAAAGGTTGAGAAAGCGCTCCTGAAAGCGCTTCGGATAATTGTGTTTGTTGTTCTTCATTTAACGCTTGTCCATCTGAAGTTTGCAGAATGAAGAAGTCTTCAGCTCGTTCGCCAATAGTGGTGATTTTAGCTGATAATAACGTGGTATCGCAGCGATATAATACATCACCGACTTTGGCCAGTAATCCCGGGCTATCCAATGCAATAAGCTCCATCATACTTGTATCATGCTTTGCACCTGGCAAGAAACTCACTTGTGTACGAACGTTAAAAGGTTTCATGATACGGGCCATTTTCCTAAATTTAGGTGGTTTAGGTTTTTGGCTCGCTAATGCTTTTTCAAGCGACTTTTTAATCGATTGAATTCGCGAGAGCTGAGTGATGGGTTCGCCATCTTGCTCTAAGATAACAAAGGTATCTAGGGCGTAATCATCATTTGATGTCATGACATTTGCATCATGAACATTAATATTTTTATTGTCTAATACTGTCATCACCGTGGCGAATAACTTTGGCTTGTCTTTAGCATAAACAAATAGCTCGCTGCCGCCACGAGTCGTATGCTTTGAAATAAGCACTAATGGCTTTTGCTTGTCATGCTTGAGCAAGGCTTCTGTGTGCCACGAGACTTGATTAGGCTGATGGCGTAAAAAGTAATCGTCTTTAAAGCGCAGCCACAGCTCGTTGATGCTTTTTTGTTTAAGGCCACGTCTAAGTAGTTCTTTTTGCGCTTTTTGTTGGATTTCTAATACGCGATCAGCAACATCAATAGGTTTCTCTTTACCGCGCGACAGCACCCTTTGAGTTGAAAAATATAAGTCTCGTAGTAATGAACCTTTCCAGTTATTCCATGCTTTGTGATTAGTCGCGCATATGTCTGCCACAGTTAGACAGTACAAATAACTGAGATGCACGGCATCTTGCACTCTATCAGCAAAAGTAGCGACAACATCAGGATCAGAAATATCACGACGCTGCGCAGTTACAGACATCACCAAGTGATTTTCAACCAACCAAGCCACGAGCCGTCCGTCATGATCGCTTAATCCATGTAACTTACAAAAATCAAGTGCATCAGTCGCGCCGAGTTTACTGTGGTCTCCGCCACGGCCTTTAGCGATATCATGAAAGATTGCGCCTAGCACCAATAACCCTTTTTTTGGTAATTGGTTGATCAAAATCGCCCCGAGTGGAAACTCATCTTTCTGATCTGCTTGGGCAAATCGGTCAATATTCAGCAGCAATCGATGTGTATGTTCATCAACAGTGTATGCATGGAACAAATCAAACTGCATTTGGCCTTCAATTTTGCGCCACGCAGGTAAATAAGAAGATAAAATCCCATGCTTATGCATTAATGACAAGGCGGCAATTCCACGAGGATGCTTTAATATTGCTATGAAATACTTGCGGCATTCAGGATTATCTTGCAAAGGACCTGTGAGTTTACGCCTTGCTTGCCTTAAAAGGCGCAACGTCGGGGCGTATATTCGTTGAATATTAGAGTTACGTGCTACTTGTAAAAAGAGATTAAGAATTTGTTCTGGCTGGTTTTCAAATACACTTTCATCCAAAACTTCAATATAACGGCCGCGGCGCTGAAATTGATTATTGATAGGGTATATCGTTAATGACGTCGTTTGATTAAGTGTTGCCCGTTTAAACAATTGCAACAGCATTTCATTCAGCTCCATCACACGTCTAACCGTGCGATAGTAACGTTTCATCATTTGCTCAACAGCCAGTTGAGTGGCATCTTCATAACCCATTGCTGTCGCAACTTGGCGTTGTAAATCAAATAGCAGCCTGTTTTCATTTCTACCCGACGTCATATGCAGAGCAAAGCGTAGTTGCCATAAAAAATCACGACATTCGAGCAGCTCAGTTAATTCAACAGGAGTTAGGAAATCATGCTCAACTAAATCTTGTAATGAGGCTGCATCAAAATGACGCATCGCTACCCAAGCAATGGTTTGAATATCTCTTAAACCGCCAGGGCAAGATTTGATGTTAGGTTCTAAATCAAAAGCGTTGGCTTTTTCGTGGCGCAGATCTTGTTCTTCTTTTTTGCCTAAAAAGAATGTTTGCGAAGGCCAGAAGTCAGGCTGGCGGATAGCATCGTATAATTCGTCGTATAAACCGCTATCACCCATTAATAACCTTGCTTCCAACAGATTGGTGGCAATAGTGATGTCTTGAGCACCTTGAGAAAGTGTATCTGCAATAGTGCGAACACTATGGCCAATTTCTAACCCAGAGTCCCACAGGTAAGTGATGAACTGACTAATGGCATCTTTGGCTTGCTGACTGGTTTCATCAGATTGGGATAGTAGTAATAGGTCGATATCTGAATGCGGATGCAGTTCTCCTCGTCCATAACCGCCCACAGCGATTAAGCAAATAGATGCTTGGTCTAAACCAAACTTTTGCCAGCTGTCGAGTAAAAGAGCATCAACAAATTGGCAGCGCTGCTGAACTAAGTCCGTAATTGGCTGTTTAGCAGTAAATTGCTCCAATAAGCGCTGGTTGAATTCGATGAGGGTGTTTTTTGCTACCAGCGCTGTGTTCATTGATGTCCTTATTGAGTGTTTAAGTTATATCGTTCTTGGGAAGTCTTCTTCGCCACGTAAGGTTAATACCTCAACACCAGTTTCTGTAACGAGTAAGGTATGTTCCCATTGAGCTGATTTTTTACCATCTGACGTGGTGACTGTCCAGTTATCTTCTTTATCTAAAACAGTTGTATAACGTCCTGCATTAATCATTGGCTCAATTGTGAAACACATGCCGGCTTTTAATACAGTATTGTCATTGTTTTTGTAGTGAACCACTTGAGGTTCTTCATGGAAGCCTTCACCAATTCCATGACCACAATAATCTTGAACAATTGAGTATTTGTCCAAGCCTGATTTACTTGCTTTGATGAATTTTTCTATTGCAGTACCAATTTCACCTAATTTAACACCAGGTCGTACTTTTTTAATCGCAAGATATAAGCTTTCTTGAGCGATACGAGCAAGACGTCTGTCTTTCGGGCTAACATCGCCAATTAAAAACATTTTTGACGTGTCACCATGGAAACCATCTTTAATGACAGTGATATCGATATTTAGAATGTCGCCATTCTTGAGTTGGTAACCGCTTGGAATGCCATGACAAACGACTTCATTGACTGAAGTACAAATTGATTTGGGGAAACCATGGTAATTTAATGGTGCTGAAATCGCGCCTTGTTCTTCGGTGTATTTAGCGCAGATATCATTGAGTTCATCTGTGGTCACACCGACCTTGACGTGAGGTGCAATCATTTCCAGTACTTCTGCTGCTAATTTACCCGCAGCACGCATTTTTTCGATTTGTTCTGCTGTCTTGATGACTATGCTCATGAATATTCTCTTACCCTTGTATCGGTCAAAAAAGGCGTAAATAAATTTGTCAAAATTTGTGCTTTTTACCCAGTTATGGTATAAAGCGCGCCGTTATGTTTAAGTCTTAATGAACGAGTCATTTGAATTAAGTATAAATACTTTCTTCACTTAGTGCTTCACTAAGCGTAAAATATGGCGGCCATTATACATGTTATAGATGGCAATTTAACTAAATACTAAATCACACACGTATCGACACATTCTTCGGGGTGCTCTTAGTGCGCTATTTTAGCAAGCAAGAGTCGAAGGTATGGGATTCGTGGAGGTCTAACCCCCCAAATTAAGGTATATAAAATGACTACTGTTTCAATGCGCGACATGCTTCAAGCTGGTGTTCACTTCGGTCACCAAACTCGTTACTGGAATCCTAAGATGAAGCCTTTCATCTTCGGTGCACGTAATGGTGTTCACATCATCAACCTTGAGCACACTGTGCCAATGTTCAACGAAGCATTAGCGTTCATTAGCAACGTTGCTTCTAAAAAAGGTAAAATCCTTTTTGTTGGTACTAAGCGCGCTGCTGGCGAAGCTATCAAAGAAGCTGCAATCTCTTGTGACCAGTACTACGTTGATCACCGCTGGTTAGGCGGTATGTTAACTAACTGGAAAACTGTTCGTCAGTCAATCAAGCGTCTTAAAGAGCTAGAAAGCCAGTCAGTTGACGGTACTTTCGACAAGCTTACTAAGAAAGAAGCGTTAATGCGTACTCGCGAGCTAGAGAAGTTAGAAAAATCTTTAGGCGGTATCAAAAACATGGGCGGTTTACCTGACGTATTATTCGTTATCGGTGCTGACCATGAGCATATTGCTATTAAAGAAGCTAACAACCTAGGTATCCCAGTTGTTGCTGTTGTTGATACTAACTCTGCTCCAGACGGCGTTAACTACATCGTTCCTGGTAACGATGATGCTATGCGTTCTATCCGTTTGTACACTACTTCTGTTGCTGCAGCTGCTAACTCAGGCCGCGGTCAAGATTTAGCTGTTCAAGCTGAGCAAGACGGTTTCGTAGAAACTGTTTAATAAGGTGTGATGGTTACCATCCCCCTTATGTACCAATAGTTAATTGGTGAACAGGGGCCTTATGGGCCCCTGTTTTTAAATGCAATATTAGACGAATTTAAAATAGAGGATTTAACAATGGCAATTACTGCTGCCCAAGTTAAAGAACTTCGTGACCGCACTGGCGCTGGCATGATGGATTGTAAGAAAGCACTAACTGAAACTAACGGTGATATCGAGCTAGCTATCGATAACATGCGTAAAAGTGGTGCTGCTAAGGCTGCTAAAAAAGCAGGTAACATCGCTGCTGAAGGTACTATCCTTATTCAAGCAGGTGAAGGTTACACAGCTTTATTAGAAGTTAACTGTCAAACTGACTTCGTTGCTAAAGATGCAAACTTCTTAGCATTCGCTAACGAAGTATTAGCTGTTGCAGCTGCTTCTAAAGTAACTATTGAAGATCTTAAAGCACAATTCGAAGAAACTCGTGTTGCGCTAGTTGCTAAAATCGGTGAGAACATCAATGTTCGTCGTGTTGAATACATCGATGGTGCTTCTCAATCTTCTTACCGTCACGGCGACCGTATCGGTGTTGTTGTTTCTGGTGAAGCTGACGAAGAAACATTAAAGCACATTGCAATGCATGTTGCTGCTTCTAAGCCTGAATTCGTTAACCCAACTGACGTTCCAGCTGATGTTGTTGCTCGTGAGCAAGCACTTCAAGTTGAGATCGCGATGAACGAAGGTAAGCCTCAAGAAATCGCTGAGAAAATGGTTATCGGTCGCATGAAGAAGTTTACTGGTGAGATCTCTCTTACTGGCCAAGCTTACATCATGGAGCCAAAGAAAACTGTTGGCGACATTCTGAAAGAGAAAGGCGCTACTGTTTCTAACTTCATCCGTTTAGAAGTTGGTGAAGGCATCGAGAAGAAAGAAGAAGATTTCGCTGCAGAAGTTGCTGCACAAATTGCTGCTACTAAAAAAGCATAAGTAATTATCTCTTCATCCCCTAAAGCCGCAGCAACCGCTGCGGTTTTGTTATAATCAGGAAAAAATTATGAGCACCAATCCAAAACCTGCATTTAGACGCGTTCTTTTAAAACTAAGCGGCGAAGCGTTAATGGGCGAAGAAGGCTTCGGCATTGACCCTAAAGTTTTAGACCGTATGGCTCAAGAAGTGAAAGAGTTGGTTGAGTTAGGTATTCAAGTTGGTGTTGTTATTGGTGGTGGTAATCTATTCCGTGGTGAAGGCTTAGCGCAAGCTGGAATGAATCGTGTTGTCGGTGACCATATGGGGATGCTTGCAACTGTGATGAACGGCCTAGCGATGCGTGATGCACTGCACCGTGCCTATGTCAACGCACGTTTAATGTCTGCAATTCCTTTAAAAGGTGTTTGTGATGACTATAACTGGGCAGAGGCAATTAGTTTATTAAAATCTGGCCGAGTTGTTATTTTTGCAGCTGGTACAGGTAAC
Organism: Shewanella sp. UCD-FRSSP16_17; assembly: GCF_001675935.1. NCBI lineage: Bacteria > Pseudomonadati > Pseudomonadota > Gammaproteobacteria > Alteromonadales > Shewanellaceae > Shewanella > Shewanella sp. UCD-FRSSP16_17. The sequence continues at coordinate 385,384 of NZ_LZFV01000013.1, forward strand.
CCATTTTGTACAACTGATTCAGCAGCCTGTTTACGCGGTATCGAAATTGAAGCAGAAGTTGTACTTAAAGGCACAAAAGTTGATGGTGTTTATTCTGCTGATCCAATGAAAGATCCTGACGCAGTTAAATATGATACTTTGACCTATGACGAAGTATTAGAAAATGAATTCAAGGTAATGGACTTAGCGGCATTTACGTTAGCCCGTGACCACGATATGCCTATTTTAGTTTTCAACATGAATAAACCGGGTGCTTTACGCCGTGTTATCATGGGTGAAGATGAAGGTACGCATATTAAAACGAAATAATCTCATAAAGGTTATTTGTTTAAACTAAATGTATACCAATGAGCGAATATCGACATAGCAACGACTATGTGCCATTCTCAGATTATCGCTTAAGTAATAAGTATTTGTGACCAAAAGGATATTTATCGTGATTGATACAATTAAAGAAGATGCTCAAGAGCGCATGACAAAATGTGTTGAAGCTACTAAAAACCAAATGGCTAAAGTACGTACTGGTCGTGCTCACCCAAGCCTACTTGATTCAATTCAAGTGTCATATTACGGTGCAATGACACCACTTAAGCAAGTGGCAAACATTGGTATTGAAGATTCTCGCACATTAAATGTAACTGTTTTTGATGCCACTATGGTTCAAGCTGTTGAGAAAGCGATCATGAGTTCAGACTTAGGTCTAAACCCAATGACTGCTGGTAACGCAATGCGTATTCCATTACCTGCACTGACTGAAGAACGTCGTAAAGACTTCATCAAAGTCGTACGTGGCGAAGCTGAAAATGGTCGTGTTGCAGTACGTAATGTACGTCGTGATGCTATCAGTGAAGTTAAAAAGCTTGAGAAAGCCAAAGAGTGTACTGAAGATGATGTTCGCCGTAGCGAAGATGAAATCCAAAAGTTCACTGATGCAAGCATCAAGAATATTGATGGAATTTTAGCTGCTAAAGAAAAAGAATTGATGGAAGTCTAATTCTCAACCTAGCAAAGCTAGAGTTAAAGCGCCGTGTAAGGTTATACTACACGGCGTTTGTCTATTTGAAAGGGTTGTAATAGATGTCATCCACTGTTGGATATGAGCCAGAAACAAAGTCGAGTGCTGATATTGCGTCATCAGAACAATTGCCAGGGCAATTATCTGAAGCAGTAAAGCAGTCGCTACCTAAGCATGTCGCTATTATTATGGACGGTAATGGCCGCTGGGCTCAGCAGCAAGGAAAACCAAGGGTGTTTGGTCATAAGGCTGGTGTAAAAGCTGTACGCCGAGCTGTGAGTGTCGCGAGCCAACTAGGCATTGAGTCACTGACCTTATTTGCATTTTCAAGTGAAAACTGGCGCAGGCCAGATAAAGAAGTCAGTTTACTAATGGAGTTGTTTTTCTCAGTATTACAAAGAGAAATTAAACTACTGCATAATAACCATGTAAGATTAAATATCATTGGTGATACCAGTCGTTTTTCTGCACGTTTACAAAAACAGATTGAAAAAGCACAACAACACACTGCAGAAAATACCGGATTAGTGCTTAATGTTGCAGCTAACTACGGTGGCCGTTGGGATATTTTACAAGCAGCTCAAAAGCTTGCAGATAAAGTTGCCCAAGGCGAGATTGAGTCAAGTGAATTGACAGAAGAGTCGTTAAATCAACAACTGTGTATGAGTGAACAGCACGAAGTAGATTTAATGATACGAACTGGCGGTGATTACCGTATCAGTAATTTTATTTTATGGCAGGCTGCATATGCAGAATTGGTCTTTACTGAGACTTTGTGGCCAGACTTCAACGAGCAAGCTTTTAAAGATGCACTTGCCGTTTTTGCCAGTAGGCAGCGTCGATTTGGTTTGACTGGCAGTCAAATTGAAGAAATACGAGCTGTATAAAAAATTTAAGAGGCTTTTGCTTTGTTAAAACAACGAATTATGACTGTACTATGGCTCCTTCCATTAGTGATAGGTGCCATTTTCTTTTTACCCGCAGAATATTTTGCTTGGGCACTCGTGCCTGTTTTTATGATTGGAGCAAAAGAGTGGGGGAGTTTTATTGACCCACAATGTACAGTCACTCAATGGACGTTTACCGTCACGGTTTCGTTAATTCTTATTGCACTTAATATATTTGTTCCAGTTGAGGCATTATGGCTGAAAGGCCAAGTTCATCCTATCTTTTTAGCCGTCATTTCAATTGGCCTTTTTTGGTGGGTAATTAGCACCTTGTTAGTGTTTACTTATCCTAAAAGTGGCAGCATTTGGCAAGCCAGTCCGATGTTAAAATCAATGTTTGGACAGTTAACGTTAATTCCCTGTTTTGTCTCACTTATCACCCTCAAGTCAATCAGTGCTAATGTTGATCCTTACTTTGGTGGTACTTTAGTCTTTTTAGTCATGCTAATTGTTTGGGCAGCTGATACAGGAGCTTATTTTGCTGGTCGTTCATTAGGCAAGCATAAATTGATGCCGAAAGTGAGCCCTAATAAGACTTTAGAAGGCCTTGGTGGTGGTTTAGTTGCGACTATGGCGGTTGTGGCAGGTGTTATGTATTACTCACCAGAACAAGAGCTTGGGCTTGTCATTGCGGTTACCTTAATTACGGCAATGGCTTCAGCATTTGGTGACCTGTCTGAAAGTATGTTTAAACGAGCAGCTAATATAAAAGACTCAGGAAAAATCTTACCGGGTCACGGTGGTGTATTAGATAGAATGGACAGTCTGACTGCAGCATTACCTGTTTTTACTTTCATTTATCTCGCATTCTGGATTTAATCAACCATGCAAAATATGGTCATCCTTGGAGCCACGGGCTCTATCGGAAGCAGTACGCTAAGTGTTATCGAGCATAATCCAGAGCAATACTGCGTTTATGGTTTAGTTGCCAATGCCAGTGTAGAAAAGATGCTTCAATTGTGTCTGAAGCATAAACCTCGTGTCGCGCATATGGTGGATTCAACTGCGGCGCAAGCGCTTAAAGAAGCGATACCAGCGAACCTCAATATTGATGTCACCACAGGCGCCGATGAACTTGAAAGTCTTGTTACAGCCACTCAAGTAGATACCGTGATGGCGGCAATTGTTGGTGCAGCGGGGTTAATGTCAACTTACGCTGCGGTTAAAGCGGGCAAAAGGGTGCTATTAGCCAATAAAGAGTCACTGGTGATGTCTGGTGAACTTTTTATGAAGGCTGCCCGTGAAAATAATGCGACGCTACTGCCAGTCGATAGTGAGCATAACGCAATTTTTCAATGCCTCCCTGCCGATATTCAAGCAAATCTCGGAACCTGTGATTTAACGGCATCTGGTATTTCCCATATCTTATTAACGGGTTCTGGTGGACCATTTCTGACTTCAGATATTGCCGCTTTAAGTGCAATGACACCAACACAAGCATGTAATCATCCTAATTGGTCTATGGGACCTAAGATTTCTGTTGATTCAGCCACCATGATGAATAAAGGGCTCGAATTTATTGAAGCGCGCTGGCTTTTTAATACCAATAAAGAGCAATTGAAAGTGGTGATTCACCCTCAAAGCGTGATTCACTCCATGGTGCAATACAAAGATGGTTCAGTGATTGCACAAATGGGTAACCCTGATATGCGCACTCCTATTGCGCATTGTATGTCTTTTCCAGAAAGAATTTACGCTGGAGTTGAACCTTTGGATTTTTTCAAAGTCCGAGAATTAAGCTTTTGTGAACCTGACTACCAACGTTTCCCTTGTTTAGCTCTTGCGATGAAAGCATGTGAACAAGGTCAAGAGGCTACAACTGTACTCAATGCAGCAAATGAAATTGCTGTTGATGCTTTTTTAAATGAAAAGATTAAGTTTACTGATATCGCTCGTGTTAATGAGTCATGTTTAGAACGGGTATCACATTCAGCATTAGGTACGATTGAAGATATTATGGCGTTAGACGGGCAAGCTCGTATAATCGCAAAAGAAGCAATCAAATCGATTAACTAGTTCGTAGGAGAACAATGTTAGATTTTTTATGGAACCTGGGGTCATTTATTGTCGCACTGGGTATTTTGATTACTGCACATGAATACGGACATTTTTGGGTTGCACGTCGTTGTGGCATCAAAGTAGAACGTTTTTCTATTGGCTTTGGTAAAGCCATTTGGCGTAAAGTGGGTCAAGATGGCACTGAGTATGTCGTTGCCATGATCCCTTTAGGTGGTTACGTCAAAATGCTCGATGAGCGAGTTGAGGATGTGCCTGAAGAGTTAAAAGATCAGGCATTTAATCGTAAAACCGTTTGGCAACGGATTGCGGTTGTGTCCGCAGGACCGATTGCAAACTTTTTATTTGCTATTGTGGCACTTTATTTAATGTATCTTATTGGGGTCCCTTCACTAAAACCTGTTATTGATACAACAAGAGCAAATACTCCAGCCGCTCAAATTGAGCTAAAAGAACCGATGCAAATTGTGGCAGTTTCTGGCCAGAAAGTTAGAAACTGGGAAGAAGTTAATCTTGCTTTAGTTGGCCATATTGGCGGTAAAGAACTGGACATTAGCTTAGTTCCTTTATCTTCGACAACAGCATCAGAAAAAACTTACACACTAGATATCCGTGATTGGCAATTCGATCCAGACAAAGAGTCGCCTATTGGGGCTATGGGTCTAGGAATATATCGCCCAGGGATTAAGCCAGTGATTGCGCTTGTAACCAACGGTAGTGCGGCCGAAATCGCTGGTTTGCAGTTGGGTGACGAAATACTCAAGGTGCATGGTCAACCTTATCAAGATTGGAATGATTTTGTTGATGTGATACAAACGTCTGCAAACAAAGACGTTAACCTGACCATCGCACGTAACAATGAGCAATTAACTATCATTGTCACTCCTCAAGCACAAACAAATGCAAACGGAGAAACCATTGGCATTGTTGGTGTAAGCCCAACTCAAATTGATTGGCCTGAAAGTATGCGCTTCCAGCTTGAGTATGGCATAGTAGATTCCTTTGCTGCAGCTGCAGATAAAACCTGGCAACTGGTTGTTGTCAGCTTTAAGATGATTGGAAAATTATTTACCGGCGATGTGTCGGTGAAAAACCTGAGTGGACCTATATCAATAGCTCAAGGTGCTGGCACCAGCGCAGACTATGGATTAGTGTATTTTCTTGGGTTTATCGCACTCATCAGTGTGAACTTAGGGATTATTAATTTAATGCCTTTGCCAGTACTCGATGGGGGACACTTGCTGTATTACTTTATCGAAGTGATTACGGGTAAGCCTGTACCAGAAAAGGTTCAGGACATAGGATTCAGGTTTGGTGCAGTTATGCTGCTGTTGTTGATGAGCATTGCCATCTTCAATGATTTTTCCAGACTCTGAGCAGGGAACACAAATAATTAGAAGTGCTCTATGAGATTTAATAAACTTTTTGCCTCGATGATTTTAGTCGGTGCGTCATTTTCAGGCAATGGTGTGGCTGATACTTTCCAACCATTTGAAGTGACCGACATCCAGATTGATGGTTTACRGCGAGTTGCACTTGGTGCCGCCTTGCTTAGTCTCCCCGTTAAAGTGGGCGATACTGTAGATCAAATTAAATTACAGCAAGCGATTAAAAGCTTGTACGCCTCAACTAACTTTGAAACGATTAACGTTGCTCATGAAGATGGGGTGTTAATCGTTACAGTCAAAGAACGTGCGACAATTAGTGCCGTGACCTTTGAAGGTAACAAAGACATTAAAGATGAGCAGCTTCAAGAAAGTTTAGATGGCTCAGGTATTAAAATAGGTGAGTCTCTCGATAGAACCATGTTATCGGGGATTGAAAAAGGCTTACAAGACTTCTACTACGGTGTCGGTAAATATGGCGCAAAAGTAGAAGCTGAAGTCATTAACTTACCGCGTAACCGCGTTGAGCTGAAGTTTAACTTCACCGAAGGTCTTGCGGCTGAAATTCGCCAAATCAACGTGGTTGGTAACAGCGTGTTTTCAGATGCTGAATTGATCGGTTTATTAGAGCTTAAAGACTATGTTGCTTGGTGGGATTTATTCGGCGAACGTCGATACCAAAAGCAAAAACTACAAGCAGATTTAGAAACGGTAAAAACCTACTATCATAACCAAGGTTACATTCGTTTTGAGGTGACTTCCACACAAGTTGCGATGACACCTGACAGAAAAGGATTGTATATCACCATCAATGTTGATGAAGGTGAGAAGTATCAGGTTTCTGAAGTTAACTTAACCGGTGAGCTAATGGGCCGTGAAAAGTTAATGAAAGCGATTTTGCCGATTAAAGAAGGTGATACTTACAACGGTGGCGATGTTACGTTCACCGAAGAAATGTACAGCAAATACCTTGGCCGATTTGGTTATGCTTATCCAGAAGTGAAGACCTACCCTGAAATTGATGACGAATCTAAAGAAGTTGCGCTAAACATCAATGTTAACCCTGGTAAACGTGTCTACGTTCGCTCGGTTAATTTCACTGGTAATACAGTGACAAAAGATGAAGTAATGCGTCGTGAATTACGTCAAATGGAAGGTGCATGGTTAAACTCTGCACAAGTCGAACAATCAAAAGCACGTCTTAACCGTCTAGGTTACTTCGAGACCGTTGATACAGAGACTGTTCAGGTACCTGGAAGTGATGATCTTGTCGATGTCGCATTTAACGTTAAAGAGCAACCATCGGGTTCATTTAACGCAGGTGTTGGTTACGGTACTGAATCTGGTCTGAGCCTTCAGTTTGGTGTTCAGCAAAGTAACTTCTTAGGTACAGGTAACCAAGCTGGCGTCAGCTTAAACACCAACAAATACTCTAAGAATGTAAACTTCTCGTACACTGACCCATACTTTACTAAAGATGGTGTGAGTTTAGGTGGTAGCATTTATTGGAATGAGTTTGATGCGAATGAGGCTAACCTTGAGCGCTATAAAAACAAATCTTATGGTATTGCATTAAATTCAGGTTTCCCGATTAACGAATACAACCGTTTAAACGGTGGTATTGGTTACCGTCATAACCAAATTTCTGAAATTTCTGCTTACGAACAAGCATTACGTTTTTATAATGTTTATCGTGAGTCAGATGATCCTAATGCTGATTTAAGTTTTGATAACTTTGAGCTAAATGGTGGTTGGAGCCGCAGTACATTAAACCGTGGTACTTTCCCAACCGATGGTTCATCACAGCGCTTTAGCGCTAAAGCGACCATTCCAGGTTCTGATTTACAGTACTTTAAAACAGATTTGGATACCAACTTCTATTTCCCATTAACTCGTAATCATAGCTTTGTATTATTGACCCGTGCACGTTTGGGTTATGCTAATGGTTATGGCCAGTTTAATGATAATGACCAAATTCTTCCTTTCTGGGAAAATTACTATTCAGGTGGTAGTAGCTCATTACGTGGTTTCCAGTCTAACTCTGTTGGTCCACGTTCATTCTATTTATACCGTGGTAGCGAACCATGTTCTCCAGATCCTTCTGGTGACAGCTGTTCATTACCGGGTGAGCCAAATAGAGTACAAGTGAGCTCAGGAAGATCAATTGGTGGTAACGCAATTGCGACTGCCAGTATGGAAATGATTGTGCCGACTCCATTCTTGGATGAAGCTTATTCAAATTCAGTACGTACCAGCTTCTTCGTTGATGCAGGTAACGTATGGGATACCGAGTTCGATTATGACTCGTATAGATATCTTCCAGCCGATGAGTTTGATAAATTGGAAGATTATAGTGACCCAAGCAGAATACGTGCCTCATGGGGTATGAGTGTTCAGTGGCTATCGCCGATGGGACCTATGGTGTTTAGCTTGGCTTGGCCGATTAAAGAATACGAAGATGATGAAACTGAGATCTTTTCGTTCAATATTGGCAAAACGTTCTAAAACAAATACACTCGGCAAGTTTTGCTGATAATAACAAGGAGTCTATTTTGAAAAAGATGGTAAATCGCGCGTTAGTAACAATGGCATTTTTAAGTGCACCTATGATGGCACATGCTGAGAAAATTGCTGTGGTTGATATGGGCGAAGTGTTTGAGCAACTACCTCAACGTGAACAAATTTCACAATCACTAAAAACTGAATTTGGTGACCGTGTTGCTGAAGTACAAAAAATGCAAGAAGAAATGCGTACTATGGTTGAGAAGCAGCAACGTGATGGCGCGTTGATGAGCGACAGCCAAAAGACAGATCTTGTACGTCAAATGGAGTCGTTAAAATCTGACTTCCAACTAAAAGGCAAAGCACTTGATGAAGATATGCGTCGTCGTCAAGGTGAAGAGCAAAACAAGCTTTTAGTTAAAGTACAAGAAGCAATCAACACCATTGCACAGAAAGAGTCTTATGACATCGTTCTTCAACGTGGTGCTGTAATCTTTGTAAAACCAGAAGCTGATATCAGCGACAAAGTTGTTCAAGCGTTAAGTAAAGGCAACTAATGAAAACTGTGACTTTAAAAGAGCTTGGTCAGCTGTTGGGCGCAACGATTTTGGGTGATGATTCTCTGGAAATAACCAGCGTTGCGACCCTTGAAGATGCTGCTTCAGATCAACTTTCTTTTTTAGCCAATAGTAAGTACCGTGCACAGCTTGAATCTTCTCAAGCTGGTGCGGTGTTATTGAGTGAAAAAGATGCCGAAGATTACTCTGGTAATGCTTTGGTTTTAAAAGATCCTTACGTAGGATTTGCACGCGTAGCGCAATTACTTGATACCACCCCGAAAGTGGCAACAGGTATTCATCCCTCAGCAGTTATTCATGCTTCTGCCCAATTAGGTGAGAATGTTGCTATTGCGGCGAATGTCGTAATTGATGCCAATGTGATTATTGGCAATGATGTGCAAATCGGTGCTGGAAGCGTTGTCGCAGAGCAATCAATTATTGGTTCTGGCACATGTTTGAAGGCAAATGTCACCTTCTATCATGACGTGATAGTGGGACAAAATTGTATCTTTCATTCTGGTTGTGTCATTGGCTCTGACGGTTTTGGCTATGCCAATGAGCGCGGTAACTGGATTAAAATTCCACAAACCGGTGGCGTGAGAATTGGTGATAATGTCGAAATCGGAGCTGGTACTACAGTTGACCGTGGCGCATTGTCACACACTGAAATTCACGATGGCGTTATCATCGATAACCAAGTCCAAATCGCCCACAATTGTGTTGTAGGCCAAAATACAGCAATTGCAGGGACGTCTTTCTTAGCCGGTAGCTCAACTTTGGGYAAATATTGTATTGTTGGCGGCGGAAGTGGAATTGCAGGCCACCTTAAAGTGGCGGATGGCACACATATTTCAGGCAGTACCAATGTAACAAGCGAAATTCGTAAGCCTGGTCTGTATTCATCTGCTACAATTGCAATGGATAATAAGAGCTGGCGACGTAATACGGTTCGTTTCCGCCATTTAGATGAATTGTTCAATCGTGTGAAAGAGATTGAGAAAAAAATAAAAGATTAGCAGTAAATGGCGTTAACGCCATTTCGAGGAATTACGTGTGGCAAACCAATTGAATACAATGGATATTGAAGAAATTCTTCAATATCTTCCTCATCGTTACCCATTTTTACTTGTCGATCGTGTTTTAGATTACACCGTTGGTGAATCATTACATGCGATCAAAAACGTGACGTTTAACGAACCTTTCTTCCAAGGCCATTTTCCTGTTAAACCTGTCATGCCCGGCGTGTTAATTATTGAAGCAATGGCACAGGCTACTGGCTTACTTGCATTTAAAACCATGAGCCCAGATCCTTCTCCAGATGTGCTATACCTACTCGCTGGTGTTGATAAAGCCCGTTTTAAACGTGTTGTATCACCAGGGGATCAATTACATTTTCACGTTAAAATGATTAAAGAGCGCCGAGGGATTGGTGTATTTGAAGGACAGGCATTTGTTGATGGTGAACTAGCTTGTTCAGCCGAAATAATGTGTGCACGCAGAGAGATTAACAAGTGATTGATAAGTTAGCATTCGTACATCCCGATGCAAAAATTGGTAACAACGTTACCATTGGTCCTTGGAGTTATATCGGCGCTGATGTTGAAATCGGCGATGATACTTGGATTAGTTCCCATGTGGTTATTAAAGGCCCAAGCGTCATAGGTAAGGGTAATCGCTTCTTTCAATTTTCATCTATTGGTGAAGAATGTCAGGACAAAAAATACGCAGGTGAACCAACGACATTAATCATGGGCGACAACAATATTGTTCGTGAAAATGTCACCATTCATCGTGGCACGATTCAAGACAACAGTGAAACGCGTATTGGTTCGAACAATTTATTGATGGCTTACGTGCACATTGCTCATGATTGCGTATTAGGCGATAACATTATTATGGCTAACAATGCGTCAATTGCTGGTCATGTACACGTCGGTGACTGGGCAATTTTAGGCGGCATGACAGGCGTACATCAATTTGTTCATATTGGTGCTCATGCGTTTACTGCAGGTTCTTCTACTATCTTCCAAGATGTGCCGCCATTTGTGATGGCAGCAGGTAGCCCAGCAATCCCTCGCGGGTTAAATGTTGAAGGTCTTAAGCGCCGTGGTTTCACTAAAGAGACTCAACATGCTATTCGCCGTACGTATAAATCGTTGTACCGTAAAAACCTGACAATTGAAGAAGCATTAGCTGAAATCACAACCGATGCTGAATCAGATGAACATGTAAAAGGGATGGTTGAGTTTATTAATGGCTCATCTCGCGGGATCATTCGATAGAAGATAACATGACAAATAATACCCCTCGTATATTTGCAATGGTCGCCGGAGAACTCTCCGGCGATATTTTAGGTGCAGGATTAATAAAGTCACTGCAAAAACAATATCCTGATGCACGATTTATCGGTATTGGTGGGCCGCAAATGGAAGCGCTCGGTTTTGAGAGTTACTTTTCATTTGAAGAGCTTGCTGTCATGGGAATTGTTGAAGTCCTCGCGCGATTACCACGATTGCTTAAAGTGCGCGCGACGTTAATTAAAAATATTTGTGCTGAAAAACCTGACTGTTTTATTGGCATAGATGCACCCGATTTTAATATTGGTCTTGAGCTTAAACTCAAAGCACAAGGGATTAAAACCGTTCACTATGTCAGTCCATCTGTATGGGCTTGGCGTCCAAAACGTATTTTTAAAATCGCAAAAGCAACCAACATGGTGCTGTCATTACTGCCGTTTGAAAAAGCATTTTATGACAAGCATCAGGTACCTTGTACTTTTGTTGGTCACACTTTAGCTGATGATATTCCCATGGAAAGCGACAAGCTTGAAGCCCGTGAGCAGCTTGGCTTAGACCCGCAAGCGGAATATTTAGCGATTTTGCCAGGTTCTCGGGGTGGCGAACTCAAGCAACTTGCCGAACCATTTATCAAAGCTGCAGTCATTATTAAACAAACCTATCCAGATATTAAATTTGTGACGCCTTTGGTTAATCAAGCTCGCCGTGAACAGTTTATAACGGCGCTTAAACAGTTTGCGCCAGATCTTGAAATCGAATTGGTTGAAGGACAATCTCGTGCTGTGATGGCGGCATCAGATGCCATATTGTTAGCATCCGGTACGGCGGCGTTAGAAGCCATGCTTGTTAAGCGTCCGATGGTGATGTCATATCGTGTTAATGCGATGACATACACTTTGGCAAAGCGACTGATGTTGGTCGAGCACTATTCTTTACCAAATTTATTAGCGGGTCGTGCGTTAATCCCTGAAATTGTTCAAGATGAATGTAACGAGAACAATATTTCTGCAGCTGTGATTGAACAGCTAAATCGTGACTTTACGCCATTGAAAGCTGAGTTTGAGCAAATCCATGAAACCCTTCGCTGCAACGCCAGCGATCGAGCTGCAGACGCTGTTATCGAATTAATAAGCCACTCTCCACTGCAAGAAGTGAAATCATGAGCAGAATACCGACAGTCATTAAAGGGATTACACCTGAGCAAGTTGCGTATATCACTCGTGGTGTTGTTGCTGGTGTGGATGAAGTCGGCCGCGGTCCTTTAGTAGGGGATGTGGTGACTGCCGCTGTTATTCTTGATCCTAATCAGCCGATAGCGGGGTTAAATGATTCTAAAAAGCTATCAGAAAAGCGTCGAGAGTTATTGTTTAACGAGATAACAGATAAAGCCTTAGCCATCAGTGTTGGTAGAGCAACGCCAACCGAAATTGATGATATCAATATTCTGCACGCCACTATGTTAGCAATGCAGCGAGCTGTTGCTGGATTATCCATTCAACCAGAAAAGGTGTTAGTCGATGGTAATCGTACCCCTGATTTTGGTATTCAAAGCCATGCGATTATAAAAGGTGACGGATTAGTAGCAGCGATTAGCGCAGCGTCAATTATCGCTAAAGTCACTCGCGATCGTGAAATGGATGCATTAGATGCCAGATATCCTCAATATGGATTTGCTAATCACAAAGGTTATCCAACAAAAGCTCACTACGAAGCATTAGAAGCACACGGCGTATTACCTGAGCATCGCAAAAGTTTTAAACCAGTGATGGCTATTCTTAATCAGTCATGATGAGCGATGACTTTTAGTTCATTATTTTTACCTCATTATTTTTAGATTATTATTTGTTACTAAGCCCTGTAATTTCAACTTACGAGGTCAGGGCTGAACCGTTGACTTTCCGCTTAGATTGATATTAATTTCGCTATTATAAATTGGCGTAGTTTGCTAATCTGGTCAGCGGTTTTTTCCTTTTAATCATGCATTTCAAAGATACTCATATTCTATGTCCGATCCTCGTTTCGTCCATCTTCGTGTTCACAGTGATTTTTCCATGTCTGATGGCGTGGCAAAAGTTAAACCTATTCTGGCGAAAGCCTCAGAACTGGGTATGGGAGCATTAGCAATTACTGACCAGAATAACTTTTGTGGTCTAGTAAAATTCTATGGCGGTTGTCACGGCGCGGGAATAAAACCGATTATCGGCGCTGACTTTTGGATGAAAGTGCCAGGCTTTGCGGATGAATACTGTGCTATTACCATTATCGCCTTAGACAATGACGGTTATCAAAGCTTAACTCAATTAATCAGTGAAGCGTATTTACGCGGCCAGCTTAACGGCAGAGTGGTCATCGATCAGGAATGGTTAGTCAAATTTAATCAAGGCATCTTGCTGATTTCCGGTGCTAAAGATGGCGATATTGGTAAAGCGCTATTGAAAGGTAACATGGCGCAAGTTGAAGAGCTGGTGTCATTCTATAAAACTCACTTCCATGACCGTTACTTTTTAGAGTTGATCAGAACGGGCAGACCGGATGAAGAACGTTATCTTCATATGGCTGTTAAACTGGCTTCAGAAAATGAATTACCTGTTGTTGCAACTAACCAAGTGGTGTTTTTAAAAGCAGATGACTTTGAGTCTCACGAAATTCGGGTTGCGATTCATGACGGCTTTACGTTAGCCGATCCTCGTAGACCTAAAAAATACAGTGAACAACAATATCTCCGAACCGAAGATGAAATGTGTGATTTGTTTGCTGATATTCCATCTGCATTATCAAACAGTGTCGAAATTGCCAAACGCTGTAATGTCACGATTCGTTTAAATGAATATTTCTTACCTAATTTCCCAACAGGCGATTTGACCATTGAAGACTTTTTGGTTGAAGTGTCTGAAAAAGGTCTGGAAGAGCGTCTAGCGTTTTTATTCCCTGACGAGCAAGAGCGTAAAGAGAAACGTCCTGAGTATGATGAACGTCTCGATGTTGAACTAAAAGTGATTAACCAAATGGGGTTCCCTGGTTACTTCTTGATCGTAATGGAGTTCATTCAATGGGGTAAAGATAATGGCATACCTGTTGGGCCGGGGCGTGGCTCTGGTGCCGGTTCTTTAGTGGCTTATGCGCTTAAAATTACTGACTTAGATCCATTAGAATACGATTTATTATTTGAACGTTTCTTGAACCCTGAACGTGTATCCATGCCCGATTTCGACGTTGACTTCTGTATGGACCGCCGTGATGAGGTAATTGACCACGTTGCCGATTTATATGGCCGTGATGCAGTATCTCAAATTATTACCTTCGGTACGATGGCGGCAAAAGCAGTAGTACGAGATGTTGGGCGGGTGTTAGGCCATCCTTATGGTTTTGTTGAACGGCTTACCAAAATGATCCCAGCCGAGCCTGGCATGACACTGGCTAAAGCGTTCGAAGTCGAGCCGTCACTGCCAGAAGCTTATAATAGCGATGAAGATGTCAAAGAGCTTATTGACATGTGTCGCCGCCTTGAAGGTGTGACTCGAAACGCGGGTAAACATGCTGGTGGTGTTGTAATTTCACCGACAGTCATCACTGACTTCTCACCACTATATTGTGATGCAGAAGGCTTAAACCCAGTGACTCAGTTTGATAAAAATGACGTTGAAACGGCTGGCTTAGTTAAATTCGATTTCTTGGGATTAAGAACTCTAACTATTATCGACTGGGCTTTGCAGATGATTAACCCTCGCTTAGAAAAAGCAGGGGAAGAACCCGTCAGAATTGAATCCATTAGCTTGACTGACCCTAAATCATTTAGATTATTGCAGCGCTATGAAACCACGGCGGTATTCCAGTTGGAGTCTCGTGGTATGAAAGACTTGATTAAACGTCTGCAGCCCGATTGTTTTGAAGACATGATTGCATTAGTGGCGTTATTCCGCCCAGGACCTTTGCAGTCCGGCATGGTAGACAACTTTATTGAACGTAAGCATGGCCGTGAAGAAGTCTCTTATCCTGATGCTGAGTATCAACATGAGTCGTTAAAAGACTTACTAGAGCCGACATACGGTATTATTTTATACCAAGAACAGGTTATGCAAATTGCGCAGGTATTGGCTGGATATACCTTAGGTGGCGCGGACATGCTTCGTCGTGCTATGGGTAAGAAAAAACCTGAAGAAATGGCTAAGCAACGGGGTACTTTCGAAGCTGGCGCAATTAAGAATGGCGTTGATGGGCCATTGTCGATGAAAATTTTCGACTTGGTAGAAAAGTTCGCGGGTTATGGTTTCAACAAATCTCACTCGGCTGCTTATGCGCTAGTTTCATATCAAACCTTGTGGCTAAAAACCCATTATCCTGCAGAGTTTATGGCTGCAGTAATGTCCGCTGATATGGATAACACGGATAAAATTGTGATTTTGGTTGATGAGTGTGAGCGTATGGGCTTGCCAATTATTCCACCTGATGTGAATAAGGGATTGTTCAAGTTTACTGTCGATGACGACTTAAACATTGTTTATGGGATTGGCGCGATTAAAGGGGTGGGTGATGGCCCTGTAGAATCGATTTTAAATGCGCGTAAAGATGGCCCATTTACCGATTTGTTTGATTTCTGTGCTCGTATCGATCTTAAAAAGCTAAATAAGCGGGTGATTGAAAAGCTAATTTGCGCAGGAGCACTCGATAACTTAGGCCCACATCGTGCGGCCATGATGGCGACCTTACCTGAAGCGATTTTAGCCGCTGCTCAACATGCGAAAGCTGAAGCCATTGGCCAGAATGATATGTTTGGCTTACTTAATTCTGAGCCAGAAGATAACAAACAAAGCTTTGTCGAATGTCCTACATGGCCTGACAAAGTTTGGCTTGAAGGCGAGCGTGACACATTAGGTTTATACCTTACTGGTCACCCAATTAATCAGTATTTAAAAGAGTTAAGACAATACACTTCTGGACGATTGAAAGACGTTCACCCAACTGATCGCGGTAAAACCGTTAAAGCTGCTGGGTTAGTTATTGCTACTCGAGTGATGATCACCAAGCGAGGCTCAAAAATGGGCTTGGTCACTCTTGATGATAAAAGTGCGCGATTAGAAGTCATGTTGTTTACTGAGGCATTTGAGAAATTTAATCATCTCTTAGAGAAAGATCGTATTTTGATTTGTGAAGGTGAAGTGAGCTTTGATGACTTTGCTGGCGGTAACCGAATGACTGCACGCAATATTATCGAAATCGGTGAGGCGAGAAGTCACTTTGCTAATGCGGTAGAAATTAATGTTACTGCTGAGGATATTAACCCTGAGTGGCTGGAAAAATTTGAACAAGCGCTTTCGCCTTGGAAAAATGGCAGTGTACCAGTAGTGATTAATTATCAGCAGCGTGAAGCCGCAGGGCAATTACGTTTAGGGGATGAGTGGCGTGTTAATCCTACCGATGAGCTGATGTTAGCAATTGAAAGCTTGGTCGGCTCGAGTAACGTTAAGATTGTTTTTTAGTGTTAACTCTGCGTAACTTTGTCGTGTTAAGTGCGCTGAGTAACGCACTGGATTAATCATAGTATGTTAAAAGGGACAAGCTGATGAAAATCATTAATATCTGTGAAGCGATTAAGCAGCACACATCAGCTTTGTTACCGATTAACAGCCCAGCTGGTGCTGTTAATGCTGCTCATCATTCATCGAATAAAATTGTACTGGCATACAGCGGCGGGGTTGATTCTGAGTGTCTTTGTTACGGCTTGAGCCAGTTTGCCCAGCAAAACCCGCATATTTCATGTTTATTGGTCCATGTGCATCATGGTTTAAGCCCAAATGCAGATGAGTGGGCACAGCACTGTGTATCACAAGCGAGTCAATATCAACTCCCTATTCAAGTAGAACATGTCTCATTGACTAAAACATCTCGGACGAGCCTTGAAGCAATCGCCCGAGATGCTCGCTATCAAGTTTTTAAAAAGTACCTTAATCCTGGTGATATTCTCTTAACGGCCCATCATCAAGATGATCAGCTTGAAACGTTATTACTAGCGTTAAAGCGTGGTCAAGGCCCGAAAGGTTTGGCAGCTATGGGGAGCATCCAAGCATTTCATCAACAAAGTTGGGTCATTAGACCTTTGCTGGGCTTTTCTCGTAGTGACATTGAGGCATTTGCAATTGATAAGTCATTAATTCATATCGAAGATGAGAGTAACTTAGACACCCAGTATGATCGAAATTTTCTGCGTCAAGATATCATTCCTAGGCTAAAGCAACGTTGGCCGAGTATTGCTGCAACAGCATCTCGCAGTGCGCAGCTTTGTGCGCAGCAGCAATCTATCGTTGACGCTGAAGTGGCTCAGCGACTTCCTGAATTCATTACGTACTCTCCGAGTTTTAGTTTATCAGGCCCTGGTTTAGCGCTATTAACATTCAAAGAACAATCCAGTGAATGGCAAAACTTGCTGTTACGCGGTTTTATTTTAGCTCAAGGCTACAAATTACCGTCTCAGTCGCAGCTTGAGCAAATTGTGAGTCAACTATTGTACGCTGCTAATGATGCTAACGTAGATGTCCAGTGTGCTGGATATTCGATTAAACGTTTTGCTGGATGTGCCTATGTTGTACCCAAGATCAGTAAAAAGGACTTAGAGGCAACACAGAGCATTGATGCTGAGTTGCTGACTAATGCGATTCAGCGGTTAGACATGCGAACTGAAGAGGTTTGTACTGTTGAGCTATCCAGTCTATCTATTAATAATTTAGAAGGTGAGCAATCACCTCAACCTTTACATGTTTCAGTGGGAGCGAGTACTCAAGGAGCGCGACTATCGATAACGGATTTAACCTCGGTTAGCATTGCCTTTACAGCGAAAGGGAGTACCCGCTGTCAACCCCACTTTAGGGATAAAGGACGAGAGCTTAAAAAGATATGGCAAGAACTTGCCGTTCCGCCTTGGATGAGGGATAGAGTAGCTTTGGTTTTTTTTGGCGAAGTGTTAGTTGCCGCGATTGGCTTGTGGGTCGATAAACGCTACTTAGCTAAAGCTGATGAAATCGGTTTACTATTAAACTATAAAATGCAGACATCAGATTAACGTTTACAAACAGTTACTGCATTTCTTCAAGGTAACTTAATATAAAACAGCAATCTTTTTACTCACTAAGAACACTCAACGTTAAAGTTATTCAGCTAATATAGTATAGCTGAACACTCACAACTATTTTTGTGATTTATTATCAATAATTTAACTCGTTAAGTATTGTCTGTTCATACCTTAGTGATTGCAAATTCTAAAACAATTTCTGCCTGCATCTTTGGCTTCATATAACGCCATGTCAGCACTTTCATACAGTTTATCTTGGGTTTGTGCGCCGCTTGAACTTGCCACGCCTAAGCTGCATTTAACTTGAAAAGTGCTCATTAACGGATGTGACTCCATGGTGTTAATGATACGCTGACACAAAGGCGTCATTTCGAGTGCATTTCCTTGAGCTATAATTATAAATTCGTCACCACCAATACGAAAAGCTTGATCGGTATTTCGAATAGCGTCATTAATCAGTTCAGCAAATGAAGATAAAATCGTATCGCCAAGTTTATGTCCGTGTTGATCATTTACACTTTTAAAGTTGTCTAAATCGAGCACAACCAAAGAGATATCACCTTGGTTTCTGTTGGCTCTGGCCAATGCGCTCTTGATACTTTGTCGATAATAATAGCGATTACCTAAGCCTGTTAATGCATCAAACATGGCTTGATTCGACATTTGACTGTACTTAGTTGCATTTAAAAATGGTTGGCAAAACAATTTTTCAATTTCATTAAGCTGTATTAATTGGTCGGGTGTTAATGGCGAGCTGAGGTAATACTTGATGCTATAAGGCTCACCAAAGCCGCTAATCACTCTTTGTTGATTAAGTCCATGACAACGACCCCAGTTCAGTTTTAGCTGGTGATTCAGTTGTACACCTTGGATCGGCAAAAATTGGCCTAGTGATTTGCCGTAACTGGCAAAGACCGTTCTTGGCTCTAAACTTGCGTGCATTTGCTGCAAGATTTCCATCAAATTATTATCTGAGTTGTGATCTTTGCCAGCTGTGTAAGGCGCTGATTTTCCCCAGTTTTGTTCTGGATATGGCTGTGAAGCTATGGCGTAATCCATTTTTACTACCTCATTTGATGCAAATACATGCGAATGCGAAACATATAAATAAAATTGTTTTTACCTGTATCAAAATGTAAGCAAAAACTGTGCCTGATATTTTTAGTTACTAATTATCATAAGGTTATTGTTAATTGGTTTTATTGTTAATAGACTGTTTCATTGGATCGCTATTTTATTGACTCGGAGAACTCGCATTTATGGAGCACAGCATCTTTATCCATATTCTCTCAATGCTCGTGATAGCTATTGTGGCTATTTCACTGCTAAGGCGATTTGGTTTACCTCCTATTCTTGCTTATCTACTGACAGGAGTTGTGAGCGGTCCTAGCGGTTTTCATTGGTTCACCCAGCAGCAAATGCATTCAGTGGCTGAGCTTGGCGTTGTGTTATTGATGTTCAGTTTAGGGCTTGAATTCTCTGTACCTAAGTTGTGGTCAATGCGAAGAACGGTATTTGGCTTAGGTAGTGCGCAAGTGACCTTTACTGCGCTGTTAGCCGGTTTGGTGGCACTGCTATTTGGCCAAGATATGATTTCAGCCATTGTTATTGGTTCTGCAGTTGCATTGTCTTCAACGGCGATTGTATTAAAGCTGGTTAACGAGCAAGGGTGGATGCGAAGACGTCACGGCGAGCTCTCTGTCAGTGTGCTGCTCTTTCAAGATATTGCAGTGGTGCCGCTATTAATTATCTTACCTTTACTATCAACCAATGGTGAGCCGATAGGCTTTCTAGATATTGCTTGGGGTATGCTTACAGGCATTTTGGCATTCATTGGTT
This sequence comes from Shewanella sp. UCD-FRSSP16_17, assembly GCF_001675935.1. Taxonomy (NCBI): domain Bacteria; kingdom Pseudomonadati; phylum Pseudomonadota; class Gammaproteobacteria; order Alteromonadales; family Shewanellaceae; genus Shewanella; species Shewanella sp. UCD-FRSSP16_17. Next base: position 405,008 of record NZ_LZFV01000013.1, read on the forward strand.
TGATGTCTTTCGGTAAGTGGGTGTTACCTCGAATTTTTGACGAAGTAGCTCGTTCTCGTTCAAATGAATTGTTCGTGTTATCCACCTTAGTTGTTGTATTAGTCACAGGAGCCTTTACTCAGTGGTTAGGTTTATCGATGGCGCTCGGTGCTTTTATTGCGGGTATGTTATTGGGTGAGAGTCAATATCGTCGTCAACTTGAAGCTGATATAAGACCATTTAGAGATCTCTTAATGGGTCTGTTTTTTATCTCTATCGGTATGCTGCTAGATTTTACGATTGTTGCGCAATTTTGGTGGCAAATTCTATTAATTTTAGTTGCTGTTTTAGTGACTAAAACTGTCGTGGTATTCGGTATTTTAAAGTTGGGCGGTGAACAGTTTAAAGTGGCGTTAAGTACAGCCATTAATTTGGCACAAGTGGGTGAGTTTAGTTTTGTACTGTTAGCGTTGGCGGTTAATTATCAGCTATTAGAAACTCAAATGAGTACCATTTTTGTCATGGTAGCCGTTTTGTCTATGTCAATTGCGCCTTGGCTTATCAGAAACAGTGTTGATATAGCGCAGGCTATCGAAGGTAAAACATCACGTAAAAAACAGATTGAAGATGAGTTTCAATTGCCGCCACCAGAAGACGGGGATTTAGTATTAATTCTTGGTTACGGCCGAGTGGGGCAAACCATCGCCCGATTTTTGAAAAAAGAAGCAGTGCCATTTGTAGTGTTAGATCTTGACCCTACGAGAGTGTCAGAAGCTAAGAATGCTGGCGAACCTGTATTTTTCGGTGACGCTTGTAAAATGGGGTTATTAAAACAAATTGGTATACGTCGTGCCAGCATGGTGGTCATTACATTTGGAGAGTCTCGCCAAGTGGAAGATTGCCTGGCACTGTCGCGCAAATTGGCGCCAGATACTAAGATTTTAGTGAGAACCACGGATGATGCCGAGCTTGATAGTTTAAAAGAGATGGGCGCCACGCAGGTTATTCCCGAAAAGCTTGAAGGCAGCTTAATGCTGGTATCACAAGTGCTATACAAATGTGGGGTGCCACTACCAAGAATTATTAAGCGATTAGAATCAGAAAGGCGTAACCATTATCAATATCTTCATGGCTTTTTTACTGGAGCTGAGACGGATATGACCTTAGAGCTATTGCACGCGGTGTCGTTAGATACTGGTTCTAATGCGGTTGGTAAGCGCATCGCTAAAATCCCTTGGTCTCAGTTAGGTGTTGAACTTAGAGCGGTAAGAAGGAAAGGCGAGGAGATAAGTCCTGCACCAGAAGACTGGGTTTTCGAGCGTAATGACATCATCATGTTGGTCGGTAAACCACGCTCAATAGAGGCTGCAGAAGAGTATTTATTGCAAGGTTGATGGTTTTTTTTGAAGATGGCTAATTACAGTAGAATTTTGCCATCTTCTTCCATACAATGGCTAGTTACGTTTGTTGTTGAGTAGCCATGTGGTTACTGCTTGTATGGGATAGTCATGTCGGCCAAATTGTTTAATCTTCCTATCAAAATAAGCTTAGAGTTGATTGCTAAGTTATTTTCATCAGTTCAATTACAAAAAGCGCAGAATTATCTCATTGAAGGCCGAGTGCTTGAAGTGCACGCAAGCCAAGAAAATCATAATGTTGAATCTTATGTGGCTGGCTCTGCGATCGAGCCTTATCGCCAAGACATTACGCTGGTAAATGTAAATCACAAAATCGTGATGAAATCACATTGTACTTGCCCTGTCGGCTCCAACTGTAAGCATGTTGCAGCCGCCTTGTTAGCGCTAATTGATAAAAAACCAGTTGAAGAACAACGATTAAGCCAGTGGTTGATGCAGCTTGAAAAGCAAGATTTAGTGCACGCCACAGAAGAAGATGAAGAAAAAGATCGAATTATTTTCACGCTTTCAAGCGATCATCATGGCATTTTTGTCGACTTTAAGCGCAGTAAGCTAAATAAAAAACAACAGTTTAATAAGGGCAGTAAAATTGCCTTAAATGATGTTAAATATCATCTACCTTGGTGGATCAGCCCTGAAGATAGTCAGATTATTAGCTTGCTGTTATCTTCTTCAAAAAGTGCTTCAAAAATATACCTTGAGGGCGAAATTTGCGCTCTTGCATTAACAAAAATGCTTGAACTTGGTACGTGTTTCTGGGAAGAAAATCGCACACCTTTAACGCTAACTTCTAAACTGGCTCCTGATTTTGTTTGGCAAGAAACTGACGCCCGTCATACTCAAATTAGCATGAGTATGCCAGAGCTAGATAATTGGGAGTTTATCGCTACCAATCCACCAATGTTCGTTGACTTAGATTATTTAAAAGTTGGCTATTTAGACACGGATTTATCAGTAGATAAATTAAAGCTGCTACAGCAAATGCCGCCAGTGCCATTAGATAAGGTGGATGATATTAGCGATAAAATGCTGCGTCATTTTTCACCTAAAAGTGTGCCAGTTCCCAGTGAGATTGAATTTCATGAGATAGAAGATCCGCTCAAAGTCTCGCTAACCTTTACGATGGCACAGCTAAATGACAGTCCTATCATGCAGCCTGTGCTACAAGTCGAGTTTCTATATGGTGATATCAGCATTGCTGGTAGAAAAAGCCGAGAAAAAATTAATCTTATCAAACAAGGTAAGGTGCAATATCAAATACATCGAGAGCTTGAGTTAGAAGCTCAAGCACTTGAATGTCTTGAAAGCCTACAGTTACAGGCGATTGATAACAGTATCCTGACCTATAACAATCAACATGTTAGCTATTTTAGCCTTGGTTTAATGCCAGAGATGGTTAACGAGTGGGCGCAACTCACGACTTTTGGCATTATGACCTTAGAAGATTTAGGCTATAACGTGGAGTTTGCTGCTGACTTTGACTTAAACATTGTTGATGCAGATATTGAGGTAGATTTAGATGACGATGAAGACAGTGGTTGGTTTTCGTTATCGTTAAATGCTGATATCGAAGGGCAGAGTGTGCCGCTGTTGAGCCTTGTTGCCCGTTGGCTCCAGCAAAATGGTGAGCCTGATGATGAGCAAGAGCTTATTTTACCTGGGCCAAATGGACGGTTTGTCAAAATTAAAGCCAAAACAATTAAGCCGCTAATCTCGGTGATTCAAGAGTTATTTCAGCGAGGCGGTGGTGATGTTCTCGAAGTTCCACGTAACCGAGCTGATTTGCTTAATGAATTGTCAGAAAGCGATATTAGATTACTCAATGGTGAAAGAGTCAGGCATTTAGCGACAAAATTAGCCGAATTTAAAGGGATTGAGTCAGTTGCATTACCCACAGGGCTTAATGCCACTTTACGAGACTATCAAAAACAAGGGTTTGATTGGTTGTGCTTTTTAAAAGAATATCAACTGGGCGGTATTCTTGCTGATGATATGGGCTTAGGTAAGACGTTACAGACATTGGCATTTTTATTAAAAGCCAAACAGATGAAAGCGCAAAATATTGACTCGAGCAGCACGACGTCATTAACACCAAGACCGAGTCTTATCGTTTGTCCTACTAGTTTAGTGGGTAACTGGTATAAAGAAGCGCAAAAGTTTACTCCCGAGCTAAAAGTGTTGGTTATTCATGGCAACAAGCGTCAAGCATTACTCGAAAAAATCGAAGAGTTTGATGTCATTGTCACCACATACCCTCTGATTTTACGTGATGAAATGGTGTATAGCGAATATAGCTTTGAGCACATTATTTTAGATGAAGCACAACAAATCAAAAATGCGCAAGCAAAGGTGACCCAAGCGTTAAAGACTTTTAAAGGTCAATTCCGTTTGTGTTTGTCAGGCACACCGTTAGAAAATCATTTAGGTGAATTAAAGTCGTTAATGGATTTTTGTTTACCAGGATTATTAGGCCAACATACTTACTTTAATAAAGAGTTTCGTGGCCCAATTGAGAAACAAGCTGATACAGAAAAGTCAGCTATTTTGCTTAACCGAATTGCGCCATTTTTACTACGTCGTACTAAAAACGAAGTGATGTCGGAGTTACCTGAAAAAACCATCATAGTACAAACCCTTGAACTGGAAAAAGATCAACGTAACTTATATGAAAGTATCCGCTTAGTGATGGAGAAAAAACTGCGAGAACTGTTTGCAAAACAAGGTGTTTCAAGCAGTCATATTGAGTTTTTAGATGCGTTATTAAAACTACGCCAAGCCTGTTGCGATCCTAGACTGGTTAAGTTAGAACAAGCCCAATACGTTGAAGATAATGCGAAGTTAACTTGGCTGACGCAAAACGTGCCAGAAATGGTTGAAGAAGGTCGAAAGATCCTTATCTTTAGCCAGTTCACAGGTATGCTGGCATTGATTGAACAAGAGTTTATTAATATGGGTATTCCATATAGTAAATTAACCGGCCAAACTCGACAGCGCCAAGATGAAATCGATGCGTTTCAAGAGGGAGATGTGCCGGTGTTTTTAATCAGTTTAAAAGCGGGCGGAACAGGGCTTAATTTAACCGCTGCAGATACTGTGATTCACTTTGATCCATGGTGGAACCCCGCAGCAGAAAAACAAGCGACCGACCGAGCGCACCGCATTGGTCAGCTAAATCCAGTATTTGTTTATAAGCTAATTGCTCAAGGTACAGTTGAAGAGAAAATTCAAGAAATGCAGCAACATAAACAAAGTCTTGCTGATAGTATTCTCGCTGGAAGTGCCAAGAGTCAGTGGCAAGGCAATGCCGATGACTTACTGGCACTATTGAGATAATACAGCTGCTAAGATTGACTGACTAAATTATCAAGTACAGTAAAGCTTTCAATATGCTGATATTGCCAATATAGCTGAGTTAACTCAGCTCTATTTTTTTTGTGTGTTAACGAGGCAATATTGGGGCTCTCAGCCATGACGTGCAAATAGCTCAACAGTGCATCAAATTCAAAAATGACTTCGCCCGCCATGGGAAGGTTCTCTGCGTAGGGGTAACACTGGCGGCTATCAGCTTGATATTGTTGATGATCGAATTGAAAAAACACAATGTCTGCTCGAGTTTGCAGCATATCAATATACAAAGATGAATAGTCAGTTATCAGTAAATCAACCTCATTGATGATTTCGTAGGTGTCTTGCCAATCAGAGATATTAATAATATTCGGATAGTGACTAATATCTTTGGCTAACTCAGCTTCGTTAGGGTGTAAGCGTAATAATAATAGCTGCTTATTGTAGACGAGTGCTTCCGATAAGCTCTCAAAATTAATGGCTTGTAGATAAGGGTTAGTGCGAGTTTCCCTATCATCCGCAATACCACTGTCGCGCCAAGAAGGGGCGTACAATAACACCTGCGACACATTATTATTCTGTTTCAATGTTTGTATTATGGATGTTGATTTAGGGTATCGCTGATAAAAATCTGTACGAGGATTGCCCGATAACAACATATGGTGCTCGTTAATATGAAAAGCTGTAGCAAATAATGCTGAGACTAAATCGCTTGGTGCAATCATGTAATCTGGAGCTACTCTTTGCTGGTGGTATTGCGTTACGGAGACAAACTTTTGATGCAAGCTCTGAGGGTGATAAATCGAGAATAATGGGCCGTTATTGATATCATATTCAATACGTTTTAATGGCGAACCATGCCATAAATTAATCTTGACAGCTCCATTGGCAAAGTACTGATTCACATCTCCAATATAGCTGTTATACACGTAATATTTGGCAGTAAGGGCATGGAAAATGCCTTTTATACTCCAACGATAATAAGCTTCATAACCTTGAATGGTCAGTTGAGCAATGACATTTTTGTCACCGGAAATCCAAATAGAGCGAATCGTTTTCACTTGTTGCCAATGCAGGTATAGGTACTTACTATTATCTGCGAATTTGTTTTTGTAGCTTCCCATCACAGCCTTTTGAGTTCTTGGAAACAAGGCTGCAATAAAATAGATGGATTGAGTGACTACAAACCTGATGCTGTTGACAATGTATTGGCCCAATTTATGATCCCATAACAATTGAAAAATCCGTTAAATACAGAATAGCACTAATCAAGTTAACTGCCAGATATAAAAGAAATTTATTAAAAATGTTACCTGCCTGCGATTAAGCAGGCACTGCAAGATTATTTTTAATTTCAGTCGTTGAAATATCATCGGTACGAGTAAGATATAACACATCACATTGACTTTTTAGATGATCAAATTGACCTTCCCAGTCGTCACCGATAGCAAAAACATCGACATCAAATTTCTCTATATCTGTACTTTTTTGTTGCCAGTTTTGCTCAGGAATGACTTTAGATACATATTTACAAGCGGCAATGATTTCACTGCGTTGCTCATAACTGAAAAAAGCAGCTTTGCCTTTCATTGCATTAAATTCGTCGGTGGACACCCCAACAATAAGTTGGTCACACATTTCGCTTAAACGAGCCAGTAATCTAACGTGACCAAAGTGAAATAAATCAAAAGTACCGTAAGTTATAATCGTTTTCATAATGATATTCCTTAATCGTATTCATGCGATAAATGAGTATTAGGGTTAACCTTTTATAACGATGTCCGTATTGGCTTTATTCATTTGCTGTTGCAACAGGTTGACTAAATATTGTGGTTTATTCGCTTGTTCAAATTCTATTTCAACCATTTGGACTTCTTCGATTGGGGTTGTTTCATCAAAATTAAGTTGTACTGGTCCATAAACACCATATGGCGTTGAACTATTGATTTTGCTTTGGAATTGCGTTGAGGCACCAAACAAGTTGAGGTCTCCTTTTGCAGCACTCCAAAGCTGAGGTAATAATGCAAAACTAGGGCTAGCAATATTGAACTTATGTACTTTAATCGGTTGATTATCATTGCTAACAACGGTGTCAGTTACTATGGGTTTTCTGGGTTTATTAATGCATGCACATAAAAATAACGTCAGTAAAAGTGGCGATAATAGGACGTATAGTATGAGTAATCCTGCACGCTGAACTAACGTATTGTATTGCGTTGGCTCTTGAACTGACTTGGCAATAAGACTGGGATCTTCAATACGAGTCCAGCTATTGGTTTGCGGGTCTATCATCAAGTCTTGCGAGATGATTTTATTGTTTACACTGAGCTGTGGTCCAACATATGAGTTAGGTAAAATGATGCTGTTTTGAATGGTGCTATCTTCAATAAAGCAGTACTCACCGACAACTACGCCTTCAGTAAGCGATGCTTTTGGAGATACTTTTGTAAACTCGCCGATGGCGCCATATACATCTGTTTTTGATAAATCAGGTAATTGACATTGCGCTTCAACAATCAAATGTTGTTTGGTATTGTTTGTCGCTATCGCACGACCTTTAACGCAAAAATCACGACTGTTGATGACATATTCAGATGCTTCAACATAGGCAGCTAAACTATCTAAGTAAAAGCATTCACCATGAAGTAACTGCGCAACACTATCTGCATGGTTAACTTCTTTCGTCTCAAGCGGCCAGTTCATTAACTCATGATGTTTCCAACCAGCAGGTAGCATCATCATTGCTGGATTACGCTGTGACATTTTTGCATGCACAAACTTTGATGGCATTAGACTGGCAAATTCAATAAAACGACCCAAACAAGGACTGCGTAACATATCTCCACGAACCACTAATGCTTGGGTGTCTTTGTTGATGCTCATGCGAGACAGCACGCTATTAACTTGCTCTTCAGGTTTGCTTAAGAAGTAATCTATTTTTAATCCCCATTGCTGACCATTTCCGAGTTGACTTTCGATTTTTTTTGCGTCGCTACAGATGACTAGCTTCACGTCGGTAACACCTGCTGACGCTAAGTCTTCTAAGGTATATTCAACCAATGCTTTATTAGCAACGGGCAAAAGCGCTGGGCAGTATTGTTGATTTAAAGGGGCTAATTCATTGCCTGTACGATTTGCAAATACGATAGCTTGCATAATGTCTCCTAGTAGGCGCCGCGCGCCAAAAGTACTGCCGGAATGGTTTTCAATAACAAGCTGATATCTTCTTTTAGTGATTGCTTGTAGATATAGTCAATGTCGAGTTCTACTTGCTTATCAAAAGGGATATCTGAACGTCCGCTAACTTGCCATATGCAGGTTATACCTGGTTTAACTCCCAATCTGCGACGGTCACTTAACTGATATTGGCTTACTTCATTAGGTAGTGCAGGTCTTGGGCCAACTAGTGACATATCACCAATTAATACGTTCCAAAGTTGCGGTAATTCGTCAATTGAAGCCTTTCTTATCAGTTTTCCTATCGTGGTGATACGCGGATCTTTTTTCATCTTAAAGATTACGCCACCTTGCATTTCATTGTTTTTCTTGATTTTTTCTAGTATTTCTTCTGCATCAATATACATTGAACGGAACTTCCACATCGTGAATGGTTGATTATTACGACCACTTCGAGTTTGTGAAAAAAAGATTGCTCCTTTTGATTCAACACGGATGCATAAGGCGGTGAGTAGGAACAAAGGCGCCAATAGGATTAGCAAAATGCTAGCGGCCACAATATCAAATGTGCGTTTTGCAAATTGACCACATTTGATTCCAAAGAAATACCAGCGACGCTTATTTTGGTTGTTCACTTGGCCTAGATTAGTTGCAATGTTTGTAGGTGCTTGTTCAATAGATGCATGACTTAAACGTTTTTGCTTTAATACTCGAGCGATAAAAAGTGGGTTACCAACCACATAACGTTTCCACATACGTGTTGGCTCTTGGGCTAAGCGCCATACCCACTCCATACCGACTTGTCTTACTGCAATTGGTGCTCTTGAAACGTTATTGGCAAAGAAATCAAATAATCCCCCCACACCAACAGCAACTCCAACGCTAAGTGCTGATTTATGCTGACGTATCCAAGCCTCTTGTTTAGGTGCGCCCATGCCAACTAACAAGATGTGCGCTCCAGATTGATTGATTTGTTCAATAACTTGTTGCTCATTTTCATCGGTTAAGTAACCGTGGTGACAACCTACAACCTCAAGGTTTGGGTATTGCGCAGCCAAGTTAGCAGCGGCTTCGTCGGCAGTGTTACCTTTGCCTCCTAAGAAGAATAATTTGATGCCAATTAAGGATGCTTTCTCGCAAAGTAATGGCAGCATATCTGTGCCGTTTACATTATCTTTAAGACCGATATGATGTAGCTGGCAGGCAATCCTAATACCGCTTCCATCAGCAAAAACCTGGTCGCATTGGTTTACCGTATCGCGATAGTCAGAGTCACTCGCTGCAATGTTTAAACAATCGGCATTTACGAAAGCAAATTGTTTAGTGCTAGTTGATTGTGATGAATGGATAAGTAACTCAATACTTTCATCCATGGTGTTGTTATCGATATCGACACCTAAAAGATTAAACTGTTTTGGGTAGTTTAATTGTGTAGAAACAACCACTAATTTGCTGATTAGGCATTTAAAAATGTTCGATACATAACCTAAGAGGCCAAATGTTGGCACTGTATTGTGGGGAGTATTGATATGCGTAATGCCCATACGACGCTGCATTTGTTCAACTGATAAGATCCCTGGGCGCTGGTTAGCGTGGCTTGGCTCAAATACAGCGTACTCAAATGACGTACCTAACAATCCAACTTGGCCTTTTAAGACACTGAACAGCAAAGGGAGTGACGAAAATCGGCCTTGTGAGAATGTCCGAATCGCAACTTCCTTTCCACCAGAATGAATAAAAAGTGTTTCGAAAATAGGGTGCTTAGAACAGGCAAGGAATGCCACTTTCACTACCCAAATCGGGCTTGATAAGATCAGAATGCTGCATGCCACAACCCAGTCGAAAACTAAGATGCTAATAGGCGTTTTATGTGAATGAGTGTTGTTAGGTGCAGTTTTCATATGTTGCCTCACACAGGATCGACGTAATTGATACCTTGGTAAAGCAGGAAGTGTTCCAACTTTTTAAGTTGTTGTTATTTAGGTGATTATGTTGGTTTTTACTGTGTTAAGGAATGGATGGTAACAGGCGATTACCATAATGAAAAAGTCGGCTTTGCAGATTGCAAACAAGTCTGCAAAGCCAAACAGGGAAGCTTTTTCATATATCGATAATTCACTCAAGTTTATCTTGGCCTTATAAAGGCATTTTATGGTCAGTGATGCGTTTACAGTTTGTTGTCTTGCATAAACTCACTTGATACGCCATCTTTCGCAATGCGAAGTTTTTGCATCATGCTAATACATTTTTGACCGACGCCTTCGATAACCAGGTATCCCCAAGAAGGGATTAACCATTGCGCATAAGCTGCAATTAAAGTGGTTACTGTACGACCCGTTTCTGATTGCAAAATACTTGGTGATGTCGAAATCGCTTGGTTTACCAGTTTTACCGCTGCTGCACCATCACCTAAGCGAATCGCTTGTCTTGATAAATAACGTAACTGGTAAGCACGCGCGGCTTTCTCATGGCGTGCAAGTAGCGTAGGCGCGAAATCACGTGCTTTTTCAATCATCTTTTCCCACGAAGCATATTGCTTCATTAGATTTGCAGATAAACCACCATGATTTAGACGGTAATATGTTAGTGGCTCTGGTAAGCCTTCAATTTTCCAAGAGGTAGTTGCAGCAATACGTAACCAACATTCAATATCTTCAGATTGACGGAAGCTCTCATCAAAATAACAGCTATAACGTTCTGCAGTACTCATTGATTGGTAGCGAATGTCATTTAATGTAGTACGGCGAATGACTGGTGCGCTGCCATTACCAACAGGGTTGCGACATAATAAGTGTGCAGCATCAATATCAGTTAGTTTTGGCATTTGATAAAAATCAATAAACTTGCCTGTGTAATCAATGAAACTTGAGCGAGAAAAGCTAACACCGATTTGTGGATCGCTTTCTAAATGTGCCACGTGACGAGCTAGTTTTTCTGAGTGCCATAAATCGTCGGAATCAATAAAAGCGATATACTCACCTAGTGCATGACGTATACCCGTGTTTCTCGCTGCTGCTAACCCTTTATTTTTAGCGTGACGAATAATGTGCACACGTGGGTCACCAACAAATTGTTTACAGATTTGGATACTGCGGTCATCGCCGCGGTCATCAATAATAAGTAATTCAAAATTATCAAATGTTTGACTCAATACAGATTCAATTGCTGATTTAACGAATTTTTCAACATTATAAACTGGCATGACGACTGAGATTCTTGGAGACATAGTGTTTTCCTTAACTGTTTATAACAGTTGATTGAGTAAAAGTGATGCGGCTGCTGTACCAGCAAAGCCAAGGCATGATGATTAAGTAAGTCACCATTACGCTGCATGCGACGGTGGTTAAATCAAACTGGCTAGCGATACTGATAACCAGTGTTAAAAGGGCGGTGATAGAGATATTTAGTTTGAAATTTAAGTGGCTGTGTCCATGTGCCAACAGTAGTTGGCTGGCTGCTTCAGCCATCGGACGAACTAAACCGCTTAAACATAAAAATACGAAAACCGAAATTGCATCTGTGCTTATCCATTGCTCGCCGTAGACAAAAGGGACATACAATGGCGCTAAACTGGTTTGTAAGATAATGATTGGCGCAGCAATTGCGGTGATTGCTATGACACTACTACGATATTTCTGCTGTGCTGACTGTTCATCTGATGTTGGGTTACTGCCACAAATGTGAGAGTAAAAAGCAGTGCCAAAACTTTGTACTAGACCAAGACTGACGCCCAAGCTGACGTTGTAAGCAAAGAAGTAAACGCCAAGTGCTTCAACACCCATGAAATAGCCAATAACAAGGTAATCAATGCTCTGTCTTAGGGTATTAATTAAGTCGCTTAAACTTACTGGTACACTAAAGTTAAGCAGTGCTTTAACTTGATTGGCAGACGGCTTTTGAGTGCTTACTGGTAATTTAGTGTCTTTTTTATGGATGTATATCCAAACCAATACCATCACCACTTTTGGGATAATAATGGCCCATAATCCAAAACCGCTTAAGGCTAAGGTTGCTGTTAACACGCCATCACCTATGGTTTGCCATAAGTTAGCACTTGCCACTTTACGCATATTGTTATTACGTAAGTTGGCCGTTGCGTACATCATCCCAAAAGGTAAAAGTAGGTAGCTTGATGCAACAAAGATAATTGGCAGCACTAATTGCGTATCTTGATAGTAATATGCAAGTGGAATACTGATTAAGCTCATTAAAGCAAATGCAATTACACAGCTGGCAAGGTTGATAAGGTTAGCGCTGGCAAGGTTGTCACTAAAGTCGCTGTCATTCATACGAATTAATGCAGCGGAAGTGATACGTCTTGTAGGAGTGCAGATTAATTCAAATAAGGTTAATACGATTGCTACTTGACCAAATATCTCTGGGGTCAATAATCGAGCCGTTATAACGCTTGCACCTAGTCTCACCACTCGACCGCTGAATTGTGCACTAGCTAACCATAAAAGGTTTTTACCTAATGAACGTATGCCTTGATTAAGCATCTCATTAAGCGCTAGCTTTTGATTCAGCGTTTGCTTCGATTGTGATTGAAGCTTAGTGATGTTCTGCATGACCGCTATCCTTGATATTAAATTGCATTTTGCTGTTTAGCATTGAGAGCAAGTTGCGTTGATACCTAGGTATTACAGTTATTGTGCCAACTCTTAAGTTATTGATTTTGTGTTATTTTATTTTTAATTTTTAAAGCTTAATATGTGAAGTTAGCATTTTGAAAGTGGAGGATTGCAGAATGCAATTTGCAATAAATCTGCTTTTTGGGGGAAATTTCACGCTGTCAGTAAGGAAGTCAGGGGCTTGATGTCTGTCTAGAGCAAGTAATGAGTATGCTAATAATTTAAAAACGTGATGGATATGAGATCATATAAGGTGACATCATATTAAGTGACTTCATATTAGGTGACTTCATATTAAGTGACTTCATATTAAGTGATATTTAAAGATAAACTTGTGCTGAGATAGAGCGATTAACCTTGAGGTATAAATAGTGATTAAAGTAAGAACAATAAAAGTAAAAGTAGCAAAAGCAATCAAAACGAGCTTCCCAGACCTAAGGTTATTGATTGGTACATTTCTGGTATCTGGGTTTCTGATAGGTTGTGGTGAAGAACAAGACGTTGCTGCAAAAGCACAAGTTTCGGTAGAAATGCAGGAACAGTGTGGAGAGCAGGAGTTTTTAGTTATTGCTGAAAAAGTGAGTGCTGGTGACGGCCAAGGACATGGTCCAGATATTGGCTCAGATGAATGGCAATCAGTCATTGAATTTAAACTTGGCATTAGAGGGCAGGCAGACGTGCCTGCAAGAGATGATGTTCAATGGTGCCAATTTATTCTTAAAAAGCTATAAGCATTCATTTGTTATGGAGCATCCAGTGCATCTGCTTTAGCAAATACGTCGTCAGGCTCTTCAGCGCGAAGGGCCATGCCTAATACAATAAGGCCTGGCCAAAATAAATAGGCGAGAATTTCTAAATTTTCCCCAAAGGTATACAGTCCTAGCATAAGTAAGATAGCCATGCCTACTTTGGCTAATGGGTTGCTAAAAAGGCGTATTAGCAAGGTGATAAAGGTGACTAACATAGGGATGGCTAACGCGACAGCACCTACGACCCCTTTAACAAATAGCAATCCGTACCAAGTGTGATGCGAACCTATCGGCATATACTCCACCATATGTGGGCCTCGCTCGACAATACCATGGCCAAAAACAACCGCTTCGTTCATCCACCGTTCAACAGCGATATCTGCCAAAGCTTGTCTTACTCGAGTGGAGTCGGCGCGAGCCGCTTTAACGGCATCGATACTTTGCTCAATTTTAGAAATGGTGGATTCACCGATAACACCGACAAATAACATCACAGGGCTGAGCAATAAGTACAACCAAGGAGAACGCACAAAGCGTAACGTGGTAAAAAAGCCAATTAATGCAAGGTAGCAGACAATGGCAAGTCGAGACTGTGACATGAGGATCATCAGTAAACTGCCGCCGTAGCCCCATCTTCTCCATGTTGCATTTTTTTCTTGTAAGGCAAAAATAAAGTACAAATTCCCTAGCATCCCCAGTGCAGGTGCCCACGGAGTAAATAGTCGCCAACGGGGGACGCCGCTTCCAGGGTCAATTTCATAAAGGCTGACACTAAAAAACTCAGGCCCTGGGCCACCAATGATGCTTAAAGGGGAAACATATAAAGTGCTAGGTAAACCAGCGACCCAAGCAAATACAAACACTGGGAATAACATGATGGTATGTTTGCAAACTCGACAACTTGCGCGGTAAATAATTTCAGGTCGAATAGGTAAGCAACCGATTAAAGGGAATATCGCTAATAAAGCCCAACCTTTAGCCCAGCCAATGGAGGATTTTATAAGTTTGCCCGTGCCAAGGCCAAACTGCAGGTGGCCAACAACCAACGCAATTAACATGACCCACATGCCTAGTACCCAAACATAATGTGTGATGCTAATACGAAATGCGGGTTGGTTATCTAACTTTTTGACAAGAAGTCGTAAGAATAGAATCCAAGCAATCACAGGTGCAATGACGTAAAGCGCACCTATTAACCAGAATAAGTAACTAAAACTTATGCAGTTGTAGATGATTTTTTCGTCAACATTTTCCGTAATAATGGTTTGCGAATCCATAAAATGCTTAGTCCTACTAATGACATGAATGATGCACATATACCGCCGAAAATAATCAAAATAATGGCGAGTTTATCGGGTGATGCAGGCAAACTTGGTGCTGACAGTAACTGCAACATAGGGTAAGCGGTGTAAATATCTGATTTACCAACATCCATTTTTGCCATGGCTGAAGTTAATACTGCCGAAGCTAATTGATGTTCACGCTGTAAGTCTGCAAGTTTCGCTGCATCGTCATTGCTGTGTTGTAAACGTTGTTCCCATTGATTGATTTGAGCAGTTAACGAGTCAACTTCTGACTGGGTCGCTTTGCGATTAGAGGCGAGTGTGATGAATTCTTGCATCATTTCAGCTCGACCATCAACGTCATCAACAGTGAGCATCATGAGTAGTTTTTCATCTTGAAAACCTATCACGGTATTAAAGCGCTTTTTCATACTGTCTAAAATACTGTCTAATTCTGCTTTTAATGACACTAAAACAGGATGGCGGGCACCTAATCTGCCAGCATTTTCGATATACATAGTGTTTGCAGTATTGTGCTTTTCAACTAATTGTTGGAACAGTTTGTCATTATTTAGCTTTAGCAACATTGCTGCTTGGGCATCACTTAAACCCAAGTGGTTTTCGTATAAAAAGTAACTTGCATTTAACCCTTGTAATTCGGCAAGCATAGTGACTTTACTGTGTCTCAGACGTTCGATAGTAATCGCTAACTCTTTAAATTGGTCAAGTGTGACTAAGCCTCGCTCAGATTGAAAATCTAAAAGTTGCTTTTGGGTTTCTTTTACTCGAGTTGAATAACTTTTAAGGCCTTCTTTTATTCCGATTTCACGTAAAGCAATTTCGTCGGCGCGTAAATCATCTAAAATATTTTGCAACGAGCGATACATTGCCCAGCCTCGCTCTTGAGCTGCTTCTGGACTGTCAGCTTTAATACTGTATTCCATTAAGCCTGTTTGACTGGGTAGTTTTAGTTTAGGCTTTTTAATGGCTGATGTTGGAACATCAAGATAGTGAGCTGCACTTTGCATTAACAAGGTGCTCATTGAAATTGCTTTGTAGTTTTCTCGTGGATCGATGGCAGAGCTCATGTAAGGCGAAATACTAGAGGTACTTGCTTGACCTAAGCTATCAAGGCTTAAAGATGATCCCGCTGCTGCACCAGGTAAAATGAGTACCCACTTGCTTACGTATTGCGTTGGCGTGAGCATAATGAAAATGCCTGCCAGTAACCAGATGATGAGTAATGCGCCAAAACCTGTTTTAAGGTAAAGGCGTTTACGCAATTTAGGCGTCAGTTTACTGCCTTCTAATGTGGCGCGTTTTATCCAATATAAGTAAGCAAGTTCAGAGAAACTTGTTTGCTCACTCGTTTCGTCATTGTTGTCGTCGGCTTTTTCTTGTTTAGTATTTTGTTGGTCAGTGTGTTGCTGGCTATCAGCAATGGCTTTTTCAATAGCTTGTTCTATAACAGGAGCCGCTTGTTGGCTATCCGTGCTGGTTTGAGTCTTATCTTCATCATGAATTCGGCTCATTGCTGACTCCTTACAACCATCCAATAAGAGTGGTTGGTACGACTAACTCAGTCACTGTTCTTGCTATTTCGCGCATGTTGGTAACACGAGAGTCATAACATGCAAGACCATCACCAGGAAGTAACACTGGGTTTGATTGATCATTCCAAGCGCTTTGTATTAGTCCATCAATTGAACGCTCAACAACATCAATTTGATTTGAAAGTGGATTTTTGGTTACAAGTATCACATATCGACTTGCGTTAGTTGATTGCGCACCACCCACACAGTTAGCTGCGATAGCCCCATTGAGTAAGCGAGTACCATATGGAAAACGTGTTGCTTCACGATCGACCGCTGACTGACTGTTTGAGCTAGCTGGCTGTGTTAAATTTGACATAAATACCCTGATCCCTGGAGCTGTCAATTGTGAAGGTCTAGCAAGTTGATCATTAAATGAATGTGTCGATGGTACATGAACATGATCGCCAGCCATTAATGTCATGCTGGGTACTTTTTCACCTGTTAGCATACCACGTAAATCCATATTGAAAACCTGACCATTACGGATAACTTTAATCGCAGAAATATCAGCATCAGGGCGCACACCACCTGAAGATTTTACAGCGGCACCAATACTACGGTTAATAGCTTGGTCACCAGCATAATTACTACCGTCATCTTTTAGTTCTATCGGTAGTTTCTTATTGATCATGTGTTGACCAGGTTCAAATACCGCACCTGAAGTCGTAATTTCAATTGGCGCCCAGCTGATAGGTAAAATACTAATGCGCACTGCGTGAGCTAACATTAACCTTTCATCAATGAGTAGCTTATTGATATATGTATTAAGCTGCTTAAGTGTTAAGCCTTTTGCTGCAATTGCAGGTAAGTAAGGTAGATAAATATTACCATCGGCATCCACTTCAACATCTTTACTGAATTCTTCACCGTTTAGGATGTTAATCGAGATTTTGTCACCTACTGATAATGACAATGCTTGATTACTTGCATCGACAATCATGGCTTTGTCACCAAAGATTGGAGCGGTTGGAAAAGTGGTATGGTTTGAGGTAACCGCACTGACTTTTCGATTGTAAGGTGTTTGCTGACCAAAATAGTGACAGCTAGTAAGTTGTTTTTCTAAATCACAAACGTCCTGTTGCGCTGGCTGCGAAGGGGTGACGCAAGCGGTTAAACTTGCGACCATTGCGATTGAAATTAGAGTATTAATCATTTTCATTGCGTTATTCCCTTTACGTTTAGTTTAGAAAAATTTCAGTTATTGTCAGTTTTTATTAACTGGCTAAATCAGCGATGACACGTTTATCAAAATCAGACTCTTCGACAATGCTGCTGTGACGTAAAAACTCGAGCGCTAATTTTTCCGTTTCAAAGATTTCGAAAATATGATGTAAACGTGTTAGCTCAATCAGTGATCTCACTGCGGGTGTTGGCGATAACAACACAATGTTGCCTTGATAATTGAGTGCTTGATTTCTTGCAGATATAAGCACTGATAATCCACTAGAGTCGATATATTCAAGGTGCTGCATATCGATGACTAAACGTGTGTGACCTCTATCGATATAATCAACAAGTGCGGCTCTATAAGTTGGTGTGTGCGCCATAAACATTCTGATTGGTAGGGTTACTACGCTCGCATGTTGCGCTACTTTTAATTCAAATTTCATATCGTGCTCCTAGACTGTAATGATGCTTCTATATGTATTGTTTATTTGAAGCTTGTAATCTTTAATAGCAGGTACTATGCCAACTTTTTATTCGTTTTATTTCAATTGTTTATGTGTTTGTTTTGTTTTTTCGCTATTTGGGTTTGCTGTTTGCGAAGAGGAAAATTGCTGTTTGCAACAGAGGTTTTTGATGATGTTTGCAGTTTGCAATTTGCAAAATGAACGCATATCAATTGATCTGGGGCAGAACTGTGACTGGCTATTACATGTTTAAGAGGCTGGAATGCTGGTGTTTAAATATGGAGATAAAGCGCAATACTGAAGTTATGTGTTAAGTGATATAAAAGGGTAAAGAAGCAGGCTTAATAAAAGGTAAATATAAATAAGAGGCAAAGAGAAGCAAGAGGTGAGAGAAGTAACAGTGTTTCGATTCTAAAAATGATTAAAGGAACGAGAATACGGCATTAGAAGTCGCAATAGTGGAGTGGTGACAAATAGTAAGGCTACAAGCTTAAACAATAATGATGGAGGTAGAGTTCAGTATCATTCAGCAATAAGCTTGTTCTATGTAAACTTGTAGCCAGTCTTGCTTGGGGCAGCGCAATATTTGTTGATCATCAAATTGCTGCCTTTTCTAATGAGAGTCGCAGATGAGTGCCTAATACGGTGGCTTTCTTGTTTACCTTGTCCATCCATTGATCCATGATCCACAGGCCTCTGCCATTAGGTCTATCGTTAGTCGGGCACTTTTTAGGCGCAGAAAGCTCAACAAACTCTGCTGTATCAAGAATATCAACGACGATATTGTCTTTGTTGTTTTGCACTAACAAGGTCACATCCTCTGTGTTATCAGGGCAATGCTGCGATACATTATTAACGGCCTCCAAGATACAGAGCATTAATTTGAACCTTTGCAGAGAGGTAATTTCGTTGGCAATTAAAAAGGCCTCAACTTCATCATAAATCTGTTCAGGTGTCATGAGCTGTAAGTTTAAATTCATTTGTAAACTATTCATTGTTAGTCCTTAAAAGTGGCTATAGCACTTCATGGGTTAGGTTACTTTGCAGTAAATGATTTAGTTATCAACGTTGGCATCAATCAATCTTAATTATCTGATTGTCTTGTATCTTGGCATCACAGATCCAAAATAGCGTTAGCCTGTTCATTGCGATACTTTTCTCATTACTATGCCTTTGTAATTCATAAGCTTAGTGACTAAGTTTCGGGTGCTGTAAACAATAACAGCGACATATCATCCTGAGGTTGATTTTGCTTCCATAGGTTTAATACATAAGTAAGGTGTTTAAGTAGTTTATTGGCAGGCAAATTTTTGGCTTCTGCACAACGCTGCTTGAAACGTGCTAAGCCAAACATGCCATGTTGTGGATGATTGACTTCATAAACACCATCTGAAAAAAGTAGTAACTGTTCGCCAGGATAAAGCTGATACTCACCGGTTGAATATTGACTGTTTTTATCAATACCAATAGGGAGACCAGAAGGCACAGATAATGTTTGGACATCATTTTTGGAAATGATTAAAGGCATTGGGTGGCCTGCACTAGACATGTAAACCTGATGAGTTTTAATATTGATTTTACCAAGGATCACCGTGGCAAATTGGCCTAAATTAGCGGGATCATCAAACAATAAGTTTAATCTGTGCATTAACACTTCTGGTTCAAGCTGCCAATCCATTCTTTGAGGAGATAAGCCTTGAGCTAGGGTGAAACTTAGCATTGCAGCTCTAGCGCCATGACCCGATACATCAATCACATAAAAACCAATCCACTCTTCATCAATTTTAAAACACTGAAAAATATCGCCAGCAAGTTCTGCTGCAGGTTCAAAAAAATGCTTAACATGCCAATTATCGAATGATAAATCTTCTTTGGGCAGTAAAGATTGTTGTAAAGTCGCTGCTTGCTCAAGCTCAGTTTGCTTGTTGTTTAATTCAATTTCTAACTTTTGGTTATTCTCTAATATTTTTTTTTTGGCTTGTATTAACCTCACAGCGGCTAAAACTTTCACCTTTAAAACAGAGGCTAAAAAAGGCTTAGTAATGTAGTCATCAGCACCAGTTTCCATGGCATAAACCATATCTTCAGTTTTATCGTTACCAGTAAGCAAAAGGAAAAAAGCGGGATTATTTGAGGCTTTTAAACGTTTACATAATTCTATACCCGTCATATTGGGCATACGCCAATCACTGATGATTAAGTCAAAATCATGCAGTTTACAGGTATCAAGTGCTGTTAACCCATCTTCACATTGAGTTATTTCAAACTCGATGTCATCAGGTTGAAAGCTTTGGAGTAAACTTGCTATGTAGTAACGCTCACTAAAAGTGTCTTCAACTAATAATATTGACAACCTTTTGGGCGTTGTACTTGCATTTTGCATAGCTGTTTCCTAAAAATATAGAGATATGTCTGATAAAAGCAATTACTGTACCTAAATTGTTTTAGTGTTTAATATCAGTGTTATAGCGTATGTTGTTATTTAGGTTTATTCATGTTTTTTCATTTTGCGAATAATTTTTTGCAAAATGCAACAAGGTGATTCATAGTGAGTTGTGGCGTGGTTATTGTCAGCTCTGTCAGCGCTTTTTCAGCTTGAAAACATGGATTGATTTGCAAAATGCAATAGGAGAAGGAATTTGTCTTTCAGATTAAAAGCCATCATTGCGATTGGGTTGATGCAATCAGCATTGTTATTGATGCTTATCTATAACGCCTTAGGGGTAATAAAGTCCGCTAATCAAGCCGAAATTCAACAGCAGGGGCATCTGTCTGCCATACTCGTCGCCAATAGTGTCGATGTCACTAATCCACGCCAATCTATATTATTACTTAAGCAATCCCTCGAAGAACATCAAATTAGCCACATAGAATCTGTGCAGGTATTTCAAGCTGATAAACGCTTATATGCCGCAGAGCGCAATAGCCTTGGGGAGTTTGCATTAGTTGAACAGCCCGTTCGTATCGATAACTTAGTACCTATTGAAGCCCAGTCGAATAACGGTAGTGGGGTTGCTATTAAGGTGATGGTCAATACTGATGAGTTTGACCACAGCGTTAACAATGTTGCGATAAAATACAGTGCGTTAATGCTGTTAGTCATTGTGCTGATATCCATTTTATCTTGGTATCAGGGACTTAACCTTATCAAACATGTGTTCAATATCCAGCGGGCATCTAAACAAGTCCTCGAAGGCGATACAGGGGTTCAAGTTAACGAGCCTGGCACTCAAGATATTACAGATACCACCAATGCCTTTAATGAAATGCTGCAATTTTTAGATCAGCAGCGCCACGATCTTCAAGGTGCTAATGTCCGATTAAATACCATTTTAGATTCAGCAGCAGACGGCTTTGTGATTATTGACACTAGCGGTGTGATAACCGAGGTTAATAAAGCGGTAAGTAGTTTATTTGGTTATCAAAAAGAAGAATTAATAGACCAGAATGTATCCATTCTCATGCCGATGGCTGATAGGTTTATGCATGATGGTTATATTCAGGATTACTTAAAAGGCGGTGACGCCAAAATTGTTGGCTTAGGTGGTGGACGAGCATTAAAAGCTCAACATAAAGAAGGCCACCTTTTTCCGATTGAGTTGTCTATTTCCAAAATGGAAATCGATGGTGATGTGTTATTTCTTGGCTTTATTAAAGACATGTCTGAACTTAAAAAGGAACAAGCATCTGCGGCTCGAACTCAATCAATTCATTTAGCAACATTAGAAGCCAGCCACGATGCGTTAATCACGATTAATATCGCCGGGCGAGTAGAAGAGTTTAATGCTGCAGCTGTGAAGTTGTTTGGCTACGAGCGTGAGGAAGCTTTAGGTGAGTTACTTGAGGATTTGATTATTCCTGAAGGGTTCCATAAGGCGCATAAAAATGGCATGGATCATCATCGTAAAACCGGTGAAGGACCAGTGTTGAATAACCGAATAGAAGTGCCAGCACATAATAAAGCAGGAGACGAATTCCCTGTGGAGTTGCGGGTTATACCGATTCAATTAGATGACGAAATGTATTACACCGCTTTCTTACGTAATATTTCAGAACAGAAATCAAAAGAAGAAGAACTGCGCCAAGCTAAAGAGCAAGCCGAAGAGGGCAGTAAAGCAAAATCTCGCTTCTTAGCAACAATGAGCCATGAGATCCGCTCACCACTTAATGCGGTGCTCGGTAGTGTTGATTTATTGCTTGATTCTAGCTTAGAGAAAGGTCAGAGGATGTACGCTAGGACGGCTAAAGAAGCTGGTTCTGTGCTGTTAAGTACCATTAATGACATTTTGGATTTTTCTAAAATTGAAGCGGGCCAAATGGTGTTGGAGCCCAAAGAGTTTGAACCTGACGAGTTAGTAGCGCAAGTATTACAAATCTTATCCCATAAAGCCCATGATAAAGGGGTTCATTTAGCCAGTTATATCAACCGAAATGTACCGCAAAAGCTGGTGGGTGATGCGCAGCGTATTAGGCAGGTAGTGCAAAACTTAGTAGATAATGCGATTAAGTTTTCTACTGAGGGCTGTATCTCTGTGGAAGTTTGGATCCCAAATCGTGATAACGATAAAGTGCAATTATGTTGTCGAGTCACTGATCAAGGTATTGGTATTGGGGATGCCTCACAAGAGAAACTATTTAGAGAATTCTCTCAGGTTCATGATACTCATACCACAAGTTACGCAGGCACAGGTTTGGGTTTAGCGATTTGTTCAGAACTTGCTCGAATGATGGGCGGTAACTTAGTGGTTGAAAGTAAGCTGGGTGAAGGTAGCCAATTTACCTTATCTGTATTGTTAGATGAATCTAGTCAAGCCAGTAATCACAATGTTCGCTTACCAGAGCACCCGCGTGTACTACTTATTCACCCCGATGAAACCTTGTGTAAACTGATCAAGAAACAGTACAGTCAATATGGTGTTGAAACGAAGTATGAGCACCATGTTAGCGATATATTTAATAGTAAAATAGTGCGTGGACGATTTGATTTAATCATGCTCGATGATGCATGTCTCTTATCTGCTAAAGAAAAAGATGTCAGTATTTTACACAGTGATTATTTATTCGAAACTGGCTATATCGCAGCTCTTGCCACTGGCGTTAATAATGATGCGCAATCACTGATTGAAAAATTGGGCATTGAAGAATCGGTGAGTAAACCGCTAAGCCGTGCAATGCTATTGAGTTTAATTAGTGGCGCGACAGCTGAAAATAAACATGAAAAGCCATTAGAGAAAGTCGCTAGTTTACCTCAAGGCTGCCGCCTATTATTAGCTGAAGATAGCCCTGCTAATCAGATGGTCGCAGGTACAATGCTCACCAATGAAGGCGCAGTAATGACCTATGCCAATAATGGCGTAGAAGCTGTTGAATTAGCACTGAGCCAAGACTTTGATTTGATATTGATGGATATCAGAATGCCTGAAATGGATGGCTTAGAGGCATGTCAAAAGATATTAGCTCATAAACCAGATCAAATTATTTTGGCGATGACTGCCAATGTATTTAGTGAAGAAATCGCTGCGTGTAAAGCCGTTGGCATGCTTGATTGTATTGGCAAACCTGTGAATAAATCTGATTTGATCTCAGGTGTGAGTCATTGGTTAGGTCAAGTAAAGCAGGCATCTTCAATGGGAATGGGGATGCAAATAGAGTTAACTCATGACAAGCCGCAAGTTGAAAATAAAGATAAGGTGACAGCTGAAATAAGCGAACAAAGTACTGAATTATCCGCCCCCAAAGTTTCTACAGACACAGACACTGATGAATTGTTCACAGAGGTCATGCTAGATGAGGCTGTTTTTGACGAATTACTCTCAGCTGTGGGTGAAGCTAGCTTAGCCAAAATGATGCAAGTGTTTTATCACGAGACGATAATGCGGGTTAATACACTTAAAGCCTTAACGCCTCAAGGAAGTCGTCATGATATCGAAACGGAAGTGCATACCATTAAAAGTAGTGCAGGTAGTTTCGGCGCTAAGACCTTAGCTGATGTTGCTGTTAGATTAGAAGCGGCTTCAAGAACAGAAGATGAGCCTTTAGATGCGTTATTCAATGAAATGTTTGCCGTTGCTGAACAGAGTTTAAACCTGATCCAGCAACGCTTTAATATTACTCAAAAATCAGAGTAATCGAATGAATGATAAGGAATGAACAAATGGGTTTTAGTGCCATTCTTGTAGAAGACAGTATGTCCTTAGGCGCACTTTATAGTGAGTACCTTTGCGCAGAAGGGGCTGAAGTCACTCATGTTAACTTTGGCGAAGATGCGTTAAAAGAATTAGCGCGCAAGCAACCAGACTTATTAGTATTAGATATCAAGCTACCTGACATGTCAGGAATGGATATTTTAACGAAGGTGCAAAAAGAATACCCAAATATTACCGTTATTATGATCACCGCCCATGGCACGATTGATCTCGCTGTAGATGCAATGCGTGCAGGTGCATTTGATTTTTTGATCAAACCATTCGACAGTAAACGCTTATCGATTACCGTGCGTAATGCTTTAAAGCAAAGGGATTTATTAGCGTTAGTTTCCAATTATGAGAACAGTTTACCGAAAACCAATTTTCATGGTTTTATCGGTGACTCACTGGCAATGCAAACGGTATACAACACCATTGATTGTGTTGCTAACAGTAAGGCTTCTGTGTTTGTTGTGGGTGAAAGTGGCACAGGTAAAGAAGTGTGCGCACAAGCGATTCATGAAGCTGGAATTCGATCAGAAGCCCCATTTATTGCCTTAAATTGTGCATCAATTCCAAAAGATCTCATTGAGAGTGAAATTTTCGGCCATACAAAAGGGGCATTTACTGGCGCAGTCAGTCATCGTGATGGTGCAGCTACTCGTGCAGATGGTGGTACGCTATTTCTTGATGAACTCTGTGAAATGGATTTAGAACTGCAAAGTAAGTTATTACGGTTCATTCAAACGGGTGTTTTTCAGCGTGTGGGTGGCAGCAAAGAAGAAAAAGTCGATGTCAGGTTTATTAGTGCAACTAACCGAGACCCTTGGAAAGAAGTGCAAGAAGGACGTTTTAGAGAAGATTTATATTATCGTCTTCACGTTATTCCGATTGAATTACCGCCATTAAGACAACGGGGTAAAGATGTTATTGCTATTGCTAAAAAGCTATTAAAGCAATACAGCAAAGAAGAGGGCAAAAACTTTAAAGGCTTTAGCAAAGAGGTTGAACGTTGTTTTGGCCTATATTCATGGCCTGGCAATGTGCGGCAATTACAAAATATTATTCGCCAAGTCGTAGTGTTAAATGTGGCTGATGAAGTTGCGATTACCATGTTACCCGCTCAAGTGACTGCGGCTTTATCTCAAGCCAATGTTAAATCTGTCAAGGTCAGTGAACAGGTTGCACAAACAGCAGTAACGAGCGCAACAGTGACAGATATTCATGCTAAACCTCAAGCGCATGCTGTTGGTGAGAGTACCGTCGCTGCCGCGACATCAGATGATATTGTTAATAATAATATGCCAGTTAATAGTGGAATAAACGCTATCGAATCGGAAGAAGATATTCAACCTTTGTGGCTTACTGAAAAAATCACCATTGAAACCGCCATTAAACAATGTGATGGCAACATCCCCAAAGCGGCTGCTTTATTAGATGTCAGTCCTTCAACGATTTACCGTAAAAAACAGCAGTGGGAAGACAAAGGTTTGTAGAGCATTATTTTATCACTGGAGTAGTTGCACAGAGATAGAACATCAGCAGATAGCGTAAAAGGTTCAAATAAAAAGCCCATCATATGATGGGCTTTTTATGTAAAAACGACTTTTCAGCAATTAAAAATCTCGTTCCCAACCTGCATAAAAGGTCGTTTCCCAGTCACTACTGGTATCAATTTCTGGGTATTCACTGTAACCAATGGTACCGCCGACTTTTAACTTACCTGCATAGAATGGTCTATGGTAACTGGCATCGAGTTGATATAAGCGCTCGTAACGACCAGGTGAAACTGGGTTTCCACCAGAAGGGTTGCCAGTATCTACTCCATCAAAGTTAAGTTTAGCGTAACGGAATTTGGTGCTTAGGCTCTGCCCATGCTCAAGCTGAGTGATCCCGCCTAATACCACTACTCTTGAGTCATTATCATAGGTGCTGCCGAGACTGCGCCCGTAATAACGGTAACCACTTTTGTAGAAGCCATGCTCATACATACAGTTATAAACGTCAGATTCGACGCCACATGATGCTGCAGTATCTGAGTATTCAGCAAAAAATCGAGTGTTTAAATCGGCAATGAAAATATCAACGCCACCCATGTTTGATGCGTTAATTAAACGATTTTTACCTTTATGATAATCTTCATGAATACGCTCGTAGTATATGCCATAAGGCACTCCCCATGCGGTATCTGACCATCTGAAATCATAACCTGCGAGCATGTTTTCTTGGCCATTTTCTTTATCGCCTTCATTAACACCGCCGTTAAACAAACCATCCCACCAGTCTGAAAGGCTATTACCATAACCTTCGCCGCCCCATTGCATAGTCCATGAAAAACCTACCTCTAGTTTAGATATAGGCTTAAAGGTACCTCGAGCCCCCCAATGTTGGGTATCAGGTACATAACGCTCACTTTCCATTTGGCTAAAGCTTGTGGTGAAAGTCCACGGGCCAATCCAATTAAGCCATGGCGTTTCAAATGCATTACTGTTGTTACGAGAAAAAGTTATGCCTGGCATTGGGCGTGCATTCGTTGTTTGTATTAAACCTGAGTCCCAACCTGGCCCCCAGTATTTTTGGACTGCACCACCTGTCACAATCCAATTGCCCAGCTTAACGGCAGCAAAGCTATTATCTAATCGGGACTCGTTACCATCAATGGCATCGTAATGATAACTGGCAGCTAATCGCCCACTAAACCAGTCTTTGGTGACTTCAGCGGTGAACTCCACTTCGGCTTTATCGCGGTAATCATTACCATAGCCAATAAAGCGAGCTTCCTCGTTTGCCCCAGATAAGCTGGCACCTAAACTGACCGTTTGATGGTCTTTGTCGTAGGCCCGCATCACCCGATGAAAAGCATCTTTTTGATGCACAGTCATTGGGCTATCAACGGCATTATCTAAATCAGATTTTATCCCTGACCACATTAGAGGGAAGGTGGTGACTGGCTGAAGGATGATACCTGTATCAGCAAGTAATTGAATATCAGCGCGAAGCGGTAAGTCGGTAGGTTCAATCCACCAAGCAGCTTGTGTTGAAAAGCTGCTAAGTAATGCTATCCCTGCTAAAAATTTTAACTTCATTAGGTACTCTTTAAGATGAACAAATACATCAACTAATAAAAAAGGCTGTTATCGTTAATGATAACAGCCTATTGAATTAGAGCACTAATACTGAAGACAATTTTTCAATTTGTTAGGTAAGTATTGAAACAAGTGATGAATTAGATGTGAATAATGTTGCTTATTCGCTGCTTACACAGTTTCATTTATACTTTTTGTTGTTTCAACATAAGCATCTAACATGTTTTGTTGATTATTCATATTTGCGGCATTGACAGTTGCAGCTCTCGCATCATCATTATTTTTGATGATATAAGCTGAAGTTGCACTTATCGAATCGTCACTGCCATTGGCTACGCCTGCTAAGTCCGAGTAAAACTGATATTGGGTCTGAGCTTTTTTATAGTGGACATAGTTCTCCACTTTTTCGCCGTTATTTGGCAAGCTAGGTTGAGTTTCAGGCTCTGATTGACTTTGTGATAAGGCCATTGCTTGAGCACTTATCGTTACTGAATCTCGTTGAGTCGTATTAAGATGACTGACTTGTTCACTTGACGGCTTATTTACTGACGTATTTTGCTGAGTGCTATTGGCTGGGCTAACAGTATTCGCACTCATTTGTTGAGCGGCAGTATAAGATTGAATTTGCATGATAACCCCTGTTTAAATAACGGTGACGAAAAACTTGATGCTATGCTAATTGGTACTAGCTGTACTGAAGTTGAACAAAACAGACTGAACAATACAGCTTGAACAATATTGTTAACCAATAATTATTAATACAAAGGAACCGTTTTACCCCAGCTAAATGGGTTGTACCACTTAGATACTGACCGCATTTCGACTATTGTTTGGGTAAAGTCACAATGAGTTTGGCAACTTGGGCATAAGCATCCGCTTAATCCATCAGGATAGTAGCGAGTATTAGTCATGATGTGTTCTTTGCAATGACTGCAGTGCACTTTGACTTCTATTATCATTTTTAGCCCCCTGACTTGTTATTATCTCGCTTGGGACATGATGTAATTAACTCCAACTTGATTATTGAGCTAGTTACATAAGTGGCAAGGCGTAGATAATGTTAGAAAACGTTTGATATTTAATCAATATTTTAACCTTGAATATGAGATGTATTAAGTGTTCTGTTTGCTGATAAGAGAAATAACACCAGCGCTGTAACAAATGTGAAAACTGGCAGCGTGAATGTGGTTGATTATTTAACAATAGATCGCGTGGTTAACATTACTGTGTCTGCGAAATGGAATACGAGTCGATTAATAAGCTGCGCTTTGATGTTGGGCTATAAATTGATTGCGATGAGCATGCCTGCAGAAATCATGATGCTTCCAGCGGTGCGATTAATCACCCGGATGGCTTTAGCTGAACGAAAAACTTTTTTGGCCTGTGTGGCCATTAACGAGTAGCCCAAATTGATACTGCCAAATGCCAATGTTGAAATCAGCATGACAAGAATAACATCGTTTAACGTGGTATGTAGTGGAACAAACGCAGGGAAAAAACCAACATAAAAAATAATCGCTTTGGGGTTACTTAATCCAATCATTAATCCTGTCATTAGGTTTTGATAAGCTGATGTTTTTGTCCCAGTGGCCATTGGATTAGATTGACGCTGAGCTTGAAATAATTGAAAGCCTAACCAACAAAGATAAGCCGCACTGACATATTTTATGACGATAAAACTGGGCCCCATTGCATTGGCTAAAGCAGATAAGCCAAATAAAGCAGTGCAAATGAAAATATAATCAGCAATTAATACCCCTAAAAACAGCTGCATGGCCGCAAGAAGGCCATGTGAGAATGACCGTGAAATAATTGCAAATACCACTGGCCCAGGAATGATAGCCAGTACTAACATGGTAAAGAGTAGGCTTAATGATTGCTGCAATTCCATTGTTTATTAAGTTCCCTACTTATCGCTGTTATCAATCAAGCTGAGTGTGCTTCAAGATATTCCGTCGCTGAATTGTACCTGTTTTTTCGCTAGTGTATTGGAGCTATCACTCTGAATAGTGATAACATTCAGTTTGTACAACAGACTGTAAATACTGCGATATCCCTATTCTTATTCCTATTTACCTTGGCTCCTTATATGAAGATAGTGCTACTTACTCACCAAAAAGAAATCAGTCGGCTAAATAATACTGGCAGATGCGTGACCACCATTTTAAAAGACGATGCCTTGGTTGTGGTTTGGGATAGAGTAAACCCTGATCTTCAATTACTGAATATGATTAACACGTGCAAAGTGGGATTATTGTATCCTGATAATCAACAACTCAATGATGCTAAAGTACCAGAAGCGACGGCTCAACAATCACTTTGCCAAATGCATACAAACGTTGCGCAAATTAAAGAACATAGACAAGAACAACACCAAGAGAGAAACCAAGATCAAAACCGAGAGCAACAGCAAAAAACAAATCAAGATAAGTTTGATGCGTTAATACTCATCGACGCAACATGGCAAGAGGCACGCAAAATATATAATCGCAGTGACTACCTAAAGGCGTTACAAAAAATCTCGATATCTAGCCAGCAAGAGTCGATTTATAAACTTAGACGAAATCAAGTTGAAGGGGGATTATGTACTGCAGAATGCGCAGCACATATACTTTCAGCTTCAGGTGAGCCCCAAAAAGCAGAGCAGATAATGGCATTACTTGTTCAGCAAATTGCTGATGAGCAAAGTTATCGAAACTAAAGTCATCGAAACTAATGTATTACTTAATTAATCATATATTCATTATTAATTTAAAATGAGCTGCTCCACTTTCGTCGTTAATAAGCTGTCTTGTAATTTAGCTTTATTTACATTGGATTTGTTTTGGATAATCTTAGTAGCAAGCACATAGGCTTTTGCATGATTGATAGCATCGACAGCGAGTAAAGTATCTCCTTTAAAGTACCAAACTGAAAATGACGTTGGCTTGTTTTCTTCAACTTGTTTAATGATTTCATCATAGCCTTGGGCTAAGCCAACCATTTGTAATTTAGTATCAAATTGATCAGACCAAAACCAAGGTATGGCTTGGTATGTTAACTTTTCAATTTCATTCAATGTTGCTTCAATACGCATTGAATGCGCTGTTGAATAGTGATCTTTTTGGTTTTGTGCAATCACCTTTGCTGCAACTTTGGCTTGTTCAACTGCGTTCTGTACTGATTCAAGCCGAATCATACGATCATAATGTGGATTGTGATGATATGTGCAGTCACCAATTGCAAAAATATTCTCGTCACTGGTTTGCAATGAAGCGTTTACCCATATCCCAGATTTAGGTGTGCTTTTAGGTTTATCACGGCCATTTGCTTCATTATGATTAGGCTGCTCATTAGGCATATCAGATGCGAGTTTAATCCCACACGCTTTGGCAAGCTCAGTGTTAACTGTAATACCAACGCCAATCACAATGACATCCGCAATATAGCTGCTGCCATCTGCGCAGGTAATCTTATGTGCTAATGGCATATTTTTATCATTATTCAAATTTGATGTGCTGATTTGTTGAACTAACTTGTCGGTTAATACCTCAACCTGATTTTCTTGATGCAATTGGGTAAAAAATTCAGACATTAGCGGGGCAGTGACTCGAGCTAAAATACGCGGCTCTCTTTCTAATACCGTCACCGTTGCACCAAGCTTTTTTAATGAAGAAGCGGTTTCTAGTCCTACATAACCGCCACCAATAATAACGACGCGTTTTTGCTCACTTGTAGCTAAGGCCTGTTTAATGCGGCTGACATCACTAACGGTTCTTAAACAAAAAGCTTCTTTACAAGCTTTTAAGCCCGAAATTGGTGGAATAAAAGGTCTTGCTCCTGTGGCTAATACGAGCTTGTCATAAGCTTGTTTTGAACCATTACTTAATGTCACTTGTTTGGCGTTTCTATTAATTTCCGTTACCGTGAGCCCCAATTTAAGGGTGATGTTTTGCTTGCGATAACTATCTGGGGATTTTAGTTGAATACTGCTGGGTTCAAGATGGTTTTTATGGCTAGCGCATTCATTCACATTATGATTAAGTAAGAAAGCTTTCGATAAAGGAGGTCTGTGGTAGGGCAAATTTGGATCTGAATCAATCAAGATAATATTACCTTGCCAACCTTGTTTTCTCAGTGAAAAAGCAAGGTTAACGCCGCCATGACTTGCGCCAATGATCACACAGGTATCATTTTGGGTTAACGTCTGTATTGCATTATCAGTAAGTTGAATAGTCATATTTGGCCTGTTTAATGAAATACCGTGGTTGAAGTTAATCGTTATTGGGTGAATTGAGTGGGTAGCGACTATTGCGAAAAACTATCGCGCTATGGCGCTACGGTTAATATAAGACCGTCTAAGTCATCAGATAGCGTTATCTGGCAGCAAAGCCGGCTTAATTCTGTGACATTATCATCAAGCTCTAACATGTCTTTTTCGATTTCACTGATAGCACCTGTTTTATCAAGTTGATCAGAGGCCACATATACATGGCAGGTAGCGCAAGAACAAACACCGCCACAATCTCCATCAATGCCTTCAATGTTATTTTCAACTGCTAGCTCCATGACTGAACCCTGATGTCCTTCAACTGTTGTTGATTGTTCATTTGAAGTAATAAATGTAATTTTTGCCATGGTAAATTCCTTCTATATTTAGTGTGGTGTTATCGGTAAGGACTGAATATCGCATTCAGTTGCTCATAGCCGACTTTTCGCTGAAATGCGCCCCAGTCTTCGATGTTATCTTGTTGTGATAGCACCTCAATCGTGTCAACTTTATTGGTTAGTGTCGTGATGAGCGTCTTGATTATTTGCCTTGCATGAGTGGCTCCAAGACAGTTATGGGGGCCAAAACCGAAAGCGACATGAGGGTTAATTTTTCTATCTAAAATGACTTCATTTGGTTGCTCGAAAACCGAGGCATCGCGATTTGCTGAAGCCCAGCAAAGTGATATTCGTGAGTCAGCTGTCACTCCCTGCTGAGCTACATCTGTATCTTGGGTAACGACTCGGCCCATATGAGTTAACGGTGAAAAATAGCGAATTAATTCCTCGACAGCTCTGGGTATAATTTCGGGCTCTTTTCTGAGTCGAGAAAGAGACGATGGCTGACTGGCAAAGTAGGCAATGGTATTGGTGACAGCATTAATCACCGTATCTCTGCCGCCTGCAAAGGTTAATATCATCACGCCTTTAATTTGCTCTTTAGATAGCTTTTTACCGTCGATACTGGCACTAAGTAAGGATGAGTAAAGGCTGTCGCTTGGCATTTTTATGGCTAATTCAATTTGATTATCAATATAATCGTATAAGATTGCGGCTTTTTCGCCGTCTAACTCTGACTCGTTACTGCGAAACACATGGGTGCCCCAATTAATCCAGACTAAGGATTCTTCATAAGGTACATTTAAAAGCAAAGTGAGTGCCCGAGATTGTAGTTTTAGCGAAAATTCGCTCACAATATCGGTCGAACCATTGTGAATAACATCATCAACGAGTTCTGCAATGATTTGTTGTAATGAGTTGATATAGCCTTGTTCCAGTGGTCTTTTAAACCATGGATTAAGTAAATCACGAAATTGCTTATGCTCTGGAGGGTCTAGCTCAAAAGGAATTTGCCTTGTCTCTCTAATACTGACTTCTGAAGGAACAACGATGCGCCCTGGAACTGCCCCAGATTGGAATATCTTCCAGTTATGAGCACACTTTCGTACGTCTTTTAACCCTAAAATCATCGTCACAGGATCATCCTGATCTTCAATGAAACCCAATCCTTTTGTAATACGTGCTTGTTCAAAAACATCAGGTAACTGGTCAGTAGGGTTAATAGGGCATCGATTTATCGGGCGATTATTATTCATGTCACTATTCCCCTGTGCTGGCGACTAAAAAACGGTTATCTTGTTAAACTAATAGTGTTAATCCTATGGCATCAATCGATGCCTAAATACGCATATTAGGGCTAGAAGTATCAAATATTTGCACTATTGGCATGGTTGCTGTGAAATAGAAGCAGTCAATACAAGCGCATTAACCTTAAGAACGGATTAACGGATGAAACAGATGGGATAGAGTCAGTGAGTGAATACTTTTTGGCATAGACTCTCGCAAAACAAGGATTGAACGTGGTACACAAATTAACAGCCATCACGCTGAGTATATATGCATTGATAGCAGGGTGTTTATTATTGTTTTCATATGCAGACAAGACAATTTGGCAACAATTTATTTATGCCATTGTATTTATTGTTATTCCCATTATCGGCACGCTTAGTAGTCTTTATGGTGATAAAGGAGGCATTAGCTTAGTGTTATTACTCATGGCATCGCAGGTAATTAGACCCTTGACTCCGTTTGAGGTTTTTCCTTTTCATGCGCCTTTTTCTCTTGCTTTTCCTTTTGGCCAAATTGAGCAAGGAAAGGGCTATTTATTTGATATTTTTGCCTTTGTGATGTTGCTTGTCGTTGCTTTTATGTTGAAACCCAAAAAGCGATAGCTTAAAGATTAGGGCTGAGGGTTGAACTTGAAGCTGACATTAATGTCTTAAAAATGGCCAAAGTTTACATAAAATATGACGTATAAAATACGAGCCTATAGTAAACAGACGTTAGAAACTGAACATTAGATAAACATCAAAGGAAAGAAAATGTGTGCTATCAAAGGATTGTTATATATCGCTGCAAGCGTCGTTGTTTTGTATCCATTATGGGGATTAATTCAACCCGCAAGTTATTTGACTGAAATTGTCGAGGTTTATCCTTTTGCTGGTGATGCTAATGAGGCTCAAGTTAGAGTCGCTGCAGGATTATTATTGTTGAGTAATACCGTGATGGGCTTATCTTTGGTAAGCATTGCTGGGTTTATCGCGCGTCCAACGTCTATTCACCTATTGAAGCTTTCCGCTTTATTACTGATTACGTATCCGTTTCTATTAATTGTCGTTGAGGTGTTTTCTGCTAAAGCACTTTCAAGTCACCTTGAGGCATCTGCTGTAACAGTAGAGTTTTCAGCAATGAAGTTGTTTTATGTGATTTTTGGTATCGGGTTATTGGGCGTATTTAAAACAATTTCACTTAATGATGTTACAAAGGCCTAAATCAAAAACAGCGTAAACCGTGAGTCACTCAATCGGTATACGCTGTTTTAAATGCTGGATAAGATTCGTCTAGCAAGCCGTCTTGCTATTTTTGATAGTTAAAGCTTTTTTGCAAACGAATATCTTCTACTGATGAGCCAAGCATTACAGTAAATTTCCCCGCCTCAGCAAGCCAATCATTTGAGTTAATATCCCAAAAAGACAGGTCTCGCTGAGTCAAAGTAAAGCTAACTTGGCCCGTTTCGCCCGCTTTGAGCCATATTTTATCAAAACCTTTTAGCTCTTTTTGTGGACGCGAGACGCTGGCTTTTACGTCATGAAGATATAGTTGCGCGACTTCGGCACCATCAATGCCACTAGTATTAGTAATGTCTGCTGTAATGGTCATTGTGCCACCTTCAGCCATTGTACTTTTAGATAGCTTGATATTGTCATAACTAAATTGACTGTATGATAAGCCATGGCCAAAAGGGAATGCAGGAGCAATTTTTTGTTGCTCAAACCAGCGATAACCAATAAATACGCCTTCGGAATATAACGACTCCGTTTCATTGTAATCATTCAACGCTATCGGTGCGGTGTCCTGTAATGACTTAGGTAAAGTGATAGGCATTTTTCCATTTGGGTTGGCATCACCAAAGAGGATGTCACTATAAGCATGGCCCGCTTCCATTCCGCCGTACCAGCCCCAAGCAATAGCGTTAGCTTTGTCTGCCCATGGCATTTCAACTGCCGAGCCTCCAATGATAAACACAACAGTATTCGGGTTAACCGCAAGGAGTTTATTGATAATTTCATCTTGTTGACCTGGAAGCTTCATATCTGGGCGATCAATGGACTCACGATCATCAGCATGGCTCAGGCCGCCAAAATACAACACGGCATCGGCATTTTTGGCTGCTGCTAAATATTCAGCTTCATCGTTATATAAACTGTTTGGCGTTTCCCAGCCTAAAGTGACTTGCTGTTGACCTTGATAAATTAATCTAATGGCATAGGTCTCTTCAGCGGTGAGCTCAATGACATACTCGATAATGTTGGCTGGATTTGCTTTTTTATTGACTAATACCTTGTCATTAACAGCAAGGCTAACATCGCCATCCGCTAGTATTTTTAAGGTATGCTTACCTGATTCAACTGGCTTAATATTGGCTTTTATCTCAACATTTTGAGGCTGATTTTTGGCATCGAATTGGGGATCGGCAATCCAAGATTCACTGGTTAGCTGATTAAGTTGTTTATCGGCATAGTAGTTAATCTGCCAAGAAGGGGTGCCTGTCCAATGACGTGTCGTAAGGTAATCATTAGGGATAGGCATAAACTGACTACTTGCAGGGCGCATATGCTGAATATTAACGTTTTTTCCTGCTTGTTTAAACTTGGCCTTGAGTCCGTCTAATGGGCTGATTTCGTACAATGCTTTTACTTCTGATGAGCCGCCACCAAAGCCGTGACGTTTATCTGCATTAGGGCCAAGCACTAAGATATTGTTAACTTTTTTGGCATCTAAAGGCAGCACTTTACCGTCATTTTTAAGCAGTACCACGCCATTAGTAGCGATGGTGCGCGCATCATTTCGGTGAGCCTGAGTATTACGCTCACCTGACAATCGCTGTTTATCCATCATGCCAATACTTAATTGTACTCTAAGAATTCGGCGCACTTTATCATCAAGCTCTGACTCAGGCACTTTGCCAGCTTTTATCATGTTTAGCAGCGGTGTTGCGAGAAAATACTCATCATAACTGGCGACATCTGTGCCCATTTCGATATCAAGGCCATTCATCGCAGCGTCATAGGTATTAATATCGACATTCCAGTCAGTCAATAATACGCCCTCGTAGCCCCATTCACCTTTTAAGATGGTTTTAATCAGGTGATGACTTTGGTTAGCGTTAGTTCCGCGAAATTCATTATATGCTCCCATGATGGCATAAACGCTGGCCTCTTTAACTGCTGCTTCAAAAGCGGGCAGGTAAACTTCACGTAATGTGCGTTCATCGGGTTTTGCATTCACTCCAGTGCGATTTAATTCTTGGGTGTTTAGCGCATAGTGTTTGACAGTTGCACCAACATCGTTGGCTTGAATGGCTTTGACAGTGGGGACAACCAAGGCTGCAGCGAGATAAGGATCTTCACCCATGTATTCAAAATTACGACCGTAAAGAGGTAAACGAGCCAAGTTGACACCTGGGCCGAGTATGAGGTCTTTATTACGGTGGCGAGCCTCAGCGCCAAGCACATTGCCATGTAAGCTCGCCATGTTCGGATCCCAACTTGCTGCGACAGCGGTAAGTGGTGGTAAATAGGTCGAGTAGTCATTAGTCCAGCCTGCTGGTGCCCAAGAATTTCTGTCAATTTCATAGCGTACGCCGTGAGGCCCATCCGACATCCACATTTCATGAATATTGAGTCTCTCGATAGCTGGGATATGAAATTTACCCCCTGCATGCACTAAGGAGACTTTTTCTTCTAAAGTCAGTTGTGGCAGTAATCTTTCAATTTCAGCTTCTACTTTCGATAGTCGTGTCTGTAAACGCTGCTGCTCAGATTGGCTTAATACAGAAAGCGCATGGATCTGATTAGTGTTCATCCCATCTGATTGAGCGAAACTGCTGGAAGTACTGATAAGCATTGATGCCGAAAGGGAAACAACAAGGGCGTGTTTAATACCTCTTGTAAGCGCTTTCATTTTGTGGCGATGTTTCATTGTCATGTCAGAGTCCTTGCTGATTATTTTTATTTAATTTGGTTATTCACTGCAGCTGGTTTCGAATTAGTGGATTCGAATTAGTGGATTCGAATAACGAGATAATTTGCTCAACGCTTATGTCACATTGATAAATATATTGGCGGTTAAGCGCCCGGAACTTGGATTACTATCTATATCCGTTTGTTGATCAACTAAGGTTGAGTGCAATAAGTTTCCAGGGTAAATGACTAATCGATGTTGTTTGTAATCGACTTGATGGTATTGCTGGTAGTATTCATTACTGTCAACGAAGTATTTCGCAGGAAAGGGCGCTAACGCCTGTAAATAGGGCTCAGCAGCGCGAAAATAATTATCCATATTCGCTTGTGTAATTCGCTCATAACCTGTTGGTTGATGCTTAAAAAAAGCCGTGGCGCCATGTGTACTGTCATTAAGGTATTGTAATAATGCAAAATAATATGGCGCTGGGGTGTCAAAATGAGGAATACGCTGCAAAGTCGTTAAACTTTCCGGTGGTCGGTTTATCAATGAAAAGTAGGTCGCTTGCGGCTTGATACGCAAGTTTTTAGGGATTTTATAGACATCGTAAATCAGCTGAAATACCTGATTTAGCACTTCAATGACGTAGTCTCTAGGGAGCTTGGCTCTAACACCTGGATAGTAAGAGCCTTTATCGAGATTAAAGTCGATTTGGTTAGCATAATTCTGTAACGCTGATAAATCGGTTGTAAAGTCATCGATAACAATCACAGGCGTTTGCTGCTCACCGATATAATGGATCTCAGGGTTCAAAGGCTTGTTGATTAACACCAATGAATCGAGATTTTTCATATCTTGCGCCCGCTGACGCTGTGATTGAGAACTTGTCATACTCTACCTTTACACTTCATTTAGTGACTTAATAACGTTCCTAACTTACTCACTGCATTGCAGACTTACAGCATTTTTGACTTGCAGTAATGCTGCACGAAATCATAATGATCAGGCAAGTTTGCCACTTTTTGTTTTGCTTTTGCCTTTATTGATGCAAGGAAGTTTTCTAGCTCATCATCTTCCATCATGTCAACAATTGGGTGGTATTGTTTTGGAGCAAGACCCTGTCCCATCATGACTTGAATCCAAGAGCTCTCACCAAATAACTCATTACCATGTTTATATACTTTGCCAGATGCATCAAACATATCGATTCGGTGTTGAAGTGATGCAGGTACGCTCATGTTTTTACAATAACGCCAGAATCGGCTATCAGTTCGGTCAGTGACTTTGTAATGCAAAACAATAAAGTCGCGAATATTTTCAGTTTCGGTGCGAGTTTGTTCATTAAACTCATTAATGTCTTCTTCAACGAGCCCTTGAGAAGGAAACATTTGCAATAAGCGCACAATGCCACGTTGAATTAAATGAATGCTGGTGGACTCTAGGGGTTCTAAGAACCCGGAAGATAGACCTATAGCAACACAGTTCTTATGCCAGGTTTTA
The DNA here is from genome assembly GCF_001675935.1 of Shewanella sp. UCD-FRSSP16_17. NCBI lineage: Bacteria > Pseudomonadati > Pseudomonadota > Gammaproteobacteria > Alteromonadales > Shewanellaceae > Shewanella > Shewanella sp. UCD-FRSSP16_17. Next base: position 443,358 of record NZ_LZFV01000013.1, read on the forward strand.
CGGCGGCTACCTGTGCGGAATTTGATGACACGAGGGTCTGTTAATGGTTCACCTTCGATATTGTCCATCAAGGTGGCTTTAGCTTCTTCATCGCTCATGTACTTACTGCAAAATACTAAGCCATTGCCTGTACGACTTTGCAGTGGAATGCGCCATTGCCAGCCTGATTCTCGCGCAATTGAGCGAGTATAAGGAATCGGTTTTTCAGTGGTTTTAGTTTGCACCGCAATAGCGCTGTCGCAAGGTAACCAGTGACTCCAGTCATCAAAGCCGGTATTGAGAGTCTGCTCAATTAACAGCGCTCTAAATCCAGTGCAATCAAGAAACAAATCACCCTCGATAACGTCTCCTGATTCAAGGGCTAATCCGCGAATATTACCAGTATCATCATGCTGGAGGACTTCTTTAATTTTGCCCTCAATTCGGGTGATGCCATGTTGCTCAGCAATACCCCTTAAGAACTTGGCGTACAAAGTGGCATCCATATGGTAGGCATGGTTGTAATCTTGATTAGGTAATACGGCAAAACGCCCCTCACGAGCCGCTAAATGCTCGGTACAGTAATCACCAATTTGGCTGACGATACCGCGTTGTTGCCCTTTGAGCCAAAAATGTTGAAATCCACATGCCCAACAGTCTTTGCCTAAAAATCCAAAGGAGTGAATATAATCTTTACCTACGTCATGCCAGTTTTCAAATGCAATTCCGAGCTTAAAGGTTGCATTGGTCGCAGCCATGACATCTTGTTCTTTAATGCCAAGTAAACGGTGAAAGATGTGTAGCGTTGGAATCGTGGCTTCACCAACCCCAACGGTGCCTATTTGGTCTGACTCAACCAGCACCACTTCTAGGTGTTTTCCCAGTAACTTTGTTAATGCAGCTGCAGCCATCCAGCCCGCAGTACCACCACCGGCAATCACGACTTTTTTAATCGGTTTGTTTGAACTTATTGTATTTGAAGCTTGCTTTTGCATAACAAAATGTCCTTTGAATCAACTTATACCCGAGGTAATTTTATTTTCGTTGTTGATTTTGTTCGTTAAGTTGCTGTTTGTGTAAATCAAATGGCCGCACATTAGTATCACAGAGGCGATTACCGCTTGAGCTTGTTTATTAAGTCTGCTCTTAACTTACGTGCGTTTAATTCATCCAGTGGCTTAGTTTGCATGCCCTGAGCTGAATCTGGTATGTGCGAAACGTCATCGTCATCATGGTCAAAAATATAATGATTAAAATGCGCCTTCCAAGCTTGTCGTTGCGCTTTAGGTAAAGAGCGTAAGCTGAGCATTGCCAGTGCTAGGGCGTTATTGGGTCTTCCTAGGTAAGCGGGTGTATCTCGCCACCAATGGGTAATGAGTACATTAAATGCTTCGATACCACTGACTTGATGCCACCACATGCTTGGAACATACAGTACATCGCCAGGCTCTAGCTCGGCAGTTTGAGCAGCGTTGAGGGCATGTTGGTATTTGGGGAATTTTTCAAAGTTAGGATTATCAAAATCCACCATACTGATTTCTTGGCCGCCGGGTGCAAATTCCATTGGGCCAGTATATAAATTGCCTACTTGCTCAGGAGGGAATAAGGTAAATGTTCGCTTTCCCACAACGTTACAGGCTAGATTCTGAGGAAAATCAAAATGCGCCGCAATGCGAGATTGATTGCCTAACCACACACTTGTCAGAGGATGAATCTTGTCAAATGTTAGACTGTTTTCAGCAGCAAGCCCTGGCAGAAACTGATTAATTTCTGTTGATCCCATATAAATACTGGGTGGAAGGGCATCGTCTTTATGGGTAAATAGCTTATCAATGACTTGGCGTAAGTTTAGCTGCGCTGCTTGATAGTTAAAACCATTGACTTGCTCGTTATAAAAAACGCGCCCTTTATGCTCTGGTGAAACATAATAGGCGGTAACTGGTGCTTCTTGATAAAATGTCAGTAAGTATTGTGCTGCGGCTTCAGCACTTTGTTGTCCTGCTTGCACAATAGGCCAATGGGCACATGCGCCTTTAAAAATCACAGGCTCATCTGTGTTATCAATCACTTTTAAAATATGACTGATTTCAGTGTTATCAATGACCCTGACTGCCTGCTTTTTTTCCATTGACTACAACCTTTTAAATAATCCTAACGAGACATTGCTATCTATTGTGCATTTTTAAAGTTGAGTAATTGTCTGATATTGGATTGTGATGCCAACGTCATATAAATTGCGCTCAAATAGCCGTTTTGATGCAGCTCACCTAAAGTTTCGGCAGGTAAGCTTGCTAAGGTTTCTTCATTGATGGTGTAAAAACCAATCATTTGGTGCTTGGCGCCATTATCAAGTTCAATATCTAAAGTGAATGATTCGAGCAGTTCTAGCTTGATGAGCGTTTCAATGAACTGTTTACTGTCAATTAACCCATGATGGATTACTTCAAGCATTTCACCGACTTCATCTAAATAAGGTGTATTACCGCCGTATGGAAAAAATAGCGGCTCACCTTCAGTTTCATTAATACGAGGATGATTAGGGTCAAGGTGAATCACACGTTGTACTTGCTCTACACCGTCTTCTTGAATAGTTTGTTGGCCGATTAAAAATGGCTGACGACGGACGGTAAGCGGGATATAAGATGCTTGCCATTTGCCATCTTGTAAAAACAAATTCTCTTTATGTTGAAAACCAAACATGGCAACAGAGTAAAACTGACCTGTATTACTGTCTTTTTGAAAAAAGATGGGATAGTGCGCTTGAACACTTCTGAATTCAGCAGGAAAAGTCACTGTATACCATAGGTTATCACCGTACTTTTCTGAGCGTTCGGTAATAATTTTAATATCTTTATGATCGACACTGTTGAGTAATACTGGTTTGTTCATGCTGACATCCTAATCAAATATTATTGGTTTTTGCTGTTTTTCAATTGTTCAAAAGAAAACAGATATTGTTATTTTGTTGCTAAATATGGGGCAAGCCATATTGACGAATTTTATTGAGCAGCTCGCGATTGGTTGGCAGGATTTGCTTTAATCCCTGGGTTCGCTTGATATTTTCAGTAAACAACTGCTGAGCACGCTGTTGAAGCGTTGGTTTTAGGTGAGTTGGCACATGGGTCTCAAACGCCATTCCGTATAATACAAACTGAAAACTTGCAGCGGGAAATAACACGTCAGTGTGCTGAATATCATGCTTATTGGGCGTTTGGGTTCGCCATAGCGCTATCTGCTGTTGCAATGATTCTGGTATGGTCGATGACTCTCGATGATCATGCCAATAATCACTATCGCTGCGCTGACTTAATACGTAATGTAACTTTAAAAATTCAATAATTTGTTGCCAATGCCGAGAAAATCGTTGATTGACTCTAGTGGCAACAATATCCATAACTTGTCTATTGGCAGGTAGTTGCTGCGCTAAGGTATTGGCGCTCCATTCAACTAATGCTAATGCAGAGGCTTCTAACGGCTCAATAAAGCCCGATGCCATACCAATTGCCATACAATTGTTTTTCCAGCAAATTTTTCGGTGACCTGGTGCTATTGATAGTTTTCTAATATCAAGGTTATCGAGGTCAACATTGACACTGGGTCTTAAGTAGTCAATCAATTGCTGTTCAGCTTGCGCTTGAACAGTATGGCTAGACGAATACACATGGCCCACACCACGTCTTGTCGGTAAGCCGATATCCCATATCCAACCATTGGTTTGTGCGGTTGAATGAGTGCATGAAGCAATCTCAGTATCATCAGTTGGGTAAGGGACTTGAATCGCTAACGCTGAATCGTTAAATAACACTGATTTTTGACATACAAACGGTACATGCATTTGCTCACCGAGTAGCAAAGATTTTACCCCTGTACAGTCAACAAAGAAGTCTGCTGTCAGCTCGCCTGAATGTTGAGTGACTAATGAACGAATATCGCCATTCTCAGCTTTTTGAATATCGCTGACATGGTCTTGAATATGAGTTACACCGAGCTTTTCGGTACAATGTTGTTGCAGTAACTGACTAAATTTACCCGCATTGAGATGGTAACCGTAGTTGTTTTGAAACTGGTATTCACCGGTAGTAATTTGTTTAGGTGCCAAGCCCTGCATACTCAGTTGGTTTTGTTGGCCAACAGCGTCAGCAAAACTGACTTGTTGACGGTGAGGCAGCCAAAAAGGGCATAAATCAATTTCGTTAGTGCCAATTGGTAAACTGAATGGATGAAGGTAATGATCTCGGGGTTGCTTGGTTAGATCAGCGTCTGGGCTATGGGTCCAATTGATAAAACGAGAGCCTTGTTTAAAGCTTGCATCGCAGCTGATTAAGAACTCAGTTTCACTGATACCGATTTTTTTCAGCGTCGTGCGCATTGAAGGCCAAGTGCCTTCACCAACACCAATAGTGGCAACATCTGGTGATTCAATTAATGTAATGTTGAGCTTAGGGGAGGGCGATAATTTGCCATTGTCAGCGTTATGTTCAGCAGCCAAAATGCCAGCGGTAATCCATCCCGCAGTGCCGCCGCCAACAATAATGATGTCTCTTATCGCGTGTTCCATAATCTGCCTATTATTGTTTTGTTTTATCGTTAAGGCTGTATTGAAATGTTTGTTACTAAGAATAATGTGATTTTGAGTTTATTTAGCATTGAATATTTTTCAATCACTTACAAGAGGTATAGCGTAATAATTTGTATTAATAAAAATCAAAATGAAATTTAAAAAAGGTGCAACGTCCTTGTTGCTAACGGATGTAGCTTAAAAAAGAGGTGACCATAATAGTCACCTCAAACGACCTTAGTTTACATTTTGCAAAAGGTGCACACGTTAGAATGTATAACGAGCGCCAAGACTGTATCGAGCTCCTGTTTGTGTGTAGTTAAGTACTTGAGTACTTGAACGACCATGAGTTCGAGTATTCTCTTCAGTAATGTTTAACCCTTCGAAGAATACTGTTAAGCCTTCAACTGCGGCGATGTCGTAACCAATATTGAAGTCAACTTGCGAGTACTCTTCAGTGTAAGATGGGTTAGCACCTGTACCGTCACCAGTCGAGTTCAAGAACTCATCACGCCAGTTCCAAGCAAGACGAGCTGAGAAACCGTAGTTTTCATAGATAGCAACAACGTTCGCTGTATCACTGATATTAGTTAATACGTTTTGCGGCTCATCACCTGGACGGTTTAAGTTGAAGTTGTCATAAGAATCACCCGCATTCACTAACGTGTAGTTAGCTTGCATACCGAAACCAGACTCTCCAAAGAAGTGCTGTACCGCAAACTCCCAACCATCAATAACTGAGCTGTCGCTGCTATTAGACGGTGTGGTAATCACGAAGTTTAAATCAGGGTCACCAGGGTTACCTGTAATTTCGATATTACCGTTATCAGGGTTTAACGTAACGTTTGGATCTGTTGCGCCGTAGTTATCATAAATCCACTGGCGTTGCTCAATTGCGGTTGTTGCACCTGCAGCAATGGCTTCTTGAACGTAAACACCATTTGATGGATCTGGGATGTTGTAGATATTTGAATTAACAGGGTTACTGTCAATGAAGTTTGTTACGTCTTTACGGAAGTAACCAACAGAAACATAACTGCCTTCAGCATAGTACCACTCACCAGAGAAATCATAGTTAGTTGATTCAAGCGGTAATAAACTTGGGTTACCACTTTCACCACTACCACCACCACGGTTAGCGAGTGTGCCTACCGACGTGCCACCTTGAATAGAGGTATAATCTGGACGACCAATGGTTTCACTGTAAGCTGCACGTAAATAGATATCTTCTACCACTTCAATGTTGAAGTTAAAGCTTGGTAGTAAGTAATCGTATGATCCTGTTTGAGTACCAAATACGCGGTTATCAGCCGTTGTACTTTCTAGAGCAATCTCAGTTTCCGCAATCCAAGTCGCTTGATCGTACGATGATACTGCAGACTTAGATTCAACATCGGTTTTCTCGTAACGCAAACCTAAGTGAACATCAAATGGCATATCACCAAGCTCGCCTTCGTAGTTATATTGTACGTAAGCAGATTGAGATTCTTCTTGAGTGAAGCGGTCAGTATCGCTAGCGTAATCAGTCGATGGGCAGAAACCATTACCACAATCACCAATCGCCGTTGAGCCGTATAATTCAGCTGCACGTGCTCTTACTGCTTCAAAGTCCCATAAGAAGATAACGTCTTGTGGGTCAATAGAGGCAGAACCTTGATAATCAGAGAAGTCACCTTGTGAACCATCAAACTTATCTTGAACACTATCTGCAGGGAACCATGAAGGGTCAAAGTCGCCTTCAGCACCTACACCACCCCAGTCATTACGTTGAACGTTAACTGATTGAGAATGGTTATTAACGTCAGTTGCAGCGATACCGAAATCAATACTACCCGCTTCTTCAAATACGTAAGTACCGTTAATTTGTAATTGTTCAATTTCAGATTTATTACGAGCGTTACCAAATACAGAACCGGTCACGCGCATATCTTCGGGGCGAACAGCATTACCGCCACCCACAGCGAGAACGGGTACATCACCAGTAAAGTCAGTCGCTGCACTTGTACGAATAAATGCTGCTGTACTTAAGTTACTGTTACTACCATTTTTGTTGTTTGGTGAGCGTTCAGCTTCTGAAGTATGGTAATCCAATGATAAGAATAAATTATCAGTAGCATCCCACTCTAAGTTAAAGCCTAATGAGCCACTTTCATCTCGGGTACCGTAATCACCAGCTGCCATTGATAAATCGGCGCCGCCATCAGGGTAAGTTTCAGAGTAAACAAGTGGCGAAGATACTGGGCCGTCAGACCAAGTACTTTCTTGTGTTGGTACGAAGTTAAACCATGCAGAAACATCATGAGATTGGGTATCAATATCATTTTGCATGTAGGTGTAATCTAAAGTTGCACGTAATGAATCAATTGGCTCATATTGCAGTACTAATTGACCATTTGTGCGGGTACGTTGTTGCTCTTCAAAACGGTAAACCGTGGTTTGAGGAACTGCATATACGTCATCTTCTCCTGGACGGTTGATTTGGTTATCATCTTTTGGAACACCACCCCATTCAGCGTTATCGCCGCCCCAATCTTGGTCAACAATACCAGGGAAACTACGCCAGCCTGTACCTACTTGCGCTTGCTGATTACCACTTTCACGTTCTTGGTAGCTTGCAGAAATAGAAATACCAAACTTGCCATCAGCAAAGGTATTTGAATATAAACCTGATAATTCAGGTGTTACAGAGCCTTCATCTGTTGATGTGTCATCAACGGCTTTAACACCAAATGTGGCTTTAAGACCTGGAGAGCTTAAAGGGCGATGAGTTAGAACATTAATGGTTGCACCGATACCACCGGTTGAGTTTTTCGCTTGGCTGGTTTTTTCAACTTCAACAGCACTAATTGCTTCAGAAGCAATATTGGCGAAGTCGAATGAACGCGAACCTGTGGTTACTGGCATTTGACGATTGTTCAGCATAACCAAGTTTTGGTCTGCACCGAAACCACGAACAGACACTCGGCTACCTTCACCATTTTGTCTGTCGATAGATACACCAGTAATACGTTGCAGAGATTCTGCTAAGTTACTATCCGGGAATTTACCAATATCTTCTGCGTTAATCGCATCAACGATACCGTCAGAGCTTCTTTTTAAATCCATTGATTTAATTAAGCTTCCACGAATACCAGTGACCTGAAGCACCTCGATGTTTTCATCTGCAGCGACTTCGTCTGCTGCAAATGCAGGCATCATGGTGCTTGCACTCAGTACTACCGACAAACTAGTGGCAATTCTGGTCTTTTTGAATGTTCTAGATTTCATCTAAGTCTCCCCTCGACTAGATCTCAGGCTACTACTCTCTGATTTTTTATTCGGATTACGCATTCACGTAATGTGTTTTATTCATCATTTGTAAACGCTTTTAAAAGCCTTTATGTAAAAGTTAATGTAAGCGCTTACATAAAACTAGATTAATTTGTTAACAGCGTCAACAATAATTACGATAAAAAGTCACAACTTGTTAACCTTGTTTTTATAAAAGGATAAAGTAAAATTTTTTAGTTTATTGTTTTAATTGATTTAAATTTATTTTTTGTGCTTTTTTTTGTAGAAATAAAAAAGAAATATTTTTGTGATAGCGCTTACATTTTTATTGTAAATTTTAAGGTAGGGAGTTTGGTTTGTTGCAAATTTAAAATCATCATTTTTAAATCAAGACAATATACTGATTTAACGGGTTCCGATTTAAGGTTTCTTTGCCCGTTATTTGGTGCGATTAGTCATGTTTCAGCTGGCTACTTAGGGCACTTAAAAAGAGACGTTAGCCTCTAGGCAACGCTGAAGCACTTTTGAGCTTCAATTAATCAGTCAGTTCGCTCTTGAGTACCAAGCCTGATAAGTGAATAACCGAAATTAACACGATTGAAAAACAAAAGTGCCAGGGCATATTACTTGAACAGAGTACCTAGACAGAGCACAGAGTGAAGAGTGAATAACGGTAAAGCGAGTAGAAGGTTATAGGGAATAAAGCGGTAGCGAGTAAACGATAAAGGAGGGTGATATTAACACCTTGTGGATATCATGATAGGCGAGATGCCAGTTGTGCTTGTACTCATTACTGCGGAAACGCTAACTGTTTAAAGGAATAGGCAGAGAGGATATTGGCAAAGTATTAAGGTTATCGGGGTAATATAAAGCGTATAGGGAAACAGTATATGAGGGAATAGCGAGTTAGACTATTCCCTTAACGTCTTCAATTTCGAAGGTTACTTGTGTGGTGATGTCGCAGAGTCTCTCACTATCAGTTGCGGGATGAAGGTGTTTTCGACTATCGCCTTAGGGTCATTATATACATGCTTAAGCACCCAAAATGCAGCCATTTTACCCATTTCATGGATGGGGTTGTTCACTGTGGTGAGTTTTGGTGAAATATATTGTGGAAAAGGAATATTATCGTAGCCAACAAAAGAGAGTTCTTGAGGGATTTTCATGCCTCTTTCTAAGCAAACTGCAATCGCTCCTGAAGCCATCTGATCACTGGCACATACCACCGCTGTGAAAGGCTTATCGATGGTTAATAAATGATTCATCGCATCACTGCCGCCAAATTCACGGAAGTTACCTTCATAAAATAATGTCTTATCAAAGTCGACATTGAACTCTTTTAATGCTCGTTTATGTCCGAGTAAACGGTCTTGAGCATCTAGCTTGTATAACGGGCCTGAAACGTAAGCTAGATCAGTATGGCCTTGGCTTAAAATATGTTTAGTTGCTAAATAACCACCTAACTCATTATCTAAATAAACGCAGCAATCACTGATTTCTTCAATATAGCGGTTAATGAGCACAATGGGAGTGTTGCCTTTATGTAGATTTATCAAGTATTCATCATCGACAGCTTCAACGTCTAGAATCAACGCATCACAGCCACGGCTCATTAAAAACTCGACACCGTCTTTTTCCTGTGATTCAACACTATGGCCAGCGGCAATAATAACGTGCTTATTGCCAGCTCGAAGCGCGGTTTCAATCTCGGTCATCATAGGGCCATAGTATGGACCATCAAGTTGAGAGACTAAGACTCCAACACTGTTTGAGCGACTAGACGCTAGTGATTGAGCGATGGTATTAGGTCGATAACCTAACTGATCCATTGCGCTTAATACTTTCTGGCGTGTTTTTTCACTGACCTTAGTATTGTTATTCATCACTCTTGATACCGTTGCCAGCGAAACACCTGCTAACACTGATACATCATATATAGTCGCCATATATCCCTATTTAATACTTGTTTTGCTAGTCAAAATCGAAAAACGCCGATAAGACTAGCATGAACCTTTTAGCATAATCATCAAAAAAACAGATAAATTGACGAGTAGAATTGTATTATCAAGCCAATTTAACAGCTTTTTATGTTGATAGTGTAAATTGTATCAAGGCAGTTTGTTGTTAACTATATACAATTTTGAGTAAATTTATACTAACAGCTTTATCTATTAACCCATTGATAGTTACTCTGTAATCGCAGCATGAACCTGACTTACCGCTTTGTTATCTAAGGTATACCATTTCATTACGATGGCTACGATGATAGAGCCGACAGCAGGGTAAAGGGTAAATGACATTAAAATACCGTGTTGTGTCGCTTCTGTTTGCTCTACATCTGCTTGATAGCCATAAAAAGCCAATAACCAGCCAGCAGCTGCGCCACCAATTGCAACACCAAGCTTAATAAAGAAAATGATTGAAGAATAAATCATGCCAGTAATTCTAACGCCTGTTTTGTATTGGCCGTAATCGACAACATCCGCCATTTTAGCCCATAGCAATGGGGTGCCCATATTGAAGGTGAAGCCCCAAACAATGAACAGCGCAAATGCCAATTCCACTTGTTCACCCGATACAAAGTAGGCTGCTATACATAACGCAGCAGCAATAATTTGAATGGTAATATAAGCTTTTACTTTACAGACTCGTTTGGCTAAAGGCTCAGCTAAGATACAGCCAAAAATATTACCTATCATTCCAAGCGTGATAAATAAGGTAATGGAGTCAGGCATATTCAAATAATACTTAACGTAATAAATCGCTAAACTGGTTTTTAATACCATACCTGATAATAACCAAATCGCAGCGATTGAAAGAATGCGCCACTGATCGTTTTGCCAGAGTAATTTAAAGTCTTTTTTGAAGCTGAGGTTTTGATCTTTAGGAGGATGTAAGCGCTCTTTGGTTCCTAAGAAGCACAAGATAAACATCACTACGCCCAAGGCACTCATTGCCGCAATCGTAAGCTGATAACCTTTAGCTTGATCACCTTGTCCGAAATATTCAACTAAAGGTAAGGTTAATGCCGACACCATTAATCCACCAATCATGGCAAACACAAAGCGATAAGACTGGACGGAAACACGTTCTTTTGGATCTGCGGTTAATACGCCGCCTAATGCACAATAAGGAATATTAATGGCGGTATAAACCATCATCAGGGCGGTGTAGGTAACAAAGGCATAGATCATCTTGCCTTCTTCCGCTAAATCTGGCGTGGTGAAGGCCATAACACTGATAATACCGAAGGGCAGGGCAAACCAAATAAGGTAGGGGCGGAACTTACCCCATTTTGTTTCGGTTCTATCGGTTAATGCGCCCATTAGCGGATCGGTTATTGCGTCGATAAATCGTACAGCAAGGAACATGGTGCCGACAAATGCCGGCGAAATTCCAAAAATATCAGTATAGAAAAAGGTTAAAAATAACATCACGGTTTGAAACACGATGTTACTGGCGGTATCACCTAATCCATAGGCTATTTTCTCTTTAACGCTAATCATTGAAAACCTCTTTCGGGTTATTATTCTTTTTAAGTAGGGTTTTGAGTATGTATCGATTAATCAATGCGTTGATTAATAAAGTCACGGTAAGCTAAGCCACTGCGCTTTATGGTGCGTTTTTGTGTTTGGTAATCAACATACACTATTCCGAAGCGTTTTAAATAGCCTTCCGCCCATTCAAAGTTGTCCATTAAGCTCCAAGCAAAATAGCCATCAACTTTCACGCCTTGCTCTATAGCATTATTTACAGCGTTTAAATGGGCTTTATAATATTCTAGGCGGTCAATATCGTTAACGGCGTTATCTTCAATGTGATCGTCAATTGCCGCACCATTTTCAGTAATATAAATAGGAGGTAATGAGTAGGTATTATTGAGACTGGTTAATAAGTCAGTGAAGGCTTCTGGATAAATTTCCCACCCAATATCTGTTTTAGGGGCATCCTTCATATCTATTTGGACAAATTGATTGTCGCTACATGCTTGATAAACGGCGCGGGTATAAAAGTTAATGCCTAAAAAGTCGATTGGCTGACTAATGATTGCCATATCGCCTGGTTCAATGTCGGGTTTATCACCAGCTGCAAAATCGTTAATGATTGCTGGATACTCACCATCCATAATGGGTTTGATATACCACTGGTTAAAGTAGTCATCTGCAATCTGTGTCGCTTTTTTATCTTCTGCGCTTTGGGTCAGTGGATAGCATGGCGTAAAGTTAAGCACAATACCATTAAGAGATTGGGGACTATTTTTTTGAATCACTTGCATAGCCAATCCATGTGCAAGTAATAAATGGTGCGCAGATTTGCGGCCAAAAGCTTTGGTAGCAAGCCCTGGTGCATGAATACCAATTTCATAACCTAGATATGAACTACAAAAAGGTTCATTTAAGGTGGCGTAGGAATACACTCTATCACCTAAGGCTTTAGTAATTTTGTCCGCGTAGTCTTGAAAAAGGTATGCCGTATTTCGATTAAGCCAGCCACCTTCATCTTCAATATGTTGAGGTAGATCCCAGTGATATAGGGTGACGTACACTTTGATATCACGACGGTTTAATTCATCCATTAAGTTGATATAAAAGTTAACCCCATCTTGATTTAAGCTGCCATCTTGGTTAATCACTCTTCCCCACGAAAGTGATAAACGATAAGCATCGACACCTAAAGATTCGATTAAATTGACATCTTCTTTCCAAAGCGCAACGTGCTCGCAGGCTTGCTTACCGTCTGAACCATCTCGAATTTTATCTGGAGTCGCACAAAAGGTATCCCAAATACAAGGCAAGCGAGAATCTGCTGCTCCTTCAATTTGGAAAGAGGCAGTTGCCACTCCAAACGTAAATGATTTTGAGTGCATTTTAGAATTTTCGGGTATAGAAATTTTCATATTTATTATTCACTTAATATGTTTCAGGCGTATTTGTGTCAACGAAACTACAGCGTCTTTTACTCAGGGTAATACCTAAGTGTTTTTACAATGATTACTTACAAAAAGCGTTGACTTTCGTTATCGATATGTTAAAAATGAAAGCGCTTACATCGAGATTAGTGATTAATTAACAAAAGGTCAATAATTGATTTAGATAAATCTTGAAACAGCCTATCTGCGTACTACTAAAGGTGTACAGCTACAGTGCTTAGATAGTCATCGACCATAAATAGATAATAATTAAAGAGGGAATGACATGGCCAGTGCACCATTAAATGCAGAGTCTGCAGAAATGGGAAGTGTTCATCAAAGCGGTAACTTTAAGTTTGCGTTGATGGCATTAACCTCATTATTTTTTATGTGGGGATTTTTGACCTGCTTAAATGACATCTTAATTCCATATTTAAAAAGTATGTTTGAATTAAGTTACACCCAAGCCATGTTAGTGCAGTTTTGCTTCTTCGGTGCTTACTTTATTGTTTCCGTACCTGCTGGGGCTTTAGTTGGCAAAATAGGCTATCAAAAAGGCATTGTGACAGGGCTTGCGATTGCCTGCGTTGGCTGCTTGATGTTTTATCCATCAGCTAGCTATGCCTCTTATTGGATGTTTTTAAGCGCGTTTTTTGTATTGGCTGCTGGTATTACAATTTTACAAGTTGCAGCGAACCCTTATGTCAGTGCGTTAGGCCCAGCTGAAACCGCTTCTTCTAGACTGACGATGACCCAAGCATTTAATGCGCTTGGTACCACTGTCGCACCGTTTTTTGGCAGTTACCTCATTCTTAGCAATATGAGTCACAGTGATGATTCAGCTGCTGTTGAAAGTGCAACCATTGAAGCCGTTCATCAAGCAAGTACTGTGCAAGTTCCTTATTTAATGTTAGCTGGTGCATTATGTGTACTGGCGATAATTTTCTTTGTTTTAAAGCTACCTGTACTTGGTATCAGTGAACAAAACACCCAACAGTCTTCTTCTGATACTGGTAGCGCTTGGAAGTTTCCACACCTTGTTTTAGGTGCAGTAGGTATTTTTGTTTATGTGGGCGCTGAAGTGGGTATTGGTAGCTTTCTGATTAACTTTTTAACTCAACCTGATATTGGTGGCTTTACTGAAGCGCAAGCGGCTAAATACATTGCGTATTACTTTGGTGGTGCCATGGTCGGACGCTTCATTGGCGCATTAGTCATGCAAAAAATTGCGGCGGGTAAAGTACTGGCCTTTAATGCAACTTGCGCCGTGCTATTAGTGGCCGTTGCGATGCTTGCTGAGGGCACGACTGCGATGTGGGCTCTGTTGTTGGTTGGGTTATGCAATTCAATCATGTTCCCGACGATTTTCAGTTTAGCACTGACCGATTTAAAGCAACACACCAGTCAAGGTTCAGGCGTACTGTGTTTAGCCATTGTGGGTGGGGCTATTGTGCCGCTACTACAAGGCATGCTAGCTGACTCATTTGGTATTCAAATGGCGTTTATTTTACCGTTAGTTTGTTATGCCTTTATTGCCCATTATGGCCTTATTGGCAGTAAGGCAAAGCGTCCACAAGTGTAATACCACAAGTTTTTTATTAATTAATCTTCTGCGAAGGCAGATTGGATAGAAAAGGCAATATTATGGATAAGGCAACTCACGTATTCGCAAATAAGCAAATAACCTTGCCACTCACTCTGCTAGCTGTCGTGATGGGTTTATCGGCATGTGGCGAAGATGATACAAAGAAATCAGTACCAAAGGTAAGTGATGATAAACCTGCACCTGTAGCTGAAACGTCACAAACGGTGTCCAATAAGATTGTTTCTGGGACTGTTTCAGGTGACATTTCTATTTGGCCGGAGTTAGCGATTCCATTCACAAAAGACGCTGCGCTTGAGAAGCGTATTTCTGATTTGATGGCGACAATGACACTTGAGCAGAAAGTTGCGCAGATGATCCAACCAGAGATCCGTGATATTACCGTTGAAGATATGCGTACTTATGGATTTGGCTCTTACCTTAATGGTGGTGGCGCCTATCCTAATAATGATAAACATGCCACGCCTGCAGATTGGATTAAACTCGCCGAAGATATGTACCAAGCATCTATAGATGACAGTATTGATGGCAATGCAATTCCAACTATGTGGGGCACAGATGCCGTACACGGTCATAATAACGTTATTGGCGCTACGCTTTTCCCTCATAACATTGGTTTAGGTGCGGCGAATAATCCAGACTTAATTCGTGAAATAGCCGCCATTACCGCTAAAGAGGTGATGGTAACAGGTATTGATTGGGTATTTGCCCCCACGGTTGCTGTTGTACGTGATGATCGCTGGGGACGTACATACGAAGGCTATTCTGAAGATCCACAAATAGTTAAAGCCTACTCACATGCTATCGTCGAAGGTCTTCAAGGCAAGGTCGGAGATGACTTTTTATCTGATCAACATGTTATTTCCACAGTGAAGCATTTCTTAGGAGATGGTGGGACTGAAAAAGGGATAGACCAAGGACAAAACCTAGATTCTGAGCAAGAACTATTTGATATTCATGCTCAAGGTTATGTGGGTGGATTGACTGCTGGCGCTCAAACCGTCATGGCGTCGTTTAACAGCTGGCAAGGCAAGAAAATTCATGGCGAAAAATACCTACTGAATGATGTGCTTAAAGACAAAATGGGCTTTGATGGCTTTGTTGTAGGAGATTGGAACGGTCATGGACAAGTCGATGGCTGTACTAATGAGTCATGTGCGCAAGCGGCAAATGCTGGGTTAGATGTGTACATGGTTCCTACAAGTGCATGGAAACCATTATATGAGAATACGATTGCCCAAGTGAGAAATGGTGAAATCCCTCAAGCAAGAATAGATGATGCAGTTAGCCGTATACTCAGAGTGAAAATTCGTGCTGGCTTGTTCGAAAAACCCAGTCCTGCTAACCGTGAAATTTCAGGTAAAACTGAACTTATTGGTGCTAAAGCACATCGTGATGTCGCCAGACAAGCAGTACGCGAATCGTTAGTTTTACTGAAAAACAATAATAATGTGTTACCACTTTCTCCAAAAATGAACGTTTTAGTCGCTGGTGATGGCGCAGATAATATTGGTAAGCAATCTGGCGGGTGGAGTATCACTTGGCAAGGCACCGATAATCTAAATGAAGACTTTCCAGGTGCAACCTCTATTTATGCTGGTATTGCTAAAGATGTGACAGCGGCTGGTGGCCAAGTAACACTTAATGTTGATGGTCAGTTTGAAGCAAACAATAAACCAGATGTTGCTATTGTTGTATTCGGTGAAGAGCCTTATGCAGAAGGGAATGGTGACATTGATAACCTTGAATACCAACGTGGTGATAAACGTGATTTAGCATTACTTCGTTCACTTAAGTCTCAAGGTATTCCTGTTGTGTCTATCTTTATCAGTGGTCGTCCTATGTGGGTTAATCCTGAGCTAAATGCATCGGATGCCTTTGTTGCTGCTTGGCTTCCAGGTACTGAAGGCGATGGTATTTCACAAGTGCTATTTAGTGATAAAGACGGCAAAGTAAATCATGACTTTACCGGTAAACTTTCATTTTCGTGGCCAACTCGACCTCAGCAAACAGAAGTTAATGTCCATGATGAAAATTATCAGCCTTTATTCGCTTATGGCTATGGCCTGAAGTATGGCGAGAAGAGTGACGTGTCTAATGCGCTTTCAGAAGATAATTTTGCAGCCCAGGAGAAGTTAACTTCATTAGCATTGTTTGAACGTGCAGTAAAAGCGCCTTGGCGATTAATGATTGGTACTGAATCATCGTCCGATACTGTCAGTAGCAGCATTCAAAGTAATGATGTTGTGACGATCAGAACTTTTGATAAAGTTGTTCAAGAAGATGCTCGTTTAGTTAGTTTTAATGGTACAGGCCTTGGGTTTGTAGGATTAATCAGTAACTTCCCTCGTGACTTACGAGCATACTCAAACACCGATTCAGCGCTGTCAGTGTTAATTAAAACCACCAATAAAGTTGAGCAGCCAGTGATGTTAGGGGTTGCATGTGACCGAGATTGCCGCGCAGATGTGGATATTGCTAATGCCTTAAATACAGCGGTAGGTGAGTGGCAAACCATCAGTGTTGATTTGAAGTGCTTTGCAAATAAAGACGTCAATTTCGGTAACATCAATACACCTTTCTATTTGGCAACCAATGGGAGCGCTGAGATTAACTTTAGCGACTTATTGATTGTGCCTAATGCGGCAGAAACAGCCACAATAACCTGCCCAGACGCCTAATATAATTTTTGTTTTGCCGGCTAGCATAATGCTAGCTGGCAAGTTATTCCTGCACTGTTGTGAATTTGCAATTAATTTTGTAGGGGATTTTGCTGGATTTTTTTCGTGATTTTTGAGTATTCCTTGGGGGGAAAATGAAAAAAAGAGCATCAGTTTTAACTATCACAAGTGTGAGTCTCGCTGCAGCCATGTTATTAGGATGCGGCTCTGACAGTGCCACAGATGTTGTTGAAGACACGGCACCTGTCGATAACAGCGAAGAACAAGAAAACCTATGGAATTTGGTATGGAGCGATGAGTTTGATGGTACCACTATCGATTTAGACAAGTGGAACCTCGCATATAATTGTTATGGCGGAGGCAATGAGGAGCAGCAATGTTATACCCAGCGTTCCGAAAATAGCCAAGTTGCTGATGGAAAGTTAGTGATTACTGCACAGCGAGAAGATTTTAGTGGTCCTGCTGTTGCATTGGGCGATCCTAATTATGATGAAAACGATACGTCAAAACAGCAAGCGTACACATCAGCACGATTAGATTCGACGAACAAAGGTGACTGGAAATATGGCCGTTTTGAAATCCGTGCCAAAATGCCGCAAGGGCAAGGTACATGGCCAGCGATTTGGATGTTGCCAACAGATTGGGTTTATGGCCCGTGGGCTGGTTCCGGCGAAATCGATATTATGGAAGCGGTTAACCTTAAAGTGGTGACAGAAGGCTCTGTTCCAGAAGCTAAAATTCATGGCACCTTGCATTACGGTAAAGCCTGGCCTGGCAATGTGTACTCTGGCGCTGAATATAGCTTACCTGATGGGGCTAACCCAGCTGACGATTTTCATGTTTATGCCATTGAGTGGGAGAAGGATGAAATTCGTTGGTATGTTGATGACGTCCACTTTGCAACTCAACGTTCAACAGGTTGGTACAGTCAATACGTCGATAGTGATGGTAATCTCGCTAATGCAGCGGAAGATGCTCCTTATAATCAACCATTTCATATGATTTTAAATTTAGCAGTTGGTGGAACTTGGGCGGGTAATGTCAATAACACTGGGGTTGATGAAAGTGTTTTCCCGCAAGTATTAGAAGTGGACTACGTTAGAGTTTATGAGTGCAGTGTGTCACCCGAAACTGGGGCTGGTTGTGCCAGCGTAGGTGACAATGCTGAGATTGTTGAAGGGCATGTTGCCCCTGAAATTACTGTGCCATCAACAGATATAGGTGCGGGGCCAGAATTCATACTATATGACGAAGGACTCGCTGAGGGGTTAAGTCTTGATAGCTACAATTCTGATAATGCGGTGACATTACAAACGATAACTGTTGAGGGAAAGGGGGAAGTGCTTCAGCTAGATAAAGTTGGCGCGACAGGTAATGCTTATTTTAGTTATCCACCTACTGCTGATTTGTCACATTGGTCAGCAAACGGCACTTTAGTTTTTGACTTAAATCTATTAAGCACAGACAACGACGTTGAGTTATTGGTCAAAATTGATAGTGGTTGGCCGAATGTTAGTGATGTGAGTGTTAGCTTACCTGAATTGAATACTTGGACAGAAATCCGTATACCTATTGCGGAACTTGTTGCCAGTGGTAATCGGTTTTCTCCAGGAAGTTTCGTTGATTTAGCATCAGTATCAAATCCCTTTGTCATTGAACCATTAGGCAATATGAGCTTACAAATCGATAATGTCCGTTATGAATATCAAGTATCAACGGCTAATGAGCTTATTATTTATGATGATGAAGTAAAAGCTCCTTTTACTATTGGTCATTATGCGGCATCAGGCAGCGTTGCAATTGAGCAACTAGACGTCGGTGCTGACCATGGCATTGTCAACCAGTTTAGTTTTAATACCGATGAGGCTGTGGTGTATTTTCAAAGTACAGGCTTGCAGCAAGATGTCAGTAGCTTTGCTGCGGTCGAATTTGATCTTAACGTCATAACAGACCCTCGCGAAGTACGCGATTTTAATATTAAAGTCGATTGTGGCCACCCATGTAGTTCAGGAGATTTTGCCATCCCAGCGCCTGAAGTTGGCGCATGGACACATTACCGTATTGCGTTAGCTGATCTCGTCGCCAATACAGGTTCAAGCTTGGTATTAACGCAAGTGGATACGCCGTTAGTTATTTTCCCTGCATGGGGCAATCAAAATGGTGTTGTAATGCAGGTGGATAACGTGCAGCTGGTTAAATAAATGGGACAATACTTTTAAGATAACAAGTGTTAGTTACAGTAGCGTCACTGGATAACTCCAGCCTTTTAGCCACCATTTTGTGGCTAAAAGGATAATAACATTCAGGTTTGAATACGAATGCAGCCAAGGGTTAGAGGCTTTCAAGCTTATCCGACTTGGCTTACTATCAAACCTGTTATTACAAATGAGTAACAATAGCGGTATTAGCAAGGCTAATGATTAATGTCTAAGACAAGCTAAATAGTTATAAATATTTACCTTGTTCAATGGCATAATGTGTTGATTATTTACGACTTAATCGTCGATATTTTCCAAGGAGTTACCTTTGAGTAGCCAGAGAATAGATCAACCTTTTGATATAACAGAAAATCAGTTACAGCAAGTTATCAGCATCGCTAAAGACGCTGGTAATGCCATTATGCAGGTGTATTCATCTTCAGACTTGCAAGTCGTCACTAAACAGGATGACAGCCCAGTCACGGCTGCTGACATTGCAAGTCATAATGTCATTGTCGCAGGACTTGAAAGTCAGTTTGCAGGTATTCCAATCATGAGTGAGGAAGCTGCAGATATTCCGTGGCAAGAACGTCAATTATGGAACACCTATTGGCTTATAGACCCACTGGATGGAACGAAAGAATTTATAAAACGAAATGGTGAATTTACTGTCAATATTGCGCTAATACATCATGGTAAAGCCATCGCTGGAGTGGTGTATGCGCCAGTCCTAGAAACGTGTTATTCAGGTATTTGCCATCAAGGTGCTTGGCTAGAACAAGGTGATAAGCGAGTTAAGCTCGATATCAGCCAACGTCCTATTAGTGAAAACCCGATTGTTGTTGGTAGTCGCTCGCACATTAGCCCTGACGTAGCAGCGTATGTCGCTAATATTGGTGAGCATGAGATGCAAAGTGTCGGCAGCTCCCTTAAATTTTGTTTAGTGGCAGAGGGTAAAGCTGATGTGTACCCAAGAATGGGGCTAACAAGTGAATGGGATACCGCGGCGGCGCAAGCAGTATTAGAAAGTGCAGGTGGACAAGTGTTACGCCACCCAGATTTAGCACCGTTAGATTACAACCAAAAAGAAGATATTTTAAACCCGTA
The DNA here is from genome assembly GCF_001675935.1 of Shewanella sp. UCD-FRSSP16_17. Taxonomy (NCBI): domain Bacteria; kingdom Pseudomonadati; phylum Pseudomonadota; class Gammaproteobacteria; order Alteromonadales; family Shewanellaceae; genus Shewanella; species Shewanella sp. UCD-FRSSP16_17. The sequence goes on from NZ_LZFV01000013.1 coordinate 463,663, forward strand.
TTTTATTGCGGCATCACCGAAATGGTTTGAGCGACAGTCCTGACTTCGTCATACATGACAGCTCATTATCACTCGTTGGGTTAATGCCGTGAATCTACGTGTTAAATGATAGATTATAATTAAATGGAGAGTGAAGCTATGATGCGCATGGGTGTTGACCTTGGCGGGACAAAAATCGAGTTAGTAGCGTTAGCGGATGATGGCAGCGAGCTGTTTCGTAAACGTGTTCCTACCCCAAAAAATTATCCTGGAACCTTAGATGCGATAATTGGACTCGTTTCTGAAGCTGAAGCTGAAACTCAGCAAACAGGCTCAGTTGGTGTAGGGATCCCTGGCGTTGTTTCACCTTTTACAGGATTAGTTAAAAACTCAAATTCTACTTGGATTAATGGACATCCATTAGATAAAGATTTGAGCGCCCGTCTTGATAGAGAAGTACGAGTTGCCAATGATGCTAACTGCTTTGCTGTATCTGAGTCAGTAGATGGCGCCGCAGCAGGAAAAGGCGTGGTTTTTGGTGTGATTATTGGAACGGGTTGTGGCGGTGGTTTATCTATTAATGGCAAAGTCCACGGCGGGGGTAATGGTATCGGCGGTGAATGGGGGCATAACCCATTACCTTGGATGACGCCTGATGAGTTCAACTCAACATCGTGTTTTTGTGGCAATAAAGATTGTATTGAAACCTTTATTTCGGGGACTGGCTGGGTAAGAGATTTTCGCCGAGCAGGAGGTGAGGCTGACAGTGGAATACAAATTTCACAGATGATGGCTGAAGGGCATCCCTTGGCTACTCAAGCTTTTGTTCGTTATATCGACCGTTTAGCACGCTCTCTTGCCCACTTAATCAATATGATTGACCCTGACGTTATTGTATTAGGTGGCGGAGTATCGAACATTGATGCCATTTACAAAGAGTTGCCTAAGGTGTTGCCTAAATATGTCGTCGGCCGTGAATGCGACACGATAGTGGTCAAAAACCAGTTTGGCGCGTCATCAGGTGTACGTGGCGCAGCGTGGCTATGGGGTAAAGACAGCCATTAATGAGAGTTTTTGATTTGTTTTTGTATTGATTATTTAGGGCATTACACTTCAAATTCAAAGCATATAAAAACATATTAGCGACGCTTATCATAGGGTCGCTTTTTTATGCTTAAAGCAATTTTATGTTCATCGTATTGGTGACGATATGATGTTGGTGAAATGTGGAGCGTGACTGGATAACATATAGGTATTAGTAATCTATTCCTTAACAAGCTAATATATTGCTGCGAATAATCTTTGGGTATCTTAATGTTTTGGCTTAAAAAAATACTTTCACAATTAGTCATGCCTGTACCATTTACACTTTTGTGTTTGCTCATGGCTCTACTCATTTGGCGTTACTGCAGTAAACACAAAAAAGTTATTGGACAGCTGTGTCTATTTTTAGGCTTTTCAACCTTATTGGTCTTCAGTAACTCATATGTATCTGCTGCGCTATCCCATAGTTTAGAGTCAAGGTACTCAGTGAACGAAATTCCGCTGTCTTTTGCTTATGACGAAAATGAAAATTATCAATGCTATGTGATGGTGTTAGGCTCAGGCCATACTGAAAATATCGAGATCAGTGCTGTACAGCAGTTATCATCGACCGCACTTGCAAGGTTGATGGAAGGTCTACGGCAGCTAAATATCGCTGACAGGCCATGTACCTTAGTCGTCAGTGGTTGGAGCGGCGGAATTACCCCAACGCCCCATGCGATGATCATGAAACGTGCAGCCATTGAACTTGGGGTGCCAGCTGAAAGCATTACTATTTTTCCAACAGCGTTAGATACCATAGAAGAAGCACAAGCAATGAAGCAGCTGGTAGGAAAAACACCATTTATACTGGTTACCTCAGCGACGCATATGCCAAGATCGATAAAAATATTTAGCCAAGAAAATCTATTCCCAGTGGCAGCGCCAACGAACTTTATCAGTTCTACAGGCTATTGGTGGCGGTTTAGCGCTTCAAACTTGTTTATTTCTCAACGGTCGATTCATGAATATGTCGGGATGGAATGGCTAAAAATAAAACGGTTTTTGATTGAAACCTTTGAATAACAACCTTTAATCCTTACAAGCTAAACGTTGGCAACATGACTCAAGAAAACACATTATTAATCAGTCCATTTGGTAAGCGTAATGGTATAACCTTAACCGTGTTCGGTTCGCTAGCGTTATTTATCAGCCTAGTGTTATTTATCACTGCAAAACACCTATTTGGGATCGGCATTGTGTTGTTTGGTTTTGGCAGTGTGAGTTTAATTTTAGGTATCGCTAAAATTAACCAACCTAGTGCCAGTTTTAAGTTAACACAGGCAGGAGTCGAATATTTCCATCGACGCGGTACTGTCCATATCGGGTGGAACAATATCCAGCGAATTGATGTATCAAGAGTGACTCAAAACCTTGAATTAATCGAATTGCCTTACATTGGCTTTAAGCTCAAAAAAATTAACCCCATTCTAGACAATATTTCCCCACGATTGGCGACAGGTCTGTTAACTGAGCAGCGCCCGTTATTGATGACGGCAGCGACACAAGATGAAGACTTACAAAGTTTAGAAACCTACCTAGGCGCTGAGTTTACTCCTTTGGTCGTTAATGGGGATCGTTACAGAGGCGTGTTAGCAATGTTTGGCCATCGCTGTCAGACACTTGAAAGTCATCTCGGGTTTCATTTATATATTTCTGTAGATAGCCTTGATAGGGCACCAATGGCGTTTGTGGCTTTACTAAGGGAGTGGCAGCAAGAGTTTGGTGGAGAAGGAGAAGGAGAAGAAGTAACGTAAACTTTGTTATTGTCTCGTGGGTGATGGTTCAAACATCACTTGAAACAACAACAAAGCTTATTAATACAGTTATCAACACATTTCGGTGAAAACTAAGCTGTCACGGCTGCAGAAAGTTGTGGGTTATCGGTTTTTTCTTCTGATGAATCACTGATCACTTTTTCATTTGAGATTAACTGATGTTCAGCGCTTTCGTCATAAGCTTTGCGGTATCCGATAAACTGACCATTATCTAAGATTTCCATACGCTTACTGTAAACTTCACCATCAAACGTACCTGTATTGGTGATTGATAATTTATCGCACGTAATATTACCTGTCATCAAGCCTGACACTGACGCTTCAACACAAATCACGCCACCAGTCACTACACCTGTTGATTCTACTGTTACGTTACCTGTTGCACGAATTTCACCGTTGATTTTGCCTGCAATCAAGACGTCCCCAACAACTTTGATATTACCCGTGACTTCACAGTCGTTTGCGATAAAACTGAGGTTGTTTGCCGGACTTTTTTTACTAAACATGTAGACTCTCTTTTCGCATAATTAGGCCGCAATAAAACTGATAAGCGCGACGAAAATGACTTTGTTATAGATATTTAACATTTAATATAGCGACAATTAAATGCAAAAAAAACAATTAAATTTTGACTGTTAGGACTTTTTTTTGACGGCGGTCACTCAATTAGCCTCAATTACTCGGCTTTAGCGTGAGGTTCTGTCACGGTAATTGACTGTGCAGGGCAAGGAGATACGCATGCGCCGCAGCCAGTACAAGCATCAATATCAATAATGGGTTTAGGGATTTGACCGACTGCCATCTTAAACGTAATCGCTCTAGGATCGCATGCATCTTTGCAACTTTGACACCACACACCTTTGTAGGTCAGGCATGAATCATTGATTGACGCTTTAATTGTCCATGGTAAAGCTTGAGATACATCGAAAACCTTTTCTTCGCAGACGGTTGCACACTGCTGACAAAAAGTGCATTCATCTTCAGAAAATTTAATTTCTGGAAAGCCGCCATCTCCTTTAATAAGCACTTTGGTTTCGCAAGCATCGATACAGGCATTACAACGAGTGCATTCGTCAGTAAACTCGATAGAGTCTATCACCCATGGTGGACGTTGAGCATTGTCTTTTCTGCGTCTGAATAGGTTTCTACGGCTATGATTAATGGATTGGCTCATGATTTATTTCCAGCCTTACAATGATTCATTTCGTGTTTATTCTCGATAACCTTTAGGGTTTTTTGATTGCCATTGCCAGCTACTTTTAACCATTGACTCAAGGGTATGAGTGGGCTGCCAATCAAGTTCTTTGTGCGCCAAAGTCGCATCAGCGAAATAGGCGGCTAAATCTCCTGTACGGCGATCTGTAAAGCGATAAGGTATAGTCTTACCACTGGCTTGTTCAAATGCCGTAATTAACTCGATGACGCTATAACCTCTACCTGTACCGAGGTTGTAAGTCACAATGCCAGGGTTTTCAGACAGTTTATTTAAAGCCTTGATGTGGCCTGTTGCGAGATCTTCGACATGAATATAATCTCGAACACCAGTGCCATCAGGTGTGAGGTAATCATTCCCAAAAACGCGTAATTCTTTGATATTCCCAATCGCGACTTGGCAAATAAATGGCATTAAATTGTTGGGTATATCACTAGGATCTTCGCCTATTAACCCACTTTTATGGGCACCAACAGGGTTAAAATATCGTAATACAGCAATATTCCATTGGTTATCTGCAGCGTATAAGTCAGCCAATAGCTGCTCAACCATAAGTTTAGATTGCCCATAAGGGTTGGTAGCACCTGTGGCAAAATCCTCTCGAATTGGCAGACTTTCAGGTAGGCCGTAAACAGTGGCTGATGAGCTAAAGACTAAGTTTTTTACATTATGCTCAGCCATGACTTGGCAAAGTATGATGGAACCTGTGACGTTGGTTTCATAATATTGCAATGGGTTAGTGACAGACTCGCCTACCGCTTTTAAGCCAGCAAAGTGAATCACTGAGTCGATAACATGATCGGTAAAGATCTTGTGTAACAGGGCTTTATTGAGCACGCTACCTTGATAAAAAGTGCAATCTTTCCCTGTAATTTGGCGGATTCTGTCGAGCGCATTAACGTTGGCATTCGATAAATTATCAACAATGATCACTTGTTGATTGGCATCTAACAGTTCTACGACAGTATGAGAGCCGATATAGCCAACACCGCCAGTCACTAGAATTGCCATGGTTTGTCCTTAACACTGTGGAGTAAAAAGTAATTGCTCATACTATTGTACTTAACTTAGCGTGATGAATATAACTTTTGTTACTGATATCCATTCGAATAATCAGTAAATAGCAGCATTCATTCTAAGATGCGCTACAAAAAAGTCTGCAACATTGATAGCGTTTAACTCATTCGTCAAACTATAACTACATTTTAAGTCTCTGTTTTTAAATTACTATTCTTTATCAATATTGACTTTGTAGCGAATGGTTTACGTTTTTAGCTAGCAAACTGCCAATCAATAAAGTGTGAGCCTGTTAACAAATATGAAACCTTAGCTCACTATGAAGGCAGAGAAGTTTACGTAAAGTGACACTTATGAGTAAAGCAACAAATTACACAGCTAAAATCCCCGATAGTCAGGGTTATATTCAGTACACTGATGAAGAACATGATGTCTGGCATGAGTTATATCAGCGTCAAATGGTTAACATGCCAGGACGTGCATGTGATGCGTATATGCAAGGCCTTAAGGCGCTCAATATGCCGACCAACAGGGTGCCGCAATTACAAGAAATCGATAAAGTGCTAACCGAAACGACTGGTTGGAAAACCGCGGGCGTGCCGGCTTTAATTTCTTTTGGAAAATTTTTTGAATTGCTAGCGAGTAAACAGTTCCCCGTCGCCACGTTTATTCGTACCAAAGAAGAGTTTGATTACTTACAAGAACCGGATATTTTTCATGAAATTTTTGGCCATTGCCCGTTATTGACGAACCCAGCATTTGCGCGCTTTTCACATATTTATGGTCAGCTAGGTTTGGCTGCATCAAAAGAAGAGCGGGTATATTTAGCTAGACTGTATTGGTTTACTGTGGAATTTGGTTTAGTCAAAAGTGCTGACGGCGGTCTTAATATTTATGGTGGGGGGATTTTAAGTTCTCCTGGCGAGACCTTATATGCGTTAAGTGATGAACCTGAACGTAAGCCATTTGATTTGATAGAAGTGCTAAGAACGCCTTACCGAATCGATATTATGCAACCTATTTACTATGTGATTGACAGCGTCGACTATTTGGATGAAATCGCTCAAATGGACATTATGGCTGCAGTGACAAAAGCACGTCAGTTGGGGTTACTTGAACCTAAATTTGCCCCAAAGACGATTGCAAGTTAATACGAATAAAAGAACAAAAAACTCAGGAGTAGTTATGTCTGATTTATCAGAATTAAAATGTGAAGCTTGCCAAATTGATGCCCCAAAAGTGACCGAGCAAGAAATGGTCGAGTTCAGTCAAATGATCCCAGAATGGACCGTAGAGAATCGTGACGGAATTAATCAGTTAGAGCGTGTGTATAAGTTCAAGAACTTCAAATTGGCGATGGTTTTTACCAATAAATTAGCTGAACTTGCTGAAGAAGAGTTTCATCACCCTGGTATTTTAACGGAATGGGGCAAAGTGACAGTGACTTGGTGGTCACACTCAATTAAAGGACTTCATAAAAATGATTTTATCATGGCGGCGAAAACCGACCAGTTGATAGACTAGCCAGCTTCATTATTAATTTCAGCAGGTTACGTTAACGTAACCTGCTGGAATACGTCATCTGTTACAATTCCGCTGTAAACAACACTTGCCACAAGCCGCATAACCTTTTAACGTATCGCTCACAAATAAAGAAGGATGACAATTTTCATTCAATTTTGAATGGTTATTGCCTTGAATCCTCGTATATTGCTGCAAAATGACTGATAGGGAATAGTTGTATATGCGTTTGGAAGTGAGTTGTTTAGATCGCATTGGCCTTGCGAAAGATATTCTTGAAGTATTAGAGACTTATGGCATTAATTTGATTGCAATTGATGCTAGTAACAAAGGTTTTCTCTATTTACAATTCGCTGAAATTGGGTTTGAAACCTTAAGCGAATTAATGCCACTTATTAGAAAAGTAGAAAGTGTTCATGATGTACGAACTGTATCGTTTATGCCTTCTGAGCAAGAGCATTATGCATTAAAAACCTTGTTAAAAACGTTACCCGATTCGGTATTTTCTATTAATTCCAAAGGGCGTATTCGTATCGTCAATGAATCTGCATTGTTGACCTTGAATATGCAAGAGCATGAAGTTATTGATGAATCACTAAATCACTGGGTTCAAGGCTTTAACTTTTCTCGTTGGTTAACAGAAGCACCTGTCTTAGCTCAAGCTACCCGAGTACAAATTGGTAGTAACGAGTATCTAGCTGAAATGCTCCCGATTTATTTACCAGATGAAAACAATGCCAGTATCTTAGCTGGTGCTGTTGTATCACTTAAATCGCCTGCCAGAGTAGGTAAACAGTTTAATGCACTTCAAAATCAAACAACGGGTTTTGATAATGTTCTTGCTGTTAGCGATAAGATGAAAGATGTCCTTAAGCAAGCTAAACGTATGGCACAACTTGATGCGCCTTTATTGATCACTGGTGAAACGGGAACGGGTAAAGAGTTAATGGCTAAAGCAAGCCATGATGCCAGTATGCGCCGTGAACATCCGTTTATTCCAATTAACTGTGCAGCTTTGCCTGATAGTGTGGCTGAGGAAGAGTTATTTGGTTTTGTTTCAAATGGTGATGTTATAAAACGTGGCCTATTTGAAGAAGCGAAAGGCGGCACCGTCTTTTTAGATGAAATCGCCGAAATGTCAAAAGCGGCACAAGTTAAGTTATTGCGCCTTTTACAAGATGGCACCTTCAGACGAATTGGTGGCGATGAAGAAGTCCGTGCTGATGTACGTATTATTTGCTCCACTCAGAAAAACCTAGCAGAGCTTTGTCAGTCTGGAGAGTTCAGAGAAGATCTATATTACCGAATTCATGTACTCAGTTACCACATGCCGTCGCTGCGCGAGCGAAAGGTTGATGTTATCCCATTAACTGAAATGTTCTTAGAGCATTACAGTCAGCAGCTATCAAGCCCACTTCGCCGTATTTCAGCATCTTGTCGTGATTACCTGTTTACCTATGCGTGGCCTGGTAATGTTCGTCAGCTTAAAAACGCTATTTTTAGAGCGGTTTCAATGTGGGATGGATCAGCTGAATTAACTGTTGAACAGCTTAAACTGCCGTCTTACGCTGAAGGGTTTGGTTATTTTGATGAAGAGTTTGAGGGTAGCCTTGATCAAGCAATGAAAGAATATGAAGCGTCATTGTTAAGGCGTTTATATCCTGCTTATCCAAGTACCCGACAATTAGCCAAAAAGTTAGGTGTTTCTCATACGGCGATTGCAAACAAACTTAGAGATTACAAAATCACTAAAAAGCGTTAGCCGTGAACTTAAGGTTCATTAGGTAAAACAGACTGTAACGATATAATGCCAGCAAAATGCTGGCATTATGGTATTTTTCAGGCATATATTGCTGATATTGCCACTATCTTGCACTGTGTATTAAAAGCTTTACAAAATCACCGCCAACTAACCAAAGTGTGATTTATCTCACGCTATATTAATTTGGCTGAGCTTAATGTATTCCTAGCGTTATAACGCTATTTTCGTTGATATTAACCCGCAATCTGTTCGGCAAATGCTTCATTAGCGTCTTAGGTACAGATTGCCAGAAATAACAATTTAAAATCTAGTATCAACTTTATTTGTTCCCTTAGGAGTCAAAATGAAACTTGCAAGTTACAACAACGGCCGCCGTGATGGCCAACTTATGTTGGTGAGTAAAGATTTATCAAAAGCCGTTGCCGTTCCTGCTATTGCCAATACCATGCAGCAACTATTGGATGCATGGGATTTACTTAATCCTCAATTGCAAGAGCTGTATGAAGCGTTAAATGCTGGTCAAATGGATAATGCTATCGATTTTGATGAGTCACGTTGTCTGTCACCTTTACCACGTGCATACCAGTGGGCAGATGGTAGTGCTTATGTTAATCACGTTGAGTTAGTTCGTAAGGCTCGTGGTGCTGAAATGCCTGAGTCTTTTTGGACAGATCCGTTAGTTTACCAAGGTGGCTCTGATTGCTTTATCGCACCTAAAGCGGATATTGAAATGGCAAGCGAAGAGTTTGGCATTGATTTCGAATCTGAAATTGCCGTTGTTACGGATGATGTTGCAATGGGTGTTGATACCGATAATGCAGCTAAACATATTAAATTACTGATGCTAGTGAATGATGTGTCACTGCGTAATTTAATTCCTGGTGAGTTGGCTAAAGGATTTGGTTTTTTCCAATCTAAGCCTTCTAGTGCATTTTCTCCTGTTGCGATTACCCCAGATGAGTTAGGTGATAAGTGGCAAGACAGTAAAGTTCACTTACCATTAGTCACACATTTAAACGGCGACCTATTTGGCCAACCCAATGCTGGCGTTGATATGACGTTCAACTTCAGCCAACTGGTTTCTCATGTGGCTAAAACCCGTCCATTATGCGCTGGTGCTGTGATTGGTTCAGGCACGATATCAAACTATGATCGCAGTGCAGGTTCTAGCTGTTTAGCTGAGAAACGTATGTTAGAAATCATTGCAGATGGCAAAGCTTCAACTCCATTCATGCATTTCGGTGATACTGTCAGAATCGAAATGTTTGATGAAGAAAACAACAGTATCTTTGGCTCAATAGACCAAAAAGTGGTTGAGTACAAAGGCTAGTCGTTACGGTTTAATACCCTAAAGCAATAGCGCTATGCGTTATTGCTTTTTTTATGCTCATTAGGCTGTTAGCTCAATGATGATAAGGAGATAAAATGAAACTATATGGATACTGGCGCTCAAGTGCCGCCTATCGAGTACGCATTGCACTCAATTTAAAGCAACTGGTGGCAGAACAGGTTTCAGTGCATTTAGTTAACAATGGCGGGGAGCAGCATAGCGAGATGTTTGCAGCGTTAAACCCTCAGCAATTAGTTCCCGCTTTTGTCGACTCTAACGATGACGGGGAATTTTGCCTTACTCAATCAATGGCAATTATTGAATATTTAGAAGAGCAGTATCCTCAAAGCCCACTATTGCCAAAAACGCCAAAGGATAGGGCGATTGTTCGTGCGATGGCGCAATCTATTGCTTGCGAAATTCACCCATTAGATAATTTGCGTGTGTTGCAATTTTTAGTGAAAGAGATGGATGTAGATGAAGAAGCTAAAATGAAGTGGTATCACCATTGGATCCACATTGGCTTTAAAGCATTAGAATCACAAATGAAGACTCATTCTGGCAAATATTGTTTCGGTGATACTCCTACGTTAGTGGATTTATGTTTAATCCCACAGGTTTATAATGCTAAACGATTCAATGTTGATTTAACTGAGTACCCGAACATTTTAAGAGTTTGGACGTATTGTAATCAACAATCTGCTTTTGCTGATGCCGCTCCAGAACAGCAGGCAGATGCCACTTAAACCTTGTTGACTCTTTCGCTATACAGCCAGTTAATGTTGAGCGTGTTCTACAATCACATGCTCTGACCACTTAACTGGCAGTTGCTCTTTTCAGTGCGTTATTCGTGTTTAAACTTACTATATATTTTCCAATATTTTTCCCTATCAACTTGAAATGGCGCGTTGTTTATTAATAGCTTAGTGGCATAAAATCAGTTAACTTAACTCACCAATATTAGCATGTGTTAATATTGTCATGTGTTAATATTGGTTTTGTTATTATTGTTTTTTGTCAAAATTGTCGTTTAGCAAGTTTTGTCGAAAGAGTCGCGTTATTTATCGATCAAAATGTAAATTATTAAAGTTCTTCATTAATTAAGCCGATAAAGTGGTAGCTTTTGATTTACCGTTTTTAAATCTGCAAATTAGCATCGGTACACTGTGGTTAATTTAAATAGTACAAATAACACTCGGAATAGGTCATGGATTTTGAATCTCAAATAAAACAGTGGATTACAAACGACCCAATGCGCATGAAAGCATTGGATCTGACTGCGCAAATGTTTAAAGAGCTTGAGGTTGATGATTGGTATATTGCTGCAGGTTTTGTTCGTAATTTAGTGTGGGATAAATTGCATGGTGCTGCGGAATCAGTATTAGATGATATTGACGTGATTTATTACTGCAATGAAGAAACCAGTGTTTATCGTGACAAGTTAATCGAACTTGCTTTAGCGGAAATGGCTTCATTCCCTTGGTCCGTTAAAAACCAAGCAAGAATGCACATAAAAAACCAGCATCCTGCTTATACTTCTGCTAAAGATGCGATGTCTTATTGGCCTGAACTGCAAACAGCGATTGGGGTGAAGCTCGATGAGCGTGGTGACATTGTCGTTGAGTCAGTGTTCGGTTTGCCTTGTCTATTTAACTTGACTGTAAATTACAATCCTAAAGCTGATGAGTCAGTGTTTATGGAGCGAGTTGCCAGCAAGCCTTGGTTTAATGAGTACCAGAATTTGTCATTAGAGCTTTAATTCGTTTAGTTAGCATAGCTAATTCAAACATTTTGAAATAACACTTCGATGGTGACAGTCAAAACGGCTTGATTCAAGCGCTCACTGTCTTCATCTTCACTCCATGTGTATTCAGGCGTAATGCCAAAAAATAACCATTCTCTCAAATAACTTTGTCTATATGTGAGCCCAATACTGGCTTTATCAATATAATGGTAGGGCTTATTGACGCCATTTATTTTTGCTTGATAGCTAATGGCTTGTGTCTCACTAATATATTGATAAAGCTGTAAACCAGTGCCTATTTTCCAGCCGTTACCTTTATTCTCATATTGTGCTGCACTATGCCAACGGAGCAAAAATTGAGGATTAAAAGCATGTTCAAAATCTAACTCTGTAGATTCACCTGTTACGCTTTTTTCCTGGTATAACTTTTGTGTAAATCGCCAAAGGCTGTTGTCCGAAATCGGTAAAGTGTAACGGTAGCGCGCTTCAATTTTGGGTTTAAAACTGGCTTTGATATTGAAACTACTTCTTTCTTTTGTATACCAGTCATATCGTAAGCCGACATCAACATCTCTTTCTTCATCAGGACGTTTAATAAAAGAGAAAGGATCATCTTCGCCCGTGGAGTCAAAAATAAGCTTTAATTTCTTGCTCATTCCCGGCAAGTTTAAACGCGCATTTAAGTTAGCTCGGTACTTAAACCCCTCCTTTTCAAAATAAGAGAAGTCGTTATACCAGCGAATGATGGTGCCTGCTCGTCCATCATCTTCTATACGATCATCGACAAAAAAGCTGTCAAACCAGATAGCGGGTTCGCAAAACTTGGTATTCAAATAAGCGAATGTTTTATCTAACGGTAGTTCTGATTGTGAGCGGCTATAGCATGGAGAGTCTTCAGTAGCGCTTTGCTCACCGTTGGCTTTTGTAGCGTTTGGTTTAATTTTTTGAACAGCTTCTACGGTTGCATCGCTTGCCGTTTCTGATTTACTTTCAGCTTGCTTCGATGCTTGCTCAAAAACCGTACTCGCTTGAGTAGAGTTAATATTGGCAAACAACAATAGCCAGCTAATTATCATAAAAATTTGTTTTGATAGGCGCGACAAAGCGATGTGATTCCAAAAAGAAAGTCGATAAATTTGATTGTATCACTTATGTAACAAATTTCTGATGGTTAACATCTTAGTGGCATAAAACAAATCTTATACCAATTAGATAGATGAAATTGTTGTCAACATGTGAATTATTTATTTTGCCTGAATATTTATGCGATACCTAGAATTGAGTGAAATCTGTTCATTTTTAGTACGATATGCTGGATTTATAGCTGTATATTAAATGCGTGTTATCTAAATCTGCTAGGTAAATGTGATCTCAGTCATTAATGTTGCTTACCTAGTTTGGTATAGGTGTTTTTATTGATTTGGATCAATATTGTTAATCAAATACTCTGGCAGTGTAGCGGCAATTGTTAACAGTGTTTGCACAAAGCACTAATTATGTTGCGCACATGGAGTTGTCACAATGAATAAAAAAATAGCCTTAAGTATTGTCGCAGCCAGTTTATTATCTACTGGTATTTCTTCTTCTGTTTTTGCTCACCAAGCGGGTGATTTTATTTTTCGTGTAGGGGCAGTTGCTGTCGCGCCGAATGATGAAAGTCAAAATGTTGATACCCCAGACTTAGGTGATTTAGGCCAATTCTCTGTTGATGACAACACTCAAGTTGGTTTAAATTTTGGCTACATGCTGACAGATAATTGGGGAGTTGAATTATTAGCAGCAACGCCTTTTACTCATGACATCTCAATTGCTGGCATGAAAGTGGCTGAAACTAAGCATTTACCGCCAACCTTAGTTGCACAATATTACTTTGGTAATGCGCAATCTAAATTACGCCCGTATATTGGTGTAGGTGTTAACTTTACTAACTTTTTTGACAATGAAATTACCAACAGTGTTGATGGTCGTTTATCTGACTTAAGCTTGTCTAACTCTTGGGGTTTAGCTGCTCAAGTAGGCTTAGATTACAACATTAATCAAAATTGGTTAGTTAATGCTTCAGTTTGGTATGCACAGATTTCAACTGATGCAAGCTTTAACTACGCGCCAAACGGTGGTGCAGATTCAGTACCTGTGACAATTGAAACTGATATAAACCCGTGGGTTTATATGGTGAGCGTAGGTTACAAGTTCTAAGTCAGAGCGTTATTGTTACCAATAAAAACAGGAGCTTAGCTCCTGTTTTTATTGATTGACGAGACAGTATTAAATCAACTTTTACGCCATTTTTAACTAAGGCTATTTCTTCTTTTTGTTTTTCCAGTGGCGGGTGTTGTAAATAAATTCCGGCAACATCATGGTTAACCAAGCAACCAGACGCCAGCGTTTAGTCACATATACCTTACGTTTACCTTTTTTCATTGCTGCAATTATCTGATCTGCCACTTTAGCAAGAGGCGGGAGCCATAACTTACTTTGCTGCATCGCAGCCTTATCTAATAAGCCTAATTGAATATCTGTAATGGTGATGGGTAATTTCAGGCGCTGAGCATGCATACTCAAGCCTTCAAGGTAGTTCTGTGCATACGCCTTAGATGCATGGTAAGCAACGCTTGGTCCACCTCTCAGTCCGGCAATTGAGTTAATAGCGGCTATTTGGCCATACCCTTGCTCTCGCATGAGTCGGAAAGTGGTATTACAAATAGCAGTAAAACCAGTGACATTGACGTCAATAATATCTTGCTCAAGTTGCCATGGCAGCGTCTCGTTGTAACCATTTAGCCCTGTGTTTATTAAGACCAAATGTGCGCCATCAATTCGTTGCCACTCTTGTTCTAATTGGCGAATTATCTCAACAGGCTGCTCAATATTTAACGGTAAAACGTTAACTTCAGTCTCAAGTTGTGAAGCAAACTCTTTTAATGAGTCTGGATCTTGGACAAAAAGTGTCAAAGCAACTTTTTCTGCGGCCAATTTACGGGCGATTTCTTTACTAAGATGTGAGCTAGCGCCCACTATTATTGCGTTTGCTTGTGTCATGCGCTTTAAGGCTTCGAAATGATGACCTATGATAAAAACAACTGCTTTCGATAACAAGCAAGAATATTATTCAATATAAGACGTATAGACTTCTAGAAGTCTTTATGTATGATAAGGAGACTGAAATGAGCAAGGCAATGATGCGATTATTTAATGGAGTGCTTGTCGCGGTAGTGGTGCTTTTAGGATTAGGTGCATGTGCTTCGCACAATGATCTTGTCAGTGTATCAGGTGAGATCATGTATCGAGAGCGCATCGCTTTACCTGATAACGCAGTTATTAAAGTGCAACTTAAAGATGTTTCTTTGCAAGATACGAAAGCGATTGTAATGGCTGAAATGACTTCAGATGAAGTGACGACGCCCCATGCATTTACATTTGAACTTGCTCGCGATCAATTTCAGCAGGGTCATACCTATGCAGTAGGTGCCCGTATTGAGGTGGAAGGTAAGCTTTGGTTTATCAATACTCAATCTTATGTAGTTGATATTAATAGTAATGAGGCTATTAATCTTATCGTAAATAAAGTCGGTAATGAGTGATAAATATCGGACGCAACACGGTTGTGTGTTGTTGATGTTTTCCAAGTACCGAATCTTATAGTGTTAAAAAGGTGCTTTGATGCCGGTTAGAATCCCAGATAATTTACCCGCTGCAGAAATCTTAGAATCAGAGAATATTTTCGTTATGTCCGAAACACGGGCTGCGAATCAAGATATTCGTCCAATGCGTGTGCTGATTTTAAATTTGATGCCTAATAAAATTGAGACAGAAACTCAGTTGTTACGTTTATTAGGAAATACGCCTTTGCAAGTGGATGTGGATTTATTACGTATCCATGATAAAGCTTCAAAACACACCTCAATTGATCATATGAACACTTTTTATCGTGATTTCGAAGCGGTAAAAACACGCAATTATGATGGTCTAATTATCACTGGTGCGCCACTAGGGCAATTAGATTTTGAAGATGTTGTGTATTGGGAACACATAAAAGAAATTATCGATTGGTCTCAGCAGCATGTCACATCGGTATTGTTTTTATGCTGGGCTGCCCATGCGGGCTTGTTTCACTTATATGATTTACATCGAAAACTGTTAGAGAAGAAACGTTCTGGTGTGTTTAACCACAGTCGCTGTAATAAACCACATCCGTTATTACGTGGTTTCGATGATGAATTTTTTGCGCCTCATTCACGTTTCGCTGAAATGGATATTAATGATATTAAACAGCATCCTGATTTAGAAGTATTAGCTGAATCAAAAGAAGCTGGAGCTTATATCGTGTTAAGTCGAAATAATCGAAACTTGTTTGTAATGGGTCATCCAGAATATCAAAAATCGACGTTAAACGACGAATACCTGCGTGATATTGAGCAAGGTCTAAATCCAAGTGTTCCCACTCACTATTATCGTGACGATAACCCTAAAAATGACGCCGTTGCCAAATGGCATAGTCATGGCAGTTTGTTAGTCAGTAATTGGCTTAATTATTATGTTTATCAGTTAACGCCGTATGATTTATCTGACATGAGTGCAATGACGCCATGGGAAACCGGTCGTTAGTGTCTCAATATTAACTCATTCGTTTAATTAAAGGCGCCATTTAGTATGACTAAGTGGCGCTTTTAGTCTCACCTTATTGCCTGAAAAATACCCAAAATAATTAGTTGTTTAGCACAAGTTAATACTTGGGATTGAAATCAAGCCCAACCAGTGTCGTGTCGTTGTTTCTTCGGTTAGGATTTTTGAATACTTAGTTAACGTAGCTGAGTCTTGCTGAGTATTACTTTTCAAACGGATCTGAAATTTAATGAGGGTATTCAATTGAATAACAAGAAACTACTCCCGCTAGCGTTTGCTATTGCTGGGTTATCTGGAGCCTTGCAAGCCGCACCGCATGCTCCCACGCCACAAACGGGCGCTTTCGATTTAGTGATTGCCGATGAGCAGAAGTTAATAGAAATGCTCAAGAAATCAGGCAAAATCTCGCAAAGTGCTAGCTTAAAAGAAGCTGAAACAGCGTTAAAAACCTACCTTAAAAAACGTCAATCAGAAGCGGTACTAAATGCCGCAGCGCTCGATGCTGCTGTAGTCAGTCAGTATCCCATGACTAATGAAATTAAAGGTAAGGCTAAACATCATAAACGGCATGAAGCGTCAAAAGGACAGCTAACAGCCAATGCGATGCGAAGCCGTCCTGCGAATGTTCAAGAAGAAGTATATGAAGGTGAAACACGAGAAGCACGTGTTTTAGCGATTTTGATGGAGTTCCCTGACTTTGTGCATAATTCTATCTTACCTGATGAAACAGGTATGTATTATGAGGATTACAACCCAGACCATTATCGTCATATCCTTTTTGGTGACGATGGTTGGGTTGCGCCGAATGGTCATCATGCTAATTCGTTTAGACAATTTTATGAAAAACAGTCAGGTGACAGTTATACCGTCACTGGCGATGTTGCTGGTTGGTATATGGCAGAAATGCCTGCAGCATTCTATGGCAACAATGTTGATGGTGATGCGAGAAGCTTAATTCGAGAAGCTTTAACAGCAGCCTCACAAGATCCCACTGTTGACTTAAATCAATTTGATATTGAAGACAGGTATGATCTTGATGGAGATGGTAATTACTGGGAACCAGATGGATTGGTTGATCATGTGATGGTATTCCATTCTGCAGTGGGGGAAGAAGCTGGTGGTGGTCAAGTAGGTGAAGATGCTATTTGGTCACATCGTTGGAATTTGGGGGGAGTATTTGGGATCCCTGATTCTTCAAGCTCAGCGCCTTATTGGGGCGGACTAATGGGGGCTTTTGATTATACCATCGCTCCGATTGACAGTGCTGTTGGAGTCATTAGCCATGAATATGGTCATGATTTAGGGTTACCTGATGAATATGACACTCAATATACTGGCCAAGGTGAGCCGGTATCTATGTGGTCTATTATGTCATCTGGTAGTTGGGCGGGTGAAATCGGCGGCACAGAGCCCGTTGGTTTTAGTCCATTCGCAAAAGAGTATTTACAAGCAAGCCTTGGTGGCAATTGGCAACACGGTGCTGTGGTGAATTTTGATGATATTCCTCGTCGAGGTGTCGTTGGTCTATTAGATCAAGCATCCAGTAAAGGCACTAATCATGATGTGATTAGGGTGAGTCTGCCAAACAAGCAACAGGTTATCACTGTGCCAACCAGTGGTGAATATGCGTATTTCAGTGGTTCTGGAGATAATCTAGAAAACCTGATGGCCGTTTCTGTCGATTTAACTGATGCAACCACTGCTGCAGTGCAGTTTAAAACATGGTATGACATCGAGCTTGATTGGGATTATGGCTATGTGATTGCTGTTGGTAGCTTTGGTCAGATGATGCTTGAAGGCAATATCACCAGTAACACAAATCCGAATGATACTAATTTGGGTAACGGTATAACAGGTAATTCAGCGGGCTGGATTGATGCTGAATTTGATCTCACCGCGCTTGCGGGTGAGGCATTTGATTTATACATAATGTATAAAACCGATGGCGCGGTATCCAACCCTGGTATGTACGTTGATGATTTAAACATTGTTGTCGATGAAACGATTGTTGCGACAGCGAATGCTGATGTGATGCCAGAAGTCATGATGCTAAATGGATTTGATGTATCGACGGGCGTTTCTGAAACTGAGCACTATTATTTAGTTGAGTGGCGAACTCATCATGGTGTCGACAGTGGTTTAGCGCATATCAATGTTGCTGGACAGCCAATGACCTATGAAAAGGGCATGCTCATTTGGTACGTGGATAATCAATATTCAGATAACTGGGTTGGTGTTCACCCTGGTGACGGTTTCTTAGGTGTTGTGGATGCTGATCAAAATACCTTGTCATGGAGTAATGGTAATGTTGCAACGACACGCTACCAAATCCACGATGCGACATTTAGAATCGATAGACCTGAAAAAATGTTTATCGATTTGTCTGAAGATTATGGCATCACTATGTATGACAACCGTACTCGTGCCCAACGTACTTTTAGAGATTCTCGTGATTACTCTGGCGGCGACTTACTTGATGCTGGACGTAATATTCCTGAATACGGGTTAACAATTCGCTTATTAAATCAAAGTGAAGATCGTAGCGTTGGTGCGGTAATGATCCAAAAGTAGTGCCTTTTTGCATAAACAGCTTGAAATAAAGCTTGCAGTTAATTGCAGATGATTCACCAACAGTGAAGTTAATGAGTGGCCTAAATAAGCCACTTTACTTCTGCAAAAAGCGCTGAGATTCAGCGCTTTTTTTATTTTTCATATTTATTTTTATACGCGAGTTATCAGTTAAAAATATCAATAGTCCTGATATTTTGCCGATAAATTATGGCAACTAAGCTAGATACAGATTAATTATCTAATCGCATTAGCGTTAGCACCGATTCAAGCATAAGCCTGCGGTCTTCGCTACATTGTCATATCGAAGCAACTCACTTATGCTGATACAATCTGTTAACCCTTGTGACAGTTTAAATCTTGTTTTGCAGACCGTGATTTATAATGGTAAGCAGGGGCATAGCGAAATCAGATGTTGAGGCGCCCATTGATTGAATTTCACCTTTGTTATTACCGAGTGCTATCGATAAGCCGATTCATTGCGTTGGTAGGCTTTATCAGTCTGGTTACTCCAGTTTATGCCAATGACAATGCAGAGCGAGCGATACAGTCAAATGATGCTCACGTCATGACATTAGATTCAGTTAAACAAGCGCTGGATAAGTTTACTGCGCCAGAGGAAAAGCTTGAGTATTTACAACAAGCTCAGCAACACCATTCGTGGAACCCAATTGATAATGCCCATATATTCAATTTTATTGCGATTGAACAAGAGGCATTAGACAAATTAGATGATGCCGTTGAATCATATTCTTTAGCGATTCAATCTGCTGAGCAAGTTGCCACTTCAGATATTTTAGTTATCAGTTATATTGAGCGTTCATTCATTAAATATTTACAGGTTAATGATAAAGAGCGCTATTGCCCTGATAGAGAATATGCATTGGAATTAGCACGCGCTATTGACTCTCCTATCGTGTTGTCCAAAGCACTCACGCAAAGCGCATTTTGCTACACTGATACACAAGTGTTTGAGCAAGGATTACAGCGCCTTGAAGAAGCTTTGTTGATTGCCAAGAAGCACCATTTCCCTCCGAACAAGCAAGCGATGATTTATAACTCAACTGGCGCGATTTACCGCTCTAATGGATTACATAAATACGCTTATGAATACTTCAATGAAGCCTATCGGTTATGGAGTGAAGTTGACGATATTCAAGACATGTTCAATATGCTGCACAACTTGGTTGGTGAGGCGATAAAAATGTCAGACTGGGAAGCGGCTGAAATTCATGTTGTCGGCCTGTTTGATTTAGCCAAGCGGCATCCTGAATTTAACGACTTCTTATTTTTCGCTTATTTTAATGCGGGTCGGCTAAGTTATTATAATAATGATCATGAGTTGGCAATTGAGCGATTGCAAAACGCTAAACAGTTAAGCTCAACCACTAATGAACAATATTTTATTGGCTTAATGTATGCCTATCTCGCTTTAGCTCACATGCAGCAAGAGCAGCCAGAAATGGCTTATGAAGCTGCTGATGAATTTATAAATTCTGACACATTTTCAGCGAGCTCTTCCTTTCTCAAAACGTCAATAATGGCGCTTAAACAGTTTTCCGAACAAGAGTACTTAGCCAGCTTTAACTTGTTGATGTCGAGCTTAAATCATGAACGTTTGACCTATGCCTCCATCATGGACAAAGACGTTATCTACTCGTCGCTAGAGCACAATTCAAAAGTCGCTGAATATGAAATCCAAATCCTAGAAAATCAGCTTGCGATTAATTTACTGAAGTTAAAGTCAGAAACAGATAAGCAGCAAATATCTCAATTAACCTTAATCGTTACCAGTTTGATTATTGTGGTTTTACTTGTTGCAACGGCTTTTTTAATTCAGTCTCGCCGCTTTTTTAAACGCCGTTCGCAAACAGATTATCTTACAGGGATATCAAATCGACGTTACACCATGGAGCAGGGGAATAGGTTATTTAGTCTTGCCCTAAAACGAGCGGAGCCATTAGCGGTGATCATTTTTGATATTGATAAATTTAAAATGATTAATGACACATACGGTCATCATATCGGGGACTTAACAATTAAAGCTGCGGCACGAAAAGCAAGAAATTGGGTCAAAAAAACGGATGTATTAGGCCGAATTGGTGGAGAAGAGTTTTTATTAATATTGCCTAATACCAATATAGACCAAGCAGTTGAAGTGGCTGAGCGACTCCGTAACAGTATCGAGCAGCAAACATTTACTTTTGATCATGTCGAAGTGAAATTTACCATTAGCTTAGGGGTTACTGTAAGTCAGCTAAGCGAAGTTGATGGTGTTGTCATAGAGCATAGCGAGCAAGATGAATTAGCAGAGCAAGATCTTGGAACTGAAGAAAGCCTAGATTCACTATCTAAGATGATAAAACGAGCGGATGCTGGTATGTATAAAGCGAAACAAAATGGCCGTAATCAAACCTTTTCGATGTGATATTTTCCTATTGATCCAATGCGTGTTGATTTGATGGCTTTCCACCAAACGGGCATTAGCAACTCAATTAACCTTGATGCCCTTTAAAACCTCCGCAAGTAACCACTGTTATTTCTTTCCCATCTATTTCTTTCCCATCTATTTCTTCCCATCATAGTCTGCAGCGATTAATTCCCCGTGTAAGTAAACTCACTTTTTGACAACAATAAACTTGGCAGTCCTAGTTATAAATCCCCTTAATTATTAATGGTATATCGTTTTTGTAAATTTTCAATGACAGCCGTGTTGAAATCTTAATATGAAATTGACGATTTTTTCTTGCTTTACGTTAGCGTAAACGTCAGAGTGTGATAATTGAACTAGATCACATTTTACTGTGTATTAATCTCGGCCAGAATATTTGCCGGTTTACAGCGGAGAAGTTATGAGCACCACACATTCATCACCACAAGATATCGTTATCGTTGCTGCTAAGCGTACCCCAATGGGTGGCTTTCAAGGCGCATTATCAGCAGTGACATCTCCAACATTAGCCGCCAATGCGATTAAAGGGTTAATCAGTCACACTCAGATTGATACTCATTTAATTGATGAAGTCTTAATGGGTTGTGTATTGCCTGCAGGTTTAGGACAGGCGCCAGCTCGTCAAGCGACATTAGGAGCTGAATTACCTTTAAGTGTTGGTGCAACGACCATCAATAAAGTCTGCGGTTCAGGTATGAAGACTGTGATGATGGCGCACGACTTAATCAAAGCGGGTAGTGCAGAGGTTGTTGTTGCTGGTGGTATGGAAAGTATGACCCAAGCGCCTTATTTATTAGATAAGGCGCGTAGTGGAATGCGTATGGGTCATGGCAAAGTTTTGGACCATATGTTCCTCGATGGCCTTGAAGATGCTTACACAGGCGGTGCAATGGGGACTTTTGCCCAAAAAACTGCTGATGATTTTGGCTTAACTCGTGAAAACATGGACCAATTCGCACTGAACTCTTTAGAAAAGGCTAACACAGCGATTCAGTCTGGAGCGTTTAAAGATGAAATCGTGCCAGTGACGATTTCAAGTCGTCGAGGTGATGTCACAGTGGATACGGATGAGCAGCCAGGCAATGCGCGTCCTGAAAAAATTCCTTCACTACGTCCAGCATTTGCTAAAGACGGCACAATTACAGCCGCTAACTCAAGCTCTATTTCAGATGGTGCTGCGGCCTTAATGTTAATGAGCCGAGAAAAAGCGGAGTCATTAGGTCTCACTATTATGGCGACAATTAAAGGCCATACCACTCATTCTCAAGAACCTTCAATGTTTACCACTGCACCCGTCGGTGCAATGAACAAGCTATTCGATAAAGTTAATTGGTCTAAAGCTGATGTGGATTTATTCGAAATTAACGAAGCATTCGCCATGGTGACTATGTTAGCTATTAGCGAATTACAACTTGACGAATCTAAAGTCAATATCAATGGCGGCGCTTGCGCATTAGGCCATCCTATTGGGTGCTCTGGTGCACGTGTACTTGTGACGTTAATTCATTCGCTAAAAGCCAAGGGCTTATCTAAAGGTGTGGCGTCATTATGTATTGGTGGCGGCGAAGCAACGGCAATGGCAATTGAAGTATAACTATCTCGCTATAACCGTTTAAGTGTCACAATCGATTAGAAAATCATTCAACAAGACTCAAGTGCTGCACGAGCTAGACAATTATTCGTAACACTAATAAGTAACAGTAATTAGTCAAAAATAACAAGCCGGCAGTACTTCACTTTCACAGAGCTTTGGGGCTCTACAGGGATTTAGGAAGCAAGATGACAGTTCAAGTGAAACATTATATCAACGGTGAATTTACCGAAGGCATGGGAACCCAACAGATTTCGGTGACCAATCCTGCAAATAACTTACCGATTGCCAATATTAATGCCGCCACGGTAGAGGAAGTTAATCAAGCGATTCATAGTGCTAAAGAAGCATTTAAAACATGGAAAGAAGTGCCGGTCTCTGAACGTGCCAGAGTGATGTTGCGTTATCAACATTTGCTAAAAGAGCATCATGACGAGCTCGCAACCATACTAGCCCAAGAAACAGGTAAAACCTTTGAAGATGCTAAAGGTGATGTTTGGCGTGGCATCGAAGTCGCTGAGCACGCATGTAACATCGCCTCAATGTTAATGGGCGAAACGGTTGAAAATGTGGCAAGAAATATCGATACCTATAGTTACACGCAACCATTAGGTGTTTGTGCGGGTATTACCCCATTTAACTTCCCAGCGATGATCCCATTATGGATGTTCCCGCTAGCCATTGCGTGTGGTAATACCTTTATCTTAAAACCTTCAGAGCAAGATCCAATGACGCCACAACGCTTGGTTGAGCTATTTGTTGAAGCGGGGGCGCCAAAAGGGGTACTGCAGCTAATCCATGGCGATAAAACGGCAGTTGATGTGTTGCTCAATGATAAAGAAATTAAAGCGATTTCATTTGTCGGTTCTGTCGGTGTAGGACAATACATCTATAAAACGGGTACCGATAACTTAAAACGTGTTCAAGCCTTTGCTGGTGCGAAAAACCATTGTGTGATTATGCCTGATGCGAACAAGCAACAAGTGATTAATAACATGGTAGGCGCCTCTGTTGGTGCGGCGGGTCAACGTTGTATGGCGATTTCTGTTGCTGTATTTGTCGGCGCTGCCAAAGAGTGGATCCCTGAGCTTAAAGAAGCACTAGCAAAAGTACGCCCAGGATTATGGAATGATGAAAATGCGGCTTATGGTCCAGTCATTAGCCCGGCTGCTAAAGCGCGTGTGCTAAAACTGATTGCTCAAGGTAAAGAAGAAGGCGCTGAGTGTTTACTCGATGGCAGTGACTTTACTGTTGAAGGATATGAGTCTGGTAACTGGATTGGCCCAACCATGTTCAGCAATGTCACCACAGACATGAGCATCTACAAAGAAGAAATCTTTGGTCCTGTACTCTGTTGTATGGAAGCTGAAAGCCTTGATGAAGCGATTGACGTTGTTAATAACAGCCCTTATGGCAACGGCACTTCTATCTTTACAGCATCAGGCGGTGCAGCACGTAAATATCAACATCATATTGATGTTGGCCAAGTGGGAATTAATGTCCCTATTCCTGTGCCATTACCGTTTTTCTCATTTACGGGATGGAAAGGCAGTTTCTATGGCGACCAACACGCCTATGGTAAGCAAGCGGTTCGTTTTTACACTGAAACCAAAACCATTACCTCTCGCTGGTTTGATGATGAAGTCGTCAGTGGCCCAAATATGAGTATTAATCTTAAGTAATTGATAAAGGCCTTCTGATGGGAGAAGGCCTTTTATCGACGTTGTAATAAGGCCGCAATGTTTGGCCTGCCGAGACATGCCATTCAGCAGGAAGCTGAATAACTAAACAACATACTACGCCTAAGTATCTGCAAACAGAGCAATATAGCTCACACAAATCTATTGCAGAACTTTAGCTTTAGTGACCACTGATAGTGGCAATTCAAATGACCATAGAGTCATAGTAAAAAAGGATTCAAACATGAATTTTGATTTCAACGAAGACCAACGCCAGTTCGCCGATCTCGCTCGTCAATTTGCTGCTGAAGAACTCACACCATTTGCAGCAAAATGGGATGAAGAGCACTATTTTCCAAAAGATGTCATTAAAAAAGCGGGTGAGTTAGGTTTTTGCTCATTGTACTCGCCAGAGTCAGAAGGTGGCATGGGGTTATCTCGCCTTGATGCTTCAATTATCTTCGAAGAATTATCCCAAGGTTGCACTGCAACAACCGCCATGTTGACCATTCATAATATGGCCACATGGATGGTAACAACTTGGGGAACCGAAACCTTACGTCAGCAATGGTCTGAAGGTTTGACGACAGGACAATTATTAGCATCTTATTGCCTAACGGAACCGGGTGCAGGTAGTGATGCCGCTTCTTTGCAAACCAAAGCGATTAAAGATGGCGATGATTACATCATTAATGGTTCGAAAATGTTTATTTCTGGCGCCGGTGAGACTGAGTTATTAGTTGTTATGTGCCGTACCGGTGACGCTGGTGCTAAAGGCATCTCAGCGATTGCGATTCCAGCTGATGCACCAGGCATCACATACGGAAAAGCAGAAGAAAAAATGGGCTGGAACGCACAGCCAACTCGATTAATCAGTTTTGAAAATGTACGTGTGCCACAAGCCAACTTGTTAGGCGATGAAGGACAAGGGTTTACCTTTGCCATGAAGGGCCTTGATGGTGGTCGCATTAATATTGCGACTTGTTCAGTTGGAACAGCGCAAGCGGCATTAGAACGCGCGACAGAATACATGAATGAGCGTAAGCAATTTGGTAAACCCATTGCCGCTTTTCAAGGGTTACAATTTAAACTAGCGGATATGGCGACTGAGCTTGTTGCTGCAAGACAAATGGTACGTTTAGCCGCATTTAAACTTGATAACAATGATCCTGAAGCAACGGCTTATTGCGCTATGGCCAAACGTTTTGCCACCGATATTGGTTTTCAAGTGTGTGATAGTGCGTTGCAAATCCACGGTGGTTACGGATATATCCGTGAGTACCCATTGGAGCGACACTTTAGGGATGTTCGTGTTCATCAAATATTGGAAGGCACCAATGAAATCATGCGTTTGATCATTGCTCGCCGTCTATTAGATGAGAATTCACACGCCATTTTATAAGTTGCCAGCTTGCTCCGTTTCGATAACGGAGCATTAATGCGCATGCACTATTGTTAAAGGATTAAATCATGACGACGACAACTGCCCAAACAGGGCCCGCTATCGTAGAAACCATTGATGGTCATACCGCCATTTTGACCTTAAATAACCCGCCAGCAAACACCTGGACATCAGCCAGTTTGATGTTGCTTAAAGATATCGTATTACGCCTAAATCAAGACAATAATATTTATGCGCTGGTGATTACAGGTCAAGGAGAGAAGTTTTTCTCAGCAGGTGCTGATTTAAAATTATTTGCCGACGGCGATAAAGGCAATGCAGCGACAATGGCCAAGTGTTTTGGAGAAGCATTTGAAACATTAAGCGCCTTTCGTGGAGTGTCTATTGCGGCTATCAATGGCTATGCCATGGGTGGCGGGCTAGAAGTGGCATTAGCGTGCGATTTACGCATTGCTGAGTCGCAAGCACAAATGGCCTTACCTGAAGCCACAGTCGGCTTGTTACCTTGTGCGGGCGGCACACAAAACTTAACGGCTTTGGTCGGGGAAGGTTGGGCAAAAAGAATGATTCTATGCGGCGAGAGAATCGATGCAGTTAAAGCCCAAACGATTGGTTTAGTAGAAGAAGTGGTTGAACAAGGTCAATCATTAGCTGCTGCGATATCGCTTGCGGCAAAAGTGGCTCGTCAATCACCGAGCAGCGTGAAAGTATGTAAAGCATTAATTCAAGCTGGAAGAACCATGCCTCGCACCCAAGCTTTACCCCTAGAGCGTGAGTTGTTTGTAGGATTATTTGATACCGAAGATCAGGCTGAAGGCGTCAATGCCTTTTTGGATAAACGCACTGCAAATTGGAAGAATAACTAATGAATCAAGATGTGATTTTTCAGACATTAGGAACACTATCAGGCAAGTCGATTGGTGTGGTTACGCTTAATATTGAAAAAGCGTTAAATTCACTGAATCTTGGTATGGTTCAAGCAATGACTAAGCAGTTATTAGCTTGGCAGCAAGACAATGATATTGCTTTTGTTGTACTCGATGGCGCTGGTGAGAAAGCTTTTTGTGCTGGTGGTGATGTCAGAGCTATCTATCATGCTTCTATGGCTAACCCTCAATCAATGACTCAAGAAGCGTGTGACTTTTTTAGCGAAGAATACCAACTTGACTACCTATTACATCAGTACGGAAAGCCTGTATTAGTGTGGGGTGATGGAATTGTGATGGGCGGCGGCTTAGGGCTTATGGCTGGCGGCAGCCACCGAGTGTTAACTGAGCGAAGCCGTATTGCAATGCCCGAAATTACCATTGGTTTATATCCAGATGTTGGCGGTAGTTACTTCCTTAATAGAATGCCTGGTAAAACAGGATTATTCTTGGGATTAACGGCTTACAACATGACCGCTGCTGATGCCCATTACGTCGGATTAGGCWATCACTTTTTAAGTAGTGATGATAAAGAACCCTTGTTTGATGCTATAGCTGAAGTAAGTTGGAGTGATGATGTTGCTTTAAATCACTTACAACTAAGTGATTTACTTAATTCAATGCAGGAAAACGCGACGGCGAGTATGGGCGATAGTCTGCTAGCACAATATCAAGTTGAAATTGATCAACTCATGAGCGGTGAAATCGAAGAAGTGCATCATCAAATTTCAAGTTTAGATACTGAACTTGATTGGCTAAAGCGCGCACAAAAAACGGCATTAGCAGGTAGCCCGTTAAGTTGGTTTTTAATTTTTGCTCAAGCCAGTATCGGTAAAGATAAAACCTTAGCTGAGTGCTTTAAATGGGAATTAGGCATCAGTGTTAATTGCTGTTCTTACGGTGACTTTTGTGAAGGGGTACGAGCACTGTTAATCGATAAAGATCGAAATCCACAATGGCGTTTTCCTCACGCAAGTGATGTGACACCAGAGGCGGTGACGCAGCTATTAACGTCACCTTGGAATAATGACAATCACCCATTAAAAGACATGTAAAAGGACATTATTATGGCAACTGTAGCATTTATTGGACTCGGTAATATGGGTGGCCCTATGGCTGTAAACTTAATTAAAGCAGGCATGACCGTGACTGTTTTTGATTTGGTTCCTGCAGCGGTAGATGCACTCACATCTCAAGGTGCGCTTAGTGCCAAAACTGCCTGTGGTGCTGCGGCTTCGGCAGATTTTGTGATAACTATGTTGCCCGCTGGAAAGCATGTCCATAGTTTGTATATTGGCGATGCTGACAATAAAGGATTGTTGGATGTTGTAGCAGAAGATGCAGTGTTAATTGATTGTTCGACCATTGATGCAGGCACTGCGCAAACAGTGGGTGCACACGCGAAAGCAAAAGGCATTGAGTTTATGGATGCGCCTGTATCTGGTGGCACAGCTGGCGCCGCAGCGGGCACATTAACCTTTATTTGTGGTGGCTCAGATAACGCGTATCAAAAAGCACAAACGGTATTAACTGTGATGGGGGCAAACATATTCCACGCAGGAGCAACGGGTGCAGGTCAAATAGCTAAAATTTGTAATAACATGCTGTTGTCGGTATTGATGGTCGGTACGAGTGAATCTTTGCAATTGGGTATTGATAATGGTTTAGACCCTAAAGTGTTATCTGATATCATGAAAGTCAGTAGCGGTGGTAACTGGACTTTAGAGAAATATAATCCTTGTCCAGATGTCATGGACAATGTGCCATCATCAAATGATTACCAAGGCGGATTTATGGTTGATTTGATGGTGAAAGATTTAGGCTTGTCTCAGCAAGCATCATTGGCGTCAAATTCTAGTACGCCGATGGGAGCATTAGCACGTAGTTTATATGTAAACCATGCAAGGAAAGGTAATGGCCGCCGCGATTTTTCAAGTATATTTGAGCAGTTTGCTCAAGCGGATAAGAAATCATAACGATTGATTTTAATAAATTAAGAAAGGATCCAGTTAATGGAAATTAAAGATAAAGTTGTTGTCATTACTGGCGGAGCAGGTGGATTAGGGCTAGCGATGGCGCAAGAGTTTGCCTCTCAAGGCGCAAGACTTGCACTTATCGATGTTGATCAAGAAAAATTAGAGCGTGCTTGTGCTGATTTAGGAGCGACAACAGAAGTACAAGGTTATGCCTTAGACATTACTGATGAAGAAGACGTCGTGGCAGGTTTTAACTATATCCTTGAAGATTTTGGTCAAGTGAACGTATTAGTTAACAATGCAGGTATTCTTCGTGATGGCATGATGATCAAAGCAAAAGAAGGTCTTGTGACTGACCGTATGTCTTTTGAGCAGTTTCAATCGGTCATCAATGTTAACTTAACAGGGACTTTCTTGTGTGGGCGTGAAGCGGCTGCAGCGATGATTCATTCAAAGCAAGC
Organism: Shewanella sp. UCD-FRSSP16_17; assembly: GCF_001675935.1. Classification (NCBI taxonomy): domain Bacteria; kingdom Pseudomonadati; phylum Pseudomonadota; class Gammaproteobacteria; order Alteromonadales; family Shewanellaceae; genus Shewanella; species Shewanella sp. UCD-FRSSP16_17. Next base: position 492,768 of record NZ_LZFV01000013.1, read on the forward strand.
AGGGGTAATTATTAATATCTCTAGTATTGCTAAGGCAGGTAATATTGGTCAGTCAAATTATTCTGCATCTAAAGCTGGTGTTGCAGCAATGAGTGTTGGTTGGTCTAAAGAACTTGCGCGTTATAACATCAGAAGCGCCGCAGTTGCGCCAGGTGTAATAGCAACAGAAATGACCGCTGGTATGAAACCAGAAGCCTTGGAGCGTCTTGAAAAAATGGTGCCAGTTGGGCGTTTAGGTCAAGCACAAGAAGTGGCTGCAACAGTTAAGTTTATTGTTGAAAATGATTATGTAAATGGCCGCGTTTTTGAAATTGATGGCGGTTTAAGCATGTAATTGCTACTGACTCAGACTAAAGCCAACCCGTTAATGGTTGGCTTTTTTATTACTGCGATTATTGTTACCATCTTGGCGAGTGTTATCGACAGCACTTTGTTCAGGGTATTTCACAGAATAATTAAAGGGATTGCGAAATGGATAGGCTAGAAAAAGCAATGAAGCTAACCATGCTGACAGTGGGGATTGCTGGTATTGCCGTGATTTATTTTGGCTTCTTTTATCTGCAATATAATGCTGAATTAGGCATGACAATGCCGTGGTATTTTTTGATCTCTCCTTGGGTGTGTGTTTATTTTGGACTAAGTGAACAACAACAAAGCGCCACTATTGCCTGGTTTACTCGAAAATTCACCGCAAAGAAATAGTCTGTTATTCCCTTCATTCTTCAGTTACTGAGTGGTTCTGACCTTCAATATTCCCCATCTATCATTTTTGACTTAATAAATTCATGGAATTTCGCCTGTTTTATGGCGCCTTGTGGCTAAGTTAAGTTGAAAAAATAAGCTGAAATGCTATAGTACGCCGCCTATTTAATATGGCCATGCTTAACTAATTAAGGGTGGCTAGAAACCAGTGCTAACTGAGCAATAACCGCTATACTCGTTGAACGTTATAGCCGTTACATAATTCGGCACTGGTTTTTTGTTTTTATCATAACTTGAATTTTGGAATCTCATTTTGATTACTACAGCTAACATCACCATGCAGTTTGGTTCAAAGCCTCTGTTTGAAAATATCTCAGTTAAATTCGGTGGCGGTAACCGCTACGGTCTTATCGGAGCCAATGGTTGTGGTAAATCCACCTTCATGAAAATCCTAACTGGTGACCTTGAGCCGTCAAGCGGTAATGTGTCAATTGACCCAGGCGAGCGCATGGGTAAGTTGAACCAGGATCAGTTTGCATATGAAGCATATTCAGTGGTTGATACTGTGATCATGGGTCATAAAGAGCTATGGGAAGTTAAGCAAGAGCGTGATCGTATCTACTCATTACCAGAAATGAGTGAAGAAGACGGCATCAAAGTGGCTGAACTTGAAATGCAGTTTGCTGAAATGGACGGTTACACTGCTGAATCTCGTGCTGGTGACTTACTGATGGGCGTCGGTATTGGTGTTGACCAACACTTTGGCTTAATGAGTGAAATTGCACCAGGTTTCAAATTACGTGTGCTACTTGCACAAGCCTTGTTCTCAGACCCAGATGTATTATTACTTGATGAACCAACCAACAACTTGGACATTGATACCATTCGCTGGTTACAAGAAATGCTAAACCAACGTAATAGCACCATGGTGATTATTTCGCATGATAGATATTTCTTGAACTCTGTATGTACCCATATGGCAGATATCGATTACGGTGAACTACGTGTTTACCCTGGTAACTACGATGAATACATGATGGCAGCGCAGCAAGCTCGTGAGCGTCTACAGTCAGATAATGCCAAGAAGAAAGCACAAATTGCAGAACTTCAAGGCTTCGTAGCTCGTTTTTCGGCTAACGCATCTAAAGCAAAGCAAGCTACATCACGTGCTAAGCAAATCGATAAGATTAAAATTGAAGAAGTTAAAGCATCTAGCCGTGTGAATCCGTTTATTCGTTTCGAACAAGAGAAGAAATTGTTCCGTAACGCATTAGTGGTTGAGCAGTTAGCTAAAGGCTTTGACGAAACGCCGTTATTCTCTGGTTTTGACATGATGGCTGAAGTTGGCGAGCGAATTGCTATTTTGGGTGAAAATGGCGTGGGTAAAACCACCTTGTTACGTACCTTAGTCCATGATTTACCACAAGATGCGGGTACGATTCAATGGTCAGAAAACTCAAACATTGGTTATTATGCACAGGATCATGAAGCTGATTTTGCTAATGATATGACCTTGTTTGATTGGATGAGCCAATGGCGTAAGCCTGAAGATGACGACCAAACAGTACGTGGTATTTTAGGACGTATGTTATTTGGTTCTGACGATATTAAAAAGTCAGTAAAAGTCTTATCTGGTGGTGAAAAAGGTCGCATGTATTTTGGTAAGCTTATTATGCAAAAGCCAAATATCTTGCTGCTTGATGAACCAACTAACCACATGGATATGGAATCAATTGAGTCATTAAACAACGCGTTAGAAATGTATGAAGGTACGTTGTTGTTTGTATCTCACGACCGTGCGTTTGTATCATCTCTTGCTACTCGAATTCTTGAAGTGACGCCACAAGGCATTAATGACTTCAAAGGAACTTATGATGAGTTCTTAGCAAGCAAAGGCGTTGAAGGTTAAGCTAAAGCTTTTATTTAAATAGCCGATAAACCTGTAATACTCATATAGAGTTTTACAGGTTTTTTTTTGCGCGAACGATATTCTCATACTAATTTGAAAAGAAATTAAGTCGCCTTAGTTACATCAAAGCATGTAATTTATTGCGATAAATTGCATGGAGCACTTACTCTAAGGGTAAAGATACAATGAAATGGATTACCGATCTAAAAACGCTACATAAACTGCTATTGCTAATTGTCCCGCCTCTGCTGATTTGTCTGATTTATGGTGGCATGTTTGTTCACAATAAATATGAAACTAAATCAGAATTAAATACGGTACTTTCGTTAACTGAGCTCGCTGTAATTAATAGTGCATTAGTCCATGAGTTACAAAAAGAGCGTGGCATGAGTGCCGGCTATATTGGTTCACAAGGACAATCATTTGCCGATGCGCTACCTCAGCAGCGTGGGATGTCTGATAGACAAATAAGTCGTTTTAATAGCATTCCAAATGTTGATGATTTTCCTGTTCAGATTAGTGCTACTTTGAGACAAATTAGCAACCAGTTGCAGCAATTGCAGTCAATGAGACGTTCTGTTGATTCATTGACGGTTACGGTTGCTGATGAAGTGAAGTATTACACAGGTTTAAATACGGCATTGTTATCGGTTGTTGATGAAACGGCAATGCAAAGCACTGACAGTGAATTATCACTCAAGTTGGCATCATTTGGTGCGTTTTTACAGTTAAAAGAACGTGCCGGTATTGAGCGTGCTGTACTTAGCACAACCTTCGGCCAACAAGGGTTTAAAGATGGCGTTTTTAGCCGATTTGTCACTTTAGTGTCTGAACAAAATACTTATGGTGAACGCTTTAAGGCGTTAGCGACTCCAGATTGGATATCGCAATTTGAACAAGTTTCACGATCTCGAGAACAGTCAGCGGTGCAGCAATTACGTGATATCGCTTTTTCTCAAGATGTCACTAATATCAGCGCCCAAAATCCGGAAACTTGGTTTAGCACTTCTACAGCAAGAATTAACGTGCTAACTGACTTTGAACATTTCTTAGCTGATGATTTGATTAAGTTAACTAAACTAAGATTGGATTCAGCCAACCAAATGATGTGGACATCATTACTCGCATTAACAATATCCATAGTATTGCTAGCGTGGTTGAGTTTATCAGTGTCTAATTACTTGAATAAGAGCTTGAGTCACTTATTTGATAAAGTCACCCATGCAGGTAACCATTTTGATTTAAGCACGCGGATTGAACACAAATCTGCAGATGAATTCGGCCAATTGTCTGCCGCCTTTAATGCCATGATGACTGACTTTGAAACGATAATCGCTCAAGTTAGACAAAGTGCTTCGCAAGTGGTGAGTGTTGTTGAGCAAGTTAATGGTCATACTCAGACCATGAAGCAAGATGTTGAACTTGGCTACCAAGAGGCTGAGCAAGTGGCTTCGGCTATGACTGAGATGAGTGCAACAGTCACTCAAATTGCGGCTAATGCGGTGCAAGCATCAGATGCATCTACGTCTGCTAATAAAGAGGCACATATTGGTAATAAGGGCGTTTCACAAACGACGGTATCGATAAAACATCTTGCCAGCGAAATCAATGAAGCCTCAAATGCGATCGAGACATTAGATCAAGATGTGCAATCTATTGCGACTATTTTGGATGTCATTAGCGCGATTTCAGAGCAAACTAATTTACTGGCACTTAACGCGGCCATTGAAGCGGCAAGAGCGGGAGAGCAAGGACGAGGCTTTGCTGTTGTGGCTGATGAGGTCAGAACCTTAGCGCAACGAACACAATCATCAACGGACGATATCAAGCGGATGACTGATAGGCTTAAATCAGGTGCTCAGTTAGCCGTTAAAACCATGCAGCGTGGCATGGTCAGTGCTGATGAAAGCGTTATTGAAGTTGAAAATGCGGGTAAAGAGTTGAAACAGATTGTGGCGGATGTTGATGTTATTGACAGTATGAATCAACAAATTGCTTCAGCAACTCATGAACAAGCAGCTGTTGCCGAAGAAGTGAATCAAAATGCGATGAAAATCAGTGAGATTTATAATCAAACGCAAGAAATCGCTAATGCGTTAAGTCAACTCAATGAAACCTTACTTGAAGATGCAGCAGTGATGTCTGAACAAGTTCAGAAATTTACTCTAACTCGGTAATAATCGCATTGAGTATTGTTTAAATTCAGAAAAGTTGACGTAACAAAGGCCGGCACTTGTTGTCGGCTTTTTTTATTTACACCATTTTATGTAAACAAATTCAGAAAAAGCTAATGTATTCTAGATTTTGATAATAAAAGGCATTAAGGTTGCTGAAATTAAGGCAAGTGCTTACATATACACTAAAAATGTACTATAGAAGAATGTGCATTACACTATAAGGAATCGGTTTAATACGGTATTGGGCTGTTAAAAACGGATTAAGTTTAAATGGATTATTTAGCGACAAACAAACAGGCTTGGAATGAAAGAGCAAAAGTGCACTTTGACTCATCGTTTTATGATGTTCCAAGCTTTATTGCTGGCGAAACCACATTGACTGAAATTGAGCTCGCAGAACTCAATGATGTTGCGGATAAGTCGTTATTACATCTTCAGTGTCATTTTGGGTTAGATACGCTGTCATGGGCAAGAAGAGGGGCTAAAGTGACTGGTGTTGATTTATCAAATACAGCCATTGATAAAGCGAATGAGCTGGCTAAACAATGCCAAATAAGCGCTGATTTTGTTTGCTCGGATGTTTATAGCTATTCAGCTGATAGTCAGCATAGTTTTGATATTGTCTTCACCTCGTTTGGCGCTATTTGTTGGCTGCCTTGTTTGACTCAGTGGGCAAAAGTGATAGCAGATAATTTAACATCCGGTGGCACCTTTTATATGGCTGAATTTCATCCTGTACAGGATGTGCTAGAAGGGTATCCGTATTTTCATCAATCCAAGCCAGATATTGTCACTGAAGGCAGTTATACTGATGTAGAAGATGATACGCCGCAAACGATGGTGACTTGGGCACATTCATTGGGAGAAGTGATTAACGCTTTGATACAAGCTGGTATTCGCATTGATAGCGTCAATGAATATCCTTATAGCCCTTATAATTGCTTTGAAAACTTAATTGAGCAGCAACCGAACCAGTTTCACTCTATTGTAAAAGGCCAATCAATTCCTTTGGTGTTTTCTATAAAAGGAACAAAAACGTAAATGTTATTTTCAACCGATCAAAAGTTAGACATTGGTAATCGTTGGTTAGGCATTTTTACTAAAGTCTCTTTAGGGATTTGTGCAGCTGTTGCACTAATGTATTGGTCATATTTTTATGTCAGCCCGAGTGTGACAGTTAAGAATAGCTCTGAATTTGTTATTGATTCTGCAGTCATTCAATTGCCACATAGTCGTCTCGATTTTGGTGAGATAAACATTGGTGAGCAAAATCGAATCTACTATGACTTAGCTCAACTTGATGGTGATTATCAGTATCAGCTAGTGCTTAATAGTGGTGAAACCCTTGATGGACGATGTGGTTATGTGACTAATCTTGAAGTCAATAAACGTGCTGTGTTGACTCTTAATGATAACGGGAAAATCCGTTGTGATTTTTAGTATTTTATTTATATTGTCATCTCGTTAAGCTTAACCACAATTTTGAATCTGTTCATTCAAAAGCTAATTTATATCTCACTCTTATGTCGACAAACACTTTGAACAAACGCTGAAATACGGGCTCCCCCACGTATTAGCGAATCAAGCTGAAGCTATGGCTGTCCGTCATTATCCTTTCTAAACGAACAAATAACAGTTTGATACACATGTTAAGTTTGTGGTGGGTCATCTGGGTGGTTGTTAATTGCTCTGGCTTGCTGTTAGTGGCATTGTCAAGATATTGGATTTCTTAAACATCCATATTCCTTTTAGCTCAATTTTAATTTTAAATTAATACTTCATCTCTATCATCCTCGCTCCCAAATTTATCTGTCTATTTTATCATCAATGCTGAGATTAATTTTACCAGTACAGAAGCATTGAATGAGTCACTTATTTATTTATCTCAATGTTTTTAATGTTGATTAACATTGAAGCTGTTAAGGATTTTTCGCTCTAATGCTACGAACTTTTACTCTTGTTATTGCTCTTTCGACGCTTTTTATTAGTCATATCGTTTTTGCTGAAGATTCGATAGAAGTCACTCCCAAATACCAACGTGCTTTCCCTATTTGGGCACAAGAAGCGATTGATTTAGGTTACGAACTCCCAAAACCTTATGGCTTTAGCATCAATTATATGATGATGGAACAGCCTTTAGTGGTCGATAGTGTTGCCTTTACAGGATTAGGGGACTTTATTGATGACAAGATTTCGATTAATGGCAGCGAAGCACTACAAGACTCTGAAACATTAACGTTTCGGGCAGACATGTGGGTGCTTCCATTTTTGAACTTGTATGGTGTTATTGGTCATACAAAAGGCAGTAGCGTCGCCAATGTGCAAGTGGATGTCGATTTACCTTTTTTCCCTGAGTTAGATCCTTTTGATTTTGAATTAAATTTTAAAGGAACAACCTATGGCGTTGGCGGCACCATTGTTGGCGGTATTGATAACTGGTTTGCGTTATTGGATGTGAATTATACCAATACAGATCTGGATATTCTCGATGGTGAAATCAGCACGATAGTTGTGTCGCCACGAGTGGGGTATCGCACCAAAGTATATGGTAATGATCTGCAGGTATGGGTCGGTGGTATGTACCAAAACGTTGAACAGACTTTCAGTGGCTATCTTAAAGATATTCTTCCTATCGGTGACTCGAGTATTGGAGATCTGATAGGTGATGGTAAATTTGAAGTTAACCAACATCTAGCTGATAAATGGAACACCTTGGTGGGGGCTCAATTACACCTTGGCGCTGGCTTTGACTTGTTGCTTGAGGGTGGTTTTGGTACTCGTACAAGCTTTATGGCCTCCATTGGATATCGGTTTTAATACTGATGCGATTATTGATTACCAGTATCGTTATTTGGCTCATTTCCGGTTGCTCGACCGTCTCTATGGTGGATAGTTATCAGCAAAAACAGCTAAGTAATGCTGGTTTTGAGCGAAACTATTTAACGCTAGCGCAGGACGGGGAATTACATTATTGGCAAGGCGGCAATGAACAGGATCCTGTAATCATTTTACTCCATGGTTTTGGTGGTACAGGCATGACAAGTTGGTATGAAACCATGCAAAATCTTGTCGTCGATTACCATATTATTGTTCCTGATTTATTGTGGTTTGGCGATTCATATAGCCATGCTCCAGCAACCATTGAAAGCGAAACTTCGGCGATTCAACAGCTCATAAGTGAACTTAGGCTTAAACAAGTAAACCTTGTTGGTATTTCGTTCGGTGGCTTTGTGACGTTTGACTTAATGATTAAAGCGCCAGAAGTAAAAAAAGCAATGATGCTTGCCAGTCCGGGGATTGTCTTTAGTGATGCTGATATGGATGCGATGAGTGAGCGATTAGGCCAAACAACCCCTGAAGCGGTGTTTGTGCCTCAAGATAAAGAAGGTGTAAGGCATCTTTTGGAACATACCTTTGTCGCACACCCTTGGTACCCAAGCTTTATCGATGAACAAATCTATCAAACATACTTTGCGAATTACCTCGAAGAAAAACGCTCGTTGATTACCACATTACCTGCGTATCGAAATCAATTGGAACCTGCTGAATTCAGAGATAACTTGCCTCCATCTTTATTGATATGGGGTGAAAACGATCAGGTGTTTCCATTAGAGAAAGGGCATGAGTTTTCAGTTTTTCTAGATGCGCCACTTATCATTATTCCTGATGCTTCCCACGGGCTAACGAATGACTTTCCGGAGCTCATCAATCAAATGATCCGAGATTTTATAAAATGATGCAGTTTCTCAACAAAAACCTATTACTCCTTTCAATAATCACTATCGCTAGTGGCTGCTCAAGCAGTGAATGGCAAGTCAGTGCGACGCCATCTGATGTGGCAGTGGAAGCAGCGCTTGATAATGAGCCTGACAACGCATTACTCAAGGACATCAAATTACCAGAGCAAGCAGCTTTACCTTTACCGACAAGTGTTAGACCTTGTTGTGCATTTGGTAGTGGCCAGAAAGTTAAACTTGGACCGATTCCGGTGCCATTTTTTAGACATGCCAATACGATTGAGCTGGATGATATTGGTGCTCATGCGTTTGAAGCGGGAAGCTTTAGCCATCAAAAGTCGGCGCCGAATGCTGGCCGAAGTGGTGAGAATAACGGTTTGGTATACACCCTAAAAGGTGGCTTTATTGACCTCGCTCATGTGCGTGATACTGCTGATAACGCTGTGGCTTTGTTTTACCGCATTCAGCCTTATTTAGGTGAGGCGCAAACTATTGAGCTGCCGTTTGAAATCGGTCCAAGAACCATTGAGTTAGCGGCGTTTGACGTCAGCGAGTTAACCGCTACTGAGCGCTGGGAACTGGCGGCAAGTATAGCGGTTCGTTTGGCTTACTCTATGGCAGAAGCCCATGAAATCGCGCAATACCATGGTTATCGTAGCTTTAGTCTCTGGACCGAAGATGTGTCGGCGTATTCACCTGAAGATCTTTACTCGAATATGTTAGGGGCGAAAATCGCTCTTGCAGTGCTCACCAATAATTTAGCCATGACACGTCAGCAATATAATTTTCATATGACAGCGTGGATTTCTGCAACCATCGCTTGGTTAGAACCCGTTTCTGCCCAACAAACTGATGCCATGTTTGAAGCCATTGATGGTTATTGGTGGGATTCAAACGAACCGTTACCGAATAAATTCATGCTGCTTAAACGTCACTATGAATTAGGAGATGAACAATCACCTTACATCGTGCCTAAGGGCTTGGCATTTATTAGTAAATCATGGCCAGCGATCAGCGCTCTTTATGAGCAAACGGTTGAGCCGCATGAGTTACAACTTGCCAATCTTGTCCACGGGATTGCCATCGATGATGTCGCAAAGCAGTGGCTATTCGTAGACCCTAAATTTTCAGCCTCATTTGATCATGTGCCTGCATCGCTTTGGCAGCAAGGTTTTACACAAGAGCAGTTTCTTGAGTTATCTCGTTATAACCAAATTCGAGATCAAGCCATGTTAGCTGAACATTTAGCTAAGTACCCTAAGTTGCCATTGGCGAAACAACTGAAACAAGCTGATAGCTCAAACCAAGGACACGTTAATGAAGCTAATTAATTCTGTGGCACGCACATTGGCTGTTACAGTGAGCTCAAAGCGCAATCATGCTTGCAGGCGTTCAGCGTTACTTTTGCCGATTTTATCTCTATCAATTTCACTCATGCTGAGTTTTAGTGTGTTAGCAGCACAGCCTCAATCAGTGAATGGCGCGACTAAACAGATCACAGAACAAGAGCTGCATAAGGCTAACGGTGCTGATGAAGTGCCATTTCAAGACGACAATGAAGCGCTCGGCTGGGTAGAAAATTTTTTACAAAAGCTGGGGGCTGATGGCGAATTTGACCCGAGTAAACCTATTGATTTTAGCTTTTTACCAGGGCCATTTTACAATCCTGAAATGGATTTAGGTGTTGGCATTTCTGCTGTAGGCTTGTATCAAGTTGATCCTGACGATGAGGTAAGTCAACTATCTTCGTTGGTCATTAATGGTTTAGCCTCTATTAATGGCGCATTAGGTGTGTCCATTGAAAATAAAACCTTTCTGAATGAAGATAGGCAGCGCCTATATCTCAACGCCGAATTGTCAGATATTCCCGATGTGTTTTATGGCATTGGGTATGATGAAAACTATCAAGATGATAATCGTACTGATTTTAGTGGCAGAGTGATTAGTGCAAATCCAATGTTCCTTCAGCGGGTGTCGTCAAATGTGTTTGTTGGAGCAGGTTTTGACTTCAGTTATGCCAAAGCCAGTAGTATAGATATCTTAGAATCTGAAGTTGATATCACGCCATTAGAAGCGTCATCACGCAGCGTAGGTATTAACTTATTGGCCAATTATGATAGCCGAGATAATGTACTCAATCCTGAACAGGGAAAAATTGCTCAGATAGATGTCGGTGTATATCGTAAAGACTTAGGTAGCAAAACAGACTTTGAAGTCGTTAATGCTCTATACAGCACTTATTATCCAGTTGCAGGTAGTGACGTTCTGGCATGGCAAATACGTGGTCGATTTACCCATGGTGATGTACCTTGGGATCAGCTATCTAAAGCTGGTGGCGGAGATTTACTACGAGGTTACACCTCAGGTCGTTATCGCGATAAGCAAATGCTCCTTGCTCAAGTAGAATATCGTCAAAACTTATCTGGTCGTCATGGCATGGTATATTGGGTAGGTGCTGGGGTTATTTCTGATAAATTTAGTGAATTAGCGTCATCTGATGTGCTACCCAACACGGGCATTGGTTATCGTTTTGAAGTGAAACCGCGAGTTAACCTTAGATTAGACTTGGCCTTTGGTGATGGCGACAGTGGGTTTTATTTCAATGTAAATGAAGCTTTTTAGGTTTCAATCTTGTTTTTTCAAACTTGTATTTTAAATCTTCTATTTTAAAAATAGGCATCTGGATTGAGTGATGTGCATGCTATAACGTTACTCTGGATAAGTATATTTAAAGCATGGAGGCTTGATTAATGATACAAAAAGTTGGTGCAACCCTTATTAAGCTGCGGCATATTGCTCGTTGCCATTGCGGCGAAGTGAACATTGAATTGTTTCTCCCTAATGGAATAGAAAATCCCAGACGTTGTGATTGTTCTATTTGTCGCCGTAAAGGTGCCATTGTGGCTTCTGTTCCTCTAGCAAATTTAACGATTATTGCAGGCGAGCAGCATTTAACTTGCTATCAATTTAATACTCATACCGCTAAACATTACTTTTGCTCTAAATGTGGCATCTATACACATCACCAACGACGCTCCAATCCCAATGAATATGGCTATAACATTGGGTGTCTGGTTGGAGTGAACCCATATGAATTAGGCGATGTAGTGATAAATGATGGTGTAAATCATCCTGCTGACAAGTAGGATTACAATAAGCGCAAAAACAAAGCTAAGCGTTAGTGTTGTCGTTTAGTTTTAGCTATCACCCAACTTCAAGGAAGATGAATTGAGTAGAGTCAGATTAACAGGCTATATTTTAGTGGCTGATGAGGATTTATCCGCAGTAAAACAAGCCTTACCTTTGCACCGCAAGCTGACGCTAGCAGAGTCTGGCTGCGTTAGTTTTGAAGTGCTTCCTGATAACAAAAATCCCAATAAGTATAATGTCGATGAAGTGTTTACAGATCAAATGGCATTCGAAGTGCATCAAGCACGAGTGAAGCAATCAGCTTGGGGGCGGCTTACTGTCAATGTCACTCGACATTACCAAATGAGTGATACCGAGTAATGTTTACTTAATCTCGTTTCCTACCTTGCATTGTTTTAATAATGCAGTAAAAAATTCAGTGCCTTTACGTTCAGCAAAAGCGATATTCCTCTCAGGGATAGACTCTGGCTCATCATATTCAGCTAAAGCGGCTTCCATACTCGCTTCACGAATGATGTGAATCGTTGGATAAGGTGAGCGGTTGGTATAATTTGTGGGACTATCTTGTGGCTCGCCATCAAAACAATAGTCCGGGTGAAAACTGGCAAGTTGATAGACACCTTCATAGTCATTTTCGAGTAATTTATCATTGGCTAAATCGACAAGATCGAGATAGTGATAAAAGCCTTCAAAACCTCGGGGTAAAACGAATAGTGTGGTCTCGGTATCGGGATGGTTATCTAGGTATTCACATTCTGACAGAAAGTCTTTTAGCACCTGTTTGACTTTAGTGTTTTCGCTGCAAATGTATCGGATGCTGTTATTTTCAACTTCTCGACGTGCAAATGGGCAAATATTGTATTTCATGATCACTTTATTGACCCAGTTTGCTGTTTCAATATGGTATTCGCTTTGCTCTTGCATGTTCTTTCCTGTCATATGTTCAATTCGTCATAGCGGGCTTACGCTAAAACTAATGTTCGTCGCTATAACTAACGTTCGGCGTAAAAGCTAACAGCCTTACTAACAGTGTTGTTGACTCAGTGTAAGGCTAATCAGGTAAAGCCATCTGTATGATAGATAACACTAATAGCAGGGCCATTGAGATATTGAATATTCTTTGCTGACGCTCGTTTTTAAGCAGTTTTTTAAGGCCAATACCAAAGCTTAACCAAATTGAGGCACAAGGTAATGCCACCATAAAAAATACCACTGCAATGGTTAATACTTGCGGAATTAAAGCGTGTGAAATGTCAGTAAAGGTAGCGATGGCGCCGACAGCCATAATCCAGCCTTTAGGATTAACCCATTGAAATGCAGCAGCTTGAAAGAAGTTAAATGGTTTAGCTGTTTGTTTACCTTCTAAGTTGCTTGAGCTATTAGCGATGCGCCAAGAAAGGTAAAGTAGGTAGATGATACCAGCAACTTTAATGACTTGATGCGTCATTGGGTAGGCTTGAAAGACGGCACTCAGTCCTAAGCCAATAGCGACCACCATACTCGGGAAGCCAATAATAATCCCTAGTAAATGTGGCATGCTGCGTTTTATACCGAAATTAACGCCAGACGTCATTAACATGATGTTATTGGGGCCGGGTGTAATTCCTGCAGAAAAAGCGAATAGTGCAATAGTAAAAACGAGTTCCATAAATCGGTAAAATATATCAATACGGCAGTGCTAATAGGTGATCATCTTAACGGGAATATACTGGCTAACCTAGTGTTAATTACATTTTTCGTGGATGGTGCTTTTACATTTGTACTGTAATTGTTTGTAGCTTGCTAATCTTGTGTGTAGCTTTTGCTGGTAACATGACATAACTTGTTATTGAAATTGAGTCAGGTTAGGTTAGGGTTTAAGTGTTATATTGATAACGAAATTTCAATAGCTTGATACAATAAAGATAGGCTAACTTGCTGACTACAGGACTAAATGTGAATGAATAGCAAAAAATGGTGTTTATGGATAAGTCTTTTCGCTGTATTGATTTCAGGTTGTGCAACCAAAGAAGAGGTCAACAAGCCTGCTCCTAGTCGAATCACAATGGTGACTTCAGGAGATCTTAGCTTTATTTCTTCGCAAGCAAAGAGCTTTGCTTGGCACCCAACGATGTTTACTGTTCATAGTGCAAATAAACTTGATGATGCTGAATTAGTGAGACATATGCGTCAATCGATAACAAAAATCATGGAGCAAAAGGGCTACCATTTTGCTAAAGATAATGAGAATCCAAATGTGCTTATTGGTTTTGGTATGGCGCTAGAGTCGGAAATGAGTGACGCAGAAATCATGAAAAGAGCAGGTCTCGTTGCTGGCTTGTCAACATCAGGTATTGATGATGATTTTGAAAAAGGATCTGTACTGGTGGCTTTGTTTAGTCCTAATCGTATTCAACCTATTTGGAAAGTGTTAGCACAAGGGTTTACAGAGACAGGAAAACCTATCGAAGATCGTGAGATCCGCTTTGATAAATTGACTGGTATGATGCTGAGCTCTATCCCTAATCATACGATGTAACGATTTTCCTGAGCGAGAAACTATTATAAAAAAGCCGCAGAGCCTAAGTTCTGCGGCTTTTTATTTAGCCTATATTCAGTTTACCGTTCAATTGAAGTGTTATTCAGTGTCAACATTCACTTCGTATGATGAGAACTTACGGATATTGATAACGCCTGTGTCAAAAATGAGGTACTGACCTTTAATACCTTGCAAAACCCCCGTTACTTCAGGTGTTTTATCAAAGTTATGAGATTTTACTTTTTTAGGGAACTCGGTAATAGGGAAGCGAATACCTTGAATTTGATCATTGAGTCGCTCAATCACAAAGTCAGGATTTTGCTCTTTTATCTTTAACAGTTTTGCTTCAATCTCTGGGATTAATTGATTGGCCATATCGACTAAATCAACATCATCAGCATTACCTTTTAACATGGCTTGCCAATTGGTTTTATCATTAATCAGTTTTGCCAATTCGACTTCAATAAGGCCTGAAAGTTGGCGAGTTGAAACTTTAAAGATAGGTAACCCTTGTGTGGCGCCTTGATCTATCCAGCGAGTCGGTATTTGCGTGTAACGCGTAATGCCAACTTTGATCCCAGATGTATTAGATAAATAGACAAAGTGAGGAACAAAGCAATGACTTTGTGCCCATTCAGGTTCACGGCAGGTACCTTGATCAAAGTGACACGTTTCAGGCTTCATGATGCATAAGTCACAGCTAGCAAGCTTTGACATACACACGTAACAATGTCCCTGAGAGTAGCTTTTTTTGGTTTTCTTACCACAACTTGAGCATAAAATTTTACCCGTATGGGTCAAGGTGAGTGTTTTACCGATTAAAGGGTTTAACTCTAAGAGTGCATCCCCTACTGGTAATTGATAGTGCACTTCATTTTGCTCATCAAGCTGAGTGCGCATTTTTGATAACGTTCCTAACATCTCTAAACTCATTTTTTGTTATGATTTGTTAATAGTCTAACAGATGGTAGTCAGTAAATTTAAACGGTTTTTTAGATTGAATAGAAGGGATATCTGTTGCGCTAATACATTCATTAACGCAACAAACAAAAGGAGCTAGGCGCTTTTACTGAGTTTATCTAACACCACATCGTCACCGAGTTCATATAGTGATTCTGTGAGTTGTTCTTCCTGGCTTGGATCTGATAACCCTAAACCCATGGTGGCTCTAAACAATGCAATACCACTGTGGCCTGCAGTTTCTTGCTGACTACTAAATTGCTCGATATTAATACCAAGTGCATTTATTTTATTTGAAATTTCAAGCACTAAGCCTTCACGGTCGTAGGCTACTAAATTAAAACTTAATCGTTTAATCGGCTCTGCTATGTGGCCCGTTTTACTGTAAGTACAGCTTAGCCCTTCGATACACTCCAAAGACTCAAGCAAGGTATCCCATTTTAATGCCGATACTTCTAACTGTAATATTGCGGCAAAAACGCCGTCAATATGGCGCATTTCGGAGTCGAGCCAGTTGCCGTTGTGACGACTGATAACATTTGCAATCTGTTCAACTAACCCTTTTCTATCAGGGGCTTGCAAGGTAACTAGATAACGTAACATAAAAGAAACTCCCAAATGTTTAACAAATAAATCGCCTGTAACACTACTGTCATATATACGTCATATAATTCAGCCAATTAAAATAGGCATCTAAAAAATGTCATCAATTAATCACTTAAACGTACTGATTTGAACTGACAATTGTTGAGTTGTAATCACAAACGCTTAAGGTAAATAAAACAGCTATTTATTTAGTATCACAGCGGATTAAACAATCATAGCGAAATTTCGCTGACGATTAATTATAGAGGTTCTGAATGGAAAGTCAGGTCAATCAACCTGGTTCTGAGACGAAGAGTCTGCTAGTAGGCAGAAAAGCGAATCGAAGAGCATTTACGGATAAGGCAGCAGAAGTGGGTGTAACTGTGGGTGGAACCATGGTTTTTGTCGCTTTGTTGTTGATTTTCTTTTACTTATTGTATGTTATTAAGCCAATTTTTGATGGTGCTGATGTTGAACCTGTATCAACAATCAGTTATCAAAATACCGAGACTGCCACTTTAATGGTGGGAAGTGATGAGCAAAATGAAATAGCTTATCGCGTACTGGTAAATGGCCAAGTTGATTTTTATTCAGTAGCCAGTAAACAGTTAATTGAGAGTTTTCAGCCTCCGCTTCCTGTAGGGGCGACAGTGGTGAGCAGTGCCAAAGCTAAACCAAATGAGCAACGTTTTGCGCTTGGGTTAAGTACGGGTGAGGCGTTAATCGTTGGGGTTGATTTTGGCGTGACTTACCCTGACAACGTGCGCACAATTACACCACGTTTACGCTACCCATTAGGTGAAACACCAATCATGGTTGATGAAGGTCAGGCTTTACACCATTTAGCCTTTGACTATATCGATAACCGTATTGGTTTTGCGTACCAAGATGAACAAGGTGCATGGAAGTTAAATCGCCTTGAAGGTGAAGAAAACATGATGACCGAAGAGATCGAGTGGTATTCAGATCTATCGGTAGTTGAGGATGCACCTAAAGATGCGTTAACAGCCTTGATGACACCAGATCATCGTCAATTGATATTGCCTACAACTAATAAAATCTTTATTTATGACATCCGTGACACCGATGAACCATCATTATTACAAGTACTTGATGTAAAAGATGGCTCAAACAAAGTTTCAAATGTCAGCCTACTTGCTGGTGCCAGTTCAATTCTGATTAATTATGAAGACGGCACGATTGATCAATATTTTCAAGTCAGTAGCCGAAATGGCCGTTTGTATCAAAAAATTCGCGACTTTGAGATTGATTCACCTGTACAAACAATCGCCACTGAGTTCTACCGCAAAAGTTTTGCTGTAGTCAGTCCTGAAGGCGAGTTATCTCTTTTATACACCACAAGTCAGCGTAATTTATTCACTGAAAAATTTAATATTGCTAAGCCTGGTGAAATGGCATTTAGCCCTCGCTCAAATGCGTTAATCGTTGAAGCGAATAATAGCTTGAATGTATTTGCAGTAGACAATGACCATCCAGAAGTCTCTTGGAGTGCTTTGTGGCAAAAAGTTTGGTACGAAGGTTACCCAGAGCCACAGTATGTTTGGCAGTCAACTTCAGGCTCTGATGATTTTGAAGCAAAACTAAGCTTAATGCCGTTAGCATTCGGTACCATGAAAGCGGCATTTTACGCGATGCTTTTCGCTGTGCCATTAGCGATTGCTGGTGCAATTTATACTGCTTACTTCATGTCACCTAAAGTCCGTAGTGTTGTTAAGCCAACCATTGAAATCATGGAAGCACTTCCTACGGTTATTTTAGGTTTCTTAGCGGGCCTTTGGTTAGCGCCGTTAATTGAAGACCATCTTCCAGGCATTTTAGTATTACTGACATTGTTACCAACCAGTATTTTACTAAGTGCATTTACTTGGAGCAGGTTACCAAACTCGTGGAAGCAACGATTACCTGAAACGTACCAAGAAATCATGCTAATCCCAGTTATCTTGTTTGTGGGTTGGTTCTCATTCGAAATCAGTCCAGTGATTGAGATTGCTTTCTTTGATGGTAATACTCGCCAATTTATTACCAATGATTTAGGGATTACCTTTGACCAACGTAATGCATTTGTTGTCGGTATTGCGATGGGCTTTGCTGTTATTCCAACGATTTTCTCAATTGCTGAAGATGCTATTTTCTCGGTGCCACGTCATTTATCAAATGGCTCATTAGCACTTGGCGCGACAAACTGGCAGACACTGACTCGCGTGGTGCTATTGACAGCCAGTCCAGGTATCTTTTCCGCTGTGATGATGGGACTTGGCCGTGCAGTGGGAGAAACCATGATTGTACTGATGGCGACAGGTAACACCGCAATCCTTGAATGGAGTGTATTTGAAGGTATGCGGACATTAGCGGCTAACATTGCGGTAGAAATGCCTGAATCTGCCATTGGTAGTTCGCACTATCGTGTATTGTTCCTTGCGGCATTCGTCTTGTTTGTATTTACCTTTGTCTTTAACACCATTGCAGAAGTGGTACGTCAACGTCTACGTGAACGTTACAGCTCACTTTAAGGAATGAAGATGAAAATAATAATGAATATTTCGCCAATCGCTTTGAGAGGTTTGAGCAATGGGTAAGTGGGTTAAATCGGGTTCTCCATGGATTTGGATGACCGGTGGTGCAGTCAGTATCAGCTTGATTGCAGTATTAGGTTTGTTGTTATTAATTGCATGGCGTGGATTAAGTTACTTTTGGCCTGCCGATATTTATCAATGGCAACTTGAAGATAATAATGGTGTTAAATCAACCTTAATTGGAGAGATTTATGACCGTGAAGAAGTGCCTACTGAACGATTGATTTCAGCAGGTCATCAGTTTAACGAACATCCTGGTGAGTTTGTCACTCGCTATCTAGTGAAAACAGGTAACCGTGAATTCGTTGGTTTGGATTTTCGCTGGATTTTGGCTACAGACATCGTTAGTCGTGAAAAGCCTACTGATATCGCTATGTTGGAGCGTACCAAAAATGGTAACTTCTACGGCTACCCGGTTGCTGTGATTGAAAATGGTGAACGTTTACCATTATCAGGCGAGCAAATCGAAATCGCGTTAGAAGAGCACATTGACCGTGCTGTGACCATCGGCGAGCAGGCGTTAAAGCTTCAAAAGTCTGAGATTGGTTCAGTTAACTATGAACTTGAGCGTTTACGTTTAAAAGAACGTGGTTATGAATTAGACGGTAAATTAACCCCAGAGCGTAAAGCTGAATTAGATGCACAAGCAGAAAAGCTCAATCAAGATTACTTAGTCATGGAAAAAGACTTGTTCGCGTTGCGTGACCAAGCGGCAAGAGATTCTGTGATAATTCGAGACATGCGCGGTGAAGAAGTCACGCTCAAGTTAGATTCAGTATTAGACGTTAGCTACGTCAATCGTATGAACAGTTTCGATAAAGTAGTACATTGGTTTGTCGGTTTAGGTCGCTTTGTTAGTCATGACCCACGTGAAGCAAATACTGAGGGTGGGGTATTTCCAGCTATCTTTGGTACGGTATTTATGGTGATGCTGATGGCCGTTATTGTAACGCCATTCGGGGTTATCGCTGCTATTTACCTACACGAATATGCTAAAAAGGGTCCAATTACTAAGATGATCCGTATCGCGGTAATTAACTTAGCGGGTGTTCCGTCAATTGTTTACGGTGTTTTTGGCTTAGGCTTCTTTGTATACATGCTTGGTGGTTCATTAGACCAATTGTTTTATCCAGAAGCGCTACCTTCACCCACTTTTGGTTCGCCAGGTGTGATTTGGTCAGCATTAACGTTAGCGATTCTAACGCTTCCAGTGGTCATTGTATCGACTGAAGAAGGCTTAAGCCGAATCCCAAGTGCAGTGCGTCAAGGCAGTTTAGCGCTTGGTGCGACTAAGTTTGAGACCTTATGGCGAATTGTTATTCCAATGGCGAGTCCTGCAATTATGACAGGCCTTATTTTGGCTGTTGCGCGGGCAGCAGGTGAAGTTGCACCATTGATGTTAGTGGGTGTTGTTAAACTCGCACCGACTTTACCTATTGATATGAACTTTCCGTTTATCCATTTAGAACGTAAGTTTATGCATTTAGGTTTCCATATTTACGACGTTGGCTTCCAAAGTCCTAACGTAGAAGCGGCAAGACCATTAGTTTATGCCACTTCATTCTTATTAGTATCTGTGATTGTGACACTTAACTTAACAGCTATCAGTGTACGTAATCACTTACGTGAAAAATTCCGTTCGCTAGAACACTAATTAGCGATATCCTGAGGAAAAAAGAAAAATGATTTCTATTGATCAAAGCGCTATTAAATCTGAAGTTGTCGATTTAGCTAACCTACCTGCACAGGATACTGCGCTAGAAATTCGTAATTTAGATTTACGTTATGGTGATAAACAAGCTCTATTTGATGTGAGCATGAAAATCCCGAAAAACCAAGTGACAGCATTTATTGGTCCAAGTGGTTGTGGTAAATCGACGCTTTTACGTTGTATTAACCGTATGAATGACTTAGTTGAAACTTGTCATATTGACGGTGAAATTTTACTTCACGGTCAAAATATTTATGACAAGAAAGTTGATGTTGCTGCACTTCGTCGAAATGTCGGTATGGTGTTCCAGCGTCCTAACCCGTTTCCAAAATCGATTTACGAGAACGTGGTTTACGGTTTACGCCTGCAAGGGGTGAGTAACCGTCGTGAGTTAGATGAAGCCGCCGAGCGTTCATTACGCGGTGCAGCAATTTGGGATGAAGTTAAAGACCGTTTGCACGATAACGCCTTCGGATTATCTGGTGGTCAGCAACAACGTCTTGTTATTGCCCGTGCCATTGCCATTGAGCCAGAGGTATTGCTGCTTGATGAACCAACATCGGCATTGGATCCAATTTCAACGTTAACGATTGAAGAGTTAATCACGGATCTTAAATCAAAATATACTGTGGTTATCGTAACGCATAACATGCAACAGGCTGCACGTGTATCAGATCAAACGGCATTCATGTATATGGGTGAACTGATTGAATATGCTGACACTAATACTATCTTCACTACGCCACAAAAGCGTAAAACAGAAGATTACATTACCGGTCGTTACGGCTAAATTTATTGCATTAGAGCTGATGGCTTAGGTCAATATAGTAAAGAATAAGGTTGATACAGTAATGGAAAACAAAAGTTTAAATAAGCATATCTCGGGTCAATTTAACGCCGAACTTGAAGATATTCGTAACCGTGTTTTAGCCATGGGCGGCCTAGTTGAACGCCAACTAGAAGAATCTCTAGATGCACTTGCTTCTTTAGATGCTGAGCTTGCGCAAAAAGTCATTGATGGTGATCACCGTGTTAATGGCATGGAAGTGTCTATTGATGAAGAATGTACTCGTATCATCGCTAAACGCCAACCAGCAGCCAGTGATTTACGTTTGATTATCACAATCACTAAAACCATTACCGATCTTGAACGTATCGGAGATGCCTGTGTTCGTATTGCTAAAGCTGCGTTAGATAAGCGCTTGAACAATCAACAACCATTGCTAGTAAGCATTGAAAACATGGGGCGCCATGCTACTCGTACACTGCATTCAACCTTGGACGCTTTGGCCCGTATGGATGCAGATAATGCATTTGAGTTACACAAAGAAGATGCCAAATTAGATAAAGAGTATGAAGGGATTATTCGTCAATTGATGACCTATATGATGGAAGATCCTCGCTCTATCCCTGGTGTACTAGATGTTCTTTGGGCTGCTCGTGCTGTTGAGCGAGTGGGCGACCGCTGTAAAAACATCTGTGAATACATTATTTACTTCGTTAAAGGTAAAGATGTTCGCCATACTTCATACGAAGATATGGAAAAAGATCTTAACTTATAATAAGTAAGGCAAACTAACTTTGAGTGAGTTCTAGATAACTCATTAATTAATAAGCACCTTTCGAGGTGCTTTTTTATTGCGAAAACCTGAGTTCACTCACCTCGATGTCATCATATTAAGAATGACTAATTTGGACATATTGACCTTTTAAAGAATTTTTGTGTGGGTCAATATGTCTATTGTTTTTGGCTAAACGATTAACTTCACAGCATTATTTTGAACTAGTTCACATTATTTTTGTTGGCATTCAAATTGCTATATTTCAGTATCCAATCCCTACGGCAAGATATATGAGATGTAAGACCAACCGTTTTAATAATTTCAACAAAATTTCAGGTGAGTTCAGTGGTGCTTTTGCGGACTTAGGCACTTTTCTTCCTTTAGTGCTTGGGCTTATTGCCCTCAATCAATTTTCCCCCCAAGGCATATTCTTAGGCTTTGGTTGTTTTGCAATTTTTACTGCTTTTTATTATCGAAGACCTATTCCTATCCAACCGATGAAAGTGATAAGCGCGCTAGTGATTGCTGAAGGGTTAACCCCCGGTATGTTGCAAGCATCTGCCATGTTGATGGGGGTGATCCTTCTGATATTGGCATACAGCGGTATTATTCAGTGGATGGCAAAACAATTGTCGCCTGCCATCAGTATCGGTATTCAACTCGCCATTGGTATTCAGTTGATGTGGATGGGCGGTTTCATGATGAGTGAAACATGGGGCGTAGGCTTATTGGCATTTGGTATTTTGTTTTTAAGTCGGTTTATGCCAATGCAGTATTTGGTTATGCCTTTGGTGATTTTTCTAGGCATTCTATGGCAATTATTTAGCCAATCTAGCCCGAACTTTGACTTTACTCAAACCACAGGTTGGCAATTCAGTTGGCCTGAGTCTAATGAGTGGAGTTCAGCTGCATTATTGTTAGTATTACCGCAATTAGCACTCACCTTAACTAACGCTGTCATTGCGATTTCGGCAATGGCTAAAGACAAATTCCCCGAAGACAGTGACAAGTTTACTCCACAAGCTTTTGCAAAAACTTCAGGTTGGTCAAACTTACTCATGGCGCCATTTGGCGGCGCAGCAATGTGCCATGGCGCTGGAGGACTTGCTGTTCAGCATCACTTTGGCGCTAGAACATGGTTAGCACCGGCAATCTTTGGTGGAACGTGTTTATTCATAGCCATTTTTTGGGGACAGGGCATTGCGACTGTTTTATCGTTAATTCCCCTAGCGGTGTTGGGAAGCTTGCTTGCTATTGCTGGAACGCAGCTCGCTTGGTCTAAGCGATTTATCGATGGTAAGCCCTTTTGTATTTTTGTCATTTTTTCAACGGCATTAGCATGTTTGGCAATTAATACAGCTGTAGGGCTGGCAGTGGGCGTTGTACTCGAGTTAGGCCGAAATCAATGGCTGCAACTGAGTGCGCCTAAATAGCAGTATTCGCTCGCTATAACTGTATGTTGATGCAGATTAAAGATGGCTTTGCAGATCTATTCGTGATTTAGCTCACAAAGCCAGCTTTGCTCCTTTAGCTATGATGAATATACGTCATGGCTTATGAGCATTGTGTGCTACCATTTTCGTCCTGATTTCTATTTGCGTGGACGTAATGAAAAACACCCTTTCTAGAGGCCTAACTAATCTGTTACCTATGGTACTCAGCCTTTGGTTATTCTGGTCTTTATTTATCTCTTTAGATGGCTTAGGTCATTTCTTGCTTGATATTGTCGAACTGGACAACGCTTTTGTTGGCACAGGTTTTATCCTGGTTGCAGTATTGGTTTTTATCTCGGGGTTATTATTCTCGTTTAGTCCGTTTGCTTGGTTATATTCATGGCTTGAACAGCAATTAATGAAATTTCCTTTGTTTAAGTCGGTATATGGCAGTATTCGTGATATTGCAGGGTTAATGAAAAGCGATGGTAAGCCAAAAAACCAAAAGACCGTGCTGATTAAACAGGCAAACGATGGTTATGTTGTTGGTTTTATTATGAACCAAACCGCGCCTAAACCATTAACTGACGCGCTACCAGACGGGGATTGGGTACCGGTTTTATTTCAGCTGAGTTATCAAATGGCTGGTGTTACGAGTTTAGTTAAACGAGAAGATTTAATTGAAGTTGATTGGTCGTTTGAAGATGCGATGCGCTTTAATTTAACCGCAGGAATTTCGGCAAAATCAATCACAGCCACTAACGCTAAAAGGCCTATTAAAGACAGTGCCAAAGACACATTAGTAGACAGTGAGCTTGAGGCTAAAAATAGCGACAATAACCATTAAGCTAAACTACATACCAGTCTTAATACGCATTTAATTGCGAGCGGCCTTGAGCAAGGATAAAGCTAATAGATGCTATTTTCGTCGATGATTGCATATTAAGTCGCTCAGGGATAAATGGACTGCCCCTGAGCTTACTGAAAACTCGTCATTAATCCTGTTGCTTAAAGCACGACATCCTCATCACTAAGTACTTACATCTTACAGTCAACTCAAAATGTTAGTCTCAGGGCTTGCTGTTACATTGACTTGCAGAGCAAATTTAATGTTATAGATCTGTGTTTATCTGTATCTTAATCCTGACAGTTGTTAACTGTGGGTAAACTTTTGCTTAAAGCGTGTGCTGTAAGACAAAAACATCCATTAGATTGTGCTATTGTGAAGGTTAGTTTATAAGTTAATCAAAGCATTAAGTTCGACAAATAGATTTTTGAACGACTTAGCGCTTAGGTTAGCTTAGATATCTTTTCACTCCAAACTAGGAGTATTAATGTTACCTAAGGCTAGTATAAATCCGCCTGTATTTTTTTCGTCTGTCACCCTTATTACTATGATGGTTCTCCTGTGTGCTTTTTGGCCACAGCAATCCGCAGCTTTTTTCCAAACGGTTCAGTCTTGGCTGCAACTTAAAGTTGGTTGGTTTTACATCGTAGGCGTCGCAATTTTTATCATCTTTATCATGTTCGTTATGATGAGCCGTTTTGGTGATATCAAGTTAGGTCCAGATCACGCCGTCCCAGACTATAGTTACAAAAGCTGGATTGCCATGCTGTTTTCTGCTGGTATGGGAATTGGCTTGATGTTCTTTGGTGTGGCTGAGCCTGTGATGCATTTTCTTGCGCCACCTGATACCAGCCCTGAAACCATAGAAGCCGCAAAAGAAGCAATGAAAATTACCTTCTTTCATTGGGGTATTCACGCTTGGGCGATTTATGCCATTGTGGCGTTAAGTTTGGCGTATTTTTCTTATCGACATAAGTTACCACTATTACCTCGCTCTGCGCTTTATCCGTTAATTGGAGAGCGCATATATGGTCCAATCGGCCACGCAGTTGATACATTTGCTGTATTAGGCACTATGTTCGGTGTCGCGACCTCATTAGGCTTTGGTGTGTTGCAAGTCAACTCTGGCTTAAGCTATTTAATTGACGGATTGCCAAACAATATCACTGTCCAAGTGATATTGATTATTGCCATCACTGGCGTGGCGACTTTATCGGTGTTCTCAGGCTTAGATAAAGGCGTTAAAAGGCTCAGCGAGTTAAACCTAGGGTTAGCTTTGTTACTCTTAGTTGCTGTGCTTTTACTTGGCCCGACAATTGCGTTATTGCAAGCCTTTGTGCAAAACACTGGCGGCTATTTAAGTGATATTGTGGGTAAAACATTTAACTTATATGCCTACGATCAAAAAGAAGATTGGATTGGTGGTTGGACACTACTTTATTGGGGCTGGTGGATATCATGGTCCCCATTTGTCGGTACCTTTATTGCCAGAGTAAGCCGTGGACGAACCATTCGTGAGTTTTTGATTGGGGTGTTATTTGTTCCATCAGGGATTACTTTCCTATGGATGACGGCATTTGGTAATACCGCAATCGATGCTGTAATGAATCATGGTGCAACCTATTTGTCGGATGCTGTTTCAAGTGACGTTTCAGTAGCGCTATTTAAGTTCTTTGAACACTTACCATTTTCGAACATCTTATCGGTTATTGCCGTGTTCTTAGTGGTGACATTTTTCGTTACGTCGTCAGACTCAGGTTCGTTAGTGATTGATAACCTTACATCTGGTGGCGACAATAGTGCACCAGTATGGCAACGAATTTTTTGGGCAATTTTACAAGGGGTTGTTGCATCGGTACTGCTAATTGCGGGTGGGTTACAAGCATTACAAACTGCGGCAATAGCCAGTGCAATGCCGTTTTTAATTGTTATGCTATTAATGTGTGTCGGCTTGTTTAGAGCCTTACAAGATGATTATTTGAAGATAAACAGTGTCCAATCTCATAATACCAGTGTGCAATTTGCTAAAGCGAATATGAGTTGGAAAGATCGCATTGATGTGCTTATATCTCAGCCGAGTCATCAAGATGCACAAGAGTTTTTAGATAACATCGCCAAGCCTGGTCTTGACCAAGTGAAGCAAATATTTTTGCAAAAAAATATCGCTGCTGTAATCACCCAAGATGAGCAACGTGTCAGGTTGGTTATCGGTAATGAAGATAATGATACTCTGCCATTTGCTTATGGGCTGCGGTTACGTGCGTTTAATATGAATGGTGCGGATGTTGAGTTGTTTGATAGCGAACAAGACTATTATCGTGTTGAAGTGTTTTTAGAGCACGGTGGTCAGCAGTATGATGTTATGGGGTACACCCAAGAGCAAATCATTGCAGATATTGTTAATCAATATGAACGTTATCTACACTATTTACATTTGTCGAACTCTGAGTTGGTGACAGAGTAGTCATATTGGCTTTAGCGGTAATGTAAGCTGTATTAAATGCGTTTGTGATAGAAACCATTGCCCCAATGGATAACTGAGATTATCCTTGGGGTAATTTTTTGACAACGATTTAGCGTTAGTCACTCATATTTAATTATCAAAAGTTGGAAACTCGATGTCAGGTACGCAAAGTAAATTAGATAAAGTACTCGCTGAAGCAAGAGAATATAAAGCGAGTCGTGAAAAAGGCTATCGTGAGCAAGCATTGAAATTATACCCTTGGGTATGTGGTCGATGCACTCGAGAGTTCACTCATAAAAATTTGTCTGAATTAACTGTGCACCATGTTGATCATAACCATGATAACAACCCATCAGATGGCTCTAATTGGGAATTATTATGCTTATATTGCCATGATAATGAGCATTCTCGATTTGAGGAGTTAATTCGTTATGGCAGTACGACTGAAGTGAAGCAAGAGGCGGCAACATACAACCCTTTTGCAGATTTAAAATCAATGATGAAAAAGTGATGTTGCGTTAATACGTTAAGCATCATTCATCTGAATATTAAAAGGTTACCCGTGGGGTAACCTTTTTTATTGCAAGCAGCATGTTGAACTAATCTAATTTCCCTTCGGCAGCCAGCCATTTTTCACGACTGATAGTTTGAAAGTTATTGCCTCCTTTCATCACCGCTTTTCGCTCAGGTAATTGCGCCCAAATTTGTTGTTGTCTTTCTTCACTTGCTTTGCCCCAGCCAACAATTTCATTGATATGCCTAAAACATCCCATACAAAAGTCGTCATCATTGAGACCGCATTTAGCGACACAAGGAGAGTGCATATAAACATCCTATACTGAATTAATAAACCTGAATTCTACTGAGCCAAATAGCATTTAGCCCTAGACAGAAAATGTAAAAATAACTAGTCTCGATAATATTTATTTTATATATATCAGATAGTTAAATTAAACCTGTAGCTGTGTCACAAGTGTTTCATTTGTAAGGCAAGCTATGGGTAACTGTTGGTGTTTGTTTGTTGTTTTGCTGCTTATTTGTGTGGAGAATACCATGAATACATGGGAAAGTTCAGCCGTTAACCGTTTGGTTCAAGTGTTATTGTTGTTAGTGAGCGTCAGCGTATTAACAGGCTGCTCTTTATTGGAGGTTAAGCTTGAAAGTGGCGTAGAGCCCTTGCCTAAAGAGCAAATTAATATGCGTATGTTCAGCCGTGAATATAGCTATAACTTTTATACAGAGGTTGAATCCAGCGCAGATTTAATTGCTAATGACACGGATGATGTGGCAATAAAATCTAATACTCTGATGTGGAAAATTTATTCAGAGCAAAGCCTACAACGCGCCATTTTTCAGGCATCCCCGATTGCAGCTATGATTGATACTTGGGTGTTTACTGAGCAAATGAACCACTATTTTACAACTGGTGCGGGACGCGAGGTTTTTGGGGAGCATCAGCATATTGCTATTGAAGCGAGTCAACATCTATCGGCTCGATTTGCTAAAACGGCAAAGGGATTTAATGTGAGTAATTTTAAACAGCATCAGAAATTTGTTGAGCAATACGTAGCTAAAAACCCAATCAGTGATTTGACGTTTAGCCGAACCTCAGCTTTTAATGATTGGCTTGAGTTTAGTAATATATCTGAGTTTGAAGCGATAACCACATTCGGCTCTATGCCTGAAGTGATGAGTGACATGTCAGATCGTATGGCGATGACAACCCAACAAATGCCGAAAATCTTGGGCTGGAAAGCCGAACTGTATGCGTTACATTCTGATGTTAATGCGGCAGATGTTGAAAAGGCACTGACAGATATCAGTCAAACTACCGTTAAATTTCAAGCATTAATGGAGCAAACCCCTGAGTTAATGACACAGCTTGCCGCTGATATGCGCACGGAACTAAGCCCGCTTATTGAACAGTTAAGTCAAGTGACTGATGATAAGTTAATGCAGTTATCTAAAGAGCGTGCTTCATTGGCGTTAATCATTACTCACGAGCGGGAAGCTCTCGTTCAAATGATTGCAGATGAGCGAGTTGCGGCAGTTCAAGATTTAGATGCATTAAGCCATAAAACCGTCGAATTAGTGTTTCAACAGATCACAGAAACCATTAAGAGTGTCATTGTGTATTTCATTTTGTTTTTAATTACAGTATTTTTCGCACCACTCGGTTTAGGTGTTTGGTTGGGTAAACGAATGGCGACCAATAAGAACAACTCGGTAGTTAACAATTAACAAGGTGAAATATTGTCTATTGCTAAAGTAAATACATCTGCAACTCATCGTCTAACTTTCAGTGAGCAGTTATCGATTCGAAGCGATTGTTTATTGTTACTTACCCCTTTGTGGCAAGTGCAGGCTTTTGAGTGTGCCGAGTTACCTTGGGAGACACAATTCCCAGCGCTGGCGAAAGCAGTTTGGCAAATTGATGACAGTGAAATTGATACAATAGACGCAGATCAAACTGCTTTAGTTGAGTGTTTATTGCCAAGCTTACAGCTTGATTTAGCCTCAAATAACTTGAGCATAGATGGCTTATTTGAACTACTCACCAGTAAGGTAAAAGCTCAGGTTGAAGTTAGCGTTAATCAAATGCAAAACAAGGTTGCTGAGCAGGGACTAACTGAAAGCGAGCTTAGTCATTTTAGCGCGCATATCAAAGGGCGCAAATGGCAACAAATTACTGCGTTTGCTCACTTTATTCCTGCGGATGATTTACCCATTCTTGAATGGTGTGCGGGGAAGGGGCATTTAGGGCGGTATTTAGCGAAGAAAAAAGCGACAAAGGTAACCAGCTTAGAATGGCAGCAAAGCTTATGTGAGCAAGGGCAAGCCTTTGCTGATAAATGGCATTTACCCCAAACGTTTACTTGCACTGATGTATTTGAAATAGCGAATAGCCCTTTAATTAATAAACAGCATGCGGTTGCGTTGCATGCCTGTGGTGATTTGCATGTAAGGCTGATTGATTTAGCTGTACAGGCGTCGACTCGCGCTATTTCATTCTCGCCTTGTTGTTATCATTTAATCCAAGCAAGTCACTATCAGGCACTATCTGATGTAGCTAAAGACTCGGGGTTAACGTTTTCACGTCATGACTTGCAGTTGCCTTTACAGCAAAGTGTTATTGCTAACCCAAAGCAGCAACTATTACGTCATCAAGAAATAAGCTGGCGCTTGGGGTTTGATTCTTTACAAAGAGACATCACTGGTAGCGGTCGATATTTACCCATTCCCAGCGTAAAACGCAGTCAATTATCCGCAAGCTTTGATGAGTTTTGTCGATGGGCAGCCAATCAAAAAGGCGTTGCACTTAACGGGTCAATTGATTTTGATGACTATCTTATCAAAGGTGAGCACAGACAGGCATTAACGCGTCGAATCGATCTCGTCGCGCACCTATTTCGTCTAATAATAGAGCAGTGGTTATTATTAGATAGAGTGTGCTTTTTAGAACAACATGGTTATCAGGTTGAGATGTTTGAATTCTGTGCAAACAGTATTACACCCAGAAATTGTTTAATTCAGGCTAAAAAGCAGCCATAGCAGACTTCTTTGTTCGAATGCTAGCTTAACCTACTGTTTATTAATGTAAAATTTTATGGTTTAGTATTAATTCTGATTTTTTTTGGCTGTTTTTTCTGTATTCATGTCTCATTGAAGTAGATTTAAATGGCCCGTAAAGTGGTTTTGTATTGAATATTTAGATTTTTCTTGTTCAAATGGCGGGTTAATAACAAATACCAATAAATTCGGTTGCTGATAGCGACCTTAAAGTGAGCGATTGATACGGTTTCATGAAATATTCCCGCGTTTTTATTAATAGTATGGCTTATGAACTTGCACCCCAAGTGGTGTCAAGTCTAGACCTAGAATCTCGCCTTGCGCCGCTTTATCAAAAGTTTCGTATCCCGATGGGGCAATTAGCCGCATTAACCGGTATTAAAGAACGCCGCTGGTGGCCGAAAGGTTATCGTTTATCTGATGGGGCACTTTGTGCTGCCAGAAAAGCGGTCGATGAGACAGGCATTAGTGTTAGCGACTTAGGTGCAGTGGTTTATACCGGCGTATGTCGTGACCAACATGAGCCAGCTACGGCTTGTCGAGTTGCAGCAGAGCTTGGCGTATCAAAAGATACAGCGATTTATGATATTAGCAATGCCTGCTTAGGTGTGCTGTCAGGTATCTTAGATATKGCAAACCGTATTGAGTTAGGCCAAATCAAAGCGGGTATGGTGGTATCGTGTGAATCTGCACGTGACATTGTTGAGGTGACGATTGATAACATGTTGTCAGACCCAACTATGCAAAACTTTGCCCAATCTCTTGCCACGCTAACAGGTGGTTCAGGTGCCATTGCCGTCATTTTAACCGATGGAAGCCTGCCGCTTAAAAACACTCGTCAGCATCAATTGTTAGGTGCAAGTCATTTATCGGCACCAGAGCATCACGAGCTATGTCAGTGGGGGCTACAGGAGACGAGCCAGAAGCTGTATCGTGAGTTTATGCGAACTGACGCTGTCACATTACTTAAAGAAGGTGTCGACTTAGCTAAACACACTTGGGAGCATTTCTTAACCCAACGTGATTGGTTAGTCGAACAAGTTGATAAAGTGATTTGTCACCAAGTCGGTGCTTCAAACCGCAAACAAGTTTTAAATGCGCTTAATATCCCGCATGAAAAAGAATTCCCTACTTATGAAACCTTAGGCAATATGGGCACCGTTTCGCTGCCTGTCACTGCTGCAATTGCCCATGATCAAGGTTTTTTAAAACTTGGCGATCAAGTGAGCTTCCTAGGAATAGGTAGCGGACTCAACTGTATGATGCTTGGCATCAAGTGGTAGTTCGTTAGCTGTGTATTTAGGATTAATAAAAAAAGATTAGGAAGCATCATGTTAGAGAATTTATTACCTTTTGATAGCCATTTCTTAGACCGTAATGGCAATAAATTGCATTATGTCAACGAAGGTCAAGGTGAGCCTGTTGTTATGGTTCATGGTAATCCAAGCTGGAGCTATTATTACCGTAATTTGGTGGGTGCATTAAGCCCGACTCATCAGTGTATCGTGCCTGATCATATCGGTTGTGGTTTGTCTGATAAACCTGACGATCCAGATTATGACTACACGCTTAAAAATCGTATTGATGATTTGGAAGCTTTACTTGATCATCTAGACGTAAAAGACAACATTACCTTGGTTGTTCATGATTGGGGCGGAATGATTGGTATGGGCTATGCTGCTCGTTACCCTGACAGAATTAAGCGTTTAGTATTTTTAAATACAGCGGCTTTCCATTTGCCAGAATCAAAGCCGTTTCCTTGGGCACTTTGGGTGTGTCGTGAAACTATTCTCGGTACTTTTTTAGTTCGTGGCTTTAACGCATTTTCTTCAATTGCATCATACGTAGGCGTTAAACGTAACCCAATGCCAAAAGAAGTAAGAGAAGCCTACGTTGCACCGTTTAATAACTGGAAAAATCGTATTTCGACTTTACGGTTTGTGCAAGATATTCCATTAAAACCAGAAGACAGAAACTATGATTTGGTTTCTAGTATTGCTGATAGCTTACCGCAGTTCTCGAATGTACCGACTTTGATTTGTTGGGGTTTACAGGACTTTGTATTCGACAAGCATTTTCTTGATAAATGGCGTCAACATATGCCTCATGCCCAAGTACGTGAGTTTGATGATTGTGGCCATTATATTTTAGAAGATGCCAGTGAAGATGTGATTGGCTTAATCCAACATTTTATGGCCGAGCAACCTCAATCTTAATCCATAAAATATTGAACGTTGTAGTATCTAAGGGCATTTTAACAATGCCCTTTTTTATTAAAATGAATACTCTATAGGTTTAAGAGATAACTAATACATTAATGAGATACTTCAGTGGTTACAGGTATCCCCAATAAGATGACATCAACATTATGACTTTACCTTCGGCCAATATTTGTCAGCACCTTCAGCATGCAGCTGTTCACTTTCCAACAGAGCTTGCCGTTGCCGTGCAAACGGCATCATCGACACTGTCATATCAAGAAGTCGATTTTAACCAGCTAAATGTGCAATCCGATGAAATGGCTTATCGCTTAAATGCCGATGGTATTACAGCTGGAATGAAAGCGGTATTAATGGTGACGCCCAGTATTGATTTTTTTGTACTGACGTTTGCCTTATTCAAAGCAGGAATTATTCCCATTCTGGTTGACCCTGGAATGGGCGTAAAAAATCTAAAACAATGTTTTGAAGAGTCGCAACCTGATGCTTTTATCGGTATTACGAAGGCAAATATTGCAAGGCGCATTCTTGGATGGGGTAAAGGCTCAGTTAAGCAATGCCTCAATGTGGGAGGCAGTCGGGTCGCATGCTTTTTGGCAGGGGCAAAGGCGATAGATGACTTACCCCAAAATACGGCCTCTGCACCTTATCCCATTGCTGCATTGGCAAAAGATGCCATGGCGGCGATATTGTTTACCAGTGGTAGCACTGGCACCCCAAAGGGGGTGGTTTATAGTCACGAGATGTTTGAAGCTCAAATTCAAGCATTGAAACATGATTATGGCATTAAGCCTGGTGAGCGAGACCTAGCGACATTTCCGTTATTTTCATTATTTGGTCCAGCGCTTGGAATGGCATCGATTGTGCCAGCTATGGATGCCAGTAAACCGATTACCGCCACCCCTGATTACTTGTTTGCGGCAATTGAAAAGTATCAATGTTCAAATATGTTTGTTAACCCAGCTTTATTGGAGCGTTTAGGTGAAGCAGGTGAGACTAAACAGCATAAATTACCTAGCGTTAAACGCGTAATTTCAGCTGGCGCCCCAGCAACAATAGCTTCGATAAAGCGCTTCAGTCACATGCTGAATAGCGGTGTTGAAGTGCTAAACTCTTATGGTGCTACCGAGTCGTTACCCATTAGTATGATGCCGAGTTCGGCGTTATTTGAGACCACAGAGGCAACAGATAACGGCTTAGGAATTTGTGTGGGTCACCCGATTAAAGGTGTTGATATTGCGATTATTGATATCACAGAAAACCCGCTTAAACAGTGGGATGATAACTTGATGCTTGATAGCGGTAGCATTGGTGAAATTGTGGTAAAAGGTCCCATGGTGAGCCGCAGTTATTATCATCGTGAAAGTGCAACTGCAATTGCTAAAATCTCAGATGGTGAGCATATTCGTCATAGAATGGGCGATGTTGGCTATATTGATGAAAAAGGGCAGTTATGGATGTGTGGCCGCAAGGCGCATCGTGTTGACCAAACTGGTACAGATAAAAAACGTTATTTTTCTATTCCCTGTGAAAGAGTATTTAATACCCATCCGCAGGTTAAACGTTCTGCACTTGTTCCTGTCAACATAAACGGTGAAACTTTGCCTTTGTTGTGTATTGAACTAGATAAAGGCCTCGCCTGTTCGGATAGTAAAATGCTCTATAGTGACCTGCTAGCAATCGCTGAAAAGCATTCTCAGACCGTGGGGATCAGTCGATTCCTTATTCATCCTGATTTTCCTGTTGATGTCCGCCATAATGCAAAAATATTTCGCGAAAAGCTGGCAGTTTGGGCACAAGCACAATGGAAGGAAGCGTAAGTGATTCAAATTGAAAATAAGCCCTTAACTCATTTGGAAGCGAACTCAATGACCTCAGTAAATAGCGCTCAGCTTCAATTAACTGATTTACTGCCTCAAGAACAAACGGCATTAGCAGCACTTAAACAAACGGCAAACAAGGCATTTGTTACCGGAGCGGGCGGCTTTCTAGGCAAGAGTATTTGTAAACGTCTGCGCGCCGCGCAAATTGAGGTCGTAGGATTTGCCCGTGGTGATTACCCTGAACTCACTGCAATGGGTGTTGAGATGTTTAAAGGTGATCTTGCTGATTATGATAGAGTGGTTAACGCTATGGAAGGCTGCGATCTCGTGTTTCACGTTGCTTCAAAAGCCGGTGTTTGGGGAACTAGAGATAGTTATTTTGAACCTAACGTTAATGGCACCGCCAATATCATTAGAGCGAGTAAAGCCCACCAAATAGACCGTATTGTGTATACCAGTACCCCAAGTGTGACTTTTGCTGGTGAAGATGAAGCAGGAATTGATGAATCAGCGCCATATGCGGCTAAATTTTTAAATTATTATGGCCACTCAAAAGCGCTAGCAGAAAAGATGATTCTTGATGCAGATAGCAAAGAACTCAAAACCACAGCATTACGACCTCATTTAATCTGGGGGCCTGAGGATCCGCACTTGGTTCCAAGGGTGATTGAGCGTGCTAAAAAAGGCAAATTAAAACTAGTAGGCAAGCAAGATAAGTTAGTTGATACGATCTTTGTCGATAATGCTGCATTTGCACATATTCTTGCCGCTGTAGAGTTAAGTCATCAAGCAAACTGTGCTGGGAAAGCCTACTTCTTGAGTAATGATGAACCAATAACAATGGCTAACATGCTCAATAAAATTTTAGCTTGTGTTGATATCCCCCCCGTTGAAAAACGAGTACCTGCAGGGGTTGCCTATGCAGCAGGAGTGGTATTAGAAGGCATATATGGCCTTTTAAAGAAACAGCAAGAACCGATAATGACACGATTTGTAGCAAGGCAATTATCAACCAGTCATTACTTTGATATTAGCGCAGCAAAAAACGATTTTGGGTATCAAGCGCTAATCAGTATTGATGAAGGCATGATAAGACTAAAGCAGTCGCTTTAGTCTTATGTTAATTGTCACTAAATAAAATCAATAAGTTGAGCCAATGAACCACATTGTGCTAAGCGATTGGTTTGATAAAACGACAAGGGTTGCCGGCATACACACCATTGCCGGCGATATCTTTAGTCACGACACTTCCTGCACCAATCACAGTGTTATCGTGAATGGTAATGCCTGGCAATACAGAAACATTTCCGCCTAACCAAACATCATTTCCTATCGTAATCGGCTTTCCGAATTCAGTATTGCGGCGTGCAATAGGATCAATCGGGTGTGTGGCCGTTGATAACATAACGTTAGGGCCAAACATAACATTGCTTCCTATTTTGACTTCACAGACGTCTAAAATAACCAAATTATGATTGGCATAAAAATTATCGCCGATGGTGATATTAGTGCCATAGTCACAGAAGAAGTTTGCTTCGATATGACAGTGTCCAGTGATATTAAGTAATGTTTTTAGCATCGCTTGGCGTTTATCGTTATCCAATGGACTAAGTTGATTAAACTGATGACACATTAATTTTGCCTGATTTCTTGCAGCTAGAAGCACTTCATCCCACGCATCATATGCCAGGCCAGCTAACATTTTTTGTTTCTCAGTCTGTTTTTGCATCACGATAACCTTAAGTGCGTGAATAATTTTTCTTTAGTATGACTTAAGTTTGCAAACCAAACATAGACTTATGTCTGCTATACGCCGAGTGTAACTTGATTATCATAACGGTATTACTTTAACGCATTGTTATAGAGGGACTTATCGTACCTAAATTACATGCAATTGGATGGATACTGGCAGATGAACATTAAATTCACTGAGTTATATCGTCAAATAGGGCGTCTAACCAAGGCTAAAAACTTTAAGGTTTTGGGGCTGTTTTGCATCATGCTAACAAGTATGCCTTTAGCAATAGGCCAAAATCAGCCTAAGCAAGAATCCCTTCATAATCCTTTGATTGGTAGCTGGGCGCTGTTTGATGGCAAGTACCTCAATGAGAATAAACAATGGGTTGATTATAAGACACTTAATTTATCTGCTATTAAACTTGTGTCGGCAACGCACTTTAGCTTCACGACAATGAAAAAAGAGGGCGGGAAAAAGACATTTTGGGCAAGTGCTAGTGGTCATTACGAATTAATTAATAATCAATATACCGAGTTTCCGACGTTGAGCTCATTTGGGGTGAAGCCAGGAGAGTCCTATCGCTTTTTATTTATGTTAAAAGAAAATGAGTGGCATACACAAAGATACGATGGTGAAGATCTCGTTGAAGAGGAGGTGTGGAAAAGGCTTGATTAAAGGGCTTGCGGATTTTCGTAATCTTGGCTTTACAAGTTTGAAGGTATCAAAAAGTCGTTTTAGCATTGGCTAATTTATCAGCACATGTATCTTGAGTTTGACTTACCCACACCAATCACAATTCTAATGAATGGGTAAGAAGGGAGAAAAAGATGCATAAACCATGGAATTTAGCCACATTAGCCATCCACGCAGGGCACGAGAAAGATGCGCTTGGGGCGTTGGTATCGCCACTATATCAAAGTGCGACATTCGTTTTTGATAATGCAGAGCAAGGAGGAGCCCGCTTTGCGGGTGATGAAGCTGGATACATTTATACTCGTTTAGGTAACCCGACAACCAATGAGTTAGAGCGTAAAATGGCTTTGTTAGAGGGGGCTGAACAAGCAGCTGCCTGTGCGTCTGGGATGGCTGCAGTATCGGCATCGCTTATGACTCATTTGGAATCAGGTGATCATCTCATTGCCTCAAACGCGATTTACGGCTGTACTTTCGCTTTACTAAGTAGTCAGTTAACCCGTTTTGGGGTTGAAACAACCTTCGTCGATTTTAGTGATCTTTTAGCCATAGAAGCGGCCATTCAACCGAATACCAAATTATTATTTTGTGAAACCCCAGTGAACCCTCACTTACAAGTGTTCGATTTGAGCGCCATCGTCGATATCGCCAAAACCAATAACCTGATTACGATTGTCGATAACACCTTTATGACGCCATTGTTACAGCAGCCTATTAACATGGGAGTCGACATGGTTATCCACAGTGCCACAAAATATTTAAATGGTCACGGTGATGTTATTGCCGGAATAGTGTGCGGTTCTGAGGCGCATATCCACAAATTGAAGTATGAGATTTTAAAAGATTTTGGTGGCGTACTTTCGCCACATGATGCTTGGTTGATTTTGCGTGGAATAAAAACCTTAGATGTGCGATTACAAAGACATTGTGATAATGCAGAGATATTAGCTGAATACCTTAATCAGCATCAAGCTATAGCAAAGGTGTTCTATCCAGGGCTTAAGTCTCATCAAGGTCATGGATTTCTTGGCTCACAAATGAAACGTGCGGGCGGGGTGATTGCATTTGAAATAAAAGGAGACATCAAACAGGCAATCAAATTTGTCGATAGTTTGTCACTATTTACTATTGCTGTCAGTTTAGGAGATGCAGAGTCGTTAATTCAGCACCCAGCTTCTATGACTCATTCGCCATATACCCCAGAAGCCAGAGCTGCTGCTGGCATTACCGATAATCTATTGCGTATCTCTGTCGGATTGGAAAACGTAGAAGACTTGATAGAAGATATTTCACGAGCATTGAATATGTGCGCAATCGATAGCAAAGCGTAGAGATAGATACATAAACTGGGTAGATATCAAAAATTAAATTCTTTAATTGTAATAACAAACTAAGAAATAAACAGAAGTATAACAAGGGGAAATAACTAAATAAGATAGGTATTGATAAAATTGGTTGCGGGAGCTGGATTTGAACCAACGACCTTCGGGTTATGAGCCCGACGAGCTACCAAACTGCTCCATCCCGCGTCCGATTTTTATCTTTTGTTATTAAGTGGTTGCGGGAGCTGGATTTGAACCAACGACCTTCGGGTTATGAGCCCGACGAGCTACCAAACTGCTCCATCCCGCGTCCGTACTTAATAATGATAGTGGTTATATTGGTTGCGGGAGCTGGATTTGAACCAACGACCTTCGGGTTATGAGCCCGACGAGCTACCAAACTGCTCCATCCCGCGTCCGAATATAAACTATCTTGCTTAAACAGTGCGATATAGCTTAGCTATAATACCTTGTTGCCATCATTATATTGGTAATCAATTGATACCATTACAAAATTGGTTGCGGGAGCTGGATTTGAACCAACGACCTTCGGGTTATGAGCCCGACGAGCTACCAAACTGCTCCATCCCGCGTCCGTTTAAGCGGGGCGAACTATAACGACCTAAGCTGTACTTGGCAAGTCATAATGACAATTTTATGATCGTTTGCTGGGTTAATGAGCATAAATCGATATTTTAGTCACATTCAGTCGTTTTAATCGCCAAATCCGCTATCTCTATTCTGAGTCGCTTGCCTATTGACCGAGCGATACTTGGGCTAAGGGAACGACTTATTAGTGAGAATGACCCATTTGGTGAGGCAATTTGAATTAAATTGTCTTAAAAAGAGGAGTATTTATCCAATTCAACCACATTTTCTCACTTGAACTCTTGATTAGGTATATAATGCCGACTTAATTATATCTGTGAGATGATGACTGCCAATTCCATGTTAAATTTTTTTGCTGCAGCCCCTAAGGGTTTTGAATATAGCTTAGCCAATGAGCTTAAAGAGTTTGGTGCTACTGATGTTAAGGAAAGCGTTGCGGGCGTATATTTTTCTGCTCCACTTGAGCTTGCCTATAGAATTACATTGTGGACAAGACTAGCGAGTCGCATTGTCGTGGTTATCTATAAAGGGGCTTGTGAGTCAGCCGAGCAACTTTATAACGCAGCTTACTGTATTGGTTGGCCGTCGCATTTTTCTAATAAGAGTACATTCAGTATCGACTTCCATGGTACGGGTGGCTTTATCAATAATACGCAATTCGGTGCATTAAAAATTAAAGATGCAGTCGTTGACCGTTTTCGTGATGATGGCGAGCGCCGTCCTGACGTTGAACGGTTAAATGCTGAATTTAGAATTGACGCTCACTTTAGAAATAATCAATTAACAGTATCGATTAACTTTTCTGGGCCTTCATTGCATCAACGTGGGTATCGTGCCACAACAGGTGAAGCACCACTAAAAGAAAATCTAGCAGCGAATATGTTGGCCCGTAGTGGCTGGCAAGCCAAGCCAACGGATTTGCTMGACCCATTTTGTGGTAGTGGAACAGTCGTCATTGAAGCGGCATTAATGGCGTCAGATATCGCCCCTGGTTTGCAACGTGCACGTTTTGGGTTTGAGCATTGGCAACGTCATGATGACGCAGTTTGGCAAGCCGTACTACAGGAAGCTAAAGCACG
Organism: Shewanella sp. UCD-FRSSP16_17; assembly: GCF_001675935.1. Classification (NCBI taxonomy): domain Bacteria; kingdom Pseudomonadati; phylum Pseudomonadota; class Gammaproteobacteria; order Alteromonadales; family Shewanellaceae; genus Shewanella; species Shewanella sp. UCD-FRSSP16_17. The sequence continues at coordinate 532,170 of NZ_LZFV01000013.1, forward strand.
TGCTTCTTTGGGCAAGACCCGTTGCCAAGTGAAGTTTTTTGCATCTGATATCGATTCTCGCTTAGTGGCATTAGCTAAGAAAAATGCTGAAAATGCCGGTGTCGCTGATTTGATCGAATTTTCCGTTTCAGATGCGCTGAATGTCACCCCACCAGTTACTGAAGGTTTTTTAATTTCTAATCCGCCTTACGGGGAACGATTAGGTAGCATCACTGAGTTATTACAACTTTATTACCAACTTGGTGATAAGTTCAAAAAAGACTTTGGCGGATGGAAAATCGCCATGCTATGTAGTGACATCGAATTATTGTCAGCCTTGAAGCTTAAAGCTGATAAACAAATGAAGATGTTTAATGGTGCATTAGAGTGTGGCTTTAACTTGTACACTTTACATGCTAAAAGCACCCGTCGTGAAGCGCCTGTATTGCCAGAAGGTGTCGATATTGCTGATATTTCGCCAGCATTTGCTAATCGTATTAAAAAGAATATGAAGCAACTAACTAAATGGGCGAAAAAAGAGGGTATCGATAGTTACCGTATTTATGATGCCGATTTACCTGAATATAACGTTGCTATTGATAAATATGTCGATCACGTTGTGATTCAGGAGTATTCAGCGCCAGCCAGTATTCCAGAGGCTGTTACCAAACGTCGTCTTACTGATGTATTGCTTTCGCTTCCTGCTGCGTTAGGTATTGACCCTGATTTAGTTACCCTTAAAACCCGTGAGCGTCAAAAAGGCACTAATCAATACCAAAAACTTGATGAGCAAAAGCTTGAGATTATTACCCAAGAATATAATGCGCGCTTTAAGTTAAACCTGACTGGCTATTTAGACACAGGCCTATTTTTAGACCATCGTTTAACGCGTAAATTGGTCGGCGAGAAATCTGCTGGCAAGCGTGTATTGAATTTGTTTTCTTATACGGGATCGGCGTCAGTCCATGCTGCACTTGGCGGTGCTAAGTCGGTAACGACTGTCGATATGTCTAATACCTATCTTGCTTGGGCAAAAGAGAATTTTGAGCTTAATAATCTCAATGTTAGACAATACCAATTTGAACAAGCTAACTGCATTCAATGGATTAAAGATTGCGACCAGCAATTTGATTTGATTTTCATCGACCCACCGACTTTTTCCAACTCTAAAAGAATGGAAGACAGTTGGGATGTTCAGCGTGACCACGCCGCTTTATTGGTTGATTTAATTAAGTTACTTAGCCCAAATGGTGAGATCATCTTCTCTAATAACAAGCGTAAGTTTAAGATGGACATCGATTTATTAAGCCAGTACAAAATGGATATTAAAAATATCGATAGCCAAACCTTGCCAATGGATTATAAGCGCAACCCGCATATCCATAACACGTGGTTAATTACGCATGCAAAATCTCCTTACGCTAAATAAATAGACGCAAAGAGGTATCGTTTGCAAAGCAAAACAACAGAAAGTCATTTGATTTTATATCACACAGATGGTTGTCATCTGTGTGAAATTGCTCAGGCCCTGGTTGAGCAATTAGGTATTCATTATCAACATATTGATATCTGCGATGATGAAAATCTCGCTGCACGCTATGGCGTGTCAATTCCAGTGGTATCTGTGGGTGATAAAGAGCTGTTTTGGCCATTTGATGAGTCACAGCTAACTGATTTTATTAGGAGCGTCGTTTGAGTTTAGTTCGTATTAATAATGGTTCTTTAGCGTATGGTTACACACCATTATTGAAAAACGCAGACTTTACCATTTTACCGGGTGAGCGTGTTTGTATTGTAGGCCGAAATGGTGCAGGTAAGTCGAGTTTAATGAAAGTATTGTCTGGTGACGTATTACTCGATGATGGTGAATTCAATATTGCCTCTGATGTCAATGTTAGCCGCTTACAGCAAGACCCGCCTAAAGCAGAAACGGGTACAGTATATAAGTATATTTCAGCTGGGCTTAAAGAGATTGGTGAACAATTAGATAGATACCACCAATTGTCACATGATGTGGCAACCGCCGATCCTGATGCGATGGAAAAAATGCTTAATCAAATGACTCGTTTACAAGAGTCACTTGATCATAACAATGGCTGGCACTTAGATTCTCGTATTAAACAGAATTGCGAACTGCTAGGGCTTGACCCTGATAAGCCACTTAATGAGTTATCTGGTGGCTGGCAACGTAAGGTCGCATTAGCTCGTGCATTAGTAAGCGAGCCAGATTTATTGCTCCTTGATGAACCAACTAACCACCTTGATATTGACACCATTGAATGGCTTGAGCAGTTTTTATTAAGTTTTAAAGGCGCCATTGTATTTGTGAGCCATGACCGTGGATTTATTCACCGCATGGCAACACGGATTGTCGACCTTGACCGAGGGGTTGTCACATCTTGGCCTGGTAACTACAAAATGTACCTTGAAGGTAAGCAAGAGTGGTTACGTGTTGAAGCTGAACAAAATGCTCATTTTGATAAGAAACTAGCAGAAGAAGAAGCGTGGATTAGACAGGGCGTTAAGGCTCGTCGTACCCGTAATGAAGGCCGAGTAAGAGCGTTGAAAGCCTTACGAGTTGAGCGAAGTGAACGCTTAAATCGTCAAGGAAACGCTAAGATGAATGTCAGTGACTCAGAGCGTTCAGGTAAGTTAGTCTTCGACATTAAAAATGTAAATTACAACCTACCTGAAAAAGACTTAGTTAAAAACTTCAGTTCAACCGTGATGCGCGGCGATAGAATTGCACTGATTGGTCCTAATGGCTGTGGTAAATCAACCTTGATTAAGTTATTGATTGAGCAGTTAACGCCACAATCTGGTGAAGTTAAAGTCGGCACTAAACTTGAGGTTGCTTACTTTGACCAGTATCGTGAAGCGCTAGATCCTGAAAAAACAGTGGAAGAAAATGTTGGCGACGGTAAAAGTACTGTCACCATTAATGGCCAAGACCGCCATATTTTGAGCTATTTACAAGACTTCTTGTTTTCACCTGCCAGAGCAAGGACGCCAGTAAAAGCCTTATCTGGTGGTGAGAAAAACCGGTTATTGTTAGCGCGCTTACTGTTACGACCTGCAAACTTAATTATTCTTGATGAACCAACCAATGACCTTGATGTTGAGACACTAGAATTGTTAGAGTCTTTGCTAACGGATTTTGAAGGTACCTTACTGATTGTAAGTCATGACCGTGAATTTATTGATAATACGGTCACCAGTAGTTGGTGGTTTGCCGGTAATGGTGCATGGCACGAATATGTTGGCGGCTATAATGATGCAGTTTCTCAAGGCGCTAAATTTTATTCTGAGGAACCTGAAGCAACATCTGTTGTCATACCATCAGCACCTGCAGAAACTAAGCAAGAAAAACCGAAGAAAGTGGCTGCTGCAGCACCGAAAAAATTATCGTTCAAGCTTCAACGGGAGTTAGATCAATTACCCGCCAAAATGGAGAAGCTTGAGCAAGAAGTAGAAGAGTTACAAAATACTGTGGCTTCGGCTGATTTTTATAGCCAACCACAAGATAAAGTCAACACAGTGTTACAAGCGTTGGCAACAAAAGAACAGGAATTGGACACTTGCTTTGAACGTTGGGAAGAACTCGAGTCATTGAAGTAAGCGCATAATAACAATAGGAATTAAAATGAAGTCGAAGTTTGATAAGGCATTATCAGTCGTTGCCTTGAGTGTGCTAGGCGCTATAGGAAGTGTTCAAGCAGCACCCGTATACGAAATCGTTAATATTGAAGATTTTGATCTCAAAGGAAATGTTGACGGAACCAGCCGTGGTTATGCATTAGCTGTTAATGCAAATAATGAATTAGTTGGCGTATCAAAAGGTAAAAAGAAATTATCTGTTGATGACGAAGACGAAGATGATGTTATTGACGTTGAAGATGGTATTGCGCCTGAAGAAGCGATTGTCTATTCGGTATTTTTACCGATTGTGGCGAATAACTTCACTTTCACTGCGGAAGAAAATGACCCTGAGTCTCCATGGAATCCAAACTTTTACAGCATTAATGGTACAACACCACCAACAGAAGTTGATGATGAAGGCGAGTTAGTGGTTAACTCTGTTGATACTTATTTTTATGGTATGAACGATTCAGAAGTGAAAGTGGGTTCATACACAGCGCCAGAAAAAACCATTGATTACGAAGGCACTGACGAAGATCAAGAGTTTTGGTATTACCGAGATTTTGAACTGCGTGGCGTGGCTGTGACCGCAGACGGTACTGAGATTGAACTTGTCCCTTCATACGAAACTTATGTTCGTGAAGAAGATGACTTTGTTGTTGAGCTAGGTGGTTGGTCAGCAGCAGCTGCCGTTAACAATAATAACCTAGTCGCAGGTTATGCAAGTACTGATATCATTGAGTACAGTGCAGGTCGTATCGATGATTGTATCGACGCAAGCCAAAACGAAGATGCTGAGTTTCCAGTTCCAGTAGAAATCTGTGTTCAGGCAGATCAATACCCATCAAACGGTACACGTAATATTTCTTACCAAACACGTGCACATGTATGGCAAATTGAAGCTGATAATACGATACCTGAAGATAACATCGTAGAACTTCCATTGGGACTAACACCAGATGAAGATTCAACACTGAACTACATTGCTCAAGGTTTAGGTATCAATAATGATGGTGTGGTCGTCGGTCGCTCTCATACATACCGTAATGGTAAAGAAGATGACTTGTACCAGGATGCTGCCTACTGGCAAAAAGATAGCAATGGTGACTACCAATATAACTGGATTGATCCAGATATTTTCAGTGATACAGTTTATAGCTCTATTGCATACGATATTAACGATAACGGTATCGTGATTGGTAGCTTACAAAAATACATCAGTGGCTACTTACGTGAAAAGTTTTTCTATTACGATATTAATGATCCAGGCGCAGAAATTGTTATTCCTGATGACTTTCAAGACGGCATCTCAGATCTAACCAGCAAGCCTAAGTCGATTAACAATGCCGGACAAGTCGTCGGTAATATTGAAGTGACTTATGATAAAGATAAGCCACGTCCGAAAGCTGCCTTCTTGTTTAACATGAATGATAATGAATTTATCAATATCAATGACAATTTGACCTGTGAGTCAAAAGGTTATGAACAAGATGAAGACGGTAACTGGTCACGTCACCCAATTGAAGTGATTGATGGTGACGGCTCTATTCTTACCTATGGTTCTGAGTTTTATGTGGTAGAAGCAAACAGTATCAATGAAGAAGGTACGATTGTTGGTACTGCTTTTGTTCGTAAACCAGTTTACCAATATGATACTGATGGTAATTTGATTTTGGGTGAGAACGGTACACCATTATTTGAGATTGATGGTAATGGCGATCCTGTTACTTCATTCTTAACGCGTATGGTCGTACTTAAGCCAGCAGCAGGAAATCAAGAAGCCTGTACTGAGTCTGACTTAGTTGAAGACGAGCCATATGAGCGTAAAGGTGCTTCATCTTGGGCTTGGTTGTTCAGTTTACCTTTGCTTTGGTTACGTCGTCGAAAAGCAAACTAGCTTGAGCATTTTTTGAACAAAAAGTCGAGGTTTTTTCCTCGATTTTTTTTTCTGTTTTTTCTCAATACGTTAATTAAAATCCCATAAATTTGTCATAAATCGACATTGATCTTGTCTAAAAAAGCGCCTATTCCTAATGATGAAGCTTTGGTATTTATCGACCCAAAAGCTTAATTAACAAAACGAGGATGTGTTAATGAAAAGACAAAAAAGAGATCGACTAGATAGAGCTTTTTCTAAAGGATTCCAAGCAGGCATTGCTGGACGTTCGAAAGAAATTTGTCCTTATGGCACTTTAGATTCTAAATCACAATGGCTAGGCGGGTGGCGTGAAGGTGTTGACGGCAGGTTAAGTGGATTGTTTAACAAATAGTAAGGAAACACATATTAAAAAAGCCCTCAAACGATGTTGAGGGCTTTAAAGTAGTATCAACCTATATCTTTATCATATTTGCTCTGAGTAAGCAGTATTGGCAGCTAAAGTGTCTTTAAACTGATTAGATACTTTTATTCACGGACAATTAAAAGTTTGCTTAAAAAGTCGATGTATCTTTGAAAATACCGACTTTTAGATCTGTAGCGGAATAAATCTCGCGGCCATCAACTTCCATTGTTGCATCAGCAATTCCCATAACCAACTTACGATGTATTTTACGCTTTAAAGTTAACTTGTAAGTGACTTTTTTGGCATCTGGTAATACTTGACCAGTAAACTTAACTTCACCAACACCCAGTGCACGGCCTTTACCTTCAGCGCCTTCCCAGCCGAGATAAAAACCAACTAATTGCCACATGGCATCTAAACCTAAGCAACCAGGCATAACGGGATCACCATTGAAGTGGCAATCAAAAAACCATAACTCAGGTGTTATATCGAGTTCAGCGACGATTTCGCCTTTGCCAAATTCACCGCCATCTTCATTAATTTTGGTAATTCTGTCGATCATCAGCATATTATCAACAGGTAAGCGAGGTGAGTTAGGCGCAAAAAGGGTACCGTTACCGCAAGCGATTAGCTCTTCTTTTGTGAAACTATTAGCTTTTACCATTTAAAAATTACCACTTATTCGAGAATAGGCAGACAAGATAGCGAACACGTGTAAGCTAAACAACTCCGATCACTAGATTATCCGTAATTTAATTAAAATTCGTTGTAAAAATGACGGTTCAATCTCTTCTTCATCTTGCCCAGCCATTTTTTCTAAGCGCTGCTGAACTAAACCATAAAGAGATTTTTCAGGAAAATCATTGTCTTCATTTCTCTGGCCTGCTTCAATGTCCATTAACAAACTGATGGCCTGATCCATATGCTCAATGGCATGAATGTGGAATTTACCATTTGCAACCGCTTCAATAATTTCAGGAGACAGGTTCAGTTGTAACACGTTTGCTTTTGGAATAATGACGCTTTGTTCGCCGGTTAATCCACGTTGTAAACATAAGCGATAGAAACCTTCAATCTTTTCATTCACCCCACCAATTGCTTGGACATTACCAAATTGATCAAGTGCGCCAGTGACTGCAATCGATTGATTAATAGGTTGCTCCGCAATTGCTGACATTAGACAGCAATATTCTGCTAGTGAGGCGCTATCACCATCAATTTCTTGATAGGATTGTTCAAATACAATATTGGCATTCAAATGTAATGGCGCATCGCGGCCGAATATACGATACAAAGAGGCTGAAAGGATCATCATGCCTTTAGTATGAATGTTACCGCCTAATTCAGATTTTCTTTCAATATCGATAACTTCGCCGTCACCATAATGAACTGTTGTGGTAATTCTGGCTGGCTCACCGTAGCTTGCATCGTCGGTATCGACCACAGTTAATCCGTTTATTTGGCCTATCATCTCACCTGATGTTTGCAAATTAATGAAATTATCTGCAAAGTTTTGAGCGGCATAAAGCTCAGAGGTTTCGTGACGACGTTTAGCTTGTTTTATGGCTTTGGTAACTGACGTGCCGCTGACCGTTTTTGATGTTGTATAACTCGCTGCTTGGAGCATTAATTGTGATAATAAAATGCTTGATAGGCTTAAGCGTTGTTGGTGTTCAGTGAGCTTTGCACTATGCCAAAATAACGTCATTAGGGCTGAAGTTTCTAATGTAACGTCGACTTGCTTTGCGAGGCTATGTAACCACTGTAAATATTGGGCTTCAGAGTATTGGGTTAGATCTAATTCTGAATTGAGTTCAGCCAGTAAAGGGAAGTACTTTAAAAATACCGGATCTTCAGAACGCAAATGACTGAATAAGTTAGCATTACCCACTAAAATGATTTTACAATTAAGTGGAATAGGGGCAAGTTCACTGTTAATTTTGTAGCAATTATCTTGGAGAATTTGCATCACAAATTCCCAAAGCCCTTCGCGCTTCCATAATGACTCTACGTCGATGAATACATAATGGTGACTGGCTAATATCCCTGCCTTATATTGGCTAGACTTGTCTGTTTTAACCATTCTTCCGATTAGTTCAGCGCGGCGAATAGAGCCACTGAGGTAATGATATGACTTATTTTGGCTTGCAATAATACCAACTGATGCTGCAGGCAATGCTGTTTGCCATCGAAAACTAAAATCCAAATCCTCAGTGGGTGTTTTGCTGGCCACTAAATAGGAGTCAGATGGCGTATCAGCTTGCTCGACAATCGCTTTTATTAATAATTGACGATCGATACCCGCATAATCAGCCAAGAATAGATGTTGATTCTCAAGCTTAGTCATTAGCTGAAAAGCTTCGACAGCTCGCTCTTGACCCAATAGCAAATGGCTTAAGTAAACGGTACTCGGTAAAGACTGAGGTAAAGTGAATTGAGGTGCAAGTTGCGACGTCGGGATCAAAGTTGTGGTCATAGCTACAAGTATTAGAAATAATTAATTGCGATTTTAGCACACTATGTCGTCATATCATCGTCATATGGCTGAAATGATTCGTATAACAATCGTTACCGATTTTAAATAAGCCTATTTATTGGCGTGGTTAACTGCGTAATGTGGGTTTGTTTTGGTTAATTATTATCTAAAAAGACGATTTGATGACCATTTGAATAATTTTTCAAAATTTACGGTTTACAATGACCGCTGATACTTATATTATTCACGGCGTTCGGAGAGATGGCAGAGTGGTCGAATGCACCGGTCTTGAAAACCGGCATGGGTTTGTAGCCCATCTAGGGTTCAAATCCCTATCTCTCCGCCATATTAAATACGAAAAAAGCCGTTGATTATCAACGGCTTTTTTTGTTTTTGATTTCGGAAAGGCTTTCTGAGAGGATTGACTCAGACAATGTACCTTTATCGAGCCCCCAATAATGTGTATTTCACACGTATCTGTTTAGCCAAGTCACTTCGTGATAAAGGCTTTCCTTTTGATGTTAAAGTGTCGCTATTTACCTCTGACAGAGCAGAGGCTGTCATTCGCAACATTGATGTTGCTGGCACACTGAAAAGAATCATTAACTCCATAGACCACACAACGCGTATAAATGACTTTATTCGATATGTAGATGAAGTGATTAACGAGATTCGTACTGAGTTTGATAAAGGGAACCCTGCCAGTAGCGCTTCACCTAAAAGGGTTTACATCCCCATCAGAGAAACAAAGCTGTATGAGCACCGTGAAACCACAGCTGTAGCTCAAGCCATGCCTGTTATAGCCCTTGATGATGCATTATCAGATTTTGTTGTTTCAAAGCAGAAAACAGATATGAGGCCGTTATCTATAAAACAGCTTAAACAGCGAACCCTTCATTTCATCAACATGATGCCTGAAATAGCAAACCGGTCATCAAAAAGCAATCAACGTATTTGTGTCAATGACATCTGTACTGGTGATGCAATGAAGTACCGTGATGCTTTACTCACTCAAGGTCGCAGCTATAAAAGCAATAAAGAATACTTGGCAGCAGTATTTCAGTTTTTTAAGTGGTGTCAGCTTATGAATTATTGCAGTCAAAATCCTTTTGAAAATGTATCTATTGGACAAAAGCCAAAAGTAAAAGTAAATCAAGCCAGAGAACGCTGGTCTCATACTGAGCTGAGGAAGCTGTTTACTAGCCCTCATTTCAACGAAGCAAAAGCAGATTTTAAATGGGTATCGCAGTTAATGCTTTATGCAGGGTTAAGGCCGTCTGAAGCCTGCCAGCTTAAATCCACAGATATACAGCTTATTGAAGGCGTGCAGTGTATTTGCATTAATGACAGCGGCAAAAAGCAAAGACTGAAAAACCTCAATGCAAAGCGGATAGTACCATTACATTCAGCTTTAATAGCACAAGGCTTTTTAACGTTTGTAGAGGAGCGAAAGCAGCATGTTCAACTATTTACCTACCAGCCAGTTGGCAGCAATGACCATTGGTCAAAAACCTATTGCAGACAGTTAGCTCAATTACAAACCCAAATAGGCATGAGAGCCAACCAGCGGCCAACGTCTTATGGTTTTAGGCACACTTTTATAGACGAAATGAAGCAATTAGATGTTAGTGAACATATTGTGGCACAAATGGTAGGGCACAGTAATCCCAACATCAGTTATAGCCGATATGGTAAGGATATTAATGCAAAGACACTGGTAAAATACATCGCAAAAATTAACTATGATTTTTGATGAACGGGTGGGTGAAGTGTGAACTTAGCAGGGTAAAGCTGACAAGGTTTTGCTGTATTCTGAGTTAGCGGAAGAGTTTGGTAAAAATTTATATGCAGGCACGATACTATGATCCAGTCATAGGTCGTTTTTACTCGAATGATCCCATTGATGCTGTCTCACATCTCAGTAATGAAGAAGGGGTTAGAGGGTTCAATAGATATTCATATGCAATCAATAACCCGTACAAATATACAGATCCAGATGGGAAAGCTATTTGTGGTGGGCTTTGTGTAATAGGTGTTAGTTTAGCAGTAGGATATGCATTTGATTTAGCTGTTGAGGCTATAAGAGGTGAAGAAAACTCAACTGGAAATACCGCTGGTAATGTAGCAACTGGTGGAGCTGTTGCAGCAACAGGCCCGTTTGCTGATAAGCCAATAGGTGGGATTGCAGGTGGAGGTAAGGCTGGCACTAAAACTTCAGTAGCTAGTAAAGCCAACCATAAGGCTGCACAAGATGGTAAGATTAGTAAGAAAACTAGTCTGCAGTTACTAAAGTTCTGAGGAAAGTTCCATATGGAGGCACTGCTATAGCTGCTGGTCAACTCGTTGATGCAGTTGTGGTTCGAGTTGAAAAAGAAACTGCTTCTGAACCTACTGAAAAAGTAGAAAACAAAGAGTTGGAAAAGCAATAATGGCAACAAACGATAATTTTAACAGTTTTATCAAAGATTCTGGGTTGTCAGATTATTACAAATCAAGCTCTGACTTGGAGTTGAGGTTGTATCATGATTTAGGTATCTATGGTGACATCGCAGAAAGTTGTATTGAAACACTTAATGATAAATGCGGTGTTGATGTTTCATGCTTTAAATTTGACAATTATTTTCCTGAAGAATTTTCAGGTAAAAGTCAGTTTCAAAGAGTGTTGTTTAGCCTTATTCCTTTTTTAAGAGTATCTAAAGAAGATAAAACGGACTTTAAACCTCTCACATTTTTAATGTTGAAGAATGCTATAGACAAAGGTAGGTTGGAATAGACTTACCTGACTTTTGAATCCAAAGCCCCGTCCTCTAAAGAGTAGGGCTTTGTTTTATCTAGCTTTGGTGGCTTGGGATTTTCATTTCAATACTAGGCTCTATGGATTACGATATTTTCATTTAAAATTAATACTTTAGTAATATTTACTAGACATTAGCTGTGGGCGATTGACTCTCTTTCCTGATTTCATCTATTAAGTCGGTGACAACCTTGAATTCAGCGAGTGTTGTATATAGCTTGCTGTCTAAAGTTTTCATTTTACGATTAATGATAGGGCTATAGAATGAAAATTTAATGCTAAGTGACTTAGAGGCCGTGATTTCATGTGTTAACAGCTTGATATGTTGCTGAAGTGCATTATAGTGGCTGTTTAATAATTGTTGGTTATTAATATGCTCATTTAATGCGGGTTTGGTTTGTCTATGAAGCATTGGTGATATGTGCTGTGATTTCAACTGGCTTTCGTAAAGTGCATTACGAGCTCTTTTAGGTGAATGACGTTTCACTAAATGTTGCTTTTCTAGGCGCTATAAATGGTTATACATACACTTTCGAAGAATAGCGATATCTTCATTCTTGTTAGTGAATGCAATTAATGCCTGTAATAAGAACTCAGTATGAAAGAAAACGGAGCAATGTGTATTAATGATATTTATAAATTCAACTTGTTTCATCTTTGATAGATTCGAGTTGTGAGTAAATAAACCCACTGACGCATGCATCAGTGGGTCGGCGTTTAGCTAATAAGGCAGCGGCAAACTGATATTAGCTAAGTGATTCATCATCGCGAAGCACACTATAGTGTGCTTTGTTTTAATCTACAAGATAAGAATGAAAAAAAAGATTGCGATTGAGTTTGGCAAAAAGCTTGCTGAAATAAGAAAAGATAAAGGGTTGCTTCAAAAAGACTTGTCACAGCAATGTGGTTTTAGTCTTAACTATATTGGTATTTTAGAACGAGGAGAAAAAAGCATAACCTTAGAGAAAGTGTATGTAATTGCGAGTGTGCTTGAGTGTTCGGTATATGATTTAATCCCTGATGAATGAGATTAGCCCGTGTTTTTTTCGCATTTATATCAAACATATTGAAGATGATTTAAGGGAAGAAACTACATGAATCACACTTCAAAAATTTGACATTTTTAAAATTCAGTAATAACTTTTAGTATTTATAATCAATAGCTTGCGCAATTCTTTTTAGGGGCGTATATTATCCGTAAGAATACCGGATATGTCGTATGAGTTATGTAATAAAAGATTATCTCAAAATATACCTTTCTTTCAGGCGCATTAATTCAGCGCCTTCCACGTTTAATTCTGAGCGAAGTAAAGCAGCAAAACTGTCAGCGTTAATAGGGCGTCAGGCCATTGATTCCATTAGGCACTCTGACATTTTAAAGTTGATTGAAAAACTAGATAAAACGTATTCCAACAAAACCATCAATGAATTCTTTATCATCTTACGGGCTGTTTTTACTTACGCACTCAGAGATGGCTTGATTCATCAAAACCCGATGGAAGGCATACAAAACCGTAAGGTGTCGCATAAAGAGCCGCAGCCTTTTCCCTAGAAGAATTAAAACAGTTAAACACCGTTGCGCTTGAGGGTGAAAAGCACCTTATTCAATTGGGGTCTTAACAGGTCTTCGTATTAGTGAGTTGCAGGCATTAGGCTGGGATGCAGTCGATTTTAATAAATCAGTCCTGTATATCAGTATTGCACTAGTGGATAAATGTTATAAAACCCCAAAAACGGCAGGCTCGACAAGAGTTGTTGAGTTATGTGACTTAGCGGTATCGATATTACAGCAGCAATATCGCATCACGGTGCATTTAAAGCCGCGCAAAGTCTGTGTATTGCAGGCCGATAATAAAAACAAGCGCATAACGCTATTGCGCTCAGTCTTTTACAATAGCAAAACGAACAAACCGTTTTTGAATGCAAAGCAATTCAATAAAAGCTTTTTTGCTCCATTACTAAAATCCGCAGGAGTGAGTCATCGTGGGGTGGGGCAGTTAAGGCACACCTTTGCAAGCCAGGCATTAACCACGGGCATATCTAAAGAGTGGATAGCGAAGCAAATGGGGCATACCTCCGCCGCCATGATAGATATTCATTACGGTCGTTGGATGGCGCAAGATGCACCTAATCATGCCGAAAAAATATCGACACAATTTGCCACAGTATTTGGCAGTGGTGACGCCACAAACCAAGCTGTACAGCCACCTTCTACAAAGACCGACTTAGCTGAACAAAATACACAGTCTGCGACGCCAAACTCCATAACGAGGCCTGTTACATCCCATGAGGACATTGCATTAACGTCTGAGCAGTTAAGCCTCTTTGTACGCCAGCATCGGGAATATCAGGCATTGCTGGAAAGGTGTATAGACCAAGTGGTTGGACGGTCTGACGGGGAGGGGGCAAAATGAAGGATATTAGAGTTTTTTTCTCATGTTTAAATTTTTCCTTTAATAAAAAAGGTCGCAAGACTGCTAAGGCATCACTGATGCATTCATTGCGCCTTAACAACCCTAGCGGTAACGGCATACCCTATCTTGGTAATTTGCAAAAATACTTTCGAACCAAAGATGAATTGCATGCTGAATGGGATACATCATTATCAGATAGTAATCTGATAGATACGCCAGAGGGTATTGTCCCACTTAGCACGGTATCGCAAGCGCAGCGCGAAGCAATATTGCTCGATGTTATGGGAAAAACCACTCAACATGCGGGAAATTATGAGCAAACAAGTAAAGCTAAATCGAAATCAAAAGCCAAGCTCAATAAGTGGGCTTCAGATGTTAAAACACCAAGACAAGTGGCTGACTTATTCACAAGGTGCATAACATCCTCTGCCTTTATCGATGCTAATGAGGTGAGCGCTGAATATAATCAGTTTGAACTGGACAGAAAAAACCAAAAACACAAACAACTTATCAACTATATCAATTTACATAATGCGTTAATTGAAAAACCGAAAACCCTCAACTCGACAAACTTTCAGGAGTTACTTTTTAAAATTCCTGTCAAACATGGCGTTAATTCGGATGAGATGAGCCATGTCGAAATGATGAATGCAATGAAGTTGTATTTAAAAACCTTTTACCTCCAATATCCAATTAAATTAATGGTTTTACACCATGGTGAACGGTTACCTGAAGAAAACACTAGGGGCATGTTCACGTATTTATTTCTGGTCAAAACAGCGAAACAGGTGAGTATGATTTACGCCGGTCTCAAATCCAATGTGTGAATGCGTTTTTAGCGAAGCGGGGTGATGTTGATGATTGCTTACCAGTGTCAGGGCAGTTGAAGTATATTCAAACCAGTGAGGTTTATCGTTATATGCAACAGATGTTCTATGTATTTATCAATGCAAACCTATTTAACTCCAAAGGCCTTAATGCAGAATTCTCTCCCGCCTCAGAGCGTCACTCAGCGTTACGCAAAAAAATGAAGGCAGAGGCTAGACAGCCAAAGCATCAGCGTCCATTTAATTTTCACACCCGCAAAGTCGAATATTTACAACAACAAGTTATTGATTTGAAGAAGGAGCATCAGTCGATTACTCATACCCTCTCAGATAGTGAGCAAACCCTCGCAAGGTTGAAGATTGAAAACCGTAAAATACACAAGCAAAATATTGATTGGCAACAAAAAATAGTTGAATTACAAAGTGAGTACAAGCAATTGCGCGTTAAGCACGACAATATCCGTAATGTTATGGAGCAAGGGCAGGTGTTTATTCGCGAGCAGGCCTCAGTGAGAGACCAATTAGATGTTGAAGTTAATAAGCTAACTCAAGCGGCCAAGGTTAAACAGAAGGAAGTCATTAAACTCGGTGAGGAAATCGGCAAAAGAGAGGCAGTATTAGCGCGTCTAAAAGAGCTTACCAATCAGGCAATACTGCCGATACAGTGTATGATAAAAAAATTCATGATGCGTTTTGGCAGTAAAGGTAGCAGCGCAGAAAATTTCTATTTTAATCGTGTTATAGATGTATTCGATGACAGCTTATCACCAGAATATCGGGATATTTCTATTGGTATAACCAAAGCGCTCAATGACGACAAACTGGAGTCGGCATTAATCAAGAAAAATAAAAAGCTAATGAAAAACAGCCTGGATTACACTTATAAATAAAACAAACAGGGTAGATGTTACCTTCTCAAAAGCTTGTCAAAAAGGCTTATTGCGCACATCTGTGCCAATAAGCCCTTTTGCGTACATACCACCCTCGTTATTTCCCTAAACTCGGTATAGCATTTTAATTCGACATTAAGCCCCAGTGTCATGGTCACACCTTAAAACTCGTTGATAGTTTACTTGGTGTTCAAGAGTCAATATTTACCCTCTTAGCGATATAGCGGCTTTATAAGGTGTGTAAGCACTTTCGAATAGAAACCGTGCATAACCCTTACTTAAGCCGACACTATCAGTAGTCATCGATTCTCGAATTATATGGTGTCACCATAGTTAGGTGAGGGAGGGTACTGCCACTGATGGCAATGCTACTGCCACAACGGGCAGTAATAATGTCAAATATGGCAGTACGGATGCTACATTTCACTGCAATGGTCGCAAAACATCGGCAATTAATATCAGACAATGAGGTTCTGAAGAAATATCGCTGAATTTTGAGCGCATTTCCTGACGTATTAACGCGATATAGCTCCTATAAAACGCTCTGAGAGATGACGCTGTGAAGTGAAATTTCGACTTTCTCACAAGCCTTTTATCGAACCTTATGAGTCAAAAAATACAAAAAAATCGCAATCAGAAAGAGCGATTTCTTAATGTATTTCACCTGTAAGGTTGAATTTGATTAAAAAACCTATTTCAGCATGTCATTTCAACAAAAAGCGGTAAATACAACGAGTGAGGTTCGAACAACTGTCAACATTTCGCTACAGCAGAGAGCGGTCCGTTTTTAAACTCGTTTGCATTCGCTCTCAGTGATAGCAATATTTTTTAATTTATTGGCAACGAGATAAGCTCAAGAGCGGTATTTGGTCGCTATAACGTGCTTGTAGTGCTGTATTTATGATGATTTCAACCCCATAGTGCAGAATTTGTGATTGAAGGCGCTAGAGGCATGGCTCAATTGCCAGTAAAACCGCACTCAGCGAGTGCGAAAAAAGGCTTGTCACCGCAGTCTAGACTGCGAAAAAGAATAGCCCACTTGAAAGTGGGACAACATAGTAACCCGGTACGCTAGTATCCCACTTTTTGTTCCAAAAAGGTCGGATATTAGCTACGGGCAAGGGGAGTACCCCTTTGAACCCAAAAGCCACATGCTTTGCATGTGAAAAATCAAAAGCGTTAAAGACAAAAGCAGTAAGATTACTCTTATATAGTCTGCTCTGAATTACCGTCTTATGATTTCATTTCCGTCATTACATATCTTGCAGTACGTGCAAGCTCAGTTTGTTTTTGTCTACTAGATACAATTAGTTACTTTACTTCAATGTTATAGCAAATATAGGATGTTCTTAATCAATAAGTTGAGGGGCTTACTTTACTGTGATAGGCCTTCAATAAGCTGTTATGCATCATTCATTAAGGAACGTAATCTCTTGAAGCTTCTTATAGAGTCGCTTAACAAGTATGCCAAAGACTTTCCACTTGAAAGCAATTTTGATTTGGAAGTACCAGATAATTGTCCCCTACACATTCCAGATGATATTACTGATAACTTTGCAAAAAACATTTATATGAAGAAAAATTTTCATACAGTTCTATCAAAAGAAAGCCCTATTGAAAATAGATACTGGATTATTCAAAAGTGGGGGGGGATAGGTGGATTAAAGGAGACTGACCGTAACAACACTATATTAAATAAATTAGACTCTGAACCTGAGGTATCCCCACAAATAATATAGCGGAATCAGTAAGATAAAAAATAAGGGAACATTCATGACGTTTGGTGATCAAATCTTTTGCCAAAAACAAATGAAGGTTAAACGCCATGAATGCTCTTTCTATTGTGAACAAAGTCATATCGCTTGTCAGCTATAAAATGCATAAAACACGTCAAAATGCAGTAATTGCCTGCGTGAATAGCTTGCTCAATGGGAACGTTGCGACCGTCACGAGTATCGGTC